>NZ_FOKG01000004.1:174163-353885 GCF_900111885.1 Amycolatopsis marina
GTTGACGACCCGACTGCCGCACACCCTGGCCGCGATGCGGGCCGGGGTAGTGGACGGGTACAAGGCCTCCAAGATCGCCGACGTCACCGGATGTTTGTCCGATGATCTCGCGCGGCTTGCCGATGAGCGGTTGTCGCAGCGGTTGGCGGGCAAGGACCCGACGCGGTTGCGGCGGGCGGCGCACCATGTCGTCGCCCAGGTCGTTCCCGACGGCTACGCCAAGCGGGTGGCGCGGCGGCGGGCGGAACGGTCCGTGCAGTTGGTGCCGCAGGGCGAGGGCATGGCCACCCTGATCGCCGACCTGCCCGCCGAAACAGCCACCTCGATCTACACCCGCATCGACCGCGAAGCCCGACGGCTCCGCCACGCCGGAGCCACCGACACCCTCGACCAACTCCGCGCCGACTTGTTCGGGAAGATGTGCCTGCGTGACGGCACCGGGTCGGGGGCTGTGCGGGCGGAGGTGTTCGTCTACGTCGCCGCCACCACCCTCCTCGGGCTGGACGACGAGCCTGCCGAGATGACCGGGCACGGCTACATCCCCGCCTGGCTGGCCCGGCAGATCGCCACCGGACCCAACACCGTATGGCGCCGCATCCTCACCGACACCATCACCGGGCACCCGATCGACCTCGGCCGCACCCGCTACCGACCCCCCGCACCGCTGGACGAATTCGTCCGCATCCGCGACCGCGAATGCCGAGCATCGGGCTGCTACCGGCCGTCACAGTCCTGCGAACTCGACCACAGCCTCGACTGGCACAAGCACGGCACCACCACCGAAAAACGCCTCATCAGCCTCTGCAAAACACACCACCGCCTCAAAGACCAACCCGGCTGGAACTACACCGTCAACCCCGCCGACAACACCCTCACCATCACCACACCCACCGGCCAACACCACACCACCCGACCACCCCGCCTCCACCAACCGGTCAGTAACTGTTCGTGTCGACCCCCTCATTCACGGTCACCTCGGGACTAAGGTAAGACTTACCTCGCATCTCCGCCTAGCCGAGGAGAACTGTGACTGTCGCTGCCGCCGTGGCCAGCTCCGTGCGCGAATCCATCCTCGACTGTGTCGGCAACACGCCCGTCGTCGCGCTGCGCAGGCTGTTTCCCGCGCCGGACGTCGAGGTGGTCGCGAAGCTGGAGCTGATGAATCCCGGCGGCAGCATGAAAGACCGGTCGGCGCGCTACATCGTGGAGAGCGGCCTGCGCGACGGCACGATCCCGCCGGGCAGCAGGCTGATCGAGAGCAGTTCCGGCAACTTCGGTATCGCCCTCGCCATGGCGGCCCGCGTACACGGCCTCGAGTTCACCTGCGTGGTGGATCCGAAGACCACTACTGTCAACCTCGCGATTCTGCGCAGGCTGGGCGTCACCCTCGAGATTGTCGACAAGCTGGACACCGCGGGCGGCTACCTCGGCACCCGCATCCGACGGGTACAGGATCTCCTCGCCGAACAGCCGGAAACCATCTGGATCAACCAGTACGCCAACGACCGTAACTGGGAGGCGTACTACCACGGGACCGGCGCCGAACTGGTCACCCAGCTCGCCCTGCCCCCCGGCTACCTGTTCGCGCCGGTGAGCACCACCGGCAGCGTGCTCGGGTGCGCACGTCGGCTCCGCGAACACTTCCCCGGACTGCACGTCGTCGCCGTGGACGCCGTCGGCTCCGTGATCTTCGGCGGCCCGCCAGGGCACCGCGAGATCCCCGGCATCGGCTCGAGCCGCGTGCCGGAACTCTGCTGCCCTGCCGAGATCGACGAGGTCGTACACGTCGACGACGTCGACGCCGCCCTCGGTTGCCGGGAGTTGCTGTCCGCCGAGGGGATCTTCGCGGGCGGTTCCAGTGGCTCGGTCGTCGCCGCGATCGCCCGCCGCCTGCCGACGCTGCCCAAACCCTGCCGCATCGTGGCGATCTTCCCCGATCGCGGCGACCGCTACCTGGACCTGGTCTACGACGACGAATGGCTGGAGCAGGCCCGCGTCCGTCGCACCGAGACCGACACCACTACCACCACCGACACCGACAGGAGTAGTTCGTGACCTCGACCCATGCCGCCGCCCCGGACACCGGCACCGCTTCCCCGCGCATGCTCTACCTCAACCGCCGGGACGTCGTGGCGGCCGGCGGCACCGACCCCGAGCTCTACGTCACCGCCCTGCGCACCGCCCTCGTCGCCCACACGCGGGGACGAACCGTCCAGCCACTCAAGCCGTACCTGCGCGCGAACGGCAAGCAGGGGCATATCGCCGACCGCATCATCGCCATGCCCGCACACGTCGGCGAACCCGGTATCTCCGGCGTGAAGTGGATCGGCAGCAAACACGACAACCCGACCACGCGGGGACTAGAGCGGGCCAGCGCCGTGATCGTGCTCAACGACCCGGACAGCAATTACCCCATCGCACTGCTGGAAGGCAGCCTGATCAGCGCATGGCGGACCGCCGCGGTCACCTGTCTCGCCGCCGAGTACTTCGCGAGACCCGGCTTCACCGACGTCGCGCTGATCGGTTGCGGGGTGATCGGCAGCACCCAACTCAGGGCGCTCACCCGGTGTTACCCGAACATCACCACCGCGCACATCTTCGACACCGCACCGGAAGCGGCGCAGGCGCTGGCGGACCGCATCAGCGAGGAACGGCCCGGCCTCAAGGTCGCGATCGCGGAGTCTGCAGAGGAAGCCGTGCGCGCGGGTGAGGTCGTCATGCCGTGCACCCTCGCCGACCGGCCCTACATTCCCTTCTCCTGGCTCAGTCGCGGCACCTTCCTCGCCAACGTCTCGATCATGGACGTGCACAAGGACGTGTTCCTCAACGCGGACAAGGTCGTCGTCGACGACTGGGAGCAGAGCAACAGGGAAAAGAAGATCATCAACCAGCTGGTCCTCGCGGGCACCTTCTCCAGGGAGCGGCTGCACGCCGAACTCGGTGACGTCATCGCGGGCAATCGGCCGGGCAGGGAAAACGCCGACGAGATCATCCTGCTCAACCCGATGGGGATGGCCGTGGAGGACATCGCCTGCGCGGCCGAGATCCATCGCAGGGCCCGTGAGCGGGAGATCGGCACCTGGCTGGATCTGTACTAAATGGACCTGCCCACCGAGGAGGTCATGCGCGACCTGGTCGACACCCTTTTTCAGGAGAACCTGTTCGGCTTCGCCGACGGCGAGGTCGAACCGGCCGGCCCAGGCCAGTGGCGGTACCGGGCAGCGGGTGTCGAGGTCCAGGTGCGTCCAGGGGGACGCCTGCAGGAGTACCGCTACAGCCAAGGCCCGGTACGCCACGATGAAACCGAACTGACGCCGGACGAGCTGCTACGTCTGCTGGCCTCGGACTCCGCGCACACCGACCTGGTCGCGGCTGATCTGCACACAGCCGTGGAACACGCGCGGGTGACACTGCACGCTCGGCACGACCTGCTTCCTCGGTCCGGGAGTCTGCTTGCGGGTGAACGCCTCGCCGCGACCCGAAACCGCCCCTTTCACCCCACCGCCCGGGCGGCCAGCGGGTGGACCGCGTCCGAACTCGCCGCCTACGGCCCCATGCGTCCATCGCCGCTGGCGCTGACCTGGGTCGCCGTCCGCACCGAGATGCTGCGCCACGGTTCGGGGGAAGACAGCAGGCGAATCGCCGAACTGCTGCTGGACGAACAGGATGCCGGACAACTTGCCGACGTACTCCGGAAAAGCGGCCTTCCGTCGGACGAGTTCACCGTCTTGCCGGTACACCCCTGGCAGTTCGAGCACGTGCTCCCCCGGGAATTCGTCGACGAGTTCACGGCAGGTACCGTGCGGGTGCTGGGCAAAGGCATCGGGCAGGGGCATCCGACGGCATCGTTGCGCACGATCACGACCGCACCGGAATCGGCTCGGCACCTGAAACTTCCGCTCGGAATCGCCACCCTCGGCGCCGCGCGGCTACTACCGCCCCGCTACCTGGACAACGGCGAGCGCGGTGAACGGTTGCTGCGGACCCTGCTCGACCGCGATCCCGGACTACGCGCCAGAGTGCTGGTCTGTGACGAGCGCACCTGGGTCGGCTGGCAGGCGACGGCCGAGGACGAGTTCGCCGATCGGCCGGGGCAACTGGCCGCACAGGTGCGGGAGTACCCGGGTGGCGTGCTCGACGACCCGGAAACGATCGCTCTCCCGATGGCGGCGCTCGCGGCACACGAATGGCGGGTGTTCGGCCCGGTAATCCTCTGTGGACGGCGTCCGCTCGATTTCTTCACCGAGTTGGCGGAACTCTTCCTCGCGAGCATGCTGGGCTTTCTCCGCTATGGGGTACTTCCCGAACCACACGGGCAGAACGTCGTGCTGACCGTGCGAGAAGGCAGGCCGGAACGGCTGGTTCTGCGGGATCACGACACCGTCCGGCTGTACCCGGAGTGGCTGACGGCAGCAGGCGTCGCGAACCCCGGATACCGGGTCCGCCCCGGCGCACCGCAGTCATTGTCGCTCGAAACGGCGCAACGGCTGGTCGGCTACCTGCAGACACTCGGCGTTCAGGTCAACCTGTACGCCATCGCCGACGCGATCGGCAGGCAGTACGGCATCGCCGAGGACACGCTGTGGGACAGCATCCGGACGGCGACGATCAGCGCACTTGACACACTCGACCTTCCCGCGCACGTGTCAACTGTCCTGCGGCGGCAACTGCTCGAGGAAACTCGTTGGCCGAGCAGGCAGGTGCTCGGTCCACTGTTGCGCAGTGGCCCGTCGTCCGGAGTGAGCATGCCCGCCGGCACCGGTTCGGTGCCGAATCCACTGCGGAGGCCATAGTGGACGGATCAATGGAGACCGTGGATCCGTGTCACGCCGAGGCGGCCTGGCGCGGAGCACGCGAGCGGCTGCTGAACGCCTTCCTGCGTGAAACGGGACTGGACGTGCCTGTCGAAGGTGAACTGCACATCCCGCTGCCCGCGACGAACCGCGTCCTGCTGGTACGGGTGCGTTACCTTTCCGCGTCCGGCGGGCACCAGTTCGCGGACGACATGCTGCTTCGTGACGACAACGGGGTGACCGGCCCAGTAGGAAACGCGGACTTCCTCGACGCGCTGCTGTCCGAGGTCGCCGCGAGGTCGGGGTTGAGCGACGCCGAAGCGCGGAGGAAAGAACTCGCCGAACAGGTGCAGGGCAGCGTCTCGCACACGGCCCGCTACCTGGCCGGGGCGGCGAGCGCGCCGCAGCCCGCGCCGGATGAGAAGGTGTCGACCAGGTACGCCGAGCAGCACGTCCTGACTGGACACCCGTTTCACCCGACACCGAAGAGTGCCGAGGGATTCGACGAAACCGACCTCGGCCGCTACAGCCCGGAACTCGGCGCCTCGTTCATTCCGCACCAGCTGGCGCTTGCCGGGGAACTGGTGCTACAGCGGAGAATCACGGACACCAGCTGGGTGCCCGACGAGGTTCGGGGGCACGTGCCCGACGGTTTCGTACCGCTTCCGGCGCACCCGTGGCAGGTTCGGTACCTGCTCGCGCAGCCCGCGGTGCGAGAGCTGGTGCGTCAGGGCGGGCTGGTGCCGCTGGGGCCGCTCGGCCCAGCGGTGTATCCCACGTCGTCGGTGCGAACGGTGTGCGCACCCGCGTTCCCGACCTCGTGGAAGCTCCCTCTGCACGTGCGCATCACCAACTTCTTCCGCACCAACCCGGTCGAGCACCTGCGGCGGGCCGGTGACGCCTCCGCGCTCATCGCGCGACTGCTGCCGGGCTGGTCCTGCGCCGGTTTCGAGGTACTGCTGGAAAGTGGCTTCAGGACGATCGATCCGGACACGACGAGTGCCGATCTTTCGGCCGAGTTCGGCGTGCTGTACCGGGACAACCCGTTCCACTCCAACGGCCAGTCGCCCAGGGTGCTCGCGGCACTTCTGGAAGAGGGTTCCAGGGGCGAACCACCGGAGTTGGTCCGTTGCGCTTGGGAGGCGGGGGACGTCGTGGAGTGGCTGCGGCACTACCTGCGGATCTCTTTGCTGCCCCTGCTGGGCGTCTTTGCCGCCGACGGCGTCAGTTTCGAGGCACACGTGCAGAACTCCCTGCTGTGTACCGAGGACGGCTGGCCGGTGCGATTCTGGGTGCGTGATCTCGAAGGTGTCAGCGTGAGCAGGGACCGGATACCGGCCAGGGCGGGCGACAGCGCACCGGTTCGAGACAGCCCCGTCTGCTACGACGATGCCGAGGCGTGGCTACGGCTGCGATATCACGCGATCACCAACCAGCTCGGACACGTGGTCCGGATACTCGGCAGGCACACCGGAATCGGGGAGAAGCCACTGTGGCGAGTGGCCCGTGCGGAGGTCGCGGCCTGCGGAGCCGCAGGCGACTACGGGGGCGAGTTGCTCGGCGCGGCAACTCTTCCGGCAAAGGCGAACCTGCTGAGCCGGTTCAGCGGGCGCGGTGAGCGGCCGCTGTACGTCGATGTACCCAATCCGCTGCGTGAGGAGTGATCAGGTGAGGCAGATGGAACCGGATCTGGTGCAGCGGGCGCTACGAGCGCCGGGCTTTCCCGAGGTACGGCGCAGGGTGTTCCGTCAGTTGCTGGAGTCACTGCTCTACGAGAACGCGGTGCGGGCACACGAGAACGACGATGGCCGGTCGGTCGTGGCGGCGGTGAGCGACGAGGGAGAGCCGGTGCGCTACGTCGTCACCGCGCGCCGCCGGTTCGGCTTCGGCCGGGTCGCCGTGACCGGGCCGGTCCTACGAACGGACTCGGGCGGCATCGCGGAAGCCGAGTCACTGAGCGGGTTTCTCGGTGAGGCACGGGCGGCGCTGGACGCGGATCCGGAACTGCTGACCAGGTTCGCGAGGGAACTCGAGGAGACGCTGGTCAAGGACGCGGCAGCACAGTACGTACGCGTCCGGCGAGGTGGTCGACTGGCGGACGCGAGCTACGACGAACTGGAAGGCCGCATCACCGACGGACACCGGTATCACCCGACGTTCAAATCGCGGATGGGTTTCGACGCCGCGGACAACTACGCCTACGGTCCCGAGTTCGCTCACCCGGTACATCCATTGTGGATCGCGGCGCACAACGAAATCAGTGAGGTGAGCACGTCCTCGACACTGTCCGGACAGGACTTCGTTCGCGGACAACTCGGTGCCACGAAGACCGAGCACTTCCTGGACATCCTTCGCGAGGCGGGGGCGGAACCCGCCGACTTCACGTTGGTACCGGTGCATCCCTGGCAGTGGCGGGAGCAGGTGGCGACCGCGTTCGCCGAACCACTCCGGCAGGGTTCGCTGCACCTGCTCGGCCCCGATCCGGACGAGTTCCTGCCGCAGCAGTCCATCCGGACCATGGCCTGCGTCACGACACCACATCGCCCCTACCTCAAACTCGCACTGTCCATCGTGAACACGTCCACCAGCAGGGTGCTGGCCCCACACACCGTGCGCAACGCCGCGCCGATCTCCGACTGGCTGCGGGACGTGGTCGAATCGGACCCGTTCCTGCGCGACGACTGCAGGGTGGTCCTGCTCGGCGAGGTGCAGGGCAGCGCTGTCGTCCCGGACCAGCCAGGTGGGTTGCTTCGGGAGGACACCTACGGGGTCCTGTCGTGCATCTGGCGCGAGAGCCTGTATCCACATGTCGAACCGGGCGAGAATGCCGTGCCGTTCACCGGACTGACCGCGCGCGAACTCGACGGAACCCCGATGATCGAGCACTGGGTGCGCAAGCAGGGAGTGATCGGCTGGCTCGACAGGCTGGTCGAGGTCAGTGTCGTTCCGCTGCTGCACCTGCTGTGCAGGCACGGCATCGCGCTGGAGTCGCACGCGCAGAACATGGTTCTCCTGCACCGGGGAGGAGTTCCGGAGCGGGTGGTGCTGCGCGACTTCCACGACGGGGTGCGATTCTCCCGTGCACATCTCGCCGAGCCGGATCGTTGCCCGGAACTCGCCGGGACACCGGCACACCACGGGAACCGGAACTCCTTTGTGGAGACCGACGATCTTGATCTGGTGACGGACTTCCTCCTGGACGCGTTCTTCTTCATCAACCTCGGCGAACTGTCGATCTTCCTCGCGGACACCTACGGGCTGGCCGAGCGCGAGTTCTGGAAGGTGGTTCGGGCCAGGGTCGCGGCCTATCAGGAAGCCTTTCCCGAACTGACCGGCAGGTTCACCCTGTTCGACCTGGCCAAACCGACCATCGCGGTGGAGCGGCTCACCACCAGGCGGCTGTTGCCGGACACCGAACTCCGGCTGCACTCGGTGCCGAATCCCCTCGCGGGCCCGTGATGGCAGCGGACAGGATCACCGCGCTGGTCGCCGAACGCGCGACGCGGTCCGAACCTGTATGTCTCTATGCCTACGACCTCGACGCGCTGGCGGCGCACGTCGGCGCGCTGGTTGGCGAACTTCCCGAGCGGTGCCGGATGTTCTACGCGATGAAGGCCAACAGCGCGGCGCCCTTGCTGCGCACACTGGCCCCGCTGGTCGCCGGATTCGAGGTCGCGTCGGGCGGCGAACTGGCGAAGGCACGGGAGGCGGACCCGGACGTGCCGGTGCTGTTCGGAGGGCCCGCGAAGACCGACAGCGAGATCGCCGAAGCGCTGCGCGCGGGGGTACTCCGGCTGCACGTGGAGAGCGTGCTGGAGCTGCACCGGGTCTCTGCGGTCGCCACCCGCCTGGGTAGCCGTGCCGACGTACTGCTGCGAGTGAACCTCGCGGGACCGTTTCCGGCCGCGACCATCGCGATGGCAGGAGTGCCCACCCAGTTCGGAATCGACGAGTCGGCACTGCCCGAGGCGATCCGTGCTGCGCAGGACCTCCCCGGCGTCCGGCTGACGGGGTTTCACCTGCACTCGCTGTCGAACAACCTCTCGGCCACCGCGCATCTGGAAATGCTTGCGCTCTACCGGGACCGGGTCATCGGCTGGGAACGGGAGTTCGGGCTGCGCTGCGAGGTCGTGAACATGGGTGGCGGGATCGGCGTCAACTACGGCGATCTGAGCGCGCAATTCGACTGGCCCGGTTTCACCAGCGGGCTGCGCGACCTCGCCAAGCGGACCTTTCCCGGGCACTGGCGGGAGATCGACTTCGAATGCGGCCGGTTCCTGGTCGCCGGATGCGGCAGTTATGCGGCAGAAGTCCTCGACATCAAGCACAACCACGGTTCGGCGTTCGCGCTCGTGCGCGGCGGCACACACCACTTCCGACTGCCCGTGTCCTGGCAGCACAGTCACCCGTTCGTCGTCCAGCCCGTCGAGCGGTGGCGGTACGACGCGCCGCGGCCGGAGTCGTCCGGTGAACCGGTAACCGTGACCGGCGAGCTGTGCACACCCAAGGACGTCCTCGCCAGAGCGGTGGTGGCACCACGGATCCGGGCGGGCGACGTGCTGGTCTTCCAGTACGCGGGGGCCTATGGCTGGGAGATCTCACACCATGACTTCCTCAGCCATCCACACCCTGAGCAGGTGTTTCTGGGCAGAAGGTGACATCCGCTATGTACGGATTGTGTTAACGAACCCGAGGATCTAGGGTCCGTTAGCCAAGCCTAACCAAACGGGTTATCCGGAGGAATGCCATGCCCAGTTCGACACGCCCGCGCCGCATGTGGCGGACCGGCGTCGCAGCAGCCATGGCGGCCTGCTTCGCGCTCACCGCCTGCGGCGGGACCGAGGAGCCTGCCGAGCAGGCACCGGCCGGCGAAGGCGCCTTCCCCCGCCCCATCGAGCACGCGATGGGCGAGACCACCATCGAGGCCGAGCCGCAAACCGTCGCCGCGCTGGACTCCAGCTACGTCGACGCCGCGCTGGCACTGGAGACGAAGGTCGTCGCCTTCACTCAGTTCCCGGTTTCGGGCGAGCAGTTGCCCGACTACCTGCCGGACAGCGACAAGCAGTTCGCCGCGGACGCCAAGGTGATCGGCGAGCTGGGCTCACCCGACGTCGAGCAGTTGTACGACATCCAGCCGGATCTGATCGTCTCCGCCAAGGTCCGCCACGAGCAGATCTACAACGAGCTGACCGGGGTCGCCCCGACGGTCTTCAGCGAGACCACGGGCGCCACCTGGAAGGACAACATCCGGCTGCTGGCGAAGGCGCTGGGCAAGGAAGAACTGGCCGAGCAGAAGATCGGCGAGTACGAGGCCAGGGCCAAGGAGATCGGCGACAGCGTCCGCGAGAAGCTCGGCCGCGACGCGACGGTGTCGCTGGTCCGTTTCGTGGAGGGCGAGCCGACGGTGCGGCTCTACAGCAGCGCGTCCTACCCCGGCATCGTCTTGAACGACGCCGGACTGAAGCGCCCCGAGGGACAGCCGAACCCGCAGGACTCGATCGCGGCCGACCTCAGCCAGGAGAACATCACCCAGCTGGACGCGGACCACGTTTTCGTCTCCACCTACGCCGATCCCCGTACCGAGGAGGAGGACCCCCGCGCGCAGTTCGAGAGCAACCCGCTCTGGGGCACGCTTGAGGGCGAGATCGCCAGTGTGAACGACACCACCTGGTTCACCTCGGTGAGTCTGCAGGGCGCGCACGCGATGCTGGACGACCTCGCCAAGCAGTTCGAGGTCGACCCCGCTCGCTGACTCGTTGACTCATGACCGATGGCCGGGTCGCGCACTCGCAGCGCGGCCCGGCCATCGTCATCAGAGCGGGTGTTCCAGCCAGACGTTCGGCTCGACGTAGACGCCGACGTCCTGCGCGGTGGATGCCAGTACCGGAACGAGGCCGCCGTCCACCTCGTTCTCGCCGTCGGCGAGGGCCAAGCCGGTCCAGTCCCGCCACTGGGCCAGCGTTCCGGTGATGGTCATCGCGAAGGGCGCGATCTTCACCAGTCGCGCGCCGAGCCGTTCGTGAGTGCGCAGCCAGGGATCCCCGGGCAGGCCGTCCGCACGGCGCCAGGTGAGGTACTCGGCCATCGGCACCCGTGGATGATCCCGCTTTCCCGTCGGCCGCACCGGTACGACGAGTCGGCTCAGCCCCTGCTCCCGTGCGCACTCGCGCAGCGCGGTGAGCGCCGCGGCGGCCACGCCCTGACCACGGCGAGCCCGCGCCACCTGCACGTCCAGTGCGCAGAGCGCGGTCGGCGCCCGTCCGTCCAGTGCATCCTGGACGGCCCAGAGGATCGCCCCGTCCCACCCGTGCTCCGGCAGTTCGGTCCTGTCCTCCGCCGGAAAGGCCAGCGGGATGCCGACGGCCCTGGCGACGGGCTCACCTTCGTCGAGCACAACGAGGAAGAACTCCGGCCAGCGCCGGGCGAGGCGCCGGGCCCTGGTCAGATCGCCGATCGGGTCGTGCTGCATGAACTCGGCGCCGATGTCGCCCAGTGCCAATGCCGGTTCAAGCAGGTCGGGCCGGTTGGCCAGGTTGTGGATCACCATCTCGCCATCCTCGCGATCCGGCCCCGCCGAGCGCAGCTGATTTGCCTCAGGGCTCCGCGGTGGTCGGTCACGGCCGGGTCGGCGAACACTCACGCAGAGAAACAAGCTGTCACCAAGAGTAGTAATGTGGCGACACAAAGGCGGGGAGCGGCCCAATGGGCGGCTCCCCGTACCTAAGACTCTGCGCCTAGCGCTCTACAAGGATAGCACCTCGTGACACAACCCTCATCTTTGTCTTCGGCAAGCTTATCCAACGACCCATACGCGAGCCACGTACTGGCGCGGCTCCTCGACTTTTTCCATGACACCACCCCCTGGCCACGCCGTCTCTGGGAGGTCAGCAGCGTTCTTGCTCTGGAAGAGGCCGCGGAGTGCGGCGACTGGACGCGAATGAGGGTGCTGTCGTCGGGGGCTGCATCCTGGTACATGCACGAACTCGAGCGCCAACTTGGACCTGACCGCGGCCTGGGCCACACGAAGCTGCGGAAGGAACTGACCGGTCTGCTGCGGTCGAAACTCCTGTCTGACAGCCGGGAGCGTCGTCGATTGATAGAGCTCTTGCCATCAATCAAGCAGGGTTACTTATCCAGATGGGCTGACAGCGTCGATTCGGCAAACCCTCCCTCGCCAGAACGCCTCGCACGCGCGCTCGCTACCTACTTGCTCGATTGTGGCCACAGCACAGGACGCCTACACGGGTGGGCTCGCAAGCTCAGCATGAACGCCGACGCAACGTTGGTCGACCTGCTCGCAGGTGCCTGTCAGCTGGCAGAACAACGAGATCAGACCTTCGAAGTAATCGTGCCCTTCATGTCTGTTCCCGACCATGAGTCGTTGGCCTCGCACCTACCCGAGTGGCTCTCACCTCGCCAGACTGCCGCGTGGTTTGCGGAGCAAAATGTAGCTGATCCGCCACGACACAACGGCGCCTTCGTCTATCAATTCACCGTCAAGGATGCAGTGGCTGCAGCAAGGGCAGCCGGCGCTCTGGTTCGTCGCCTGGACGCCCGCCGCTCATATGCTCGGCGAGCGAAAAAACAGCTCACGGCCGTCGGACGGGTTTGGATTGCTGGCCAGCCGGGCTCACTACCACTCTCGCCACCTGATCGCGGAGTCAGTGTTCTGTCCCTGGTAAGTGAGAAGACGATGTACTCGGTAGACCGGAACGACCGGCTCGATGAGGCACTAGAATTGGCGGCGCCCCTCAACACTGGCTCGGTGTCCACGGCGGCCGCAGGCGCCTGGGCCGCGATTGAATCCCTGCTGTACCACCCTGGCGACCAGATGGATGTCGAAGAGGGGCGAGCGGTGGTTGCCGACCGCCTTGCAGCAATCGTCGCATGCTCCTGGCCACGAGCAGAACTCACTGCATTGTCCTATCGTCACAAACCATCTGTTCCTGATGACGTCAGCCGACGCCTAGTAGCATGTAACAGCAACATGGAACGCAGCAGGGTAATTGCTGACGCGCTAGTAGAGCACATTCCATTGCGACTGACCACACCGCACGAGAAGGCTGCTTCAAAACGCATGGAAGCAGTTCTCGTCGATCCATACAGACAACTAGGCGACGTCAGCACCATTATCCGAGGCGTCTTTCGACGTCTGTACCGGCAACGCAATATCGTGGTTCACGGTGGAAACACCGCAGCGGTGGCTCTCGAGTCGGCCTTAAGAACGGCTGCGCCGTTGATCGGCGCTGGCTTGGACCGTCTTGTCCACGCCCAGCTGATCAACGGCGTGAGCCCACTGGTTCTAGCCGCACGTGCCGAAAATTCCCTCGCCTTGGTCGGGGATCCACTTGGACCCCATCCAACCTGCCTGCTTGAGTAAAGCGACTCAAAAGACGGCCACGCAACTGAATCCTGCCAACCAGGCTGTGGATCATCACCATCTCGCCATCCCTCAGGGCTCCGCGGTGGTCACTGCCGGGTCGGCGAACACCCGGTCGACGAGGTCCACGGCCAACTCCCACGCTCCCGGGAACAGCGCGAAGGCCAGCACCGTGAAGACAGGGAAGATCACGGCGTTCTCGACTCCCTTGCCGGTGCGGAACCGCAGGAAGCTCGGCGGGCGGATCTCGTACCACGTCTCCCCCGCGATGGGCACGGGGAAGAGAAAGGGACAGCCGGACTCCGTCAGCGCGTCACCGAGACAGTGGGTGATGCAGCCGACCGCGACGGCGATCCCGAGATAGCCCGACACCGCGTCCAGCTGGGCGAGCGGATTGGGACCCGCCTCGTACACCCACCAGACCACGGCAGCGCCACCGACCGGCAGCAGCCAGTCACCGAGTGCGTCCTCGGCGAGCAGGAGCCCGAGCAGTACCACTCCGGCCACCGCCCACGGCCCGCCCGCGGCTGTCCCCGCCGCGGTGAGAGCGCCGAGCGCGAGCGCGAACAGCACCGTGTGGGAGAGGTGCCGGTGGGTGCCCTTGCCGTTCTCGTCCCTCGGCCCCTTCGTGACCGAGTAGAGGGCGCCGGATGCCTTGCGCAGCAGCCAGGACACACCCCCGGTGAGCGGGCCGAGCAGTTTCGACGCACGGGCGCCGGGATGGTCGAGGTCGGGCAGCAGGGCGAAGCCCGCCGTGGTCGACGCGAACACCACCGCCTGCGGGATCGAGTCCACCCCGGTCAGCGGCGCGACCGCCAGTCCCGCGCACCAGCCGGTCAGCGCGTGCGTTCGACCCATCATCTGCTGTTTGCCTCCGAGCCCCAGATCCGTGCGGAGGCATCAGTCTCTCGGAGGGCACCGACAGTCCGGACTACTGACGCGCCGCCCTACGGCAACGTGATCATGAAGACACCCGGGCGCGGGCGCCTGCTCTGACGTCGACGAAGCGGGTGCCGGTGACCAGGCCGCTCAATCCGCGGTGGTCGCCGGTACGCCAGACCAGCACCACGCTGACCACAGCCAGAACGGCGCCGGCGGCAGTCGCGTCGAGGAACACCAGGACGAAGAACCCACCGGTCCCGGTCAGGAACCGCACGAGGATGCGCAGGACGGAAGGTTTGCTTCCGCCTGGATCCACCGGCGCGAGCAGCACGACCCGCTGCCCGAACGTGCCGCCGTCGCCGAACAGCGGCACCAGCAGCAGCAACAGGACCGCGGGCAGCAGGGTGCCGATCGCGGGGCTGGCGTTCCAGTCGAACGGCTTGCCGTAGCCGTAGATCCCGATCGTCCTGATGACCACCTGCGCGGTCCAGCCGAGCAGGGCGACGGACAGCAGGTCGAGCATCATCCCCAGCAACCGCCGCCACGCGGTGACCGGTCGCGGTTCTTCGGGCTCCTCGGACACCGCCTGTGCCGGTAGCAGTCGCAGGACAGGTGCCATGACCACGCCGACCGCGGTGCCGACGCCGTTCGCCAGCAGGTCGTCCACGTCGAAGATCCGATAAGGACAACGGAACAGCCCCCACACGGCGGTGAACTGGGTCAGCTCGATCAGCAGTGATGCCAGTACACCCAGCGCGAGCACGGTCGGCACACCGCGTCGCAGCAGATGCCTGCCGAACATACCGAGCGGCACGAACAGCGCGACGTTGAACACGAACTGCTGCAACGCCGGGTTGTGCAGCAGCGCCGCGACGCCGGTACCCCGCTGCTCCCTGCGGATGTCCGTGACGAACTGCAACGGCCGCAACTGCGGTGTGCTCGTGGCGTGCTGCGCGCACCACTGCGCTGTCGTGTCGGGTACCGGGACGAGCGTGTAGGTCCACAGCGCCATGAGGTAGACGAGGAACGCGCCTGCGAGCACGGCGTGCCCGATCCCGAGTTCACCACGCCTCCGGTAGCTCCACGCCACATACGGCACGACGAGAAACACGGCGAGGACACCGCCGGCCAGGAAGGCGATCAACGCCGAGGTCTGCAGGCTGCTCACCAGGCGACGCTAACCCGTCCGTCCCGGCGTCGCCGGGCGCAGACGCCCCCGGCGTCCGCAGCTAGCCCGAGTGCTCCGTGCGTTCCAGAAGTTCCTTCGCGCCCCGGATCTCCCGCTCGACATCGGATCGCAGCGTCCGCCGGAGGATCAGCTCCACCGGCAGGCCGACGATCGGAAGGAAACCGAACTCGATCGTCCGAGTCACGCGCGTCCCATCGCTGACCGGCCTGCACACGAAACTCGCGGCGAACGTGGACAGCCTGCGGGAGAGCCGGTTGTGCGGCGACGGCGCGTACTCCACGTCGACTCGCTCGCCGGGCGTGAGCCGCATCCGGGAGACGACCTTGGGCATCGGTCCTGGCAGTCCCGGCAGCCGGGAGCGGAACTTGAACTCGGTGACGTTGCCTTCGCGTCGCACCCAGTCGATTCGGCCCAGCTTGTCGTCCACCTCGGCGTAGCGCCGCGGGTTCAGCACCAGGGCCAGGAACTCGTCCGGTGAGCAACGCACTGTCTGCTCCACGCGTACTTGAACCATAGTAAGAGAGTACTCTCTTACTATGGCGAGAACCACTCCCGGAGTGACCAGGGAACGCATCCTCGACGAGGCCGTCCGGCTCTTCTCGACGCGCGGTTACGACGCGACCTCCGTGGTGGACATCCAGGTGGCGTGCGGCCTCTCGCCCGGTTCCGGCGCGCTCTACAAGCACTTCCCTTCCAAACAGGCGCTGCTCGAACACGCGGTCAAACGGAACCTGGAGACGATGGCGAGCAGGCACGCCGACGCCGTCGCCGAACTTCCGGAGGATCCACGCGAAGCGCTCCGGCTGCTCGCGGACGTCGTCTGGTCGGTGATGGAGCGGGAGCGCGAGCTGATTCGGATCATGATTCGCGAGTTCTCCGGCTTCCCACAGCTGTTCGAGCAGATGTGGCAGGGCGTGCTCGCGCACGTGTACAGCGTTTGCGCGGACTGGATCAGGGCGCTGCGTGACCGGGGACAGACGAGCGTCACCGACCCAGAAGCGACCGCGGCGGTGCTACTCGCTTCGCTGACCTACTACCCGATCCTCGACACCCTCATCGGGCACACTCCCGGCGATCTGGAAGCGCCGCGCTTTCTGGCCGCCTGGCTCGACCACGCGGCCGGCACCCTCGGCCTGCCCGCCGAGCCCTGACGAGCGGACGTCATCACATCTTCGTGCTGCGCCCGAAGAACACGCCGAGCGCGAGCATGCCGACCGCGAGGCCGAGGTGCAGCCAGTTGTCGGCGGTGTTGACCGGCAGGAAGTTCGCCGCCGAGCCGGGCCGCACGATCAGTCCGTAGATGCCGAGCACCAGGTATGCCAGCCCGCCGCCGAGCAGGAACGCCCGCGCGCCCGTGGCGGCGCGGGCAAGCGTCAGCCCCACGACCCCGAACGCCAGGTGCACCAGGTTGTGCAGTACGGACACGGCGAAGACGCCGAACAGCATCGCCCCGCTCCCGTGCCCGGCGAAGGCCAGCAAGTCGTATCCGGAGGTGGCACCGGGCACGAATCCGAGCAATCCCAACAGCAGGAAGATCACGGCCACCGCGGCCGCGACGACCTGCACGGGCGCGCGACCGGTGTAGTGGGCGACGTCGTGCGGTGCCATCGGCTGATCCTGGGGACGGGACATGCTGACGCCCTCTCTGATGTCTCTCCGTGTTCACCGCCTCACGCGGAAGCAGTATGTCCAGTGTGGATCCAGGGCCAAGCCTGCGCCAACTTGCGAGGGAAAATCTCACTGTCCGCGCTCCGGCAACTACGGCACTCCACCTCCTCCCTTCCTGTCCTCACCCGCGCGGGTCAGGGTGAGCTTCGCCGCGTTGACCACCCACCACAGCGGACACATACTTCGAACAGATGTTCGGAGCATCGACGCTGGCTTCCCCACGGCGGCAGGATCAATGTGGAGAGAAGTGCGATGTCGTTCAACAACCCTGTGCTTCCGTGGCGTGACCTGGAGCGAGCACTGTCCGGTCGCGGCCCCGAACCCACGGGGGACGGCGGGGACAGTCCGGCGTGGACCCGCAAGCGCGAGGGCTACGCCGGACCGGCGAACCTGCGGCCTTCCCGCGACAGCGGCGGCTTCGAGATCCGGGTCCCCTACGCGGAGCTGCACGCCCACTCGCACTTCAGTTTCCTAGACGGCGTGAGTTCGCCCGAGGCGCTGGTGGAACAGGCCGTGCGGGCGGGGCTGGACGCCATCACGCTGACCGACCACGACGGGATGTACGGCGTGGTCCGGTTCGCCGAGGCGGCGCGGGAACTCGGGATGCGGGTGGGATATGGCGCCGAACTGAGCCTCGGCCTGACCGGACCGCAGAACGGCGCGGCCGACCCGGCAGGGACGCACCTGCTGGTGCTCGCGCGGGGACTCGAGGGTTACCGGCGGCTGTGCCGGGTGATCAGCAACGCCCAGCTCCGTGGTGAGGAAAAAGGCAGGCCGGTCTACGACCACGACGAGATCGTCGAGGAACTGCGCGGGCACAGCGTCATCCTCACCGGCTGCCGCAAGGGCGCGGTCCGCGCGGCACTGGCCAGGTCCGGCCCTGCGGCGGCGGCAGCGGAACTGCGCGGTCTCGCCGACAAGTTCGGCAGGCACCACGTGGCTGTGGAGCTGACCGACCACGGCATGCCCATGGACTCGGTCCGCAACGACTGGCTGGCCCGGATAGCGGCCGATCTCGATCTGCCGACAGTGGCGTCCAACGCCGTGCACTACGCCGTTCCCGCCGATGGCAGGCTCGCCGCGGCCGTCGCCGCCGTCCGGGCGAGGCGCAGCATCGACGAGCTCGCCGGCTGGCTACCGCCCGCACCAGCGGCGTTCGTCCGATCCGGCACGGAAATGGCCGCCCGGTTCTCCCGGTACCCCGGGGCGGTCCAGCGGGCCGCGCTGTTCGGCGTGGAGTGCGCCTTCGACCTGCGACTCGTCGCACCGGAACTGCCGCCGTTCCCGGTGCCCGACGGCCGCACGGAGGTGAGTCACCTGCGGGCCCTGACCTGGGCCGGCGCCGCGACCCGCTACGGCACCCGAGCCGAGAACCCGGCCGCCTATCGCCAGCTCGAGCACGAGCTGGCGATGATCGAGCAGCTCAACTTCCCCGGCTACTTCCTGATCGTCGCCGACATCGTCAGATTCTGCCGGGACAACGACATCCTCTGCCAGGGCAGAGGATCCGCCGCCAACTCCGCCGTCTGCTACGCACTCGGTATCACCAACGCCGACCCGGTGCGGTGGGGTCTGCTGTTCGAACGCTTTCTCGCGCCCGAACGGGACGGGCCACCGGACATCGACGTGGACATCGAGTCCGACCGCAGGGAAGAGGCGATTCAGTACGTCTACGGCAAGCACGGCCGCCACCACGCCGCGCAGGTCGCCAACGTCATCACCTACCGCGCCAAGTCGGCGGTGCGGGACATGGCAAAAGCGCTGGGGTACTCCCCGGGGCAGCAGGACGCGTGGAGCAGGCAGATCGACCAGTGGGGACATGTCGCCAAGGCCGGTCCCGGCGAGGAACAGCCGATCCCTGCCGAGGTGGCAGAGCTCGCGAACCGGATCGGGGACGCGCCGCGCCACCTCGGTATCCACTCGGGCGGGATGGTCATCTGCGACCGCCCTGTTTCGGAGGTGGTGCCGGTCGAGTGGGCCAGGATGGCCGGGCGCACGGTGCTGCAGTGGGACAAGGACGACTGCGCGGCGGTCGGGCTGGTCAAGTTCGACCTGCTCGGGCTGGGCATGCTCTCCGCGATCCACTACGCGACAGACCTGATCGCCGAACACGAGAACATCACCGTGGACCTCGCCGAACTCGACCTGGCCGACGAGGCCGTCTACGACATGTTGTGCAGGGCCGACGCGGTCGGCGTGTTCCAGGTGGAGTCGCGCGCGCAACTGGCGACCCTGCCCCGGTTGAAACCGCGGGAGTTCTACGACCTGGTCGTCGAGGTCGCACTGATCCGGCCGGGTCCGATCCAGGGCGGGTCGGTGCATCCCTACATCCGCAGACGCAGCGGCGAGGAACCGTGGGAGCACGAGCACCCGCTGCTCGCCAGGGCACTCGACCGAACGCTGGGCGTCCCGCTGTTCCAGGAACAGGTGATGCAGATGGCGGTGGACGTCGCGGGGTTCAGCGCGGCAGAGGCCGACGAGTTGCGCAGGGCGATGGGGGCCAAGCGCTCCAGCGCGAGGATGAACCGGCTGCGTGAGCGGTTCTTCGACGGCGCGGCGGCCAACGGCGTCACCGGCGAACTCGCCGAACGCATCTTCCACCAGATCCACGCCTTTTCGGGATACGGCTTTCCGGAGGCGCACTCGATGTCCTTCGCGCTGCTCGTCTACGCCTCCGCGCACCTCAAGCACTACCACCCCGCGGCGTTCTGCGCGGCGTTGCTGCGCGCTCAGCCGATGGGCTTCTACTCTCCGCAGTCACTGGTGGCCGACGCACGGCGGCACGGCGTGCTCGTCCGGGGCCCGGATGTCAACGTCAGCCTCGCGCACGCCGATCTCGAAGCCGAACCCGGCAGCACCGGCGGGCAGGCCGTGCGCCTCGGGCTCGCCGGGGTCAGGGGAATCGGTGACAAACTCGCGGAAGCGATTGTCGCCGAACGGAATGCGGGCGGGGTCTACAGCGACACCGCCGACCTCGGCCGCCGGGTCACACTGCGCGAACCGCAACTCGAGGCGCTGGCGAGCGCGGGGGCGCTGGCCGGATTCGGCGGTGACCGCCGCCAGGCGCTCTGGGCCGCGGGCGCCGTCGCCAGGCAGCGCCAGGGACACCTGCCCGGCAGCACGCCGGGCCAGCAACCCCCTGCGTTACCCGGAATGTCCAAACTGGAGGTCGCGGCGGCGGATGTCTGGGCCACCGGAATCTCCCCGGACAGCTACCCGATCCAGTTCCTCCGCGAGCGGTTGAACGCCGCAGGCGCCCTCGCCACCGCATCGCTGACCGACGTCCCCGACGGCACGCGCGTCCTGGTCGGCGGGGCCGTCACCCACCGGCAACGCCCGGCGACGGCCGGCGGAATCACGTTTCTCAACCTGGAGGACGAGACCGGGATGGTGAACGTCGTGTGCTCGCCGGGGTTGTGGACGCGGCAGCGCGCCATCGCCCGCAACAGCCCGGCCCTGCTCGTGCGCGGGGTGGTGCAGAACGCGACGGGTGTGGTCAGCCTGGTGGCCGATCTGTTGCGCCCCTTGGAAATGGGCGCCGTCGGCAGCAAGTCCAGGGACTTCCGCTGATCAACCGGGCCGGAATACCGGAATCGATGAACTCAGCGACGCCGCAGTGACGGGTCGAGCAGGGCGGGCGGTGTGTCGTGCTTTTCGTGCGGGGCGAGGTCGACGCCGGGAGCGACGATCGCGTCGATCGCGTCGAGCACGTCGGCGGAGAGCACCGTGTCCGCGGCGGCGAGCTGCGAGTGCAGGTGCTCCGGCGTGCGGGGGCCGATGATCGCGCTGGTCACGGCCGGATGCGCGGTGACGAACCCGAGCGCCAGCTGGATCATGGTCAGACCGGCCTCGTCGGCGAGCGTGGCCAGCTGTTCGACGGCATCGAGCCTGGCCCGGTTGGCGGGGATGGTGAGGTCGAAACGCTCCGGCAGGATTTTCGAACGGTTGGTGCTGACTTCCCGGCCCTCGCGGACCGCGCCCGAAAGCCAGCCCGAGGCCAACGGGCTCCACGCCAGCACGCCCGTTCCGTACTGCTCGGTCACTGGCAGGACGTGGGTCTCGATCCCCCGCTGGAGGATCGAATAGCTGGGCTGCTCGGTGACGTATCGGCTCAGGTGATGCTCCCGGGCCGCCCACTGAGCCTGCACGATGCGGTAGGCCGGAAAGGTCGAGGAGCCGAAGTAGCGGATCTTTCCCGCCCGCTGCAGGTCGGTCAACGCCGACAGGGTCTCCTCGTCGCTGGTGCTCGGGTCCCACCGGTGGATCTGGTAGAGGTCGACATGATCGACACCGAGGCGGCGCAGGCTGTTGTCCAGCTCGGTGACCAGCCAGCGGCGTGAGCTGCCCTGATGGTTGCGCTCGGTTCCCATGGGCATGCCCGCCTTCGTGGCCAGCACGATGTCGTCGCGACGGCCTGCGATGGCTTTGCCGACCAACTCCTCCGATTCGCCGTCGCTGTACCTGTCGGCGGTGTCGATGAGGTTGATCCCGCCCTCCAGAGCGGCATCGACGATAGCGGTGGCCTCGTCCTGGGTGGTACGTCCCAAGCCGCCGAAGTTCATCGCGCCGAGCACGAGGGTGCTGACCTGCACACCGGTGCGGCCCAAGGTGCGGTACTGCATGGCTGTTCCTCCTGGAGAGATGAAGGGAGTCCGTGTGGTGCGTGGATTGGCTTTGCTCCGCCGGTTCTGGCATCCTGAGCAAACGGAACCGTGTTCCGCTAACCAACATACGGAACAATGTTCCGTTTGCCAAGCAGGGTGCGGGAGGTAGTGGCGCAGTGGTCGACACCGACGGCGGGTCAGGGTCACCTGCCCCACGGAAGCGGGCCGACGCCCGGCGCAACGAAAAGGCGCTGCTGGACGCGGCCGCCGCGGCTTTTGTTACTTCCGGCGTCGATGTGCCCGTGCGCGACATCGCCGCAAAGGCGGGCGTCGGTGTTGGCACGATCTACCGCCACTTCCCGACGCGAGCCGATCTCATCGTCGCCGTCTACCGGCATCAGGTCGAGGCATGCGCTGAGGCGGCCCCGGTGTTGCTGGCTAACAGCAGCACACCGCACGCCGCTCTGGCGCAGTGGATCAGTCTCTTCGTCGACTTCGTGATCACCAAGCACGGCCTCGCCGAGGCACTGCAGTCCGACGATTCCGCATTCGAGACACTGCACGCCTATTTCCTCGACCACCTCTTACCCGCGTGCACCCAGCTGCTCGACGCCGCTGCCCGAGCGGGCGAGATCCGCCCCGACATGGATGCCTACCAACTGCTGCGCGGCATCGGCAATCTCTGTATCGGCGCGGACAACAACCCCCACTACGACGCGCGTCGCATGGTCGAACTCGTCATCGCCGGACTACGCATCCATTGAGGACAGCCGATCACGGATTGGCCGTCTATGGCAACCGGACGACGGCGAACGAAACCGTCTCGGCGGTGAGCGCGTCAACCGGGTCCGGCACGTCGAGGCCGAGACCGTGCTCGCCGAGCAGCCGCACGATCCGGTCGGCCGCGTTGCGCCTGCCGCTGGGGCTGGCGTTCATCACCAGGGCCAGTGCGGGGCCGTTCGGTGCGGCTTCGATCCGGTACGACGCCGGGCGCACGCTGCGCAGCGCTCGGGTGATCTCGGCGGTGGACACGGGTTCGTCGGACACGTGCACAGTGTCGCAGGTGCCCCGATTCAGCGACAGGCAGTGCTTTTGTCCCATGGACACACCCGCGCCTCTTCGGGGGAAACGTCCGCGCGCCGCCCCGGAATTTGTCGCGCCCGGTCTAGTTTCGGGTCCATGGAGGATCGCGAAACCACCGTCCGCAGCCGGGAACTGGGTGAAGCGCTGCGCGCTGCGATGCGCGGGGCCGGTCTGTCCGGCTCCGAAGTCGCGCGCAAGCTCGGCTGGTCACAGAGCCGGGTTTCCCGGCTGTTGAGCGGAAAGCGCGGCGGCACGGAGATGGAGGTGGTCAGCTTCCTCACCATCTGCGAGGTGAAGGGCGCCGAACGCGAACGGCTGCTCCAGCTCAGTTACGAGCAGACCCGGCCGGGCTGGCTCCAGCAACACGGCGACCGTCTCCCGAAGCAACTCCGCACCCTCATCGACCACGAGGACAAGGCGGTGAGCATTGGCGACTTTCAGCCGGTGATCCTCCCAGGACTGCTACAGACCGGCGACTACGCGCGAGCGTTGATGACCGAGACCGGTAACGCACCTCCCGATGAAATCGAGGATCGAGTAGCCGCCCGACTTGCCAGGCAAAGCCTGCTCAGCAGGTCTCCCGCGGTGCGCCTTACCTTCTTTTTGCACGAGTTCGTCCTCCAGCTTCCGGTCGGAACACCGGAGGTGATGTCGGACCAGCTGCACCACCTATTGCGAATGTCAGTGCGCCCACACATCTCCCTGCGCGTGATACCCGCTGCAGTGGCGGGCACGCCGGGATCGCAGGGCACTTCCAGTTGATGGACTTCGCGGAGTTCAAACCCGTCGTGTACCTGGACAGCGAGACCTCATGCCTGTTCCTGGAGGAATCCCGGGAAATCGCGGCCTACCGTCGGGTCTTGAACGGGCTCGCGGACAAGTCCCTCAGTGAGGGACAATCGCGGGAGCTGATTGCCAACCTGGCAACCGAGCTGTACTCGTCGGGAGAGGACCGCGATGAACAAGCCTGAGCCGGGTGGCGTCGCCTGGCGGACCAGCAGCTACAGCACCAATGGCGGCAATTGCGTGGAAGTCGGCTGGCAGACCAGCAGCCACAGTGGCAACGGCGGCGACTGTGTCGAAGTCGGCTGGCAGACCAGCAGCCACAGTGGCAACGGCGGCAACTGCGTCGAGGTCGGCCACCGGCCGGACGAGGTCCTGGTCCGCGACACCAAGGACCGGTCCGGCGGCACCCTCACCGTCCCTCACGCTCCGTGGCAGGCCCTGCTCACGCAGGTGCGTTAGTCACCGACTTCCACCACGTGGTCCAGCGACCTTCCAACCCCGCGAAGTCGGCCGGGTCGGTCTCGTAGGCGGTCAGCACCGCGAGGGCTCCGCCGTCGGGACGGTTCGGGTTGCGCGGTTGCCGGGCCACGACGAGCAGTCCGTCGCCGAGTTCGTCGACGGTGAGCAGCAACTGGTTCTCCGTCCGCGCGTAGACCACACCGTTGAACTCGTCGCCTGGTGCCAGGCTTGCCCGGTATCGCTCGCCCTCCGCGAGTCCGGCCGCCGCACCGAGGCCGAGCACCTGGGCGAACGGTTCCCGCTGATCAGCCAGGATGCCTTCCAGCACAAGGGTTTGCCGCTCGGCGAGACCGTGCCGCTCCACAGCGAACCGCAGCTGGTGCAGGAACGTCGTCCAGCCCTCGGTGATGTCGTCGTAGTAGGCGTCCCAGTCGGGATCCAGCCCGAGCGGTGACCGGGTGATCCGGACGACCGTTCCACCATTCACCGGATGCAGGCTGAACCGGTCGTTCCCCTGAACCTTCAGCACGCGCTGCTCGGGGTCCTCGGTCACGTCCTTGAAATAGATCTCGCGCACCTCGTCGTCAAGCCCGTCGAAGTGCCACCCGTGCCAGCGCCGGATGAGTTCCGGGTCGCGCAGCGCCTGCCAGACCTCGTCGGCGGGCGCGGCGATGGTGACCTCGATGCGCGGGCTTTCCTTGCCCTGTGACGGGTTCGCTTCCATGTCTTCTCCCAGTCGGTGATGGCCGGTCATTCGGCTTTGGGGGCGGGGTGACCGGCTCCGATCAGCCGGTAGGGGCGCCCGGACGGCGTGTCGAAGTCGGCCACGACGTCGGCGATGGCGCCGGCGAGGGCCTCGGTGAATCGGTGTACGTCGCCGGGAGCACCGAAGCGAACCTCGGTCTCCACGGTGAAGGTGAGCAATCGCTTGCCCTGACGTTCCGCGCCCGCCTGCATCCTGGCGACGTCACGGACGGTGCGGGTGGCCGCGTCGAGCAGATGCTCGGCGGCGTGGATATCGGCCGCGTGGCGGCTTTCGTGCCTGCCGAGCACACCGGGGTCGACCACGAAAGCGTCCGCGGTGGACCGCAGCACCCGCTCGACGAATCCACGCCTGCGCCGCTCCTCCACGAGCTCGATCAGCCCGGCTTCCTCCAACTGGCGCAGGTGATAGCCGAGGCGCTGACGCGGCATCTCCAGCTCGGCGGCCAACTCGGACGCCGACGCGGGAGTGCGCAGGCGGGCCAGTAGTTGCCGGCGGAGCGGGGACAGCGCCTGGCGCACCCGGTCGGGCTCCTCGACGAGGTCTCGTGTGGTCACAGTCACAGCTTCCAATTGACAGATTAATTTGTCAAGTGAAAGCCGTTGGCTGCACAGCCATGGCGCAGCCGGCCCCCAGGAAGGTCGAGCGAGGGCGGATCAGGCCTCGTCGCCGTCCTCGTCCTCGGTGGAATCAACCGCTTCCGTCTCCGTGACGGCATCAGCGGCGGCGGGGGTGTCGTCGGACCCCTCCGCCTGCTCACCAGCCTGCGCGGTGTCCTCAGCGGTGTCATCCTGCTCGGACTCGCCGGTGATCTCGGCGATGAGCTGGGTGAACCCGAACTCCTCACGCAACTGCTCGAAAATGGGTGTGCTGACCCGCTCGGCCGCGGGCGCTTCGATCGTCTTCATGCGTCTCCCTCGCTCCCTGCGTGTGACGCACACACTCACGCAGTCGTTCCCGATCCGAACGCCCGTCCCCGCATCCGCATCGATGTCTGTTACCGCGCGTAATACTAGGCAGTTGATCGAATTAACCGAAACGAAATGTGAAACTCGCCGCCCTCGCAGTGGTACACGCCACTGCTGGGACAACAAAATGGAGCGGCTAAATGTCATTCGGACTTCAGGTGGTCACCCAGGGTAGTACGCGGACTCAACCGCCTGCCATCGCCCCGACGACAAGGAAGGGCTCGGCGCCGGTGACGACCGACTCGGGCAGCGGCTCATCCGGCGACTCGTGGGAGAGGTCCTCCTCACAGGCGAAGAAGCGGACGAAGGCACGCCGTTTCTGTGTCACGTGGTCCCGGATGGTGCCGCGAAGCATCGGATAGCGCTCCTCAAGCGCGTCGAGGACCGCGCGCTGGGTGACCTTTCCGTCGATGTCGAGCAGCACCTCGCCGTCAACCCGGGCGAGCGTGCGCAGGTGGGTCGGCAACTTGACGCGAATCATGGCAACGTCTGGACTTCCACGGAGAGCACGGCCGGAAGGTCGCGGACGATGGGCGACCAGCTGTCACCCGCGTCGGCGGAGACGTACACCTGACCGCCGGTGGTGCCGAAGTAGACGCCGCAGGAGTCGAGCGAGTCGATGTCCATGGCGTCCCGAAGGACGTTGACGTAGCAGTTGCTCTGCGGCAGGCCGTTGGTCAGCGCCTCCCACTCGTTGCCGCCCGTCCGGCTGCGATAGACCTGCAGCTTTCCGTCCAGCGGGAAGTGCTCGGAGTCGCTTTTGATCGGAACAATGTAGACGGTGTCCGGCTCGTGCGCGTGCACACTGATCGGGAAACCGAAGTCGGTGGGCAGGCTGTCGCCGATGTCGTGCCAGGATTCACCCGCGTTGTCGGTGCGCATGACGTCCCAGTGCTTCTGCATGTACAGCACGTCCGGGCGCGATGGATGCATCGCGAGGTTGTGGACGCAGTGGCCCACCTCGGCGTCCTCGTCGGGAATGCCGCCGGACCGCAGGCCCTTGTTCATCGGCTGCCAGGTCTTGCCCGCGTCGTCGGTGCGGAACACACCCGCGGCCGAGATGGCGACGAACATCCGCGCGGGGTCGCGAGGGTCGAGAACGATGGTGTGCAGGCACATTCCGCCCGCCCCTGGCTGCCACGAGGGCGCCGAGTCGTGCGTGCGCAGGCCGGGCAGCTCGGCCCAGGTCTGCCCACCGTCGACCGAGCGGAACAGCGCGGCATCCTCGACGCCCGCGTAGACGGTGTCCGGGTCGGTCAACGAAGGTTCGAGGTGCCAGACCCTGGTGAAGTCCCAGGGCCGCTGCGTGCCGTCGAACCACTGGTGCGTACCGACTTCTCCGTCGTACGTGAACTCGTTGCCCACCGGCTCCCACGTGTCGCCGCCGTCGTCGGAGCGCTGGATCACCTGGCCGAACCAGCCGCCGGACTGGGAGGCGTAGAGACGGTTGGGGTCGGCGGGTGAACCGGCGAGGTGGTACATCTCCCAGCCCGCGAAGTGCGGGCCACTGACATCCCACTTCTCGCGCTTGCCGTCCGAGGTCAGCACGAACGCCCCCTTGCGCGTGCCGACCAGCACTCGTACCCCGGTCATCCCCACTCCGTTCGCCAAAGCTGCCGTCGCGCGAATGTAGCAGCCGTCACTCCTAAAAAACAACCAGACAGTCCGAAATAAAGATCAGCGCTGCTAGCCTTGGGCGTTATGGCAACCAGTAGGAGCTACAACGACGCGTGCGGGATGGCGCACGCACTGGACCTGGTCGGTGAGCGTTGGGCCCTACTGGTCGTACGAGAACTGGTGCTGGGCCCCAAGCGCTATACGGATCTGCGGGTCGGCCTGCCCGGAATCAGTGCGAACGTGCTGTCCCACCGGCTCGACGAGCTGACGGAGACAGGAGTCGTGCGGCGGCGCAGGCTCGGCCCGCCGTCCGGAGCGTCGGTGTACGAACTCACCGAGTGGGGCCAGGAACTCGAGCCGGTCATCATGCGGCTCGGCCGCTGGGGGGCCCGATCACCGTCCCGGCCCCGCGAGGCGAACCTCAGCGTCAGCTCTGTCGTCCTTTCGTTGCGCACGAACTTCGAGCCCGCCGCCAGTGCGGACATCGGTGTCGGGCTGGAGTTGCGCTTCGGCGAGGAGCACTTCCTTGCCAAGGTGGACCAGGGCAAGTTCGAAGTCCACCGAGCACCGGGCAATCACGACCAGGCTCCGGACGCCGTCGTGGATACGACGCCGATCATTCTCGCCGGGCTCCTCTACGGCGGGCAGGATCTCGACGCCGCGGTCGACTCGGGATCGGTGACCGTGGAAGGTGACCGGGCCGTGGTCGAGCGATTCCTGACACTTTTCCCCCTTCCGGTTCCCGCAGCGGGTTGGACCGAACAGACCAGCCGGTAACACCAGGCCCCCGCGTCGCGAAATGTTGGTACAGCGCAAAAGCGCCGGTTTGCCAACGGGGCAGGGAGCCACCTGAATGATCGAGTCGCCTGCTGCGCGGCAGGCAAGGAAGCCCCACCCGGCCCAAATGTTCAGCATCGGTGGGGTCGCTGCTGCGCTGGTTGCCTCGGTCATCGCGCTGTTCGCGACCAGTACGGCAACCGGTGAGTACTCGATCGTTTACCGAGTGACCGGAAGCGGAACCGCGGAGACGATCAGCTACATCACCGACGGGATCGCGCGTCCACCGGTCAGCGGCAGACAGCACGCTGATGTCGAACTGCCCTGGGAGAAGCACTTCACCCTGCCCCGGAACGATCTCGGTTTCGTTTCCGTCACGGCGCAGGGAGACGGCAGGGGCGAGCTCACGGTTCGGATCGAGGTGGACGAGCTCCTCATCAAGGAGGTGACGGCGGCAGGCCGGGACCGAGCTGTGGCAACGGCGGATCTGGCTGGGTCTCCGCGCCCCGGATAATGGTGACGCCGTTCAACACCGCACGTTCCAGTCTCTCCCGATGAGCAGCCTCACCGTCACCGTCCTCGGCAGCGCCACACCATACGCACGGCCGGACACCCGTGTTCCGGTTATTTGGTGTCCACTGGGGAGACTCGGCTCTGGTTCGATACCGAAACGGGCACGCTCGCCGAACTCCAGCGGCACACCACACTGGAGCAGTTCGACGAGATCTGGATCTCGGATGCCCATGCCGATCACACTCGGCCGAGCGCAGCCAGGCCGAATCCGCTTTCGCCATCACCGAGCTACACGAAGGTTACCGGGCAAAGGTGGGCGACCCCGCCCTGGAGTCCACAGTGGTCCAGCACGGAAATACCGGCGTTCGCGGTACGCGTCGAGCCACCACACTCCGGAGGACGCGGTCATGCGGGCGGGCCACTGAAACACATTTCGGGATGATCGGGACCACCCGTCCCACTGCCGCACGGTTTCGGCGCGAGGTCAAGGCTTCCACGCAGGATCCCGGCCGGTGAGGCCGAGGACCCGGTCGAACAGAGGCGCGTCGGCGGGGACCGCCGCCACCGGCCCGAACAGTCCGTTCTTGCCGTCCTCGTCTGTCGACTGCGACAAAAGCGCGAAGAGTGCCTCCGTGCTCCCCTGATCGCATTCGAACGGCTGCCCGGTCGCGCGAGCAAGGTCCCAGCTGTGCACGGCGACCTCGTCCAGTGCGATGACGCCCATCATCTCGGCAGGCATCGTCACGCCCCCGGCGCGCGTTTCCCCGGTCCAGGCGACAGGGTCCGCCCAGGCCTCCACCAGTGCGTCCAGCCGTGCGGGAAGCTGCTCCCGCCAATCCGCGGGCAAGTTGCCGGCCGAGGCCTCGGGCGGCCCTTTCGTGCCCGCGCCGGGCGTCTTCTCGGCAGCGGTGCGAAATTCGTACGTCAGCGCCATCAGATGGTCGAGCAGATCCCCCACCGTGTACTCGGTGCACGGCGTCGGCGCCGAGAGCTGGTTGTCAGTCGTCCCGTTCAGCAACATCTTCAGCTGCCCGGCCACCGGGGCAAAATCCACCACGACATCTCCAAATAAACCAGATAGTTAATTAACCGTCCGGTTTAGGATAGAGATTCCACACGTGCTGTCAAGGGCGGAAGAGGCGTCCGGCGCGCTTCAACGTCAACAGAGCACCCACTGTCGCGTAACCTCGCCACTCCAAGGTCGCGGCCGGCGAGTAGCTGGCGAAGTCGACCGTCCAGCCGCCATCCTCCTGCTGTTGCGCGGCCAACGCGTCCAGTTCGGCTTCGATCACGTCGGCCCGCAGCAGCGCACTCGCCGGGCTACCGGGCACCGAAGCGAAATTGAGTGCACGCATCGTCTCCCCTTCGCTGCCACCCTGAACCGGAACCAGGCCGGTGTCCGGCACGAACCGACCGAGTCGCGCCAGCAGCGGCGGCGCCGCTGAATACCGCTCGTGCGCGGCATCGAGGAAGCGGACGGCGAACGACAGCGCGATCGCGTGCGGCGCCGAGTCCAGCGCGGCGAGGGCGTCGAAGCAGTACTGGGTGGCGCGCTCCAGCCAGGGATGCGCCGCGACGGCAGGATCGTGTGCGGCAACCCGTAGCGCGACGCCTGCGGTGAACACGGTGCTCTGCAGCGACGAAACGGTGTGCTCGGCTCCTGCCCAGAAGGGCGCGCAGGCGGTGGCGTCGGCTACCGGCAGCGCGAACGGCAGGCCGCCGTCCGGCAGCGTCACGGAGTCCAGCCAGTCACACAGCTCAACCGCCCGCGGAGTCCTCGCCGGTGCGATTTCCTCGAACACCTCGAAGGCATGAAGCGCGCCGCCGGGCTGACTTTCCGGCGCGCGCAGGTCAGGTTCCAATCCCCAGCCGTATCCGCCGTCGGGGTTGCGATAGCCATCAACTGCGGCGAGTACGGCGTCTGGCCCCGTTTCCCCCACAAGCAACTCGAAGCGACGCCGGTCAAGCAGCCGACCATGACCGGAAAGGAATGACGCGGCACGCGACAGGTCAACACTCATGGGACCAAGCTTGGCGTACCGGAAGGAAGCGAGTATTGAACAGATCGGCCACCCGACGTGGAGAGGCGGCGTTGCGACATTCGTACGTCAGCGCCAACAGGTGGTCGAGCAGATCCCCCACCGTGTACTCGGTGCACGGCGTCGGCGCCGAGAGCTGGTTGTCAGCCGTGCCGTTCAACAACACCCTCAGCTGCCCAGCCACCGGAGCAAAGTCCACCACGCCGGCCCCCTAATAAACTAATTAGTTAATTAACCTTTCAGTTTAGCATGGTGGGTCCGCACGTGCTGTCAAGAGCGGATTACGCGGTCGAGGGTGTCGGCGGCTCGTCGCGAAGCTGAGCCAGACGAACTGGCACTGGGGAATCAGGCGCCGCCTGATTCCCCAGCAGACGCAAGACGAGCAGGATCACGCGACACTAGACGATCGGTTCCCCTTCATCGGGCTCACCTGTCCCGTCCAGCTTCCACTTGAGCTGGAACTCGATCTCCTCCTCGTCGTCGCCACGCTCGTGCTCGATGGAGAACTGAGCCCGACCTGGCACCCGGAATCGCTCGCCCGCAATCTGAATCCGGAAGGAGCTTTCCGTCTCCAGCGCGTCCGCGAGGCGCCGCAGCTTCGCGACGACGTCTGCCGTGGAGTAGATACGTTCGATGTCTCGTGGTGCCTTGGTCACGCGGGTCCTCCATTTCGCCCCTTTCGACAGGGGCATCTATGCGCCGACAACTTCATTCAACCGTCTGCGGGCGCCTGTCCGCCACCCTGCTGCCCCCGAATGAGGACCGGCCACGACGCCCGCTTCAGCGCCGGGATTCGCTGTTCCGGGCCAGGTACTTCGCACGCCACCTCGAGCGGCATGCCGATACCTCAGGCCGTTCTCGCCGTCCTCGTCCGTCGGCTGCGACAGCAACACTAATTTTGTTGCAGCGCCAGTGCCATGTATTTCGTGCTCAGGTACTCCTCGATGCCTTCGTCTCCACCCTCGCGCCCGAGCCCGGATTGCTTGACACCGCCAAATGGACCCGCGGGATTGCTGACCAGTCCTTCGTTGATGCCGACCATCCCGGTTTCGAGGGCTTCCGCTACGCGAAATGCTCGTGAGATGTCACGGCTGAACACATAGCCGACGAGCCCGAACCGGGTTTGGTTGGCCAGGGTCAAGGCCTCGTCCTCACCGCGGAACGTCGTGATGGCCGCAACCGGGCCGAAGACCTCCTCCTGCGCGATCCGAGCGGTCGCGGGCACATCGACTAGCACAGTGGGCGAGTAGAAGTAACCCCGATCACCTGGCATCAGACCACCGGTGACGGGCCGTGCTCCACAGGTGACGGCGTCCTGCACCAGTCCGGCCACCTTCTGCCGCTGCTTCTCGTCAATCAGCGGGCCGACTTCGATTCCGTCCTCGGTACCCCGGCCGACGCGCAGGGCAGCCATCCTCTCTGCCAGCCGTTCGACGTACTCCTCGGCGATGGACTCGTGCACCAGCAGCCGGTTCGCCGCTACGCAGGACTGCCCCATGTTGCGCATCTTCGCCACCATCGTTCCCTCGACCGCATCGTCGAGGTTCGCGTCGTCGAACACGATCAATGGCGCATTTCCGCCAAGTTCCATCGACGCGCGCAGGATCGTGTCCGCCGCTTGGCGCAGCAGGATCTTGCCAACTTCGGTCGACCCGGTGAAAGACACCTTGCGGAGCCGGGAATCGGCCAGGATGGGGGCCACCAGCGCCGCCGCATCGGACGAGGTGACGACGTTGAGCACACCAGACGGCAGGCCTGCTTCGCTGAGTACTTCCGCCAAGAAGAAGCTGGCCAGTGGTGTCAGCTCGGCGGGTTTGAGCACCATGGTGCAACCCGCAGCGATGGCCGCGCCAACTTTGCGTGTGCCCATGGCCAACGGAAAGTTCCACGGTGTGATCAGCAGGCATGGGCCCACCGGCTGCCGGTGGGTGATGAGCCGTTGAGCGCCAGCCGGAGCTGGTCGATAGGTGCCGCCGATATGCGCCGCCTGCTCGGAGAACCAGCGCAGGAATTCCGCCGCGTATGCGACTTCGCCCCGTGACTGCGCCAGTGGTTTGCCCATTTCCAGGGTGATGAGCAGCGCCAGTTCTTCGGTGCGGGCGACCAGCCCGTCGAAGGCGCGGCGCAGTATCTCTGCCCGTTCCCGCGGCGCTGTCGCCGCCCAGTCCGGTTGCGCGGCACACGCGGCATCGAAGGCTGCCCCTGCGTCAGTGGGGCCACCATCGGCAACAGCGATCAACGGGAGCTCAGTAGCCGGATCGACGACCTCGAACGTGCGTCCGGATGCGGCAGGCCGCCAGTTGCCTGCGGCGAAAACGCCGGTGTGCACGGCGTCGAGCACTCGTCGCTCCCGATCGGTGTGCATGCCGGTCGACCCGCCTGGAATCGTGGTCATCTGTCGTCGCTCTCTCGTCCGCCCGTTCACAGCGAAACGGTCAGGATCTCTTCGATCTCGGCCTGGGCGAACAACCGGGGATGGTTGCCACTGACGACGTCCTCGAGCGCGCCTCGCGCGATCGAGGCGATCATCGTGTCGTCGACGCCCAGGTCCCGTAGCGGAAGCCGGGCCTTGACGTCGTCGGCCAGGTCTCGAACCGCGGTGATCGCGGATCGGGCGTTGCTCCGTGTGTCGGCGGATGTCGGCAATGCCATCGCCTGTGCGACCAGGCTGTACGGCGAACCGGCCACGTCGACCGATCGTCGCATTACTTCGTCGAGCACCGCGGTCAGCGCGAGTCCGTGGACGGCGCCGGTGTGATTGGTGATGGTGTGGGCGATGCCGTGCACCAGGCCAAGCCCACTGAGGGTCAGCGCGAGGCCGGCCAGGTGCGAACCCATGATCAATCGAGATCGTGCGTCGAGGTCGGAACCGTCAGCCACGGCGGTCACCAGACTGGAGCTGACCAGCCGGATGGCCTCAGTCGCGTAGGCCACCGACAGTGGGTTGGCTCCCTTGGAGGCAAGCGACTCGATCCCGTGCGTCAGGGCATCCATTCCGGTCGCGGCTGTCACTTTCGCGGGTAGACCCACGGTGAGTTCGGGATCGAGTATCGCGTAACGCGGACGTACGCTCGCATGGCCGATATAGACCTTGCAGCGGGCAACGGGATCCTCGATCACGCCGAAGCCGTTGGTCTCGGCGCCAGTCCCCGCCGTAGTCGGTACAGCCACGATCGGCAGGCCGGGAAACGGTGGTTCCGCGGTGTAGGCGTAGTCCCTGGCAACACCACGGTTCGCGGCCAGCAGGGCGATGCCTTTAGCGGCATCGAGGGCGGAGCCTCCGCCGACGGCGACCACGGCAGCGGCGCCGAACCGGCGTACCTGGGCAGTGGCATCGTCGATGGTGCGGGTGGTGGGGTTCGATTCGACGCCCTCGTAGAGCGCGGTCTCGATGCCAGCGCTCTCGAGGATGCGAAGCACCTGGTCGAGAATCCCAGTCGCTCGCATCCCCCTGTCGGTGACGACGAAAGCGCGCTGATGTCCGACGTATGCGATCGCCTGGGGCAGGTGGTCCACCGCGGCGGCCCCGAAATCGACATGCGCGTGCGGTTCGATACTCAACGCTGTGCCGGAAAGCGGGCCGACGAGTTCGTTCATGGTCACGCTCCCGCCGGGACGCGCAGGTCGATCCCTGCCAGTTCCTCGTAGAGCCGCACCGGAATCATCTCGCCCGCAAGGCCACCGTACTTCGCCTTGCCCCGGCGGTAGATCTGTTCCACGACCGCCGAAAGCTCCACGGGAACGTTCACGTCGCGGGAGAGATCGACTGCCAGCCCGAGATCCTTACAGGCCAGCATCATGGCGAAGGACTCGTCGTAGTCCCCGTGTTCGAGAATGCCTGCCACGTCCCGTTCCAGGAACCGGGAGTTCGCGGGACTCGCGATCAGGGACTGCCGGAGCACATTCAGGTCGACCCCGGCCTTTACGCCAATGGTGAGTACCTCGGCGGTGGCGACCAGATGCGAGAACCAGAGCAGATTCACCATCAGCTTCACCGTGTACCCGGCCCCGTGGCCGCCGACCAGGAAGATCCGCTCGGCATCGCCCATGATCTCCAGCAGTGGCCTGCACCGCTCGAAGATCTCTTTGTCACCACCGGCGAATATCTGCAAGGTGCCCTCGCTCGCTCCACGCGCCATCCCGCTGACCGGAGCGTCCAACCGATGTACACCACGCTCAGCAAGGCGTTCGCCCGCGGTACGCGCAGCCTCCGGCGTCGAGGTGGACATGTCGATCCACACGGCGTCGGCGTGCAGTTCCTCGACCACGCCGGAGCCGACCAGGACGCTCTCGACCTGGCGCGGTCCGGGAAGCATCGTGATCAGGACGTCGACCTCGGCCGCCACCTCAGCCGGCGTGTCGGCCCATGACGCGCCGAGCGCGACGTGCTGCTCCGCGGCTTCGCTGTCTCTGTCGTGCACCACGAGCGGGACACCGGCCCGCAACAGGTTGAGCGACATGGGTCCACCCATGTGCCCGAGTCCGATGAATCCAACCTTCACGAGTACCTCACTTGGCGAGAAAGACGGAGTTGGGAGAGGCCGGCGCGGATGGCCGGTGTTCAGGAGAAGTCGATCCAGGTGGTCTTCAGCGCGCTGTATTCGTCCATGGCGTGCAAGGACTTGTCGCGGCCGGAACCGGAAGCCTTGAAACCACCAAAGGGAGCGAAGACATCGGTGGCGTCAAAGGTGTTGACCCATACCGTCCCGGCGCGCAGTTTGCCGGCGACGCGGTGGGCGGTGGCCAGGTCCTTGGTCCAAACCGAGGCGGCAAGGCCGTAGACGGTCTGGTTGGCCATTGCCAAACCTTCCTCGACGCCGTCGAACTCCAGCACGGACAGGACGGGACCGAAAATCTCTTCCTGTGCGACCCGGCTGGTGTTGGCGATCTTGTCGAGGACGGCGGGCTCGACGAAGTACCCGCCGCTGTCCGGGTTCAACCTTCGCCCGCCGATCAGGTCAGCACCATCTTCCCGGCCGAGGTCGATGTAGGTGAGCACTGTGTCGAGCTGACGCTGATCCACGATCGGCCCCATCGTGGTGGTGGGATCAAGCGGATCGCCGACGACGAACCTTGCCGTGACGTCGAGGACTCGGGACAGTAGTTCGTCCTTGACAGCGCGGTCGGCGAGCAGCCGCGATCCCGCGTTGCAGGTCTGGCCGGCGTTGTAGCAGATTCCCCAGGCGATCGCTTCGGCTGCGGCAGGCAGGTTGCTGGAATCGGCCAGCACGAGTTGTGGCGACTTGCCGCCCGCCTCGAGTTGCACCTGCTTGCCGTTGGACTCGCCCGCGTACTGCAGGAAGAGCTTGCCCACATCCCCGGAGCCGGTGAAGGCAATCTTGTCGACGTCGGGGTGACGGCCGAGTGCCTGGCCGGCCTCCACTCCCAGTCCTGGCACCACGTTGAACACGCCTGCCGGAACACCGGCTTCGATCGCCAGGCGGGCCAGCAGCAGCGCGGACAGCGACGATTGTTCCGCCGGTTTGAGGACCACGCTGTTGCCTGCCGCCAACGCGGGTGCGAGCTTCCACGAAGCGATGATCAGCGGGTAGTTCCACGGGACAACGGCACCGACCACCCCGAGCGGTTCACGGGTGATTGTCACCAATGTTCCCTCACCGCTGGGTGCCACCTCGTCGTAGATCTTGTCCAGCGCTTCGGCATACCACTGCAGGCAGAACGCCGCGGACGACACGTCGACACGAACCGACTCGGCGATCGGTTTGCCTACGTCGAGCGTCTCGAGCAGCGCGAGTTCCTCGGTGTGCTCCCGGACGAGTTCGGCCCACCGCAGCATGATCTGCTTACGGGCGCGGGGCGCCAGCGATCGCCAGCGTCCATCCTCGAAGGACGATCGGGCGACGCGGACAGCCGAGTCGACGTCCGCCGCACTCCCGCGCGCCACCTCGGCAATGACACTGCCGTCACGGGGGGTACGTGACTCGAACGTCTCGCCGGACAGCGCTGGCCGGTAGTCGCCGTCGACGAACATGCGCCCTTCCGGTGTGCTGTTCTTGGCGGCCCGCACCCAGTCTTCGTGGCTACGCTTCAGCAACTCGCTCATCGCACCGCGCACCTCTCGACTGCGTCCTCGTCCAGTTCCACGCCGATCCCTGGTGTGTCAGGGACATTGACATATCCCTCCGCATCGATCCATACCGGTTTCGCGAGCATGAAGTCCCGTCGCTCGGCCGTCCATCCCACCGGGTCGTAGGGGAACTCGAAGTAGGGTGCTGCTCCGACGCCCGCGGCGACATGCAAGTTGGCGAGCACGCCGATGCCGTTGGTCCAGCTGTGTGGGGTGAATTGGCGGTTGCGGTGTTGAGCCAGTTCTGCCGCCGTGCGACTGCGATGCATGCCGATGGCCAGTACGCAGTCCATTTGATACACATCGAGCAGGTCGTGGTCCAGATAGGTGAGCACGTCATTGAACGAAGGAAGCATCTCCCCACCTGCGATCCGCAATCCTGTCGAAGCGCGCAGCTCTTTGAGACCTTGCAGATCGTTGTAGGGCAACGGTTCCTCGACCCAGAAAACGCCCAGCTCCTCGAGCCGACGCACGGTTCGGGATACGGTCTTGACGTCCAGTGCCGGGTCGACATCGCCTGCCATCCGCCACGACTGGTTGAGGTCGACCATGATGGTGAAGTCGTCCCCCAACGCATCGCGCACACCGCGCACCGAGGCGATCCCCCGCTCGATGCCGTGCCGATCGATCCGAATCTTCATCGCGCGAAACCCCTGCTGCCGCGCGGCAAGCGCTGACTCGACCCGCTCCTCCGGGCCCTTGAGCTCCCCTGTGGACATGTAAGCGGGGATGCGGGTGGTCAGGTTGCCGAACAACACCGATACCGGAACGCCGGTGACTTTTCCGATGATGTCCCACAGGGCGACTTCGAACGGCCAGAACCGTCCGGCGTGGAAGTTGATGGTCTCGATGACCCTGATCTGGCGCATGATCTGCAACGGATCGGTGCCGATGAACAGGTGCTCGAACGCCTCGAACCCGTCCATGGTGTCGCCAGACCCGATGCCGACGATGCCCTGGTCGGTCTCCACTCGAACCACCGTCGCGTCGAAATGCGTTCGTGGGATCGGATCCCATGCAGCATGGAACGGCGGGTCAAGGTTCAGCCGGAGCCGGTCCAGCCGAATATTGGTGATCTTCATTCTCAGTCCGCTGTGTAGAAGGGATTGTGGGGGCGGGCACGGGCCTGGAGCACGCGGTCGAGGTCAGGTTCCCGAGCAGCCCCCGCGTTCAGCGCTGTCCGAACCGCCTCACGGTTGTTGCGGTAGACCAGGTCGGGGTCCTTCGCGGCCGGGTTCACCCAGACCGCGGCGATCAACGCGAGTTCATCCACCTGCTCGGCCCGCACCACTCCGTCGGCCACGGCGTCAGCGACCCCGGCCGCGATACCTGCCTGCGCCGGTCCCCAATGCAGCAATCCGTGGTCGTGCTCGGAGATCGTGGCCTTGTTGACGAAGAGGGTCAGGGGCTTGACGGGTAACCCGGGGCGAAGGATGGCGACGAACGGCTGGTGTCCAGGGTTGGGGCCGGCCAAGGCGCCCGCCCAGGCGGTACCCACGGAGCCGTCTCGCGGGCCGAGAACCGTATTGACGTGAGCTGCTTCGGCGCCCTCACCGATGAAGCTCTCGCCGATCTGCACCTCGGTCACAGCAGTCCCTCCTCCTCGAGCCACTTCTCCGCCACGTCGTCGGCGTCCAGGCCATCGACGTCAACCTGGGCGTTGAGCCGCCGCATCGTCTCGGTGTCGAGCCTCTCCGCCAGAGGTGCCAGGATCTGCGCGATCTCCGGGTGCTCGTCCAGCGTCGCTTGCTGCAAGGTCGGTGCTCCTTGATAGACGGGAAAGAACTGCTTGTCGTCGGTAAGCACGGTCAGATCCAGATTCGCGACCCGGCCGTCGGTAGCGAACACCTCGCCGAAGTTGCAGGTGTCGCCGTTGTCCGTCTCGGTATAGATCACCCCGGTATCAAGCGTCTTGATCTGCTGGCGGGGAACGTCGATGCCATAGGTCTTGAGTAGGCCGCTGAGCCCGTCGTCCCTGGCCGCGAATTCACTTTCGACGCAGATGGTCACTGCTTGTGGGTCCGACTTCGCCAACGAGGCAAGATCGGACAGGGAGGCCAGGCCCTTCTCCTCGGCGAACTCTCGACGGACGGCGAGGGCGTAGGTGTTGTTGAAGTCCGCCGGCTCCAGCCAGGCGATGGCGTTTTGGGCACCGTCTTCCTTCTTCACCGCCAAGTACTGTTCCTCCGGATCACCGATCGGCGTGGTGTGCTTGAGGTAGGTGATCCACCCGGTTCCGGTGTACTCCCAGTACAGGTCGACTTCGCCGGACTCCAGGGCCTTTCGGGTATTGACCGAGCCGGTGATCTGCTTGGGCTCGGCGTCGGCACCGTTGGCGGCCAGCAACTGGGCTGTCAGGGAGGCAAGGATGTTCTGCTCACTGAAGTCTTTGGCACCGACGACGAAGGAAGCGCCTGCCAGCGACCCTTCGCCGACCGAGGCATCCCCGGACCCGCATCCGGCGAGCGCGACCGCCGCAAAGCCTGCGGTCGCCAAGGTGAGAAGCTTGCGCATATACATGGGGTTCTCCAGAAATGGTGGTGTGCGGTTCAGAGTCCGCGTGGACGAACCGACTTTTCGAGGACTCCCGCGAGCCAGTCGAGGGTGAACGCGACGACGGCTGTGAGCACGGCACCGGTGACGAGGATCGGGGTCCGGGTGGTCTTGATTCCGGCGACGATGATGTCGCCGAGTCCTCCTGCGTTGACGAAGGTGGCGACTGTCGCGACACCGACACAGATGATGATCGTGGTGCGCAGCCCTGCGAGCATCACCGGTATCGCAAGCGGCAGTTCGATCTTGCGCAGCACCTGCAGCGGAGTGAGGCCCATGCCGTTCGCGGCCTCTACGAGGTTCCGGTCCACCTGCTGGATACCGACGATGGTGTTCCGCAGGACCGGTAGCACGGCGCTGGCGATCAGGGCCGCGATCGCGATGTTCTGGCCGATCGAGAACACCATCGCCATGATGACCAGGACACCGAGCGCAGGCGTCGCCTGACCCACATTGGCGGCGACGAGCGCGAACGGTGTGAGCCACTGGGTCCCCGGTCGCGTCAGCAGGACACCGAGCGGCATCGCGATCAGTACCACTGCTGCTGTGGCGATCGCCGTGAGTTTCAGGTGCTGCAGCGTCGCGTCACCGATCATCCCGGCATTGAGCACCCTGACCTCGATACTGTCGAGTTCGCGGCTGGAAACCCATAGGTACAGCGCGAGAACGACGCTCACAAGTATGGCGGGAGTCAGCAGATGTTTGGCCAGTGCGCGCCGCGACCAGCGTTCATCTGTTTTCACCTCGAACGCCGAACTGAGGGTGTCAACGGACATGGGAATCATTCACCTGGCCGGCTCGTGCCCACAGTTCGCACACCCGCTCGAAGTCGAGACTGCCCAGCGGATGTCCGGCCGCGTCGTGCACGGTGACGTGTGCGCTTCCGCCGCGAAGCATGGCGTCGATAGCGTCCCGGATGGTGTCCTCGCAGCGCACCACTATCCCGTCGGTACTTCCGTCCGGTAACGCCCGATCGAGCACGCCCTGGTGTATCGCGTCGCCGACCGTGGTCAACCCCATCCGCCGGATCGCGGCGCCGGAGCCGACAAAACTCGCGACGTAATCGTCTGCCGGTGCGGACAAGATCCGTTCTGGGGTGTCGAACTGGGCGATCACCGAACGTTCTCGGAGAACCGCGATTCGATCACCGAGCCTGATGGCCTCGTCGAAGTCGTGCGTAACGAAGATGATCGTCTTACGCAGTTCCTTCTGCAGTTTCAGGAACTCATTCTGCAGGTGTTCCCGAGTAATCGGATCGGTCGCACCGAACGGCTCGTCCATCAGCATGATCGGCGGATCGGCGGCGAGCGCGCGGGCAACACCCACCCGTTGCTGCTGTCCACCGGACAGTTGCCGCGGATACCGTCCGCGGTATGCCGAAGGGTCCAAACCCACCAACTCGAGCAACTCGTCGATACGGCCGGCGATCTTCGTCGCTTTCCAGCCGAGCAACCGTGGGATCAGGCCGATGTTGTCCCCGATCGTCATGTGTGGGAACAAGCCGATCTGCTGAATGACGTATCCGATGCTCCGGCGGAGTTCGTTTCGGTCGATGCGCAGGACGTCCTGCCCGTCGATGAGGATGTGCCCGCTCGTCGGCTCGATGAGCCGGTTGATCATCTTCATCGTGGTGGTCTTGCCGCAACCGGAAGGACCGAGGAACATCACCAATTCGCCGGGGGCGATGTCCATCGAGACATTCTCTACAGCGGGAACGGACTGACCGGGGTACCGCTTGGTCAGATCGGCGAGTTGGATCGAAGCGCCGTGCGAACGTGCGGCCGGTGAACCAAGGCCCGGACGGCGAGCATCGGCGACAGGAATGGGGTTAGACACGGAGCCCCCTCGAAGTCGTGAGACGGCGGATGAGAATGAAAGTGGCGTCGAAAGCCAGTGCGAGCAGGACAACACCGACCGTGCCGGCAATAGCCTGGTTCAGCGCGTTCGTCGCGCCAAGCCGGGAAAGGCCGGCGAAGATTTCGTTGCCGAAGCCCGGCCCGGCGACGTAAGCGGCGATGGCGGCGATGGCGAACAACATCTGCGCTGCGACGCGGATGCCTGTGACGATCACCGGCCACGCCATCGGAAGCTGTACGCGCCAAATCGCGGTCGGTCGCGACAGCCCCATTCCGTTGGCTGCCTCGAGGATGGCCGTGTCGACGCTTCGCAACCCGGCAATGGTGTTCCGCACGATCGGCAGCAGCGAGTAGACCACCAGAGCGATCACCGAGGGCACCCAACCGAGACCGAAGAACGGGATCAACAGGGCCAGCAGTGCCAGCGAGGGGATCGTGAGAAGTCCCCCTGCTGTGGACACCGCGATGCCGGACCAGCGCGGGCTCTGCCAGGTCAGCACGCCCACCCCCAACCCGACGACCGTGGCGATTCCCAGCGCCAGCACCACGACCGTGAGGTGCTCAAGGCTCATGACGAGAAGGTCATCCCAGTTGAAGTCGAGGTACTCGAGGAACGTCACCTGCCCACCTCCGTTCGTGTGACGGCGACAACAGGAAGCTACAATCGGGTAGGTTTACGAGCAATATGAGTTGTCCATATGGCAACACCCCCTGGGAGCGAATGTGGCAACGCGGGTCAACGCGGCTGGATTGCGACGAGATTTCGAAATTCTCGATGTGCTCGCACACGGGCCCTCCGGTCGAGGTGAGCCGATGGGCGTCAGCAAAGTGGCCCAGCTGGTCGGCCGGGAGAAGTCGCAGGTGTCGCGGGCCTTGTCATCCCTGGCAGAAGAGGGGCTGGTCGAACGCGACGAGCAAACCCTGGGATACCGCGTCGGTTGGCGGCTCTTCGCGCTCGCTGCCCGAACGCTCGAGTCGCGTCTGGTCACCATCGCCACGCCCTACCTGCGGGGAGTCGTCGCCCGCGTGCAGGAGACGACTGTGCTGTGCGTGCTCCGCGGAAATGACGTCCTCACCATCGCCAGCGAAACTCCTTCACACGCGTTCCGCGGGGTGGGCTGGGAAGGCGTAGCAGTCCCTGCCGCGGCGACCTCGGCGGGCAGGGTGCTCGTCTCCGACTGGGACACCGATGCGGTACGCGCCTTCTTCACTGCGGAGAAGCTGGCAACGGCCGGCGCACACCCCCGCATACAACATCCGGATCAACTTCTGTCCGAAATAGACGGGATCAGGACCCGCGGATACGCCATGGTGGACGAGGAGTTCGAGCACGGAGTGGTCGGCTGCTCGGCACCGGTTCGCGACTTCAACGGCCGGATCGTAGCCGCGATCAACATCACCGCACCCAAAGCACGCCTTGGGGACCGACTCGAAGCAGCAGGCCGGTTTGTCGTCGGCGCTGCGCAGCAACTCACCCAACGACTGGTCAGCGAAGGCTGAGCATTCGCAGATCGACCTCGCAGAGGCCGCCGTCCGCGAGAAAGATCTCGAACGGCAGGAACAACACCTGCCCAGAGGTGGTTCCCAACGTGGAGCCGGCAAGGGGGCTCGAACCCCTGACCTTCTGTTTACAAGACAGATGCTCTACCAGCTGAGCTATACCGGCCAAGTCGCGACGCGGCCGGACAGGTCCGGGTACGCCGTCAAGATCCGAGTTTATCGCCCACGTCTCGGCACCTCGCGCGACGGGTCGGATCGCACAACTCGCGCCCCGTACGGCCTCGCGGGCAGAATGGCTCTCACCTGCGGAAACTTCAGGTCATAACGCGGCGCTCACGATCACGACACGATGTGGTGGACGCCACTACTACGAACGTGCAACGGTCGAGGCTCCGGCGTCGATGGTCAGCGGGAATCAGTGAGGAGGTGGACCGAGCTTGAAGATCAGCCAGCGCGGGAAAATGGCCGCCAATCGCAGGCGCGCGTGGAACATCCTGGAGCCGCCGGAGGACGACCAGGGCGGTGAGAAGCGTGCCGCCGCGGGCAAGCGCCGCGGCCAGGAACCCGAGCGCGCCTGGCATGTGCTGGAGGCGCCGACCGGCGAACAGCCGGCGGTGGACGCCGAGATCGCCATGGGGCCGCAGTTGCCCGACGAGACTCGGGTCCACTTCGTGCTCGACCTCGCGCTCCGGCTCGGCGAGGTGCAGATGCTCAGCGGGGCGGGTGCCTCCGACGTCACCGCCACGATCCTCGCGGTCACCTCCGCCTACGGTCTGCCGCAGTGCGAGGTCGACGTGATCTTCACGTCGATCACCGTGAGCTGCCACCGTGGTTCCGACGTGCCGCCGGTCACGTCCCTGCGCGTGGTGCGCAGCCGCAGTCTGGACTACAGCCGCCTCACCGACACCGAGGCACTCGTCCAGAAGATCACTCGCGGCCACATCAGCGCCGAGGACGCCTACAGCGAGTGGCAGCGGATCTACCGCGCTCCGCACCCCTACCCGCGCTGGGTCTCCACCCTCGCCTGGGGCGGGATGGCCGCGTTCGTCTCGATCATCATCGGCGGCAACATCTGGACCGCACTCGTCGCGTTCGTGATCAGCTCCGTGGTGGACCGGCTCGGCCGCTTTCTCAACAAGTACGGGCTGCCATTCTTCTTCCAGCAGACTGTCGGCGGTCTCATCGCCACACTCACGGCGACCGTGCTGGTCAACACCAGCCTGATACCGCTGGAACAGCCGACGATCGTCGTCGCCGCGGCGATCACCGTGCTGTTGTCCGGGCTGTCCACCGTCTCGGCCGTCCAGGACGCCATCACCGGCTACTACGTCACTGCCTCGGGTCGGACCATGGAAGTGGCCATGATGAGCGCCGGACTGATCACCGGCGTCGCGCTCGCGATCAACATCGCCGCTTCGTTCGAGGCCGACCAGACCCCGCCACCGATCCCGGCCACCACGGCGTTCGACCTGCCATCGATCATCATGGCCGGTTCCGGCGCGGCGGCCTGCTTCGCGCTCGCCTCCTACTCACGGCTGCGGCCCCTGCTGGTGGCCGCGGTCGCCGGCGCCGTCGGCGCCGGGGCCTACGGCTCCCTCCGACTGCTCCCCGACGTGGAGCAGATCACCGCGTCCGCCGTCGCGGCCACGCTGGTCGGCCTCGGTGGCGGGGTGCTCGCCCGCAGGCTGAAGGTGACCCCGCTGGTCGTCGCCGTGTCCGGAATCACCCCGCTGCTACCCGGTCTTTCCACCTACCGCGGCCTGGACCAGCTCGCGAACTTCGGCGAGATCACCATCCTGATGAGCGCCGTCGCGATCGGACTCGCACTGGCCGCCGGCGTGGTCCTCGGCGAGTTCCTGGCCCAGCCGCTGCGCACCGGTCTCGGCAGGCTCGAACGCAAGCTGTCCGGGCCGCGCATGGCCGGTCCGCTGCGACCGGGACGCCGCCTGGACTGAGGACACCGCTGATCAGGCGTCAACCTGCGGAATTGCTCACACCACGGACTCGCCTCCCGCGCGATAGTGTCGGGGTATGCCGCGCCCGGACACTACCGAGCCAACGAACACGGCGGCGGAGTTCGTGGTGGTGGCCAATCGGCTGCCCGTGGACCTCGACCGCTCCACCGACGGAACACAGCGCTGGACCCAGAGCCCCGGCGGCCTGGTGTCCGCGCTGGAGCCGTTCCTGCGCTCCCGCAAGGGAGCCTGGGTCGGCTGGCCCGGCATTCCGGACGTCGAGGTCGACGAGTTCACCGACGACGGGCTGATCCTGCACCCGGTGACGCTGTCCGCCGACGAGGTCCGCGACTACTACGAGGGCTTTTCCAACGCCACCCTCTGGCCGCTCTACCACGACGTAGTGGAGCGGCCGGTCTTCGATCGTGGCTGGTGGGAAAGCTACGTGCGGGTGAACCAGCGGTTCGCCGAGGCCAGCGCGGCCGTCGCGGGCGAGGGCGCGACGGTGTGGGTGCAGGACTACCAGCTGCAACTGGTGCCGAGCATGCTCCGTGAACTGCGTCCCGACCTGCGCATCGGCTTCTTCCTGCACATCCCGTTCCCGCCGGTGGAGCTGTTCATGCAGCTGCCGTGGCGGGCCGAGATCGTGCGAGGCCTGATCGGTGCCGATCTCGTCGGGTTCCATCGCCCGGGCGGCGCGCAGAACTTCCTCTGGCTGGCGCGCCAGCTGATCGGCCTCGAGCCGAGCCGGGGGGCCGTCGGCGTGCGTTCCCGGCCCGGCATGGTGCAGGTGGGCGACCGCACGGTACGGGTGGGCGCCTTCCCCATCTCCATCGACGCGGCCGGCCTCGACAACCTCGCCCGGACCAAGGAGGTAGCCGAGCGCACCGCACAGCTGCGCACCGACGTCGGCAATCCGAGGACGATCCTGCTCGGCGTCGACCGGCTCGACTACACCAAGGGCATCGACCTGCGCCTGCAAGCCCTGCACGAGCTGCTGCAGGAGGGCCGTGTACACCCGGAGGACGTCACCTTCATCCAGCTGGCCACCCCCAGCCGGGAGCGGGTGGAGCACTACCAGCGGATGCGCAGCGACATCGAACAGATGGTCGGCCGGATCAACGGCGAGTTCGGCCGTGTCGGTCACCCGGTGGTGCACTACCTGCACCAGTCGGTGAACCGCAAGGAGCTCGCCTCGTTCTTCTCGGCGGCCGACGTCATGGTGGTGACTCCGCTCCGCGACGGGATGAACCTGGTGTGCAAGGAGTACGTCGCATGCCGACATGATCTTGGCGGGGCGCTCGTGCTGTCCGAGTTCGCCGGCGCGGCGGCCGAATTGAGCAGCGCGTTCCTGGTCAACCCACATGACCTTGATGGGGTGAAGAACGCTCTGGAGGCTGCCATTACGCTCGACCCCGCCGAGGGCCGCCGAAGGATGCGCGCCCTACGCCGTCAGGTCCTCACCCATGACGTCGATCGGTGGGCGCGCTCGTTCCTGGAAGCTCTCGGGGCCGAGCCGTCCAGCTAAATCTCAATCGCCCCTGCCAGCTCCCAAGGAGGAGTGTTGACCGCCGAGGCCCTGCCCGCCGAGCTGCGGCGCGCGATCATGCAGATCGCCAGGACGCCGCGCCTGCTGGTCGCCTGCGACTACGACGGCACGCTCGCGCCGATCACGGCCAACCCCGACGAGGCCCGCCCGCTGCCTGAATCCGTCGGTGCGTTGCGCTCGCTCGCCGGGTTGCACGAGACCACCGCAGCGGTGATCTCCGGTCGCGCCCTGCGCGACCTCGCGACGTTGTCCCGCCTGCCCGCCGAGGTCCACCTGGTCGGCAGCCACGGTTCCGAGTTCGACATCGGCTTCGTGCACGCCCTCGACTCGACTGCCAGAGAGCTGCACCGCAGACTCGAAGCCGAGCTGGAAAAGCTCGTGCTGGACGTGCCGGGCGTGTCGCTGGAGGTCAAACCGGCGAGCATCGCGGTCCACGTGCGCCGCGCCGAGCACTCGGCAGGCCGGCGGGTGCTGGAGGCGGTCCACTCCGGACCATCCCACTGGGACGGCGTCTCGGTGACCGACGGCAAGGAGGTCGTCGAGCTCGCGGTGGTGCAGACCGACAAGGGTAAGGCGCTGGACACACTGCGTCACCAGGCCGGTGCCACCGCCGCCGTCTTCATCGGCGACGACGTCACCGACGAGAAGGCGTTCGCCCGGATCACCGGCCCGGACCTGGGTGTGAAGGTCGGGGAGGGCGAAAGCCTCGCCCAGTACCGCGTTCCGGACACCATTGACGTCGCGACGGTGCTTGCGTTCGTGCTCGAGGAGCGGCGCAACTGGCTCTACGGCGAGCAGGCGCCTCCCATCGAGCGACTGTCCATGCTGGCCAGCGAGCGTTCGGTCGCACTGGTCACCCCGGACGCCACGCTGAACTGGCTGTGCCACCCCGGCCCGGACGCGCCTGCCGTGTTCGCCGACCTGCTCGGCGGCCCCGGGGCAGGCCACTTCTCCATCAAGCCGGACCGCAACGGCCTCCCGCTCGGGCAGCGGTACCTGCCGAACACGATGACCGTGGAAACTCGCTGGTCCCGCCTGCTGGTCACCGACTACCTCGAGCCAGAGAGCCCGCAGCACCGCACGGACATCGTCCGGGTGATATCCGGTGAGGCGACCGCCTCCGTGGTGTTCGCGCCGCGTCCCGAGTTCGGCGGCGTGCCGGTGCGGCTGCTGCAGGAGGAGGACGGTCTGCGTGTGCTCGGCACGTCGGAGCCGATCGTCCTGCGCGCACCCGGTGTGCAGTGGGAGATCACCTCCGACGGTCTGCACGACACCGCGTCTGCGCTGGTGCAGCCGACACCGGAGAAGCCGGTCGTCCTCGAACTTCGCTGTGGCACCACCGACCTCGGTCCGCACGAGCTATCCGAAGTGGATCGTCGCAGGCGGGCGGGCGGGTACTGGAGCGACTGGGCCACCACGTTGAAGCTGCCGCAGGTCGAGTCCGAACTGGTGGCGCGCTCGGCGCTGACGTTGCGTGGTCTGGTGAACACCGACACCGGCGGAATCATGGCCGCGGCCACGACCTCGCTGCCCGAGGAGATCGGCGGTGTCCGCAACTGGGACTACCGCTACTGCTGGATCCGGGACGCGGCGATGACCGTTCGCGAACTGGTGGCACTGGGCTCGATGGCCGAGGCCGAGGGCTATCTGGAGTGGCTGCACGGCGTGCTCGCGACCCTGGCCGGCCCGGAGCGGCTGCACCCGCTGTACACGCTGGCCGGCACCCAGATCGGCGCCGAAGCCGTGATCGACTCGCTGCCCGGCTACAAGGGCTCGCGGCCGGTACGCGTCGGCAACCTGGCCAACCACCAGGTGCAGCTCGATGTGTTCGGCCCCGTGGTGGAGCTGGTGGTCGACATGGCGGCGGCGCGCGGCGAGCTGCGGGACCACGACTGGCAGCTGGTGCGGGCGATGGCCGAGGCCGTCACGCGACGGTGGTCCGAGCCGGACCACGGCATCTGGGAGGAGCGGCACGTGCCGCGCCACCGGGTGTACTCGCGGGTGATGTGCTGGGTGACGATCGACCGGGCGATCAAGCTCGCGGAGGTCTACGGCCGGGAGGTGCCGAACGGCTGGGTCGAGCTGCGTGACGCGATCTCGGCTGACGTGCTCGAAAACGGCTGGAACGACGAGGTCCGGGCGTACACGACGGCCTACGACGGAACGGACCTCGACGCGGCGTCGCTGTTCGTGGGACTGTCCGGCCTGCTCGACCCGCAGGACGAGCGGTTCCAGTCGACGGTGACCGCGATCGAGGCGGAACTGCGCAGCGGGTCGACCGTGTACCGGTACCGGCGCGACGACGGACTCCCCGGCGATGAGGGCGGCTTCCACCTGTGCGCGGCCTGGATGATCGAGGCGTATTTGCTCACCGGGCGAAGGACCGAGGCGGAGGAGCTGTTCGAGCAGCTCGTCGACGCGGCGGGACCGACCGGCCTGCTGCCCGAACAGTACGACCCCATCGCGGAACGCTCACTCGGCAACCACCCGCAGGCCTACTCCCACATCGGCCTGATCCGCTGCGCCAACCTGCTGGCGCAGTAGCGGCTCGCAGCCCTCGGTGCCACCCCACGTACGCGGGGTGGCACCGAGGGGACTGCGCTAGCGAATGACCTTCGCCTTGCCGACCTGCACTTCGACCGTGCCCTCGGCAGGCGCGTTCAGCTCGTCACCGCTGTACCGCACCGACAGCTCGTAGCGGCCGGGCTTGAGCGCCCTGTCCGGAATGGTCACGGAGACGGTGCCGTTCTCCGCCACCGTCGCCGTGGCGACCAGCCGACCACGGTGGAGCAACTCCACCGTGCCCGACACCGGGACGGCCGAGGTGATCGTGAGGTCGATCGAACTGTCGTGGCGGAACGGTATCCGCGCCGTGTCACCGGTGACGCCGGTGCTTGCCTTGGCGACTTCCACGGCGACGGCGCCCACCGCCGGCAGATTCGCCTCGTCACCGCTGTAGCGAACGGACAGCTCGTGGTTTCCCGGCACGAGTGCCGTGCCCGGCATGGTCACGGCGGCCGCGCCGTTCTCGGCCACCGTCGCCGTGCCGAGCACCCGGTCACCGTCGAGCAGCTCCACAGAACCCGAGACCGGGTTCTCCGACTCGACCATGACATCGACTGTGCTCTCCTGGCCGTACGTCAGCTGCGCCGGAGTCGCGGTGACGGAGGTGGTCGCCTGCTCGATGGGCTCAAGCCAGATATTGCGGAACTGCACCGGGTTTCCGTGGTCCTGCAGCCGGATCGCGCCGGTGAACGGCCCTTCGGGAATGGACCCGCCGGTCGGACCGGTGATGGCGACGTCGTCGTGCACGGTCACCCCGTTCCACACCACGGTGACCCGAGCGTCCTCGGTCTTGTTCCCGGCGTCGTCGAACCGCGCGGCGCGGAACTCGATGTCGTAGCTCTGCCAGGTTTCCGGTGCCGTTGCGGCGTTGACGTCCGGCGGCTTCTGCAGATAGATCGAGCCCGCCTCGTTGTTGTCCAGCGTGTCGTCACCGAACGAGTCCAGGATCTGGATCTCGTAGCGCTCCTGCATGTACACACCGCTGTTGCCACGGTCCTGCCCGGTCACGTCCGGTGGCAGTTGCGGCACCTTGAACTCGACGTGCATCCGGTAGTCGCCGAAGGCCTCCTTGGTCCGCAGGTCACCACCCGCTACCTCCATGGCGTCGCCGTCCACGTTCTTCCAGCCGGCGGTGCGTCCGTCGGTGTACAGCCACTCGGACTGGTCCCCGCCATCGAAGAGGGTGATCCGCTCACCCGGCTCCCGGACGGAGATGAGGTCGAGGTTGACGTGGCCGGTGTCGTCGGAGTCCACTCTGTACTCGATGGTGTTGGCACCGGCGCGCAGGTTCAGTCTCTCCTTCTTGGTCGCCCACTCCTTCCAGGTCACTGTGGACGGCAAGGTGGTCTGCCTCGCCTTCTCGCCGTTGACGTAGATGCTGACCGTCTTGTCACCGGTGAACGGGTTGGGACCGTTGGAGTACCGCAGGCCGACGTCGTAGCCGCCTTCCTTGTCGACCTCCACCCGCATCGTGGTGGACGCACCCGGTTGCCCGAAGCCGGCGACGAAGCCGACGCCGGAGTGCCCGGCGTGGTCGTTGTCCACCCGCGCGCTGCCTTCCAACCGGGCTTCCTCGGCCTCGTAGAAGACCTGAGTCGTGTCCGGCTGCTCGCCGGGGATCGCGTTGAGCGTGTACCACGCCTCGGTGTTCCACAGCTCCTGCCCGTTCGCGGCGGCGAACGGACGTGGCGACTGCAGGTGCACGACCCGGCCCCGCTTCAGGCCATCGATGTCGAGCGTGACCGTCTTGCCATCCGCCGAAACCTCGGCAGCGGCGACGGTCAGGGTTTCCTCGTCGACCTTCGGGCCGCCGTAGTCGGGAGTCGGCACATAGCGCCACTGCTCGACCTTGTAGCTCTGCGCGATGTTCTCGACGGCTTCGGCGGACAGCGGCTGGGTGTACTCGATCCGGAATCCGTCCTCGGTGGCGCTCATCGACTTCATGTCGAACGTGTTCTCGCCGCTCGGCGCCAGTTTCTGCAGGCCGTACTTCAGCTTGCCGGGTTCACTCCAGTTGCCTCCCTCGCCGATGCCGCCGACGTAGATGGCCCCATCGGGACCGATGACAGTCCGGTTGACACCTGCTTCGAGGCCCGCCGAGTGCCGGAACACCGCGCCCTGATACTCCCCGTGCACCTTCTCCAGCGATGCGCGCTGCAGGCCGCCGTAGGTCACGTCACCGAAGAGCAGTTGACCGGCGAAGGGCCCCTCCTCCAGCGTGACCGGGTTGCTCGGGGAGTTGCCGATCTCGTTCTGCGGCAACCACAGGACCGGCTGGGTCACCGGGTTGTCGTCGAACGGCCCATCCGGGTTGGTGTAGTGGTTGAAAAACCGGTCCTGCTTGACGTGCAACAGTTTCGACGAGGGCAGCCAGCCGCCCTGGTTGTCCATCACGAAGAGTTCGCCCTCGGGGCCCCAGCCCATGCCGTTGGGCGTGCGCAGCCCGCCTGCGACATAGCTGACCTCCCCGGTTTCCCGGTTCACCTTGATGGTGGTGCCGCGGTTCTCCGCGGGCTGCGGGTCGGTCGTCGCACCGCCCTGGTTGATCGCGACCGAAAGGTTGACGTAGAAGTTCTCCTCGTCGTGCAACAGGCCGAAGGCGAACTCGTGGAAGTTTCCGCCGTAGGGCCATTCGGTGACGGTGGCGTGCTCGAGGAGCCCGTCGCCATCGGCGTCGGTCGTGAGTTCGGTGAGGCGATCCCGCTCCGACACGTAGATGGAGCCGTCCACGACGGCAACGCCCATCGGGTTCAGGAGACCGCTCGCGACCTTCGTCACCGTCACCTCGTCGGGGCCGGTCGCACCGGTGACGTTGTCCAGGAGGAAGACCTCGCCTGGCTCGGGATTCTCCACCGGGCCACCCGGGCTCACCGAACCGGAGGTCACGACCACCAGCTGGTCGTCCTCGGTCCAATCCATCGCGGCCACCATCGGCTGAAAACCCTCGGGGCGCAGGTCGGTGAGGGTGTAGTTCGGGTTCACCGAGTCGAGGGGGAGGCCATCGCCCGGAGTGTCGGTGTCGCCCTCGCAGTACTTGCGTCCCGGCGCCGTCACGCGCACGACGTCGGCGTCGGTGCTCAGCACCGAGGTCGGCACCACGGTGAACTCAGTGGCACCTGGTGGCTGCCACGCCAGGGTGAGTTGCTGGTCGTAGTGCGCCTCGAAGTACTCGATCCGCAACGCGTGGTAGCCGGGCGTCAGCGTGACGACGCCGTCCTTCGGCTCCGCCGCGTGCAGGCCGTCGTGGTCGATGACGAGCTGGTCGTCGATGTACAGCCGCGAGCCGTCGTCGCTGATCAGGCGGAAGGTGTAGTCGCCCTCGTCGGGGATGTTGATGTTGGCGACGACGTGCGACAGGAAGTTGTCCTCGAACCCGAACTCACCCGCGCTGCTGAAGTCGATCACCGGCATCAACTTGTCGACATTGGGCGTGCTGCCGGACTTGAGCTGACAGATGCGTTCCAGCGACTGACGCAGGTCGAAGGTGCGCAGCGTCACCCCTGGTTCCTGAGGTGGCACATCGTCGGCCTGCGCGGCAGCGGTTGGCGCGCCGACGACGGCGATTGAACCGAGAAGGGCGACCCCGAGGAGCCCGACCAGGCTCCTCCGGCATCTCTGCAGCGTTCGCGACGGCATCTGCTTCCTCCTTGAAAGTCGATCGTGGCGACGGCAGTGGCCTCCATCACACGATCGATACTTTCTCACAGAACCATCAAAAGCTAGATCTCGTTACACAAAAGTTTGCTCAACGAGCTCACAAGTACCGAGGTGGACGACAGTTATCCACAGACGGCACGGGGTTACCCACAGCTAAAGCCGCCACCCGGCGAGTGGCGGCCCTGCTCAGAACGTCCCCAATGCCACATTGGGGACATGCCCGAAGCGCACGAGCGCGTTCAGCGCAGTGGGACGTGGCGGACCGCGTTGATGGCGGCGCCCAGGTTGTCCACCTCGAGCGCGCGGATGCCCTGGGGAAGCGGACCTGGGTCCGGCGGCACGATCGCGTGGGTGAAGCCCATCCGCACGGCTTCCGCCAGCCGCCTGCCGACGCCGGTGACCCTGCGGATCTCCCCCGCGAGCCCCACCTCGCCGATCGCCACCAGTCGCGGCGACAGTGCGACGTCACCCGCTCCCGACCAGACGGCCAGCGCCACCGCGAGGTCGATCGCGGGTTCGGTGATCTTCATGCCGCCGACCGTCGCCGCGTAGACGTCCTGCTCGCCGACCTTCAGCCCGCCCCGCTTCTCCAGCACGGCCAGCACCATGCCGACCCTGGCCGAGTCGAGCCCGCTGACCGCGCGCCGCGGCTGGGCCAGGCTCGACTTCGCCACCAGCGCCTGCACCTCGGCCAGCAGCGGACGCTTGCCCTCCACCGTGACGGTGATGGCCGTTCCCGGCACAGCCTCTGCGTGCCGGTTCAGGAACAACCCGGAAGGATCCGGTACGCCGACGATGCCCTCGTCACGCAGTTCGAAACAGCCGATCTCGTCGGCGGGCCCGAACCGGTTCTTCACGCCGCGCACCATGCGCAGGGTCGAGTGCCGGTCACCCTCGAACTGCAGGACGACGTCCACCAGGTGTTCGAGCACCCGCGGGCCGGCCACTGATCCGTCCTTGGTCACGTGGCCCACCAGCAGCACGGGCAGCCCGCGTTCCTTCGCCAGCGCGACCAGGCCCGCGGTGACCGCGCGAACCTGGGTGACCCCGCCAGGGGCCGAGTCGGCCAGTGGAGAGGCCATGGTCTGCACGGAGTCGACGATCAGCACACCCGGCTTGACGTCGTCCACGTGGGCGAGCACGGCCGACAGGTCGCTCTCGGCGGCGAGATACATCTGGTCGTGCACGTTGCCGGTGCGCTCGGCGCGCAACCGCACCTGACCCGCGGACTCCTCGCCGGTGACGTACAACGAAGGCCCGAACTCGCCGTCCTGCCGGAGTTCACGACGACCCGGCTCCGGCTCCGCGCCGGCAGCCCAGCGATAGGCCACTTCGAGCAGCAATGTCGACTTGCCGACTCCAGGCTCGCCTGCCAGCAGCACCACCGCACCGGGAACCAGCCCGCCGCCGAGGACCCGGTCCAGTTCCGGGACTCCCGTGCTCCGCGCCCGCGCGGCCTCGACATCGACCTCGCCGATGGGCCTCGCCGGGGCACTCGGCGCTCCCGCTGCGATCCTCGCGATCGCGGGCCGGGCGTCCCCACGCTCCTCGATGGATCCCCAGCCGTGGCACTCCGGGCACCGCCCGACCCATTTGGCGACCTCGTAACCGCACTCGCCGCAGCGGTACGTCGTCCCCTTCTTCGCCATGGATCAGACGCTAGTCACCGGGTCCGACAACGCGTGGCGGCGGTCGCGCACATCTACGCCGGTCGGCTCGGCTCGCAGGCTCACTCTCAGTGGCTGCTCGAGGAGTCCTCGTGCTCCCCGTGCTCCTCGGTCACCCTGGAGTGGGTCGGGGCGCCAACGGGCATGTCCACCGTGACCGAGCCCGCGTTCTTGAACGTGAAGGTGACGGGAACGCTCTGACCTGGCCAGATCTCCCTGGTCAACTGCTCCAGCACGATGCTCGCGTGCCCCACCTGGTCGTCCACCTGCTCCTCGCTGGGCGGCGGGACCGAGGCGGACTGGGGCAGATCGGCGTTGACGTCCTCGCCGATCGGGCCGATCACCAGGGTGCTGCGCTGGACGACGTCACGGTCACCCTGTACCGAAACGTTGCCCGCCGCCTCCGAGGTCACCGAGACGAGTTCGTCGTCGGTGGCGCCCTCATTCACGATGACCAACTCCGCGATGGCCTGCGAACCCGACGGGTAGTAGTAAACGGGCTGACCCGACTCCGTGGTGGACACGGCCTCGGGGAAGACCAGCTCCGCGTCGCGGATGGCGAGCGTGCCTGCGTTGGCCGCCGCACCGTTGATCGCGGCCTCCTGGGTGTCGGTCTGGGTGATCTGCCCGGCACCGCATCCAGCGATGAACAGGACTGCACCGAGACCGGCCACGACCGAGCTCATCCTGCGCGAGCCCAGCGCGCGACGATTCTGCTGCCTCACGGTCTTCAGCCCTTCCTAGCTACTCCACGACCCTGCTCGCGAAGGGTAGCCGGGCGGCCGATCACCTCCGGCACGTGGTCGTCATTGCGGGCGAGCGGCGCAGGAATTGTGAGATCGAATGGTCCTTAGTGGATTGCAACACGCACGCCGAGACGATTCGCCGTCACCTGCGTGAGTATGGAGAAATCGGGTTTGTCAACCCCCATCCAGAGCAGGATTAGGCCACTGACCTGCAAGGACGATCGCGGGCCGCTAGGTACGCACTCTCGTCGCGTGCTAAGCTGGATGTAGCGAAAGGGGCAGAGGACACATGGTTTTCAAGGTCGGAGAGACCGTCGTCTACCCGCACCACGGTGCCGCACTCATCGAGGCAATCGAGACCCGCGTGATCAAGGGCGAGGAGAAGAAGTACCTCGTCCTCAAAGTCGCGCAGGGGGACCTGACGGTCCGCGTGCCTGCTGACAACGCCGAGATCGTCGGCGTACGTGATGTCGTTGGCCAGGACGGTCTGAACCGCGTTTTCGACGTGCTGCGTGCTCCCCACACCGACGAGCCCACGAACTGGTCTCGACGGTACAAGGCCAACCTCGAGAAACTCGCCTCCGGCGATGTGAACAAGGTGGCCGAAGTGGTGCGCGACCTCTGGCGGCGAGAGAAGGACCGCGGCTTGTCCGCTGGTGAGAAGCGGATGCTGGCCAAGGCGCGACAGATACTGGTGAGCGAGCTCGCACTCGCCGAGGGCACTGACGAAGGCAAGGCCGAAGTGCTGCTCGACGAGGTTCTGGAAACCGCAACAGTCTGACCCGGGCTTCGAGACATCGCGAAGCGACGGCGTACAGACAGGTGAGGGCTGCGCAGGGCTGCGACACCGCTGTCGTCGCGCTGGTCCCTTACGACAGGGATGACCGGGCTCCGGCCGTGGAGTCAGCTGCGCTGGCTCACGTTCGGGACGAACCCGTCCTGGTTCACACCCTCCGGGGCCTGCTCGGCTCCGGAGTCGTGGACCGGGTGGTGCTTGCGGTACCTCCGGCGGACTCGCCCGACCACTCGGCGTATGCCGGCTGCGTCGCGGCGCTCGAATCCGCCGGCACCCGCCTGGCACAAGTGCACTGCGGCGCCGGCCGCACCCACGCGGTGCGGTCGGCGTTCGCCGCACATCTCCTGGACGACGCCGACGTCGTGCTCGTGCACGACTCCACCAGGCCGTTCGTCCCGCCATCCGTGCTTCGGTCGGTGGCCGCCGCCGTTCGAGCCGGCGCCCCCGCCGTGGTTCCGGTGGAAGCCGTCACCGACACGATCAAGGTCGTCGCCGACGGCACCATACGGTCCACTCACGACCGCTCCGGTTTGCGATCGGTACAGAGTCCCCACGGCTTCTCCGCAGCGGAACTACGGCGCCGGGTCGCCGCGGACGGCCCTGGCCTGGATGATGCTGTGTCCGACGCCACAACCGTCGCAGGTCATCCGCATGCCGTACGGCTGAGCACCCCGTTCGACATCACCGTCGCCGAGGCGTTGCTCGCCGACGAACAACACCAGGCCGGAGGGCACCAGTGAGAATCGGTCAGGGCGTGGATGTCCACCCCGTCGAGGCGGGCAGGCCGTGCTGGATCGCGGGTCTGTTGTGGCCCGGCGTCGACGGCTGCGCCGGGCACTCCGACGGAGACGTCGCGGCACACGCACTCTGTGACGCACTGCTGTCGGCCGCGGGGCTCGGTGACCTCGGCGCTGTGTTCGGCACCGGCGATCCGCGCTGGGCGGGCGCGCACGGCGCGGAACTGCTCGCCGAGGCGCAGCGGCGCATCGAGGCGGCCGGCTACCGCGTGGGTAACGCCGTCGTCCAGGTGATCGGCAACGCGCCGCGCATCGGCACTCGCCGTGCGGAGGCCCAGCAGACGCTGAGCCTTGCCGCTGGCGGTCCGGTAAGCGTTTCCGGCACCACCAGTGACGGGCTCGGGCTGACCGGGCGCGGCGAGGGCGTCGCCGCTGTGGCCACCGCTCTGCTGTTCCCCTTGGACGTCGCTGATGCGAGCACCACGGCGGGTTGAGCACTAGCCTCGCGCTCATGACCGTGAAATTCAACGAGGCCGTACGGGGACTGCTCGACGGCAAGAACTTCGCCACCGTTGCCACCGTGAACCCCGACGGAGGACCGCAATCCTCGGTCGTGTGGGTCAAGCGCGATGGCGACACGCTGCTGTACTCCACGACCAGGGGCAGGCGTAAGGAACTCAACCACCGGCGGGATCCGAGGATCAGCGTGTCGATCTTCGAGACGGAGAACCCGTACAACTACGTCGAGATCCGGGGCACCGTCGAGCTGACCGAGGAGGGCGGCCGCGAACTGATCGACGAGCTGTCGAACAAGTACGGCGGCAAGGACTACCCCGCCGAGGCCGAGGGCACCGTGCGGATCGTCGTCCGGGTGATCCCGGAGAAGATCACCGGCTTCTCCGCCTGACCCGCCCACCCGTCACCCGACCACCCCCCCTGAACGCGGCACTACGTGCCCACCCGCCCACCCGTCACCCGACCACCCCCCTGAACGCGGCACCACGTGCCCACCGTCACCCGGCCATCACCCCGTAGTGTTTGGGGCGTGACCATCGAGGCTGTTCTTTTCGACTTCTCCGGCACGCTGTTCCGTCTCGAGCAGGACGAGACGTGGTTGGACCACCTCACCGACTCGGGTGGCGATCCGCTCGACGTGGAGGCACAGACCGAGCTGATGCGGCGAATGACCGCGCCGGTCGGCAAGGTCGTGGACCTCTCCGCTGATCACCAGCACGCGTGGGAGAACCGCGACCTCGACCCTGAGCTGCACCGCAAGGTCTACCTCGAGGTGCTCCGGCAGTCCGGGGTGCCGCAGGTCGAGCAGGCGAAGGCCCTCTACGACCGGCTGATCGATCCCAGTCAGTGGACGCCGTATCCGGACACCGCGGACGTGCTGAAGGGGTGCGCGGACCGAGGCCTGCCCGTCGGCGTGCTCAGCAACATCGCGTTCGACATCCGGCCCGCGTTCACCGAGCGCGGCCTGGACGCGTTCATCAAGGAGTTCGTGCTCTCCTTCGAGGTGGAAGCGATCAAACCGGACCCGGCGATCTTCCGTACCGCCTTGGACCGGCTGGGCGCCTCCGCTGAGCGGACCCTGATGGTCGGCGACAGCGCCGAGGCCGACGGAGCGGCCGCCGACCTGGGCTGCGCGTTCGCGCTGGTGGAACCGTCCCCGACCAGCCAGCGGACGGACGGGCTGGTCACCGCGCTGCGCACGCACAACGTGCTCTAAGCGTCGCGCACTTGCTGGCCTTCACTGCACCCTGGCTGAGGTGACCCGTACCATTTCAGGGTGGTCCTACACCTATACGACACAGCGGCCAGAGACGTGCGGGAGTTTCACCCCGCTCGCAGCGGAACTGCGTCCATGTACGTGTGTGGTGCCACCGTCCAGGGAGTTCCGCACATCGGCCACGTCCGTGGTGCGCTGAACTACGACGTGCTGCGCCGCTGGCTCATCCACAGTGGACTCGACGTGCTCATGGTGCGCAACGTCACCGACATCGACGACAAGATCCTGGACAAGGCCGAATCGGCAGGCAGGCCTTGGTGGGAGTGGGCGGCCACACATGAGCGCGCGTTCGAGGACGCGTACGAGGTGCTCGGCTGCCTGCCACCGTCGATCACGCCGAGGGCCACCGGGCACATCACCCAGATGACCGAGCTGATGCAGCGGCTGATCGACACCGGGCACGCCTACGCCGCCGACGGCAACGTCTACTTCTCCGTGGCCTCGTTCGCCGGTTACGGCGCCCTGTCCGGACAGCGGCTGGACGACGTCCAGCAGGGGGAGAACCAGGCGACCGGCAAGCGCGACCCGCGGGACTTCACGCTCTGGAAGCGTGCCAAGCCCGGCGAGCCGTCCTGGCCGACGCCGTGGGGTCCGGGCAGGCCGGGATGGCACCTGGAGTGCTCCGCGATGGCCACCAACTACCTGGGCGCCGAGTTCGACATCCACGGCGGCGGGGTCGATCTGGTGTTCCCGCACCACGAGAACGAGCGGGCGCAGTCGCACGCGGCCGGTGACGGGTTCGCCCGCTTCTGGCTGCACAACGCGTGGGTGACCCTCTCCGGCGAGAAGATGTCGAAGTCGCTCGGGAACACCGTGGCCATCCCCGAGATGCTGCGCCGCTACCGCCCAGTGGAACTCCGGTACTACCTGATCCAGCCGCACTACCGCTCGACCATCGAGTATTCCGACGGCGCACTGTCGGAGTCGGCGCAGGGGTACCGGCGGATCGAGCAGTTCCTGCGCCGCGTCGCGGGAACGGTCGACGAACTGGGCGTTGGCGAGGTGCCGGCCGACTTCGCATCCGCCATGGACGACGACCTCGGCACCCCGCAGGCATTCGCCGTGCTGCACAACACTGTGCGCGACGGTAACGCCGCCTTGGACAACGCCGACACCACGAAGGCGCTGGAACTGGCCACGGCGGTGCGGGCGATGGCCGGGGTGCTCGGCGTCGACCCGTTGTCGGCGACCTGGGCGGAGAGTTCGGGCGGCGACACCGGCGTCCGGCAGGCGCTGGCCGTGCTGGTCGAAGGCATGCTCGAACAACGGCAGCAGGCGCGAGCCGATCGTGACTTCGCCCGAGCGGACGCCGTGCGAGATCAGTTGCAGGGCGCCGGGATCACGGTGGAAGACACCGCAAACGGTCCTATGTGGACTATTAAGGACTGAGGAACAATGGCAGGCAACTCCCGACGCCAGGGCGCGATTCGCAAGCCCGGTACGAAGAAGGGGCAGGTCGTCGGCTCCGGCGGCCAGCGACGCAAGAGCCTTGAAGGCAAGGGGCCGACGCCGAAGGCCGATCAGCGGCCGGGGCACCCCAAGCAGCGCAAGGCGGCAGCCGCGGCCAAGGCCGAGAAGGCGCGGAACAAGAAGGCCGAGGGCCCGGAGATCATCGCCGGACGGAACCCCGTGGTGGAGGCGCTGCGCGCCGACGTCCCGGGGACCGCGCTGTACGTCGCGTTGAACATCGACGCCGACGATCGGGTGACCGAAGCCGTGCGTATGGCAGCCGACAAGGGCATTTCGATCCTCGAGATCCCGCGCGAGGAACTCGACCGCAAGACCGGCAAGGCGATGCACCAGGGCCTCGGCCTGCAGGTGCCACCGTTCGAGTACGCCCACCCGGACGACCTGTTGACCATGGCGCAGGACTCCGGGAACGCGCCGCTGCTGGTCGCGCTGGACGGGGTGACCGACCCGCGCAACCTGGGCGCGGTGATCCGTTCGGCGGCCGCGTTCGGCGCGCACGGTGTGCTGCTTCCCGAGCGCAGGAGCGCCGGGATGACCGCCGTTGCGTGGCGGACCAGCGCCGGAACCGCGGCGAAGCTGCCGGTGGCCGTCGCGACGAACCTCACCCGCCAGCTCAAGGCGTGGGCCGCGGAAGGACTGATGATCGTCGGTCTCGACGCGGACGGCTCGGTGGACATCGACGAACTGGACCTCGCCGCCGACCCGCTGGTGGTCGTGCTCGGCTCCGAGGGCAGGGGCCTGTCGCGGCTGGTCAGGGAGAACTGCGACGCGACGGTGTCGATCCCGATGGCAGCGGGCGTGGAGTCGTTGAACGCCTCCGTCGCGGCGAGCGTTCTGCTCGCCGAGGTGGCCCGGCGCCGGCGCATCGCGGGCCGTATCTGACACCGGCTGTCACCATGGCCGGTCCGGGGCGGTAGGTAGCCGCGAAGTGGCCATGGTGACTTTCCTGCGACTCCTCACTCCAACGGGCTAGGCCCTCGGCTAGGGTCACGACGTCCTCACCTCATCCAAAGGTGCGGACTATGTCGCGCTGACCAGGGGGCCCGTCCAGCATGTCGTTCGTCTCGCCACTGTTCCTGTGGTACTTCATGCCGGCGGTCCTGCTCGCCGTGCTGGTGTGCCCCAGAAGCTGGCGCAACGGCATCGTCGCCCTCGGCAGTCTGATCTTCTACGCGACCGGCGCCGGAGCGTTCACGCTGCTGCTGATGGCCTGCATGGTGGTCAACTACGCGGCGGGACCGAGGCTGCAGCCCGACGAGTGGGACATGCGGCCGGACAAGCAACGCCGCTGGCTGCTCATCGGCGTGATCGCCTTCGACCTGTCCATTCTGGTGATCTGGAAGTACGCCGGGTTCGCGACCGAGCAGATCGCGTGGTTCACCCAGCAACTCGGTGGCGACTTCCCTGTCGCGCAGCTGGCGCTGCCGATCGGGATCTCGTTCTTCACCTTCCACCACATTTCATACGTGGTGGACATCTACCGCGGCGAACGGCAGCCGCTGCGGAACCCGGTTTCGTTCGCCACCTACATCGCGATGTTCCCGCAGCTGGCGGCCGGACCGATCGTGCGTTACCGGGAGATCGCCGACCAGCTGCCCCAGCAGCGCCTGCACCGCCTCGACGACATCGCGGCCGGTTTCCCCCGGTTCGCACTCGGCCTGTGCAAGAAGGCGATCATCGCCGACTCGCTCGCGCCGATGGTGGACGCGTGCTTCGCCACTCCTTCCGACGAGATGACGTTCTCGATCGCCTGGCTCGGTGCCATCGCCTACACGCTGCAGCTCTACTTCGACTTCTCCGGCTACTCGGACATGGCCATCGGCCTCGGCCGCATGCTCGGCTTCCGGCTACCGGAGAACTTCGCGCGGCCCTACTCGTCCGTCACCATCACCGAGTTCTGGCGCCGCTGGCACATGTCGCTCTCGCGCTGGTTCCGCGACTACGTGTACATCCCGCTCGGCGGGAACCGGGGCGGGATCGGGAAGACCTACCGCAACCTCTGCATCGTGTTCGTCCTGACCGGGCTCTGGCACGGGGCGAACTGGACCTTCCTGATGTGGGGCGTCTACCACGGCGCACTGCTCATCGTCGAGCGAGCGTTCGGCTGGGACCGCAACCCGGAGCAGCCGGGCAAACTGCTCGGAAGGCGAGTACTGACCCTGGTCCTGGTGATCTTCGGCTGGGTCCTGTTCCGCTCACCCGACCTCGGTCAGGCGCTGACGATGATCGGGCACATGCTGCTCCCGGACTTCGGCGGCCTCACCGACGTCGTGGAGTCGACCATTACCAATCAGCGGTTGATTCTCCTGCTGGCGGCGCTGGCGGTGTTCGCGCTACCGGCACACCCGGTAACCGGCCCGATGCTGGAGTCCTCGCGAACCAACTCGGCAACCGTCCTGCGCGTCGGCGTGATGACCGTGGGCCTGTTCTACGCCGCCATCCTCGTCGCCACGGGCACGTTCAGCCCGTTTCTGTACTACCAGTTCTAGGGGTGTAGCCACCGGGGAACGGGGTACTCGTCAGCGCCGTCGGTATGGCGGCAGACGGTCACGCTGGCCAGAGGACGAGGGGCACCGATGACACGGACGCCGACGCGGAAAGCGACATCCCAACCGATTCCCCATGCCCCGAGGCGGGCAGGAGCGCCCGGCCAGGCGCTCCTGCGCCTGATCAGAACGACCGACCACAAACAGATCGGCATCCTGTACCTGGTGACGTCGTTCGGGTTCTTCCTGATCGGCGGCCTGATGGCCCTGCTGATGCGCACCGAACTGGGCTACCCGGGCCTGCAGTTCCTCTCCAACGAGCAGTACAACCAGCTGTTCACCATGCACGGCACCATCATGATGCTGCTGTACGCGACGCCGAACGTGTTCGGCTTCGCGAACTTCGTGCTGCCGCTGCAGATCGGCTCACCGGACGTCGCGTTCCCCCGTCTGAACGCCCTTTCCTACTGGCTGTACCTGTTCGGGGCCATAATCACTATCGCCGGGTTCGCCACTCCCGGTGGAGCCGCGGACTTCGGCTGGTTCGCCTACACCCCGCTTTCCACAGCGGCCTACTCTCCCGGGGTTGGCGGAGACCTGTGGGCGGTTGGTCTGATCATCACCGGACTCGGCACGATTCTCGGTGCGGTCAACATGATCACCACGATCGTCTGCCTGCGGGCGCCCGGCATGCTGATGTGGCGAATGCCGATCTTCACCTGGAACATCCTGTTCACCAGCGTGCTGGTGCTCGCCGCGTTCCCGATCCTCACCGCCGCGCTGTTCGGCCTGCTGGCCGACCGTCACCTCGGCGCGCACGTGTTCGACCCGGCGAACGGCGGGGCGATCCTGTGGCAGCACCTGTTCTGGTTCTTCGGCCACCCCGAGGTCTACATCGTCGCCCTGCCCTATTTCGGCATCATCAGCGAGATCATTCCGGTGTTCAGCCGAAAACCACTCTTCGGCTACAAACTGATGGTCTGGGCGACGGTTGCCATCACCGGCCTCTCGCTCGCGGTGTGGGCGCATCACATGTACGCCACCGGTGCTGTGCTGCTGCCGTTCTTCGCGTTCCTGTCATTCCTGATCGCGGTGCCGACCGGGATCAAGTTCTTCAACTGGATCGGCACGATGTGGAAGGGGCAGCTGACCTTCGAGTCACCGATGCTGTGGTCGATCGGGTTCATGGTGACGTTCCTGTTCGGCGGCCTCTCCGGGGTTCTGCTCGCGGCACCGGCAATCGACTTCCACGTGACCGACACCTACTTCGTGGTCGCGCACTTCCACTACGTCCTGTTCGGCACCATCGTGTTCGCGACGTTCGCCGGAATCTACTTCTGGTTCCCCAAGATCACCGGCCGGATGATGGACGAGTCGCTCGCCAAGCTGCACTTCTGGACGACGTTCATCGGCTTCCACACCACGTTTCTGGTGCAACACTGGCTCGGCGCGGAGGGCATGCCCCGGCGCTATGCGGAGTACCTGGCCGGCGACGGCTTCACCCTGCTGCACATGGTGTCCACGATCGGGTCCTACATCCTCGGCGCGTCGGTACTGCCGTTCATCTGGAACGTCGTTCGCAGCTGGCGCTTCGGTGACCCCACCGACCTGGACGACCCGTGGGGCTACGGGAACTCACTCGAGTGGGCCACCACGTCGCCGCCCCCACGGCACAACTTCTACGACCTGCCCCGCATCCGCTCCGAACGACCGGCCTTCGAACTGCACTACCCCCAGTTTGTCGAACGCTTCCGCAACGAAAGTCATCGCACACCCAGAAGTCAGCGGGAACGACCCGTGGCCCCCGAGGAACTGGGGGCCGCGCTGACCCAGCCCGAAGAACAGGGACCGAGCAGCGATCCACGAGGGAAGTGACGGGAATCGCCTGACGGGGTGTCGAAGAAGCGCGAATTTGCCGCGACCGCATACAGCGAATGGCGGGACGAGGACGGGGTCCGGCAGCCGCTCCCGCGATCAGGTGAGTTTCGGGTAGTCCCGCCTGCTCCAGCCGAGCATGCCCTCGATCCGGACCATGCCCGCCTGCTCCAGCAGTTGCACCGGTTCCGCCCCCGTGAAGCGGTACAACCCGGTCTCCGTGGACCGGAACCGGGCACGGGACTCGGCGGCGTACCAGTGCATCGCCGCTCGGTATGCCGGATCGTGCGCGATCACGTCGAGTTGGAGCAGATTGCTGAAGAAGATCGCGTGGAACCGGGCAGGCTGTGCGAAGTAGCGCTCGTTCTCGGCGTAGTAGGCAAGTGCGGTGCTCGCGGTGGAACGCGCCTGCTCGAGGTACCGAACTTCGCCGGTCGCCCGGTACAACAGGACGCCGGCCCCGATCATCACCCCCTGGTTGTAGGAGAACTGCGCCTCCCAGATCGATCCGTCCAGCCTGATGTTGTCCCAGTACAGCCCGTTGGGCGCGAGCAGACAGCCGCGCACCCACTCGTACATCCGCAGTGCCCAGTCGAGGTAGTACTCGTCACCGGTGATCAGATAGAGGTGCAGTCCGACCTCCGCGCCCGGACCGTTCGAGACCGTGTTTCGATCCGTACTCCAGTCCGCCTGGGTCCAGAAGACGCCGCCGGGACAGGGATGATCCGGATCGGTGTCCCAGCCGAACACCACGAGATCGAATATCTCGGCGGCACGATCGAGCGCCGCCTGGTCGCCGCCTTCCGTCATGTAGTGCCGCTGAATCAGGCCGAGCGCGTTCCATTCGTTGTCGTCATAGAACTTGTCGCCACCCTGCCCGAGCGGTGGGCGCAAGTAGGAGTCGTACCCCGGCGGTTCGGTTGTGTCGTTCCAGTACAGCTCCAGCGCCCGGTAACGATCGGCGACATCTCCGGCGTAACGGTGGCCGACGGCCGGCAGGCCGGCCAAAACCTGCGTGGCGATCATCGCCTGGGAGAACGGCCACACGTACGACCAAGGGTTCCCGCCGGTGCGTGGGTACTCCTCGAGGTACAGGGAGCGTTCGGGGTCGTAGAAGTGGCGCTGAAGCGCCATATAAGTCTCCTGCGCACGCCGCGCGTACAGTCCACGGCCCGCACCACCTGATCCTCCGGTCCCGTCGCTCGCGAGCGCGGAGGGCGCGGCGACGAGGCCCGCGGTGACCGCAGCGCCGCCTGCGATCAGAGCGCGTCGTGAGATGTCCCGGCGAATATGGTCCACAATGTCCTCCCAATGCAACCGAATCAGGGACTGTGCCTTGCCGGAAAGCAGGTCAGCCAGGTCCTGGTCCCATGTGGACAAGCTCGGAGAGCCGCTAGCGGAGCGGGCTGATACGCAGGCCTCGGAGGTAGTCGTAGGAGACCGACGCGGTACGCGTGGGGTGCGGCTGCTGGTCCCGCTCGATGATGAAATGGTGCGAACCGAGGTGCCGCAGATGCGCGAGAATTCCCGGAAAGTCGACCGTTCCGTCGCCGAGGTCGGTCTCGATCCGCTCGGTGGGAGTGCCGTCCTTGAGGTGCAGCAGCGGGAACCGCTCCTCGTATGCGTCGAGGTAGGGGCCTGGATCCACACCCGCGCACAGGATCCAGTAGAGGTCCAGTTCGAACCATACGAGCGCGGGATCTGTGTGTTCGAGCCAAACGTCGAACAGCCGCTCCCCTGTCTCCGGGGCACGAGCGAACTCGTTGTCGTGTAGATGGGCGTACCAACGCAGCCCACGCGCACGGGCCGCCTCGCCCCAGCGGTTCATCTCCTCGGCCATCCGCCGATAGCCGTCAACGGTCTCGGCACCGTCCATGTACGACACACCGACGTACTTCTGTCCGAGCGCCGCGGCGCGGTCGAGGGTCGGCCCTGCCCGCTCACCACGAAAGTCACCGGGATGGTGGTGACTACCGATCACGCGAAGGCCGTTGTCATCGGCAATCCGGCGGAACTGTTCCGGCGTGCGATTGCCGTAGTCGTATGCGGGCTCGATTTCGGCGTACCCCGCCTCGGCGAGCATGGCGAGCGTTGCCTCCGGGTTCTCGGCCAGCATCGAACGGACCGAGTACAAGCCGAAACCGATCTTGCCCGGTGGCACCGGCCGGGCCCCACGAGCGTCCGCGTGTGCGCTGAGCGCGGGCGGGACGGCCATCGATGCGAGACCTGCGGCCGCGGCGACACCGACCCCTTGCAGAAGGTGCCGGCGCGACGGCTTCTGTGTACCGAAGTCCATCTTTTGCTTCCAATCATCAGAAGGCAGTACGTCGCACGTTAATTGCCCGCCCTCCAACATTCAAGGCATTCCGCTGCCACTACCCGGCCTGACCGGATTGCTGTCCAGGACATTGGGCCGGACGGCGGCACGTCATCCGGCAGATGCCGTCATCCTCAGGCTGCCCGGTTGCCCCTCGGGACGGTCCGCTCAGCATCCATTGTGGACAGAATCACTGTGGAAATCGCCGGCCAACAGACCGGCGAACCGGTCAGGAATCGAGAAGCAGCTACGGGTCGGTCGATCCTAATGTGGCCTTCATGAACGCAAAGTTGAAGGTCAGCACCGTCATGCTCGGCGTCAAAGATGTGGACCGCGCCAAGAAGTTCTATGTCGAAGGCCTGGGTTGCGAGCCGGAACAGGACTTCCCTGGTTTCGTCAAGTGCAGGCTGGGCGAGGGATCGTCGTCATTGGCGCTCTACGAATGGGCGGCAGCGGCCCAGGACGCCGGTGTCTCCCCAGAGGGAGCGGGGTTCCGGGGCTCTTCGTTCCACTTCATCACCGATTCCAGGGACGAAGTGGACGAGGTCATGCGCACCGCCGTGGCTGCCGGCGGCACTGCGGTCAAGAAGGCGGCCGCTGCCGAGTGGGGCGGGTACTTCGGTTACTTCAGCGACCCCGACGGATACCTGTGGAAGGTCGCCACCACAGCCTGACCGGCAGAACCGGTCACAGGCCGAGCAGGTGCGGGGCCGACGCGAGCGAACGAAAATGCTCGGCCGGATCCTGGACCAGACGGCGAGTGGCGAGGTCGAGCACTCCGCCCACGTTCGCCACCTCGGCCACGAGCGTGCCGTCCGCGCGACGGACATCCTGTTGGACCCGGAATGCTTTGCCCTCGCCCCAGACGAACGTGCAGGACACGTCCACCTCGTCCCCGGCACGGAGCTCGTGGTGGTATCGGACCGTTTCCTCGATGCGCACCGGCGCGACACCACGGGCATGCAACTTCGCCTGGGTGATACCCGCCGCCTGTAGACACTCCCACCGGGCGTGCTCGCCGTACTGCAGGTACACCGCGCCGTTGACGTGCCCCTGGGCGTCGAGCTCGTAAGTGCGGACGCCGACGCGCACTCGAAAGACATCGGGCATGTGCGGGCACCCCTCCCGGTCGATCTGCGTGTCGCTCGGAGGCTAGACCCGGCCACCGACAGTCCGAATCAACCGGGGTCGTCCCGTCTCACCTGGTCGCCATCGGTGACCCCGCCTCCTCGGGCTGCGGCGGGGCGACTCCGGGAGGCGGCGCGGACGCGGGTGCGCGTTCGCCGGGGTCCTCCATGGACGGAGCCGGTGTCGCCGGCGCCGAGTACGGGGATGGAGGCGGGGCGTAGGAGGTGGTGATCGGGCCTGGACCCGCCGGTATCCGCTCGTCGGAGCCGACCTGCCCCTGCGAGACCGCCACGCTGATCAGGAAAACCGCGGCGCCGGTGGCCAGCGCGCTCGCGCCGATCGCCACTCCCTTGCCACGCCGCCGGATCCGGCTGCCCTGCCGGATGATCTGCTCGGGCTCAAGACGTATCGGCGGGCCAGTACCGACGTCGGTGAAAAGGCTTCTGATGTCGTCGTCGTTCATCGTGTCACCTCCCTCCTTCCCTGCTCAGCGCGATATCGCCGTAGTGTGGCCCCAGCCGTTGGCGCAGCGTGGCCAGACCCCGTGCGGCCTGGCTCTTCACCGTCCCCACCGAGCAGCGCAACGCCGCCGCCGTCTCCTCGACCCCCAGGTCCTCCCAGTACCGCAGCACCAGCACGGCGCGTTGTTTCGGCGGGACCGCGGCCAGCGCGGTAAGCAGCAACATGCGGTGCGACGGGTCGTCGTCGGTGGCGGCGGGCGGCTCGGGGAGCGTCCCGGGAAGATGCTCCCTCCGCCGCCACAGCCGCCGGTTCTCCGCGAGAAAGGTACGCACCACGATGCGCCGCGCATACGCGTCGAGCGCATCGTGGCGGGCAAGCCGCGGCCACGCCACATACAACTTCACCAGCGCCGTCTGGGTGATGTCCTCGGCACGATGCCAGTCACCACACAGCAGGTACGCCGTTGAGCGCAACGGATGCACCCGCGCGGCGAAGTACTGGCTGAAGTCCCCGTCCCAGGGCGAGCCTGAACGAACCACCGTTATTTGCGCCAGGCTGCCGGTGCGGGAGCGGGTTCGACCACCGGAGCGGGTTCTGCCGGGCCAGCCCCCGGTTCGGCAGGCGCGGGCACCGCTCGCGGCGGGGCAGGAGCTGGAACCGCACGCGGGGGCTCTTTCTCCGGAACCTCGCTTGGCGCGGCAGGCACGGGCACCGCACGCGGGGGCTCTTCCTCCGGAACCTTGCGGGGTGGGGCAGGCGCCGGCGTCGAACTCGGCTCCTCTTCCGCCGGAACGGCGCGGGGTGGCTCCTCCGGCGGCGCGACCTGTGTGGGGTGCGGTTCCCGTGGTTCCTCCGACGCCGTCATCGCGGCGGCCACCGGAACCCCGACACCGACCGCGAGCACCACCGCAGCCGCCGAAACGACAATTCGAGTACGCATGCAACTCCCTGTCCGTGGACGCCGTCCCTGTTCGACGGCATCACTACAGATAGACATGCGCCGACCCACACGGATGGTTGCAGCCGGTTTTCGGCAGGTTCGCGCCGCCCTCGCTCGCGACTACCGCGAGGACGGCGACTGCACACGACGTGCCTCGACCCCGTCGAGGATGACGTCAAGGCCGTCTTCGAACCAGTTTCTGTCCCCCTCGGGTAGTGAGTCCGAGATCAGCGCCCGCAGAAACGGGAATGCCCGAAGATCGACGTCACGAAGCCGTTGCTGCCAACTCCGGCCCGGGTCTTCGGCAGCGTTTGCCTGCCGGTCGCCCAGGAGGACGCGTGCGGTGCCCTGGACGTAGTTGTTGATGGTCATGATCGCCCGCGCGGCCTCGTGCGGCGGAAGCCTCAGCTGTGCGAGTGCGGACAGCGCCCACTCCATGGCAGCGAGCGATGCTGTCCCGAAGGGCGGGGTCACGGTCGCGGTGGCGGTGAGCATCCAGGGGTGGGCGAGAAAGGCCGACAGGTCCTGACGGGCCAGCACATGCATGCACTCGCGCCACCGCAGTCCGGCGGGGTCGGGATAGTCGTAATCGCCGGTGACCTGTTCGACCATCGCGGTCACCAGCTCGTCGCGATGGGAGACGTGCCGGTAGAGCGACGCCGCCCCGGTTTGCAGGTGTTCGGCGACGCGGCGCATGGACACCGCCTCCAGGCCGTCCTGATCGGCGAGCTCGACTGCCGCGGCGACGATCCGTTCTCGTGACAGCGGGCCAGAAGGCCCGGTTCGAGGACTCACACTGCCACCTCCAGGCCACACCCTATTGCATTGCGAACAACGTTCGCTACTCTCGTTGCGAACGGTGTTCGCAACGAGAGGTGGTCACATGCCAACTGACAGGACAGAGCCAAGATCGCGGTGGCTCGGGCTCGCAGTCCTGACCCTGCCGGTGATTTTGACCTCGATGGACGTCACGATCCTGCACATCGCGATACCGACCATCACCCATGAGTTGACGCCGAGTCCGAGCCAGACGTTGTGGATTGTGGACTCTTACGGATTCTTGCTGGCGGGTCTGCTGATCGTGATGGGCAATGTCGGTGACCGGATCGGACGGCGCCGACTCCTGCTCACCGGCGCCGCGGTGTTCGGCACAGCCTCAGTTCTCGCGGCATTCGCCGCGACCCCGGAAGTGCTCATCGCGGCGCGAGCTTTGATGGGCGTCGGCGGTGCCACGCTGATGCCGTCGACGCTGTCCCTGATCCGCAACATGTTCACCGATCCCGGCGAACGCACCCGTGCCATTGGCGTCTGGACCGCCAGCCTCTCCGGCGGCATCGCCGTGGGCCCTGTCGTCGGCGGCGTGCTCCTGGAGTCGTTCTGGTGGGGATCGGTCTTCCTGATCAACGCCCCGGTCATCGTGGTGCTTCTGGTGGCCACACCTCGCTTCGTCCCGGAATACCGGAGCCCCAGCAAGGCACCGCTGGATCTGTTCAGCGTGGTCCTGTTGTTCGCCGCGATCCTGCCGGTCGTCTGGGCCATCAAGGCTGCCGCGGAAGAATTGGCAGTCACTCCACCAGTGCTGATCGGACTGGTCGGTGGCCTGTGCGCTGGCACGGTGTTCCTCATCCGGCAACGCCGCCTGCAAGCTCCGCTCGCCGATGTCGGACTGTTCGTCAATCCGCGTTTCACCGGCGCGATCGTGGGAGCTGGTCTGGCCATGTTCTCGCTGGTGGGCGTGATGCTCTACAACGCCCAATACCTGCAACTCGTTCATGGTCTCGCACCGCTCGTCGCCGCCGTGGCGATGCTTCCCGTGATGGTGGCGGTGGGTGGCATGGCCGTTGTCGCCTCAGTACTCGTCGGGCGTCTCGGCTACTCCCTGATCTTCGGAGCCGGAGCGGCGATCGCAGCCAGCGGGATGCTGGCGTTCAGCCGGGTATCGGCCGACGACGGCCTCCTGCTGGCCATCGTGGCCGCCGCCTTCATCGGAGCAGGGATAGCACCGATGATGACGCTCGCGACCGACATCGTCGTTGCTTCCGCTCCTCCCGCCCGATCCGGCTCCGCGGCCGCGCTGTCCGAAACCGCCAGCGAGTTCGGCGCCGCACTCGGCATTGCCGTCCTCGGCTCGATCGGCACGGCCCTCTATCGAGCCCGCGTCCGCGACGGACTCCCCGCCGACCTCCCACCCGAGGCCACGGAGACCGTCAGCTCCAGTCTTGGCGCAGCCACAGGGTTTTCCGAGCAACTACCGGCACAAGCCGCTACCCACCTCAGCGACCTCGCCCGCACGGCTTTCGTCGACGGCCTGAGTGCCGCCACGACCGCGGCAGCTGTCATCCTCTTCGCCGCCGCCGTCGCCTGTCCGGTCCTGCTCGGGAAGCGACGAGTGGCCGAGCCGCTGTGATCAAACGGATTCGGCTCGTCCGGAACGCTCAGCCCACCGGGAGCGAGGGGGCCGAAGACGCTGCCGGATCCCCTGGTTGCTGTTGCTGGCCGGCATTCGGGTCGATCTTCCGTATCGCCAGCTCGGCCAGCTGCAGCAGTGGCTGCGTGAACTGTCCTTCGTCGAGTCCGTCATGGCTGTAGTGCAGCGTGACCACCACGTTGCGGTAGAGAATGGACAGCTGAGCGGCCGCGACACCACCACTGCTGCCGTCGATCTCACGGAACTTGTCGTCGGTCGCATTCGGAACCCCGATCGCACTACCGGGTTGGCGGCGCAGTTCATCCTTCGCCTTGTCCACGCCTGACTGCGCACGGTACTTACGTGGGTCGTCGGCCTTGTGCAATCGCGTTGTCACAGAGATATGTGCCCCCGGCTGCCCTTCGTCGCGGAAGGTGTCCGTATTGGAGTACATGCACTGCGCGTCTTTCGCATAGCTTTTGTCACCGCTGAGGCCGCTGCCGCCCTCGGTGGTGAACGTGCCGGGAATGACCTGGCGGATCTCGGTTTCGGTGAACATGCCGCAGCCCATCGGCGCATCCGCGAGGTCGAGGGATGTGTCGATGGGCGTTGATTCGTCGGAGTCGCTACTCAGGTACCAGAGCCAGTACCCGCCGAACGCAAGACCGAGCACAAGGAGAGTGACGAGGATGCCGATCAGCACCCCGCCCTTGCGTCCGCGTTTCTGTTTCGGGGCACCGGGTGCCGCGCCCTGCTGGTAGTACCCCTGCGGGTACTGCTGGTGGTATTGCTGCGGGTACTGCTGAGCGTATTGCTGCTGGTACTGGGAGTACTGCCGGCTCGGGTTCGGCTGTTGTCCAGTCCCCATATCCTCCGCCTCTGTTCACAAAAAAAGGGGGTACTTGCCAGCCCCACGGACTGGCAAGTACCCGCCGTAGCTGCCCCCAGCCCCTGACCACAGCTGTCGCAAGACTAGATCAACGGCGACACCCGGTTTGTCAGGTGAACACCCGACATCGAGGTCACGTTTCGACACCCCCAGTTGGCGGGGATGTCACCTGGGGACCGGCGAGGGCCGTTGCCGCGTTCCTGGAACGAGCGCCAGCTGGTCCGCGTGGAACGCGTCGCGGCGCGGTGGCGGCAGCCAGGTGTCCGGCCGCAGATGCCGTTGCCGGGCCAGTTCTGTCGCGTCGAGCGGAGCCGCGAGGTCGATCCCGTAGTTCTTGGCGTTGCTGCCGACCGGAACCAGCCGCATACCCTCCGGTTGCACACCGATACCGATCGCGACGAGATAGGCGTCGTCGAGCAGATCGGTGAAACCTGCCCAGGCTCCCGCGAACGACCAGATCGACGCCTGTGCCCAGCGACCGCCGATGTCCCAGGCCACTCGCGGCCACTGGGCATGTCGCTTCGCCTGTTCCTCCGCGTGCTCCACCATCGCCGGGATCAGTCCGTCCGGCCGGGGCACCGAGCCGTCCGGCAACGTGAGGTTGATGAGGCCGAATGCGGCACTGAAGGCTACGGCGACGAGAGGATCACCCGATCGTGGGGAAAGTGCTGTGTCGTATCGGTCGCGAGGCAAGGTGCCCACGCGTACGCCGTGCTCGCTACCTTCCTCGCGATGCCCCAGCCACAACGCCCACACCGGCTCACCAGGCCGTCCCTCGAAGAAGTCGAGCCACCGCGGACCTCGCCATCCCCAGTCGAGGCCGTAGATGGGAAAGTCCACTGGCGGCGACACCTGCTCACCCATCGGATCCATTCGGACATAGTGCACCCGTACGGCCGGAAGCGCACCATCTCCGTTGTCACTCCGACGTCACAGGAATCGGCCAGACCGGCTGCTTGAGCACCCTCCGTGTCCGCATACCGCCGATCGAGTCGTATTCGCACCCGAGCTGGACCCCCGAGGTGACCGCCAGTCAACTCGGCTCACCTAGTGCAACGTCTACAGTGGACAGCGTCGTTCACAGCTGCCAACGGCGGAAGCCTGCCTCCGCGTCCACCACCTGGCCGGTTATGGTGCCCGCATCCCTGCCCAGCAGCATGGCAACTACTCCGGCCGCCTCGTCCGGCGTGTTCCAGCGTCCCCTCGGTAGCTGCCTGCCGACCTCGCGGGCCAGGTCGACACCCGCCCAACCGGTATCGGTCGGTCCGGGATTCACGCAGTTCACGGTGATCCCGTCATCGACAAGCGCGTCCGAGAGCGTCAGTGTGAGCTGGTGCAACGCACCCTTTGTGGTGGCGTAGGGAATCTCCCCGCTCATCGGCGCCCGGTGCTGCCCCGAGGTGAACAACACGACCCGGCCCCCGTGCGGACTCTCGACGTACTGGCGCGCAAACGCTTGCACCAACAACAACGTCGCGCGCACGTTCACCGCCCATGTCCGGTCCAGCTCTTCGGCCGTTGTCTCGACGAGCGTGGCCACCGAGCTACGTGCGTGGTTCACGACGAGCGCGTCCACAGAGCCGAACCGGCTCACCGCCGCGTCCACCAGCCGAGCGGCCGCCAGCGGGTCTTCCAGATCGACCTCGGCGTGGTCGATCGTCCCACCGGCAGCGCCGAGTTCCCCGATCACGGCGTCGATTCCGCCCGCATCCGCGCCCCACGGTTCGGTCGCATCGTAGGGAGACCAGGACTGCGCGAACACCTGTGCGCCTTCGGTGAGCAACCTGCGGGCGATGGCGAAGCCGATCCCCTTCCTGCGGCTTACCCCGGTGACCAGTGCGGTACGCATATGCAGAGTGTCGGCACGCGCGACACCGCGGCGCAAGCGATTTACCGCCGAGTCCGATATGGACGACTGGCGGGTTCAGCCTGGCCGTAACCGCGCAGCCGGTCCACGATGTGTTCGATCTCCTGCCGTGGCAGGAGCGCGGGTGTGCCCGCGGAACGCGCGAGCAGCCACAGCCTGCACACCCACTCCAGCTGTTCCGCCCGGTGGTAGGCCGCGTGGAGTGTGTCTCCGAAGGTAATGGTTCCGTGGTTGGCCAGCAGACAGCCCCGCCTCCCATCGAGGGCTTCCAGCATCGTCTCGGCCAGCTCCGGGGTGCCATATGTGGCGTAGCCCGCCACCCTGGCGGACGCGCCGATCGCGGCGAGCATGTAGTGGATGGGTGGAACCTCGTCGACCAGTGTGGAGACCGCGGTCGCGTGCACGGAGTGCGTGTGCACCGAAGCGCTGATCTCCTTGCCGTCGGGATCGCTTGCGCCGGAATAGATCCCGAGGTGCATCGGAAGTTCACTGGTCGGCTTCAGCGAGCCGGCCACCGCGGAACCGTCCAGAGACACCACGGGGATGTCCTCCGGCGCGAGGGACGCGTAGTCCACCCCCGTCGGCGTCACCGCCACCAGCTCACCCGATCGCACGGAGATGTTTCCCGACGTCCCGACCACGAGCCCGTCGGCGACCATCTTCCGGGCGTACTCGCACACCTCGGCCCGCTCGTCACCCAGCAGCACTACAGCCTCCACTGCTCGCGCGCCGCCGCCAACGCGGCCTGGTAGTCGTCGTAACCACGCTGGTAGAGCGCCGCGTTCTCCGGCCGCACCTCGACCGTGCGTGAGTTGGCGGCCCACAGCTCGGCGTCGAACGGCTCGCCCAGCGCCTCCCCCGCGACCAGAACCGCGCCGCGGGCGCCGACCCCCGGTTCACCGGGCAGCACGATCGGCCTGCCTAGCACGTCGGCGAATATCTGCGTCCACTCGGCGGACCGCACACCGCCGCCGCAGGCGTACAGAGTGCCGGAAAGCCCAGCCGCCTCGAAGCAGTGCCGTGCGGCATAGGCGATGCCCTCGCAGAGTGCGCGGATCATGTCCGCACGCGTGGATTCCAGGCTGAGCCCGGAGAACTGTGCCCTGGCCGCGGCGTCCACGAACGGCGCCCGCTCCCCGGAAGTCGACAGGAACGGCAGCACGCGCACGCCACCCGCACCGGGGCTGCTCTCCGCGAGCAACGGGCTGACCTGATTCACCTCGATCCCGAGGACACCGCAGGCCCAGTCGAGGCTCGCTGTACCGACCATCGCGGGCATCGCGCGCAGGAACTCCCCATCCCTCGGAGTGCAGAGGAACATTCCCGCGGGTTCACCGTCCGGATCGAACTCCGGGCTGTCGGTGAGCACCTGGCAGGCCAGTGTCGTACCCGCTGTGAGGATCCCGTCACCGACCCGCGACACCCCGGCGCCGATCGCGCAGGCCGGCAGGTCGAACGGGCCCGCGGTGACCGGGAGCCCGGTCTGCAGCCCGAGAAGTTCCGCACCCCGCGCGTCCAGCCGGAACACGGTTCGTGGCCTGGCCGGGTCGGCGAGCAGGTGCCGCCGGTGCGTGAGGCCACAGGCCTCGATGGCCACTTCGTCGTAGCGACGGGTCGCCGGGTTCAGGAACGGGAGGGAGGCGTCGGAGACGTCCACTGTGATCTCGCCGGTGAGCCGCTGCAGTACGGCGTCAACGCAGTAACCCGCGACGGCGGCGCGGTCGAGCGACTCCGGCTCGTGTTTGTCCAAGTAGGACAGGATCGCGGCGGCGCTGCCGGGGAACAACCCCGAAGCGGTGCGGCGAAAGACTTCCCGCGTCACGCCCTCCGCCTGCCACTTGGCCAGCAGCGAGTTCGCCCTGCCGTCCAGCCAGGAGATCGCGGGCCGAACCGGGGCGCCGTCGGCGTCCCGTAGCCACACCCCGTCGCCCTGACCGGTCAGGGCCAGTGCGGCCACCGGGCCCTCCAGCTGCCCGCGCACCTCGCGGACGACCGTGGCGACCGTGCCAAGCACCTGCTCGAGGTCCTGCTCCACCAGGCCCCCCGCCAGGTGGTGCACCTCCGAAGGTGTGCAGGCCTCGGCGATCGAAATCCCGGATCTGTCGAACACGACCGCCTTGGTCAGCGAGGTGCCGATGTCGACGCCGATGATGTGTCCGTTCATGGCTGCTTACCTCTGTCCGCTCACTTGGCAGGCGGCAACGTGCACGGCCGAAGGCCTCGCGAATGCTGAGGCAGGCCGCCGCGCCGCGAAAGGCGGCTCTGCGCTGGAAGACGCGGTCTGGCTCCGCATTCGTCGATCGCACGTTCTGCCAACAACACTGTGTCCAGTCATGGCCGCCTACCCGAGTACGTCGGGGTTGGCGACGTGCGCGAGCGCCTCGCCGCGAGCGTAGCGACCCAGCTCGGCGGCGACGATCGTCGCGGCGCGCTCGGCGGTCTGCCTGCTCGCCCCTGCCAGGTGCGGCGTGGCGATGACGTTCGGTGCGTCCCGCAGCGCCCAGTCCGCGGGCGGCGGTTCCACGTCGTAGACATCCAGCGCCAGCGCGCCGAGCCTGCCGGTGCGCAATGCCTCCGGCAGCGGGGCGTAGTCCAGCAGTCCGCCACGGGCGCTGTTCACCAGCACCGCACCCTCCGGCAGCAGTGCCAGCTTGTCCGCGTTGATCAGGTGATGCGTCTGCTCGGTCAGCCTCGCGTGCAGGCTCACCACGAAGCTGCGCCGCAACAGCTCGTCGAGCTCGACGACCTCGGCACCGTCGGCCGCGATGGCCGCCGGATCCGCGAACGGGTCGGACACGAGCACCTCCGCGCCGAACGCGACCAGCACCCGTGCCACCCGCGAGCCGATCGCGCCGTAGCCGACCAGGCCGACCGTGGTGCCCTCCAGCTCGACGCCTGCGTTGGGGTACGCGTAGTAGTCCCCGCGCCAGGTACCGCCGAGCAGTTCGGCCGAGGACGTCGAGATCCGCCGCATCGCCGCAAGGATCATGCCGATCGCGAACTCCGCCGCCGCGGTCGCGTTGCGGCCTGGGGCATAGGTGACCGCGACGCCCGCCTCGGTGGCAGCCGCGAGGTCGACGTTGACCGGGCCGCCCCGGCAGACCGACACCAGCTTCAGCTCCGGCGCGGCAGCGAACACCTTCTTCGTGAACGGAGCCATCTGCGTGACCACGGCCTCCGCGCCGCCGAGGGCCTCGATGACCTGCTCCTCGGTGCCGCTGGCCTCCAGCACGCCGCCGACCGGGCCGAACGGCTCGATCGGCCACGGCAGGGACAGCGTGGCGCAGTCGGCCGCCGTGCCCAGCTCTGCCCGCACCGCAGAGACCAGCAGGTCGGTGCCGACGAATTCATCTCCCGCAGCGAGTACCCGCAACGTCGTTGTTCCTCTCACTGTCCGTATTGCCTCGCACTTTCCCGGGAAAGTGCGAGGCCCTGTCGCTCCGTCCCAGGTCACGCGCTTCTCAACTCGCACTTTCCCGGGAAAGTGCCGTTGTCAACAGGCCACGTGGGCCTGTTCGTACTCGGTGATGTGCGCGACCTTGCCCGCACTGGCCGAATCCGGGTCGAAGGTGTGGCCGATCCACTCGGCCACGATCTTCTTCGCCAGCTCCGGCCCGATCACCCGCGCACCAAAGGTGATCACCTGGCAGTTGTTCGACTTGACGGAGCGTTCGGCCGAGTAGGAGTCGTGCGCCACCGTCGCCCTGACCCCGGGAACCTTGTTCGCCGAGATCGCCACTCCGATTCCCGTGCCGCAAACCAGCACGCCCCGGTCCGCCTCGCCGCGCGCGATTGTCTCCGCGGCCGCGAGGCCGAGCACCGGATAGGCGCGGTCGTCCTCGGCGTCGGCGACACCGAGGTCGGTCACCTCGCTGACCCGCTCGTCGTCGCGCAGCAGGTCACGTACCGCGTTCTTCAGCTCCACACCGGCATTGTCCGCCGCCACCACAACTCGCATCAGCTTTCCCCTCCCTCTGTTCGCGCCGACGGCGCCCGGAACGCCAGTGCCTCGCCGACAGCAGTCACGATGAGCGCGAAGGAAGTCGCGCCAGGATCCGCGTGTCCCCTGCTCCGCTCGGCGAGCCGAGCCGCCCTGCCCTTCGCGGGCACGAGGTGGGCCGTCTCCTGTGCGGCGTCACTCGCCCGCTGCGCGGCCTTGCACCAGGCGTCGGCCACTCCCGCACCGGATGTGGCCTGCTCCCGGAGCACCGCGCGGAACGGCTCGATCGCGTCGAGCATCGTCTTCTCCCCCGGTTCGGCCTTGCCCAGGTCCACAAAGGCACGCGCGGCGTCGTCCACCGCGTCGGCGACGACCGTCGTGGTGATCTCCTCGGCGGCCAGCCCCCTCAGTCCGGCTCCGGTCTCCGCCAGCAGGACCCCGTACAGCGCACCGGAGGCGCCACCGGAGGCGTCGGCGAGCGCCGTACCCGCACGCAGGAGCGCGCCGGCCAACGGCTCACCGTCCTGTTCGGCCGCACGGGCCGCGGCCACCGCGGCGCGCATGCCGCGAGTGATCCCGAGCCCGTGGTCGCCGTCGGCCGCGACCGCGTCGAGTCTGCCGAGTTCGTCCTCTGCCTCGGTCACCGCGGCCAGCGCCGCGGTGAGCACCTGGTCGGCGATCCCCTCGCCCGCAACACCTTCTGCTCCCGTCAGCGCGGAATCCACTGTGGATTCCAGCTCGACGGTCTCCAGAACCGCTCCCGTGCTTCGATAGCCGGGGGTGTCGCAGGGAGCGCCGTACAGCTCCGCGAGTTCGTCGTCGAGAACCATGATCGACAGAGAGACACCGGCCATGTCGAGTGAGGTAACGAACTCACCGACCTCGGTGTGCAGCGGGCTCAGCCCTGCTGCGGCAAGCCGTTCGTGCACCCGCTTGTAGGTGACGAACATTTCCTCGTACTTGGTGCGGCCCAGTCCGTTCAGCAGCACGACCACCCTGCGGTCGCCGCTCTCGGGCAGCGGCAGTTCGGGAAGCAGACCGTCCACCAGTTCGTCGGCCAGTTCCACCGCGTCCAGCCTGCCGACGGTGCGAACGCCGGGCTCACCGTGGATGCCGAGGCCCAGTTCCATCTCCTGCTCGCCGACACGGAACAGCGGTTCCGCCGCACCCGGCAGGGTGCAGCCGCCGAAGGCGACGCCGAACGTGCGGGTGTTCGCGTTGGCCTTCACCGCTGCCGCGTGGACGCCGTCCAGGTCGTCGCCGCGCTCGGCGGCGGCGCCAGCCACTTTGAAGACCAGGAAGTCGCCCGCGACCCCGCGCCGCTTCTCGGGCTCCTCGGCGCTACCGCTGGCGATGTCGTCGGTCACCAGGATCGTGCGGCTGTCGATCCCCTCTGCCGCGAGCCGGCGCGCGGCGAGCCCGAAGTGCAGCACGTCGCCCGCGTAGTTGCCGTAGCCGAACAGCACACCCGCTCCGCCGTCGGCCGCTTTCGCCGTCCGGTAGACCTGCTCCGCACTGGGGCTGGTGAAGACGTCCCCAACCACCGCGCCATCGGCAAGGCCGGGCCCGACCAGTCCGGCGAAGGCCGGGTAGTGCCCACAGCCGCCGCCGATGACCACGGCGACCTTGCCCTGGCGCGGCACCTGACTGCCGAGCACGCCGTACGCGTCCGGCACCTTCCGCACGCTGCGCCCGTACGCGGTGACGAATCCATCGATCCAGTCCCGCTTGAAGGTCGTCGCGGCTCCGAGCACGGTCATGGCCTGCCTCCCGCATCGGTGGCGACGAGCTCACCCGCCAGGTACGCGAGCAACGTCCGGCGCACCTCGTCGTTGTCCTTCGCCACCGCGGTGGCGAGTTCCAGGGCGTCCGGCTTCGGCGGGTAGGTCGGGTTGGGCAGTGCGACCACGGTGAGGCCCGCGGCAGCGGCCGCCCTGATGCCATTGCTCGAGTCCTCGACGCCGAGACAGTCGGCGCCGCTCAGCCCGAGCCGGGCGGCAGCCTCGACGTAGACGTCCGGGCTCGGCTTTCCCCGCGCCACCTCCGCGCTGGAGACCGTCGCGGTGAACTCGCGTTCCAGGTCGTGGGTGTGCAGGATCGCGTCGATCACCCGGCGAGCGGCCGAGGAGGCCATCGCGATCGGAACCCGCGCACTGACCTCCCGCACCATCGCGTCGGCTCCCGGCAGCAGCGGGGCGTGTCCCGCCTCGATCGCCGCGATCATGCCGTCGACCACCGCGCGTTCGACGTCGACCGGCGTCTCCGGAGTCCCGCTTCGTTCGGCGAGATAGGCGGCCCATTCGGGAGCGCTCATGCCCTGCACCGTGGCGGTGTCACTGTCCGTCCACTCGACCTGGTGCCGCGCTGCGTACGCGACCCAGTTCTCCTCCCAGAGGTGCTCGCTGTCGACAAGGACTCCGTCCATGTCGAAGACCACCGCGGCGAGTGCCATCGAAACAACCCCTTTCACATGCTTGATGTTAAATTAACACTCTAGGCGCGATCTGTCACCATCATGCGATGCGGTACGACTCGACGAGACTGGAGACCTGATGCCGACCCGACTGCTGCTGGCCCGGCATGGCCAAACCGAATGGCATGCCGAGAACCGGTATGCCGGAACCAGTGAGGTCGCGCTGACGCGGGCCGGACTGGAGCAGGCCCGTGCGCTGGCCGAGTTCGTCCGCCGACTGGAAGGGACACGCAGGCCCACCGCGCTCTACTGCTCCCCGCAGGGCAGGGCGCGGACCACAGCGCAACCGGCGGCCGACGCACTCGGCCTCTCCCCCCGGATCTCCGGCGAACTGCGCGAGGTGCACTTCGGCGTCGTCGAGGGCCGCACCCTCGACGAGGTACGAGCGGAGGACCCCGAGCTGGTGAGCCGTTTCCGGGCGGATCCGGTCGCCTGCGCGTTTCCCGGTTCGGAGCCGCCGGAGGACGCGGCGGAACGCGGCGCGAAGGCACTGCGGACGATCGCGGAGGCCGATGACGAAGTTGTGCTGGTGGTCGCACACAACACACTGCTCCGGCTGACGCTGTGCCGCATGCTCGGCATCCCGCTGTCGACCTACCGAACGGTGTTTCCGCAACTGGGCAACTGCGCGCTGACCGAGATCGACATCGATGGCGACCGGACGGCCCTGCGACGGTTCAATGTGCCGGTCGACGGACGACTTTGACGGTCGTGGTCGCGCGTTCGGAAACAAGCTCTGAGATATTGGCCGGATGAGCAGCGAGACGTCGAGCGGCGGCAGTGCACGCTCTCGTAGCATCCGCCAGCAGCGCATTACCGACTACGTCGTGGAGAAGGGATCCGCCTCAGCGGCCGAACTCGCCGAACTGACCGGCGTCAGCGTCATGACCGTGCATCGCGATCTCGACGAACTTGCCCGGCGCGGCCTCCTGCGCAAGTTCCGCGGCGGGGTCTCGGCGCAACCGTCGACGGTGTTCGAGAGCAACGCCGAGTACCGGCTCGGCGCGCACGTCGAGGCGAAGGCCGCGATCGCCCGCCAGGCCCTGACCTACGTCGAGCCGGGCATGTCGATCCTGCTGGACGACTCGACCAGCGCGCTGGCGCTGGCCAAGCTGCTGCCCGAGGTGGCGCCGCTGACGGTGGCGACGAACTACCTGCGCACGATCGAAGTGCTGAAGAACGTCGAGGACGTCCGGCTGATCTGCATCGGCGGGGACTACTCCAGCACGCACGACTCCTTCCTCGGCATGCCCTGCCTGGAGGCGGTGGAGCGGATCACTGTGGACGCCACCTTCGTCTCCACCTCGTCGATGAACGGCGAGATGACCTTTCACCAGGAGCCGGAAATCGTCATGGTCAAGCGAGTGATGCTCGCAAGTGCCGAGACCAAGGTGCTGCTGATGGACTCCAGCAAGATGCCGCGGTCGGCGCTGCACCGGCTGGCCCCTGTGGCGGACTACGACCGGCTGATCGTGGACTCCGGGGTGCCTGGCCAACTGCTCGAGGAGCTGCGCAGCCGCACCGTGGTCGACGTCGCGGGCTGACCTGCCCGAGGCGGAATCAGTCCGCGAGTTACCCGAAATCTCATCAAGTGCGTTAAATTAACATGCATGATGAGTCTGTGGATGCTTGCCATGGGGGCGGCATGAGTGGGCCGGTGACCATCGGGGTCGACGTGGCGACGGCCGGCGTGCGGGCGGTCGCCATGGCCGTGACCACCCGCGCTGTGCTGGCGTCGGCCTCGCGCAAGCTCCCCGCGCCGCAACGGGATGGTCGCGGCCACAGTGAGTCGGACGCGAACGAGTGGTGGCCCAACGTCGTGGCCGCGCTCGTCGAAGTCACCGCACAGCTCCCGCGCGGCGGCGCCGAGGTACAGGCCGTCGCCGTGGCCGCGACCTCCGGCACGATCGTCGCGGTGGACGAAGCGGAACGGCCAGTGTCGCCGGCACTGATGTACGACGATCGCAGGGGCGCGCCGTACAACGCGAAGGCCGCCGGACTGGGCGGCGACCGCTGGGCACGCCTCGGTCTCGCCCCGTCCGCCACGGCTGCCCTCGGGCGTATCGCGTGGCTGCGGGACACGGTGCCCGAAACCGCCGCGATCCGGCACACCCCAGAACTGATCGGCGCCCGGCTGACCGGTGCCACCGTGGCGACGGACTCCTCGCACGCACTGAAGAGCGGCTACGACGCGTTGGCCAGGCAGTGGCCGACCGACGTCTTCGACGCGCTCGGCGTCTCCGCCGACTTCCTGCCGGACGTGGTGGCGCCGACCTCCGTGCTCGGGGAGGTGTGCCGCACCGCGGCCGAAGCGACCGGGCTGCCCCTCGGTTGCCTCGTGGTCGCGGGGATGACCGACGGCTGCGCGGGACAGCTCGCGGCCGGAGCCTGCGAGCCCGGCCAGTTCGTCGGCATTCTCGGCACCACTTATGTCCTAAAAGGAGTCAGTGCCGATCTGGTCGCCGACCCGACGGGTGCGATGTACAGCCATCGGCACCCACAGGGCTGGTGGCTGCCCGGCGGAGCGTCCAACACCGGTGGCGAGGCGTTGGCCGATTCGACCGGCCTTGCCGCACTCGACGCCGCGGCGGCGGATCTCGGCCCCGCCAGGACACTGGCGTACCCACTGCGCAGGCAGGGCGAGCGTTTCCCGTTCGTCGCGGCATCGGCGCGTGGATTCGAGCTCGGGGAACCCGAGTCCGCCGCGGAGGCGCACCGGGCACGGCTGGAGGGCGTCGCGTTCGTGGAACGGCTGGCACTGGACCACGTGCGCAGACTCGGTCTGGAGGTCACGGCGCCGCTGTTCACCGCGGGCGGCGGCAGTCGCAGTCCACTGTGGAATCAGATCAGGGCTAGCGTGTCCGGGTTGAGCCTGCGGGTGAGCGAGAGCGCGGAGACCGGCTACGGAGCAGCGTTGCTGGCGGCCGCCGCGCTACTGCCCGGCGGATTGAGCGAGGCCTGCCGAGACCTCCCCGGAGCGACGAGCCTCGTCGACCCCGACCCCGCAGAGCGCGCTGCGCTGGAGGATTCCTACCGCCGCTTCTGTATGGAACTGCACGGCCGGGGCTGGATCGACGACGAACTGCTGACCACAGCGGTGCGGTAACGCCGTCAGGGCCACCCCGCGTCCCGGATGCGGGGTGGCCCTGACGGCGGTTCAGCGTGCGATCAGACCGGGGCGCTCGCCGCCGCAGGGGATCCTGTCCCCTGAGCCTGGGCGATACGCGCCTTTTTCTTCTCGTGTGGGTCGCTGTCGTCCTTCAGCCTGGTCGACAGCAGCGCGACGAGCACGTACAGCGCGCCGAACGTGATCGCGACACCGCCGCCGCCGAACAGCGGGTAGAACAGCGTCACCATGAACGGCCCGACGAACGCGGCGCCGCCCGCACCGAAGTTGAGCACCGCCAGCGCGGCACCCTTGTCCTTTGTGGGCACCATCGACGGCATCAGCGCCGAAAGCGGCACGAACCCGGCGAGCAGCACACCGTAGAGCACGCCGAATCCTGCTGCGGCGGCGAAGGTGCCCGCCGTCATCGCGCCGAAGTACCAGAGCGGTGCCGCGACGGCACAGCCAAGGCAACCGAACCAGGTCACCGTCCTGCGCCAGCCGAAGTAGTCACCGAAGACGCCGAAGAACAGGTTGGCCGCGATGTTCGCCCCGTACGCGATGGCACTGAGCGAGGAGACCTCGGCGGCACTCAGGAAGCCGCCGTCGGTGGCCTCCACGCCGAAGGTGAACGGGAACATCGCGAAGAAACCGTACTGCGGCGCGGTGTTCACGATCCTGACCAGTCCGCCAGCGAGCACCCTGCGGTCCCGCCAGAGGATGTCCACACCCTCGAACAGCCGCTTGAGGCTGGTGGGGTTCTCCACGGTCTCGTCGGCGATCGGCTTGCTGCCGCTGGGTTCTTTGACGAAGAAGCAGCCGATCACCGAGCCGATCGCGACCAGGACCAGCGAGAGCACCAACGTTCCGTACAGGCTCATCCCGAACGGCCCGATGGCGAGTGCGGCCACCGCCGCGCCCAGGGTGGGCAGGCCGCCGGTGAAGGCGAACCAGAACCAGCCCGCGACCGAGCCGCGCATCCGCTCCGGACTGGCGATCTGCGCCCAGACGAGGAATGCGAAGGCGAACAGCGGATAGGCGAAACCGCGGATGGCGTAGGTGGTGATGATGAACGCCGAACTCTGCGTCGGTATCGCGATGAAGAGGAAGATGACCTCGAAGACGATCCACCAGGCCGCGCCGAGCCACATCACCCTGCGCGGTCCCCAGATCGCGGACAACGTCCCGGAGAACCACGCGGCGACCATCACGGCGACGCCGTAGGCCGTCACCGTGGCGAAGGAGGCCTGGGCACCCGGCAGGCCACCACCGTCCGGTTGCTGCAGGTAGTCCGAAAGGTACGTGATCTCGACGCCGTCACCGATCATGAAGATCAGGACCGCGACGAAACCCCACACCAGCGGCCGGGGAATGCCGATTCGCTCGATACCGGTGAGTGGCCGGTCGTCCGGCTCCGGCGTTGCGGGACCCTGCGGGGCGCCCATGCCGGAACCGCGGTCGGTGGGCGGGGACTGGGACATGCTGACCTCCAGAACGAACAGCATCAGACGGCGACCGCGACGTACGACACGGGCCGGCGCCTGGCACTGGAGGCACGTCGCTGTGCTGGCAGGGATGTTTCCTGACCATCAGGCCATATCATGCAAGATGTTAAACTAACACGCAAGATGTTAGCTTGACCTCGTTCCAGATCGTGCGACTGCCGTCCTCCCAGGCTGGGGATGTTCCCAATGCCACATTGGGGACATCCCCGGGTGCGACAAAGGCCGCCCGCGGGCTGCCACAGCGCGGGGTGGCGCTGGACGGCTCGCGGGCGGCCTTGTGCCTGGCCTTGAGTTCCTACTTGGCGGGTACCGGCTTGTTTGCCTTGTCGGACTTGTCCGACTTCGCCGCAGGCTCGGCAGCACCGCCCGATGCGGGGGGCGTACCCGGCCGCTTCGCCGCGTCCTCGGCGGCTCCCGCTTCCAGCGCGCCCAGCTGGCGCATGGCCTCCTGCATCGCGGTCTGGGTCGAGGTGAGCCGCTCGGTGACATCGCGCCGGAGTGCGATCGCCTGTGTCCGCTGCTTCTCGGCGTCGGCGAGCTGGTTCTCCGCGTCGGTGATCATCGCGGTGGCCCGCTTCTTGGCGTCCGCCTCCCGCTCCGTCGCCGCCTTCTCCACCTCGGCGGTCTTGGCGGCCAGTGTCTCCTCGGTCTTCTTCTCCGCGGCCGCGCGACGCTCCGCAGCCTCCTCGTCCAGCTTGTCCCGACGCTGCTCGGCGAGTTGCGCGAGCCGGTCGACCTCGGCGCGCCCGTTCGCCATGAGCTCCTCGTGCTCGGCGGTCAGCTTCTTGCGGCGAGCCTCGAACTCGGCCTCGAGCTCCGCACGCCGGTTCTCCAGCTCCACCTTCTTCTCGGCGGCGAGCTTGTCCGAGGCATCGCGGGTGCGCTCCGCATAGGAGTCGGCTGCCGCCCGGGTCTGCTCGGCCTCCTTCTCGGCCTTCGCGCGCAGTTCGGCGATTTCCTCCTCGGCGAGGTTCATCATCGCCCGGACGCGCTCGGTCATCGCGGTGGCGCCGGAAGGGTTGGCGGCGAGCCTGCCGAGGGCCGCCTTCGACTCCGCAAGGTCTTGCTGGGCTTGTCTCAGTGACTTGGACAACTCGGCGACCGAGGCGACCGCTTCATCGCGGTTCTGCGCGGTGCTCTTGAGGTCGAGGTTCAGTTTCTTGAGCCGCTCGTCGACCTGCTGCTGGTCGTAACCGCGAAACGCGGTGGCGAAGGGGGAGGTCGCGGGGGCCGCTTCAGGCTTGTCGGCTGCTGGCATCCGCAAACCTTAGTGAGTGCACGTGTCGGATCGGATACCGCCATTCGGCTGCATTACGGTTCGGGCAAGTACGGTGGGCCGCCACGGCCGGACGCAGAGCAGGGACGGGCTTGGACTTCCACGCGATCCTCGACGACTTCGCCGAACATTGGCAGGTCTACGCGGCCATCCCGTTCGTCGCGGCGCTGATCGGGTACGTCACCAAACGCGTGGCCATCGAGATGATGTTCAAGCCGCTGGAGTTCGTCGGCATCCGCCCCTTCCTCGGCTGGCAGGGGGTCATTCCGGCGAACGCACGGCGGATGGCGACCACCGCGGTCGACCTGTTGACCAAGCACCTGGTGGACCCGCAGGAGATCTTCGGCAGGCTCGATCCGGACGAACTCGTCCGCGAACTGGAGCAGCCGCTGCTGCGGGCCGTTGAGGACATCACCCGGGAGGTGATGGAGCAGCATCAGCCCCGGCTGTGGGAGATGCTGCCCGCACAGGCACAGCGGATGCTGATCAACCGGGTACGCGCGCAGGCGCCGCAGGTGGTCACCCGGCTGATGCGCGAGCTGGCGGGCAACATCGACGAGGTACTCGACGTCAACGACATGCTCATCACCAACATGGTCCGCGACAAGGAGCTGACCTGCCGGCTGATCAAGGAGGTGGCCCAGCCGGAACTCAGGTTCATCGCACGCTCGGGCATCTGGTTCGGCTTCGCCATCGGGCTGGTCCAACTGGTCGCGTGGGCCCTGACCAAGGAACCGCTGATCATGCCGGTTTTCGGGTTCATCACGGGCTTCGTCACCGACTGGCTCGCCCTGAAGATGATCTTCTACCCGCGAGAGCCGAAGGGTTTCCTGTTCTTCCGCTGGCAGGGCCTGTTCCAGAAGCGGCGCAAGCAGGTGGCGCTCGACTACGGCGGGCTCATCGCCGACGAGGTCCTCACGGTGCCGGGCGTGATGGAGGCCGTGCTGACCGGGCCGAAATCGGACAAGCTCTTCGCGCTGATCACACGCGAGGTGCAGCGCACGATCGACACGCAGGCCAGCATCGCCAAGCCGCTCGTCGCCTTCGCTGTCGGCGGCAGGGAGTTCCAGGAGCTGAAGCGGCACGCGGCGGCCAAGGCCATCGAGTATCTGCCGCAGACCGTGGAACACGTCGAGGACTACGCCACCAACGCCCTGGACGTGCGCAACACGATCGTGGACAAGATGCAGCAGCTAACCCCGCTGGAGTTCGAGGGCATCCTGCGACCTGCGTTCAAACAGGACGAATGGAAGCTGATCGCCGTCGGCGCCGTGATCGGCGGCCTCGTCGGCGAACTGCAGGTCCTGCTCTTCCTCGGCTGAGCCGCCGGATGTGACCTCCTGCGGACCGGGGGTACTGGTTGGCGACCTGCCAGCTAACGTTCGCTGCGGGGAAGTCGCGAGCGGTGGGAGGAAGACCCGGTGGACGTCGACGCCATCGTGGCGGACGTGAGTGCGCACTGGCAGGTCTACGCCAGCATGCCGTTCATCGCCGCGCTGATCGGGTACGTCACCAAACGCGTGGCTATCGAGATGATGTTCAAGCCACTTGAGTTCGTCGGCATCCGCCCCTTCCTCGGCTGGCAGGGGGTACTGCCCGCGAACGCGGAGCGGATGGCCGCCACGGCCACCGGCATGCTGACCGACAACCTGGTCGACCCGAAGGAGATCTTCGCCAGACTCGACCCCGACCAGGTGGCCAAGGAGATCGAGCAGCCGCTGCTGCGGGTGGTCGAGGACGTCACCCGCGAGGTGATGGAGCAGTACCAGCCGCGGCTGTGGGAGATGCTGCCGGTCGGCGCGCAGCAACTACTGCTCAGGCGGGTGCAGGCGGAAGCGCCGAAAGCCATCGCCAAGATCATGCGCGAGATCTCGAACAACATCGAGGACGTGCTGGATCTCAAGCACATGGTGGTGACCAACCTGGTCAGGGACAAGGCCCTGCTCAACCGCCTGATCCGGGACATCTCCCGGCCAGAGATGACGTTCATCGCCCGCTCCGGGATCGTGTTCGGCTTCTACCTCGGCATCGTGCAGCTCGCGGTGTGGACGTTGACCAGGTCGCCGCTGGTGCTGCCCGCGTTCGGCATGCTGATCGGCTGGTTCACCGACTGGCTCGCGCTCAAGATGATCTTCCTGCCGCGTGAGCCGCGGAAGTTCTTCGGCTTCTACACCTGGCAGGGGGTCTTCCAGAAGCGGCGGCATCAGGTGGCCGCCGACTACGGCGAGATGATCGCCGCCGAGATCATCACGGTGCCCAACATCCTCGAGGCCGTGCTGACCGGGCCGAAGTCCGACCGGCTGTTCCAGATGATCACGCGCGAGGTGCAGCGGACGATCGATTCCCAGGCCAGCGTCGTCAAACCGATGGTCGCGGTCGCGGTGGGCACCCGGAAGTTCCAGGAAATGAAGCAGGCCGCGGCGAAGAAGGCTGCCGAACGTGTTCCGCACACCGTGCGCCACGCCGAGGACTACGCGATCCGAGCGCTGGACGTCCGCAACACGATCGTGGATCGCATGCGGCAGCTGAGCCCACTGGAGTTCGAGGGCCTGCTGCGCCCCGCGTTCCGGCAGGACGAGTGGAAGCTCATCGCGGTCGGCGCCGTCATCGGCGGGCTCGTTGGCGAGCTGCAGGTCCTCCTACTGCTGCACTGACCAGCCAGCTTGCGAAACCGAGCTGACGTGCGACGGCGAATGGAAAGTCCCGCGTACGGCGCAGCCCACGAGCGGGGAGGCGGGGCGCATGACCTGCGGTGGTGACGTTCACGACCTCAGGTCCGAGCCTCGGGGAGTCGGTCGTGTCGCGGGTGTTCGGACAAGCACTGACCGGCCACCGATACTGTGCGCGTCAGGTAATCCGGCTACCAGCGCGGGAGGTGTGCGTGGACGCCGTTCTCGACGACCTCGCGCAGCACTGGCAGCTGTACGCCGCGATCCCGTTCATCGCCGCGCTGATCGGGTACGTGACCAAGCGCGTCGCGATCGAGATGATGTTCCGGCCGCTGGAGTTCGTCGGTATCCGTCCCTTTCTCGGCTGGCAGGGTGTCGTGCCCCGGCACGGCGGCCGGATGGCGGCGGTGGCGACCGACCTGCTGACCTCGAACCTGCTCGACGTCAAGGAGATCTTCGACCGGCTCGACCCCGACCGGTTCACCAAGGAGATCGAGCAGCCGCTGCTGCGCGCCATCGACGACATCGTCCGGGACGTGCTGGCCGAACACCACCCGCGGGTGTGGGAAGTGCTGCCCTCGATGGCGCAGGATCTGCTGGTCAAGCAGCTGCAGGCGTCCTCGCCCCGGCTGGTCCGGCAGCTGATCACCGAGCTACGGGACAACCTGGACGAGGTGCTCGACGTCAAGCACATGACGGTGCAGTACCTCACCAGGGACAAGGCGCTGCTGGTCCGGTTGATCCGGGAGACCTCCCGGCCGGAGATGGCGTTCATCGCCCGGACCGGAATCTACTTCGGATTCGCGCTCGGCGTCGTCCAGTCGATCGTGTGGGCACTGACCAAGGAACCACTGGTGATGCCGATATTCGGCGCGGCCATCGGGCTGTTCACCGACTGGCTGGCGATCAAACTGATCTTCGTGCCGCGCCAGCCGGTCTGGCTTTTCGGGCGCTACCGGGTACAGGGCAAGTTCCAGCGCAGGCAGGCCGAGGTCGCGCGGCAGTACGGCGAGCTGATCGCGAACGAGGTGCTCACTACCGCGAACCTGACCGAGTCGATCCTGCACGGGCCGCGTTCGGACCGGCTGCTCGCGATGATTCAGCGGACCGTGGCGGCCGCCGTCGACCAGCAGGTCGCCATGGCAAGGCCGGTGGTCTCACTGGCCGTCGGCGGGCAGCGGCTGCAGGAGATCAAGCAGGCGGCCGCGACGCGAGCAGCGCAGCGGATGCCCGAGACGGTCCGGCACGCCCAGACGTACCTGACCGAGTCGGTGCTCGGACCGAATGTCGCGAGCATGATCGAACAGCGCATTCTCAAGTTGACGCCGATCGAGTACGAGGGCCTGCTGCGGCCGGCGTTCCGGCAGGACGAGTGGAAGCTGATCGCCGTCGGCGCCTTCATCGGCGGCATCGTCGGCGAACTCCAGGTCCTGCTCATGCTGCACTGAGCACTCCACCCGACCGGGTCGGATCGTCGGGGGCCGAGCGGCGGCCCCGGTCGCGGAGGTAGGCGACGAGGCGGCAGAGCAGGTAGATCGTGAACGAGATCGCGGTGACGAAGAAGCTGACCGGCGCACCGGGCGCGAGGGAGAGCACGATCCCGCCGAGCGCGGCGACCTCGGCGAACACCACGGCCAGCACCGTCGCCCGCCACGGACTCGCGGTGATCCGCGCGGCAGCGGCGGCCGGGGTGACCATGAGCGCCACCACCAGCAGCGCACCGACGATCTGCACGCCGAGCGCGGTGGCGATGCCCACCAGCACGGCGAACACCGGCGCGAGCACCCGCACCGGCACTCCCCTGGCCACGGCGACCGCGGGGTCGACGCTCGCGAACAGCAGCGGGCGGTAGATCAGCGCGAGCACGACGAGCACGAACACCGCGGCGATCACGAGCGCGGTCAGATCGGTCGGTTCGATCGCGACGATCTGGCCGACGAGGATGCCGAGCTTGTTCGAGGTCCGGCCAGGGTTGAGGAAGAGCAGGAGCACACCGAGGCCCAGCCCGAAGGACAGGATCACACCGATCACCGAGTCCCGGTCGGACTCCCTGCCACCGAGCAACCCGAGCAACAACGCGGCCACGACCGCGCCGCCGAGGGCACCGTAGGCCACGCTGCCGCCGACCAGCATCGCCGCGGCCGCACCGGTGAAGGCCAGTTCGGCCGTGCCGTGCACGGCGAAGGACATCCGCCGCATCACGATCAGCGGCCCGAGCACGCCTGCCACCAGTCCGAGGACGCCCGCGGCGAGCAGGGCATTGTGCACGAGATCGAGGTTGAGCAGCCGCGCCGTCAACTCGAAGTCGAAGAATTTCTCCATCAGTACTGCGACACCCGCTCGTCCAAGTGATGGTGCGCGTCGTCCTCACACAACCCGCTCTGTGCCCCCGCGATGTGAATCTGCCCGCCCACCCGGATGACCTCGACCCGCGTCCGGTACAGCTGCGAAAGCGTCTCGGAGTTCATCACCTCGTCCGGTGTGCCGATCCGGAACTCACCGTTCACCAGGTACAAGACCCGATCCACAAGGGACAGGATGGGGTTGATCTCGTGGGTCACGAACAGCACCGCGGTGTTCGCCTCGCGCCTGCGGGCGTCGATCAGTTCGCTGACCGCGCGCTGATGCGCGAGGTCCAGCGACAGCAACGGCTCGTCACACAGCAGGATCTCCGGATCACCGACAAGGGCCTGCGCGACCCGAAGCCGCTGCTGCTCGCCACCGGAGAGCCTGCCGACTGCCCTGTCCGCATAGGACTGTGCGCCGACGGAAGCCACGGCTTCGGCGACCCGCTTGCGCCGCTCGACCATCCGGCGCAGCCCGGTGCCCCAGCGATGACCGTCGAGACCGAGCCCCACCAGGTCGGTGCCGCGCAGCGTGAGGCCCTCGTCCATCGCGCGCTGCTGCGGGATGTAACCGACCCTGGGGTTACCCCTGCCCGGCGCTCTGCCCACCAGCTCCACCGAGCCGGCTGTCAACCGCTGCAGACCCAGCAGCACCCGCAGCAGGCTGGTCTTGCCCGAACCGTTGGGGCCGAGTACGGCGAGAAACTCACCGGGCTCGACGCGCAGGTCCAGTCCGGACCAGAGGGTGCGCGACCCGAAGCTCAGCCCGGCACCGTTGATCTCGACGGCGGGGCCGGTCATGAAACCTTCAGGGCTCCCGTCAGTTCGTCAAGCTGCTTGCTCATCCAGGCAATGTAGCCGGTTTCCCCCTCGGGCAACGTCTCGGTCAGCGAAACCACCGGGATTCCGGCCTCGCCGGCCTTGGCGACGACCTGCTCGGTCACCGGGGTGACGGTCTGCACGTTGTTCAGCACGACCTGCACCTCCTTGCCGGCCAACAGCTCGTTGACCTGGTTCTGCGCGGCCACCGGGACGTCCGTCTCCTCCTCGATCGCGCGGGAGAACTCGGCCGGCGTCACGTCGTCGAGCTTCGCGGCCTCGATGAGATAGTGCGCGACAGGCTCGGTGGCAAGCACGTGCGCGTCGTTCCGTTCCGTGGCGATCTTGGCGACGCGACCCGTCAGCTGGCCGAGCTCGGCCTTGAAAGCGGCCGCGTTGTCGGTGAACGTCTGCGCTGCTTCGGGGCGCAGCTCACCGAGCTGGGTCGCGAGCTGGTCGGCGACCTTGCCGACGGTCTCCAGGTCGTACCAGACGTGCTCGTTCACCTCGCCGTGCGCGTGTCCCTCGTGACCCTCGTCGGCGTGGCCCTCGTCGGCGTGGCCCTCGTCGGCGTGGCCGTCCTTCGCGTGGCTCTCGTCGGCGTGGCTCTCGTCGGTATGGCTTTCCTCGGCATGGCCCTCGCCGGCGTGCTCATCGCCTTCGGCCTTGCCGGAGATGTCGAAAGCGACCAGCTTGCGCGCCTCCGGGGCCTGCTCGGCCAGCCCGGTGAAGAAGGCGTCGTAGCCGCCCCCGTTGTAGAGGACCAGCTGGGCTTCCTGCACGTCAGCGGCATCCTCCGCGCTCGCCTGATACGAGTGCGGGTCACCCGAGGGGTCGTCGATGATCGACTTCACCGACACCTGGTCACCACCGACAGCGCTGACGACGCCGCCCCAGACGTTGGTCGAGGCGACCACCGGGATGGTGTCGCCGTTCTCGGTCGCGGAACCGCCACCATCCCCGCAGGCGGCCAGGCCGAAAGCGATTGCGGTGACCGCTGCGGTCATTGTGAGCAGGCGTCCGGTACGACGGCGCGGAATCATCGGGAGTACTCCTGGGCGGGTTCGGCGGCGCAGTTTCGGGCACAACGTGTAGCTAATGGAAACCGTTGTCGAATTCACTTTACCCCATCGGGTGGCCCCTACCTCGTCGACTGCGACACACCGTGGCCCACTCCTCGGACGAGCCGCGGATGTGATCAAGGACGACGCGCGTGGGGTAGCGCTTCTGCAATACGTTCTGAACCGTTACGGTTTGTTCATGGGCCGTCCCATCAGAACCAGGCGTCAGGCGACGCTGGCTTCGCTTGCCGCTGAGCTGGGCGTTTCGCGTACGACGGTCTCCAACGCCTACAACCGGCCGGACCAGCTGTCGCCGGAGTTGCGCAGACGCGTACTGGAGACCGCCCGCCGCCTCGGCTATGCGGGCCCTGACCCGGTCGCCCGCTCACTGCGTACCCGCACGGCGGGCGCGGTCGGGCTGTTGCTGACCGAGAACCTGTCCTATGCGTTCCGGGACCCCGCCGCGGTCGGTGTTCTGGAAGGCCTGGCACTGGCCTGCGAGGACGCCGGCGTCGGGCTGCATCTCGTGCCCGCCAGCCCTGGCAGGGAGGACGTCGCCGCCGTGCACCGGGCCGGTGTCGACGGTTTCGTGGTCTATTCGGTCCCCGACGACGACCCGCATCTGGCCGCGGTGCTCGCACGGCCGGTCCCGACGGTCGTGATCGACCAGCCCGCGATCGAGGGCGTGGACCGTGTCGGCCCGGACGATGCCGCGGCGATCACCGAACTGGCCGGTCACCTGGTGGACCTCGGTCATCACCAGGTCGGGGTGCTCTGCATGCGCCTTTCCCGGGACCGCAACGACGACTTCGCCTCGGTCGAGCGGCAGCGCAGCGCCCATTTCCACGTGCAGCGGACCCGACTCTCCGCGCTGGCCAAGAAGTTCGAAGCGGCCGGGGTGGCCTGGAGCACCGTGCCCGTCGTGGAGCGGTTCGAGCACACCGTGGACGAGGGAGCCTCGGGTGCCCGCCAGCTACTCGACGCGTACCCCCAGGTCACCGCCCTCATCTGCACCTCGGACATCCTGGCGCTCGGCGCGTTGGCCGAGGCGGGACGGCGCGGACTCCGGGTCCCCGGCGATCTCACGGTCACCGGCTTCGACGGTATCGCCGAAGCCACCCGCGCCGGGCTCACCACGGTGCACCAGCCGGTGCTGGAGAAGGGCAAGGCCGCGGGCAAACTGCTGCTGGCCACGAACGAACACATGACGCCGAGGGTGGTCACCCTGCCAACGGAACTGCGCGTCGGCGCGACGTCCGGACCACCACGAACGGCTGAGGAACTGTGGTTCGGCCCGTGAGGGTGATGCACGATGCGAGCGACGGGGGCCGGACGGAGCGTGCGAAGACCGGCTCGCGGCGTCGCATGCAGGTGAGACACGAATGACAGGCGACCAGCGACTGTGCATCACCCGAACATGAGCACGACACCGTGATTTTGGTCTAACTTCGTTGCCCACCCAGTAGGCGAACATGTCCACTTGTCGGACAATCCACGTTCCCGGAGGTGTGACCTTGACCGCGATCGATGAACTGCTTCGCCGCAACAGTGAACTGGGCGATGAGCTTCGTGGCGACCGGTCCACCCCCGAGCCCTCGCTCCACGTCGCGATCCTCACGTGCATGGACGCCAGGATCCGGGTCTTCGAGATCTTCGGGCTGCTGCAGGGCGAGGCGCACGTGCTGCGCAACGCGGGTGGCATCGTGACCGACGACATGGTCCGCTCGCTCGCACTGAGCCAGCGCAAGCTCGGCACCCGTGAGGTGCTGATCGTGCAGCACACCACCTGCGGGTTGAACCTCGTGACCGAGGACGGCTTCAAGGACGAGCTCGAGGCGGACACCGGGCTGCGGCCCACCTGGGCGGTCGAGGCGTTCCGCGATGTCAACGACAGCGTCCGCCAGTCGGTGGAGCGAGTGAAGCGCAGCCCGTTCGTGCCGTACACCGACAAGGTGCGCGGCTTCGTCTACGACGTGCACACCGGCAAGCTCACCGAGGCCGAGTGACCGCACTTTCCCGGGAAAGTGCCGTTCCCCGGGTAGCACTTTCCCGGGAAAGTGCGGCCGCTGGGTAAGCTCGCGGCGATGTCCATCGACCCCGGCACGCTGATCGAGTGGTTCGACGAGCGCGGCCGTGACCTCCCGTGGCGCAGGCCCGACTGCACCGCATGGGGCGTGCTGGTCAGCGAGATCATGTTGCAGCAGACGCCGGTCGTCCGCGTCCAGCCGCTCTGGACCGAGTGGCTGACCCGCTGGCCGCGGCCGTCCGCACTGGCGGCCGCACCGCAGGGCGAGGTGCTGCGCGCCTGGGGCAAACTCGGCTACCCGCGCCGGGCGCTCCGCCTGCACGCCGCGGCCGACGCGATCGCGCGCGAGCACGACGACGTCGTTCCCAACGACGTCGACACGCTGCTGGCACTACCCGGCATCGGCGCCTACACCGCACGTGCGGTTGTCGCCTTCGCCTACGGCAAGCGCGCGCCGGTCGTGGACACCAACGTGCGGCGGGTCGTCGCACGTGCGGTACACGGCGCGGGTGACGCCGGACCGCCGTCCAACACCAGGGACATGGCGGACATCGAAGCCTTCCTGCCGGAGCAGGACGCCGAAGCGGCGAAGTTCTCGGCAGCCGTCATGGAACTCGGCGCCCTCGTCTGCACCGCGCGCTCTCCGCAGTGCGCCGACTGCCCGATATTCGCCGACTGCGCATGGCAGCGTGCCGGCAGGCCTGCCTACGCCGGTCCGGCGAAGCCGGTGCAGAAGTTCGCCGGCACGGACAGACAGATTCGCGGCAGGCTGCTGGACGTACTGCGCGGGACAGCGGAACCGGTCGCCAAGAGCCGACTCGACGTGGTGTGGTCGGAGGCGGGCCGCCGGGATCGCTGTCTCGACTCGCTGCTGGCCGACGGGCTCGTCGAGCAGATCGAGGACGGCAGGTTCGCGCTACCGGGCGAGCACTGAACCCGATGGAGTAACGCTCTACTCCAGGTACCAGTGGCGGTCTTAAACAATGACCGATCGGAGTTCGTGAACCATTGTCGAACGGGGCTTCGGCGGTTAGCGTCTGCGGTGCAATCCCTGCTGATGAACACCTGCGCATAGCCGAATACGGCTGATCTGGGCGAGCGCCCGCGAGTGACTCGCCCCTGTCGAGGGAGATCAACATGGCTGAAAAGCCAGGGTTCGACCGCCGCACCCTGATTCGAACGGGACTGACGGCCACCGCCGTCGGCACCATGGCCGGCCTGTCCGCATCCCCGGTTTCCGCCGAGACACGGGCACCGGTACAGCAACCGCGGATCTACAGCACGAGCGAGTGGCAGGCACGCCCGCCGCGCGCGCCGATCACCGTCCAGAACCACGTGCCCCGTTACATCGTCGTGCACCACACCGTGGAGCCGGGCAACACCGACGACTACTCGCTCGCGCGGGCGTTCGCCATCTCCCGCTCCATCCAGAACTTCCACATGGACACCCGTGGCTGGATCGACACCGGCCAGCAGTTCACCAACAGCCGCGGTGGCTACATCACCGAGGGCAGGCACCGGAGTCTGGAGATCCTGCGCGACGGCACCCGGCACGTTCTCGGAACCAACGTCGCGAACAACAACAGTCAGATCATCGGCATCGAGAACGAGGGCCTCTACACCCAGGAGGACGTGCCACAGCGACTGTGGGACTCGATGGTCCGGCTCGTCGCCTACATGGCGTACCAGTACGGCGTGCCCACGATCAACATCAAGGGACACCGCGACTTCAACTCCACCGAGTGTCCCGGCGGCATCCTGTACGGCAGGCTGCCAGAGCTGCGCAGGGAGGTCGCGCGGGTGCTCGGGGTGCAGGCCCGCGACGCCGTCGAGTGGCCGCTGCTCAAGCCGGGCGACGCGGGCCAGCGGGTCATGGTCGCCCAGCACCTGTTGCGCGAACACGGCGAACGGAACGTGCCGACCGACGGTGTTTTCGGCGCGAGCACCCGGGACGCCGTAGCCAGGGTCGCCGCCAGGCAGGGCGTCACCCCGCATCAGTGTTACGGCAGCGCGAACGCCGACGAGCGCGGCTTTCTCGGCGCCGACATCTGGCCGCTGATCACCCCGGCCGCGGCACCCGGCACGAAGAGCCATGCCGCTCGGGCCGCAGGAGTGCTGACCGACCTGCGTGGCACCAGGCCCGCCACGCTCACCCCGCAGGCGTGGAAGGAACTGCTCGCGGGCTGAGTGCTTCGGTCAGCGCCCGAGCACGCCGGACAGGAAAGCCTCGACCGCGCCCCGGTACTGCCGGGGCGCGTCGTCGTGCACGACGTGCCCCGCGCCCTGAACGACGAGGTGCTTTCCACCGCCGGCCACCCGCGCGGCGAGTTCGGCCTGTTGCCCGACCGGCATCGCGCTGTGCTCCGCCTCGATCACCAGCACGGGGCAGGTGACCGCCTCGACCATGGACCAGTAGTCACGTCTGCCCCATTCCTCGGCGATCTGGTACAGATCCTCCATATCGGCCATCAGGTGGTAGCCGTCCGCGTGCTCGGTCACGCACTCGGCGAAGTAGTTTCCGGTGCTGCCGAAGAACTCCCTCACGTGTGCGATGGACCGGAACGGCACGGGCCACGAGTCGAAGTGGCCTCGCCAGGTCTCCACGGTCTTGCCGCGCTGATCCGGGGCCATGTCCTCCACGACGACCGCGCGGACCAGCTCCGGATAGGCGGCGGCCGTCGCCCACGCGTGCAGCCCGCCCATGGAGTGCCCGATCAGCACCGCGGGGCCCTCGCCCAGTTCCCCGACGAGTTCCGCGACGTCACCGGCGAACTCCTCGGTACGCCAGTTCCCTCTGCGGCCGAGCCTGCCGTGTCCCCGTGCGTCCAGCCCGACGACGTGCCCGTACGAGGTCAGCCACCGGGCGACCGACCACCACGTGGTCGCGCGTCCCATCAGGCCGTGCAACAGCACGATCGGCTGCCCCTGCCCACCGAAGTCCACGACGTCCTCACGCGCCACCTTCACCTACCCCCATCTAAGCTCCGGCCATGCGCAGCCGCACCGGCGGAGCTCTCCTGCTCTGCGGCCTCACCGTCGCCATTATCGGCTGCACCCCCGACAAAGCCCGGCAGCCGGGTTCCCCGCCGACGCCGGGTGCCGCGGGAGCGGGGGACACGTACTACCCGAACGACGGCAACGGCGGTTACGACGCCGTGGACTACCACGTCTCGGTGAGTTTCGACCCGGGCGAAGGCATCCTCGACGGCGACACCACGGTCACCGCGACCGCGACCCAGCACCTGAGCCGGTTCAATCTCGACCTGCGGGGGCTGGAGGTCACCTCCGTCGAGGTGGACGGCACCCGGGCCGAGTTCGTCCGCGAGGGCGAGGCCGAACTCGTCATCACCCCCGCTACCCCGGTGCGGGAAGGCACGACCTTCCGCACCAGGGTCCGCTACGGCGGAAAGCCGCAGGAGGCGAACGGCTACCAGCTCGGTGCGAACGGCTGGCAACAGAGCGCGAGCGGTGGAGCCTTCGTCCTCGGTGAGCCGCACTCGGCCGCGTTCTGGTACCCCGTCAACGAGACCCCGCGGGACAAGGCCACGTTCCGGCTCGACGCCAGGGTGCCGGACGGCTGGTCGGCGATCTCCATCGGCACGGAGGAGGGCACCACCAGCGCGGACGGATGGACCACCTGGTCCTGGTCCGAGCAGACCCCGGTCGCCAGCTACCTCACCACCCTCGCCGTGGACAAGTTCGACATCGAAAGGACGAAGCTGGCCGACGGGACGCCGGTGCTCACCGCCTACGCGCCGGGTACGGAATCGAAACGTGCCGACGGCGACCGTGTCGGCGAGGTCATCGAGTTCCTCGGCGAGCACTTCGGCGAGTACCCGCTGGACACCGCGGGCGGGATCTACCTGGCGGAGGAGATCGGCTTCTCCCTGGAAACCCAGGGCAGGCCGACCTACGCGGAGTGGGCGGATCTGGAGACCGTGGTGCACGAGATCGCCCACCAGTGGTACGGAAACTCGGTCTCGATCGACTCCTGGGCCGACATCTGTCTCAACGAGTGCCTCGCCAGCTACTCGCAGTGGCTGTGGGCCGAGGGAAAGCAGGACATGGACCTCGACGAGCGCTACCACGACGCGATCCAGCGGGTGCGCGGCGACGAGCGTTTCTGGTCGGCGAAGTTGTACGACATGGGTGCGGGCAACGAGTTCGGCGGCGTCTACGACAAGGGGATCCTCGCCGTCCACGCACTGCGCAGGCAGATCGGCGAGGAGGCCTTCGCCAGGGTGCTGCCCGAGTGGTCGGCGGCCCACCGGGACGGCAACGCCAGCTGGCCGGAGTTCGAGCGCTTCGTCACCGACATCGCGGGACAGGACCTCGGCGAGTTCTTCGACACCTGGTTCCGTGGCACTGCCATGCCTGCCGACGAGTTCCTGTTCCCTGGCTCGCTGCGGCGGTAGTCACCACATTCGGCGGGCAGGTCCCGTGCCTGCGCGGCGCACTACCCTGGACGGCATGGCTGTTGTGAAGATCAACGCGATCGAGGTTCCCGAGGGCGCTGGACCGGAGCTGGAGCAGCGCTTCGCCGCGCGGCTGCACGCCGTGGACTCGCAGCCCGGTTTCCTCGGGTTCGAGTTGCTGCGCCCGGTGTCCGGCGAGAACCGCTACTTCGTCTACACGAAGTGGGAGTCCGAGGAGCATTTCCGCGCCTGGTCCGAGGGCCCGGCCAAGGAGGCGCACGCCGGACAGCGCGGTAAGCCGGTTGCCAGCGGGGCGAGCCTGCTGGAGTTCGAGGTCGTCCAGAGCAACGGCCCCGAGACCGAGTGACCGATGCGGACCTCGCCCGGGCCGCCGAGCTGATCTCCGGCGCGGGCGCGCTGCTGGTGTGCGCGGGAGCGGGCATGGGCGTCGACTCCGGGCTGCCCGACTTCCGTGGGGACGAGGGATTCTGGCGGGCATACCCGCCGTACGCCCGGCTGGGCCTCAGCTTCGCCGAAATGGCCGACCCGCAGCACTTCGCCGCCGACCCCGAACTCGCGTGGGGCTTCTACGGGCATCGGCTGGACCTCTACCGCAGGACGGTCCCGCACGAGGGCTTCCGGCTGCTCCGGGAATGGGGCGAACGCACTCCCGGCGGCATGCGCGTCTTCACCTCGAACGTCGACGGCCAGTTCCAGCGCGCGGGGTACCCGCAGGACGACGTCGTGGAGGTGCACGGATCCATCCACCACATGCAGTGCGCCGGTGGCTGCCACGACGACATCTGGTCCGCCGAGGACACGCTCATGGTGGTGGACGAGGAAACCATGCGAGCCGAGCGGCCCCTCCCGAGTTGCCCGGAGTGCGGCGGACTGTCCCGGCCGAACATCCTGATGTTCGGCGACCTCGACTGGATCGGGCATCGCAGTCAGCGGCAACTCGACGCCCTACAGCAGTGGCGCCGCAAGCAGCAGGACCTTGTGGTGATCGAACTCGGGGCCGGGCGTGCCGTGCCGACGGTGCGGCGGCAGGCGGAACTGGCCAGCGCGGCCAGCGGTGCGCTCATCCGGATCAACCCGCGAGAGCCGGATGTGCGGCACGGCCGGGGAATCTCGCTTCCACTCGGCGCGCTGGCGGCGCTCACCGCGCTGGACACTCTGCTGGACGGTTTCTCAGCCGGGTAGGGCCAGCTCGGCGTACACGGCGTCGTGGTCGCTGCCCGGCACGTTCAGCACCCGGTAGTCGCGCACCTCGACCCGTTGGTCGGCGAGCACGTGATCGATGGTCACGGGCGGTGGGTAGAGCCCCGACGGCCAGGTAGGCAGGAACCCGTTCCCGCGTTGTTCCGCGGCGTCGTGATAGCCGGCACTCAGTACCCGGCGCAACGCGGCGTGGTCGAGGGTCGCGTTGAAGTCTCCGGCGAGAATCCGGACGGCCGCGTCGTCGGCCTGTGGCAGGGCGGCCAGTTCCGTACGCCAGTCGTCCACGTCCAAGGTCGGCGGGCAGGCGTGCACGGCGACGATCTCGGCCGTCGCACCGCCCGGCAGGTGGAGCAGGGCCCGCGGCTGCTCGAACGTCGACGGCTCCACGGGCGGTAACTCCTCCAGCGGATAGCGGGACACCAGTCCGGAGCCGGATCCGTAGTCGGCCGCCCGCAACGCCTGGTGCGGTGGTACGGAGAACAGACCCGCATCGGCCAGTGCTGCCACCCCGGACGAATCCAGCTCGCTCAGCGCAAGCACGTCGATCTGGTTGTCCCTGACGTGGTCCACCACGCGCTGGGCATCCCCGTTACTGAAGTACAGGTTCGTGGCCAGCACCCGCAGCACCGCACCGTCGTTGGCAGGTTGCCCGTCCGGCAGCATCCGTGGCAGGAGCACCGCGACCAGGGCGACTGTCAGTGCGAGCACCACTGCGCCGATCCACCACTGCCGCACCACCAGCGCGAGGCCACCGAGCAGCATCCCCGCGACGGCCGCATACGGGGAGAGCGCGAGCGCGGCCGCGGTGTGCCGATTCCCGTCGATACCCGTGAGGCGGAGGAAGACCAGGAGCGCGAACGGAACCGCCGCGACCAGCAGCAGAACGGTGACCGTCATCCGTCCGCGCCCCTTCCTCGTGACCTTCGCCGAACTCTCGGGCTGCACGCTCGCTGCGACAACAATGCTCACCGGACCAGCATGCCCGGGCCAGGCCCACTCAGGCCGACCGCGTGGACCTGGACCGGCGAACCAGGGAGTCCAGCGCGAACGAACCGGAGCCGAGTACCGCGATCAGCAGGAAGATCCAGGAGAACAGCGCGGCCTGCTCGCCGAGGTTCTGCAGGGGAAGCAGGGCCATCGGCTGGTGCACGACGAAGTAGGCGTAGGCCATCGCGCCCGAGCACAGCAGCGCCGCAGGCCTGGTGAACAGGCCGAGCGCGACCAGGCTGCCGCCGACGAGCGCGATCATCGTCGCCCACCACTCGGGCCAGGCGCCGAACACGACACCCGTCCCCTGGCCGTCGATCCCGCCGAAAGCACCGAGCCCCTGCGCGCCGTGGCAGACGAACAGGAACGAGACCACGACGCGCACCGCGGCGATGGCGGCGCCGTGCACCCCGGTGCTCAGGTTGACCAGCCGGTCGGTGGTGGCTGTGGTGGTGGCGTTGTTGTTGTCCTGCGTGCTGATGGTGGTCATGTCGATGCCTTCCGGTTGTCTTGGCGGGGTCGTTTCCTGCTCTCATAAATGCGTCGAACGGGGAGCGACCGGATCGACACCGGACGGAAATTTTTCGTTGAGTTCTTCCGTCGCGGACCGACAGGCCCGTTGCTCGCCGTATCGTCTAAGGCCATGCGACGTGTACTTCTCACCGGCTTCACCCCCTTCGGCGGCGAAGCGGTGAACCCGTCCTGGCAGGCGGTGCGGCTGGTGGCCCAGAATGCGCCCGAGGACTACGAGGTCGCGGTGAGCGAACTCCCGTGCGACTTCGAAAGTTCGCTGCCCGAACTCCGGACAGCCATCGAGCGGCACCGCCCCGAACTGGTGGTCTGTGCGGGGCAGGCGGGTGGTCGCGCCGCGGTGACGCCCGAGCGGATCGCGGTGAATCTGCAGGACGCCCGGATCCCCGACAACGCGGGCCGGCAACCGGTGGACGTGCCGGTCGTGCCGGATGGCCCTGTCGGGTACTTCAGCACCCTCCCGGTCAAGGCGTGCGCCGCGGCGATCGCAGCCGAGGGCCTTCCTGCCGAGGTCTCGCACACCGCGGGGACCTTCGTGTGCAATCACGTGTTCTACGGCCTGATGCACCTGCTCGCGACCGAGCTACCCGATGTGCGGGGTGGTTTCGTCCATGTGCCGTTCAGTCCTGAACAGGCTGGTCAGCGGCATCCGAGCCTGCCGGTCGAGGAGTGCGCCCGCGCGCTCGACGTCCTGGTGCGCACGGCCCTCACCACTCAAACCGATCTCCCCGTCCCCGCTGGCACCCTGCACTGACGGCCCCCGACGCCGCACCCGCCGTCGCCCCTCCCGTTCAGGGATGGAGCGTCTGCAAGTACCACCAAGCAAGATCATTCCTGCGTTTCCTACCTCCAAGCTCCGTCTGTCCCGACGGTGACAGCCAGGAGTTGGTAGCAGTTGGGGGTGCTGGTGATCTTGCTTGGTGGTACTTGCAGACGTACCAACTGACCCCCTGACATGAAGAAACGCCCCCGGGAGCTGGTCCCGGGGGCGTTCTTCGTGTCAGCTGCGTTTACTCGGCTTCGGTCTCGCCCGTCTCCTCACCGCTGGATGCGGCGACGCCGACCGGCGGGGCGTCCGGAACGTTCGACGGCTTGGCCTCACCGCGGAAGGTGAAGTGTGCCGTGTCGTCCTTGGCGCTCTCGCCGTCCCAGCCCTCGACATCCACGATGACGATCTGGCCGGCCTCGATCTCGCCGAACAGAATCTTCTCCGACAGCTGGTCCTCGATCTCGCGCTGGATGGTGCGGCGCAGCGGCCGTGCACCGAGCACGGGGTCGAAGCCACGCTTGGCCAGCAGCTTCTTCGCCTTCGAGGTGAGCTCCATGGCCATGTCCTTGGCCTTGAGCTGCGTCTCGACGCGGGTGGCCATCAGGTCCACCATGTCGACGATCTGCTCCTCCGTCAGCTGGTGGAACACGATGATGTCGTCGATCCGGTTGAGGAACTCAGGCCGGAAGTGCTTCTTCATCTCCTCGTTGACCTTCTGCTTCATCTTCTCGTACTTGGCAACGCCCTCGTTGCCGGAAGAGAAGCCGAGGCTCACGGACTTGGAGATGTCCGAGGTGCCCAGGTTCGAGGTGAAGATCAGCACCGTGTTCTTGAAGTCGACCGTGCGGCCCTGACCGTCGGTCAGGCGGCCGTCCTCCAGCACCTGCAGCAGGGTGTTGTAGATCTCCTGGTGCGCCTTCTCGATCTCGTCGAAGAGCACCACGGAGAACGGCTTGCGCCGCACCTTCTCGGTGAGCTGGCCACCCTCCTCGTAACCGACGTAGCCCGGAGGGGCCCCGAACAGCCGCGAGGCGGTGTAGCGGTCGTGGAACTCGCCCATGTCGATCTGGATGAGCGCGTCGTCGTCGCCGAAGAGGAAGTTCGCCAGCGCCTTGGACAGCTCGGTCTTACCGACACCGGACGGGCCGGCGAAGATGAACGAGCCGGAGGGGCGCTTCGGGTCCTTCAGACCGGCACGGGTCCGGCGGATCGCCTGGGAGACCGCCTTGACGGCGTCGTCCTGACCGATGATCCGCTTGTGCAGCTCGGCCTCCATGCGGAGCAGACGGGTGGTCTCCTCCTCGGTGAGCTTGAACACGGGGATACCGGTCCAGTTGGCGAGGACCTCGGCGATCTGCTCGTCGTCGACCTCCGCGACGACGTCCAGGTCACCGTCCTTCCACTGCTTCTCCCGCTCGGACTTCTGGCCGAGGAGCGTCTTCTCCTCGTCCCGCAGCCGGGCGGCCCGCTCGAAGTCCTGGCCGTCGATGGCCGACTCCTTCTCCCTGCGAACGTCGGCGATCTTCTCGTCGAACTCGCGCAGGTCCGGCGGCGCGGTCATCCTGCGGATCCGCATCCTGGCGCCGGCCTCGTCGATCAGGTCGATCGCCTTGTCCGGCAGGAAGCGGTCGTTGATGTAGCGATCGGCCAGCGTGGCCGCCGACACCAGTGCCGAGTCGGTGATCGAGACGCGATGGTGCGCCTCGTACCGATCGCGCAGCCCCTTCAGGATCTCGATCGTGTGCTCGAGCGAAGGCTCACCGACCTGGATCGGCTGGAAGCGGCGCTCCAGCGCGGCGTCCTTCTCGATGTACTTGCGGTACTCCTCAAGCGTGGTCGCACCGATCGTCTGCAACTCACCACGGGCGAGCATCGGCTTGAGGATGCTCGCCGCGTCGATCGCGCCCTCAGCGGCACCGGCACCCACGAGCGTGTGCAGCTCGTCGATGAACAGAATGATGTCGCCACGGGTCTTGATCTCCTTGAGCACCTTCTTGAGGCGCTCTTCGAAGTCACCGCGATAGCGGGAACCGGCCACGAGCGAGCCGAGGTCAAGCGTGTAGAGCTGCTTGTCCTTCAGCGTCTCGGGAACCTCACCCTTGACGATGTTCTGCGCGAGGCCCTCGACGACGGCGGTCTTGCCGACGCCGGGCTCACCGATGAGCACCGGGTTGTTCTTGGTGCGGCGGGACAGCACCTGCATGACCCGCTCGATCTCCTTGCTGCGCCCGATGACCGGGTCAAGCTTGCCCTCCCGCGCGGACGCGGTGAGGTTACGGCCGAACTGGTCGAGCACCAGCGAGGAGGACGGGGTGCCCTCGCCACGGCCCGCACCGGCTTCCGCGGGCTCCTTGCCCTGGTAGCCGGAGAGCAGCTGCAGCACCTGCTGGCGCACCCGGTTCAGGTCCGCGCCGAGCTTGACGAGCACCTGCGCGGCTACGCCTTCACCCTCGCGGATCAGCCCGAGCAGGATGTGCTCGGTGCCGATGTAGTTGTGGCCGAGCTGCAGCGCTTCGCGCAAAGACAGCTCCAGCACCTTCTTGGCACGCGGCGTGAAGGGGATGTGCCCGCTCGGGGCCTGCTGCCCCTGGCCGATGATCTCCTCGACCTGCTGTCGCACACCCTCCAGCGCGATACCCAACGACTCCAGCGCCTTGGCGGCGACACCTTCACCCTCGTGGATCAAGCCCAGGAGGATGTGCTCGGTGCCGATGTAGTTGTGGTTGAGCATCCGGGCCTCTTCCTGGGCCAGGACGACCACCCGCCTCGCGCGGTCGGTGAACCTTTCGAACATTCCCACTCCCTCGACTGCTGCGCCGGCGGCCCGATCTCACCACGTCCCCGTCGATTTTAGGGACGAAGCCCGCGATGAGTTCAGCACCGTAAGACCACTGTAGTGGCCCAGCCACCACACCGGCGTCCGACTACGCCGGAATCGGATCGCGACTCCCCGCCCGCGCGGGATCGCGACCTGTCGTTATCGACGTCTTTCCGCTGGCTGTTGACGTCCATTACAACGTGCCGCCCCCCGTTTGGATTCCACCGGGGGTCCCTGTCCGCTCACCGCGAACACACTGGTTGTTGTGGCGTTCGTCCGATCGTGGTTGACAACTGACGCACCTTCCGACCCAATGTAAGGTAAGGCAGTCCTAATCATTCGAACGGCGCAGTGGGAGGGTTCGCGTGAGCATCGACCGGTCCTTCCGTGACGCGGGCCACACCGTCCGTCCGGAAGCCGGCGCAAGCGCCCCCGGCGGCCTCACGACCTCACTGGAGCGGATCGCCGGCCTGCAGGAGCGGGCCGAGATCCGAGCGGACTTCCCCGCGGACGGCCGTTGGCTCCGATGCACGGACCTGCTCGACCATCCGGCCGCGCTCGACCAGTGGCGGGTCAGACTGCGCGACTGGCTGCGGGCGGAGTACGGGACCGCACCGGAACGCACCGTGGCCAGCTACGTGATGTCCTGGTACCTCCGTGTCCCGGCGTACGCGGGCGCGCTGCTGCTGCACCACGAACGCCGTGTGCCCGATCTGCGCCCGGACGATCTGGCGATGCGGATCGCGGTAACGGGCAGGCCCGATCCCGACGGCGTCGCGGTGCTCGGCCGTTCCTTCTACTGCCTGCCCTCCGATCCCGGCAGTGGCAGGCAGGAGGCGACGGTGGTCGCCGATGAACGAGCGCTGGCCGAACTGCTGCGCACCCGTTACGTGGCGCACGCCTCCCAGTTCGTGCGGGCCTACCGCAGGAGCAGCCCGCTCGGCTCACGAACACTGTGGGCGGGCGCCACCGACGCGCTCGACAGCGCGCTCTGGTGGGCTGGGGCACAGGGTGGCACTCCGGCGGCCGAAGGGGCCGCCGTGGCCGACGCCGCTCTGGTGCTGGAACGCCGCTACCCGCCGCTGACGTCGGCCTCCACGCTGAGGATCGAGGCCGGGGCAGGCGGGGGTCGCAGCTGGACCAGGCGCAGGGAAAGCTGCTGCTTCTCCTATCTGCTGCCGCACGAGTCCGAGTGCGCAGGCTGCCCGCGCACCTGCCCCAAGAACTAGCCGCCGCACCTCCGATTGAGGGTTGCGACGCAGTGGAGTGACGACCTCGCCATAAAGTCTCAACCGGGTGTTCAGGGATACGATTCAAGGACATGACCCAAGGCAAACAGGCCGTGTCCGGAGACTTCGACCTGACGATGGACGAGCTGCGCGTCGTGGCGCGTTACGTGGTCCGGCACGCGGAGGACGTCCTGGCGGTTTTCGAACAGGCTGTGCCCGACGATCCGCGCCCGCGCGCGGCGGTCGACGCGGCCTGGACGTTCATCAACGGCGCCGAAAGGACCACACTGCAGCGGGTCACTTCCCTCGATGCTCATCGGGCCGCCCGGTCCGCACCGTCCGAAGCCGCGCGACTGGCCGCGCGCTGCGCCGGTGACGCCGCATCGGCCGCATACCTGCACCCCATCGCCCAGTCCAGCCAGGTCGGCCACATCCTGCGAGCCTCCGCGAGCGCCGCGCGCGTCGGGGAGCTGGCGGCGGGCGGGGACCCCGCGGTCGGAGACGCCTTGCTGGAACGGTCACGGCAGCGAGCGACACCAGTGCTCATAGACGTGCTCCGCCGCTACCCGCCCGCGACAACCGGCGGCCAGCGCGTCGCCCGGCTGATGCGCACGCTGGACCATTCCCTGCGCCAGCCGGCCGACCCGGTGGCCGGGCACACCGACGCGGGCAACAGGGAGTGCCCGTCATGATCCTCCCGAAGGTCCGCGACCCTCGCTTCGTGACGATCCGCCGCGGCGGGACTCTCACGGACGCGGATCACCGCCTCCTCGCGCTGTGGGCCGCCTCGTGCGCGGAACACGTCCTCGGCCACTTCGAGTCGGCCCAGCCTGGGGACCCACGACCACGCCAGGCGATCGAGCACGCCCGTGCCTGGGTGCGTGGCGAGGTGAAGATGATGCGGGCTCGCGCGGCGGGCGGCCATGCGATGGGGGCGGCCAGGGAGCTGCGTGGGGCAGCACGGCATGCCGCGTACGCCGCGGGCCAGGCCGGAGCCGTCGCCCACGTCGCCGCACACGAACTCGGCGCCGCCGCATACGCGATCAAGGCAGCGCGGGCGGCGGCGCCGGAAGGCCTTGATGAGGCCGTGGGGAGACTCGAGTGCCAGTGGCAGCGTGATCAGCTCCCGGAGGAGATTCGCGAGCTGGTACTTGATGACCAGAGGTTGCGCAACGACATCTGCTGGTCGGTGTTCGACTGTTGAGCGGGCAGCTGGGAACTGTGGTTTCCGCGGGCGCGGTGTGGTCCTGAACTCGGCCGGCGAGGTCCCGCTGTCGAGGCGGCAGGGTGTCCACCGCAGCCCCGGACAGCGCCAGAAGTCGGAGCCCAGGCGACTCGGTCGCGGACCGGAGTCCGCTGCTAGGCTGAGCAGCATGTCAGCCGCATCGTGCTCGGCCGCTTGCGCGGCAGTGACCAGGACGTCCCGCTAGCGGCGGGACGTCCGACTCACAACACCCCCACCTGGAACGTCCTACCGCTTCGTGATCAGTCCGGAGTGGCACTTGTGCTGCTCCGGAACTCTTCAGAGCGACGGAGCATTCGATGCTTTCAGGCATTTCTTCTTCCGGCGGGCAAAGCCCGTCTCCCATGCGCGCATGGCTCGTGCTGTGCGCGATGTCGATGCTGCAGTTCTTTATCGCGGTCGACGTGACCGTGGTCAACATCGCACTGCCCTCGATCGGCGCGGATCTCGGCGTCGATGGCCACTCGCTGACCTGGGTAATGATCGGCTACACCATCACCGGCGGCGGGCTGCTGATGCTCGGCGGTCGCCTCAGCGACCTGCTGGGGCGCCGCCGCATGTTGCTGGTCGGCACTACCCTGTTCGGCGCAGCATCACTACTGGCGGGGCTGGCCCCCTCGTTCGCGGTCCTGGTGGTCGCGCGCCTCGTCCAAGGGGCTGGCGAGGCCCTCGCACTGCCGGCCGCGATGGCCACGATCGTGCTGATGTTCCCCGAGGGCCCACACCGGTCGCGGGCCCTGAGCGTGTGGGCCGCGGTCGCCAGCTGTGGGCTGGTGCTCGGGTTCGCCCTCTCGGGAATCATCACCGCCCACCTGGGCTGGCGATGGATCTTCCTGATCTCGGTGCCGTTCATCCTGGTCGTGATCGTGGCTACGCTCGTGCTCGTCGAGGGCGAGCGTCCCGCTTCCCGTGGGCAGGCCCGGCTGGATCTTCCGGGCGCGTTCCTGCTCACCGCGTGCCCGTTGCTGTTCACCTACGCCGCGGTCGAGGCCGGCGAACCAGGCACAAACCCGTGGGTGAGCGTGGTAGCGCTGGCCGGTGCGGTGCTGGCTGCCGCCGGGTTCGTGCGGGTCGAATCGCGGTCTCCGAACCCCCTGGTGCCCCTGGCCTTCTTCGCCAACCGCGCCCGCGTGCGGGCGAACCTGACGACGATGCTGCTCAGCGGGGCGCTATCGACCTCGTTCCTGCTGTTCACGTTCTACCTGCAGGACCGTCTCGGGATCGGCCCGCTGGGAGCCGGGCTCACGATGCTGCCGTTGGCTATCGCGCTGATCACGGCCTCGATTCTCGTGCCCCGACTGCTAGGCAGGTGGGGAGCGCGCGCGTGCGTGCTGGCAGGCCTCGGCTCCGCCACGGGCGCGATGACGGTGATCGCGCTCGTCGCAGCCCTCGATGCTGGAGCGGTGTGGCTGCTGCCTGCGATGTTGCTGATCGCCGCCGGGATGGGTTTTGGTCTGGTGGGGCTGCAGTTCATCGCAGTCAGCGGAGCGACCGACGAGGACGCCGGAATCGCCTCCGGGGTCCAGCGAGCAGCCGACCAGCTCGGAGGGGCCAGCGGCGTAGCGGTCTACATAGGGATCGGGTTCGCCCCCGCCGTGCGCGCTGGCGACCCGTTCGTGATCGCCGCGGTGCTCGCCATCGCCGGGCTGGTCGTCGGTGCCGTGGTCATCAGCCGTTCCTCGGCCACGACGGAACTGCAGCCGAAGGCCGGGTAAGAGGCCGCGCCGCCACGCACCGCCATCCCGGTCGGCAGCAGCGTGGCGGCGTGCCCCTCCCAGCAGCATGCAGACGAGTCCTGCTCAACGACGGTGATGCGCGCCCGGCAAGACGAATGGATCAGCGCTGGAGGCGTACGACCAGAGCATCGGACTCGACCTACAGAACCCCGCGGTCGACCGCTGGTCGTCAAGGCACCGTGTGGAGGAGAGAACACCGGCCGCAACCCTGTCGACAGTGGCAAGTCAGGGCTCAAGAGATCAGTGGTCGTAGGCGGCAGCGGTATCCGATCTGGTGGGTCCTGGCCGGAGCGAATCGAAACGACTCGCCGCTCCTGCGCCCCACTCGAAGCTCTCACCGTATTCAGGTTCCTGCTTCCAAATCCAGCACTGCGGACGCGATACACGGAAGAGGAAATCGATTACGCCGCCACGTACGGCCAGCCATCCGGTGACCGTGCTGTGACCAAGACAGAAGTGGGGCCACCGGAATGAATCCGGTGGCCCCACTACACGACCTGTAGTGCCCGCTCGAAGCAGGAACCGTGAAGAACGATCAGTTCTTCTTGTGGTAAGCCTCGACCACCTCGGACGGGATACGCCCACGGTCGGAAACCTGGAAACCGTTCTTGCGTGCCCACGCACGAATGGCCTGGTTCTGCTCGCGGTCCACGGTGGCGGGCCTGGCCGCGGCTTTCACTGCCGCGCGAGTGGAACTGCGCTTACGGCCACCGGAACGGCGCGCGTGCTCGATGTACTGCGCCAGCGCGTCCCGAAGCTCCTCGGCATTGTCGGCGGACAAATCGATCTGGTAGCTCACACCGTCCAGACCGAACTCAACCGTCTCCTCTGCCTCGGAACCGTCCAGATCGTCCACGAGAGAGACGAGAACCTTCTGCGCCATCAGTTTTCCTCCTGCTTTGAGCTGGCGCCAGATCGCTGGAGACGCGATCCCGCCAGAAGCTTCGACTCCGACATTAATACCCGCTGCTGCCGATAAACGCAAATCACGATTGCTGTAAGGCGTCCCGGTTGTTGTGAAGTGCAGTCCGGCCAGCGCTAACCGGGAGCCACTTGTCAGTCTTATGGGTTATTCGGGCCGCACCAGCGGGAACAGGATCGTCTCCCGGATGCCGAGACCGGTGAGCGCCATGAGCAACCGGTCGACACCCATTCCCGCACCACCACTGGGGGGCATTCCATACTCGAGTGCGCGCAGGAAATCCTCGTCGAGAACCATGGCCTCACTATCACCCTCAGCACCGAGCCGGGCCTGTTCCGTTAGCCGTTGCCGTTCCACGACGGGATCGACGAGCTCGGAGTACCCCGTCGCGAGTTCGAATCCGCGGACGTAGAGGTCCCACTTCTCCGCTATCCCTGGCTTGCTGCGGTGTTGCCTGGTCAGCGGGGAAGTCTCCAAGGGAAAATCACGGACAAAAGTGGGCTCGTAGAGATGATCGCCCACCAGATGTTCCCACAGTTCCTCGACCAGCTTGCCATGCCCCAGTTTCGGGTCCACCTCCAGGTCATGGGACTCCGCAAACGATCGCAACGTCTCCACCGACGTCTCAGGAGTGATTTCCGTACCGAGCGCTTCGGACAGCGAGTCGTACATCGTCAGCGTCGTCCACTGACCGGAAAGGTCGTACTCGGAACCATCCGCGAGAGTAACGACCTGAGTACCCAGTGCCGCCTCCGCCGCCTCCTGAACGAGTTCCCGCGTGAGCTTCGCGATGGTGTCGTAAGTTCCGTATGCCTCGTAGTACTCCAGCATCGCGAACTCCGGCGAATGGGATGAGTCGCTACCCTCGTTTCGGAAGTTCCGGTTGATCTCGAAGACTTTTTCGATACCACCGACGACGCAACGCTTGAGGTAGAGCTCCGGCGCGATCCGCAGGAACAGGTCGAGGTCGAACGCGTTGGAATGGGTGACGAAGGGCCTCGCCGCGGCACCTCCGTGCAGGGTTTGCAACATCGGGGTCTCGACCTCGGTATACCCGCGTTCGTGGAAGGAATCCCGCAGCGCCCGCAGGACGGTGGACCTCGTCCGAACCACATCACGCGCCTTGGGACGTAGAATCAGGTCGACGTAGCGCTGCCTGATTCGAGTTTCCTCGGCCAATTCCTTGTGCGCGACGGGCAGCGGGCGCAGTGCTTTCGACGTGAGTTGCCAGCCGTTCGCCATCACGGAAAGCTCGCCGCGCTTCGAGGTGATGACCTCGCCCTGAACAAAAACGTGATCGCCGAGATCGACATCGGACTTCCAGGCCGCGAGTGCGTCGGCACCGACCTTGGCCAGGCTGATCATTGCCTGCAGTTCGGTTCCGTCGCCCTCACGCAAGCTCGCGAAACACAGCTTCCCGGTGTTCCGCAGGAACATCACCCTGCCGGTGATTCCGACCTGCTTCCCGGTGCTGGTATCCGGCGGAAGATCCGAATGCGCGGCGCGAATCTCGGCGAGCGTGTGCGTCCGAGGAACTTCGACCGGATACGGATCGATACCCTCAGCGAGTATCCGGTCACGCTTCTCCCGGCGTACCCGCAGCTGTTCGGGCAGGTCATCGTCAGCAGTGGCGTTCTCGGACGCGGGGATATCGGTCATGAGGCCATAGCGTACGAACTCCTCCTCGCCGGGCGCGAACCGGATTACCCATTGCGGACTTTTACCGGGCCGGGCGGCGGTTATCCGGCGTATTCCACCGCAGGGATCACCCCTGGTCGCCGGTACGGCGCAAGAAAATGCTGGCCAGGACGACGCAGTCAGCAAGATTGCCGGTGCGCGTGGCCGGAGTACGGTTGGTGGCGAACACCACCGGCCACCACCCGGCAATCGGTGTTAACGTCGGTAGCGGTGTTACTCGCCGCCCCGGACGAGCGCGTCGTACCCGGCCCCGACAAGACGACGCAGTGTTGTGACAGCTCACTGCGTACTTCGTGGAGGTCGGACAGATGCCCTGGGTGATCCTCGTCATTTCCGGAGTTCTGGAAACCGTCTGGGCCGCGGCTCTCAGCGCGTCAAAAGGTTTTTCCAGACTAAGCCCCACGTTGCTGTTTCTGGTCGCGCTTGCCTTGAGCATGGCCGGGCTCGCCTTCGCCATGCGCAGCATCCCCATCGGAACGGCCTACGTCGTCTGGGTCGGAATCGGCGCCGTGGGAGCGGCCGCCTACGGCATGGTGGCGCTCGGCGATCCGGTCACCGCGGCGCGCATCGCCTGCCTCGTGCTGATCGTGGCCGGAGTCGTCGGCCTGAAGGTGCTGGGGTGACGCCGGGGCTCCGGCGTTCCGGGGACGCTCAGCGCGTATTGCGTTCGTAGACCAGCCGCAGGCCCAGCAACGTGAGTTCGGGGACGTGCTCGGTGATGGTCTCGGATTCGCTGAGCACGAGTGGGGCAAGGCCGCCGGTCGCGATCACCGTGACCGGCGGGCCCTCGGGGGCGAGTTCCCGGACGATCCGGTTCACCAGTCCGTCCACCTGCCCGGCGAATCCGAAGAGGATTCCCGACTGCAGACATTCCACTGTGCTCTTGCCGATGACGGATCGCGGCCGCACCAGCTCCACCTTGCGCAGTGCGGCCGCGCGCGCCGCAAGGGCGTCCACCGAGATCTCGATGCCTGGCGCGAAGGCGCCGCCGAGAAACTCACCCCGGGGCGAGATCGCGTCGACATTGGTCGAGGTACCGAAATCCACGACCACGCAGGCAGTGCCGAACAGGTGGTACGCGGCGAGGGTGTTCACCAGCCGATCCCCGCCGACCTCCTTCGGGTTGTCCACCAGAAGGGCGACGCCAGTGCGGACTCCCGGCTCGACCACGATCTTGGGCACCGCGGGGTAGTACCGGTCGAGCATCACCCGCAGTTCGCGCAGCACCGCGGGCACCGTGGACAGCGCGCTGATCCCGCTGACCAGGTCGGCATGCGGCCCGAGCAGCCCGCGCATCGTCAGCGCCAGCTCGTCGGCGGTTATCCGGGCATCGGTGCGCATGCGCCAGTCCCGGACCAGCTCGGCCTCGTCCCCCCTGCCTCGATAGAGGCCGAGAACGATGTTGGTGTTGCCGACGTCGATGGTGAGCAGCACTAGCGCACGTGACCCGTCACTGGATCAGCTCTCCGCGTGCAGCAGGGCGTCCAGCCGGGCCGCGTCCACGGTCTCGGCGACCGGAAAGTTCGCGATGTGGCCGTCAGGGGCGGCCACTGGCAGCGCGCCGCTCACCAGACCGGAACCGGCCGGCGCATGTGCCGCGTCACTGCCCGCGTCGGTGATCCGGTTGTCCGCGTCCACGAAAATGACCCGGGGCCGGAACGCGGCCGCCTCGGCGGACTCCATCTGCCCGTAGGCGATCAGAATCACCAGATCACCGGGGTGCACCAGGTGGGCGGCCGCGCCGTTGATCCCGATAACGCCGCTGTCCCGCTCACCGGCGATCACGTACGTCTCGAGCCGGGCGCCGTTGGTGACATCCACAATCGACACCTGCTCGCCGGGCAGCAGATCGGCGGCCTCCATCAAAGTCTCGTCGACAGTGACCGAACCAACGTAGTGCAGGTCGGCCTGCGTCACCGTCGCCCGGTGAATCTTGGATTTCAGCATCGTGCGATACATGGCGGACTCTCCCTATACCCCTGCATCCTCGGTAAATCCCTCGTCCTGCTCCACCCCGTGCCCGGCTGCCGAGCCGAGCAGAACCGGAACGTTGTCGATCAGGCGGGTATTCCCGACCCGCGCGGCGATCAGCAACCGTGCTTCCCCGTCGACGGGCGCGGGCTCCAGTTCGGTTCCGCGCAGTTCGAGGTAGTCGACCTCGACCTCGGGACGAGCCCGTAGCGTGCTGCGGGCCGCGTCCATCACCGCCTCGTCCCCTCGGGCACCCAGGTGCGCGCCAGCGGTCAACGCCGCCGAGAGCACCACGGCCTGCTCCCGCTGTTCGGCGGACAGGTAGACGTTGCGCGAGGACAGGGCCAGCCCGTCGCGCTCCCGGACCGTCGGCACCCCGACCACCCTCGTCCGGAAGTTCAGTTCGCGGGCCATCCGGCGGATCAGCACCAACTGCTGGTAGTCCTTCTCCCCGAAGAAGGCGTAGTGCGGCCCGACGATGTTGAACAGCTTCGCGACCACGGTGAGCACACCCGCGAAGTGCCCTGGACGCGCCGCCCCTTCCAGTTCGTCGCCGAGCGGACCTGGGGAAATGCTCACGGCCCGGTCCTGCGGGTACAGATCCGCGGCCGACGGCGTGAAGGCCAGTTCCACACCGGCGTCGTCAAGCACCTCGAGGTCCCGCTCCAGTGGCCGCGGATAGGCCTCGAAGTCCTCGCCCTCGCCGAACTGAAGTGGATTGACGAAGATCGACGCCGCGACGACCGTGTTCGGCAACCGCTTGGCCCTGCGCAGGAGTTCGCGGTGCCCGGCGTGCAGGGCACCCATGGTCGGCACCAACGCGACCGTTCGGCCCACCGACCGCAGTGCGTCGGTCACCCTGCTCATGTCCGCCACCGTCCGGTAGACGTTGAGCTGGTTACGAGTGAACTTGGGCGCGGGGGCCTTCGTCGCGGGGTAAGCGGGGATCGGGGAACTCACGGTGTCTCACGTCCATCAGCAGGGTTGTCGAGCAGGTCGGCGATCGCAGCGGCGCCGTCAGCCGCGAGAAGTCCGGACTTCCTGGCCCGTTCGGCGGTCCGCCTGGCCAGTACGGCATAGGAGTCGACGACGTCCGGCGCGTGCTCAGCCAGTGCGCCGAGATGGGCACCGACCGTCCCGGTGTCTCCGCGAGCCACCGGCCCGGTCAACGCGCGGTCGCCGTGCCGGAGCACATTATCCAATGCCGCGGACAGCAGCGGACCCAGCAGGCGCTCGGCGTCCGTCACCTCCGCTCGCCGGAGCACCTCGGCGCAGTCCGCGACGAGCGTGATCAGATGATTGGCACCGTGCGCCAGCGCGGCGTGGTACAGCGTGCGCGCGGATTCGGGCACGCGGACGGGTTCGGCGCCCATCTCCACCGCCAGCGCCTCGCCGACGTTCCAGGCTGCCTCGTCACCTGCCGCGGCCGTCACCCCGATGCAGCAGGTGGCCATCCGCTCCAGGTCCTCCGACCTGCCACTGAACGTCATCACCGGGTGCAGCGCGAGTGGCAGCGCGCCCAACTCCGCCACCGGGTCGAGAACGGCGACGCCGTGGGCGCCCGAGGTGTGCAGCACGATCTGCCCTGGACGCAGCGAACCGGTGGCCACGAGACCGTGCACCATCGCGGCGAGGCTGTCGTCAGGGATGGCCAGCACCACGAGATCCGCGCGCCGCGCGACCTCGTCCGACGGCACAAGGGGCACACCTGGCAGCAGTCGTTCGGCTCGTCGCACCGACTCGTCGGAGATGCCCGACGCGGCGACCACGGTGTGGCCCGCGCGGACAAGGGCCGCACCGAGCACACTGCCGACCCGGCCCGCGGACACCACGCCCACCGCGAGACGGGCAGGGCGCGTCATCGTCGGCCTTTTCGCATAGCTCTCACCGCTCCTGCCATTCGTTCCAGTCCCGACCTTGGCTGCGGGTACCGGACGACGGCGCGAGAATAGTTCGCGCCCGGACGGTTTGCGCGCCCCTGGTGACGAGCTTCACCCGGACCGGGTCACCCCTCATGGGGAACGTGCGCCGCGCTTCGATGGCCACCGCCCGCAAGGCGGACGGCCTCGGCCCGCACCGAACGCAGCACCGCGAGCAACTCGGCGTGCCTGCGGTTCCCCTCCAGCTCGGCGTTGCCGCACGCGAGATTACGTCGCAGGAAGGCGAGTTCGGTCACGCTCGCCTGGTAGGCCCCGACAGCCCTGCCTGCTGCCCTGCCCGACTCGCGCCGCGCCTGCCTGCGCCACCGCCTGCGCCCGGTGAGGCTCGCCAGCAACTCCATCTCGGAGCGGGCGATCCACCGAGCCTCGGCCATTTCCGGCAGGGCGGCGGCGACGATCCGTTGTTCCCTGCGCCGCTGCCACAACACGAGCAGCAGCAACCCGATGAACATCGGCACCATGATCAGGAAGTAGACGTTGAGGAACGTGGTCGCGCCACCGAGTGTCGCCGAGGCGTTCCACAGTGCGTGCAGGCCCACGGCGCCGAGGTAACCGCCCAGCGGGGCGAGGACGCGGACGTGTTTGCTCGCCGTCCTGGCGGCGACACCGATGCCGATCCCGGTGAGCACCGTGAACAACGGATGGGCGAACGGGGACAACACCCCGCGCAGGATGAACGCGGTGAGCACCCCGGCGCTCGTGGCGTCGCCGAATCCGTACTCGGCGAACGCCCTGCCGAAGTAGTAGATGTTCTCGGTGAAAGCGAAGCCCGCCGCGCTGAACCCGGCGTAGACGATCCCGTCGACCAGGCCGTCGAACTCGTGTGACCGCCGCAGCAACACGGCCAGCACCGGTAGTGCCTTGACCGCCTCCTCCACCAGTGGCGCCGAGACGACCGCGCTGAACTTGTCCCCGTTGCCGGTGCCGAGCAGCATGTCCCCCACGGCCGAGGCGGTGTCGTTGATCAGCAACGCGGTCAGCGTGGCGACGAACGCACCCCAGCAGAACGAGAGCAGCAGCAGTTTCGCCGGCTCCGGCTCCCACCGGTCGATCCAGAGAAACGCGGCGACCACCAACGCCACCGGAACCACCGCGGCGAGCACGCCGATGACCGTGGCCAGCACACCGACTCGCGCCGTCGCGAGACCGAGCACGAGCAGGCCGCACAGTGCGACCAGCACCAGGCCGAGCACGGGCAGCAACACAGTGATCCTGCGCGGAGTGTGCCTGCGCAGGGGATGGTTGTTCTCCGTCGATCCCCTCACGCCTCGGGACGATATAAGACGGGTCGGACACGCGTTCGAGTACGGCCATCAGCCGGTCCGGTACCGGCACTTTCCCGGGAAAGTGCGAGTCGAAAAACTCCCGCCCCTGGTCGCGGGTTTGCCCCCTCGCACTTTCCCGGGAAAGTGCGGCCGAAAGCTTTCGGGGAGCGGGGTCAGTCTTCGGCGCGGCGCCTGCGCCGGGGCGTCGGGGCGGAACCGTGTGCGGCAAGTAGTTCGCTGACCGAGCGCCCCTCTGCGTGTGATCCGCTCTCCCGCTCCGGCTCGTTGGGCCGCTCGTGCGAGGCTGCCGCGCGACGCCCGTTCGACGGCGAATCGGCTTCGGCAGCGCCGTTGACGTGCCGCGCGGAGTGTCCGTTCTGTTCCGTGTGCCCGTTCGACCCGTGCGCCCCGGAGCCGTTGGCGCCACTGAAGCCCTGCCACGGCGGCTCGCCGTCCGCCCTGCGCCTGCGACCGCCGCCCTCGTCCGCACCATGCCGCGAACCGCTTCCGGCAGCACCCGCGCCGTGCCGGGACGCACCGGACGACTGGGCGGCCTCTTCGTCGTCCTCCGCCCTGCGCCTGCGACCACCTGGCCTGCTGCTGTGCTGCAGGTCCCGCACCGACTCCGGCAGCGTGGGGTTGGGCTCGGGAACCTCAGGCGCCGCTCCCGCCTCCGGCACCGGTTCCGGCTCGGGGGAGCCGTATCCGTTCCTGCCGTGCCTGCCTGCGGCCTCTTCGGCGTCAGGTATGGCGCTGCCGTCCGCACCGTGCCGGTTGTCGTCGGTCCATGCCGACATCCACTCGAAGTCGAACTCCTTCTTGGGCTCGGACTCTCGTGCCGGTTCCTGGTCCTGTGCGGGCTCCGGTGGCGCGACGCTGGCCGCGGACCGGCCTCGGGCTATCTGCTCCATGGCAGGGCGGGTCAGCTCGTGCTGTTCCGGTTCCCGCTGCTGCCTGGACGGCTCGGGCTGCCGCCGCGGCGGTTCCGGGCGCTGGGCTTCCGGATGCTGGGGTTCCGGCTGGCGAGCGGCCGCGGGTGGAGCCGCACGATGCGGCGGAGCGGAAGGTTGCCGGGGTTGCTGAGCACGCGGAGGGCGCATTCCGGTTATGGTCGCTTCGTCGCGCTGCTGCGCCCGTGCCGACTCGGCCCGCGCCTCGCCGGCGGCCTTCGCAGCCTTCGCCGCGGCCGAGCCGATCTCGTTCAGTGGCACCCTGCGCGTCGGTGGGCCGCTGTCCTGCGGCGGCTGGGACGGCGGCGCTGCTTGCGGCGGTCTCGGGGCCCGTGGCACCTGCTGGGTCTTCGCGTTCTCCCGGTCGCGCTGCGGCGCCGCACCAGACTGCTGGGCCGGCGGCCGTGGTGGCTGCAAAGGCGGCTGAGGGGGTTTCCGCGGCGGCTGGGGCTTGCGCTGCGCCTGCGGGCCGACCCGGGGAACCGCCACCTGCGGTTTCACCTGCTTCGGCGGGGTACGCCGGGCCATTCCGTACTCCGGCTCGCCGTCCCGGACCTTGTCGATCATTTCGGTCGGCCGCTCGACCTGCGCCGCGGGCTCACCGGCCGCACCACTCGTCAACTGCGCCTTCGGCTTACCGTTGGCCTCGCTCGCGTTGACCAGTTTCGGCTCGTCGTTGAGCGAGCGCATTCGCGTCGACTGGGCGGTCAGTGCCACTCGTTCGTAGAGCACCTCGCCACCGAACAGCGACTGCAGGCTCTCGCGCAGCGCGGTGATCTCGTCGCGCAGGGCGTCCAGTTCCTCGCGGGAATCAGCTTCCACCCGGTCGCGGGTCTCCGCCTCGATCTCGAGCTCGAATTCCCGGCGCGCGGCGATCTCCCGCTCCAGTTCGAGTTCGTACACCGCCTGTGCCTGCGCAACCGACTCCGCCGTCGCAGCGGCCTGCTTGCGATATCGGACGGCCACGAAAGCACCGATCAGTGCCGCCCACAGCGCCGCGACGATCGCCAGACGGAGCCATCGGAGGTCCTCGGTGAACACGAGCGCGAGCGTGGCGCCCGCTGCGAGGGTGAAGCCGACAACGAGCGCGGGCGCGCCTGGAAAGCGGCCGCGCGAGTCGCCACCCACGCCAGTCATGCCCCACACCGTACCTTCTAGTAACCCGACTGAGACCCAGTCGGTACTTTGAGCGGTGGCTTCCGAGCGCTAACCGGTCACTCTCGGCGGGCGGTCCCGATCACGTGGTTCCGGTGTACGGCAGCAGTATTCGAGCCACAGGGCGGCCGCGACGAGCGCTGCGGCGCAGCCTGCCCCGACAGCGGCCGCAGGCAGGTCGTCCGAGGCAGCGGTGATGCGGTCAGCACGGGGAACGAGGTAGCCGAGCGCCGCGAGCCAGGCCCCGAGCATGAGCGCGCCGAGCAGGGAGGAGGCCTTGGCGAGGGCGACGGCGCGCGCGAACGAGATTCCACCGAGCACCTTGCCGGAGCGAATTCGATCACGGAGCGTGAACCCGAGAAGGGTCTCCACGATCGCGAGAACAAGCAGTGTGACGCCCGCCATGGTCGGCAGCCGGGGGATCGAGGCGTACGCGATTTCGAACAACAGATAGGTCAGGGCGAGACCGATCACCGCGGCGATGACGAGTTCACGCGGTCTCGTGAAGTGCATGACCACACCGTACCGAGCCGGCCGGACGGTACGCGGCCGTGCGGGTTGTTCGGGATACTTGACTCTCCAGTGACTGGAGGGTCGACGATGAGGTCCGTGGGAAACAGCGTGGTCTTCACAATCGGCGAACTGGCCCGGCGCACCGGGCTCCCGGTGAAGACGATCCGCTTCTACTCCGACGAGGGGCTGCTGCCGCCCACCGAACGCACGCACGCCGGTTACCGCCTCTACGACGCCACCTCGCTCGCCCGGCTGGAACTCGTCCGGACATTGCGCGAGCTGGGCATCGGGCTGGCCGACATCGAGCGGGCGCTGACGCGCCAGACCAGCGTGGCACAGCTCGCCGTCCGTCATGTCGAGGCCCTCGACGAGCAGATCCGCAGGCTCACCCTGCGCAGATCGGTACTGCGGGCGGTCGCCAAACGAGATTCCGAACTGGAGGACGTAGCGCTGATGAACCAGCTCGCATCGTTGCCCGACGAGGAACGCAAACGTTTGCTCGACGAGTTCTGGGACGAGGTCACCGAAGGCCTCGACCTCGATCCGGAGTTCTACCAGCGCATGCGGTCGGCAAAACCGGAGCTACCGGACGATCCGAGCCCGGAGCAGCTGGCGGCCTGGATCGAGCTGGCCGAACTGGTCCAGGACAGCGAGTTCCGGCGCCTGATCCGCGAGATGGGCGAACAGCACTCCTCGGACCGCAAGGCAGGCGTTGACCTCAGCCCCGCTCGGCACGATCCCTGGTGTGACTGGATGGCAACGGCCGAACAGGCGATGGCCGACGGTTGCGAGCCCGGCTCGGAACAGGGCCGCGCGCTGGCAGCGGAAGTGGCTCGCACCTGGGCCACCGCGGACCTCGATCCGGCCGAACCCCGCCACCGCAAACAACTGGCCGAGCGGATCGACGCCGGCAACGACGCACGTGCCGAGCGCTACTGGCAGCTGCTCGCCACCATCAACGGCTGGCCGCCGGTGCCGACCCGGCACCACGTCGTGGAATGGCTGGTCGCCGCACTGCGCGCCTCCGCCGGTTGAGCGGGACCGCGCTCGTCCACCACAGATCAGTGGGATGGAGCACTTCCCGGGTGTAAAGACCTCGGCGTGGGGTCAGGCTGCGAGCAGGCCCCACGGCGGAGGGACGAAGGGCATGGACCAGCGCACCCGAGGCAGGCGCGGCACCACGGCCATCCAGGTCGCCGGGGCCCTGTGCTTCCTGCTCCTGATCCAGTTCTTCGTGCTGCACGTCGTCGTCGAGTCGGCGTGGACGACGCCGTACAGCTGGGCGACCAACGCCATCAGCGATCTCGGTACCGCCCGTTCGCCCTGGCACACGGCGATGAACGTGTCCTTCGTCGTCAACGGCCTGTGCATGGCGGCGGGCGGACTGTTACTCGGCCGCGCGGTGTCCGAACAGCTGGCACCCGGTTCGCGGCACCTGCCACTGACCGCGGCGGCTCTGCTGGCAATCGCGGGAGCGGGCACGGTTCTGGTCGGGTTGAACCCCGGCGACCAGCGGGTGGTCCTTCACCTGGTCGGCGCCTTCGCCGCCACCATTCTCGGGAACGCGGGGGTGCTACTGCTCGGGCTGTCGATGCGCCGCGCGGGCCGGCCGGGGTGGGCCGCCGGGATCGCCGGCGGCGTGCTCGGCTTCGCCGGGGCGGCCGTCACCGGACTCCATCTGCTCGGCGCACTCCCCGGACAGCACGAGTGGGGTGGCGCGGCGGAGCGGGTGGCCATCTTTCCGATGCTGATCGCGATGATCCTCATCGGTGGCGCACAACTACTGCCGTCAGGCGTTGGTGTTGAAGCGGACTAGAGAACCAGATCGGCTCGGAGCCGGACACCGGCACGGTCCGCTTCGGACAGCGCGCTCAACAGGTCCGCGGCTTGCCCGTGACCCGGCACCTCGGCCGCGGGATCGATCTCCAGCCATGGAATGAGGACGGTCGCCCGCTGCGAGGTCCCGGGATGTGGCAGCAGCAGCTCAGGGTCGTCGGACCGGACGTCGTCCACAGTCACCACGTCGACGTCGAGGGTCCGCGGACCCCACCGTTGTTCCCGCCTGCGGTGCGCGGCCTGCTCCAACTCCTGCGCCCGCCGGAGCCAGCCCCGGTGATCAACCGCCGGATCGTCCACAATGCACACCGCATTCAGGAAGTCGGGCTGGTCCCGGACACCCCACGCCTCCGTCTCGTACACCCCGGACACGGCGACAAGACAGTCACGCAGGCCATCGACGGCCAGCCGGAGGTAAGCGTGGCGGTCACCGAGATTCGACCCGAGGGAGAGCACGGCCCGGCTCATGGCCGGTCCTCGCGCGAACGGTGCACGGTGACCGCGACATCGGCGAACGACAGCGGGATCGGGGCAGCCGGTTTGTGCACGGTGACCTCGACGGCGTGCAGACGATCGTCCGCGAGCACCTCATCGGCGATCTTGCCCGCGACGCTCTCGATCAGGTCGAAGGGCGGACCGCTGACGACGCCTGCGGCGAGTTCGGCGAGTTCCCCGTAGTGCAGGGTCTCGGCGAGATCGTCGGAAGCGGCCGCCGCCGTCAGATCCAGCCACACCGTTATGTCGACGAGGAAATCCTGGCCGTCCCGCTTCTCATGGTCGAAAACGCCGTGCCTGCCGAACACCCGTAGTCCGGTCAGGGTGATCCGGTCACGCGTGTGCTCCCCCATGGGTCTGCGCACCTCCCTGCCATGCCGCGGCCACGCTGACCGCATCCAGCGAGGCACCGACCTCGTGGACCCGGACACCCCACGCACCCGCTGCGGCGGCCAGGGTGGACACGGCCGCGGTGGCGTCCTCCCGGCCCGAAGCCTGCCTCGGCTCGCCGTCGGCACCCGCGAGCAACCGGCCGAGGAAACGCTTGCGGGACGCGCCGACCAGCACCGGAAACCCCAGTGCCAGCAACACGTCCAGTCGGCCCAGCAGCGCCCAGTCGTGCTCGGCTCGCTTGGCGAACCCGAGGCCGGGGTCGAGCACGATCGCCTCCGGCCGTACTCCCGCCGCCAGTGCCGCATCCACCCGCGCGGACAGCTCATCGCGTACTTCACCGACGACATCGTCGTAGGTCGCCAGCGCGTTCATGTCCTTGCTGTGACCGCGCCAGTGCATCAGCACCCACGGCACATCGGACTCGGCGGCCACCCGTGCCATACCCGGATCGGCCAGGCCACCGGACACGTCGTTGATGACCTGTGCGCCCGCCTCGAGTGCGGCGGCGGCCACCGCGGCGCGGGTGGTGTCGACCGACATCGCCACCCCGTCCTCGGCCAGCGCGCGGATGACCGGCAGCACCCGCTCGATCTCTGTCGAGGCGTCCACCCTGGACGCGCCGGGTCGCGTGGACTCGCCGCCGACGTCGATCAGGTCGGCACCGCGGTGCCACATCCGGTGTGCGTGCGCGATCGCGTCGTCCACGACCACATAGCGACCACCGTCGGAGAACGAGTCCGGGGTCACGTTCAGCACACCCATGACCGCGCAACGGCCAGGGTTGGGCAGGCCGGGATGCGAATCGCCGACCGTGTGCGACACCGAGGTCACCGCCGACCCATGATCAGATCGAGCGCCTCCGCCCGCGAGGATGCCGAGGTCTGCAACAGCCCGCGGACCGCGGAGGTGGTCGTACGCGCACCCGGTTTCCGGACCCCGCGCATCGACATGCACAGATGCTCGGCCTCCACGACGACGATCACCCCGCGCGGCTTGAGTCTGCGCTGCAGGGCGTCGGCGACCTGGGAGGTGAGCCGTTCCTGAACCTGCGGGCGCTTGGCGTAGAGATCCACAAGGCGAGCCAGCTTCGACAGCCCGGTCACCTTGCCCTGGTTGTTCGGGATATAGCCGACGTGCGCCACCCCGTGGAAGGGAACGAGGTGGTGCTCGCAGGTGCTGTACATCGGGATGTCGGTGACCAGGACGAGTTCCTCGTGGCTCTCGTCGAAGGTCTTGTCCAACACGGCGTCCGGATCGTTGTACAGACCCGCGAACATCTCGTGGTAGGCGCGGGCCACCCTTGCCGGAGTGTCTTTCAACCCGTCCCGGTCCGGGTCCTCACCACAGGCGAGCAGCAACTCGCGCACAGCCCTCTCGGCGCGCGCCTGGTCGAAAATTCGACCTGTGGCGTGCACCGGAACTACCTGCTCGGGAGTGGACTGTCCGTTCCCGGTTGCCTCACTGCTGATGGTTACCGTCCGGGTCGTCGTTCGTACGCCGGTGCTGCCCCTCCGCGCGCCCTTGGTCGGGGTACTCCTGCTCGGGGTACCGGGCACCTGGCTGCTGGCCGCCCTGCTGCCCCTGGCCCGGCTCGCCGCCGAACCACTGCGGATCACCGGCCCGCTGCTCGCCCTGCTGCGGCGGTTTCGGCGCGTTCGACCGCCACGGCTGGCTCGGCCGTCCGCTGGGGGACGTGGCTGGCGTCCACCCGGGAGGCGCGCCGTAGTTCGGCGGACCCCCATGGCCTGCGGGTGACTGCGGTGCGTTGCCGCCGTACTGCTGCTGCGGCCAGCCGCCGTTCCCCGCACCATCACCGTTGCCGTTCGGCCGCGTGCCGTTCGGGTACCCACCCGGCGGCGGCGGTGCGTAGGGGTTCGAGTTGGGCTGCGGCGCCTGCTGCTGATAGCCGGGCTGCGGCGGCTCGGGTGCCTGCCTCGGCGGGCCACCCGGAAGGTCGCCCGCACCGGGCGCGGTCCGCACCGGGGTCGGCGCCGGCTCCCGCTCGGGCCTGCGCTCCTCGGGCGGCGGCCAGGGCTCGCCACGTTCCTTCGCCAGCTCGGCCGGAGTCTTGATCGGCGGCTTGTCCGACGGCTTGCGCTCACCGAACTCGTTGAACACGGTGATGTGCGGACGCTTCTCCACGGTCGCGAAGATGCGCTCCAGGTCCTTGCGCTGCAGGGTCTCCTTATGCAGCAGCTCGATGACCAGCTCGTCGAGCACGTCGCGGTAGGTGTTGAGCACCTCCCACGCCTCGGTGTGCGCCGTCTCGATGAGCTTGCGCACCTCCTCGTCGATCTCGTGCGCGACCTCGTGCGAGTAGTCCGCCTGCCGCCCGGCCGATCGGCCGAGGAACGGGTCCCCCTGCTCCTGGCCGTACTTGACCGCGCCGAGCCGGGCACTCATGCCGTACTCGGTCACCATCGCCCTGGCGATCTTGGTGGCCTGCTCGATGTCCGACGAAGCACCGGTGGTCGGCTCGTGGAACACGAGTTCCTCGGCGGTCCGGCCGCCCATCGCGAACACCAGTCGCCCGATCATCTCGGAGCGGGTCATCAACTCCTTGTCGTCCTCGGGGACGAGCAGGGCGTGCCCACCGGTCCGGCCACGCGGCAGGATCGTCAGCTTGTACACCGGTTCGATGTCCGGCATCGCCCACGCGGCCAGCGCGTGCCCGCCCTCGTGGTAGGCGGTGATCTTCTTTTCCTTCTCGGAGATGATCCGGCTCTTGCGAGCGGGTCCACCGATGACGCGGTCGACCGACTCCTCCAGAGCCTCGTCGGTGATCACGCTGCCGTGCTCGCGCGCGGTGAGCAGGGCGGCCTCGTTGATCACGTTCGCCAGATCGGCACCCGACATTCCCACCGTGCGCTTGGCCAACGCGTTCAGATCGGCGTTCTCGGCGATCGGCTTGCCCTTGGCGTGCACGGCCAGGATCCGCTTGCGGCCCTGCAGGTCGGGTGCGGACACCGGGATCTGCCGGTCGAAGCGGCCGGGGCGCAGCAGCGCGGGGTCGAGGATGTCCGGACGGTTGGTGGCCGCGATCAGAATGATGCCGCCACGCGCGTCGAACCCGTCCATCTCGACCAGCAGCTGGTTCAGCGTCTGTTCCCGCTCGTCGTGCCCACCGCCGAGGCCCGCGCCACGCTGGCGGCCGACCGCGTCGATCTCGTCGACGAAGATGATGCAGGGAGCGTTCTGCTTGGCCTGCTCGAACAGGTCACGCACCCGGGAGGCACCGACACCGACGAACATCTCGACGAAGTCCGAGCCGGAGATCGTGTAGAACGGCACGGCGGCCTCGCCTGCGACCGCCCGCGCAAGCAGCGTCTTACCCGTGCCGGGCGGACCGTAGAGCAGAACGCCCTTCGGGATCTTCGCGCCGAGTGCCTGGTAACGGGCCGGGTTCTGCAGGAAGTCCTTGATCTCGTGCAGTTCCTCGACGGCCTCGTCGGCGCCAGCGACATCGCCGAACGTGGTCTTCGGCATGTCCTTGTTCAGCTGCTTGGCCTTGGACTTGCCGAAGTTCATCACCCGGTTGCCGCCGCCCTGGGCGTTGTTCATCATCCACATCAGCAGCAGCAACAACAGGCCCAGCGGGATCATGTAGATCAGCATCTGGGTGAAGAACGACTGCTGGGTGACCGTGGTGTCGAACTTCAGCGACTGGTCGGTGGACTTGGCGTTGAGCAGCGACTGGTAGATGTTGTCCGACGCGGCGGACGGGAACTTGGTCAGTACCTTGTCCACCTGCTGGCCGTCGACCTCGATCGGCTCGGCCAGGGTGAGCTTGAGCTGCTGCTCCTTGTCCTCGAGGTTGGCATCGTCGACGTTGCCACCCGAGATCTGTTCCAGTGCCTGTGACGTCGGCACCTGGGTGTAGTCACGATCCCCGTCGAAGATCGAACTGAAGGCGAAATAGAGCAGCAGAACCGCAACTATCCACAGTAGTGGGTTCTTGAGCAGGCGCTTGCGGTCCATTCGACTCGGCCGTGGTGGCCTCGACCCTCCCTGGCTAGGCGGTAGATGTGACATCCGCCGTCATGGTCTTGACAACTCCCGTGCTGCGGGCGTGCGGTCCCTCCAGGGTACCGCCCGGTTCCGGTGGTCTCCCTGCAGAGCCTCTCGCAGCTCAACGGTCGATACGGCGCCGATGTTCCCACCGGGTGTTCCAGGACTCAATGACGTGTTCAAAAGTCGGGTCAAGCCCGGCTCACCTGGCATCGCTCACCACGGCGAGCATCTCACCGAGGCGGGAGCGCAGCGTTTTGGGGTCGGCGGGTGAAACGGTGACCCATTCCCGCCCGTCGGAGCCCGCACGGGACAGGCTCAGGTAGCGGCCGCTGGCCGTGTCGAACCAGCCGAGGACCGGCGAACGCTGCCTGCTCCCGAGGGAGTTCCGGCTGTTCGCAGCCAACTGGCCGCCGCGCAGTCTCGGCTGGCCCGCGAGCTGGGCGTAGGCCTGTCGGGGATCGGTCGGCCGCTCGGAGAGTCCGCCACGGGGGCGGGGCTGCTTGCGGTCCTTGCGCCTGCCCAGCTCCTGCTCGGCCGGTTCGGCAGGCTCTGCCGGAGTCGTGGGGGAGCCGGACGCTGCCATGCTGCGGGCAGGAGGAATGCCCAGTGCCTCGTCCAGCGGCAGCGTGATGGAGGCCTCGGTGCCCCGCGGGCTCGACGGCAACAGATCGACCACGGCCGAGGCGAGGCCTTCCGGATAGATCGGGCGCACCCAGATGCCGTCGGCGTCCTGAATCGCGACCACGGCGTTCGTGCCGTCCGAGGCGGCCAGGATGCCCACGGGAGGAGCCTGGAAATCCGGGATGTGCAGTGCGTCGATGCTCAGGGAGGGCCTGGCCAGCAGGATGAGCCAGTCCTCGATATGCGGCTCGAGCCTGCCGTTGCCGTCCCGCATGTCCCTGGCCTTGAGCTCGAGGTTCACTCGCTGCCGCAGCGCGGAACGCTCGTCCTCGGTCGCGCCGTGCGAGCGGACCTGCAGGGGGTAGGGCAGCTCGCCGATCCGCATCGCCTCCCACAGGAAGTCGAATGCGACTGGTGAGAAAAACTCCTGCGCGGGCACTGCTCTCCCCTGGTGTTCTGTCCAATGGTCGGGTTTGTTCACCGCCCACGTGCGGCTGTGCACGGCACAACAGCCTGCCGCAGCGTGGACCCTCTCCGAGCGGCCCCGGCCACCGACTTGTGCATCCTCCCGGTGTCCCGAATGGTTCCGCCGGACGCACACCTCCGCCGAAGGCGAGTTCGCTCACCGAAGGGTAGCCACGACGGTGCCGGCAGCCAACCGCCACCGGCTCGCCCCGCTCAGCGAGCCGAGGCGTCCGCCTGTACCGCGCGCGACAGCATCTCGCCGAGCCGGTGCCGCAGCGTGGGCGCGTCGGCCGGGGCGATGGTGATCCAGTCCCGCCCGTCATGGCCCTTGCTGGCCTGGGTGAAGTACCTGCCGTCCTCGGTGTCGAACCAGCTCAGCACCGGCGTCCGGCTTCGACCGCCCGTGCGGTTGCGGGCGTTGGCCCCGATCTGCCCGCCGCGCAACCGCGGCTGCGCGTGCAACCGGGCGAGTGCCTTGCGATCGTCGTCCGCTCCGGCCCGGTCACCGTCCTGCCGCGGACGACTGTCCTCCCTGCCGCCGTTCGACTTTCGCTGCATGAAGTCGACCCCGGAACCGGAGAGCAGCTGCTCCAGCGGCACGGTGATGGACTTCTCCGCACCGCGCGGGGCGGCGGGGAGCAGGCCGACGATCGCGCTGGCGAGCCCGTCCGGCGGCACCTGACGCAGGTGCAGACCCCTGGTGTCCTGCACGGCCAACAGCCCCTGACCACCCAGTGCCGCCGCCACCGCGAGCAGCGGTGGCGAGTCGGGCGCGGTGATGTGTACCGAGTCGAGGCTCACCTCGGACCGGGCAAGCACCTCGAACCAGTCCTCGAGGTGCGGCTCGGGGCGGCCGGAGCGGTCGGCGAGACCACGTCCGGCCAGCCCGGACAGCACCTGCGAACGCAGGGCCGCCCGGTCGTCCATCGTCGAACCATGTGACCGCACCTCGAGTGGATACGGCAGTTCGCCCGCTCCCAGTGACTCCCAGAGGAAGTCCAGCTCCACCGGGGAGAGGAGCTCTGCCGCCACTAGCGCTCCTCGTCGTCGCCGGCCCAAGCACCGATCACCGGCGGCGGAGTCGCCTCGGTGGCACCGAAAGCCTCGTCGGGGTCGGCCTCGATCAGGAAGGAGGCGTGAGTGTGCTCCTCCTCCTGCTCGGCCTGGCCGCGTGCCGCGCCGCCCATGCCGCCGCCCATCGGGCCCGCGGCCGGTGGTACCGCACCGCCACCGATCGTGCCCGCGGAGGAGACCATGCCCTGGTTCTGCGGAGCGACGCTGGCCGCGCTGGCGCCCTGCCCGGTCGCCGAGGCGCCGGTCTCCGTGGAGGACTGCTTCGTGCTGCCACTCTTCTTGCCCTTGCCCAGCGCCTTGACGCCCGCGGCGCCGAGGCCCGCACCGACGGCGGCGCCCCCGAGCTGCATGCCGAGGTTGCCGGAACCGCCACCACCACCGGAGGCCTGCGCGGCCGCGGCGGTGCCCGCGCCGGTGGCCATACCGCTGCCGGCCGTCGCCGGGACACCTGCCGCGGGAGCACCGGCGTGCCCGCCGTGTCCCTGTCCAGCGCCGACGCCGCCCGTCTGGCCGGGTCCACCGACATCGCCACTCGCGCCATACGCACCGAACGGCGCGCCTGCCAGCGGGTTGGGGCCGAGGTGCTGACCGGGCAGCCCGCCGAAGGAGCCGACCCCGCCCACCGAACTGGGGCCGGTGCCGACCGAAGCGGCCATCGGCTTGAGCCCGAGTGAGTCAGGACCGAAGCTCGGCGTGCTGCTGTCGACCTCGGCCATCGCCTTCGTGTAAGCGTTGAAGTACTGGACCTGCTGGGCCTTGACGTCCTTCGCCGCGTCGGACTGCGCCTTCATGTCGGCGATCATCGCGGCGGGTCCGCCGGCCAGCATGGCCTCGGTCTGCTTCGCCGGGTCGAACTCCTTCGGTGCGGGCATCTTCTTGACCTCGGCGGCGGCCGCGGCCTGCTGCTTGAGCCGGTTGCCCATCGTCTGAGCGGCCTCGGCTGCCTGCGCGCTCGAGTTCGCGATGCCGACCAGCGTGCCCTGGGCGGCGGCCGCACCCTCGCCGACCCAGGCTCCGCCCAGTTCGGTGATCGCGTTGTACAGGTCGTTGGCGGCCTGGTTCAGGTTCGTGGAGTGCCCGATCCAGGACTCACCGGTGGCCTCGGCGGTGCCCGGGTCGTTGTTCATGGTCGCGCCGTTGTAGAGCTGCTCGCTCTCCTGGGCGTCCCAGTTGGGCGGGCTGCCAATCGCCCTGTCGTCGCCGTAGAGGAAGCCGTCCGGCCTGCTCCGCGCCTGGTTGACGATGTCCGCCGTGGCCGAGTTGTCGCCGAGCGGAACGCTGGGCGAGGACCCCTGCTGGCTCGGCCGGCCGCCGGTGATGCCCATGTTGTCGTCCATGATTTCGATTCCCCCCACGCTCACGCCTGGCCGGCGAACGGCTCGGCACCGGCGTCGTCGATCTCCTGGTAGCGGCTCATGGCCGTGACGATCGCCTGCTCGGCCTGGTCGTACTGGGTGTAGAGATTGCGCAGTGCCTGGGTGTAGGAGTTCTCGTCACCACCGGCAGCGCGCTGCGACATCTTGGCCGACATGGCCTGCCCGACCGGGTTCGCGCCGAGCTTGGGCGCGACGCCGAGACCGCTCGCCCCGCCCAGCAGCGTTTCCACCTGGTCCTTGCCCAGCCTGATCTTCTGCAGCACCGTCTGCGCGGCGTCGGGATCGACCCCCACCTGCCCGGTGACCGCGGCGTTACGGAACGCCGCGGCATCCGCGAAGCTGTTTCCCATCTGCACTGTCTCCTGTCCCAGAGCTCTCTTCAGTCCCTGTCCCCCGCAGCAGCACCGCACGGGCAGCGGTGGCGGTCTTCGCTTAGGTTAACGCACCCAACTCGACCTTATGACGCGTTTCCCGGAGACGAGGTTCCCATTTCCGGAGAGCTGTGCGCAGCGAGTTCACCAGGAGTTCCACTACTTCGCGGAGATGATTACGAGGAGTAAACCTTCGGGTCCAGAGTGCCGATGTAGGGCAGGTCCCGATAACGCTCCGCGTAGTCGAGGCCGTAACCCACGACGAATTCATTCGGAATGTCGAACCCGACATACTTCACCGGGACCTCCACCTTCACCGCGTCCGGCTTCCGCAGGAGCGAGCACACCTGGAGGGAGGCGGGGTTGCGGCTGGCGAGGTTCTTCAACAGCCACGACAGAGTCAGGCCCGAGTCGACGATGTCCTCGACGATCAGCACCTGCTTCCCGGCGATATCGCGGTCGAGGTCCTTGAGAATGCGGACCACGCCGGAGGACGAGGTCGAAGAGCCGTAGGAGGAGACGGCCATGAACTCGAGCTGTGCGGGCACCGGCAGGGCCCTGGCGAAGTCGGTCATGAACATGACGGCGCCCTTGAGTACCCCGACCAGCAGCAGGTCGCCCTGCTCCGGATCAGCCGGGTAGTCGGCGGCGACCTTCTCGGCGAGTTCGGTGATCTTGTCCTGGATCTGCTGCTCGGTGACGAGCACGGAGGCGATGTCGCCCTCGTACACGGGTCAGTCCCCTCTGGTGGTGGGTTCGGGAGAAACCGGTTCGCCAGGATATGTGCGAGACCCGTTCCATGCAGAGCGTGCCATGTGGACGGGCGGAGCGGGTGGCCGGGCGAGCACCTGCCGCCCACATTCACCGCGCGTCGCGTCGCGGGTACGCATCGGGACCACCTGCGCCATGGGAAATCGTCAGCCACCCGCGCTTCCTGCCCGCCTCGAATCCGCCGGGCAACCACACCCCGCCCTGGCCGCGCCAGTGTGCGATCAGGGCGTCCACCGAGCGCAGATGCGCGTCGGTCAGCTCGCGCACGCCCGCGTCCAGCAGCCAGCGGCGCAGTACCCGCCTGCGCACCGCCCCCGCCACCGGTGCCAGCACCTCGGCAGCAAGCCCTTCGGCACCCAGCGCGCTGCCGAGGAGTCGTCCGGCGAGTTCGTCGAGCGCCTCGCTGTCCTCCCGCAATTGGGCAGCGGTGCGAGCCAGCGCTGCCGCGACCCCGCCCGCGAGCACGTCCTCCAGTAACGGCAGGACCTCGTTGCGCACGCGCACCCTGGTGAAGCGGGGGTCGTCGTTGTGCGGATCGCTCCACGGCCGCACGCCGAGCGCCGCACACGCGCGCACGGTGACCGATCTCGGTACGTCGAGCAGCGGGCGCCCCCACGGCGGGTCCAGCGGACGCATCCCGGCGAGCGACCGGGGACCGGACCCCCTGCCAAGCCCGAGCAGCACCGTCTCCGCCTGATCGTCCCGGGTGTGCCCGAGCAGGACGAGCCCGCGCCCCTCGGGCAGCGCGGCGCGCAGGGCCGCATAGCGGGCCCTTCTGGCCGTGGCCTCGGGTCCACCGCGGCCGGTGACGTCGACGGTGAGGACTTCCGCGGAGTCCGCGCCCAGTTGCCGTGCGGTGCGTACCGCCGTCTCGGCCACCTGGGCCGAGCCCGCCTGTAGTCCGTGGTCGACGACCAGCGCGCGCACTCGGAGCCCGAGGCCGCGGGCAGCGGCCGCACCGGCCTCGGTCAACGCGAGCGAGTCGGCGCCACCGGAGACGGCGACGGTCAGCTCACCAGCCGCGAGCCGCACGGCCTGCTCCCGCGCGGCCAGAAACTCGCGGACGGCGCGGCGCACCTGTGCGAGCGCGGCAGTGTTCTCCTCGGGACCCCTGGCCCCTCCGCCTTCGCCCCTGGGCGGCCGCGCGCTCACCCGCCCGCGTGCACGCGCCGCACCCACCCCTGCGGGTCGGTGATCTCGGCGCGTGTGGGAAGGGTGTCCGGCGAGGTCCAGACCGCGTTGAAACCGGACATACCCACCGTGTCGATCACTTCCCTGGTGAATGCCGCGCCCTGGGCGTACTGGCGGATCTTCGCGTCCACACCGAGCAGGTTGCGCAGCAGCCGGTCGAGCAAGCCGCCGCCCTGCCTGCGGGCGGTGAATCGGCTCCGGATCGTGCGCACCGAAGGCACCACCGCGGGTCCGACGGCATCCATCACGTAGTCGGCATGCCCCTCCAGCAACGTCGACAGCGCGAGCAGCCGGTCGAAGACCTCGCGCTGGCGCGGCGACTGCATGAGCTCGGCGAGTCCTGCGGACGTCTTGTCGCCACCACCGGCCTTGGACCGGCGCAGCTCCTTCACCGTCTCCGGCAACCTGCCGAACAGATCGCCGAGTCCATCGCTGTCGGACAGGTCGCCGACCAGGGTGGACACCTCGTCGGCGAAGTAGTCCCGTAGCCAGTCGACGGCCGTGAACTGCAGCCGGTGGGTGCACTCGTGCAGGCACACCCACATCCGGAAGTCGTGCCCGTCGACCTTCATCGCCTGCTGAGCGCTGACCACGTTCGGCGCCACGAGCAGCAGTTGTCCCCCGCGGTCAGGGCCACCGAACGGGTCGTACTGGCCAAGCACGCGGGAGCCGAGAAAGGCCAGCACGAGCCCGGTCTGCATGCCCGCACCACTCGCGAGCAGCGGCGCGAACGGACCGGACGCGGAACGCGGCAGCGCGCGGCCGGTGAGCTCGTCGAGCCCGACGGCTGCGGCCCGCACCCAGCCGGGCCGGTCGACCACCTCACCGGGCAGCAGCGGAAGGCCCTCGCCGAGGCCGGTCAGCTGCCGCACGTGCGCCTCTGCCTCGACCGTCAGCTCCCGCAGTTCGGTCACCGCGAGTTCGGCTTCCTCCTGCGGCACCACCGGGCCGCTGCGGACCAGCAACGCGCCGGTGGACGCGGCCAGTGACCAGTCCACGATCGAGGCCTGCCTGCCCTTGGTCTGCTCGCTCACGACACTCACCGGATCGACGCTACCCGCGTGGCGGCCCTACCTGCAGCCGCAGTCGCGCAGGGTCGCGGCAACGGCGTCGAGTGCGGGCCTGGCCGCGTCGATCGAGGTGCCGCTGGACATCAGCGAGAACACCAGCAGCCTGCCGTCCTTGTCGAGCACGACACCGGCCAGTGTGCTGACCCCGGACAGGGTTCCGGTCTTGGCCCTGACCCACCCCTTGCCCTGGTCGGACGCCTCGGTGTCGTAGCGGCCCTCGAGGGTTCCGCTGCCGCCCGCGACGGGCAGCCCGCCGACGACGGGCCGGAGCTTCGCCGTGCGCGGGTCGTCCCCCGTCGGCGCCGCCGCCACCGAAAGCACCTCGCTGAGCAGGGTGGCCGCCACCTTGTTCTCCGGGGAGAGGCCGCTGTCGTCGGACAGCTTCACCCCGCTGACGTCGAAGTCGTTGCGCGCGAGCACGTCCAGCGTCGCCTGTGCCCCGCCGGTGAAGGAGGGTTCGACGCCCGTGGCGATCGCGACATGGCGGGCGATGACGTCGGCCAGGAGGTTGTCGGACTGGGTGAGCATCGCGTCGACCAGTTCGGTCAGCGGCGGGGACAGCACCTCGCCAAGCACACGCGCGTCCGGTCCGGCCTGCACTGCGCCCGGGGCGGGCTGCGCGCCGAGGCGCTCGGCGAGTTCCCCGGCGAAGGCCGCGGCCGGGTCGCCGTGCCGCTGCGACTTCGGATCCGTGGCCTGCTGCCTGCCACCGTCGAGCATCACCGGCTCCACGGGCGCGGCGAACGTGGACGGCGCGTCGGCCGGATCCCAGCTCGGAGCCTCGGTGGGGCCGGCGAAGATGCTCAGGTCGACGGCGACCTTGTCGACCGCGCCGCCGGTGGCCTCCTTGACCTGGTTGACGAGGTCGTCGAGCCGGGCCGCGCCGGGGTAGAGGGATTCCTCGTCGTCTCGCAGGCCGGTCAGCGTGACGTCTCCGCCCGCCACCACGACGACGGTGCCCGGTTCGTCACCCTCGACGACCCTGGTGGGGATCTGCATACCGTGGTCGAGTTCGAGCAGGGCGGCCGCGGCGGCGAGGATCTTGGTCGTCGAGGCGGGTGTCTTCACCTCGTTCGCCCGCTGTTCCCAGAGCACCTCACCGCTCGCGGGGTCGACGACGTTGCCCGTGAGGTCGCCGAGCGCCGCCGCGGAGGCGGGACCCTGCAGTGCGGCCGCGACGCCGGAGGGGCTCGCGGCGGGCGCGGCGGGATCGGGCCCCTGCAGCGTCCTGGTCACGGCGACCGGTTCCGGTGGTTCCCCCTTCGGCGCGTTGGGGGCCCACGGCAGCGCCAGCCGGTTGGCGACGCTCGGCAGGGCGAGGGTCACCCCGACGGCGACGACGAGAATCAGTGCGAGCGCACCGACCAGCAGGCCGCGTCGGCGACGGCGCGGCCTGGCGACGGCGCCACCCGAGCCGTCCGAGCCGGTCGAATCGCCCTGCTCGGCCGTTGCGGGCTGCTCTGGTGCCGCGGACTCGACTCCGGGCCGCTCGCGCGGCGGGTCCCCCTTGGTCGCGGGAGCGGGCGTCGGCTCGCTGCCGGGCTCGATCCGCATGGGCACGGCGTGCGTCGTGGCGGGTGGGATGTCCTGGTGCCGCTGAACCGGGGCGGGCGGCTGCGGTCGCGGTTGTGGCGGCGGTGGTTGTGGCGGCGGCTGGCGTGGCTGCTGCTGCGGTTGCGGTGGTGGTTGCTGTTGCGGTGGCGGCCTGCGGTGCGGACGGGTGACCGACTCGGACCCCGCTGTGGGCGCACCGGACCGGGGTGGCGGCTGGGTGACCCACACGGTGGCGGGCTCGTCGGGCGTGACCTTCGGCACAGGCAGCTCGTGAGTGGCCCCCGACTGGCTTCCCCGCAGGTCGTTCTGACTCCCCGTGAGGTCGCTGTCGGCCGAGGGCCAGGCGGGCTCGGCCGCCTCGTGCCCATCGAATCTGCCGTCCTTCTCCGACACGCAACACTCCTCTGCACCACACCCGCACGCCGCCAACAGGGCCAAGCTCACACACGGTCATGCCGACCCGCGGCGTCCCGTAGTCCACACTAGTGAGGGTCAAGGAAGCGAAACGGTCAGCCGCCCGGTCGCGGCGATAACAAGAAGAGATCAGCGAGGACGGCGTGGAGTTCGACGTCACGATCGAAATCCCCAAAGGGGAACGCAACAAGTACGAGGTGGACCACAAGACAGGGCGGATCAAGCTCGACCGCACCCTGTTCACGGCCACGCAGTACCCGGCCGACTACGGGTTCATCGACGACACCCTTGGGCAGGACGGCGACCCGCTCGACGTGCTGGTCCTGGTGCAGGAACCGACGTTCCCCGGCTGCCTGATCCGGGCCAGGGCCATCGGCATGTTCCGGATGACCGACGAGAAGGGCCCGGACGACAAGGTCCTCGCGGTCCCGTCGGACGACCCTCGGCTCGAGCACCTGCGGGACATCCATCACCTGAACGAGTTCCACAAGCTGGAGATCGAGCACTTCTTCCAGGTCTACAAGGACCTCGAGCCCGCGAAGAGTGTCGAGGGCTCGAACTGGGCAGGCCGGGTGGAGGCCGAGGCGGAGATCAAGCGCTCCTACGAACGGGAGACCGAACGCCTCGAGAAGGCCGCCGCCGAATCGGGCGACGCCACCGAGCACTGAGAGATCGCCGACAGGCCACCCCGTCCACGATCGAGTGGAGGGGGTGGCCTGTCGCGTTTCAGCCGCGCGGTCAGGCGGCGTAACCGGGCATCGGGAACGCGGCCAGCAGTTCGCGGATCTCGGCCGCGATCCGCTCGATGGCCTGCTCGTCCTCGGCGGCCGCCGCGGTGATCGTGCGGTCGATCCACTCGGCGATTCGCGGCTGGTGCTCGGGGCGCAGGCCACGGGTCGTGATCGAAGGCGTGCCCAGCCGGATTCCGGAGGGGTCGAACGGCTTACGCGGGTCGAACGGCACCGTGTTGTAGTTCAACTCGATCCCGGCCCGGTCCAGCGCCTGCGCCGCGGGTTTGCCGCCGATTCCCTTTCCGGTCAGGTCCACCAGCAGCAGGTGATTGTCGGTGCCGCCGGAAACCAGGTCGAAGCCGCGCTCGGTCAAGGCCTCGGCCAGTGCCTTCGCGTTGGCGACGATGTCGTGGGCGTACTCGCGGAACGCCGGCTTCGCCGCCTCGGCGAGCGCCACCGCGATCGCCGCGGTCGTGTGGTTGTGCGGGCCACCCTGCAGCCCGGGGAAGACGGCTTTGTCCACCGCTTTCGCGTGCTCCGCGTCGGACAGGATCATCGCCCCGCGCGGGCCGCGCAGCGTCTTGTGGGTGGTGGTGGTGATCACCTGGGCGTGCCCGACCGGTGAGGGGTGCGCGCCACCGGCGACCAGCCCGGCGATGTGGGCGATGTCGGCCACCAGCACCGCGTCGACCTCGCGGGCGATCTCGGCGAAGGCGGGGAAGTCGATGGTGCGCGGAATCGCGGTGCCACCGGCGAAGATCACCTTCGGCCTGTGCTGCAGCGCGAGGTCACGCACCTGATCGAGGTCGAGTCTGCCGGTGTCCTTGCGGACGCCGTAGCGCACCGACGTGAACCATTTGCCGGTGGCGGAGACGCTCCACCCGTGTGTCAGGTGCCCGCCGTCGGGCAGTGCCATACCGAGGATCGGGTCGCCGGGCTTGGCGAAGGCCAGGTAGGCCGCGAGGTTGGCAGGTGAGCCCGAGTAGGGCTGCACGTTGGCGTGCTCGACCCCGAAAAGGGACTTCGCCCGCTCGATGGCCAGGTTCTCCACCTGGTCGATGAACTGCTGGCCCTCGTAGTAGCGCTTACCGGCGTAGCCCTCCGAGTACTTGTTCGTCAGTACCGTGCCGGTGGCCTCGAGCACCGCCTGCGAGACGTAGTTCTCCGAGGCGATCAGCCGGATCTTGTCGTGCTGGCGGCGAGCCTCGCCCTCGACGAGCCCGGCGATCTCCGGATCGGTCGCGGACAGGGCGGAAATGGCTGGCTGATGAGTCATGATGCTGCTCCTGGACAGACGTGGCCACGGCATGCTGTGAGAAGCCCACAGACACCCAGGCGCGCGGTGCCGGCCATTCGTCGCTCCCCGGTGGTGCTCCACCTCGATGGCGCCAGTCGCTAGTGCGGGGTCGAGCTTACTGTGCCCTGCCGCCCGTGTGGACGATGCGCGTCACACCATCTGCGCGTGGCTCCACTGGTGCGGTCGCAGAACACCTGGCCGCAGACCGGACATGCCTTGATCCTGCGCCACCCGTCGACGGCGACGAGCTCGGCGAGCCCGGAGGCGGCGGCCACCAGCTCCCCCACCTCCTCGAACGCGCCGACGTGCACGACCCGCCAGCGCCGCCCGTCCGCCACGAGCCGAGGCCGGGCGCCGGTCGCGGCGAGCAGAGCGTTTAGCCCCGCCGCCGCGACCCGCTCGTCCGGTAGCGCGTGGACCACGGCCGACAGCTCCGGGTGGCCTGCCGCCAGGAGCCGTTCCGCCGTCGCGAGACCGGGATCGAGCGCGCGGAACGGCGGAACCACGTTGTACTTGCGCACAGCCTCAGTCCGCCACGCCCACTCCCATGGAACGGGCTGTTCCCGCGACCGTCCGCATCGCGGCGTCGAGATTCGTGGTGTTGAGGTCGGGCAGTTTGCGCTCGGCGATCTCCCGGAGCTGCTGCCCGGTCAGATTCCCCGCCGACTCGTGTCCCGGCCGCCCCGATCCCTTGCCCCCGAGGGCCTTGCGGATCAGGAACGACGTGGGCGGAGTCTTCAGCCGCAGCTCGAACGTCCGGTCTTCGAAGACCGTGACGACGACCGGCACGATGTCGCCGCGCTGACTCGCCGTCGCGTCGTCGTAGGCCCGCTTGATGGCGACCAGGTTCGCGCCGGTCTGCCCGAGCATCTTGCCCAGGTCCACCACGGGCGCATCACCTGCGGTGAGCTCCAGCGTGGCCCGGAACATTGGCTTCTTTGGCGCCACGGCAATCCCCTCCACTGAGGGTTATTCACGGTCGACCGGACGGGGGTGGCCCGGAGGGCTGCTCGCGGCTGGTCGACACACGTGAGATGCGGGCATCGGCGACGTGCGTCGCGTGAATAACGCTCAGCTGAATAGTTCAACTGTCTGTTGATCTGACAGCGAGGGACGTTAAAGACTCCAGTTACTGGAGAGTCAAACTCGAAATCGCGGCTCAGTGCGGACGCCTACCGAAACAGCTCCTAGTCCTCGGTGGGCCGGATGGGCTCGACAGGCTCGATGCCGCGCGCGTGCCTGCGCGCCAGCTCCTGGTAGATCGCGGCGTTGTGCTCGACCCACACCCGCGCCGAGTCGCTGAGCGGCACGTGCTTCTTCGCCGGGCTGCCCATCGCGATCATCTCGGGCGGCACCACCGAGTTCGGCGTGACCGTTGCCCCGGCGGCCACCAGGGCGCGGGCACCGATCTCCGCCTTGTCCAGCACGGTTGAACCGTTGCCGATGAGCGCCTGTTCGCCGACCGTGCAGTCGTGCACCAGGCACTGGTGGCCGACGGTGACGTTGCGCCCGATCTCGCATACGCCGTCGTTGACGTGCACGACGGAGTTGTCCTGGATGTTCGCGCCGGCGCGGATGACGATCCGGCCGAAGTCGGCCCGGATCACGGCGCCGTACCAGACCGAGGCGCCCTCCTCGACGGTCACGTCACCGATGAGCGTGGCGGTGGGGGCGATCCAGGCGTCGGGGTGCACGGTGGGGCTGACGCCCTCGAAGGAATACAGCGGCATGGCGACACCCTAAGCGGACGTCCGAGAACTTTGGTTCGCGTGGTCGTGGTGATTTGCGGAACCCGGCCCGGACCGCTCAGCGATGATGGGCCAGCACCTCGTGTGCGGTGTCCGCACCGCGAGCGGGTTCGACGTGGACGACGGCGGCGGTCAGCCTCGGCACCGCGTGCACGAGCCGGTGTTCCACCTCGTGCGCCAGCGCGTGAGCCTGCAACACCGTCAGTTCCGCGTCGACCGAGACCGCGAGTTCGGCACGCAGGTTGTGCCCGATCCAGCGCATCCGCACCTGGTTCGCGTGCAGCACGCCAGGTACCTCTGCGGCGGTTCGCTCCACGCGTTCCACCATGGCCGGATCGACGGCGTCCATCAGGCGGCGGAACACCTCGCGGGCCGCGTCCCGGAGCACGAACAGGATCGCCACGGTGATGAGCAGGCCGATGATCGGATCCGCCTGGGGGTAACCCAGCCCGACGCCGAGCGCACCGAGCACGACGGCCAGCGAGGTGAAGCCGTCGGTGCGGGCGTGCAGGCCGTCGGCGACGAGTGCGGCCGAGCCGATCTGCCTGCCGACGGTGATGCGGTAGCGGGCCACCAGTTCGTTGCCCGCGAAGCCGATCACTCCGGCCGCGGCGACCACCCAGAGATGCTGCACGGGCCGCGGGTCGATCAACCGCTGCACCGACTCGTATCCGGCCAGCGCCGCCGACGCGGCGATGATCAGCACCACGACGACGCCGGCCAGGTCCTCAGCACGGCCGAGGCCGTAGGTGTAGCGCCGGCTCGCGGCCCTTCTGCCCAGCAGAAAGGCGATTCCCAGCGGAAGCGCGGTCAGCGCGTCGGCGAAGTTGTGGATGGTGTCGCCCAGCAACGCGACCGAGCCGCTGAGCAGCACGACCACGAGCTGCGCCAGAGCCGTGACGAGCAGCGCGACGAAGGACAGAACCAGCGTGCGCATCCCCCGCTTGCTGGTCTCCAGCGCGGTGTCCACCCGCTCGGAACTGTCGTGACTGTGCGGGGTCAGCAGATGCCTGAGCCTGCTCCAAGTGCTCGCCACCCGCCCCGTGTGCCCATGACCGTGGCCATGCCCGTGCCCGTGTTGCCGCGCCATCGTTACTCTCGCCCTTAGGTCGCCCCGTGTCGGTATCTGCAGGATGTCCTGCCCGAGAGGAATATGCAACCATGTGCGCGCATAAGCACACTTCGCTGGACGATCGCAGTGATCCGTCGCTTGCGGAGCAACTCACCGTGGCCGCCGAGGTACTCGGCCATCTCGCCGACCCGACCCGGCTGCACCTGCTGCACCTGCTCACCGAGGGCGAACAGGACGTGAGCACCCTGACCGCGGGCGGGAACGCGTCCCGATCGTCGGTCTCCCAGCACCTGGGGCGCCTGCGCCTCGCCGGTCTCGTCCAGTCGCGGCGGGACGGACGGCGGATGCTGTACCGCATCACCAGCGATCACCTGGAGGCACTGGTCGAGGAGGCTCTCGGCTTCGCGTATCACGCGGTGGCCGACGTCCCACATCACCGGCACGCAGCGGAAAAGCCGAACGCGGACTGACCGCACCCGGAGGCGATGCGCACGCACTTTCCTCGGCTGACTCAACCCACGAACTGGGCCACGCGGAGGGTTCCGGGTTTCTTCGGAACCCTCCGGACCTGCGAACCGCCCAGGGAGCGATTCCGTGACCTGTTCGTCACGAGCGCCTTCAACAGTCAGCCATCACCGCTCAATGATGGCGTTTCCAGTCACGGTGCCGCTGCTCTCGTTCCAGTGGACCGCGATGTTCCCGGTCATGAAGCCGATCGGGGGCGATGCCCCGCCGGGAAGCTTCGACACGGCGGGCTCGCCGCCCAACGGCACCACGACGAGATCGTCCTTTTCGGTCAGCCCGTACCCGGTGCCGTTGTCATCGACTGCGGTAAGCGAGACCTTCTGCTGCTCGCCGCCGCCGACGCACTGCGACTGCTCGGCCGAGTACAGCAGTGCTGCACTGACGCCGTACTTCCCGTTCGGGCTGTTCACGGCCGTGTTGGCTATGTTGCCGCCGCTCGCACCAATGCCGGGCTCCTTCGGGCAGCTCACGGTGTACAGCACATCACCAGAATCGGCCTTCACCATCGAGAGGGCGTCACGGTCTTCCCCGCGCCCGGAGGTGTTCTCGAGGAGAAGCAGGCCCAGTGCCCGGTCAACGACCGCCACGCCGGAGGACCCCAGGTCGAGATCCCGCGAGGTCCACCGCTCCGTGTGGAGTCCCGAGCCGTCCTTCCAGAAGGCGATGCCGTCCACCTCGCCGAAGAGCGGCTTGCGATTGCTGAGCGTCGTGTCGATCTTGCGGGTCTTCCCGTCCTCGGAAACCACCACGAAGCCGCTGTAGTCGTCGATCTGGACCGCCAGACCACTCCTGGAGCCAGCGGCGGACGTCGGGTTCGACACCTCGGCGTTGGCCACCACCTCGCCGCTGTCGATGGACAGCAGTGTGATCTTGAGGACCGGTTGCGCCTTGTCGAGCCCCGAGGCTTCGGGCACGCTCGCTTCGCTGACGGCGATTGTGTCGTTCCCGACCCAGACCTTGGTGCCGCCCTCGGCGCGGTCGTGGCTCCAGACCTCGTCGCCTTCGGCGGACCAGGCCCGGATGTTGTCGCTGTCGATGCCGATCAGACGGTCGGGAGTGACGACCACCTCCTTTTCGCCGGCGGCGACGCTCCACTCCGCGTCTCCGAACGGTTCACCCACGGGCAGCGACGGCCCCCCTGGCTGTGCGCCCTCCTCCGCCGGGGCGTTGGGGGATGCCGGAGCGGGTCCTTCCGCAGGCTCGCCGGCTCCGCTCGCGCATCCTGCGAGGGTGAGCATGGCCGCCGCGCCGATGGCTGCGATCCTCTTCATGGTCCGCATACTATTTACGGCGCGCAACGAGGAATCCGCTCTCTTCGCCCCAACCACACCCCAGCACCCCAAAGCGAGCGCCCCCGATCAACGGCGCAACTGCAACGGATCGCGAGTCCGCTTCCGGGCCTTGAGTGCGCCGGTCTCAGAATCGGCGCCGTGAAGCCACATGTGGCTTCTCAAAAGGAGAAGCCCCCTCTCCGGAGTCCGGAAAGGGGGCCTGACCTGCGAGCCGCCTAGGGGAATCGAACCCCTGACCTGTTCATTACGAGTGAACCGCTCTGGCCGACTGAGCTAAGGCGGCAAGGGCGCGGACGGCCGCAGCCGCCCTGTCCTTCTGACACAACAGTGTAGCGGCCGACGTCTCGCGTCACCTTCGGCCCCCACTCTCGTTAGGCTGCTATGACCCCGGTCTCACTGTGACCGGCCCCGCACTTGCCTGGAGGACCCTGCTCATGCGCGGACGTCTGCCCCGCACGCTGGCTTTGCCGGTCACGGCCGCCGTGCTCGCCCTCTCTGCCGCGCCCGCGCTCGCACAGGACATTCCGACAACGCCCATCCCCGAGCCGGCGAATCCGGGGCAGCCGCCGATCTCCTCGCCGCCCGCGGTGCAGCCGCTCGGCAAGGCTGTCGGCGACGCGGGCACGGCACTCGGCATGCTGCGCCTGCTCCCCAACGCGGTACCGACCAGCGCCATCCTCCCCGGCCTCGACGAGGAGTTGCCGAAGCAGTCGGCGTTCGAGGGCGGGCTCGGGCTGTCGAGCGCGCAGGCGAACTCCGAGTCGTACCTGGCCTACGAGCGGTCCATCGCGCAGTCGTCACCGTTCGGCATCTCGGTGGCGGGCAACGCCCCGCAGGCGCCGGGATCGCTGGTGCAGACCGCGCTGCCGGACAATCCGAAGGCGGTGAAGGGCGGCCTTAAGGCGCCGGAGAACCCGCTGCTCAACGTCGGCCTGCTGGAAGGCACCGCGCACGCACGGTGGAGTTCGACGCTCGGGCCCTGTGTGGGCACCATCGCGGACTCCACCACCTCACTGGCGAGCCTTTCGCTGCTCAACGTCATTCCGTCGATGCCGGACGCATCCCAGCTCACCGAGGCCGCGGCGCCGCTGAAGGAGGGCCTCGAGCAGTTGCCGGGGCCGCTGGCCAGCCTCGGCGGGCTGCTCGACGCCCCCGGCGACAAGGCCGACTCCGACGGCACGGGATCGGTGCTGAGCCTGCCGAACACCCTGTCCTCGCGGTCCACGGTCCGGCTGGTCGACATCAAGGGCACCGACCGCAAGGCCGTGCAGTCGATCTCGACCATGCAGGCGGCCGACATCAACATCCTCAAGGGCACCCCGCTCGGCCTGAATATCAAGGTGGCCAGCCAACCCACGCTGACGGTCACCTCCACCGGCGACAAGGACACCTCGAAAGTCGAGTACAGCGCGCCGGTGCTCACGGTCGAGCGCGGCGGCGAGGAGCTGTTCACGCTCGACGCCGCGAACCCGACCAAGGACGTGCCGATCGGCATTCCGCTGCCCGAACTGGGATCGGTTCCCGGCTTCGAGAACTTCGAGAAGATCCCGGTGGTCGGTGCTGGTCAAGACGGCCTCGGACGGGCTGAAGCCACTCAACGACGCCGCGAAGGGCTTCGTGCTCGACCTCGGTGTGCTGCGACTGTCCATCGCCGGACTGGACGAGAAGGGGATGGACATGACCGACCCCTTCAAGGGCTACCAGCTCGGTGCCTCCGCGCGGATGCTCGACCTGCAGATCCTGCCGACGAAACTGCTCAAGGACTCCCTGCCGGAGGACGCGGCGAAGAACCTGCCCTCCTCCCTCGCGCAGCTGTCCCTCGGCGAGCAGGTCGCGAGGGCCTACGCCCCCGAGGGCGGAGTCGAATGCGGCACCACGGCACCGCCGACCACCGCCCCGCCCGGTGGCGGTGAGCAGCCGGGAGTCCCGGACAAGCTGGCGCAGACGAGCGCCGCGTACTCGGCCGTGCCGATGTTCTGGACCGGAACCGCGATGCTGCTGGCCGGCGTGGTGCTGGTTGCAGCCCTGCCCGGCCGCCGCAGGTTCGGCACCGCCACGGTGACGCCGCCCGTCAAGCCCTCCCCGCACCCCCGCGACTGACGGTCCCCAATGTGGCATTGGGGTACTTCAACGTCCCCAATGCCACATTGGGGACATCCCGGCTGGCGGTCAGCCCTGGCGCAGCGTGGTCACCATCGCCTCGACGGCGATCCGGGGCTTGACGTTCCAGCCGATGGCGTCGCGGCAGGCCAGGACCGCCTCCAGCCTGCGCAGGGTCGATTCCGCCGACCACTCCGCCGCGGCCTTCGCGCTCTGCTCGGCGTGGTCGGGATGGATGAGCCGTGCGGCCGACCGGCTGCTGGTCACCAGCACATCCCGGTAGAAGCCGGCCAGATCCACCAAGGCGAGGTCCAGCGTGTCGCGCTGGGTCCGGGTGGCCCTGGACTTCTGCTTCTTCTCCAGCTGCCGCACCGCGGCATCCGCCGCCCGTTTCGCCGAAGCGACACCCTTACCCGTGCCACCGGAGCCCATCGCCGTGCGGACGGCGTCCTGCTCGGTCTCGTCGCGGGCCTTGCTCTCCTCCGAGGCGTCCACCTCGGCCGTCTTGATCAGCTCGTCAGCACAGGCGAAGACGTCTGACGGCCTGCGCAGGCCGAGCGGGATCCGCAGGACCGCCGCACGGCGCTGACGGGCGTTGTCGTCGGTGGCCAGCCGCCTGGCCCTGCCCACGTGCCCACCGCACACCGAAGCGGCCCATTCGGCTCGGTCGGCGGGCACGCCGTCGCGTTCGGTGAGCACTCGTGCGATCGCCTCGGGCGGCGGGGTCCGCAGGGTCACCAGCCTGCAGCGTGAGCGGATCGTCACCGAGACGTCCTCGGGATGGTCCGAAGGCGCACAGAGCAGGAAGACCGTCCGCTCCGGCGGCTCCTCGACCGCCTTGAGCAGCGCATTGGAGGCGCCCTCGGTCAACCGGTCGGCATCCTCGATGATCACGACCTGCCACCGGCCGGTGCTGGGGCGGCGGGCGGCGGACTGCACCAGCGAGCGCATCTCGGCGACCGAGATCGACAGTCCCTCCGGCACCACGAGCCGCACGTCCGCGTGCGTTCCGGCCAACGCCGTACGGCAGCCGGGACACTGCCCGCACCCCGTACCGATCATGCACTGCAGCGCCGCGGCGAAGGTCCGCGCGGCCACCGACCGGCCTGAGCCGGGCGGCCCGGTGAACAGCCATGCATGGGTCATGCCACCCGCCGCCACCGACTCGCCCGCCACCAGGCTCGCCGCCGACTCCGCCGCGGCGGACAGCACCTCGATGGCGGGCTCCTGTCCTACCAGCTGCGACCAAACAGGTGCCGTCACCTTGCCTCCGACTTCGTCCCGGTCGATGTGTCCTTGCCCGGCTGGACCGGCGCGTCCTCGGAGGCCGGTCCCAGCCCGGTAATTCTGCCGACCAGGACGGCCTGAACCGCGGTCCGGACCCGCTCCGACACCTCGTCGGCCGTGCCGTCGGCGTCCACGACCACGTAACGATCGGGATCGGCTGCCGCCATCTCGGCGAGCACGTGCTGCACCTGCCACTGGTTGCCGCCCGGTATCGGCCGGTCCGGCACACCATTGCCCGAGTCGGCGTCGAGCAGCACGGTAACGTCGGGACGCAGCCGGTTGGTCGCCCAGTCCGCGAGGCCCTCGAGTTCCTCCGCGTCCAGTCCAGCCACCGCGGACAGATGCGCGAGCGGCGAGTCGACGAAGCGTTCCATCACCACGACGGAACCGGAATCCAGCGCAGGGCGCACGTCGCGCTCGACGATGTCCGCCCGCACGGCGGCGGCGGCCAGCGCCTGTGCCCGTGCCCCGGAAAGCGACGCGCCGTTGACCAGCGCGGCCAGCCGCTTGTCGTCCAGTGCCGGATCCGCCGCGAGCACGACCTGACGGGACCCCTTGCGCAGCCAGTCGGCCAGCCGGGACGCCTGGTCCGCCGTGTCGGTCGCGGTGGCACCCTCTACCGCGATCAACAGTCCGTTGACCCTGCGCGGCCGCCTGCGCAGGGCGTTGCGCAGGTCGGCCATGATCGGCTCGGTGCGCCTCGAGTCCATCTGCCGGTAGGCCACGACGCCGACCAGCGCGGCGAGCAGGCCGGCCACCAGCAGCACCGGCCGCGTTCCGTCGATGATGATCGTGTTGCCCCACACGGGAACCCGCCGAGGCTGCACGAGTCCGATCAACAACGGCACGGTTGCGGTCGTACCGAAGATGATGATCTTCATCAGCGACTGGTAGATCGCGTTGATCCGGCCGCGGATCGAATCGTCGACCTGCGAGCCGATGATCGTGACCCCGGTGAGGAAAGCTCCGCCCGCGCACGCGCCCACGACCGAAACGGCGATCAGCGCGATGGCCAGGTGCGGCGAAAGCGCGACGATGATCAGCGCCAGCCCGGCGAGCACGATCCCGATGCCGAACAGCCGGTCATGCGGCAGTCTTCGCGCCAGCTTCGGCGCACCGGCAAGGCCGACGGCCGCACCGAGGAACACGGCGACGAACAACAGTCCGAAGGCGGCGTCACCGCCACCGAGACTCGACGAGTACGGCTTGGCGGAACCGATCACCGCCCCGCCTGCGGCGAACGCCCCGACCATGCCGATCAGCAGACCCCGGATCAGCGGCGTCGTCCGGATGAAGCGGGCCCCGTCCCGCATCATGCTCAGGAACCCCTGCGACGTGTCCTCGTCGCCGTCGTCCTTCGGCTTCGGCTTGGGCGCCGCGGTCGGCACGGAGTGCACGCCGCGCAGCGACAGCTCGGGGATGCGCGCGATGAGCAGCGCACTGGCCAGGTAGAGCAGTCCGTTGATGACCACGACGATCTTCGCGATACCGAACTCGCCCAGCACGTCCGGTGGCAGGTGCAGCGTGGTCTGGATGCCGGTGAGAACCGAGTAGAGGCCCGCGCCGGTGACGACCGCGAGCCCGTAGGTCATCACCATACCGAGCTGGTTCGCGGTTTCCACCTGGTCGGGCCTGCGCAGCAGATTGGGCACCGCGGCGTCTTTGGACGGGATCCACATCATCGCGGCCGAGCCGACCAGGAAGTTGCCGATGAACAGCCACAGCGGGGTGCCGACGAACGCGATGGAGAGCAACAGCCCGCAGCGCAGCAGATCTGCGGCGATCATCACCTTGCGCCGGTCCAACCGGTCCGCGAGCAGCCCACCGAGCGGAGCGAAGAGCAGGCCCGGCAGCAGGTTGGTGAGCACCACACCGGCGAACGCGAAGTTCTGCGCGGTGTAGTTCTCGGTGAACTTGGTGACGAGTCCGGTCAGCGCCAGCAACGACAGCCAGTCGGCGACGCTGCACAGGTACGTAACGCCCCACAGCCTTCGGAACGGCCGGATCGCAAGAACGCGCCGCACCCGATGCACCGTCGACGTTTCCGTACCGCCCGGCGCGCCGGCGTCAGCACCGTGAGCAGCGTCGGCAGCGCCGACCGCTTCGTCCGCTCGACTTCCCTCGCTGATGCGCCCACCCCACAAAATCCGCACGCGCCGGTTCACCCGTCGGTGCGGTCAGGGTATCCCGCGCTTCACCCGAACAGCCGTAGGGCTCGGTCAATGAGCCGGATCCGAGGAACCTCCAGTGCACGTCACAGGTTCCCGTTACCGGCCGGAGATATGCCATTGCAGGGCGTTAACGAACTAGTTGAATATCCCCGAAACGCTACTGAACAGACTCGAGATCAATTGAATGATCAGAATGCCGAACACCACAAGCAGAATGATTGCCAGTGCCACCCCGGCCGATCCGCTCGACGGCTTGCGCATGACCGGATCGCCGGACGAGGCGCGTTCCGTCTGCGCTCTGCCCTGCCTCGTCCGCAGTGCCTGACGCATCCGGGTGGTCTGCACGGACGTGCCACTCTGTTGTTGAGCCAGCATGCCAAGTGGCGGCTGGGCCGCAGGTGCGCGCTGCGCGGCTGCTGGACGGGGGACGGCACGCAGCGGCCCCGTGGACGCGTCCTGCTCCTGACTGAGAGCGGCGTCGACCATCCCACGGACCACCTCCGGATCCGGTTCCACCGGCTCGGCGATCTCCACCTCGACGAAGTCGTCCGGTGTGTAGTCCCGGATGCCGGAGCCGGAACTGACTCCGGTGACCAGCCCGGCGAGCGGGTCGGGAAACGCGGGCGGGGGCGAAGGTGCCTGCGTACCGTCCGGGCTGAACCGGGCGTCCGTTGCCACCGTCACCACTCCCTGTCACCACAAGCTCGGGCATTACCTGGAACCTCCAGGGTAGTGGCCAAGAGCGCCCCGAAGGCGGTTCACGAGCACGAACCTGGACCGATTTCCGCGCCACACCGTCTGCAAGCCGAGAAGTGGGCGGAGTCAAACCCCTGACCGACCGGGCAACTACGACAGGCCAACCTGCCCTCCTGCCCCGTAGTGCCGCACCATCTGGACGATCCACTGTTCGGCCCTGGCGCGTGTCGCGGGCGCGAACCAGAACACCCAGTGCCCGCTGGGGTCGATGGCCGTCGCCAGCAGGTAGCGGCCGAGGTCGTTGTCCAGCAGGCCCATCGAGCCGTGCGGGTGCTCGGCGATGATCGTGTCCCGTACGGTCAGGTCCACCAGAACCGTGCCGAGCCGAGGACGGTTCGCCGCTTCCCTGACCGACGCAAGCAGGGGTCCGTGCCTGCCCGGGATGACTCCACGCTCGTCCGCGTGGATCTCGATGACCTCGCCGGGGCCGCCGGGCGGGTCCGGCAGGTCGTCGAGCGCCCACTCGGCGATGCCGCGTAGCGCGCCTGCCCGCAGCGTGGCCTGTTCCCCGGACACCGTCAGCACCGCCGCGTTGTCCTCGTCGCCGAAGAAGCGGACCTCCAACGGGTCACTGCGGTCGGCGAAGACACCGGTGACGACTCCGCGGATGAACCCTCCGCGAAAGGCCCGGTAGAGCCCGACCGCCTCCGGTGCGATGCTCCCGTCCTTGGCGACCAGACCCAGCGCCGCCATTCCGGCGACGAACCGCGTGTAGGCCTCCGCCTCGGCGACCAGGTCTCCACCGTCCGGCGGCGGCTGGTCACCGAAGACGGCGGGCAGACAGAAGTCCGGGTCCAGGTACTCCATCGGCGACGGCCGCCGAGGCACGACCTGACGCAACGGCGCGATGATCTCGTCGACAAGCTCGAAGACGGTCTGCGTTGAATTGCTCACCCGCACAGTGAACAACAGAACACCGACAGTTTGCTCGAACAGGCGTTCGACCTGCGATGTCGGGTCAGGACTTGGACTTGGCCGGAGCCTTCTTGCGCGCGGGGGCCTTCTTCTTGGGCGCTGGGCCCTTGGCCCGCTTCTCCGCGATCAGCTCGGCGGCCCGCTCGTCGTCGAGTTCCTCCACGCTGTCCGACTTCCGCAGCGACGCGTTGTACTCGCCGTCCGTGACGTACGGACCGAACCGACCATCCTTGACCACCATCGGCTTGCCGGACACCGGGTCGTTGCCCAGTTCCTTCAGCGGCGGTTTGGCCGCTGCCTGGCGGCCGCGACGCTTCGGCTCGGCATAGATCTTCAGCGCCTCGTCGAGCGTGATGTTGAAGATCTGGTCCTCGGTCGCCAGGGACCGCGAGTCGGTGCCCTTCTTCAGGTACGGCCCGTACCTGCCGTTCTGCGCCGTGATCTCGTCCCCGGACTCCGGGTCCTTGCCGACCACCCGCGGCAGCGACAGCAGCTTGAGGGCGTCGTCGAGGGTGATGTCGGCGATGGACATGGACTTGAACAGCGAACCCGTCCTCGGCTTCGGCTTCTTCGCCTTGCTGCTCTTCTTGGCCGGAGCCTCGGCCTCCGCCGACTCGGCCTCGGGCTCGGGCAGCACCTCGGTGACGTAGGGCCCGAACCTGCCCTCCTTCGCCACGATCTCGTGCCCGGTGTCCGGATCCGTGCCCAGTACGCGACCCTCCTGCGGGGTCGCGAACAGCTTCTCCGCGATCTCCACCGTGAGCTCGTCCGGCGGCAGTTCGTCGGACAGGTTCGCCCGCTGCGACTTCCCGTCGACCTCACGCTCCAGGTAGGGCCCGTAGCGCCCGACGCGCACCACGACGGTGTGCCCCTCGGAGTCGGTGAACAGCGGGATCGAGTTGATCTCCCTGGCGTCGATGTCCTCGACCCCGGTCCCGACCAGCTTCTTCAGCCCGCCGAGCCGGCCGATCGACCCATCGGCGCCGAGGTCACCACCGAAGTAGAACCTGGTCAGCCACTGGGTGCGCTGCTCGTCGCCCGCGGCGATGCGGTCGAGTTCGTCCTCCATCGCGGCGGTGAAGTCGTAGTCCACCAGCCGCTCGAAGTGCCGCTCCAGCAGTCCGACCACCGAGAAGGCGACCCAGGACGGCACCAGTGCGGAGCCCTTCTTCCACACATAGCCGCGATCCTGGATCGTTTTGATGATCGAGGAGTACGTCGAGGGTCTGCCGATCCCCAGCTCCTCCAGCTTGCTGACCAGGCTCGGCTCGCTGTACCGCGCGGGCGGCGAGGTGGAGTGCCCGTCCGGGGCGAGCTCCGTGGCCGAGACCTCCTGGTCACGCTGCAGCCGGGGCAGCCTGCTCTGCTTGTCGTCCGCCTCGCCACCGGCCTCGGTGTCCACGGACTCGACGTAGGCCTTGAGGAACCCGGCGAAGGTGATGGTGCGACCCGAAGCGGCGAACGTGCACTCCTCGCCGGTGGTGGCCGTGCCGGTGATGCGCACGGACATCGTCGTGCCCTTGGCGTCGGCCATCTGCGAGGCGATGGTGCGCTGCCAGATCAGCTCGTAGAGACGGAACTCGTCGGTCTCCAGCTCGCCTGCCACCTGGCCGGGGGTACGGAAGACCTCGCCCGCGGGACGGATCGCCTCGTGTGCCTCCTGCGCGTTCTTCACCTTGCGGGTGTACTGCCGCGGCTTGTCCGAGACGTACTCCGAGCCGTACAACTCCGTCGCCTGGTTGCGCGACGCCGTGATCGCCGTCGCCGACAGCGTCGTGGAGTCGGTACGCATATAGGTGATGTAGCCGTTCTCGTACAGCCGCTGCGCGATTCGCATCGTGCGCTCGGAGGTGAACCGGAGCTTGCGGCCTGCCTCCTGCTGCAGCGTGGACGTCATGAACGGGGCGTACGGCTTCCGCGTGTACGGCTTTTCCTCGACGCTGCTGACCGTGAAGTCCCGGTCCTGCAGCGCCTGGGCGAGCCGAGTGGCGTCCGCCTCGCCCAGGATCCGGACGTCCTTGGCGGAGGAGCCCTCCTTCAGCTGGCCGTCGGAACCGAAGTCGCGGCCGGTTGCGAGGCGAGTGCCGTCCACGGCCACCAACCTGGCGGGGAAGGTCTTCGGCGTCGCAGGGTCGTCCGACGCGGTGGCCGTCCCGGCCCGCATCGTCGCCGCGATGTCCCAGTAGGAGGCCGAGGTGAAGCGCATGCGCTCGCGCTCCCGCTGCACCACGATCCTGGTGGCCACCGACTGCACCCGGCCTGCCGAAAGCTTCGGCATGACCTTCTTCCACAGGACCGGCGAAACCTCGTAGCCGTAGAGCCGGTCCAGGATCCGCCGGGTCTCCTGGGCGTCGACCAGGTCGCCGTCGAGTTCGCGGGTGCTGTCCGCCGCAGCACGAATGGCCTGCTCGGTGACCTCGTGGAAGACCATGCGCCGCACCGGCACCTTGGGCTTCAGCGCCTCGAGCAGGTGCCAGGCGATCGCTTCGCCCTCGCGGTCGGGGTCAGTTGCGAGGTAGAGCTCGTCGACGTCCTTCAGCAGGCTCTTCAGCTCGGTGACCGTGGCCTTCTTGTCCGGGGAGACCACGTAGAGCGCCTCGAAGCCGTTGTCCACGTCCACCCCGAGCCGCGCCCAGGGCTGCCCCTTGTACTTGGCGGGCACGTCGGCCGCCCCTCGGGGCAGGTCGCGGATGTGTCCACGGGAGGACTCGACCACGTAGTCGCTCCCCAGATAGGGGGCGATCTTGCGGGCCTTCGTGGGCGACTCGACGATCACCAGCCGCCGGCGCCGCGCACCGTTCGACCCGGCGTCGGCCTCGCCTCTCTTGGAGGCGCCGCCCGCCGCAGTCTTCTTCGTCCGTGCCGTTCCAGCCACGCTGTCCCGCTCTCCGCTCTTCCTGCCGCCTGATTCGGCGACCGTTCAACCAGCCAGTGTGCACTCCAAAGCAAGGTCGTGTGCGTCGAGGTGACGCAACACGCCGTCAGCCGTGTGTGAGACGCATCGGTTCTGACACCGGCCGCGTTTCCTTTCCACACCTAGCACGTGATGGAGACCTCGTGCCCGACCGGGTTGCAGCGTAACGGTCCGCATACCCTCCGTTTGCAGGTGGCGACAGCAGAGAGTTACCTATTAACTGACCCGACCTTCGGAGCGAAAGGACCCCACGATGACCCGACGGCTGTCCGGCGCGCTGGCCGCCGCCCTGCTCGCCACCGTGACGACTGTCACTCCGCCTGCTACTGCCAGCGCACAGGAACAAGCCGATTACTCGGGGATCGTCGCGCTCTCGAACTGCTCGGGGTCGATCGTAGCCACATCAGGCGCCAACAGTGGGGATCCGGCGCTAGTGCTGTCCAACGGTCACTGCCTCGAGGACGGGTTTCCCGCACCGGGCGAGGTGATCGTGAACCAGCCGTCGACGCGCTCGTTCACCCTGCTCTCCCCGGACGGGGAGTCGGAGTTGGGCACGGTCTCGGCCACCAAACTCGTCTACGCGACGATGACCGGAACGGACGTGTCCCTCTATCAGTTGGACCGCAGCTACGCACAGATCACCGAGTCGTACGGTGTCAGCGCCCGCACGCTGGCGGACGACCGGACAAGCGCCGGGACCGCGATCGACATCCTGTCCGGCTACTGGAAGCGCTCGTACTCGTGCTCCGTGGACGGTTTCGTGCACGAACTACGCGAGGCCGACTGGGTCTGGCGCGACTCGATCCGCTACACATCGGATTGCAAGACCATCGGCGGCACCTCGGGCTCGCCGATCATCGACAGGGCCACCGGCGAGGTCGTCGGCGTGAACAACACCGGCAACAGCTCGGGCGAGGAATGCACCATGAACAACCCGTGTGAGGTCGACGAGAACGGCGAGATCACAGTGCGCAAGGGCATCAACTACGGCCAGCAGACACACCAGATCGACGAATGCATCACCCGGGGCAGCGCGATCGACCTCGCCCTGCCCGAATGCGAACTCCCGGAGCCTGCGGCACTGCTAACCGGCAGCGCGTAGGGGGCAGCCCGGCCAGGCGGGCTCCGCGCCCCGCGGGCTCGGCCCGACCAGCTCCTGCAGGTTCTCCAACCTGCGCCGGCCGCGAACCCGGACCACCGGACGGATTGAGCCGCCGCCGAAGGGCCTTCCTGGAAGCCCGATCGTCGCCAGGGCGCCGGCCAGCGGCTCATGCGTGTGCGGGGTCGCGGGGTCGAGGGCGAGCTCGTATCCGCCCTCTAGCGGGCGGCCCGCCACCAACGCCCACAGCCGGAGCGCAGGCCCATCGAGGGTGAACTCACCCGGCACCGCCTTGACTCCGGCCGGATACCAGGTGTCAGCCATGGGGAGCAGATCGGCCCGGAATGCCGTGCGGACGAGTATCTCGTCACTGTCCGACCGCACCACATGCGCGGCGGCACCACGAACCGCGTACTCCCGGATCAGTGCCCGTGCGCGCCAGTCCTCCTCGATCGTCACCGACAGCCGGGCCGCGGTCCGGCCGAAACAGACCAGCGCGCCGTGGGCGCACAGCACCCCGGCGAGATCCACCAGAGTGGGCCCGCGCGCCTCAGCCGAGTAGAACGACATCTGGTCCACGACACCCAAGCGTAGAACAGGCGTTCGAATCTGAACAGTGAGCAGCCGTTCCGGTTTTCGCGCCGCTTCAGCCGTCAGTACCCGAGCCGGGGCTCGGGGCCCTGCTTGGTCAGGTCGCGGCAGGCCTGCGCCCGTTCGCGGGCGGTGGCGAGTTCGGGCACCGACTCGAACCCGGCCAGCAGGTTGACCTTGCCGATCTCGTCGAGCGGGCCGCCTGCGGCGCTGATCGCCTGGCGGCTCGCCGCCGGGTCCTGTGCGGCCGCGTCCAGAGTCTGCTTGACCGCCGCCGCCCGGTCCCGGATGGCGTTGTACTCCGAGATGGCCTTCGCTCGCACGCGCTCGCCTGCCGGAACCGGGGCTTCGGCGAGGTCACGCAGTCTGCTCACCGTGCGATCCAGGCCGGTGATCATCGTGCCGAGCAACTCGCTTGAGGTGCGGGTGGCCCGCTGGGTGGTGCTCGGATCGATCATCGGGATGGTCGACATCGACCGAACCAGTTCACCGACGGCGAGGCAGTAACCCTCCGCCCAGCGCGTGGTGGCGTCCTCACGCTGCACCTCGGCCGAGGTCAATCCGGGCCCTGGCGGCTGTTCGAGCGGTTCGGCGTTCTGGGGTTGCCGTTCACCACAGCCCACTGCGGTGACACAGATACTGACGGCCAATGCGGCGAAAAGGGTCTTTCGCGGCCGCACGCCCACACCTCCTGACAACACTCGGCACAACCGGCACCGGCGACCTGTGCCGAGTACGGTCTGGACGCCTCCACAAACCCGCCTGCAGGCGGGTGGTCCAGCCGCTTTGACGGTACCTACAGCTATGGCCATTGCAAGTCACCGCGAACCGGTGTGCGGTGAGCGGTGAGCTTCGAACACGCCACGGGCCCGGAACAGACATGCCGTTCCGGGCCCGCGACCGTTCAGCGCGTGTAGCTACGCCTTCGTCGCCGCCTCGATGGGCGTGTCCGCGATTGCGGTGCCACGCCGCTTGGAGATGACGATCGCCGTGACGATGATGGCCACCGACACCAGCGCGACGATGAGCCGCACGGCCAGCGAGGCGTCCGGGCCGACGGTGAACTGCACGATCGCCGGGGCGATCAGCAGCGACACCAGGTTCATCACCTTGATCAACGGGTTGATCGCCGGACCCGCGGTGTCCTTGAACGGGTCACCGACGGTGTCACCGATCACCGTGGCCGAATGGGCCTCGGAGCCCTTGCCACCGTGATGACCGTCCTCGACCAGCTTCTTCGCGTTGTCCCACGCGCCACCGGAGTTGGCGAGGAACACCGCCATCAGGGTGCCGGTCGCGATCGCGCCCGCGAGGTAGCCCGCCAGCGCACCGGTGCCGAGGCCGAAGCCGACGGCGATCGGCGCGAACACCGCGAGCAGACCCGGCGTGGCCAGCTCCCGCAGTGAGTCACGGGTGACGATGTCGACGACCCTGCCGTACTCGGGCCGCGTGGTGCCCTCCATGATTCCCGGAATGTCGCGGAACTGGCGGCGCACCTCGTAAACGACCGCGCCCGCCGCACGGGACACCGCGTTGACCGCGAGGCCGGAGAACATGAACACCACGGACGCGCCGACCATGACACCGACCAGCGTGTTCGGGCTGATGATCGCGTTGAGGAACGAGTCCGGCGCGTCGCCGAGGGAAGAACCGGCCGTGGCCAGTGCGTCCTTGATGGCGTCCGAGTAGGAACCGAACAGCGCGGTCGCCGCGAGCACGGCGGTGGAGATCGCGATGCCCTTGGTGATGGCCTTGGTCGTGTTGCCCACCGCGTCGAGCTCGGTGAGGATCTGGACGCCCTCACCCTCCTTCAGATCACCGGACATCTCCGCGATGCCCTGTGCGTTGTCGGAAACCGGCCCGAACGTGTCCATGGCAACGATCACGCCGACCGTGGTCAGCAGACCAGTACCGGCGAGCGCCACCGCGAACAGGGCGACACCGCCACCCAGCAGGTAGGCGCCGAAGACCGCACTGCCGATCACCAGTGCGGTGTAGACCGCCGACTCGAAACCGACGGAGATACCGGAGAGGATGACCGTCGCGGCACCGGTCTCCGAGGTCTTGCCGACGTCCTTCACCGGCTTGTGCTCGGTGCCGGTGTAGTAGCCGGTCAGCTTGAGGATCACCGCGGCCAGTGCGATACCGATGATCACCGAAACGGTCGCGACGACGGCCGGGTTGCCCTCGTTGCCGTCGAAGGAGTCCGGCAGGAAGACGAACGCCGCGATCGCGGACAGCACCGCCGAGATGACCGCGGAGATGTAGAACGAGCGGTTGATCGTCGTCAGACCGCTCTCCCCCGGCCGGGCCTTGGTGATGTAGACACCGATCACCGCGGTGATCACGCCGATGGCCGGAATGATCAGCGGGAAGACCAGACCGTGCCCGCTGGCGCCGAAAGCCGCACTGCCCAGGATCAGGGCCGCGACCAGGGTCACCGCGTAGGACTCGAAGAGGTCCGCCGCCATGCCCGCACAGTCACCGACGTTGTCGCCCACGTTGTCGGCGATGGTCGCCGCGTTACGCGGGTCGTCCTCCGGGATGTTCTGCTCCACCTTGCCGACGAGGTCCGCGCCGACGTCGGCGGCCTTGGTGAAGATGCCGCCACCGACACGCATGAACATCGCGATCAGCGCGGCGCCGAAGCCGAAGCCCTCGAGCACCTTGGGTGCCTGGCCCGCGTAGACCAGCACCACGACCGCCGCGCCGAACAGGCCGAGCCCGACGGTGAACATGCCGACCGCCCCGCCGGTGCGGAACGCGATCCGCATGGCCTTCTCCCGGGCGCCCGAGTCCTCCCGGGCGGCGGCGGCGACCCGCAGGTTCGCCCTGGTGGCCAGCCACATACCCACGTAGCCGATCGCGAACGAGAACACCGCGCCGACGAGGAAGAACAGCGAGCGGCCGATCTTCTCGTTCCAGTCCTCCGCTGGGAGCGCGAACAGCAGGACGAACACGATGGCACCGAAGATGACCAGTGTTTTCCGCTGTCGGTTGAGATAGGCGGTAGCGCCCTCCTGCACGGCCTTGGCAATCTCCTGCATCTTCGAGGTGCCCTGGCCTGCGGCCAGCACCTCCTTGAGCAGTACGTAGCCGATGACCAGTGCGGCAAGGGCGACCACGGCGATCACGGCCACGATGCCGTAATCACCTCCGGAGAGCTCGGCTGAGCTCGCCGCGAGGAAGTGCCGGGACATTCGTCCTCCTGGAAACGTCGCCTGTCGTCAGCGACGGGGCGGCCGTGGGAACGACTGCGCCGACGCTGGCATGGGATCTACACCACAGAAGGTGTGGTTGGCCGGAGTGTATTGGTACAGGTATCCGGCCCGGCAAGGCGTCCCCGGTCAAGCACGGAATGTAATGGCGTGAATTCGCTCACTGAAGGTTTGTGCACTACCCGGTCGACGGGGTCGGCCCCCCACCAGCGCGTCATGGCGAGCGCACAGGATGGAAGCGGGAAAGCGTGTGCAAAGGTGGAGTTCGTGAGTGGCGTGGGAAACGACGAGCGTGCCCGGCGCCTGCTGCGCAGGGTCACGGCCGGGATCCCGGCCGAGCGCAGTCCGATCACGCATGTCGCCGAACTGCCCGCCCGTGCGGCTGGTTTCGCCGAATGGCCGGACTGGGCTCCGCGCGCCGTCGTGGACGCCGTGATGGCGACTGGCGTTGCGCGCCCGTGGACGCACCAGATCGAGGCTGCCGCACATGCCTGGTCCGGGCAGCACGTGGTGATCGCGACCGGGACGGCATCCGGGAAGTCGCTGGCGTACCAGCTTCCGGTGCTGTCGGCGTTGACCTCGGACAGCAGGGCGACCGCCTTGTACCTTTCCCCCACAAAGGCACTTGGAGCCGACCAACTCCGTTCCGTTTCCGCTGTGGACCTGGCGGGAATCAGGGCCGCCTCGTACGACGGTGACACCCCGATGAACGAGCGGGACTGGATCAGGGCGCACGCGAGGTGGATCTTCACCAATCCCGACATGCTGCACCGGGGGATGCTCTCCGGGCACGCGCGATGGGCCCGCTTCTTCCGCAGTCTCTCGTACGTCGTGGTCGACGAATGCCACGGCTACCGAGGGGTCTTCGGGTCGCACGTCGCGCTGTTGCTGCGCAGACTGCGACGGGTCGCGAGACACTACGGCGCCGACCCGGTGTTCGTACTGGCATCGGCCACGACCGCCGAACCCGCGGATTTCGCCAGCCGCCTGTCCGGGGTGGACTGCGTTCCGGTCGTCGAAGACGCCTCGCCAAGGGGAGCCCGGACCGTCGCGCTCTGGGAACCCCCACTGTTGGAGGAATTCGCCGGGGAGAACGGCGCACCCGTACGGCGATCCGCCGGAGCGGAGACGGCCCGCATTCTCGCCGAACTGGTCATCGAAGGCGCCCGCTCGCTTGCCTTCGTCCGGTCCCGTCGAGGTGCCGAACTGACCGCTCTGAGCGCTCGCCGAATCCTCGCCGAGGTGGATCCGGAACTGGTGGAGAAGATCGCGGCCTACCGAGCCGGTTTCCTTCCAGAGGAACGACGTGCCCTTGAAGCCGCGCTGCTGACCGGCGAACTGCTTGGCGTCGCGACCACCAACGCGCTCGAACTCGGGGTCGACATCGCCGGACTGGACGCCGTTGTGCTCGCGGGCTACCCGGGAACACTGGCGTCGTTCTGGCAGCAGGCGGGCCGCGCCGGCCGGGCGGGGGACGACGCGCTGGTGGTGTTCGTCGCCAGGGACGATCCACTCGACACCTACCTGGTGCACCATCCGGCCGCGGTGCTGGACCGGCCGGTGGAGACTGCTGTGCTCGACCCCGGCAACCCCTACGTACTCGCTCCGCAACTCGCCTGCGCTGCGGCGGAACTACCTGTCACCGCAGGGGAACTGGACGACTTCGGCGGCGAAGCGGCACGCCAGGTCCTCGATTCGCTCGTGGCGGACAGGGTGCTGAGGCGACGCCCGAGCGGCTGGTACTGGACCTCCCGTGACCGACCGCAGTACGAGGTGGACATCCGTGGCTCCGGGGGCGAGCAAATCGCGGTGGTGGAAGCCGAGACGGCCCGCATGCTGGGCACGGTGGACCCCGGATCGGCCTGCGGCACCGTGCATCCAGGCGCGCTCTACCTGCACCAAGGCTCGTCCTATGTGGTGGACGATCTCGACCTCGAACAGGGACTCGCACTCGTTCATGCCGAGGACCCGGACTGGAACACGTCGGCCCGGGAGATCGTGGACATCACCGTGCTGAGCACGGAACGCAAGCAGAACTACGGCGGAGTGAGCGTCTACCTCGGAGAGGTCGCTGTGACCTCGCAGGTGGTCGGATACCTCCGCAGGAGGCCGTCCGGTGAGGTCATCGATCACATCCCGCTGGAACTGCCCGAGCAGATCCTGAAGACGCGGGCCGTCTGGTACACGATCAACGAGGAGTTGCTCCGAAGTGAACCCACCGCCGCTGACGAGGTGGAAGACGTCAGGGCACCGGGGGGCGCCGGACTGAATCCGGCGCGCGTCCCCGGTGCCCTGCACGCCGCCGAGCACGCGGCGATCGGCCTGCTACCGCTGTTCGCTACGTGCGACCGATGGGATATCGGCGGGGTCTCTACCGCGTTGCACGAGAACACCGGGGAGGCGACGGTGTTCGTGCACGATGGCCATCCCGGGGGTGCGGGATTTGCCGATCGCGGTTTTGCCGCGTTGGTCCCATGGCTGGCCGCTACGCGGGAGGCGATCGTCTCCTGCGAGTGCCCGGCGGGATGCCCGTCCTGCGTTCAGTCACCGAAATGCGGGAACGGCAACGAACCGCTGGACAAGGCGGGGGCGGTAGTCGTGCTGGACACCGTGTTGGGGGCTGTACGTCTCACGACGCCCGGTACGACCACGAGGTAGTTCAGGCTGCGGACCGGTGCACGGTCAACAGCCGACGTGCGGCCGCGGAGGTCACCGGCGCGGTGGTGGCCTCCTCGGGCTCGGGACCGGCGAGGGCCTCGATCAGCACGGCGTGCACGGCATCCGCCTCGGGCAGTTGCCAGCCCCAGACCTCGGGCTTGACGCGCCAGTGCACGACTCCGTGCTGAAACGGCGTCGGCGGTAGCGGAATCCAGCTGCCCTCGCCGTGGCAACGCACAGTGCCGCGCTCGTCGAGTTCGGCAGGCAACTGAGCGGCCACCGTGGTGAGGAACAGCCACCGCCCGTTCGGCATCGCGACGATCGGAGCCGGCTGCCCCGTGGCCCGCAGCAGACGTGCTGCGCGGCGGCCCAGGTCGTCATCGACCTCCACCGCGTCGAGCACTCGCCCGGTCGCGACCAGGAGGCTGTGCGGGTCGCCGGTGAACCACTCGGCAATCTGCTGCGGATGTGCCCCCAACCGGTCCTGCCAGTCCTCGTGCTCGGGCACCGGGATGGTCCAGCCAGCGCTGTCGTCCGCTGGTGCGGCCGTGTCCGGGTAGGTCCCCGGCAGCACGGGCCAGCCGCGCCAGGCGAGGCCGATGGCCTCGGCGCGCAGCTCGATCTTGAAAGCGCCGCGCCAGCCGCTCGACCAGTCAGTGTCCAACATGTCTTTCTCTGCCTCCTCGGTACTTCCTCACGGTCGCCGTCATGCTGTTCGATCCGGCCGTGGGCCTTGCCCGCTGCGTGGTCGTCGTGCGGCGGCGACACAAATGACTAAACGGCAATTTGCAGATCGGGGGAACCTGTCTCTCGACAACCGGCGGTTCGAGAACGGTGAGCGAACTCACGGCAACGGTCGCACCGAACACCCGGGGTGCCGGTGATCGCCGAACGGTGCCACCCGTCCCGCCGTTCGCCGGTGGTTTCGGGGCGATAACGACCGCAACCGGGGCCAAGAAACCAGATCTGGAGCGATGCCGGGCCCTTCATCGGCGCAACGGACCGGAGTGATACCGCTCACCGCGCGCCAGTGACCGTTGCTCGCCGCGCCGTCTCATGCCCGACCGGTCGGTCGGTCACCCTTGGACCGCTCGTCGATTTCGCCGAGCGGCCCGACCGGCCCCGCCCTCGCTCGTGCCCGGACCGCTCCACTTGCCCCGAGCGCGCCAGGCAATGTCGTCTCGACCTCCACCAGCGCATCCCAGCCATCGAAACCGCAGTTGGTGATTCGCACCCGCATCCGCTCGGCCACCCTGCTCGCCTCGGCACAGGCGTGGTCCACGCCGAACACTGCCGCTCCAGCCGCGGCCAACGCGGCGAGGTCGGCCGCAGCCGCCGCCCGCTGCCTTGCGACGATCGCACCGCCCAACCAGAGGACCACGCCGGTGATCACCAACAGTGCGGTCACCGCACATGCGGTCCATACCGTGGCGAATCCGGCATCAGTGTTCCTCGGCGAACCCGTGTTCCTGTGAGATCCCGTGACGCGATCTCGTCGCCAGGGCGCGACCTCCCGCGGCATTCGCTCATGCCGGGGCACGGGCTCGTTCCTTCGTCGGGGCTTCCCGGCCTTGCCCCGGCTCGATCGTCGCGTAGGCCTCAGCGTGCAACTCGACCACTGGCAGCAGCCCGGAACCGGCATCTGTCAACACCGTGACCAGGACACCGCCGAGTTCGTACCGGACCACCATGCGCGCCCTACTTGGCGCGAGCGTGCGTACCGCATCCGCGGCCAGCGAACTGTCGCCCCTGGCCAGCAGGCGGGCTGCCGCCCTTGCCGCGTCGGCACATCGGAGCTGGTCGATCACCATCGAGAGCCCGGCGAGCACCATGCCGAGAATCGTGACCAGTGCGCAGATCGAAATCGCCGCCTCAACCGTCACCGCACCACGATCCTTCGGCGACGCCCTACCCCTGGCATGAGTCTGTCTGAGCACTCGGGTCCGCGATCGAGTCGCCAGGGCTCTGGCTCGCCCCCTCACAGTGACACCGAAAGTGCGCGCTCGACCAAAGCAGTGAGGCCTGCCAGCACGGAGTCCCCGGTCACGACCGCGTAGAGCAGTGCCGCGAACGCGGCGGCCGCGATCGTGCCGATGGCATATTCGGCGGTGCTCATGCCGTCGTCACCGGCAGGCAAGGCGCGCCGGCCCGTCTTCGGCCCGGGAATGTACTGCTGCTTCCAAGGCGGCTGGTTCCAGGAGAGCAGCGTGCGGGTCGTGTTCATGTCGTTCCCTTTCTCGGTAAGTGTCCTCGTGTCGATTTCGTTGGCGGGCGCTTCAAGACAGAACCGCGAGCTGGCTTGCCAGGCCGGCCACCACCGGGATCACCCCGAGGCACAAGAAGGCGGGCAGGAAACACAGTCCGAGCGGCCCGGTGACGAGCACCGCCGTCCGCTGCGCCCTCGCCTCGGCGCGATCCCCGGTGCCATCACGGATGCGATCGGCGAGCGCGGCCGCCGTCTCGGCGAGGGCCGCACCCGAACGAGCAGTCCGGCAGGCCGACCGCGCCAGCTCCGCGGTATGCGGGCATGCCAGCGCGGGAGCCCACCCCTCGCCTGGTTCGCTACCGAGGGCGAGCAGATCCGCGCTCGCAGCGAGCGGGGCTGACGCGGCAGCAGGCAGGTCGCCGACGATGCCGTGGATCGCGGCCGGAATGGGTAGGCCCGCTCGCAGGAAGGCAGCCAGCAGGTCCCAGGCCGCTGCCAATCGCAGTGGCTCCTCCTGATCCGGGCGGAGGAACGAGAGCCTCCCCATGCGGGACCGGAGCCGACTCACGCCCGCGCCGGTTCCCTCTCGACAGGCCGCGCTCGGCAGGACAGTGCGCAATCTGGCCTCGGTCCGCGTCGGAGACGGCACCGCGAGCACCGCACCGGCGAGCAGGCCGACGACCACGACGGTGTTCACGAGACCACCACCTGCCGGGTCAATCGGGCGGTCCAGGCGACCCCGGCCACGATCAGCACAGCGCCCACCACGGACAGGACCTGCCCCGGCAACGTATCGAGCAGAAACCGCAGGGGGTGTGCGCCCATCGCCTCCCCCAACAGCAGGCCGAACAGCGGCAGAACCGCCAGCACCGCGCCACTGGCGCGCGCACCTGCCATGCGAGCGTCCAGCTGTCCGGCGAACCTCGCTGCGGTCTCGAGGTCCCGGCGGACGGAATCAAGTACGTCAGCGAGTGGGAGGCCGTGCCGCTGTGCAAGGAACCAGGCACGGCGCAGCCTTTGTACCGCCGGCCCCGTCACGAGGTCGGCGACGTCGGGTGCCGGAGCGAACGTCGGTGACACCCCGAGTCGTTCGGTCACGGCCAGTCCCCTGAGGACTCGCCGTGCTCCGGGGGCCGCGTCACCGGCCACGGCCTCCGCGACCTCGGCTGGGCTCGCACCCGTTCGCAGACCTGCCACAACAGCCCGCACTGCTTCGGCCAGTGCGGAAACCGCACATACCTGAGCGTGCCCCCGGCAGCGGGCGGTGCGCTGCAGCCGCACGGCGAACGCAAGCAGCGCGATCGCGACCACCGGGCCCAGGCCGACGAGCGGCATCAAGGCCACCACCGTCAGCAGGCACAGAATCAACGGAATCAGCAACCGGGACCGTGAAAAGGACACCGTGGCGGGCACGGGCACGCCGGGCAGCAACGACACAAGCCGGTCCGCGCGACCGCTCCTCGTCGGCCAGCACAGTAGGCCGAGACCACCGGCGAACGCCGCACAAGTCAACATGACGACACCGGCGAACGCCGCGCCAGCAGCTCCGTGAACAGCGATTTGTGCTCTGTCCACCGGCCGGATCGCCATACGTCGCAGACCCGCACCCCTTCGCCCTTGGTTCGGCGCAGCACTCCGATACCGGCGAGCATCCGGTGCCCACCCTGTTCCCTGCGCATGTGCAGAACGATCTGGATCGCCGAGGCGAGCTGGCTGTGCAACGCGGAACGGGACAGGCCACCCAAGGCGGCCAGCGCCTCGAGCCTCGCCGGAACCTCCTCAGCCGAGTTGGCGTGCAGGGTTCCGGCGCCACCGTCATGACCGGTGTTGAGCGCGGTCAGCAGTTCGCACACCTCTCGGCCACGTACTTCACCGAGCACGAGCCGGTCCGGGCGCATCCGAAGGGCCTGCCGCACCAGCTCGCGAAGCGTCACCTCGCCCGCGCCCTCCACGTTCGGTGGACGGGCGACAAGCCGGACGAACTGTGGATGGCGGGGCCGCAACTCACCTGCGTCCTCGACGCAGACGATGCGTTCGCTCGGGTCGACCCTGCCGAGCATCGCTGCCAGAAGCGTGGTCTTTCCCGAACCCGTCGCTCCGGTGACGACGAAGGCGAGGCGCGCGGCGACGATCGACTCGACTGCGGCGAGACCGGTGCCGTCGAGGGTTCGCAGGTCGGCAAGGGCCTGTAGGTCGTGTGCGGCCGGCCGCAGCACACGCAGGGCGATGCACGTTCCCGCCGTGGCGATGGGCGGCAGCACCGCGTGCAGCCGAACCGGACCGTGCGGTCCCGCGTTCGGAAGCCAGCCGTCGACAAAGGGCTGAGCATCATCGAGTCTGCGGCCCGCAGCGAGCGCGAGGCGCTGCGCGAGCCTGCGCACGGACTCCTCGGCAGGAAACGAGAGGGAGGTGTGCTGGAGCCCGTCCCGTCCGTCGATCCAGACCTGATCGGGAGCGGTGACCAGGACGTCGGTGACCTCCGGATCCGCCAGCAACGGTTCGAGTGGGCCCACTCCCGCGATCTCGTGACGGACGAGGCGCAGCGCTTCCAGCACCTCCGCATGCCCGGCCACTCCGCCGGACTCGACCCTGATCGCCCGGGCCACAGCGGCGGGATCAAGTGCGTCGGGTGTACCTGCCAGCCGCCTTCGAACTCGTTCCAGCAGTTCGGTGCTCATCACGAGCGCACCGGCTCGGCACAGGCGGAAGCCAGCGCCTCCAGCACTTCGCTCGCCGCCGTTGCCAGAGAACTGCGCGGCCCTCCGGTGAACAACCCGCGCTCGATGGCGCGTGGCAGCGCCCGCTCCGAACGGAACTCCGCCGCCAATTGCACACCAAGCGTCCTGGCGATGGCGGGTCCGCCAAGCCCGTCGGGCCCAGGACCGCGGACGACGATGCGCGCACGTCCCGTGTGCCGTCCGAGCAGCCGGATGACACCCGCGGTCGCGGCGCAGGCACGAACCTCGGCAGGCAGGACCACGATCACCAGGTCCGCGTTTGCCACCGCGGCCGCGGCACCGGCACCAAGATGTCGCGCGACATCACAGATCACCGTGCTTCCCGCGCGGCGAGCCGCCGCGAGCACCGCGGTGACGGCTTCAGTTGTGGGCCCGGCCGGGCCAGTAGGTCCACCGCCAGGCCGGTCACAAGACAGCACGGACAAGCTGCCACCGCCGTGGCTGCGCGCGGGCAGTGCCGCGGCGAGGTCGGTCATCGAGAGGCGCCCGGACGTATCCCGCAGCCCTGACCAGCGCAGTCCCTCGGCACGTTCCATCCCGAGGACGAGGTCCGCACCGCCGCCCAGCGGATCGCAGTCCAGCAGCAACGCGTCCGCGCCGTCCCGGCAGACAGCGAGGCCGGTGGCGGCTGCGAACACCGACGCTCCCGCCCCGCCGCAGCCACCGAGAACCGCCAGCACCCTGCCGTCCCCGCCGCGTGGGCCCTCGGCAATATCGGCGAACGCAGAGATGAGCACGTTCTCGGAGTCAGGCAGGACGACCACCTTGCTGACCCCCGCCTCGAAGGCCACCCGCCACGAGCCCGCGGGGAGCGCCGACTTGCAGACAAGGACGACACCGTCACGGCGTGGCGGCGACTCGGCCGCGGTGAGAACGTCCTCGTCCACGATCACGAGCGGGGCTCCTGCCCACCGCGATTCCGCGGCCACGGTGTCCGGGACACGTTCGACCTCGCAGCCAACAGCTGCCGCCAACCGCAGGACCTCGTCCAGCAGCGTTTCGTCGTTGATCAGTACGAGTGGCCGCTCGTCCGTCACGTGTCTCCCCTTTACCCCGTCGATGGGCACTGACGGGCCGGTTCGTCCGGCCGTGCTTCCACCGTCGCTCTGCGGCGCAGCACTGGACAAGCCGCTTCTGCCGGACCTGTGGATAACTCGGCACTTGTGGATAAACCTGGGGAAAACGCAGGTCACGGTCCGGAGAAAGAGAGATAAAGGGGCGACCCCCGCCAGGGGGGAGGAGCGGGGGTCGCCGGGGTTCAGCCCCGGGGGGTCGGACTGAACCGGTCCGATTGACACCGGACCCCTCAACTGTAACTCGATGCGCGCGAGGATGGGTGTTGGACGTACACCCACAATTCGGTAACGGCTAAACCGACCGAATGTCGCTCGTTGTGCTGAATTTTCCCCCGTCTACCACTCAGGGTGATTACTTGCCCAAGCAAGGGCACGCTCCTCCCGCCGGCCTGGTCGAGCGAGCAGGCGGAAGTCAGCCGCATCCCGCCGCTCCTATTGTGGAGAGGTGGCAGAACCAAGCAGCGCGCCGTTTACCGCAGGGCAGGACCCACACCGGCCAGACGGGGCGCGCACCCCCCGGATCGCGGCGTTCTTCGACCTCGACAAGACCATCATCGCCTCATCCAGCGCGCTGGCCTTCAGCAAACCCCTGCTCCGGCAGGGCCTGATCAACCGCAGGGCCGCACTGAAAAGTGCCTACGCACAACTGGTGTTCTCGCTGGCCGGTGCGGACGCCGACAAGACCGAGCGGATGCGCGCGCAGATCTCCGCCCTGTGCGCCGGCTGGGACGTCGCGCAGGTGCGGTCGGTGGTCACCGAGACCCTGCACGACGTCGTCGACCCGCTTGTCTACGCCGAGGCCGCGGAGCTCATCACCCAGCACAAGGCCGAGGGGCATGACGTGATCGTGCTGTCGGCGACGGGCGAGGAGGTGGTCGCGCCGATTTCCGACATGCTCGGCGCGACCCGCAGCGTGGCGACGAGGATGCACATCGTCGACGGCCGGTACTCCGGCGAGGTGGATTTCTACTGCTACGGCGAACAGAAGGCGGTCGCGGCACGAGAACTCGCCGAGGTCCACGGCTACGACCTGAGTTCCTGCCACGCCTACACCGATTCGAGCACCGACATTCCACTGCTCGAGGCAGTGGGCAGGCCGCACGCCGTGAACCCGGACCGGGCCCTGCGCAGGCATGCCACCGAACGCGGCTGGCCCGTGCTCACGTTCTCCAACCCGGTGTCCCTGCGCAGCCGCATTTCGACCCCGTCCGCGACGGCGATGGCGGTGGGATTCGGCGTCGGCGCCGTCGCCGCCGCGGGAGCGACCTGGTTCGGCCTGTCCCGACGAGCGAAGCGGGGGCGCTCCGAGTGACGTCGGCGGCCCGGCGACAGCGCCTGCTCGCCCTCCGTGCACCGACGGCATCCGCTACACCCACACGGCGGTAGCATCGCGCGCTTTTCCTTGCAGCTAGCGCGAGTTCGATAACACGGGGCGTTCACCACTCACCCACAACGAGCGTCTGTACCGGTGCACCCGTCCACCCCCTTGAAGTGACGGCCATCACTGGGTAGAAAGTAGGTGCGGACGTTTGATCGGCCAGGGAGCAGACAGAGGAGAAGTCTGGTCCACCCCGACAAATCTCCGTGCGCGGACACCGGGCACCCACGCGCAGCACGCCGCGGGAGGCTTGTCGTCAAGGGACTGCGTACCGGGACGCCGGACGCCGAGTCCAGGTAGGTACGACTTATGCAGCACGCTTGGTAACCCGAGCGGTCCGCGCGAGCAGGCGGCGCTCGTCGACGCAATGTCGACGGGCGCCGCCAGCTTTATGTGCTACTTCCGTCCGATCTGGACAGCCGAGACAAATCTGTTATCCAGCCCGATTGGTCCGAACGGCACAGTGGGCCGTTGACCGGACACGGGTACGTCAGTAGCTTCCCGATAACAGTCGATTCACGTGAGAATATTTCGAATCGTCTCGATCACCGCCGCACGCCCCAGGGCCGCGGCCAGACAGGGAGGCCGTCGTGACGACCCGCCATGCCCCGATCCGTTCCCGGCGCCGGAGGCCCCATGCGCTCGCCGTCTCACTCGCGGGCATGCTCGCCCTCGGTGTCGTCGCAGGCACCGGGCCGGCCGCAGCGATGAGCGAGCGGCAGCCCGATGCGGCGAACGCGGAAGCCGCGGCGCAGCAGTGGGCAGGACACATCCTGCGTGGACTTTCACTGGAACAGAAGGTCGGACAGCTGTTCGTCGCCGACGTGTGGGGGCAGTCGGCCGGGGAGACCCATCAGGGCAACCAGACCAAGTACGGCGTGAACACTCCTGCCGAGGTGGTCGCGAAGTACCAGGTCGGCGGGGTCATTTACTTCAACCACTCCGGCACCGACAACATCGACACACCGGCGCAGGTCGCCCGGCTGTCCAACGGGCTTCAACTGGCCGCACTGCGCAACAAACCGCACCTGCCGCTGATCATCTCGGTGGATCAGGAGGGTGGCAGGGTCACCAGGATCGCGGACCAGGCGACGGAGTACCCCAGTGCCATGGCGCTCGGCGCGGGCCGCAGCGCGGAGGACGCCCGCGGGGCCGCCGCCATCAGCGGCAGCGAGTTGCGCGCGATGGGCATCGCGCAGAACTTCGCCCCCGACGCCGACGTCAACTCCAACCCACTGAACCCCATCATCGGCTCCCGATCGTTCTCCGCGGATCCCGAGCTCGCGGGCCGGTTGGTCGCAGCGCAGATCGACGGCTACGAGAACTCCGGTTCCCGCACGAAGACGGTCTCCACCGCGGCCAAGCACTTTCCTGGCCACGGCGACGCGGCCACCGACAGCCACACCGGCCTTCCGGTGATCGACCGCAGTGAGCAGGAATGGCGCGCGATCGACCTGCCCCCGTTCCAGGCTGCCATCGACGCGGGGGCGGACTCGATCATGACCGCCCACATCACGATGCCGAGCCTCGACCCCTCCGGCGACCCCGCGACGCTGTCCAAGCCGATCATGACCGATCTGCTGCGTGCGGAACTCGGCTACGACGGTGTGGTGGTCACCGACTCGCTGCAGATGGCCGGTGTGCGGGAGATGTACTCCGATGCCGAGATCCCGGTACGGGCGATCGAGGCAGGCGTCGACCAGATGCTGATGCCGCCGGACCTCGGCGTCGCGATCGACGGTGTGCTGGCGGCGGTGCGTTCGGGGCGGCTGTCCGAACAGCGGATCGACGAGAGCGTGCGGCGGATCCTCGAACTCAAGTGGAAGCGCGGAATCCTGGCCAAGCCCCTGGTCAACGAGCGGGCCGTGGACCGGAAGGTGGGTACACGGGAGAACCGCGCCGCGATTCAGGAGATCACCGACCGGACCACGACCGTGCTGCGCAACGAGGACGGGGTACTGCCGGTCAGCGCGGACACCGGCAACGTGCTGGTGACCGGCTGGAACCGGCCCACCTACCCGGGTTACCCGGCCGAGCCGGTCGAGGCCCTCGCGGCGGCCATGGGGCCCTCGGCGACCGCACTGTCCACCGGGTCCAGCCCGGACGCCGCCGCCGTCGAGAACGCGGTGCGGCTGGCCGGTGAGTCCGAGCTCGTCGTGGTGCTGACGAACAACCTGCGGTCGAGCAGCGCCCAGCGCGCTCTGCTGAACGAGCTGCTGGCCACCGGAAAGCCGGTCGTCGCGGTCGCCGTCCAGGAACCCTACGACCCCGGCTACGTCGACGCCCCGACCTGGATCGCCACCTACGACTGGCGCGCGGTCACGATGTCGTCGCTGGCCAAGGTGATCCGCGGCGAGGTCGCGCCACAGGGCAAGCTTCCCGTCGGCATCCCGGCCGGCGCGGACCCCGGCACGGTGCTCTACCCCTTCGGCCACGGTCTGACCTGGTGAACCGGGTCATGGCCACGCATACTTCGAGCGCAGGGATTCCGAACAGATGGCACTGAACAGACGGCACTTCCTCGCCGCAGGCGCGCTGGCGACACCGGTACTCGCGGCGGGATCACAGGTCTCGGCGACGGCGGACGAACAACACCGGCGGCGCGTGGCCACCGGCGCCGACCTGCTCGCCGCGCAGGGCTGGCGCGCGCTGGCCGGGCGCTCCGTCGGCGTGCTCTCCAACCCGACCGGAGTTCTGCACGGCGGCGAGCACATCGTGGACTCGCTCGTCGCCGCGGGTGTCCGTCCCGCGGCCGCCTTCGGGCCGGAGCACGGCTTCCGCGGCAGCGCGCAGGCAGGCGGATCCGAGGGTGACTACACCGACCCGCGCACGGGCATCCCGGTGTACGACGCCTACGGCATCACTGCCGACAAGCTCGCCCAGATGCTGACCAAAGCCGGTGTGGACACCCTGGTGTTCGACATCGCCGATGTCGGCGCACGTTTCTACACCTACATCTGGTCGATGTACACGGGAATGGTCGCCGCCTCGAAGACCGGAGCCTCGTTCGTCGTGCTGGACCGGCCGAACCCGCTGGGTGGAACGGCGGCCGGCCCGATGCTCGATCCCGCGTTCGCCTCGGGTGTCGGCCGCAAGCCGATCGTGCAGCAGCACGGCATGACCGTCGGCGAGCTCGCGAGGTTCTTCGATGCGGAGTTCCTCCCCGACGACGGCGGCAGCCTTGGCGACCGGCTCGAGATCGTGCGACTGCGGCACTGGCGAAGGGACACCGTCTTCGCGGACACCGGGCTGCACTGGGTGCCGCCGAGCCCGAACATGCCGACCCCCGACACAGCGCTGGTCTACCCGGGCACCTGCCTGTTCGAGGGCACGGTGCTCTCCGAAGGCAGGGGCACGACTCGCCCCTTCGAGATCATCGGAGCGCCGGGGATCGACTGGCGCTGGCGAGAGGAGCTGCTCTCCCTCGGCCTGCCAGGAGCGGAATTCCGGGAGAACTACTACGTGCCCACCTTCGGCAAGTTCACCGGGCAGACCTGCGGCGGCGTTCAGCTGACGGTCACCGATCCCAGGTCCTTCGACGCCATTCGCACGGCCGTGGCGATGATCGTCACCGCGCGTCGGGTCTACCCGGACGTGTTCGCCTGGCGGCCGGACAACTTCATCGACAAGCTCAGTGGATCGACCAGGTTGCGGACGATGGTCGATGCCGGTGCGGGCGTCGACGAGATCGTCGGTTCGTGGCGGGGCGAGCTCGCCGAGTTCACCAGCAGGCGCCGGAAGCACCTGCTCTACCGGTAGATTTCAGGGAGCGAGCGATGCGGACGAAGGCTCTGGCGCTGTTCTCGATCGCGGCGCTGACCATGGCGGGAGCAGGTGCGGACGCGATGGCGACCACCGAGGAGGGCAGCGGCACGGGCGGCCGGTTCGACCGGCCACAGCACGGCTTCGCCCCGGCGAACACGGTGCTGCGCCCAGCCTCGCCGGAGGAAGCGGGCCTTGATCCGGCCCCCATCCTGGCCGCCGAACAGCAACTCACCGAGTGGACCATGCCGGACCCGGCGAGTGGGCACCCACTGTTCGCCGGAGCGGTGGGGCTGCATGTGCACGACGGAAAGGTGGTCGAGCGGTTCAGCACCGGCTCCGCCGTGCGGTACTCCGACGGGTCCGGCACGGAACTGCCGCCCGCGGAGCAGGTACCGATGCGCGACGACACCATCTTCGACCTCGCCTCCATCTCCAAGCTCTTCACCTCGATCGCGGTGATGCAGCTGGTCGAACGGGCAGAGGTGTACGTGGACGCGCCGGTCGCGCGGTACCTGCCCGAGTTCGGGGTGCACGGAAAGTCCGGGATCACGGTGGAGCAACTGCTCACCCACACGTCCGGTCTCGAGCCGTTCCTGCCGCTGTGGCGGGACTGGCCGGACAGGGCCGCCCGGATCGCGGCGGTGATGAACGTGGCTCCGGTGACCGAGCCCGGCAGCACCTACCGGTACTCCGACCTCAACCTGATCACTCTCGGCGTGCTGGTCGAGCGCATCACAGGGCAGCCGTTGGACACTGTGGTCGCCGAGCGAATCACCGAACCACTCGGCATGTCCGACACCGGGTACAACCCACCCGCGAACAAGCTCGACCGGATCGCGGCGACGGAGTTCCAGAGCACCCCCGACCGCGGCATGGTGCGCGGCCAGGTGCACGACGAGAACGCCTGGTCTCTCGGCGGCGTCGCAGGGCACGCGGGCGTGTTCTCCACGGCAGGCGATCTCGCCGTACTCGGGCAGGCGATTCTGGGCGGCGGCAGCTACGCGGGGAAGCGAATCCTGCGGCCGCACACCGTGCGGTCGATGCTGACCGACTACAACCAGGAGTTCCCCGGTGACGCGCACGGACTCGGTTTCGAACTCGACCAGATCTGGTACATGGGGGCGCTGACCTCACCTCGTACAGCGGGTCACACCGGATACACCGGAACCAGCCTGGTCATCGACCCCGGTTCACGTTCGGTCGCCGTGCTGCTCACCAACCGGGTGCATCCGTCCCGGAACTGGGGCTCGGTGAACCCCGCGAGGCAGGCCTGGGCCACGGCGCTCGCCAGGGCCATGCGGGTGCGGCCCGCTCGCGGCCGCGAGGCATGGTTCTCCGCCATCGGCGACCAGGATTCGGCGACGTTGAGCACCCGCACCCTCACGTCCCGTGGCCCGGTCTCGGTGAGCTTCAAGGCCTTTGTGGACTCCGAAACCACCGACCCGCTCGCACTGGAGATCAGCACCGGTGACGGCGAGTGGCAGGCGGTCCCGGTCCGCGCGACCGGGCCTGGCGCGCCATCCGGCGACGTCGACGCGTTGTCCGGCACCGGTCACCGTCAGTGGTGGACTGTCCGAGCCCAGCTCCCCCAGATGGCGGAATTCTCTCTCCGTTGGCATTACAGGACTGACACGAGATATACCGGCCGTGGCGTATACGTGGATGCTGTAAGGGTGGCCGACCGCCACGGCACACTCGTCGACGGCGAACGCGACCCGGGCTCACTCGTCGCGCACGGTTGGTCACCGGAGTCGTGAACGCCGCTCCCGGCGCTGCGGCCCGGACGCCGATAAGTTGCAGAGTCGTTAGCGGCGAGTGGTTAACGACAGCAACCTGGTTAGCGACTTTCTGATCAACCAGCAAGTCGCTACTACGACGTGGGAACACAGTCGGGTTGCGATCTACCCGAAAGGCGTGGGTAACCTTGTCGCAGATGCCTACAGTTAGTAAATTTCCGGCGATGGGCGCGGAAGCAGCAGACGAGCCGACTTCGGTGGACCAGGAACTGGCCACCGGAGCCGCCGACGCGTCCGCCCGCGAGGCAGACTCGTCACCGCTGGTCCGGATCCGTTCCCTGCTACCCGGCCTGGCAAGGGCAGAGCAGCGGGTGGCGAAGGTCGTGCTGGAGGACCCGTCCTCCGTCGCGCGTCGCAGCATCACCGAGGTCGCCCTCGCCGCGAACACGAGCGAGACCACGGTCACCCGGTTCTGCAAGGCGATCGGGGTCGGCGGGTACCCGCAGCTGCGGATCTCGCTCGCCGCGGACACGGCCCGTTCCGAGGCGCGATCGTCCCGCAGCTTCGGCGGGGAGATCGCAACCGACGACGATCTGGCCGCGGTCGTGAGCAAGGTCAGCTACGCCGACGCCAGGGCCGTCGAGGAGACCGCCGACCAACTGGACATTCCGTCCCTGCAACAGGTGATCGAGGCACTGGCCACCGCGGGCCGCGTGGACGTCTACGGCGTTGGCGCGAGCGCGTTCGTCGCCGCCGACCTACAGCAGAAGCTGCACCGCATCGGCCGGGTCAGCTTCGCCTGGTCCGACACCCACATCATGCTGACGTCCGCAGCAGTCCTCAGCCCCGGTGACGTCGCGGTGGGAATTTCACACACCGGTGCCACCACCGACACCGTGGAGGCGCTGCGAGTGGCCAGGGAACACGGCGCCATCACCGTGGCACTGACGAACTTTCCCCGATCGCCAATCACCGAGGTCGCCGACCACGTGATCACCACGGCGGCCAGGGAGACCACGTTCCGCTCGGGCGCGACGGCGAGCCGTATCGCACAGCTCACCGTCATCGACTGCCTGTTCATCGGTGTGGCTCAGCAGCACATGGACGCGGCGGTCAACGCACTGGACGCGACCCGGGACGCTGTGGGGGCGCACCGGCTCGGCGTCCGCCCCGACGGCAGGCGACGACCACGGGAAACCGGAAAGTGACCGGTAACTCGCGGCGGCGACCGCTGGACCTCGACGGCGACCACGCCGCCGGGGGTGATGCACGCGCCGGGACACCGCACTCCGTCTCGACGCCGATGAGAACTGTGAGGCGCCTCATGACCGTGCCGCGCCAAGTGGTGCACGTCGACTCCCCCACGGAACAGCGCAATCCCCGGACGACCGGCATCGACAAGATGACGACGTCCGAGATTCTCGCGACGATCAATGCCGAGGACCGCAGAGTTCCCGAGGCGGTCCAGGCGATACTGCCGCAACTCGCCGACGCCGTGGACCTGGCCACCGAGGCACTGCGCGGCGGGCATCGGGTGCACTACGTGGGAGCTGGCACCTCGGGCAGGCTGGCGACGCTGGACGCGGCCGAGCTCGTCCCGACCTTCAACGTGCCGCCGGACTGGTTCGTCGCCCATCACGCCGGGGGCGAACGCGCCCTCCGGCAGGCCGTGGAGAACGCCGAGGACGACGCGAAGGCCGGAGCCGCCGACGTCGGCAGGTCGGTGGCGGCAGGGGACTTCGTGCTCGGCCTCACGGCTTCGGGCAGAACTCCGTTTGTCCTCGGTGCGCTACAGGCGGCCAAGCGCAAGGGGGCCGGAACCGCGCTGGTTTCCGGGAACCCGAACGCCGTGCGCCCCCCGGACCTCGACGTGCTGATCGCCGTCGACACGGGTCCCGAAGCGATCGCTGGTTCGACCCGGATGAAGGCCGGCACGGCGCAGAAAATCATCCTGACCGCCTTCTCCACCGCGACGATGATCAAGCTCGGGCGGACGTACTCCAACCTGATGGTCAGCATGCGGGCCACCAACGCCAAGCTGCGCGGCCGCACCCTGCGAATTCTGCGGGAAGCGACCGGCATGAGTGCCCAGGTCTGCGCCGAGGCCCTCAGCGAGGCCGACGGCGACCTCAAGACCGCCCTCGTGCAACTGCTGTCCGACGTCGACACCTCGGTGGCGGCACGGGCACTCGAGGCGAACCACGGCCACGTGCGCGCGGCGCTCGACTCGGTACGCGTCCACGCTGGCTGAACCCGAGCTTTGAGCAGGACACCGGGTGTGCCGCTTCAGCCGGCGGCGTCCGAGATGCTCTTCGCTTCGCGTGCGCCTGCCTCGAAGCTCTCGCAGCAGAAGAGCAACCACTCCCGGACGCCGTCGGGCTCACCGGTCGCGAACGCCTCGGCAGCCGCCCGGTACCTGCGTTCCTTGCGGAAGCAGGCCACTTCCGGCACGGTGAGCGCCTTCGGGTCCAGCCCGGTCGCGATCATCGTCAGCCGGGCCGCGGCCCTGGCCACCACCCCGTCCGCCGTACCGAACGCGCCGAGTGTCAGCAGTTCACCATGGACGATCGCGGTCAGCACCGGGCCGGGTACGGCGGTGGAACCCGTCGTGAGTTGCGCGAGCAACTCGAGCCGCTCGGCGATTCCTGGCGCGGACCGCGGCCTGCCCAACTGGTCGGGATCGGTGACCAGGTCCGCCGCGGCCAGCACATGGATCTTGGCCAGCGCCTGTAGCGGTGCCCTGCGCCAGGTCGGCAGTATCGACTCCGTCGCCTCGGCGACCCGTAGCGATCCCGCCAGCACCGGGTCGCTCACCGCTCCTTCAGCCGGGATCTCCGGATCAGCGCCGTCGATACCGGCCGACGCCCGTGCGGCACGTACGGATGCCTCGGCGGCGGTCGCCGAGCCCCCGCGCAGGTTGGCGCCCATCCGGTGGACAGCGAACACCGCGTCCTGGGCGGCTTTCGCCGCCTGCGCGACGCCGTCCAGCGCGAGCAGCGGCTGCAGTGGGTCCTCCGCAGCCGGTTTGCCGGTTTCCGTACTCATGCGTCGAGCACCTGCCCTTTCCGAGTGACCACGGGTGGTTGGCTGGACCACGGGAAGTTGATCCACCTGTCGGTCCGGCGCCACACGTACTCGCAGGACACCGCCGAAGCCGGCTTCTCGTAGACCACGGCGCACCGCACCTCCGCGACGTGGTCCGCACAGAAGTCGCGCACCAGTTTCAGTGTCGCGCCGGTGTCCGCGACATCGTCGGCCACCAAGACGGTCGCACCGGTCAGGTCCACCGCGTTGGGAACCGGCGGCAGCATGACCGGAAGATCCAGCCGCTGATCCACCCCGGTGTAGAACTCGACGTTCATCACATGCAGGTTCTTCACGTCCAGCGCGTAGCCGAGCGCTCCGGCCACGAACAGCCCACCCCTGGCGATCGAGAGCACCAGGTCGGGCTCGAACCCGTCGTCGGCGATCTGCTGAGCCAGCTCCCTGCTCGCCGTACCGAACAGCTCCCAGGTCAGTTCTTCCCGTACCGCCGCCATCGACCGCACCTTTCCATTCGCCCGCCCGATCGCCGTGACCCGGTCGGGTACGAGCATATGAGCCGCGATCCGGCCAGCGAGTGGCCTGTCAGATTGACTTTGCAGTGGACCTACGATCGGGCCACTTGGCGCATTTACCGTGCTCTCCGTGAGCCAGAACTGGAAACTGCACCCCACCCTCTCCGGAAAGCACGTCCGCCTCGAGCCCTTGAGCCTCGCCCACGTCGATGGCCTGCACGACGCCGGACGCGACCCGGAGGTGTGGACCTGGCTCAGCCAGCACCAGCCGGCGGACGTGTCCGGGACGCGGGGGCAGGTGCAGGCGATACTCGACCAGCCGGACCGCAGGGCCTGGGCACAGATCGACGCGACGACCGGCAGGGTCGCCGGGACGACCTCGTACTACCAGCTCAACTCCCACCACCGGAATCTCCTCATCGGGCACACCTGGATCGGGACGCCCTGGCAACGCACCCGGCTCAACACCGAGGCGAAGCTGTTGCTGCTGGAGTACGCGTTCGACCGGCTCGACGCCGTCCGCGTCGGCTGGGAGACCGATATCGGCAACCGTCGGTCGCAACGGGCGATCGAACGTCTCGGCGCCGTCCGCGAAGGGGTGTCGCGGGCCCACCGCATCCGCAAGGACGGCAGTCTGCGGGACACGGTGACCTACGCGGTCACAGCCGCCGAATGGCCCGCCGTGCGGGATCGACTGACCGAGAGACTGCAGTAAGCACAGGTGAGGCGGGAATCCCGGCCGCAACGCTGCTGCAACCTACCTCGTGGCGTACTAACGTCGCTATCGTGCCCACAACCCGACCTCGAGTAAGGCGCAGGGCATCATCGGTGGACCCACGACATTCAGGAGGCCAATCACCATGACCGAGCAGTCCCCGGCTCTGGACAACTTGTCGACCGAAACCCGTTCTTTTGTGCCGTCTGCTGAGTTTGTGGCGGGGGCGAATGTGTCTGGGGAGTGGTATGAGCGGGCTGGGGTTGATCGTGAGGGGTTTTGGGCGGAGCAGGCGGGGCGGTTGTCGTGGGAGCGGGGGTGGGATCGGGTGTTGGACTGGTCCGGGGCTCCGGTGGCGCGGTGGTTTGTGGGTGGGTCGTTGAATGTGGCTTATAACTGTGTGGATCGGCATGTGGAGGCGGGGTTTGCCGATCAGGTCGCGATTCATTGGGTGGGGGAGCCGGGTGATCGGCGGGATCTGACGTATGGGCAGTTGCGGGTTGAGGTGTGCCGGGCGGCGAATGCGTTGGTGTCGTTGGGGGTGGGGTCGGGGGATCGGGTGGCGATTCAGTTGCCGATGATCCCGGAGGCGATTGTGGCGATGCTGGCGTGTGCGCGGATCGGGGCGTTGCACAGTGTGGTGTTCGGGGGGTTTTCCCCGGCGGCGTTGCGGTCGCGGGTCGATGATGCGGCCGCGAAGGTGGTGATCACCTCCGATGGGCAGTATCGGCGGGGTAAGGCGGCGCCGATGAAGGCCAATGTGGATGAGGCGTTGGCGGGGGCGGAGTCGGTGGAAACGGTGCTGGTGGTGCGCCGGACCGGGGATGAGGTGTCGTGGGTGCAGGGCCGGGATGTGTGGTGGCACGAGGTGGTCGAGGCCCAGTCGGACAGTCATACCGCGGAGGCGTTCGACGCGGAGCATCCGTTGTTCATCCTCTACACCTCGGGCACGACGGGGAAGCCGAAGGGGATCCTGCACACCTCGGGTGGGTATCTGACGCAGGCGGCCTACACCCATCATGCGGTGTTCGATCACCGGGCGGGCGAGGATGTGTACTGGTGCACCGCCGATATCGGGTGGGTGACCGGGCACACCTACATCGTGTACGGGCCGTTGGCGAACCGGGCCACGCAGGTGGTGTACGAGGGCACGCCGAACACCCCGCACGAGGGGCGGCACTGGGAGATCATCGCCGAGCACAAGGTGTCGATCTACTACACCGCGCCGACGCTGATCCGCACGTTCATGAAGTGGGGTGCCGACATCCCCGCCCGCTACGACCTGTCGTCGCTGCGGGTGCTGGGCAGTGTGGGTGAGCCGATCAACCCGGAGGCGTGGATGTGGTATCGCGAACACATCGGCGGTGAGCGGTGCCCGGTGGTGGACACCTGGTGGCAGACCGAGACCGGGGCGATCATGATCTCCCCGCTGCCCGGGGTCACCGCGGCCAAACCCGGTTCCGCGCAACGCGCCCTGCCCGGGATCTCCGCGAAAGTGGTCGACGACCAAGGGGTCGAAGTCCCCCCGGGCGGCGGCGGATACCTGGTGCTCGACGAGCCGTGGCCGGCGATGCTGCGCGGGATCTGGGGCGACGAGCAACGTTTCCGCGACACCTACTGGTCCCGCTTCGCCGAGCAGGGCTTCTACTTCGCCGGTGACGGCGCGAAATACGACGACGACGGCGACATCTGGCTGCTGGGCCGGGTCGATGACGTCATGAACATCTCCGGGCACCGCATCTCCACCACCGAGGTCGAATCCGCCCTCGTGTCCCACCCCGACGTCGCCGAAGCCGCCGTCGTCGGCGCCACCGACCCCACCACCGGACAAGGCATCGTCGCGTTCGTCATCCTCCGCGGCACCGCCACCGACCACGGCACCGACACCGCCACCACCCTGCGCAACCACGTCGCCACCGAGATCGGGCCCATCGCCAAACCCCGCCAAATCCTCGTCGTGCCCGAACTCCCCAAAACCCGCTCCGGCAAAATCATGCGCCGACTCCTCCGCGACATCGCCGAAAACCGCGAACCCGGCGACGTCACCACCCTCGCCGACACCACCGTCATGGACCACATCACCACCGGCCTCAACAAAAACACCACCGACGAATAACCCACCAAACACG
>NZ_FOKG01000024.1 GCF_900111885.1 Amycolatopsis marina
TGAACTGCTCCCCGGGAGTTGGACTGAAAATTCAGTTCTGACTCTCGGGGAGTAGTTGTATGGAGCCGCGTAGTTCGTTGTCTGAGGTGCAGCGGGAGGCCGCTGTAGTGTGGTTTGAGCAGGGTTTGGCCGATAGGACGGTGTCGACGTTGCTCGGGGTGGCGCGGTGGCCGGTCCGGAGCCTGTATCGGCGGTGGAGGATCCATGGCAGGGCGGCGTTGGTGAGTATGTCGACCAAGCGGTCGTTCTCGTTCGAGTTCAAGCTGTCGGTGGTGGAACGCTTCGTTGCTGGTGAGCCGGCCGCCGAGCTGGCCGCAGAGCATGGCCTGTCGTCTCCGAGCCTGGTGAAGACCTGGGCTCGGACGTATCGGCGGGAGGGCGAGGACGGGCTGCGTCCGAAACGGAAGGGCCGCCCGCCCAAGCCACCGGACAGCCCGGGCGAGCAGCCCAGTGAGCTGGAGCAGTTGCGGCGGGAGAACGACCGGCTGCGGGCGGAGGTCGCTTACCTGGGAAAACTGCGGGCCTTGAGAGGGCAGCAACGACGGTGAAGGCCCAGGCCGTCCTCTCTCTCAAGGCTGAACACTCGCTCGAACACCTTCTCGCTGCCGCCGGGCTGGCCCGATCCACGTTCTTCTATCACCAGGCCCGCTCGCGCAGAGGTGACCCGCAGACTGAGTTGAAGGCCGCGATCACGACCTCGTTCGAGAACAGCCACAGACGTTACGGGCATCGCCGTGTCCATGCCGGACTGGTCAAGCAGGGCTGGCGAATAGCGAAGAAGACTGTGCTCAAACTGATGCGGCAACTCGCGCTGATCTGCCGGGTCCGCCGCCGACGCCGATACAACTCCTACACCGGCGAGATCGGTAAGATCGCCCCGAACCTGCTGGCCCGGGAGTTCACCGCGACCGCTCCGAACCAGAAGTGGGTCACCGACGTGACCGAGTTCGTCGTGGGAAATCAGAAGGTGTACTTGTCGCCGATCATGGACCTGTTCGACCGGCAGATCATCGCCTACGGAGTCAGCAGCGCACCCACGCTCACGCTGACAAACACCGCGCTGGGCGACGCCCTCGCGACACTGGGGAAAGGCCAGACGCCACTGGTGCATTCCGATCAAGGGTTCCAGTACCAGCATGCCTCGTGGCGCAGGCTGCTAGCACGCGCCGGGGCGACCCAGTCCATGTCCCGCAAGGGAAACTGCCTGGACAACGCCGTCATCGAGAGCTTCTTCGGACACCTCAAAGAAGAACTCTTCCATCACGCCACGTTCCTCAACACCGCCGCGCTCACCACCGCACTGCACGAGTACATCGCCTGGCACAACAACGACCGCAGTCACACCACGCTCAAGGGCCTGAGCCCGGTGCAATACCGGACCCAGGCCCTCGTCGCCTAACCCCTAACCTTCACTTAACCAGTCCAACATCCGGGGACCAGTTCACAGCGGCGGGGGCTCCCTCTTTTGCGGTTACGTCTCGATCGACGCGCTACGGCGTGCTCAGGCCTTTACTCGCTTCTGCCTCGGGTCGAACGCGTCCCGCAGGCCGTCACCGATGAAGTTGATCGACAGCGAGATCAGCACCAGCACCACGAACGGGCCCCAGAACAGCCAGGGGCGCGAAGCGAGTTCGGCGTAGTTCTCCAGGATGACCCGGCCCAGCGAGGTGTCCGGCAACTGGACACCGAGGCCGATGAACGACAGCGCGGCCTCCGCCAGCACGGCCTGCGCGACCGTGAGGGTGGCGTTCACCGTGATACTGCCGACCATGTTGGGCACCAGGTGCTTGAAGACGATGCGACCGGTGCCCGCGCCCGAGGCCCGCGCGGACTCGATGAACTCCCGCTGCGAGAGCGACATCGCCTCGGCCCGGGTGATCCTGGCGATCTGCATCCAGCCGAACGCCGCGAGAACCAGAGCCACGACGTACCAGCTACCGCTGAACACCTTGACCAGAATCGCGGCCGCGGCGATCTGCGGCACGATCAGGAAGAGGTCGGTCAGGCGGGAGACCGCCGTATCGGTCAGCCCCCGCAGATAACCGGCGATGGCGCCGAACACCACGCCCAAGGCCGTAGCCGCGATGGACACGGTCAGCGCGATCAGCAGCGAGTACTGGGTGCCTCGCAAAACCTGCGACACCATGTCCTTGCCGACCTGGGTGGTACCCAGTGGGTGCTCGGCGCTCGGTTCGAGGAAGCCGTCGACCGTCTCAGTATGGGCGTAGGGCCAGAAGATCGGCATGATCATGACGATCAGCACGATCAACAGGAGTACCGCCGTGCTGGCCATCGCCAGCTTGTGCCGGAGGAACTTCCGCAGAACAAGCTGGCCCTGACTCCGGGGTTCGGGCAGCTTCTCGGGCTCGACGTCACCAGGTCCCGCCGGGTGGTCGGTCTTGGCGCCAGCGATTAGCGAATTGATGTCAGCCAACGCGAATCCTCGGGTCCAGGATGCCGTACAGAAGGTCGGCGATCAGATTGAAGGCGACCACGGTCGCCGCGACGAGGACCATCCAGCCCATCATGACCTGCGGGTCGTTCTTGCTCACCGCTTCGACGAGCAGCGTGCCCATGCCGTTCCAGCTGAACACACGCTCGGTGATGATCGCGCCGGTCAGGACCAGCGCGAAGTTCAGCGAGAAGAGCGTGGTGACCGGAATCAGCGCGTTACGGAACGCGTGCCGGAAGATGACCCGCGAGGACGAAAGGCCCTTGGCCCGTGCCGTACGCACGTAGTCCGAGTTGAGTGTGTCCAACATGGACGCACGCTGGAACCGGCTGTAGGCGGCGAAACTGATCGCGGCGATGGAAAGAGTCGGCAGCAGGAAAGCGCCCGTGTACCCGGTGACGAAATCGCTGAAGTTGTCGAAGTTCAGGTTCTCCGGACTCGTCGTCCGCAGCCACGGATTCCCGAGCCAGTCACTCAGCCCGAGATCCCGGACCACGCTGTTCAACTCGATCGCATAGGTCTTGAGAACGATCGCGACGCAGAAGATCGGCATCGAGAACATCAGGAAGGCCAGTGTCGTCGCCACGTAGTCCACGATGGAGTACTGCTTGACCGCGGCCAGCACGCCGACAACGACACCGAGGACGATCGCGACGAACTCGGCACCGATCACGAGCTTGATGGTGACCTCGTAGGCACTCATCACCTTGGGAAAGACTTCCTCGCGAGCCGAACCCTGCGCGATGGAAATGCCCCAGTCGCCGCTAAGGAAGCTGCCGAGCCAGTCGAAATATCTTGGCACCAGCGGCTTGTCCAGGCCCAGTTCGTGAGCAGTGGCCGCGATGGCCTCCGGGCTCACACCGGGCAACGAGTACAGCTGAGCCAGTGGGTCGCCCGCACCGGCGACCATCAGGAAAACGCCGAAAGTGCCGATCAACAAGATGGGAATGGAGATCGCCACACGACGCAGTACGTACAAAACCAGATTCAACGGAGTGCTCCTCGTCCAGGCCGGAGCTGGATCTCACGCCCACGCCCGGTTGTCCACCGTAGTGGCGGTCGGCCCACGGTCAACAGCTACTTCCGGAGGGGATCGGAACCGAGCTGGTGGCTCGGTTCCGATCCCCTCCGGAACATTCACTTAGCAGAATCGGACAAGAAGTGAGTTACTCGGTCTTTTCCCACTCGCCGACGTTCCACAGTGCCCCGTTGTACGACTGCATGTACACCCGGTCGATACCGCGGAAGGCCCACATGGACGGGGTCGCGAACAGCGGCACCGTCGCGTAGGACTCGGCGAGCGCGGCATCCGCGGCCTGGTAGGCCTCGAGCGCAACCTGCTCGTCCGTGGCCGAAACGGCGGTGTCGTAGGCCGCGTCGACGTCCGGGTTGGACAGACCCTGCCAGTTCTGGTTACCGCCGGTGGTGTAGATCGCCTTGCTCTCCGCGTGGAACGGAGCCGAGGACCAGCCGAAGAGCGCGATGTCGTAGTCGCCCTTGTCGACACGCCCCTTCAGGAAGTTGGCGTCGGTGTCGTCCTTGACCTCGATGCCAGCCGCCTTCATCTGCGGAATCAGGATCTCCACGGTCTGGCTGCGCCGGGCGTTCTCGTTGTGCGAGATCTCGACCGAGAGACGCTTGCCGTCCTTGGCGTAGATGCCGTCACTGCCCAGCTTCCAGCCGCCCTCTTCGAGGGTCTTCTTGGCCGCCTCGGCACCCTGGTTGGTCTTGTCGCTGTAGACGTCCTTCGCGCCCGGCTCACCCTCGAAGAAGATGACGTCGTTCTTCGGCTCGGCGTCGGCCTGGACCGGCTTGATCAGCTTGTCCACGATCTCCTGCCGGTTGATCGCCTGGAAGAACGCCTTACGGGCGGCGTCGTCGGCGAAGATCCGGTTGAAGTTCAGGTCGAGGTGCTCGTAGGTGAGCTGCGGCGCGGAGCCGTAGACGACACCCTGCGAGGACAGGCCCTTCAGCGTGGAAGCCGCGGTGGCGTCGGGCTGGGTCGAAGCGGCGACGTCGATCTCGCCGTTCTGCAGCGCGGTGGCCATGGCCTTGGTGTCCGGAATCTCCCGGACGGTGACCTTGTCCGGGCCGCCCTTCGCGCCGATCCACTCGGGGTTGCGCTCGAGGACGATCTGCTCGGTGTTCGCGTCGAAGGACGCGATCTTGTACGGACCCGAACCCGGCATGGTCTCGGCGTTGAAGCCGCCCCACTCCTTGGTCCAGAAGTCACCGGCAGCCTTCAGCTTGGCGGAGTCGCCACCCGGCTTCAGCGCGGTGATGTCCTCGACGCCTGCCTCGCGCTCCACGATGTGGGCGGGCAGCAGCATCTGGTCGCTGAACATGCCCTTGTAGTCCAGGTACGGCTCGCTGTACTTGGTCTCGAAGGTCAGGTCGTCCTTGCAGGTGACGTCCATCAGCTCGTAGCCGGTGGTGGACGCCGAGGTGAACGAGTCGACCTGGCCGCTGTGCGAGAGCCAGCCGAGGTAGAAGTCGTCGCAGTCCCAGGCCTCGCCGTCGGACCACTTGACGCCCGGCTTGATCTTGTACTCGACGATCTGCGGGTCCTGGGAGGTGATCTCGACCGACTCCATCACGTCGGCGTTGAGCAGGACCTTGTTGTTGCCGTCCAGGACGAACGGACCGGCGATCACCGCGGTCAGCACGTAGTTGTTGTACGAGCTGTTCGCGTCCGGCGTCTTGTTGTTGTACGCCGAGAAGCCATCGTCGATGGCGACGGTGGCAGCGTCGAACGGCTCTGCCTCAGCCAGCTTGAACTGGTCGCCGTCCTGAGCCTTGCCCGTGGCCATGCTTTTGACATCGCCGGTCGAGCCATTGTTCGAGTCGCCGCCGTCGTCGCCGCCGCCACACGCGCTCAAAACGAGCGCAGAGGCCGCGACGATCGACACAGCGGAGACAACCTTGGATCTCCTCATGTACGTGTGCCCTCCTAGCACTGGGCCCTGACATCGGACCATGGACCCACAAGGCTCCGGTTAGATGAGCCGGAGCCTACGACACGCCAACCGACACTCATTTGGCGCACTGACCGAGCACGCTAGAAAGCTTCGGCACTATCAGTCACCATTTCTGGAGCGATCGTGACCAAAGGGTGACATCTAACTTGCATCTGGAAATGTCGCGGTTACCTGCTGGAATCACCCAGTCGCCTGACCGACCGGACGTTCGGCTCACAGGAATCTCACCAGGGCCGCCTTGAACCGTCTCAACCGGCTCAAAGCGGCCATGGCGCACCATTTTCCTAGCTCGTCTTCTCCCACTCGCCGAGGTTCCACATCGGGCCGTAGTAGGACTGCATGTACACCCGGTCGATACCGCGGAACCCCCACATCGACGGAGTCTGGAACAGCGGGAGCGACGCGTACTGCTCGGCGAGCGCCTTGTCCGCCGCCTGGTACGCCTGCGTTGCCGCCGCCTCATCGGTCGCCGACACGGCCGCCGCGAAGGACTGGTCGATCGTGGGATCCGACAGCCCCTGCCAGTTCTGGTTGCCCTCCGAGGTGTAGATGGCTTCCTGCTCGGACTTGAACGGCGTGGAGGACCAGCCGAACAGGGCGACGTCGTAGTCGCCCTTGTCGACGCGCCCCTTCAGGAAGTTCGCGTCGGTGTCGTCCTTGACCTCCATACCCGCGGCCTTCGCCTGGGCGAGGATGATCTCCACCGTCTGGGTGCGACGGGCGTTGTCGTTGTGTGCGATCTCGAACGACAGCCGCTTGCCGTCCTTCTCGTAGATGCCGTCCGACCCCTTGGTCCAGCCGCCGTCCTCCAACGTCTTCATGGCCGCCTCGGCGCCCTGACCGGTCTTGTCGCTGTAGAGATCGACGAAACCCTCCTCGCCGGGGAAGTAGACGATGCTGTTCAGCGGCACGGCGTCGGCCTGGACCGGCTTGATCAGCTTGTCCACGATCTCCTGCCGGTTGACCACCTGGAAGAACGCCTTGCGCGCCGCGTCGTCGGCGAAGATCCGGTCGTAGTTCAGGTCGAGGTGTTCGAAGGACAGCCGAGGGGCGGACCCGTACGTCACCCCCTGGGAGGTGAGGCTCTTCAGCGTCGCCGCGGCGGTGGCGTCCGGCTGCACCGAACCGATCACGTCCACCTCGCCGTTCTGCAGCGCGGTGGCCATCGCCTTGGTGTCCGGGATCGCGCGGACGATGGCCTTGTTCGGGCCGCCCTTCGCGCCGATCCACTCCGGGTTCTTCTCCAGCGTGACCTGGTCGGAGTTCTGGTTGAACGCGGTCAGCTTGTACGGCCCGGAACCGGGCATGATGGCCGGATCGAAGGCCTTCCACTCGCCGGTCCAGAAGTCACCCGCGGCCTTCAGTTGACCGGCGTCGCCACCCGGCTTCAGTGCGGTGATGTCGGCGATCCCAGCCTGCTGTTCCAGCACATGCGCCGGCATGATGGCCGTCGGCAGGAAGAGGTTCTTGTAGTCCAGGTACGGCTTGCCGTACGTCGTCTCGAACGTCAGATCGTCCTTGCAGGTGACCTCACTCATCAGGTCGTACCCGGAAGTCGATGCCGAGGTGAACGAGTCGACCTTGCCGCTGTGCGCCAGCCACGCGAGGTAGAAGTCGTCGCAGTCCCAGGCCTGCCCGTCCGACCACTTCACGTCCGGTTTGATCTTGTACTCGACAACCTGCGGGTCCGGCGAGGTCACCTCCACCGACTCCATCACGTCGCCGTTGAGCAGGACCTTGTTGTTGCCGTCCAGCTTGAAAGCACCGGACAGCACCGGCTCGAGCACGAACGTGTTGTAGGACGTGTTCGTGTCCGGCGTGTCGTTGTTGTACCCCGAGTAGCCTTGGTCGATCGCCACGATCACCTGATCGCTCGCGGCTGCCGCCCCGAGTTTGAAGACGTCGCCCTGCTGCCCCTTGCCCGTCGCCATGCTCTTGACGTCGGTATCGGAACCCGCGTTGGGATCTCCGCCCTCGTCGTCCCCTCCACACGCGGTCAACACCAACGCCGAGGCGGCGACGAGCGACAACGCGGAGAGTGCTCTGGATCTCCTCATGGACCTGTGCCCTCCTGACACCGAAACGAACACGCCGGAGATTGTGTCCTGGCGCGTTGCGGGGCAACGCTAGGAACTGGTTGTGGGCCCGGTCACTCTTCTGGAGGTAATCGTGACCAAAGGGTGACGCACAGGCAGCGGACCTGCTACTTGGCGCCGCGCGTCCAGTTGACCGCTGCGCCGAATGGGCCTGCCAGCGGTGGGCCGGACGCGACACCGATGACTCCGTCTCCCACAGCCAGGGTGTCGGCCAGTTGGAAGAGCGGTATCACCACGTTCTGCCGCCACAGTTCCGGTTCCAGTTCGGCGAGGGCCTCCGCGGGTTCGGCCGCACCGGTGAGCGCAGCCTCGATCGAGGGCTGCAGGCTCTCGACGCAGAACGCCGCGGGGTTCGCCGGCACGGTCGGCGTGTCAGGGGCCTGCTCCGCACGATCCAGTCCGCAGCCGAACAGCGACGCCAGCGTGGACGCGGGGTCTCCACCGGTCGGTTGCGGGACGACAGCGATGTCGATCCCGACGTTGCCGGTGTTGTTCACGGTCGGATCGCCCTGGCCGGACGCGACGGGCATCGCGAGCTGGCTCGCGAACAACTCCCGCGCGGGCGGGGTGACCAGCCGTACCTCCACCCCAGCGGCCACCAGTTGCCGCTGCAGCTCCTGGGCGATCCCGGTATAGGGCTCCTGGTCCTGCGGCGCCGCCAGCACGACTGAGAGCGTCTTGCCGTCCCTGGACCAGGTCCCCGCCTCGCGCTGGTAACCGGCCTCGGTCAGCAGCCGCTCCGCTTCGGCGGAGTTCGTCTTGGCGATGGGTGCGTCCGAAGGCAGCGTCGGCGTGTAACCGGCTGCGGACGGCGGCGTCACCTGGGCGTCGGCCCGCAAGGTGGCCGACGGCCCGCCGTCGACCCCCTCCTCGATCAACTTCGACCTGTCGATGAGGGCGGCGACGCCTGCCCGGACCTGATCGTCGGCCAGCGCCGTGCCGACCGGCCGCAACAGCACCGAGGCCACCCTCGGCCGGGCGATCCGGTGCAGGTCGATCTCCTGCCCCAGCTCGCCGAACAGGTTGAGACCGGTGGCGTTGGTACGGGCTATCGCGAACTGGTCGTTGCCGCTGCGCAGCGCCGCGGCCATCCCGGCCTGGTCCGCGCTCCGCAGCACCAGCCGGTCGACCGCGGCAGGCTTCTCCCAGTAGCGTTCGTTGCGCTCCAGGATGATCTCGCCCCTGGCCTTGTCCAGCGTCTTGATCGAGAACGGCCCGCCGTAGGCCGGGAAGCTGTCGGCGAGGGCGCCACGCCAGCCGCCTGGCGCGTCCTTGAGCAGGTGCGCGGGCAGCAGGTTGTCGAACAGCGTGCGCCAGCCCGAGTAGGACTTGCCGAAGGTGACCTCGACCCGTTTGCCGCCCTCCCTGGACTCGATGCCCTCGATGAGCCGGTACCCCGCGGGCTGCACCACACCCGGCTCCGAGCGCATCGCGTCGGCGAGGTAGATGAAATCCTCGGCGGCGATCGGCGCCCCGTCCGACCAGGAGGCGTCGGGCCGGATGTCGTACGCGACCGTGAACGGGGACCGGCTCGTGACCTCCGCCGAGACCATCAGGGTCTCGTCCAGCGCCAGGGTGCCGTCGTCCTCAGGACGGAACACGGACGGCAGCAACAGCTGCGACAACGCGGTGGTCACGGTGGAGGCGTCGGCGATGTTGTGCGGGTTGTACCCGCCGCCGATGTCGTCCACGCCCACCGCGATCTGCGACTTCGTCTCCTCCGGCACCGGAGAGGACTCGGCGACCGGCGTGGTCACGACCGGCGGAGGCGGCTCGTTGGTGCAGCCGACAAGCGCGACGAGGACCAGCGAAAGGGACAATCCCGCACGTGAAAATCTCGACCGCACTGCGTCTCCTCGCCTCGCCTCACTCGCCGGCGGGCCCGCCATCCTCCCACGCGGGTCTCCTGCCGCGGTTCCGAGAGTGCCAGACAGCCCTGCGTTCCGGCTTCGGGTACCGCTAACTGGCGGACGTTTCACACCACGTCCAGGTTCCCGTTCCCGCGAGTTCGTGACTTCCGGCCACCGGTGTGCGAGGCGGCTCAGGCGTTGTCGCGGCTCTTCGCGCGGGACCGCTCCTTGGCTCGCGTGTTGATGTCGAGGGTCACCTTGCGGACACGAACGACCTCCGGGGCCACCTCGACGCACTCGTCCACGGAGCAGAACTCCAGCGCCTCCTCGAGGCCGAGCTTGCGCGGCCTCGCCAGCCGCTCCAGCTCGTCACCCGTGGAGGAACGCATGTTCGTGAGCTTCTTCTCCTTGGTGATGTTGATGTCGAGGTCCTCGGCGCGGGGGTTCTCCCCGACGACCATGCCCTCGTACACCTCGGCGCCCGGCTCGACGAAGAACGTGCCCCGGTCGGCGAGCTGGATCATCGCGTAGGCGGTGATCGGCCCTGACCTGTCGGCGACCAGCGAGCCGCTGTGCCTGGTGCGGATCTCCCCGGCCCACGGGAAGTAACCCTCGAACACGTGGTTCGCGATGCCGGTGCCCCTGGTCTCGGTGAGGAAGTCGGTGCGGAAGCCGATCAGGCCGCGGGCGGGCAGGACGTACTCCAGCTTGATCCGGCCGGTGCCGTGACCGCCCATGTGCCCCATCTTGCCCTTGCGGGCGGCGAGGAGCTGGGTGATCGCGCCGAGGTACTCCTCGGGCGAGTCGATGTAGAGGCGCTCGTAGGGCTCGTGCAGCTTGCCGTCGATGGTCTTGGTGACCACCTGGGGCTTGCCGACGGTGAGCTCGAAACCCTCGCGGCGCATCTGCTCGACGAGGATGGCCAGCGCCAGCTCGCCTCGGCCCTGCACCTCCCAGGTGTCCGGGCGCTCGGTGGGCAGCACGCGAATGCTGACGTTACCGATGAGCTCCTGGTCGAGACGGGCCTTGACCAGCCGGGCGGTGACCTTGTCGCCGCCGCCGCGGCCCGCGAGGGGCGAGGTGTTGACGCCGATGGTCATCGAGATCGCCGGCTCGTCCACGGTGATCCGCGGCAGCGCCTCGGGGTTCTCCGGGTCGGCCAGCGTGTCGCCGATGGTGATGTCGGGGATACCCGCGATCGCCACGAGGTCGCCCGCGGAGGCTTCCTGAGCTGGCACGCGAGTGAGGGCCTCGGTGACCAGCAGCTCGGAGATGCGGACGGACTGGATCGTGCCGTCCTCCCGCATCCAGGCCACGGTCTGCCCCTTGCGCAGTTTGCCGGAGTGGATGCGGATGAGCGCGATGCGGCCGAGGAAGTTGGACGCGTCGAGGTTCGTCACCAGTGCGCGCAGCGGGCCTTCGGGATCGGCCACCGGCTCGGGGACGTGCTCGAGCAGGGTCTCGAACAGCGGGTCGAGGTTCTCGCTGTCCGGCTGACCACCGTCGGCGGGCTGGGTCAGGCTCGCCCTGCCGTCACGCGCGGCGGCGTAGACGACGGGCAGCGTCAACAGGGAGTCCAGCGCCTCGTCGTCGATGCCCTCGATGTCGCCTGCCAGGTCGAGCAGGAGGTCGTGGGTCTCGTCGACCACCTCGGAGATCCGGGCGTCGGGACGGTCGACCTTGTTCACCACGAGCATCACCGGGAGGCTCGCCTCCAGCGCCTTGCGCAGCACGAAGCGTGTCTGCGGCAGCGGGCCCTCGCTGGCGTCGACCAGCAGCACGACGCCGTCGACCATGGCCAGACCGCGCTCCACCTCACCACCGAAGTCGGCGTGGCCGGGGGTGTCGATCACGTTGATGGTGATCGGGCCGTCGGCGGTCTGCCTGCGGATGGCGGTGTTCTTCGCCAGGATCGTGATGCCCTTTTCCCGCTCCAGCTCACCGGAGTCCATGACCCGGTCGACGAGTTCGGCCCGCTCGGCGAAGGCGCCGGACTGGCGGAGCATCGCGTCGACGAGCGTGGTCTTGCCGTGGTCGACGTGAGCCACAATCGCGACATTGCGCAGATCGGGTCGCGTCCTGGCGGACGTCGACTCGTCGGCGCGTGCTGCGGTTACGCTGGCTGCGGGCACGAATGAGCTCCTGAGACTGGGTATCGGGTAGTCGACCGCGTTGAGCGCGTCACAGCGGTGACCGACTCTGGTCACACGCGATCTCGTACCAGGATACCCCGTGCCCGGTTGTGACGAGGCCCACGCCCAATAATCGGTTAGGCTCACCTAACGTGGAAAGTCATCCCGAAGACCGGTGACTGGAGTGTGGCGTGGGCAAGAAGCACGATGGCGACGACCCGCGGGCCGTCGTGCGCAAGCTGATCAAGTCCGGCAAGGTCAAGAAGAAGTGCTGCAAGTCGAAGCCGCGCTGCAAGAAGTGCCCGGTGCTCGCCCTGAAGAAGGCAAAGGCCAAGGCGGCCTGAGCGCAGAGCCCAGCGCCGGTCTGGTGCGGGGTACGCGCTAAAGCGAAACCGCTTCGTTCAACATGTTCAATTCGTGGGCGGTCCTGGTGGCCGCGAATTCGATCACCTCGTAACTTGCCAGATGCTGAATCGAGAACGGATCGGTGGCCAGGATGGCATCCAGTTTGCCCCTGGCCATCGGCTTGGCGATGATCACGCCACCAACCCGGCGGTCGCGCATGCCGGAGGCCAGGAAATTGCCGTGCTCGTAGTGTTTCGCCAGCCACTCGGCGTGATCCGCCAGCGAATAGTCGATCTCCTGCAAGGGCGCTGTGTAGTTGACCAGTACGACATACATGTACTGAGGTTAAACCCGCTCAACCACGGTGAATACCGTTGATGTCCACGTCGATACGAATTATTGACAAGGCCGGCCAACGTCTTTGTTCCTGCTTTTCGCCGTATTACCCGAAGGGTTGCTGATCTTCACGATGGGCAGCACCCGGCCCCTGCTACTCTCGGCCCGTGTTCGCACGTCTCGCTCAGTGGTGGCCGCCGGCAGGCGGCCCCCGCACTGTGCGCTGACACATCCGACGGCCGTCCCGTGACGGCCGTGGCTCTGTGGACATCCGGCCTTCCCGGGCGGCACGACCCAGGGAAGGCACTCGATGACCAGGCTCTCCGGCATCACCCCGTCCGGCCGCGTTCAGCTCGGCAATTACCTCGGCGCGATTCGGCACTGGGCCAAGGGAAGCGGCGACGACCTGTACTTCGTGTCCGATCTGCACGCGATGACGACGGCGTACAACCCGGCACGGCTGCGCTCGCTCACCACGGAGCAGCTGGCGGTGCTGATCGCGGCCGGGATCCCGGCCGACTCGGTCTTCGTGCAGTCGGACCTGACCCGCGAACTCGGCGCGCTGACCTGGCTGCTGGAGTGCACCTGCACCTACGGCGAGGCGGGCCGGATGATCCAGTTCAAGGAGAAGGCCGGGGCCAAGTCCGGCAAGGGACGTACCGGCGCCCGGCTGAGCCTGCTCACCTATCCGGTGCTGATGGCGGCCGACATCCTGTTGCAAGGCGCGACAGAGGTGCCGGTCGGTGCGGACCAGGTCCAGCACGTGGAGCTCGCCAGAGCACTGGCCAGGAGGTTCAACGCGACGTACGGGGAGGTCTTCCCGATTCCTCGCGCGGTCCTGCCGCCGGTCGCGGCGCGGGTCAGGGATCTGAGCGACCCGTCCCGCAAGATGTCGAAGTCGACCCGGGACTCGGTGGGCGTGATCTTCGTGCTGGACGAACCGGACCTGATACGGCGCAAGATCCGGCGTGCGGTCACCGACGGCGCCACCGAGACCATCAGCGCCGAGCCGGGCAACCCCGCGCGGGCGGGGGTGACCAACCTGGTCGAGATCCTCGCCGCGTGCACCGCCTCGGATCCCGACGGCGCGGTAGCCGGGATCGGCTCCTACCGGCAGCTCAAGGAGACGGTGGCCGAAGCCGTGATCGAGACCCTGCGGCCCGTGCGCGAGGGCGCCACGACGCTGCTCGCCGATCCAGCCGAACTCGGCAGGGTGCGCAAGACCGGCGCGGGGAGGGCGGCCGAACGCGGCGAGCACCGGCTCAGCGCCGCGTTACGGCTGGCGGGCGCCGGTCAGTAGCTCGCCGAGGTCGGGCAACAGAACACGATCCGCGGGCAGCCACTCCACGGTGTCCAGCTCGGCGGCGGTGAGCCAGCGCAGCGCCCGGTGCTCCACGGCGCGTGGCTCACCGTCGCCGGACAGCGCAGCGGCGTAGATCCGCAGCACGGACCCCCCTGGCAGGTCGATTTCCGGCCCGATCCGCCCACCCACGCGCACGGCCACGCCGAGTTCCTCGGCGCACTCCCTGCGCAGTGCGAGCGCGTCGGACTCGCCGGGCTCGACCCGCCCGCCCGGCAGCTCCCACAGGCCCGCGGCCTCCGCGGGATAGGAACGTTGCTGAGCGAGCAGCGAACCGGAGCGCACGATCGCGGCTCCGACGATCACACGAGTCGTCACGAGCACGGCACCCTACCGGTGGCCCACCTCATCCCGGGCTCAGACGGGTACGGCGGGCCAGATCACCTGGAATCTCGCGCCGCCCTCGGGGGACTCGCCGACCAGCACCCTGCCGCCCCTGCGCCGGGCCGCTTCCGCGACCATCGCCAGCCCGAGCCCGGCACCGCCGGACGAGCGGGCGCGGTCGTCCCCGACGCGATAGAAGCGGTCGAACACACGGTCGCGGTGCTCGGGCGGGATTCCGGGGCCGTCGTCGTCGACGACGACCCTGACGGTGGAGCGGGAGGCGAGCACCGACACCACGATCTGTCCCTCGGCATAGCGGCACGCGTTGCGTAGCAGGTTGTTCAGCACCAGCTCGACCTCCGCGTGTGTCGCCCGCGCCCACGCGCGGGGAACGACACCGCTGACCCGGGCGTGTGGCGCGCCCTGCGGGAGCCTGGCCACGGCGGCGCGTGCCTCGGAGATCAGTTCCACGGGCTCGGCAGGCGACAACTCACCCGCGTCGGACCGAGCCAGTGCGAGCAGTCCGTCCAGCAGCGCGGACAGCCGTTCGGACTCCTCGAGGATGTCGGCCAGCGTCTCCTGGGCCAGTTCCGGGTCCGGTGCCGCGACCGCCACCTCGGCCTGCACCCGGATCGAAGCCACCGGCGAACGCAGCTCGTGCGCCGCGTCCCCGGTGAACCGGCGCAGCCGCTCGCTCACCTCCTCGTGCCTGGCGAGCAGTTCGTTGAACTCCACCGCCAGCGCCCGGAGCTCGTCGCGCGCCTCCGGAACGGGAAGGCGCCCGCCCTGTGGCAGCCCCCGCACCGATCGGCGCATCCGGCCGACGGGCCGTAGTGCCGAGCCAACGCCGAACCACGTAGCCAGCCCCGCGACCAGGGCGCTGACCAGCGCCACCAGCAGCAGCCAGCGAGATCCGTCGACGACGGCCGTGGTGAACCCGACCAGTGGCGTTCCGGCGATCACCAGCCGCTGCGTGCCGTCGGGCGCCGAGACGACCTCACCACGCCACCGCCAGTCAGTGCCTTCGGCGGACTCGCCGTGCGCGGGCAGACCGGCTTTCAGGTTTCGGATCGCGTCCTCGCTGAGACCGGTGGGTGCCCCAGCGTCCAACGGCGTTCCCGCCGTGTCGAGCACGCGCACCAACGCCGACGCGGCCTCGGCGGGTGGGGTGCCCGCGGCGACCGCGGCCGATGCGGGTGCCAACGCGGCGTTCAGTTCCTTGTCCACCGAGTCGACGAGCAGCGGGCCGAGGAGTTTCCCGGCCAGCAGCGCGAGCCCGACCAGGAAGCCGAGGGTGATCGTGGCCGCGATCAGGGTGATCCGGAACCGGAGGCTCCGCCCGCGCCACCACTGCCGGGGAGAGCGCGTCACCCCGCCCCGGTCCCGGTGGTCGTGTGCGGCGCGGCGCCTGGTCGGCCGCTGCGGACCTCCTGCCCCTGCTCGGAGGCGAGGTAGCCGTGCCCCCGGACGGTCCGCAGCAGCGCCCCCGCGCCCGCCGCATCGAGCTTGCGCCGTACGTACCCCACGTAGACCTCGACCACGTTGCGCGTCGCGGCCTGTTCGTCGCCCCAGACCGCGCGCAGCAGTTCGTCCTTGGTCACCACCGTGCCTGCCCTGCCCACCAGCACTTCCAGCAGTGCGAACTCACGGGGGCTCAGGGCAATCTGCTCGTCGTGCCACCGGACGTCCCTGGTCGCCCTGTCCACGACGAGCCCGCCGAGCCGGAGCGGGCCACGGGTGCCCTCGGCCGATGCCCTGCGGAGCACCGCACGGACCTGCGCGACCAGCACCACGAAAGAGAAGGGCTTCACCAGGTACCCGTCGGCACCGAGGTCGAGCCCGTCGGCCTGGTCGACCTCGCCGTCCTTCGCCGAGATCAGCAGCACGGGGGTGCTGACCCCGCCGGCGCGCAGGTGCTGCAGCACGCGGTATCCGGACAGCCCGGGCAGCATGATGTCGAGCAGCAGCACGTCGAACGACCCGGTCTGCGCCAGTCGCAGGGCCGCAGGTCCATCCGCCGCGGTGACGACGTCCATACCCTCGGCGCGCAGGCCGCGATCGAGCGCTTTGCGCACTCCGGGCTCGTCGTCGACCACCAGAACTCGAGGTTTCACGGTTCTCAGCATGCCGTCTCGGCCGATTTCGCGCGCCCGCTCTCAGCACACTCTCAGCACTCTCCGGGGCTCTGTGTACCCCAGCCCCCTTTGGCACTTTCCCGGGAAAGTGTCGCGAAGGCAGGCCCCTGACCTGCACCAGCCTCGCACTTTCCCGGGAAAGTGCGGTGTCCTGAATGACTGGACACCACGCTCTCAGGGCCATCTCAGGACGAGAAGAGCAGCCTCGAAGGAGGGAAACACGCACACTGGTTGTGCCGACACAGGGAGAGAACGTGAATCCGAAGAAGAGAGCGATCACCGTAGCCGTGGCGGGGACGGCAGCAGGGGCCCTCGGGCTCGGACTGGTCGCGATGCCCGCGGGGGCGGGCGACGATCCACAACTGCCCGCGATCAGCGCCGAGGAACTCGTCGAGTCCGCACTACGGGCCGACACCCCGGAACTCGCGGGGACGGTGCAGGCCGACAACAACCTCGGCCTCCCGTCGATACCTGGGGTGCCCGCACTGGACCTGGACTCGGCGAAGGTCTACAGCGACGGCGAGGGACGCAGCAAGCTGATGTTGCGACAGGGCGGCAGCGATCACACGATCGTGCAGAACGGGGCAACGGTCTGGTCCTACGACTCGGCCGCCAACTCCGCCACCCGCATGCAGCTGCCAGAGGACGAGCGCGAAGCCAAGTCCGCCGAGCAGGCCGCGGATCCGACCGCCATCGCCGCTCAGGTGCTCGGTGCGATCCGGGAGAGCAGCACGGTCGCCGTCGACGGGACGGCGACAGTCGCGGACCGTGCGGCCTACGAGCTCGTACTCACCCCCAAGCCCGACGAGCGCACACTCCTGCGTGAGGTGCGGGTCGCGGTGGACTCCGGCACCCGGCTGCCGCTGCGCCTCGAGGTCATGGTCAACGGCACGACCGACCCGGCCCTGAGTGTCGGCTTCAGCGAGATCAGCTTCGGCGACCAGCCGGAGGACCTGTTCCGCTTCACTCCGCCGCCGGGCGCGACGGTGACCGAGAAGAGCTTCGAGGACGACCCGAAGCGGCAGCACGCCGATGCCACCCCTGAGGACATCCGGTTCGTCGGCGAAGGCTGGGACACGGTGATCGTGACCAAGTTCCCGAACGGCGCGGCCACGTTCGACGACGGTGACCTCGACGTGCGCGGACTGCTCGACCAGATCGGCAGGCCGGTCAGCGGACCGTTCGGCAGCGGGCACGTGGTCAGCACGAACGCCGTCAACGCGCTCGTCACCGACGACGGCAGGGTCGCCGCGGGCGCCGTGCCGGAACAGGTGCTGATGGAGGCATTGACCCAATGAGTGGGCAAGTCGGGTACAGCACTGAGCGATGTGCAGCCCGCCGGCGAGTGAGGCAAGCGACATGAGCACCACCTTCGGCACGCCGGGCGCGGGCGTCCTCCAGGGGGAGGCGCCCGCGCCCGGCGCGGCTTCGACCGCACTTGCGGCGCGAACCAGAGGGCTGCGCAAGACCTACGGCGAGACGGTGGCCGTGGACAACGTCGACCTCGACGTCCCCACCGGCGCCGTCCTCGGCATGCTCGGCCCGAACGGCTCGGGCAAGACGACGACAATCCGGATGTTGCTCGGCCTCGTCCGGGCCACGGAGGGCGAGGTCCAGCTACTCGGCCACTCGATGCCCGAGGGGGCGGGAAAGGCACTGCCGGAGGTCGGCGCGCTCGTGGAGGGGCCGGGATTCCACCCGTTCCTTTCCGGCAGGGAAAACCTGCTGCGGCTCGCCGCGGCCGAGCCGGGGCTGTCCGGACCGCAGATCGCCGGTGCCGTTGGCGACGCGCTCGATCGGGTGGGCCTCACCGGAGCCGCCCACCGCCGCTACCGCGGCTACTCGCTCGGGATGAAACAACGGCTCGGGCTGGCGGGTGCGCTGCTCGCGCCGCGCAGGATGGTCGTGCTCGACGAACCGACCAACGGCCTCGATCCCGCGGGTACGAGGGAGGTCCGGCGGATCATCGCCGAACTGCACGCGGCCGGGGTCACCGTGCTCGTCTCCTCGCACCTGCTCGCCGAGGTCGAGGCCACCTGCACGCACGTGGCCGTGCTGAACGCCGGAAGTGTGGTCGCACAGGGCGAGCTCAGCGAGCTGCTGGAGTCCGGCTCGCCCTCGCTCGTGGTGTCCACACCGGACGGACAGGACGCGGTGAACGCACTGCGGGAGAAAAGAATTCCCAGTCGGCTGACTCCGGCGGGCGTGCGGGTGGATCTGAGCGCCACCACCGCGCCCGAGGTATTCGCGGCACTCGTGCACGCGGGAGTGCCGGTGTACGAGGCGAACCGGGCCCGTACCGGCCTGGAGGACCTGTTCGCGCGGCTGACGCAGAACGAGTCCGCCGACGCATCCGGCGACATCGGCGAGGAGCGGTCATGACGCAGACCCTGACGGCGGACAGCGCGCCGAACTCGAGGACGTCGGTACCGCTGGTGCGGCTGCTGCGCGCGGAACTGCGCTGGGTGTTCCGGAGACCGCGCACGCTGATCGTGCTCGGCCTGATCGCGGCACTGCCGATCGCGATCGGCATCGGGCTGACCCTGGTGGATTCGCCGGGATCAGGTCCGAGCGGCGAACGTGAAGGCGCCGCCCTGCTCGCCGCGGCGGCGAGCAACGCCTTCGTCCTGCCGATCGCGGCACTGACGTTCAGTCTCGGGCTGCTGCTGCCGTTGGCCGCGGCGATGGCGGGTGGCGATGCCATCGCGGGCGAGCTGTCCCACGGCACTCTGCGCGGCTGGATGCTCGCGCCGGTGAGCCGCGGCAGGCTGCTCGTGGTGAAGGCCTTCGGCGTCGCGTCGGTGACGTTGACCGCGGTGGCGGCAATGGCGGGCACGGGTGTGCTGACCGGGCTGGTAATCAACGGCACGGATGCCATGTTCACGCTGTCCGGCACAAGCCTGTCGTTTCTGGACGCACTCGGCAGGGTCGCGATGGCGGTCGGCTGGGTGAGCCTGCACGTCTGGGCCATCGGTGCGGTCGCACTGGCGATCTCCGCATGCACCGAGCACCCGATGCTCGTGGTGGCCTCGGTACTGGGCGGGACCGTCGTCTTCTCGATTCTGGGGCTGCTCGAGGCGCTGAGCTGGCTGCACCCGTTCCTGCTCACCGAGTCCTACCCGGCCCTCGCCGACATCCTGCGTGAGCCGATACCCGGTGCCGAACTGGGCGAAGGTGCGCTGCGCGCCGCCTGCTACGTGGTCATCGGGCTCTCGCTGGCCTACGCCAGGATCACGACGAGGGACGGCTGACGCGCACGCTCGACTAGCCGAACCGACCGTGCTGCCAGGAAAAACGCGCGCGGCGAAGCCCACGAGCGGCGAGGCGGGGCGCACCCTCCACACGGGTGTCACCCTGCTACGAACTCAGGGCCCCGCCGAGTCGATCGTGCCGCGCGTTCGAATCAGACACTGAGCACGGCGACACCGTCGGGATCCAGCACGAGATGAACATGGTCACCGCCGCGCAGGTCGGCCGCGACCGGGGCGACGGCGTCGACGGTGTCCAGGTTGGGCACGTGCTGCGGTCGTACCCGTAGCCGGGCGTGGTCGCGGCGGTGCACGCTCGACAGCACCTCCGCGGGCACTCCGGTGTCGCTCACCCGCAACCCGGAAGGGCGCAGCCCCAACCGCACCGGTCCGTCGGGGTGGCCGGGCACAGGCACGGCACCGAGGGCGGCACGGGCGACGCCGCCGCGGATCTCCGCGTCCAGCACGGTGGTGACCCCCAGGAACCGGGCGACGTTCTCGTCGGCGGGCCGCGTCCACACCTCGTGCACACTGCCCACCTGCTGGATGCGACCGCCGTCGAGTACGGCGACGCGGTCGGCGAGCGTGAACGCCTCCTCCTGATCGTGTGTCACGAGGAGCGTGGTGATCTTCGCCGTGCGCAGCAGGTCGGCGAGGTCGATGGCGAGCTGTTCGCGCAGCCCTGCGTCGAGCCCGGACAACGGCTCGTCCAGCAACAGCAGACGCGGCTCGGGAGCCAGCGCCCTGGCCAGCGCGACGCGCTGCGCCTCGCCGCCGGACAGCCCGGTCACCCGCCTGCGCTCGTAGCCGGTGAGGCCGACCAGGTCGAGCAGCTCGGCGGTCCTCGTGGCCTGCCGCGCGGCAGGCACCCCGTGCATTCGCAGGCCGAAGGCGATGTTTCCGGCGACATCGCGATGCGGGAACAACTGGCCGTCCTGGAAAACCAGGCCGAAGCCGCGCCGGTGCACCGGCACCGCCGAGAGGTCGGCGCCGTCCCAGCGAATGGCGCCCGCGGTCATCGGCTCCAGACCGGTGATCGCCCGCAACAGGGTGGACTTTCCCGACCCGGACGGCCCGAGCAGCGCGAGCACCTCGCCGTCGGCGAGCTCCAACCGCACGTCCTCGACAGCCGTGAACCCCCCGTACCGCACGGTCACCCCGTCGACGAACAGTGACATCTAGAACTCCGTGTTTGTCTGAGAACGCGCCCGCGACGAATCCGTAGACAGACCGCCTACTGATGCATCGTGTTGCTGATCCGTTGTATGGGCGGCCCGCCTCCGGATTCGCCGCACCTTCGGGATGGCGTGTTCGCTTCGATCACATTGACATGGCAAACGCAGGCCGGACATCAGAACTCCCCCACGGTCGAACCGGCACGCAACCGGTCGATGACCGCCACGACCAGCGCGGTGACCACCATCAGCATCGCGCAGGCCGCGTAGGCCATCTGGTTGTTCAACGGTCCCGGCCTGCTGATCAGTGTCGCGACGGCGACCGGGAGCGTCGGCGCGTCCGGCCTGGCCAGGAAACTGGTCGCGCCGAACTCGCCGAGGGCAACGACGTACCCGAACGCGGCGGCCGCGACGACCGAGCGGGCCGTGAGCGGCAGGTCGATCTCGCGCCACACGCGCAGTGGCCGCGCCCCGAGTGTGGTGGCGGCCTGGCGCAGCCGTTCGTCCACCGAACGCAGGACGGGCAGCACCATCCGGACGATGAGTGGGATGATCACCAGTGCCTGCGCGAACGGGACGAGCAACGGCGAGGTGCGCAGGTCCCCCGGCAGCGCGTCGAGGGTGATCAGGTAGCCGAACCCGACCGTCACCGCGGACACCCCCAGCGGGAGCATCAGAGCCGCGTCCAGCGTCTCCCCCGCGGCTCTGGCGGCCCTGTCCGGGGTGCGCCGCAGCGAGACGAGCACCACGCAGGCCAGCAGGCCGACGGTCATCGCGAGCATGGTCGCGTCCGACGCCGTTCGCAGCGAGTTCAGCGCGGCGTCCCAGCCGGACACCGCGAGCGCGCCGTTCTCCCCGGTGCCGGCGAGCGCGCGATACCCGTCCAGGCTCCAGCCACCCGGCCCGCTCACCGATCTCAGTAGCAACGCGACGATGGGCGTCAGCAACAGCACGAGGACCACGGCGGCCGCGCCGGCGGCCCAGCGTTCCGCGCCCTCCGGCCTGCGCGCGGTCTCGACGCGAGCCCGCAGCCGGACCGCGCTCTCCCTGCGTCTGCGGGCCATCGCACCCAGAACCAGCGCGGCCACCACCGCGGCGAACTGGACCAGGGAGAGTGCCGCCGCGCCGGACAGATCGAGCAGATTGACCGTGCGCAGGTAGATCTCGGTCTCCAGGGTCCGGTACCTGGACCCGCCGAGCATCAGGACGACGCCGAAACTGGTGGCGCTGAACAGGAACACCACCGCGGCCGACGAGGTGATCGCCGGCGCCAGCGCGGGCAGGGTGACGGTGCGGAACGCGCGCCACGGTGAGGCGCCGAGCGCGCGGGCAGCGTCCTCGATCCGCCGGTCGGTGTGCGCCCAGAGTCCGGCGACAGTGCGGGCGACAACGGCCACGTTGAAGAAGGCGTTCGCCAGCACGATCGAGAGGACGCCGCCTTCCGGAAGCAACGCCCGGAAGGCGAGGCCGACCACCACCGTCGGCAGCACGAACGGAATGAGAATCAGGGTCCGGACCGCGGCGACGCCGCGCAGTCGCACCCGTGCCAGCAGGAACGCGACAGGCATCCCGGCCATGACCGCGACCGCGGTCGACGCGGCGGCCTGGGCAAGGGTGAAGCCTGCCAGTTCCCAGGTCTGCGTCTCCATGAGCGTCTCGGTGACGCCACCACTGGAGAAACCGAGTCCGACGATGGCGACGACCGGCCAGGCGAAGAAGACCGCCAGGAACCCGACGGGGATCAGGGCGAGCAGCGTGAGACCCGCGACGCGCCGCCGCGCGCCTGTCAGATGCCCAGCGCGCGCCACTGTTCGATCCAGCCTTCCCTGCCCGCCTGCACCTGCTCGCCGGGCAGCGCGGCCGGATCCTGCGGCAGCGGGGCGACCTCGGCCCAGCCCGTGGGCAGGTCGACGCCCGCCCGAGCCGGGTAGACGTACATGTTCTCCGCGACCGTCGCCTGGAACTGCTGGGACAGCAGGAAGTCGATCACCCGGCCTGCCTCGTCCTTGTGCTCGCTGCCTTGGAGGACTCCCGCGTACTCCACCTGGCGATAACAGGTGTCGAGCAGCGCCTTCGTGCGCGGCTTGCCGTCCTCACCGATCTCGGCGGCGGGCGAGGAGGCGTAGGAGACCACGATCGGCCGGGGCCCCTCGCCGGACGAGCCGGAGAACTCCTGGGTGTACGCCTCCGTCCAGCCGCTGACAGCCTTGGCGCCGTTGGCCTTCAGCTCGTTCCAGTACTCCTGCCAGCCGTCCGCGCCGTACTCGGCCACGGTCGCCAGCAGGAACGCCAAGCCCGGCGATGAGGTGGCGGGATTCTCCACGACCAGCAGGTCGCGATATCGCGGCTCGGCGAGATCGGCGAAGGTCTCCGGCTCTGGGATGTCCTTGTCGGCGAACCAGGTGGTGTCGATGTTCACGCAGACGTCGCCGAGATCGACGGCGGAGAGCCGGTGCTCGGAGTCGATGGCGTAGCGCTGTGGTCCGCGGTCGGCCTCCGGGCTGGTGTACGGCGCGAAGACGCCCTCGGCCAGTGCGCGCGAGGCGAACGTCGAGTCGACGCCATAGGCCACGTCGGCGATGGGGTTGGCCTTGGTGAGCACGAGCCGGTTGGTCAACTCGCCCGCGTCACCCTCCTTGCGAACGACGAGGTCGATTCCGGACTGCTTTTCGAAGGCCTCGATCACCTCCGGCGGAACCGCCCACGACTCGTGCGTCACAAGGGTGACCTTTGTCGGTCCCCCGGCCTGCTCGTCTTCGCCGCCGAACAGCGTGCAGGCCGACGCGAGTACGCCGGTGAGGGCAACCGCGACGGCGGCACGAGTTCTGCGCAACGAGGTTTGAATCATGACGCTCCTTGTTCCACCGAAGGCAAGGAGGCAAGCCCTCCCTGCGCCGGCATGATCCGGATCAGGTGCGAACGGTCGCGGGCTGACGCCCGCCTCTCAGCCCGGCGTTGCCGGACTCCCGTGGCGAATGTGCAGCGTACCTGTGTAGGCACCACCATGGGGGACATGGCCGAATTACTGAGCGAGGACGCGATCAACGAGGCGCTAGAGCACCTCCCGGATTGGACCAGGGAGGGCGAACTACTGGAGCGCACCGCGAAGCTCGAGAGCTTCTCCCAGGCGATCCAGGTGGTGAACCGCGTCGCCGAGATCGCCGAGAACGAGAACCATCATCCGGACATCGACATCCGCTGGCGCACCGTGATCTTCCGGTTGAGCACACATTCGGAAGGTGGTCTCACCGGCAAGGACACCGCGATGGCGGCGGAGATCGACGGGATCATCGCGGCGATGTGATCTCGGCGACCTGAGGCAACACAGGTCGGGGGCTCGTGCGTTTCGCGTATGGGAGACACGCGAGGAGGGAGCGCTATGAGCGACAGTGTGCACAGGGGACAGCGACCAGGCGCGGTGGCGACGGGGGTTCGACGGGTCGCCGCCTTCGTGGCGGCAGCGGGTATCGTGCTCGCGGTCCTGTTCGGATCGGCGCTGCCGTCGGCGGCGTCCACCGGCCAGCCGCCCGCGCTACAGCAGAGCGAGCGCGCCGCGCTGCAGCAGAGCGGGGAGACGCAGGCGTTCGTCGTCGGCGGTTTCGCCTTCGTGCTGATGATCGGTGCGGCAGGAGCGGTGCTGTGGTTCACCGCGAAGAGCCGCGACCACTCACACCACTGACGGCACTTTCCCGGGAAAGTGCCGATCCCCGCTTCGCACTTTCCCGGGAAAGTGCGAGGGATGTGATATCTGCCACAAGGTGAGCGCGGAGCTAACGGCGGTCATGATCGTGGCGTTGTCAACGTCGACACGCCACGTCGACCTGCAGGGGATCGCCGCCATGAATCGCACCGCACCCGCTCTCACCCCCACTCAGCAGGCCTGGGTCGCGGTGTTCGCGACGACCGTGACCCTCCTGCTGGTGATCCTGCTCGGCGCCGCGGGCTAGGTGGCGGCCGACTGCCAGGTCTGCCCGGTGATCCGCTCGTACACCTCGGCGTAGCGCTGCCTGGTCGCCTGCACGATCTCGTCCGGCACCTCCGGCCCGGGCGCGGTCTTGTCCCAGCCGGTGCCCGCTGCCCAGTCGCGGACGTACTGCTTGTCGAACGCGTACTGCGGGCGGCCGGGCTCCCACTGGTCGGCGGGCCAGAACCGGGAGGAGTCCGAGGTCAGCACCTCGTCGCCGAGGTTGAGCACGCCGTCGGCATCCCGGCCGAACTCGAACTTGGTGTCGGCGACGATGATTCCCTTGTCGGCGGCGTGCTCCGCGCCGCTGCTGTAGATCTCCAGGGTGAGATCCCGCAGCCGCTCCGCGGTCTCGCGGCCCTCCTGGTCGACGACTTCCTGAAAGGTCATGAACTCGTCGTGCCCGGTGTCGGATTCCTTCGTCGTCGGCGTGAAGATCGGCTCGGGCAGCTTGCTCCCCTCGACCAGTCCGGTTGGCAATGCCACGCCGGACACCGTGCCGTACTTCTGGTACTCGCGAAGGCCGAGACCGGCGAGGTGGCCGCGAGCGATGCACTCGACCTTGACCATCTCGAGCCGCTTGCACCTGATCGCCCGTCCGGCGAACTCGGCGGGCACGTCGGTGGCCGACAGCAGATGGTTGGGCACGATGCCGGCGAACCGTTCGAACCACCACACGGACAGCTGGGTCAGGAGCGCGCCCTTGTCCGGGATCGGCGTCGGCAGGGAGACGTCGTAGACCGAGACCCGGTCCGACGCCACGAGCAGGATGTCGCCCCTGTCCTCGTACAGGTCACGCACCTTGCCCGCGTGGATGTGCTTCATCGCCCGCCCTCCATCATGTCCTCACCGCGCTCGCTACCAGCGCGAACGTTCACCTGAAGCCGCACTGTAACCAGCGGTGTGCCGCACCGGCGCCGCGGGTGTGAGTCGCCGGCGGAAATCCGATCGCAGCCCGGCTGCCAACAATCAGCGCCAGGCACGCACTGACGAGTTCCCGGTCATGGCGGTCACTTCACCAGCGATGACAGGATCGGCGAACGCGTAGAAATCGTTTAGCAAGGCCGGCGCCGCCGATGCGACACCACCGCTGACCTGACCGCGCCAGATCAGACGTTGAACCTGAACTCCACCACGTCGCCGTCGTGCATGACGTAGTCCTTGCCCTCGATCCGCACCTTGCCCGCGGCCCGGGCGGTGGCCATCGAACCCGCCTCGACCAGGTCCTCGTAGGAGACCACCTCGGCCTTGATGAAGCCACGCTCGAAGTCGGTGTGGATGACGCCCGCGGCCTGTGGCGCGGTCGCGCCCTTCGGCACGGTCCACGCACGGGCCTCCTTCGGGCCCGCCGTGAGGTAGGTCTGCAGCCCGAGGGTGTGGAATCCCGCCCTGGCGAGTGCGTGCAGGCCCGGCTCCTCCTGCCCGACGGACTCCAGCAGCTCGCGGACGGACTCCTCGTCGTCGAGTTCGAGCAGCTCGGACTCGACCTTCGCGTCGAGGAAGACGGCGTCGGCGGGGGCGACCATCTTGGTCAGCTCCGCGCGGCGTGCCTCGTCGGTCAGCACACCCTCGTCGGCGTTGAACACGTAGAGGAACGGCTTGGTGGTGAGCAGGCTCAGCTCGCGCAGGAGCTCGCCGTCGATCTCCTTCTGCGCGGAGAACAGCGTGCGCCCCTCGTCCAGGATCTCCTTGGCCCGCTGGGCGTTCTCCAGCGCGGGCCGGTTCTCCTTCTTGGTCCTGGCTTCCTTCTCCATCCGCGGCAGCGCCTTCTCCAGCGTCTGCAGGTCGGCCAGGATGAGCTCGGTGTTGATCGTCTCGATGTCGGAAATCGGGTCGATCTGGCCGTCGACGTGCACCACGTCCGGGTCGTCGAAGACCCGGATCACCTGGCAGATCGCGTTGGCCTCGCGGATGTTCGCCAGGAACTTGTTACCGAGACCGGCGCCCTCCGAGGCACCCTTGACGATGCCCGCGATGTCCACGAAGGACACCACCGCGGGCACGATCTTGCTCGACGCGAACAGTTCGGCGAGCTTGTCGAGGCGGGGATCCGGCAGCGGGACCACGCCGACGTTGGGCTCGATCGTGGCGAACGGGTAGTTCGCCGCGAGGGCGTCGTTCCGGGTCAGCGCGTTGAACAACGTGGACTTGCCGACATTGGGCAGGCCGACGATACCGAGGGTGAGGCTCACGGCCGCGCAGTCTACGTTGCGGCGACCGCGGCTCGATCAGCCGTCGTCCTCGTCGCCGCCTCCGCCGCCTTCGCCCTCGTCGTCACCACCGTCTTCGTTCTGCTGATCGCCGCCGCCGTCCTCCTGCTGGGTGCCGCCGTCCTCCCCTGGGGACGTCTCGTCACAGGCAGCGAGAAAACCGATGGAGCCGGCCGCCGCCAGTGCGGCCGCGAACAGACGTACAGACCGGGAACGCGCAGTAGACCTCATACCGGAGACCGTAGTGACAATCCCCGCTCCCCGCAGTGCGCCAGTCCCGCACTTTCCCAGGAAAGTGCGGTAGTTGCGCACGCACGAATCGCACTTTCCCGGGAAAGTGCGGGGCTGCGGAACTCCCGACGCTGGTCGAGGGCTTGCCCCCTCGCACTTTCCCGGGAAAGTGCGAGGGTCCGGGCAGCACTTTCCGGGAAAGTGCTCGTTGGGTTGGCTCTCCTTGTATACAGGGTCGACGGCGGGTCGACGGTCGCGTCGGATTTCCGCCAGTCGAGGCCGTCACCTGCTGGCAGTATCAACGGTATGGGAAAGCTGAGCATCGCACCGGAACCGGTGGAGTACGCCGGCACACGGGGCATCTGGCGGGACACCGAGCGCTGCTACCGGGCAGTCATGTCCCGCGACTCGCGGTTCGACGGGCAGTTCATCACGGCGGTGCGCACCACCGGCATCTACTGCCGTCCGTCCTGCCCGGCGCTGACACCGAAGCCGCAGAACGTGCGGTTCTTCCCGACCTCGGCCGCCGCGCAGGCCGGTGGCTACCGCGCCTGCCGCCGCTGCCTGCCCGACGCCGTTCCCGGCTCCCCCGAGTGGAACATCCGCGCCGACCTCGCCGCCCGCGCGATGCGGCTGATCTCCGACGGCGTCGTCGAGCGGGACGGCGTCCCCGGCCTTGCCCGGCAGCTCGGCTACTCCGAGCGCCAGCTGGGGCGAGTGCTGACCGCCGAACTCGGCGCGGGCCCACTGGCACTGGCCAGGGCCCACCGGGCGCACTCCGCCCGGCTGCTGATCGAACGATCCACGCTTCCCCTGACCGACGTCGCGTTCGCGGCCGGTTTTGCCAGCGTCCGGCAGTTCAACGACACCATCCGGGAGGTGTTCGCCACCACCCCGTCGCAACTGCGCGCCGGAACCCGCAGGCCGGGGAACGGGGCGAGCGAGGACATCACCGGCGACGGAACGCAGCGCGCCACCCGGCTGACCCTGCGGCTGCCGTTCCGGGCGCCCTTCGACGCACCGGGCACACTGGACTTCCTCGCGACGCGCGCGGTGGCCGGGGTCGAGCAGGTCGAAACGGACGAGCACACCGGCGCGGTCAACGCCTACCTCCGCACCCTGCGCCTGCCGTACGGCACCGGCACCGTCCGACTCACCCCCGCCGACCGGCACGTCCAGTGCGACCTGCGGATCACCGACGTCCGCGACCTCGGCAGCGCGGTGTCCAGAATGCGCAGATTGCTGGATCTCGACGCCGACCCAGACGCGGTCGCCGCCACGCTGATCACCGACCCACTGCTGGCGCCGCTGGTCATGGCGGCGCCGGGCATTCGAGTTCCGGGTGCGGTGGACGGCCCGGAACTCGTCCTGCGAGCCATGCTCGGACAACAGGTCTCGGTGGCCGCTGCCCGTACCGCGGCAGGCCGGCTCACCGCCGCGCTGGGCGAGCACGTCACCGAGGCCGCCACGGACACTCCGCACCTGCTGTTCCCGTCCCCACTGGCGATCGCCGAGGGCGGCGCGGACGTGCTGCGCGGCCCGCGCAAGCGGATCGAGGCCATCACCCAGGTGGCTGGCATGCTCGCCGAAGGCAGCCTCGACCTGCACGTGGGCCGGGACGCCTCCGAGTTGCGCGCCGACCTGCTCGCCGCACCCGGGGTCGGGCCATGGACCGCCGACTACGTGCTGATGCGCCTGCTCGGCGACCCCGACGTGCTCCTCGACGGCGACCTGATCCTGCGCAAGGGCGCCGCCGCTCTCGGTATCCCCGCCGACCGGCTCACCGGGCATTCCCAGGCATGGCGCCCCTGGCGCGCCTACGCCGGGATGTACCTGTGGCGCGCGGGCGCGCAGACCAAATGACCGAAATTCGCCGAACAGACCTTCAGGAGAAGCGAACGATGAGTACCGCACACTGGTCCACCCTGCCGACACCGATCGGCCCGTTCACCGCGGTGGTCGCCGCCGACGGTGCCGTACTGGGCTCCGGCTGGACCGACGACCCGAACCTGCTCACCGCCGTCATGTCGCCGTCCCTGCGGCCTGGCGACCTGTCCCGCAAACGCGACCTCGGCGAGGTCACCGCCGCCATCCGCCGGTACCACCAGGGTGAGCTCGACGCCGTGGACGGGATCGTGGTGCGGCAGCGCTCCGGCGAGTTCATGCAGCAGGCCTGGGACGTGCTGCGCACGGTGCCCGCCGGGAAGCCGGTGACCTACAGCGACTACGCCGCGCTCGCGGGCAGGCCCGCCGCGATCCGCGCGGCAGCGGCCGCATGTGCGCGCAACGCGGCCGCGCTCTTCGTCCCCTGCCACCGCGTGCTGCGCATCGGCGGCGCGCTCGGCGGCTTCCGCTGGGGCCTGCAGACCAAGCGCTGGCTGCTCGACCACGAGGCAACGGCCTGACCGCCCGACAGCAGCGGAGTCAGGCCACCAGTTCGAGGCTGGACCCGGCCCGGGCCTTGCGGACGCGCAACCGGGTCGGGATCCGCTGTCGCAGCTCCTCGACATGGGAGACGAGGCCGACCACGCGCCCACCTGCCCGCAGCTCGTCCAGCACGTCCATCACGATGTCGAGCGTCTCGGCGTCGAGCGTGCCGAACCCCTCGTCGACGAACAGCGTGTCCAGCAGTGCTCCACCGGTTTCCGCCGCGACCACGTCGGCAAGGCCGAGGGCCAGCGCGAGTGACGCGAGGAAGCTCTCACCGCCGGACAGCGTCTTGGCCGGACGCACCGACCCGGAGTAGTCGTCGAGGACGTCGAGCCCGAGCCCGCCCCTGGTGCCACGCGAGCCCGCCGCGTCGGAGTGGACGAACGAGTAGCGCCCCTGGCTCATCGTCCTGAGCCGGGCGGTGGCCGCGACGGCGACCTCCTCGAGCCGGGCGGCGAGCACATACGAACGCAGCGACATCCTGCGGCTGTTCTGCCCCTTGCCGTTGACGACATCGGTGAGCGCGTCCAGCTCCGCGTACTCGGCCTCAGCCGGACCGAGTTCGGTGACAGCATCGGCGTAGTGCCCGGCCAGCTCGGTCACGTTGCGTTCCCGGTGGACGGCGGCCCGGTGCGCGGACACCGCCGACTCGGCCTCGGCCCGCGCCCGGTTCGCCTCCGCGACCGCGGTCTCGAGGTCGACCTCGGTGTGCGGCGAGATCGAGGCGAGTTCCGGTTCGGCCAGCACAGCCTGCGCAGCGGCCTCGGCCGTGCGTGCCTCGGTGAGCCTGCGCTCCAGCTCCGTCAGTACGGACGGTTGTCGCGCGGCCTCCCGGGCCGACTCCACCGAGTCGAACTCGGCGGCCGCCAGCGCCTCCCGCAGTGCCGTGCGCTGTTCCGCCAGCCGTTCCTCGACGCCGAGCCGTGCCGACCTCGCCTCGGCCAACGCCTCCAGCGCCTCCAGCACGGACACGAGGTGCGCCCGCCTCGCGGCCACGTCGGCGTGCTCGCCCCTGGCCGCGGTGAGCCTGCGCCGACGTTCCTCGACCTGGGCGGCCAGTGAGGTGCGCTCGGCGTGCGCCGCCGCCGCCCGGCGTTCGGCCTCCGCGCGCCGGCTGCTCAGCTCCTCGGCCTTCGCCTCGGCCTCGGCCACCGCCCGCTCCAGGTGTGGCTTGCGCCCCGCCGTTTCGGCCAGGCCGGCGATCTCGGCCCGGACCTCCGTGAGCAGCCGATCGAGCTCCTCCGCGGTGCGCCCCGCGAGTCGTTCCCGCACAGCCGTGAGCGCGGCGTCCGCCTCGTGCCGGGCCGCGACCGCCTGCTGCCTGCGCCGGTCCGCGACCTGTTCCAACTCGGTCGCGGCGCGTTCGTCCTGCTCGCCGACCGAACCGTCCACCGGCTTCGCCGGAGTGGGGTGTTCGGCCGAGCCGCACACCGGACACGGTGAGCCGCTGTCCAGCCGTGCCGCGAGTTCCGCGGCCATGCCGTTGAGCCGGTGCTCACGCAGGTCGAGCAGCTGCTGCCGGACGCGTTGGTGCTCGTCGACGGCCGCCCGCTCGGCCTCGCCCGCCCGCTCCAGCTCGGCGGTGAGCCCGGGCAACCGGTTCGCCTCCACCAACGAGGCGGTCAGTTCCTGCTCCCGGGGCCGAAGACCGCCGAGGCCCACCTCCGCCTCGGCGGCGCGGTCCCGTTCGGTCCGGAGACCACGTATCCGCTCCGGCAGGGCGTCGCGCTCGGCCGCGAGTGCGGCGGCGCGCGCGGTGGCCTCCTCGGCCATGGTGGCGAGTTCCGCCACTCGGCGTTCGTCGTGGTCCTGTTGCTCCGCCTCCGCGACCAGACCGGCCAGTGCCCCGGCCTCCTCGCGCAGCACGCCAGCCCGCGCCCGCAGGTCGGGCACTTCGGCAGCGGTCTCCTCGGTGTCTTCGGCCGTTGCCCTGACCAGGCGGACCCGGTCCTCCTCGGCACGGCGAGCCTGGCGCAGCCGTTCCTCGAGCCGGTCGGCCTCGGCGGCCACGTCCGTCACCGTCGCCGCGCGGCGGGCCGCGGCCAGCTCCGCCGTCCACCTGGCACGGTCTTCGGCCTGCTCGGCCACCTCGGCAAGCCGCGCGTGAGCCGCCCGGACCCGGCGGACCCGCTCCGCCAGCGTCCGGCGCTCCTGCAGGTCCCGATCCGCACGCTCCCGGGACTCGTTCGCCACGAGTTCCGCCTTCTCCGCCTCGGCGACCTGCCCGGCGACCCTGGACCGCAGCTCGGTGAGCCACTCCTCCCCCGGGGCTCCCGGGTTTTCGGGGGGTTCCTCCCCCGCCGCCTGCGCCAGGCGTGCGGTCCACTCCCGGACCGCCTGTTTGCCCGCGTCGACCTCCCTGCCCCTGCGCACACGGAGTTCGCGGAACCAGCGCTCGACGTCGCCGAAGCGCCGAGTGCCGAAAAGGTGCTCCAGCAGCTGCTCCCGATCGGCCGTGTCGGCACGGAGGAAGCGGGCGAACTCACCCTGCGGCAACAGCACGACCTGGAAGAACTGCTCCGCGCTCATGCCGAGCAGCCGCTGGACGGTGCGCGCGACCTCGTCGATCCTGGTCAGCCCGTCCTGGGGGTGTCCCTGCGGCGGTGGCCCCACCCAGGTCAGCGACGCCTTCGCCTGCTGCGTGGTGGTTCCATCGCCCCTGCGTTTGGGCCGCTGGTACTCGGGGCTGCGCACGATCCGCAGCCGCTGTCCCTGGACCGTGAGTTCGAGCACGACCTCGGTGACCGACTCCGCATCCGCCAGGTCGCAGCGCAGGCGTGGCTTGTCCTGCCCCCGAGCCCCGGGCACTTTGCCGAACAGCGCGAACGCGATCGCATCGAGCAGCGTGGTCTTCCCCGCGCCGGTGTCCCCGTGCAGCAGGAAGAGGCCGTCGGCGCCCAGCGCGTCGAAGTCCACCGTCTCCCGGTGCACGTAGGGACCGAAGGCCGCGACCTCAAGCCGGTGCAGCCTCATGACTCCTGCCTCGCTTCGGCTTTACCCGCGGCCTCCAGCGCCAGCTCGAGCAGCGCGAACTCGCTCTCACTCGGCGCGGACCCGCGGCAGTCGCCCAGAAACCGCTCGGCGATCTCGGCGTCGGTCCTGCCCCTGACCGCCTCCGCGTAGCGCAGCTCGGCACCGGAACCGCCCTCCGGCGCCCAGTCCAGCCGCACGGCGAACGGGAAGCGCTCGCGCAGTCTGCGCATCGCGTCGACAGGGCGCACCCGGTCGACGAGCGTCACCGACAGGTAGCAGTCGACGAGGCCCGCGAACTCGTCACTGATGAGCAGATCCTCGAGATCGCCCTCCGCGGTCGCCAGCCGCCGAGGCACCGGAAGGTCCACCCGAGCCACGTCCGCGAGCCCGTCCGCGTCGAGGTCCACCAGCCAGGCGGACTTCCGCTGCGCGGCCTCCGAGAAGGAGTACGCGAGCGGGCTGCCCGAGTAGCGCAGGTGCGGAGCCAGCGTCTGCGGACCGTGCAGGTGGCCGAGCGCGACGTAGTCCACGCCGTCGAAGACCGCGCCGGGCACCTGTTCCACGCCGCCGACCGCGATGGTGCGTTCGGAGTCGCTGCCCGCGCCACCGGTGACGAAGGCGTGCGCGAGCACCACCGACCGCGTTCCCTTCGGCTGCTGCGCCAGGTCGGCCCGGACGCGGCGCATCGCCTCGGTGAGCACACCGGTGTGTCCCCTCGCCTCGGGGACCCCAAGCGCGTGCCGTGCCGGTTCCGGCTCCAGGTAGGGGATGCCATAGCAGGCGACCGGGCCGTGCTCGTCCTCGATCAGCGCGGGTTCCCGCAGGCCGTCGATGGTCGTCCGCAGGTGCAGACCGCCCGCCGCGGCGAATTCGGCAAACGCGCCGAGCCGCGCGGCGGAGTCGTGGTTGCCGGACGTGATCACCAGCTGCGCACCCGCGTCCCTGAGCCGGGACAGCGCCCCGGTCGCGACTCGCACCGCGTCCGCGGAAGGGACCGCGCGGTCGTAGATGTCGCCCGCGACGGCCACCACGTCGACACGTTCCTTCGTCACGACCTCCGCGAGGTGCGCGAGCACCGCGTCCTGCTCGGCGAGCAGATCCGCGCCGTGGAACGTCCGCCCCACGTGCCAGTCGGAGGTGTGCAGAATTCTCACGAGCCCCAAGTTAGGGGCCAGCGCCGACGGAATGGCGCAGACACCCCGAGAGGGTAGCTGGAACGTGTGTTCGAGTTTCGGGCGACGAGCTTTCTGTCGGTGCCGTCGGCCATGATGCCCACAGGCGACCGGCCAGACTACGAACAGAGGGGAGCGCACCGGTGGGTTCGACGGTGCTCAGCACAGCGGCGGTGGTTGTGGCGTTGCTGCTGGCGGCCGCGGTGTTCCTGTTGTGGCGGTTGTACACCGACAGCGTGCGACGGGCGGATGCCGCGGCGAAACAGGTCGACCTCGAACGCTCCAGGGTGGACGAGCAGCAGGCCGCGTTGCGCCGCTACGAGGTGGCGTTCGCCTCGATCAGCGGGCGGGGCGAACTCGGGGAACAGGTACTGGTGGAGACCGCGCGGGCGCTGGGCCTGCGCGAGGGCCTGCACTTCACCGTGCAGACCGACCTCGCGGGCGGTGGAGCGGCCAAACCGGACATGGTGCTCAGGGTCGGCGGTGACCGCAGCGTGCCGGTCGACGCCAAGGCGAGCATGGCGTGCTGGGCCGAGGCCGTGGAGACCGACGACGCCGCGGAGCGGCTGGACGCACTCCGGGTGCACGTGCGGAACCTGCGCTCGCGGGCGACCGAACTGGCGGCCAAGGGATATCAGCGGTGGGCCGACGCGATCTACGGAACGATCATGTTCGTCCCGTCCGACGCCGCGGTGGTGGCCGCGCTCGACACCGATCCGGAACTCCTGCGCTGGATGCTCGATCGCCGGGTGTTCCTCTGCGGACCCACCGGTTTCGCGGTGATCGCCTCCGGCGCCCTGTTCGCGGCGAGTGAGCGCGCGCTCGTGGAGGACGTGGAGAACGTGCGCAACCGGGCCGCATCCGCGCACCGGGCGGCCGGCAACGCGGTGGACGCCGTCAACCTGTCCGCCACGCACCTGCAGCGGTTCCTGTCGGCACGCCGTAGGGAACTGGACGCACTGGAGAGCTTCCGGGCGTCGGTCGCCCCACTGACGGAGGCGTCGGGCAGCCCGTCGGCACTCCCCACGATCAGGAAGGGAGACGAGATCGCCGCCAGCTGACCGTCCAGCGCCCGTTTTCCCAGGTCAGCATCGGGCCAGCAGACGTGCCCGCGTCACGCTCCCGGGTGCGAAATCGGACAGCTTTCGGAGTGGCACCCGCGCACACGCACGAACCGGATACGGTGACGCGTATGCGCACGTCCGCCTGCCCGAGTAGATCAGATCCGAGAGCCGGCCGAGAGCTCCCGTTGCCCGGGCCTCGTCCACACGGCTCTCGTGGGGCCCTTGGGATGGCCGTGCGGCTTTCGTCGGGTTGGTGTCCGTCCGGCTCCGGCGGGACGTTGTGATCGATATTCGCGACGCACAGAACGACGCGGAAGCCGACGACACAGAGGTACCGTGGGACGAACTGCCCATTTTCGGCGACCGGCGCGGCCTGCCCTGGTGGGGTGCGGTGCTGCTGGCGTTCGGCCTCGCCATCCTGGGCGCGGGGATGAACCTGCAGATGCAGGACTCGCTGGGTGTTCTGTTCCAGGGCTGCTACTTCGTCGGCTCGGTGGCCGCCGTCGCCGCGGTCCGCAGGCGCAACCTGTTCGGGCCGATGGTCCAGCCGCCACTCGTTCTCGGGTTCACAGTCCCGGCGATCGTGTTGCTCGGCTCCGGTCTGCCGGAGAACAGCGACACCCTCGCCAAGGCACTGGCCATCGGAACTCCGCTGATCAACGGCTTTCCGACCATGGCGATCACGACCGGCGTGACATTGGCCATCGGCATCTTCCGCCTCTACCGCGAGCGGGACCCGGACGCCCCGGTGAAGGTCCGCTCGAGCGGCAAACGCGCGAGCAAGCCGGAGCCCAAGGCCGCGAAGGAGCCGAAGTCGCGCAAGGCTGCCCCGGACAAGGCCGCCGCTGCCGCCAAGGCAGCCGGAAAGCCCGGCCAGGGCTCGACGGTGCCGCCACGCAAGGGCAAGCCCGCACCCGCGGACGGCCGCCCGGACGCGCCGAGACGCGGGGAAGGCCGGGGACGGCAGGCCACCGAGGGGCGCGGTGCGGGTGAACCGGCACGTCGGCGAGGCCAGGACGACCCGCGTGGCAGGCCCGCCGAGCGGGAGAGCGGAAAGGCGCCGCGGGATCCCGGCGCACGCAAACCACGGCAGCCGCGCCAGCCCGGCGCAGAGCGGCGACCGCGAGCTGAGGGCACGCCGGATTCACCCGGCTCGGGGCGGCCACGCAGGACTCCGCCGCGAGGTGACGCCCCGAGAGGCGGGCGACCGGACGCACCACGTCGTGGCCCGGAGCCGGGTGGACGACCCCCCAGGGGCAGGCCGTGGAACGACGAGCCCCCGCCGAGGTCCGCCCGCTAGTCCGTCCGTCGGCCCGGGGTGGATGTCCCCAATGTGGCATTGGGGACGCTCAAGTTCCCCAATGCCACATTGGGGACATCCCTGTGCGGCTCAGCGCACGCTGCTGGGGGCGCCACCTTCGGCCTTGCGGAGTTCCCTCGGCAGCGCGAAGGCGATCTTCTCGTTGGCGGTGGTGACCTCCTCGACGTCGGCCCAGCCACGCTCGGCGAGCCACTCGAGCAGTTCCATCACCAGCACGTCGGGAACCGAGGCACCACTGGTGACTCCGACCGTCTCCACGCCGTCCAGCCACGTCTCGTCGACCTCGCGGGCGAAGTCGATCAGGTGGGCATCGCGCGCCCCCGCCTTCAGCGCGACCTCGACCAGCCGCTTGGAGTTCGAGGAGTTGGTCGAGCCGACGACGAGCACCAGGTCACACTCGGCGGCCATCGCCTTGACGGCGACCTGGCGGTTGGTGGTCGCGTAACAGATGTCGTCACTCGGCGGGTCGGAGATCTGCGGGAACCGCTCCTTCAGCTGGTCCACCCGCTCCATGGTCTCGTCGACACTCAGCGTCGTCTGCGACAGCCAGATGACCTTCGAAGGATCGCGGACGTCCACCTTGCCGACGTCCTCGGCCGTGTCCACCAGTTGCACGCGGTCGGGGGCCTCACCTGCGGTGCCCTCGACCTCCTCGTGCCCCTCGTGACCGATCAGCAGGATGTCGTAGTCGTCCTTGGCGAACCGGGTGACCTCCTTGTGCACCTTCGTCACCAACGGACAGGTGGCGTCGATCGTGCGCAGGTTGCGCTCCTCGGCCTCCGTGTGCACCGCTGGGGAAACGCCGTGGGCGGAGAAGACGACCAGGGCACCTTCCGGCACCTCCGAGGTCTCCTCCACGAAAATCACCCCGCGCTCTCGCAAAGTGTCCACCACGTGCCGGTTGTGCACGATCTCCTTGCGCACGTACACCGGCGGGCCATACAGCTCCAGCGCCTTTTCCACCGCGATCACAGCACGGTCCACACCTGCGCAGTAGCCGCGTGGCTTTGCCAGCAGGACACGCTTGCCCTTCGCCGGGGATCCGTCCGGGCGCCCACCGATCGACACGTCGGTGGCTGGCTCGATTCCGGGGCTCGCTGCACTCATGCCGTCCAGGGTACGGGCCGTAGTGGACACGGGAGCGGGTGAGCGCGGGCCGTTGTGGCTGTTGTGCGGCGGGTCACCATCTGCCGACACCTCGCCCTGCCGGTTGGGCAGGATGGGGTATGTACGGCAGGCTAGGGGCCATGAAGTCTCTCCCGTTCCCGCTACGGGTCGCCGCGGGCCTCGCCGTCACCACCGCCGAACGGGTTCGCGAGCTGCCGAAGCACGTCGCCGGGTTCCCCGTGACGGTCGCGAGCCAGGTGCTACAGGCATCGATGCGTGTGCAGCAGCACATCACCGAACTGGCCATCAAGGGCGATGACGCCCTGTCCGTGCTGCGCCCGGTCGAGGAGACGCCGAGCTGGGCGACCTTCGATGAGGACGAGACCGACCTCACGGCGCCCGCCCCGGGGTTCCAGAACGTCACTCCACTCGACCGGAACCCGAGCGTGACCGAGCCGGAGCGTTCGGTAACCAGCGCCGCCGTGGAGAACAACGGCCACCGGCCCAGCAGTACTCCCGACCCCACCGAACGGCCGGATTCCGAGCAGGACGAGGATCCTTGGACCAGGGAGGAACGCGCGCTGGCACAGGAGCACTCCGAAGGTGAGTTCGACAGTGCTCCGTTCGACACCGCCGCACCCGAGCCGCGGGCGACCGACTCGCAGTCCGCGGAATCCGGCGGCCCCGCCGGACTGAGCAACTACGACGAGCTCACACTGCCCCAGGTCAGGGCCCGGCTGCGGCACCTGAGCCTGGAACAGCTCGAGGAGCTGCTGGCCTACGAACGCGCGCACGCCGACCGCCCTTCGTTCGTCGGAATGCTGGCGCGGCGGATCGGGAACGTGCGCGGGACGGGCAACACCGGTGCCGAGGGCTCGACGGAGCGGTGAGCAGCGGCACGGAACAGTCGGCACGCGAGAACACCGGACATAGCGCGGAAAACCCCTGGCCGGTCCGTACCGTGGCCAGGAAGATCGCGGACTGGATCCACCGGCTCGGCGCGGTGTGGGTGGAGGGTCAGCTGACCCAGATCTCGGCCCGGCAGGGAACGCAGACGGCGTTCCTCACCCTGCGCGACCCGTCCGCGGACGTCTCGATGACGGTCACCTGCCCGATGCGGATCCTGCGTTCGGTCGAGCCCCCGCTGCGCGAGGGCGCCAGTGTGGTCGTGCACGCCAAGCCGACATTCTTCCTCGGCAGGGGCACCTTGAGCCTGCGGGCCAACGAGATCCGCGCGGTCGGAATCGGTGAACTGCTCGCCAGGATCGAGCGGTTGCGCAAGCTGCTGGCCGCCGAGGGTCTGTTCGCGGTGGAACGCAAGCGGAGGCCGCCGTTCCTGCCGAAGGGGATCGGCCTGATCACCGGGCGTGCCTCGGCCGCCGAGCGGGATGTGCTGGTGAACACCAGCGCCCGCTGGCCCGCCGCCCGGTTCCAGGTCATCAACACGGCGGTACAGGGCGCGCAGGCCGTTCCGCAGATTCTCCGAGCACTGTCCAAATTGGATTCCGACCCGGATATCGACGTCATCGTCATCGCGCGGGGCGGAGGCAGCGTCGAGGACCTGCTGCCGTTCTCCGACGAGGCGCTGTGCCGGGCGGTCTCCTCGGCCCGCACTCCCATCGTGAGCGCGATCGGCCACGAGCCCGACACGCCACTCCTCGATCACGTCGCCGATCTGCGTTGTTCCACTCCCACCGACGCGGGCAAACGGATCGTGCCCGATGTCCGGGAGGAGACCGAGCGGGTACACCAGATGCGTGATCGCGCACGCCGCGCACTGCACGGCTGGGTGGACACCCAGTGCAGGCTGCTCGACCAGCTGCGCAGCAGGCCCGCGCTGGCCGACCCGCTCGGCCCCATCCAACGGCGCTCCGACGAAGTCGCGTTGCAGGCGCAGCGCGGCACGCGGGCGATGATGACGGTGCTGACCAGAGAACAGGCGGCCCTGACCTCCGCGCGAGCCCGGCTGGCCGCACTCGGCCCCGCGGCGACGTTGGCCAGGGGGTACGCGATCGTGCAGTATTCCGACCCTGAAGGCAACCTCCGGGTACTCCGGTCGGTCTCTGAAGTCGCGGAGGGAACTCCGCTTCGCGTTCGCATGGCTGACGGCGTCACCCATGCGATCGCGAACGGCGAGACCGGCGAGTGAGATCCGCACGACCGGCCAGAGGAAGGAGGAAGAAGCGTTGCCGCCACGGCACAGACCCCAAGCACCGCAGCCACAGCTCGTGACGCCGTTGCCATCCCCGGCACGCACGACCACCTTCCTCCCACTGACGACCGAAGCGGCCCTGCGGCTGTCGCGCACCGGTCCCGACCACAACCGCGCACTCGTGCTGCGCCACCGCGCCGAGGAGGCCGACGCCGCGGCGGGCAGGTGCTGGACAGCACTGCTCGCGGGCTGTGATTCCACCGTGCGCTGGGGGCTCCGCCCCCGGCTGCGCCAGTTGTCCGAGGCGACCTCCCTCTACGTCGGCACGCACTGGTGGTTCAACGACGGCGCGACCCACCGTCGCCGGGTCGCGCAGTCGCAGGTCCACATCGAGGACGCGATCGCCGACGGTGACGGGCAGGAGTTCGCCATGGCCTTCATCGGGTACGACCACGCGATGGCCAGCGCGGTAGTGTGCGGCACTCGCCCACTCGGCGAGATCCAGCCCCCTCAGCACACCCGGAGTCCGACACAGTGACCGACAGCGCACCCGAAGGCGAGACCGCGGAACTCGGCTACGAGCAGGCCCGTGATCAGCTCATCGAAGTCGTACGCGGCCTCGAGGCGGGCGGACTCTCGCTCGAGGAGTCGCTCGCGCTCTGGGAACGCGGCGAGGAGCTGGCCAAACTGTGCGAACGGCATCTCGACGGAGCGCGCGAGCGGATCGAGGCCGCCCTGGCCTCCGTCGAGGACGCGGAGGACACGGGGGGCGCCGAAGGCTCCAACGGAACCGCCGCGAACACAGGGTGACTCTCGCCATGCTCGTCTGAGCGTGCGCCTGCCGTTGTATCTGGAAGGGCGTCTGAGAACTGGACTGACCTGCGGTGGTGAGTGAAAGAACGTGCCCGCCCGTCTCCCACCACCACCCAAACGGAGGCGCTCCGCGCCCAAGAACGCGCGTGTGGCGAAGCCCACGAGCGGGGAGGCGGGGCACACGACCTGCGGCGGCGACCATTCCACTTCATGTCCGAGCACAGCCGAGTCGATCGTGTCGCGCGTTTTCAAACTGGCTCTGAGAGAATCAGTGCACTCCGAGCACAGCGAACCGGGAGGCACCATGTCCACCGCAGGACAGTCCAGCAGCACGCCCCGACTCAGGGAAGCGCCGGACCGCAACCTGGCGATGGAGCTGGTCAGGGTCACCGAAGCGGCATCGATGGCCGCGGGGCGCTGGGTCGGCAAGGGCGACAAGATCGGCGGGGACGGCGCGGCCGTCGACGCGATGCGCCAGCTCGTCGGCACGGTGTCGATGCGCGGTGTCGTGGTGATCGGCGAGGGCGAGAAGGACGAGGCGCCCATGCTGTTCAACGGCGAGGAGGTCGGCAACGGCGACGGTCCCGACTGTGATGTGGCCGTGGACCCGATCGACGGCACCACGCTGATGGCCAAGGGCATGCCCAACGCGCTGGCTGTACTGGCGGTCGCGGAGCGCGGCGCCATGTTCGACCCGTCCGCTGTGTTCTACATGGAGAAACTCGCCGTCGGCCCGGAGGCCGCTGGCACGGTGGACCTGTCCGCGCCCATCGCGGAGAACATCCGCCGGGTCGCCAAGGCCAAGCACAGCGGCGTTTCCGACGTCACGGTCTGCATCCTGGACCGGCCTCGGCACGAGCAGATCGTCAAGGAGGTCCGCGAGGCAGGCGCGCGCATCCGGTTCATCTCCGACGGTGACGTCGCAGGTGCCATCGCCGCGGCCCGCCCCACGACCGGTGTGGACATGCTGCTCGGCATAGGCGGCACACCGGAGGGGATCATCGCGGCATGCGCGATGAAGTGCCTCGGCGGTGAGCTGCAGGGCCGGTTGTGGCCGAAGGACGACGCCGAGCGGGAGAAGGCACTCGCGGCGGGCCACGACCTGGACCGGGTGCTGAGCACCGACGACCTCGTCCGTGGGGACAACGTCTTCTTCTGCGCGACGGGCGTGACCGACGGCGATCTGCTGCGCGGAGTGCACTACCGGGCGGGCGGCGCGACCACTCAGTCGATCGTGATGCGTTCCAAGTCTGGCACCGTCCGGCTGATCGACGGCTATCACCGGCTGACGAAGCTCCGCTCGTACTCGTCGGTGGACTTCGACGGCAGCCTGGACGAGAACGGCGACGTCGTCCCGCCACTGCCCTGATGGCGGTCCGGCGCAGCAGGGCCGCCGTCGCGCTGGCGGTGACACTGGGGCTGATCTCGACGGGTGTCCAGCAGGCGGCGGCGGTCCAGCCACTGATCATCGGCGGGACCGCCGCCGATGAGCCGTACCCGTTCATGGTGTCCATACAGACCCGCTCCGGGCAGCACTTCTGTGGCGGTTCGCTCCTGTCGCCCACCTGGGTGCTCACGGCGGCGCACTGCGTGGACGGCAGGAAACCCCGAGCCGTCAGTGCCCGGATCGGCAGCGCGGACCGCTCGCAGGGCGGAGAACTCCGCGAGGCCGCGGAGATCATCGTGCACCAGGCCTACGACCCCGAGGGCGCGGGTGGCGACCTCGCACTGGTGCGACTCACCGAACCCGCGGAGGCCACGCCCGCGCCCATCGCCACAACGACAGAGGTGGGCACGGCCGCGCGCATTCTCGGCTGGGGTCAGACCTGCCCGACCGAGGGCTGTGGGGAGAGTCCGGTGCAACTGCAGCAGTTGGACACCTCCCTGGTGGAGAGCAAACTCTGCACCGCCGAGTTCGATGACGCCGCGGAACTGTGTGTCGACAACCCCGGCGGCGACGCTGGATCGTGCTACGGCGACTCCGGCGGGCCTGCCCTGCGGAAGGTGGAGGAGGGCCGGTGGGAGGTACTCGGCCTGACCAGCAGACCGGGCAACGGGGACCGGACCTGCGCTACTGCGCCCTCGATCTACACCTCGGCCACCGCCTACTCCCAGTGGATCACAGAGCAAATGGCGCCGCCGGAACCCGAGCCGGCCCCCGAGCCGGCGACGGCACCCGCGGCATAGTCCGTCGCGAGTTCACTCGACGTTGCTCGAATGCCCGGGGAACAGGTGGGCGTCGGGGTTGAGCAGCACCGCGATGTTGTTCACCGCGGTGGCGGCCTCGCCGAAGCCCGTGGCGATGAGTTTGACCTTGCCGGGATAGGCGGCGACGTCACCCGCGGCGTACACCCGTTCCCGTGCCGTCGCCATTGTGGAGTCGACGGCGATGGAGCGATGGTCGATCTCCAGCCCCCAGTTCTCGATCGGCCCGAGGTCGGCGGTGAACCCGAGTGCTGCCACGACGGACTGCGCGGGCAGCACCTCCTGCTGCCCGCCCTTGATCTCCAGCGTCACCTCGGCGAGCCCACCGTCGTCGCCGCCACGCAACTCCGTGACCTCCGCGTCGGTGATGATCCGGACGCCGAGGTCCCGCACCTCCCGGACGATCGACTCCGCGGCGCGGAAGCGCGCTCGCCGGTGCACGAGGGTGACGCTGGAGGCGATCGGACGCAGGGCGAGTGCCCAGTCGAACGCGGAGTCGCCACCCCCGACGACCACGACGTCCTGTCCCTGGTGCGCGTCGAGCGCCGGCACGAAATGCACCATGCCGCGCCCCAGCCAGCCGTCGCCCGCGGGCAGGGGGCGGGGGGTGAACTCGCCGATGCCCGCGGTGACGAGCACCGCGCCCGCCCGCACCCGCTGTCCGCCGTCCAACGTGAGCTCGACGCCGTCGTCCACCTGAGCCAGCCCCTCGGCCTTGCGCCCGAGCAGGTAGATCGGTTTCCACGGGGCGACCTGCTCGACGAGCCCCTTGACCAGGTCGCGGCCGCGCACTGCGGGGAATCCGCCAACGTCGTAGATCATCTTCTCCGGGTACATGGCGGTCACCTGACCACCTGACTCCGGCAGGGAGTCCACAATGGCCATCGTCAGACCGCGGAAGCCCGCGTAGTAACCGGCGAATAGACCGGTGGGGCCCGCTCCGACGATGACGATGTCGACGGACAGATCCTCGGGTGTGCTCATTCGGTGGTCCTTCCGCCTGTGGTGGGTGGCAGCCGTCACAACCAACACTATGACGCGAAGCGTCTCGATGGGGGGCGGTGGCCGGGCGACGGGCGGGCTATGACGCGAAGCGTCTCCTTGGGGGGCGGTGGCCGGGCGACGGGCGGGCAAGTGCTCAACACCACCGGGCGACCGAATCGCGGTTGGGCCAGACTGGCCCTATGGCTGAACAGGAATTTCGGATCGAACACGACACGATGGGCGAGGTGAAGGTCCCGGCCGCGGCCCTGTACCGCGCGCAGACCCAGCGGGCCGTGGAGAACTTCCCGATCTCCGGCCGTGGCCTGGAACGCGCCCAGATTCGTGCGCTCGGCCTGCTCAAGGCGGCTGCGGCGCGGGTGAACGCCCGCCTTGGCGTCCTCGACGGCGAGGTGGCCGCGGCCATCGCGACGGCGGCCGACGAGGTGGCCGAGGGCAGGCACGACGAGCACTTCCCGATCGACGTCTTCCAGACCGGGTCCGGCACCTCGTCCAACATGAACGCGAACGAGGTCATCGCCACACTGGCCAGTCGCGCTCTGGGGCGGGACGTGCACCCGAACGACGACGTCAACGCCTCCCAGTCGTCCAACGACACGTTTCCCACGACCATTCACGTCGCGGCGACCGAGGCCGTGCTGACGGACCTGATTCCGGCGCTGGAGCACCTCGCCGAGACGATCGAGGGACGGGCCGCGGAGTGGGCCGAAGTGGTGAAGTCTGGCCGGACGCACCTGATGGACGCGGTGCCGATCACCCTGGGGCAGGAAGCGGGCGCGTGGGCGGCGCAGGTCCGCTTCGGCATGGAACGGCTGCGTGGCTGCCTGCCGCGGCTCGGTGAGCTGCCGATCGGCGGCACCGCGGTCGGCTCCGGCCTTAACGCGCCCGACGGTTTCGGCAACGCGGTGGCAGGCGAGCTGGCGAAGGTGACGAATCTGCCGCTGACCGAGGCGCGCGACCACTTCGAGGCGCAGGCCACCCAGGACGGCGTCGTCGAGGCCTCGGGGCAGTTGCGCACCGTCGCCGTGTCGCTGAACAAGATCGCGAACGACCTGCGATGGCTGGGTTCGGGGCCACGCACCGGTCTCGGCGAGCTGGCCCTGCCCGATCTGCAGCCCGGGTCGTCGATCATGCCGGGCAAGGTCAACCCGGTCATCCCCGAGGCCACGCTGCAGGTGGTCGCCCAGGTGATCGGCAACGACGCCGCGGTGGCCTTCGCCGGCGCGCAGGGCAACTTCCAGCTCAACGTGAACCTGCCGGTGATCGCCCGCAACGTGCTCGAGTCCACCCGCCTGCTCGCGGCCGTGTCGAGGTTGCTGGCGGACAAGGTCTTCGCCGGCGTGCAGGCCAATGTGGAGCAGGCGCGGGAGTACGCGGAAGGCTCGCCGTCGATCGTGACGCCGCTGAACTCCTACATCGGCTACGAGGAAGCGGCCGCCGTCGCGAAGCAGGCGCTGAAGGAGCGCAGGACGATCCGGGAAGTGGTGCTCGAACGCGGCCACGTGGCGAACGGCAAGCTCACCGAGGCCCAGCTCGACGAGGCACTCGACGTCCTCAGAATGGCGCGCGGGGGCAAGTAGGCGCTCACAGCTCCAAGTGCATGACGTGCATCCCGACCGGTCCGAGTCGGGGATGGTCGAAGGCACGGGGAACCGTGGCGAGCGTGCGGAAACCCATCGAGTGGTACAGGTGGACCGCACCCACGTTGGTCTCCACCACGGCGTTGAACACCATCGCCCGGTACCCGTGCCCGCGTGCCGCGTCCAGCACGTGCTGGGCCAGACGCCTGCCGAGACCCCGGCCGCCGCACTCCGGGTCGACGAGGAAGGTGGCGTTCGCGACCCGGCTGATCGGCCCGTAGTTCGGCCTCAGCTGCGCCGATCCGACGATGCGCCCGCCTTCCTCGGCCACGAACACCCGCACGGGCGGCTGCGCCATCCAGATGCGTTCGGCCTGTTCCGACTCGGTGTCCGGGTCCCAGGCGATCGTCTCGCCCGCCGCGGCTATCCAGTGCCAGAACGGCCAGATCCGCGGCCAATCCTCCGTGCGTGCATCTCTGATGATCGGCGCCATGGTTATCGGCGCCCTCAGTGCTCGACCAGCTGCCGGGCGATCTCCTTGGCGTTGCCGATCGCACCGGGGACCACCCCGAAGGACGCGGTGACCGTGGCGCCTTCCAGCAGCACCAGCAGAGATGTGGCGACCCGGCGCGGATTGCGCAGCCGGGCGTCCCTGGCGAGCGTGCGCAGGTAGTCCAGCATCCACAGCTTCTGCTCCCGGATGACCTCACGGCCCGGATGCGCCGCGTCCGTCAGCTCGGCCTGTGCGTTCACGAAGGCGCAGCCACGCGGGTTCTCCGTGGACATCCACTCCTCGAGCGCGTCGAACACGAGCAGCAGCCTGCGGGCGGGCGGCACTCGGGTGCCGCGCTCGACCACGCCGACGACATGCTCGCGCCAGCGCTCGTCACGGCGCGCGAGATAGTGCCCGACCAGGGTGTCCTTCGAGCCGAACCGGTCGTACAGGGTCTTCTTGGTCACCCCCGCCTCGGTCGCGATCGACTCGACGCCGACCGCGTGGATGCCGTTCTCGTAGAACAGGCGCCCGGCGACCTCGAGCACTCGCTCCGCCGCAGGAGTCATCGTCAGTTCGTCCATCACCCCTTGACAGTATACCGGTCGGTCTAGTTAGTCTAGTAACCATACCGGTCGGTATACCTCAACCGGAAAGGACGTCCGATGAGGACAGACGCGGTCCCAGCCGTTGGTTTCGTACTGATGTGGAGCTCCGGTTTCATCGGCGCCACACTCGGGACCCAGCACGCCGGATCGAACACCCTGTTGATGTGGCGGTTTCTCGCCGCCACCGCACTCATCGGGCTCTGGTGGTCCCTGACTCGCAGGCGCAGGTTCACCGCGAGGGAGATCGGGGTGCACGCGGGGGTCGGCCTGCTGTCGCAAGGCGGCTATCTGTACGGCGTCGTCATGTCGGCCGAACTCGGCGTGCCTGCTGGAATCGCGGCACTGGTCGCCGCCCTGCAGCCGATCGTCGCGGCCACGCTCAGCGGCCCGCTGCTCGGCGAGCACACCAGCCGCCCGCAGTGGATCGGACTCGCCGTGGGACTCGCCGGGGTGGCACTGGTGGTCGGCGGGGACCTGAACGGCGACTCTGGGGCTCCCACGCTCGCCTATGCCCTTCCGTTCGGGGCCATGCTCTCGCTGGTCGCGGCGACCTTCGTCGAGCGGAAGGCCGCCACGGAACTTCCGCTCGGTGACTCACTGATGATCCAGTGCGCCGGCAGCGCGGTGCTGTTCACCGGCCTGGCCATGGCGACCGGTGAGGCGGCCCCGCCCACCTCGGGGTCGTTCTGGCTGGCGGTCGCGTGGGTGGTCGTGCTCTCCACGTTCGGCGGCTACGGCTTCTACTGGCTCAACGTCCGGCGCGGCTCGGTCACCCGCGTCTCCAGCCTGCTGTACCTGACGCCGCCCACCACGATGCTCCTCGCGCTGGTCATGTTCGGCGAGCAGGTGGCGCCGCTCGGCCTGCTCGGGCTGGCCGTCTGCCTCGGTGCCGTGCTGCTCGTCCTGCGCACCCCCACCGGGAATTCGGCGGCGGCGGTTTCGGAGGCGTCCGTTCCGGAAGCGGAGTGTCGGACCGCTGGGTGATGATGGCAGGCATGCTGCTCGACACCGTCGTCACCGCGTCCGCCGACCTGGCGGCCACCCGCTCGCGCAAGGCGAAGATCGCCATCCTGGCCGAGACGTTGCGCGCGGCCCCGGTGAGCGAACTCGCCTCGGCCGTCGCCTTCCTCACCGGCGCGCCGACGCAGGGCCGAATCGGCACCGGCTGGCGCACGCTCGTCGACCTCGAGACCCCGCCCGCGGACACTCCGTCGCTGACCCTCGGCGAGGTGGACGCCGCACTGGGCGCGATCGCGGCGGCCGGCGGCACTGGTTCCGTGGCGCGGCGGGCGACCGCGCTCACCGAACTGTTCGGCCGGGCCACCAAGGACGAACAGCGATTTCTGGTCCGGCTGCTCACGGGGGAACTACGCCAGGGCGCGCTGGAGGGGGTGATGGTCGACGCCATCGCCGCCGCGGCCGCGGTGCAGGCCGACGTCGTGCGGCGCGCGCTGATGCTGTCCGGTTCGCTGGCCGCCACCGCGAGCGCGGCGATGTCGGGTGGCACGGACGCACTCACCCGGTTCCGGATAAAGCTGGGCAGGCCGGTCCGGCCGATGCTCGCCTCCCCGGCGGAGTCCCTCGCCGAGGCGATCACCGAACTCCCCTCGGCCATCGTGGAGTACAAGATGGACGGTGCAAGGATCCAGGTGCACCGGGAGGGCGACGAGGTGCACGTCTACACCAGGACCCTGCGGGAGATCACTGGTCAGGTCGGCGAACTGGTGGCGCTGGTCCGGGCGATGCCGTGCGAGTCGGTCGTCCTGGACGGGGAGACGCTCGCGCTCACCGACGAGGGCAGGCCGCGGCCGTTCCAGGAGACGATGGCGCGGTTCGGCAGCACCCGCGACGAGCAGGTGCGGGCGCTGCTGCTGCGGCCGTACTTCTTCGACTGCCTGCACCTGGACGGTGTTGACCTGCTCGACGCCCCGCTGCGCGAGCGCAACGAGGCGCTGCGCAGTGTCGCTGGCGAGCATGTCATCCCCGGTGAGATCGACCCCGTGGACGCATCCGCCCTGCTCGACAGCGCCCTCGCCGCGGGGCACGAGGGGGTCATGGTCAAAGCGCTGGACTCGGTGTACGCGGCGGGCAGGCGTGGCCGGGCCTGGCTGAAGGTCAAACCCGTCCACACGCTCGACCTGGTCGTGCTGGCCGCGGAGTGGGGACACGGCAGGCGCACCGGTTACCTCTCGAACCTGCACCTCGGCGCCCGCGATCCGGACGGCGGCCCGCCGATCATGGTCGGCAAGACGTTCAAGGGCCTCACCGACGAACTCCTCACCTGGCAGACCGAACGGTTGCAACAGATCGAGCGCGAACGCTCCGACTGGGTCGTGCACGTCCGGCCCGAACTCGTGGTGGAGATCGAACTCGACGGTGCCCAGACGAGTACCCGCTACCCCGGCGGAGCGGCGCTGCGCTTCGCCAGGGTCGTGCGGTACCGCCCGGACAAGGACCCCGCCGACGCCGACACGATCGACGCCGTACGGGGCCTGCTCCGTGGCTGATCGTGTCGGTCAGCGGGCGACCGTCTTCACCACTCCGCCGTAGTACGGGAAGTTCGCGCCGGTCCGGGTGCCGGGCCGCAGGCACAGCGCGTCCTTGCCGAGTCGCCTGATGTATCCCGAGTACTTATTGCCACAGGTCTTGATGATGTCCGACACGGCGACCTCGCCGGCCGGTGCCGTCACGAGGGTGAGTCCGGCGACGGTCGCCGCCCTGGTGATCGAACGCATGCCTGTCCCCTGTTCGGTGAGGGTGGAATCAGTAGCAGCGGGCCGAGGAAATGCTTACGTGTAGTTGTTCGACGCGTTCGACCGCACGTCGAAGGCGATCCTGTAACTGATCGGCGACTCGCCGAGCACGTCGGTGCTGACCTTCTTCTCCTTGCCGGGTGCGATGCCGCCCTTCCACAGGACCTTGTCCCACCGCACGTCTCGAATTTGACCACCGCGACGGATGGCCACTCGCGGTGCTACTCCACGACCTTCACGAGGAAGAACAGCGCCCCGCCCGCGCCCGCTCCCATCTGGCCAGCCACTCGGTTCGCGCCGCATCCTGGCACTCGCCGAGGATGTCCACCGCGAGCACGCGGACGAACTCCCAGGTGGTGTCCCAGGACGGCAGCTGCCTGCTCCGCGCCGCGGCGGACAACGCGGACTTGGAGGCCAACACCCCGTACTCGCCGCGCATCCGGTCGTAGGAAGGGCCGCCTGCGGCCCGCTTCAGTTCCCAGAGCCGGTGCGCGAACTCCGCGGCCGGTCCGGCGGACGGGTACGGGCGAGCGACCGAAGGCAGGCGAACTTCCTCCGAAGGAGGACAGTGTCGCTCAACCGCGGACCCGGCGAAACGCGTTGAGCGGGTCGTTCACACCCGCGACGACGAGCGAGCGGACGGCACCGCGACGGCGGTCCACCGGCTTGCCGGACGCGACACGATGCATCTGCTGGGTGTGCCACTGGATCTCCAGCCAGCTGTCGGCCAGCCGGATACCGGTCTTCGGGCAGAGGCGCTCCGCTTCGACATCCTCCCCGGCCAGCAACCGTGCGGGCAGGTCCGGTGTGACGGTGACCGGGCGGCCGAGCCCGATGACGTCGAGCGCGCCGGAACGCAGGGCGGCCGCCATCCCCGCGACGGTCCGGAATCCGCCGGTGACCATCAGGGCGACATCGCTGACCTGCCGGGCCTTGGTTGCGTAGTCGAGGAAATATGCCTCCCTGCTGCGCGTGCTGGCCCTGCTGCCGCTGGTCAGACCCATCATCGCCGCGCGCTCGTAGGTGCCGCCGGAGATCTCGAGCAGGTCGATGCCCGCCTCGCCGAGCTCGCGGACGACCTCGAGCGACTCCTCCTCGGTGAACCCGCCGCGCTGGAAATCAGCGCTGTTCAGCTTCACCGACAGCGGAACGGAGTCCCCGACCTCCGCCCTGACCCGGCGCACGAGTTCGAGCAGGAATCTCCTTCGCCGCACCGCGTCCCCGCCCCAGGCGTCCGTACGCCGGTTCGTCAGCGGTGAGAGGAACTGGGAGATGAGGTACCCGTGCGCGCCGTGCAGCTGGATGCCGCGGAATCCGGCGTCGATCACCGTGCGCGCCGACACGGCGAAACGGTCGATGATGACGTCGATCTCGTTGCCGGTCAGCGCACGGGGAGTCGCGAAGACCGAGCGGACGCCGCGATCCCCGAACGGCACGGCGGACGGGGCGACCGGCTGCCGGGACAGGAAGCGCGGACTCTGCCGTCCGGGGTGGTTGAGCTGCACCCACAGCTGGGAGCCGGTTCCCGTGGAAGCCGCCGCCCACTCCCGGAACGCCCCCGCGTCGGGCTCCTCGGACACCGCGACGTTGCGCGGCTCGCCGAGCGCGCGTGGGTCCACCATCACATTGCCCGTGACCAGTACCCCTGCGCCGCCCCTCGACCAGGTGCGATACAGCTCGACGAGCTCCCTGCCGGGCCGGTTGCGGCGGTCTCCCAGCTGCTCGCTCAACGCCGACTTCGCCAACCGGTGGGGCAACACGGCGCCACAGCGCAGCGTCAGGGGCTCGGCCAGCAGTTCGACCGCCGCATTCGTCGTCGGCATCGACCCCTCCAGGTGGACTCGTCCGCACGAAGTTCTACCTACCGGCAGTAACCTACCCGAAAGTAGATACCGGCGGTAGGTGAGTCTGGTCCACCCCGGATCGTGCTGCTCACGACGGGCGGCGGTGTAACCTGAGCACTCGTGCACTTTCTGGATGGCCACGGGCCCGCCCACGACCTGACCTACGACGACGTCTACCTGCTGCCGAACCGGTCGGCAGTGGAGTCGCGTTTCGACGTCGACCTGTCCACCGTGGACGGCACGGGCACCACGATTCCCATCGTCGTCGCGAACATGACCGCCGTTGCCGGCAGGCGCATGGCCGAGACCGTCGCCCGCAGGGGTGGCCTCGTCGTGCTACCGCAGGACGTCGATCCGGCCGCGGTCGCCGACATCACCTCCTGGGTGAAGAACCGGCACACCGTGTGGGACACGCCGCTGGTGCTGACCCCCGGTGACGCCGTCGCCGACGCGCTGAACCTGCTGGGCAAGCGCGCCCATGGCGCGGTCGTGCTGGTGGACGGTGCGGGAAAGCCGGTCGGCGTGGTCGACGAAACCGCGTGTTCCGGTGTGGACCAGTTCGCCCGGCTCGGGGAGGTGGCCGACACGGGAGTGCTCTCGTTCGCATTGGACACCGAGCCACGCGAGGTCTTCGAGAAGCTGCACGCCCAAGGTGGCAGGCTGGCTGTCGGCGTGGATGCCGACGGGAGGCTGGCCGGTGTCCTCACCCAGGTGTCGGCACTGCGGGCCGGGATATACACCCCGGCCGTCGACGCTGACGGCAGCCTGCGCGTGGCCGCGGCCGTCGGGGTGAACGGCGACGTCGCCGCCAAGGCCGAGGCCGTGCTGCGGGCGGGAGTCGACGTGCTCGTGGTGGATACCGCACACGGACACCAGGAGAAGATGTTCTCGGCGCTGAAGGCCGTGCGCTCGGTGTCACCGTCGGTCCCCGTCGTGGCGGGCAACGTGGTGACCGCGGAGGGCACGCGCGACCTCATCGAGGCCGGCGCGGACGTGGTGAAGGTCGGCGTCGGCCCCGGTGCGATGTGCACCACCCGGATGATGACCGGCGTCGGCCGCCCGCAGTTCTCCGCTGTGGCGGACTGTGCCGCCGCCGCCAGGGCGCTCGGCAAGCACGTGTGGGCCGACGGCGGGGTGCGTCACCCCCGCGACGTGGCGCTGGCGCTGGCGGCGGGCGCGTCCGCCGCGATGGTGGGCTCCTGGTTCGCCGGCACCCACGAGTCTCCCGGCGACCTGCGGTACGACGAGCACGGCAGGCCGTACAAGGAGTCCTTCGGCATGGCCTCCAAGCGCGCGGTGGGTGCCCGCACGCGCACGGACAACGCGTTCGACCGGGCCCGCAAGGCACTGTTCGAGGAGGGCATCTCCTCCTCGCGGATGGCGCTGGACCCGGCCCGCCCCGGGGTCGAGGACCTGCTGGACTCGATCTGCTCGGGAGTTCGCTCGGCCTGCACCTACGCGGGTGCGCGCAGCATCGAGGACCTGCACGAACGCGCGGTCATCGGCGTGCAGTCGGCGGCCGGATTCGCGGAGGGCAGGCCACTTCCCACTGGCTGGTGAACTCCGCCGCGGTTCACGCACGGCGGACACGATCTCCGGCAAAGTGAGTTGCGATCCGGCATAGCCTGGATGCGTGAACGATGCGGTGGAAGTAGTCGACCTCGTCAAGCGGTACCGCAGAAGCGGCCCGACCGCCGTGGACGGGCTGAGTTTCTCGGTGCCGCACGGCGAGGTGTTCGGCCTGCTCGGACCCAACGGTGCGGGAAAGACGACCACCGTTGGCGTGCTCACCACCAGGGTGCGCCCAAATTCGGGGCGGGCGCTCGTGCACGGTGTGGACGTCGTGCGCAGACCCGGGCCCGCCCGGCAACTACTGGCCGTGGTGCCCCAGCGCAACAATTTGGACCGCTCGCTCAACATCCGGCAGAACCTGATCTTCCATGCGATCTATCACGGCGTCGGCAGGGCGGAGCGCAACCGGCGTGCGGACGAGATCCTGGAGCGGATGGGCCTGGCCGACCAGGCGAAGGCACGCATCGACTTCGTCTCAGGTGGACAGTCCCAGCGAGTGATGATCGCCAGAGCGCTGATGCACCGGCCGAAGGTGCTGTTTCTCGACGAGCCCTCCACCGGCCTGGATCCACAGGCGCGGCTGTTCGTGCACGAGCGGGTCGCCGAGCTGCGCACGGAGGGCGTGACGGTCGTGCTCACGACCCACGACATGGACGAGGCCGCGAAACTCTGTGACCGGGTGGGCATCGTGGACCACGGAAAGCTGCTCGCGCTGGACAGCCCGACGGCGCTCACCCGCTCGCTGCCGGGCAGCACCACGCTCACCGTCACCGTCAACGTGAACGGACACGACCCGGAGCGCGTCGCGGAAGAACTGTCCGTTGTAGATGGCGTGGAGCGCGCGGAGCGGATCTCCTCCTCCACAGCGGACGGAACCGCACAGTTCCGGCTCTACACCGAGTACGAGCCACCGGTCGTGCTGCCACAGGTGCTCAAGGCGACCGGAGCCACCGGGTGCGAGGTCACCGATCTCTCGATCGGCACCCCGAGCCTCGAAGACGTCTTCATTCACCTGACCGGACGGGACCTGCGATGACCACGACCCAACCCGCGGCCGGCACCGCTTCGCACGGGGTCGGCGTCTCGCTGCGCACCTTCCTCGCCGTGCTCTGGCGCGACGTCTTCGTGACCGGGAGGGAACTCGGCCCCTTCCTGGCACAGGTCGTGATCCAGCCGTTCTTCATGCTGTTCATCTTCGGCAAGGTCCTCACCGGCATCGGTTACGTCGACGACAGCTTCGTACAGATCCTGCTGCCGGGAATCGTCGCGCTGAACGGGTTCGTCGTCGCGCTGCAGAACACCACGATGCCGCTGGTGATGGACTTCTCCTGGACCAGGGAGATCGAGGACAGGCTGCTCGCTCCGATGCCGATCCCACTGGTGGCCATCGAGAAGATGCTCTTCGGGGCGATCCGCGGGATCGTCGCGGCGCTGCTGATGATCCCGGTCGGCTTCGTCATGCTGGAAGGCATTCACTGGCCCGCCTCGGCCTGGCCGGGCGTCGTCGGCATGATCGTGCTCGGCTCGCTGGCCGGCGCGGCGATCGGGATGACGATCGGCACGCTCATCAACCCGCGCCGGATCAACATCATGTTCGCGGTGATCCTGATTCCGCTGATGTTCACCGGCTCGACGCAGTTCCCCTGGCACGCGCTGGACGATCTGCGGTGGTTCCAGGTGGTGTGCGCGATCAACCCGTTGACCTATGTCAGCGAAGGCATGCGGGACCTGCTCATCGGCGACCAGGTCGAGTCCATTCCGCTGTGGCTGGACGTCCCGATCATCCTGCTCGCGCTGGTGATCTTCGGCGCGATCGGCATCAAGGGATTCATGCGCCGCGCCCTCGACTGAGACCGACTCGCGTCCGTATCGCACTTTCCCGGGAAAGTGCGATACGTGTGTGCGCAACTATCGCACTTTCCCGGGAAAGTGCGAGGCTTGCGGCGGCGGGGCCACGGCCGAAGCGGCCGTGGCCCCGCTCCGCTCAGCCGTGGTCCTCCAGCATCTCGGTCACGAGGGCCGCGATCGGCGAACGCTCCGAGCGGGTGAGCGTCACATGGGCGAACAGCGGATGCCCCTTCAGCTTCTCGATCACCGCCGAGACGCCGTCATGCCGACCGACCCGCAGGTTGTCCCGCTGCGCGACGTCGTGCGTGAGCACCACCCTGGACGCTGTGCCGAGCCGGGAGAGCACCGTGAGCAGCACGTTGCGCTCCAGCGACTGGGCCTCGTCCACGATCACGAACGCGTCGTGCAGCGATCGGCCGCGAATGTGCGTCAGCGGGAGAACCTCCAGCATCCCGCGGTCGAACACCTCGTCGAGCACGTCCTGGCTGACCAGTGCACCGAGGGTGTCGAAGACCGCCTGCGCCCACGGCTGCATCTTCTCGCTCTCGGAGCCGGGGAGGTAGCCGAGATCCTGGCCACCAACGGCATAGACGGGCCGGAAGACCACCACCTTGCGGTGCGCCCTGCGTTCCATCACCGCCTCCAACCCGGCGCACAGGGCAAGGGCCGACTTGCCGGTACCTGCCCTGCCACCCATCGAGACGATGCCGACCTCGGAGTCCAGCAGCAGGTCGAGGGCGATCCGCTGTTCAGCCGACCGCCCGTGCAGGCCGAACGCCTCACGGTCGCCCCGCACCAGTCGCACCCGCTTGTCGGCGGTGATCCGGCCCAGCGCGCTTCCACTACCGGCGAGCAATCGCAGGCCGGTGTGACAGGGCAGCTCCCCGACCTCCGGGAGGCCGAAGTCGGCTAGATCCGCCGACCCTTCGCCGAACAGCGCGTCCAGTGCCTCCTTCGGCACGTCGACGTCCGACATTCCCGTCCAACCGGAAGGGGCGACGTCCTGCCCCCGGTACTCGTCGGCGTCCAGACCAACCGCCCCGGCCTTGACCCGCAGAGGAATGTCCTTGGTGACCAGCGTGACCTCATGTCGTTCGACAGCGAGGTTCAGCGCGCACGCCAGGATGCGGTGGTCGTTGGAATCGGTTCGGAATCCCGGAGGGAGCACCGTCGGGTCCGAGTGGTTCAGCTCGACGTGCAGGGTGCCGCCCTCCTCGCCGATGGGGATCGGCGCGTCGAGACGACCGTGCGTGCGCCTGAGGTCGTCGAGCATGCGCAGCGCCTCGCGGGCGAACCAGCCCAGCTCGGGATGATGCCGCTTCGCTTCGAGCTCACTGATCACGACCAACGGCAACACCACGGCGTGCTCGGCGAATCGGGTCAGTGCCCAGGGGTCGGACAGCAACACCGAGGTGTCGAGCACATAGGTGCGGGTCAGGAGCTCGGGGTGGGATGAGATCGAGGCTTTCCCAGTGCTGTCGGCACTGATCGCTGAAGGGCCTGCAGCCAAATGAGGCGAACGCTGCGCAGTCACGGCTTCTCCCTCGTGGGCGCGACACCACGCCCGCACTCGCTGGGCCGGGCACCACCCTGGCTGACCTGCTCTCACCGACGCTCGCGCGTCAGCTCCAGCGGCCACGAGGGCCGGGTGCCGGCCCCCTCGTGCGTCTCGTGAACGGATCCACCGTTCTCTCAACCACAGCCACGACCAGGGCCTCCCGCAACGGCCCGCATGGGTGCGCGAGCCGTCACTTCGGAAGCTACCTGTGCCGAGCCGATCATGCAGGCAGCCACACAGGTGATTCGCCCACTCGTCACTTCACTGTCACCTCTCAAGTCGGGCACTCTTACTACTAAGCGGTAACCAGCAAAATGCGCGCTGACCTCGAAAATCACACGATTGGGTGCTGTACCGAGGAAGCAAAGTTCACGTTCTGCAAGCACTTCCCCCACCTGACGAATGAGCAGGAGTGCTCGCCTGTCACAGAGCGTCACGACTGTTTACGTGTCGCGACCGTTATCATACAGAGGCATACCCGTGATTAGCTGCACTGATAGGCCAAAGCGTCACAAGCAAACGGCCCGTTCCCAGCGCAAGCAGTTTTAAACCTTGTCATCCTTCCGGGCCCGACACGGGTTCTTGCCAAAAATGTGACCCACCCGGCTATCGATGTACTGTCATGCCACCGGCAGGCAAGTTCCACTGTCGAACCTCAATCCGTGATTGATTACTAGGGAGTTTCCACGTGCTGAAGAAGGCTGCAATCGTCGCCGCAACAACTGGCGCATTGATGCTCGCCGGTTCGCCCGCTTTCGCGACCGGTGGCGGCGACGGAATCGACAACAACGACCACAACAACCACACCGGTCAGGTCGGTCTCGTCAACGTCAACGACGTGCTGAACCACAACAACGTGGGCCTCTGCGACCTCAACGTCAACGTGCTGGCCGTGCAGGTCCGCGATGTGCTGAACGACCTCGGTGTGGCCGTGCCGGTGCTGTCCCCCCAGTCCCCGGCCGCGAACGAGACCGTTGCCCCGGACATCTGCGTCGCGGACACCGAAGTCGACGGTCACTGAGATTCCGCGCTCCGCATTACATATCTCCGGCCAGCCCAGGTCGTGCGGAGCCAGGAATAACGAAGTCGGCTGTGGGGAATGTTCTTATTCCCCACAGCCGACTTTTCGTGTGCATCAGGCGCCGTAGCGGCGATGCCGGACAGCGTAATCACGCATCGCCCGCAGGAAATCGACGCGCCGAAAAGCCGGCCAATAGGCCTCGGTGAACCAGAACTCCGAGTGCGCCGACTGCCAGAGAAGGAATCCGGACAAACGTTGCTCTCCGGACGTCCGGATGATCAAATCGGGATCCGGCTGTCCCGAGGTGTACATGTGCTCGGAGATGTGGTCGACATCCAGGATCTTCGCCAGCTCCCGGATCGGGGTGCCCTCATCCGCGTGCTGGAGCAACAGTTTCTTGACCGCGTCGGCGATCTCCTGCCTGCCCCCGTAACCGACAGCGACGTTGACCGCCATGCCGTTTCGGCCATCCGTGCGCAGTGCCGCGGCAGTAAGCCGGGCCGCGGTCTCCGTCGGCAACAGGTCGAGCGCTCCCACGATACGTATGCGCCAGGGATTGTCCGGTTTGGCCAACTCGTCGACAACGTCCGGAATGATCTCGAGGAGTGCCTCGACCTCCTCCGAGGCCCTGCCCAGGTTGTCGGTCGAGAGCAACCAGAGGGTCACTACCTCGACCTCCGCCTCGCGGCACCAGACGAGGAAGTCGGAGATCTTCTTGGCGCCCGCACGGTGACCGTGACTGACGTCGGTGAACCCGGCTTCTCTTGCCCATCTCCGGTTACCGTCGAGCATGATGGCGATGTGGCGGGGGTGGCGTCCGCCTGCTTGCTGGATCAATCGCCTCGCGTAGACGCTGTAGACGATGTCCGAAAGGATCGACCGAAGACTCACGTGTCAGGAGCGTACGCAGTTCCCCCAGAGCCGCGCACACCACACTTCATAGCCGGACAACCTACGGCAACGTAACCTGGAGGTCGTGAGCTCAGTGACCGACACCCCACCACCAGCCGGCCCGGAAAGGCGCCCGCGTCTGCGCGGGCACATCCACTTCTGGTCGTTCTTCGGTGCCGTGGCGGCGGCGGCGACACTCATCACGCTGGCGAGTGCCACGGTGTCCGCGACCGCGGCACTGGCGACCTCGATCTACGGGTTGACTGTGCTCGGCGTTTTCGGCGTGAGCGCGCTTTACCATCGGCGCATCTGGAGCCCGAAGGCATACAAGTGGATGAAACGGGCCGATCACTCGATGATCTTCCTGTTCATCGCGGGCACGTACACCCCGTTCACGCTACTGGCGATGAGCCAGCCCACCGGCTACATCGTTCTGGGAGTTGTCTGGGGCGGCGCCATCGCCGGCGTCTCGCTCAAACTCCTCTGGCCGAGCGCACCGCGCTGGCTCGGCGTTCCGATCTACATCGCCCTGGGTTGGGTGGCCGTCTTCGTACTGCCCGAACTGCTGGCCAACGCCGGCGTCGCGGCACTGGTCCTGTTGCTGGTCGGCGGCCTGTTCTACACCGTGGGCGCGGTCTTCTACGGCACGCGTTGGCCCAACTTCTGGCCGGAGACCTTCGGTTACCACGAGTTCTTCCACGCCTGCACCGTCCTCGCGGCGGCCTCGCACTACGTGGCGATCTGGCTCGCCCTTTACGCCTAGCGGCGACCTCGGACGAGCAGACCCGGCCCTCCCCCTGGCTACCTCGCCTGACCGGGAACGAAGTCGACGTCCTGGGCGCTGCGCATCGCCGCGAGCCAGTCCGGGTCGCCGAACCGTCGCTCCACCTCTGCCTCGCTCACGTCCTCGACACGGGTGTGAATCCACCACAGGTTGCCGAACGGGTCGCTCACCCTGCCCACCCGATCGCCGAAGAGCTGGTGCGTGACCCGGGTGACCTCCGTCCCGCCTGCCTCGACGGCGTGGCGCTGTACCGCGTCGGCATCCTCGACGTACAGCCGGAGGAAGCCGGGCGTCGCGGGCCAGTTCGGTGGAGCGTCGAACATCATCACCACCGAGTCACCGATCCGGACCTCCGCATGCCCGATACGCCCGTCCTCGCCCGTGACCCTGCCGAGTTCCTCCGCGTCGAAGGCCTCCTTGACGTAATCGATGAGGCCCACGGTGTCCTGCGAGATCAGCCATGGGGTCACGGTGTTGTAGCCCTCGGGGATCGGGTTGACAGTCATCGCGGTCTCCTTCAGGTCGGGAAGCGTCACGCCCGAACACTAGGAGCGATATAGGCCAACCTCTGACCTAGAGCACGCAGCTCGTGACCAGGTCCCCCGGGGTCGCGTCCGCGGGTCGCGGCACCGTGGTCGAGGGCGGAGGCTGGACGCCACGGGTCAGCCAGTCCTCCAACGCCGTGAACGCGCTGCGGTGACACGGCGCCAGCGCGCGCAGGCGGTCCGGAAAGACGTCCACCAGCGCGTCCGTGTGCGTACCACCCTCGATCCGGTAATACCGGTGCAGCCCGCCGCGCCTCTGCTCCCGCACCATGCCCGCATACACATCCGAATCGCGGGTGATCGGCAGCAACACGTCCATCGTTCCGTGCAGCGTCAGCAACGGCTTCCCGATCCGCCCGGTCAACCCGATCCGGCGCACCGCCTCGTGCACCTCGCTCGGTCTGCTGGCGTAGTCGTAGTCCGCGTCGCAGTCCGGGCTACCCGGGAGGCAGTACGGCGTGCCCGCCTCGGTCGCACCGTCGAACGCGGGATCGATCTCCTCTCGGTATATCCGCTGCGTCAGGTCCCAGTAGTACTGATGGTGAAACGGCCACAGAAACTCCGAGCCCACAGGGAAACCGGCCGCCACCAGATCGGCATGGGCCTCGTCCGCGTCCGCGCCGCCATCGGCGTAGCGGGGATACGCCCTGAGCGCAGGGGGAAGGAAGTCCACCAGGTTCGGCCCTTCCTCCGTCCACAGTGTTCCCTCCCAGTCGACTCCGCCGTCATAGAGTTCGGGACGGTTCTCCAGCTGCCAGCGCACCAGGTACCCACCGTTGGACAAACCGGTCATAAGTGTCCGGGCCGGCGGCCGGTGATACCGCTGAGCCACGACAGCCCTCGCCGCCCGCGTCAGTTCGGTCACGCGGTGGTTCCACTCGGCGATCGCGTCCCCAGGGCGGTCGCCGTCGGTGAAGAAGCGGAGCCCGGTGTTGCCCTTGTCCGTGGCCGCGAACGCGTAACCACGAGCGAGCACCCAGTCCGAGATGACCCGGTCGTTCGCGTACTGCTCGCGGTTTCCCGGCGAGCCGCTGACCACGAGACCGCCGTTCCAGCGCTCGGGCAGCCGTAACACGAACTGTGCGTCGTGCTGCCAGCCGTGGTTCGTGTTCGTCGCCGAGTCGTCCCGGAAGTACCCGTCCACCTGAATTCCCGGTACCGGCGGGGGCACCGGAAGCGCGTCCTGGGTCAGTCCGGCCCAGTCCGCGGGATCTGTATGTCCACTACGGATGGTTCCGGCCGTCGTCAGGTCCCGTAGGCACGCCACTGTGCGGTGCTCGGCCCGAGGCACGTGCAACCGTTGCGCGGCCGAGCACGATCCGTGCTCGGCCGCGCCTGCCTGCGACTGCGGGCCGGTTGTCAGGAGGAGCACCGACAACGCCACCGTGATCAGTTCACGCACCGCGACCTCCCAGGATCAACACTCGTCGGACCGAGGTCGACGGTAGAAAGCCGGGCCGGTCACGGAAATGGCGAGCGGGCCCATGAAATCCCGGCCCGGTGTGGGGATCGGTCACATGCCAGAGCCGCTGAGGAACTCGCCCAGCACCTTGGCCGTGGCCTCCGCAGGGATGCCGTGGTCGGTCCCGCCGGGCACGTCGACGTACCGCGCCCTGGCCAGCCGCCCCGGCAGTTCCTGTGCGGCCGTGCGCAGGCTCGGCCAGGATTCACCACTGCTGAACACGAGGGTCTCGATGTCGAGCCGCGCCATCTGCGGAGTGGGAAGGTTCGGCGGCCTGGTGATCTCCGCGTCGTAGACCACGGTCTGTGCGACCGCTTCGAGGCCGGCCCACATGGGCGACTGCCGGATCTGCTCGACCAGTTCGGCGGGCAGCCCGATGCCCTCGATCTGCATGGTCGCGACCGCGTCGCCCGGCCTGCCGTCCGCGATGAGTGCGGCCAGCTTCTCCGGGAGACCGTCGTGTCCGGCTCCGGCGAGCCCGCCGAGGGCGAACGGCGGCTCGTACAGTGCCAGCCGGGTGATCGCCGATCCGGCGGCCGCTGCGCGCAGTGTCAGGATCGCCCCGGAGGAGAAACCGAACACCACCGCCGCGCCACCCTCGGCTGCGATGACCGCGTCGAGGTCCTCGATCTCGCGTTGCACCGTGTACGTCGCCGCGTCTGCCGGGGCGATCGCATCGTCACTGTGACCGCGCCCGCGCCGATCGGGGCACACCACTGTGTAGCGGTCCTGAAGCCGCTCCGCGAGCGGCGCACAGGTCGTTGCGTCATTGAACGCACCGGGCACGAACACGATGGTCGGGCCGCTGCCCGCCCGGTTGTACGCGACGGTCGTCCCGTCCGCCGAAACCACGGTATGCATGACTTGTCTCCTTCTCCGACTAACCGGTTCAGCCCATCGACGTACGAGACCGCCCGTGATGGACATCGCGCTGCAACAATCTCCTGCGGCCGGATGTCCATCAACGACCATCCCGCGCGTCGGGTGGGTGACAGGAACGAGAGGAGAGGTCCCTTGCGCTACCTACTCATGATCAGTGCGGACGAAACCCAGGTCGGTGAGGAACCGAACGAGGAGGGGATGCGAGCGTTCACCGCCTGGATGGACGACCTCGTGGCCCGGGACGTACTCCGGGCGCACGAGGGGCTGCAGCCGAGCCGGACCGCGACGACCGTGCGGGTGCGCGGCGACGAGGTGCTGCTGACGGACGGGCCGTACATCGAGGCCAAGGACCAGATCGGCGGCTTCGCCCTGATCGAGGTGGACGACCTGGACGAGGCCATCGAGATCGCTTCCGGCCACCCCGCCTGCGCGGTCGGCCAGGTGGAGATCCGGCCCCTGCGTGAGCCGTGACCGATGTTTCGGAGGCCGTCACGTCCGCCTTTCACGGGGAGTGGGGGCGGCTGGTCGCGACGCTCATCGGCTCCACCGGCGACTGGGATCTGGCCGAGGAGTGCGCGCAGGAGGCTTTCACCCTCGCCTGGCGGACCTGGCCGAGGGACGGGATCCCCGACCGGCCGGGGGCATGGCTGCTCACCGCTGCCCGCCACCGGCTGCTGGACCGCGTGCGCCGTGATCGCCTCGGCGAGGCCAAACTGCGGCAGCTCGCCGTGATCGAGGACGCGGGCCGACCGGACGCGGACCTCGACGCGCTCGACAGCGGCATCGCCGACGAGCGGCTGCGGCTGATTTTCACCTGCTGCCACCCCGCGCTCGCGTTCGAGGCCCAGGTTGCGCTCGCACTGCGCACGCTCACCGGGTTGTCGACGGCCGAGATCGCCAGGGCTTTCGGCGCCCCGGAGGCGACCATGGCCAAGCGCCTGGTCCGCGCGAAGCACAAGATCCGGGACGCCGGAATCCCCTACCGGGTGCCACCGGCTCACCTGCTGCCGGAACGGACACTTGCGGTCCTCGGGGTCGTCTATCTGCTCTTCAACGAGGGGTATGTCGCCACCGCGGGCCCCGGCCTGCACCGCCCGGTGCTGGCGGAGGAAGCGCTCCGGCTGGCGGCGCTGCTGGTCGAACTGATGCCGGACGATCCGGAGGCGCGCGGGCTCAACGCCCTCATGTTGCTCCAGCATGCGCGGTCGGCGACGCGTGTGTCGGCCGACGGCGTGCTCGTGCCGCTGGAGGAGCAGGATCGGGCGCGCTGGGACCGTGCCCTGATCGCGAAGGGCGTCGCGGACCTGCGGCAGGCGGCACGACGCGAACAGTTCGGCCCGTACCAGTTGCAGGCGATGATCGCGGCCTGCCACGTGACGTCGCCGTCCGCCGAGGAGACCGACTGGGCACGCATCGTCGAGTTGTACGACGCGCTGCTGGCCAGGGTGCCGTCGCCCACCGTGGCGCTGAACCGCGCGATCGCGGTGGCGATGCGATCGGGGCCGGACGCTGGCCTTGACCTGCTGGACGACCTCGTGCGGGACGGCGGGCTGGAGCACAGCCACCTGTTGCCTGCCGCGCGGGCCGACCTGCTGCGCAGGGCAGGGCGGGCCGGCCAGGCCGCCGTGGCGTACCGGGCCGCGCTCGAGCACACGGCCAACGAGGCCGAGCGCGCCTACCTGCGGCGTCGTCTCGGCGAACTCACAGGGTCGTGAGTGTCAGCCGGTGAGCATCGGCGCGGCCAGGAACTGCTCCGGGATCGCGAAGGCGTCCACCAGTGTGCGGGCGTGCGGACGCAGCATCGCGCAGAGCCCGTTCACCGCCGTCACGACGGCCTTCGCTCGCGTCGAGCTGATCCGGCCGTGCTCGAGGAACCATGCGCGATCCGCCTCGATGTTCGACAGCACGTACAGGTCGCACACCCGCTCCAGAAGCGTCCGGGCATCGGGGTCCTCGCAGCGCTCGATCGCCGCTACGAAGGCCTCCAGCACGACCCGGTCGACGTGTACCCGGCCAGCCTGCAGGACGTGGTCCTGCGCGTCGTTGAACACCTCGAACGGATCGGCATCGGCTGCCCCGGCTCGCCGCAACCTGCGGGCGACGCCGTCGAGCACGTGCTCCTCGCGGTCCTCGAACAGCTTCAGCTGCCAGCCCCGGTCGAACAGCGAGTCCTCGTCGTCGCGCCGCGGGCTAGCGTCGATCAGGCGCTCGATGGCCTGCCGCGCCGCCGTGCGCTCGATCACCGCTCCGAGCAGCTGCTCGGCGGCGAACTTCACGGTGCCCATGGCACTGAGGTCCTGGAAGTCCTCCCGGTAGCTGGTCAGCAGTCCCTTCGCGACCAGTTGCAGCAGCACGGTGTTGTCGCCCTCGAACGTGGTGAACACGTCGGTGTCGGCCTTGAGCGAGGGCAACAGGTTCTCCGAGAGGTACCCAGCTCCGCCACACGCCTCCCGCGCCTTCTGGATCGTGTCGGTCGCGTGCCAGGTGGCGATCGCCTTCACCCCGGCCGCCCTGGACTCCAGTTCGCGCTGGCTGTGCTCGTCGGTGTCCGCCGAGCCCTGGATGTCGTGCAGCGCGCCAACCAGTTCCTCCTGCGCGAAGTGCAGCGCGTAGGAGGTGGCCAATGCGGGCAGCAGCTTCCGCTGGTGGGCGCGGTAGTCGAGGATGACGACCTCCTCGCCGTCACCCGGGCGTTCGAACTGCCTGCGCACGTCGCCGTAGCGAATCGCGAGTGCCAGCGCCCGTTCGGTCGCGCATCCCGCACTGCCCGCGACGCTTACCCGGCCGCGAATCAGTGTGCCGAGCATGGTGAAGAACCGGCGTCCGTCGCTCTCGATCGGGCTGGAGTAGGTGCCGTCCTCCGCGACATCGGCGTAGCGGTTGAGCAACGCCTCGCGCGGCACTCGCACCTGGTCGAATGCCAGCCTGCCGTTGTCCACCCCGTTCAGCCCTGCCTTGGGGCCGCAGTCCTCGATGTGCACGCCCGGCGCCGGGTCGCCGTTCTCGTCTCGGATCGGCACGACGAACGCGTGCACCCCCCGCCCGGAACCGCCGGTCACCAGCTGGGCGAACACCACCGCCATTCGCCCGTCCCGGGCGGCATTGCCGATATAGGTCTTGTACGCGGCGCGGTCGGGGGTGTTGACGACGAACTCACGGGTGGCCGGGTCGTACTCGGCCGTGGTGCCGAGGTGCTGCACGTCCGAGCCGTGCCCGGTCTCGGTCATCGCGAAGCAGCCGAGCAGGCCGAGGTCCATGATCGGCCGCAGATACCGCTCGTGGTGCCGCTCGGTGCCCAGCAACTGCACCGCCCCGCCGAACAGGCCCCACTGGACACCCGCCTTCACCATCAGCGAGAGGTCCCCGAAGCCGAGCATCTCGAATGACGTCACCGAACCGCCGATGTCACCGCCACCGCCGTAGCCACGGTCGAAACCGAGGCGCGGGCGGTCCGTATTGGCCAGTTCCCGCAGTTGCTCGAGTATCTGTCCCCGGTGGCTCTCGGTGTCCAGGTCGTAGGAGTCGCGGAACTGGTTCTCCGTCATCTGTGCCCGGACCTGCCGCCGGAGTTCGGCCCAACGCCCGTCCAGTACCGAGGTGAGCGCGGCAGCGTCCACTTTGGCAGGGATCGACGGCAGATCCATATGTCCTCCGAAAGGTGCGGCAGGCCGGATTCCACCGGCATTTCCAGCCTGCCGCACCGCTTCGGCCCGCGCAGTGCGAAAGCCGCCTCGACCGGGCGTCAGCCCAGATCCGGCCCTTTCGCCCGCAGATCGTCCACCGTCGACATCGCTTCCCGAAGTTCCGCGAGCCAGGTGTCCGCGTGCTCGCCGACGAGCCGGACCGCCCACGCCAGCGCTTCGGACCGGGAACGCGCCACCCCGGCGTCGACGAGGGTGTCCAGCACCATCCGTTCCGGTTGCCGCAGCCGGGTCATCACCGGTGCCGCCAGGGTGGTGAACAGTTCCTCCGTCCCGCCCAGCCGCGCTCCCCAGGCGACCTTGCGCTGGTAGCGATGCTCGGCCTGGCGGGCGATCTCGATCCGCTCGTCCCTGGTCTCCTCCCGGAACCGGCTGATCCGGCCTGTCTCCGCGGCAGCCCTGCCGGCCTCGTCGGTGTACTCCTCGTTCAGTGCGGGGAGTTCGCCGACCACGACGATCTCCTCGCGGTCGACGGTCACTTCCGGGGCTCCGGTGAACCAGCCCTCTGGCAGCCTGCCGCCGAACCAGGCTCCCGCGTCTTCGGCGCTCGGCGCCTCGCCCGGCTGCCAGCCGCCCCGACCACGCCATCCTCGTGCACCCATGTGTCCCGCCATCCGCACGCGTGTATGCATGCTCGCTCCGCTGATTACAACACTGCTGACGTTACTCCGAAATCGGCCGTATGGGAGCGCGTTCACCCCCAGCGGAACCAGGGAGCGGCACTTTCCCGCGAAAGTGCCAGCTGGTCAGCGGGCGAGAGCGGCGGCCAGGTCCGCCGTGGTGGTGACCGGACGGTCGCAGACGTAGCCGCGGCAGACGTAGGCCGCTGGCCCACCCTCGACCAGCGGACGTCCGGCGAGCAGCGGCACGCCGTCCGCGTCCGGTGTTCCCGCGAGCACCACCGCCCCGCCGTGCGCCGCACGCGCGGCCTCGGCGAGCAGGTCGGCGCGGGACCGTGCGTCGGGTCCCACCACCGCCACCTGCACCGGACCGGACTGCATCGCCTCGGCGACCGACAGCCAGTTGCCCGCGAACCGGGGCACCTTGGCGGCCAGCGCACCCGCCCGGCTCAGCGCCTGCTCCGCCGCGACCCGATAGGCATCTGCCTGCTCGTGCCCGGCCAGCGCGGATGCCGCCAGCAGTGCGGCAGCCAGGGAGGATGCTCCGGCAGGGCTGGCGTTGTCGGTGGGATCCGAAGGCCGGTGCACGAGTGCCTCGGCGTCGTCGGCGGTGTCGTAGAAGACGCCCTCCTGCTCCGGGTCCGCGAACCGGGTGAGCGCAACGTCCAGCAGAGCTGTCGCGTCGTCGAGCCACCGGGGTTCGGCGGTCGCCTGATGCAGCGCGAGCAGGCCCTCGGCGAGACAGGAGTAGTCCTCCAGCACGCCCGCGGCCTCCCCGACCTCACCCGCGCGCGAACTGCGTCGGAGCCTGCCCTCGATCGTGTGGGTGTCGAGCAGCAGGCGTGCCGCGTCGGTGGCCGCCTCGATCCAGTCCAGCCGCCCCAGCGCGATCCCCGCCTCGGCGAGCGCGGTGATGGCGAGGCCGTTCCATGCGGCGATGACCTTGTCGTCGCGCGCCGGCTGCGGGCGCTGGGCCCTGGCCGCCAGCAATTCGGCCCTGATCCGCTCCCACCGTTCCGGGTCCGCCGGGTCCTGGGGCAGTTGCAGGGTCGAGGAGCCCTGCTCGAACGTGCCTGCCTCGGTGACCTCGAAGAGCGCGGCGGCCCATGTCCCGTCGTCCTGGCCGAGGACCTCGGTCAGCTGCTCCGGGGTCCAGACGTAGGTCAGCCCCTCGACGCCTTCGGTGTCCGCGTCCAGTGAGGCGGCGAACCCACCCTCCGGTGTCCTGAGCTCTCGAAGCAGGAAGTCGGCAGTTTCGGCTGCGACCCGCGACGCCAGCGCGGATCCGGTGCGCCGGGCGAGATGGGCGTACACCCGAAGCAGCAGTGCGTTGTCGTACAACATCTTCTCGAAGTGCGGCACCACCCAGGCGGCGTCCACGGAGTAGCGGGCGAATCCGCCGGCGAGCTGGTCGTAGATACCGCCCCTCGCCATCGCCTCGGCGCAGGCCTCGGCCAGCGACAGCGCGTCCGCCGAGCCGGTGCGTTCCTGATGGCGTAGCAGGAACTCCAGCACCATGGACGGCGGGAACTTCGGCGCCCCACCGAATCCACCGTGCTGGGGATCGGCGTCCGAGCGCAGTTTCGACACGGCACCGCGAAGTGCTTCGACATCCACAGTGGACTGCTGGAGCGGGCCAGTCTGCTCGGCCAGGTGGGCGGCGATCTGGCCCGCGCCCTCGCGCAGTTCCTCCGGCCGCTCGGTCCACGCCTGGGCGACCGCGACGAGCAGATGCTGGAACGAGGGCATTCCCGGCCTCGGCGCGGGCGGGTAGTAGGTACCGCAGTGGAAGGGTTCGCCCTCCGGGGTGAGGAAGCAGGTCATGGGCCAGCCGCCCTGGCCGGTCATCGCCTGGGTCGCGGTCATGTAGACGGCGTCGATGTCGGGGCGTTCCTCGCGGTCAACCTTGATGTTGACGAAGTTCGCGTTCATCAGCGCCGCGGTTTCCTCGTCCTCGAAGGACTCGTGCGCCATGACGTGACACCAGTGGCACGCGGCATAGCCGATCGACAGCAGGATCGGCACGTTCCGGCGATGGGCCTCCGCCAGCGCGTCCGGCCCCCACGGCCACCAGTCGACCGGGTTCTCGGCGTGCTGCAGGAGATACGGGCTGGTAGCACTGGCAAGACGATTCGGCATACCCCAAGGGTGTCACCGACGCGCCTCCCGCACAGGGATGGGGCGTCTGCAAGTACCACCAAGCAAGATCGACATGTGCGTCAACTACCGCCAAGTGGTGCCCGCGCACCGAGCGCCAACCGGAGCGGCGGTCAGGTGCGGCCGTTCGCCGTCCTGCCGTCGGAGGAGTCGCGGTCGGAGGGTTGGGCGGGGTCCGCGGGCGGGGACGAGTGGTCGGTCCCCGCCGTGTCGATGTCGTCCGTGTTCTCGGGGGACGCGGCGGCCTGCGCGTCCTCCTTGTCGAAGCTGGCCGGGACGCGCTTGAGGTGTTTGGTCATCGACCGGACGAGGAACACCACCGCGATCAGGAACAGGATCAGCACGAGCAGACCGACCGGCGAGGACTTGCCGAAGTCCTGCCCCTGCCCGCCACCCTCACCGTCGTCCTGCTGCTGGGCGAGCAGCAGGGCACCGGTGGTGACCGGCGCGGCCGCGAAGGCCGGTAGCACGAGGCTCATGTGTGCACCTTCTCCGTGATTCCCGCGAACAGATCGTCCTCCGGGAGTGTGCTGTCCACCAGTGAGCGGACCAGTTCGTACTCCTCCGTCGGCCACAGCTTGCGCTGCACCTCGAGCGGAACCGCGAACCACCTGCTGTTCGGATCGATCTGCGTGGCATGGGCCCTGAGGGCCTCGTCACGCACCTCGAAGTACTCCCCGCACTCGACCTGGCTGGTCACCCGCTCCATGACATCGGGCTTGTCCGGGTCCCACTTCTCCAGCCACTCCCCGTACGGCGACTCCATGCCGGCCTCGATCAGGGCCTCGTGGAACGCCTGCATCCGGGCCCTGGAGAAACCGTGCATGTAGTACAGCTTCAGCGGCTGCCACGGCTCGCCTGCCTCCGGGTACCGGTCCGGGTCTCCCGCCGCGTCGAACGCGGCCATCGACACCTCGTGACAGCGAATGTGGTCGGGGTGCGGGTAACCGCCGTTCTCGTCATAGGTGAGCACGACGTGCGGGCGGAACTCGCGGATCGCCTGTACCAGCGGACCGGTGGTCTCCTCGAGCGGCACAACGGCGAAGCAGCCTTCCGGCAGCGGGGGCAGCGGATCACCCTCGGGCAGCCCGGAGTCGACGAACCCGAGCCAGCGGTGCTGGACGCCGAGCAGCTTCGCGGCCCGCGCCATCTCCTCCCTGCGGATCTCGCTCATGTTCTCGTGCACGTCTGGGCGGTCCATCGCAGGGTTGAGGACGCTGCCCGCCTCACCTCCGGTGCAGGTCACGACCATGACCTCGTGCCCCTCGGCCACGTACCTGGCCATGGTGGCCGCGCCCTTGCTCGACTCGTCGTCCGGATGGGCGTGCACCGCCATCAGCCGGAATCCGGAAGTCGTACCTGTCTCTGCGCCAGCTCCCGCCATCACCGACATGGTCCCTTCTCGTCCGAGTGGTTCGGACCCTCGCGGCCCCAGTTCCTCGCGTAAGCGGATACTCGTAGAGCGAGGTATTTATTCCATTGTCCCCATCAACACGAACAGACCGATCGGAGGCCCGGGTTTGAGCAGCGGTCACACCACCGCCCCTGGCGACAGCACCACCCGATCGGTACCCGAAGGCCGCTACGGGCGGGCGCGACGGCCGGCCAAGCGCTGGCAGGTCTGGGTACTCGCGTTGGTCGCGGTCCTTGCCGGATCCGCCGCCGCGTACGTGGCCTACCTCAATCTCGGCGCGGCGCCGATCGAGGCACAGCGAATTGGCTTCGACGAACTGCCGGACAACGCCATGGAAATCACCCTCGACGTGCGCAGGGACGACCCGCAGCGCCCCGGGATGTGCATTGTGCGGGTACGGGCTCTCGACGGCACGGAAAGCGGTCGCCGAGAGGTCTTCATCCCACCGGGCGAGACGGTTGTCACAGCGGCCATCCAGAGTGTCGGGCGGCCGGTCACGGCCGACGTGTTCGGCTGCACGTACGATGTGCCTAGCTACCTGTCAAGCCCATAGCGGCCAACGGGGTGAATGGTGCGGTCAGCGCCGGGAAATGGATTGCATGCCCGGACTTCGCCCCGCAAATCGTGTTATCCTGATCTACCGGCACGGCCCCTGGCGGGCCGTGTTTTTCCATATCTCTGCCGCGTTGGCAAGCCACGCCCGCGCGGCAGCCGGCTTGTATACCCAAGACCGGCAGGCCCTAGGAGGAGATGGTGACCGTGAGCGACACCAAGGTGACCTGGTTGACCCAGGATGCCTACGACAGGCTCAAGCACGAGCTCGACGAGCTGATCGAGAATCGTCCGGTCATCGCTGCGAAGATCAATGACAGCCGGGAAGAGGGAGACCTCAAGGAGAACGGTGGCTACCACGCGGCCCGCGAAGAGCAGGGTCAGCAGGAAGCCCGTATCCGGCACCTGCAGGAACTGTTGCGCACCGCGAAGGTGGGCGAAGCTCCCGCGAACGATGGTGTCGCCGCCCCCGGCATGGTTCTGACCGTGCGCTACGAAGGCGATGACGAGGACGAGCAGTTCCTGCTGGCGACCCGCGAAGAGGGCGCGGAAGGGGCGATGGAGGTCTACTCGCCCGACTCCCCTCTCGGCAAGGCCCTGCTCGGCGCCAAGGAAGGCGAGGCGCGTGAGTACGAGCTGCCCAACGGCAACAAGCAGAAGGTCACCCTCGTGAAGGCCGTGCCCTACAGCAGCTGAGGTCGCGCAGCTCATCTGAGCGGTCAGGGCCATCCGGAGTGCGTAAGACAGGCGCGGGATGGCCCTGACCGCGTTTGTGCTCCCCGTTCACGGTCGAAGTTTGGCGAAGCGGAAGGACCGGGTACTGCTCTCGGTCTACATCGCCGACAGGAGCCGGAGCGGGACATGACCGACCGCGTTGCCGATATCTGGGGTCAGCGAACTCCCCATGCCCAGGACACCTCGTGGCCAGTCCGCCTCGATCAGCACCTGGAGGAGGGGGTGGCCGAGTCCGACGTGCAACATTGGGTGCAGTCGGCCTGTGTTCTGTGCAGCAACGGCTGTGCCTGCGACATCGCCGTCAAGGACGGGCGCATGGTCGGTATTCGTGGCCGTACCGACGACGTCGTCAACCACGGGAGGCTGGGCCCGAAGGGCCTGTACGGCTCGTGGCAGTGGAACGGGCGGGACCGTCTCACCCGTCCGTTGGTCCGCGAGGATGGCGAACTGGTGGAGACCGACTGGGACACCGCCATGGATCGGATAGTGCGGCGGTCCCGGAGGCTTCTCGACGAGGTGGGTTCGTCGTCGCACGGCTTCTACACCAGCGGCCAGCTCTTTCTTGAGGAGTACTACACGCTCGGCGTGATCGGCAAGGCAGGTCTGGGCACGCCGCACATGGACGGCAACACCCGCTTGTGCACGGCGACGGCAGCAGCGGCGATGAAGGAGAGCTTCGGCTCCGACGGCCAGCCGGGCAGCTATACCGACGTCGATTCCTGCGACGCGATCTTCCTGTTCGGCCACAACATGGCCGAAACGCAGACCGTCCTGTGGATGCGGATCCTCGACCGGCTGCACGGCCCTGACCGGCCACGAATTGTCGCGGTCGACCCAAGGTTCACCAAGGTCGCGGAGGCCGCTGTCGAGTCCGGCGGCGTTCACCTCGCACCGCTACCCGGCACGAACCTGGCCCTGATGAACGGGCTGGTGAACCAGCTGATCACACAAGGATGGGTCGACGAGGAATACGTGTCGGCCCACACGCTTGGCTTCGAGAAGCTCGCGCGCACCGTCAAGGCCTACACACCGGAGATGGTGGGCGAGATCTGTCGGGTGTCACCGAAGGACCTCCGGCGAGCAGCCGAGATCTTCGGAACCTCGGGGCGAGTGCTGTCCACTGTCCTGCAAGGCTTCTATCAGTCCCACCAGGCCACCGCCTCCTCCTGTCAGGTGAACAACCTGCATCTGCTCCGCGGGCTGATCGGCCGTCCTGGTTGCGGCGTGCTCCAGATGAACGGGCAACCCACCGCTCAGAACACCCGGGAGTGTGGTGCCGACGGCGACCTGCCCGGGTTCCGCAACTGGGACAACCAGAACCACATCGACCAACTGGCCGAACTGTGGAACGTGGACCCCCTCGTCATCCCCCACTGGGCCCCGCCGACGCACGCCATGCAGATCTGGCGCTACGCGGAACAGGGCTCCATCAACTTCCTGTGGATTTCGGCCACCAATCCCGCGGTGTCGATGCCCGAACTTCCCCGTATCCGGGACATCCTCCGCCGCGAGGATCTGTTCGTCGTCGTCCAGGACGGCTTCCGCAACGAGACCGCCGAGTTCGCCGACGTGGTACTGCCCGCTGCCCTGTGGGGCGAGAAGCAGGGCACGTTCACCAACGTCAACCGGACGGTGCACCTGTCGGAGAAGGCCGTCGAACCGCCCGGTGCGGCTCGCAGCGACCTGGACATCTTCCTCGACTACGCGCGGCGGATGGACCTGCGCGACCGCGACGGCGAACCGCTCATCAAGTGGCGTGATCCGGAAGGTGCCTTCGAGGCGTGGAAGGAGTGCACACGAGGCAGGTTGTGCGACTACACCGGACTGTCCTACGACAAGCTCCGCGGTGGCAGTGGAGTTCCCTGGCCCTGCAACACCGAGCACCCCGACGGCAGTGACCGGCTCTACGCCGACGGAGTGTTCCCCACGGCTCCGGAGGTGTGTGAGAGCTACGGTCACGACCTGCTCACCGGCGGTACGACCCCACCGACGAAGTACCAGGCCGAGCGACCCGACGGTCGTGCCTTTCTGAAGACCGCGGAGTACACGCCTGTCCCGGAGGGGCCGAGCGAGGAGTACCCCTACGTCTGCACAACTGGGCGCACGGTCTACCACTTCCACACCCGGACCAAAACCGGCCGCGCGCGGCAACTGCGCAAGGCCGCCCCGGAGCCCTGGGTGGAACTCTCGCCGGGGGACGCCAAAGCCTTGGGCGTCGATGAGGGTGACCTTGTCCGAGTCGAGTCCCGTCGTGGCGCGATGGAAGCACCCGCGAGGGTCGGGCGTGGACGCGACGGCACGGTGTTCCTTCCCTTTCACTACGGATACTGGGACACGACCGGTACAGGCAGTCCCGACGGACAGCCGCGCGCCGCGAACGAGCTGACGCAAACCGAGTGGGATCCCGTGTCGAAGCAGCCGCTGTTCAAGGTCTCGGCTGTCCGGGTCACGAAGCTCGGACCGGGACAGGATTGCGCTCCCGCTCCCACCACCACCGCATCCGCTCCGCACGATCCAGCAGCCGTACCCGCGACCCGGGGGGATCAGGACGCCGGGACACGAGAGGACGTCGGCGTCGCAGACCCGCCACGGCAGGTTCCCAGTCCTGGGCACACCCCCGGGGTGCCGGACCCCGTGTTGCCGCATGCCGCAAGGAAGGGCTGAACCATGCACCTGCCAACCTACGTCGGCTTGCTCGATGCCTCGCTGCGCTCGCTCGCCGACGCGTTTCGTCAGGTGAGCGACGGCCACGGCGAGGAACCTGACGTCCACCACCTCTGCAAGGTCCTGGCCGGCCAGATCGACGGACAACTGACGATGCTCGTACCGGTGGTACGTCACTACGGTGAGAAAAGCGAGCAGGAGCCCGAACGGCTGCACGCGACCGGCCTCGACAGCACCCGTAGCGGCGGTGTCGGGCTGTTGCGGGATCTGCAGGACCTGTACATGCTGGGCTCGTTCGTCGAGATGACCTGGACAGTCGTGGGACAGGCGGCACAGGGACTGCGCGACAGGGAGCTACTGCACATCGTGCACTCGTGTGAGCAGGACACCGCGCAGCAGCTGCAGTGGTTGCGCACCCGGATCAAGCAAGCGGCACCGCAAGCCCTCATTGCCGCGAAGTAGGTGCGGGTCATGACAGGGCCATCGCCGGGCGGCGCATTGGCCGCTGCCGAGAACCGTGCGGGCAGAGCGGGCGCTGGTATGTACGCGTTCACCCTGTGCCTGGTCTTGTTGGCGGCTGCGGGCCTCGCAGGGCTGCTGCTCAAGCAGCCCTACCTGTTTCCCAGCCTCGGCCCCATCGTGATGCTCTACTTCGAGTCTCCGATGCAGAAGTCCGCACGCCCCCGCAACACGCTGATCGGGCACGCGGTGGCGATCCTGGCCGGGGTGGGTTGCCTCGCCGTGTTCGGACTCGCCGATCATCCACCGGTTGTCCAGGAAGGCATCAGCGGCATGCGGATAGGCGCCGCCGCCCTGTCCGTGGCCCTAACCGCGTTGGTTCTACGCTTGCTGGCCTGCCCGCATCCACCGGCCGGCGCGACGACCCTGATCATCAGCCTGGGGCTGCTCACCTCCGCGGGCGAGTTGGTGTCCATCGCTGCCGCCGTTGTACTCGTCACCGTGCTCGGTGTCGCGCTCAACCGGATTTTCGGCGTGCGCCAGCCACTCTGGTCCTGACTGCGTTCAGGGCTCGTCGTGGGTCAGGCCTGTGCGGTCCGCTCCAGCAGGGGCCGCACCCGGGGTGGCACCGGGGTGGAGAGCGCGATCGAAGTCGAGGTCCGGCGCACCCCCGGCACTCCGACGACCTCGTCGATGACCCGCTGCAGGTCGTCGTTGGAACGTGCCACCATCCGCACGAACAGGTCGCCCTGCCCAGTCGTGGCGTGGACCTCACACACCTCGTCGATGGCGGCGAGGGCCTCCGCCACCTCGGCGCGTCTGCCCTGCGCGATCTCGAGCACCGCGAACGCGGTCAGCCCGTAGCCCATGGCGGCGAGGTTGAGGGCAGGCGGGAATCCGTCGAGAATGCCGCGCTCGGCGAGCCGGTCCAGTCGCGCCTGCACTGTGCCCCGCGCGACGCCCAGCCTGCGGGCGCATTCGAGCACGCCGAGGCGCGGAGCATCGGTGAGCAACAGGAGCAGCCGCGCGTCGAGCGCGTCCAGTACTTCGTCCAGGGTGACCCCTCCATCTACACAGACTGTCCAGACTGGGCGTGCCGAGCTGAGTCTCACTGAACATATTGTCCAGTGAATCTGCGCTCTATTGCTCATCTTGCCTTACCGGCGCATCCTTCGACTACCGCAGTTCCACCACCGGAGGAAGCCGATATGACGCACACGATCGATCCACGGGGCCCTCTCGACGACGTCAGCTATGACCAGCTGCGCCAGCTTGTCGGACTTGTCGACCACGATGCTTCGGCCGACCCGTTCCCGGTCAGGGCGTTGGACGCCGTGGTGTTCATCGCGGGCAACGCCACCCAGACGGCCTGGTTCTACCAGGTCGCTTTCGGCATGCAGCTCGTCGCCTACTCGGGCCCGGAGACCGGCAACCACGACCACAAGTCGTTCGTGCTGAAGTCCGGTTCCGCACGGTTCGTCATCACCGGCGGCGTGCGCCCGGACTCCCCGCTGCTCGACCACCACCGCAGACACGGCGACGGCGTGATCGACCTCGCGCTGGAGGTCGCCGACGTGGACAAGTGCATCGACCACGCCCGCAGCCAGGGCGCCACCGTGTTGGAGGAGCCGCACGACGTCTCCGACGAGCACGGGACCGTGCGCAGGGCGGCCATCGCCACGTACGGGGAAACCCGGCACACGCTCATCGACCGCTCCAAGTACGCGGGTCCTTATCTGCCGGGCTACGAGGCACGAGAGAGCACGATCCGGCGTCCCGAAGGCGCACCGAAGCGCCTCTTCCAGGCCGTCGACCACTGCGTGGGCAACGTCGAGCTCGGCAAGATGGACTACTGGGTGGACTGGTACCACCGCGTGATGGGCTTCGTGAACATGGCGGAGTTCGTCGGCGACGACATCGCCACCGACTACTCGGCGCTGATGAGCAAGGTGGTGTCCAACGGCAACCACCGGGTGAAGTTTCCGCTGAACGAACCTGCGATCGCGAAGAAGAGGTCGCAGATCGACGAGTACCTGGAGTTCTACGGCGGACCAGGCTGCCAGCACATCGCACTGGCCACCGGCGACATCCTCACGACGGTGAGCGCGATGCGCGCGGCGGGTGTCGAATTCCTGCAGGTCCCGGACTCGTATTACGACGACCCGGAGCTACGCAAGCGCATCGGTGAGGTCCGGGTACCGATCGAGACGCTCAAGGAGCACCGGATCCTGGTGGACCGGGACGAGGACGGCTACCTGCTGCAGATCTTCACCAAGCCGATCGGCGATCGCCCCACCGTGTTCTACGAGCTGATCGAACGCCACGGCTCACTCGGCTTCGGCATCGGCAACTTCAAGGCGCTGTTCCAGGCGATCGAGCGCGAGCAGGAGCGCCGGGGCAACCTCTGACCGCGGCTCGGGGAAGTTCCCGAATGCCACATTGGGGACGGTGAACGTCCCCAATGTGGCATTCGGGAACTCCCGCACGCCGCCGCTCCGTACGCGCCGAGGCGTGCCAGGTCAATCCGGGACACGTCGTGTGACCTTCGCGTAGGACCGGATGGTCGCAAGGAGCAGCCCGATCACGACGACCCCCAGGACGCCGTGATACCACCGCCAGCCCACACCGACGCCGACGAACCCGTCCACGATCATGATCATCGCACCGGCTCCGACCGCCAGCGACATGCCGACGAGCACCACCAACATCAAGGTTCTCGGCACCCTGCGACCGAGACCGGTGACCGTGGCGACGGCGATGCCCGCGGCCACCAGGCCGGAAACACTCGCGCTCCACTGTGCCGTGGTCACGTTCATGAACTCCCGCGCGTAGCTTTCGTGTTCGGCGGCCGGCACGACGGGCCCGCCCGGGAATCCGAGTCGCGCCTGCAGCGCGAACGCGGCCTTTCCCGCGGCGTAACCGAAGAACAGCATCGCCGCGGCATACGCAGGCCAGCGCGGGGCGACAGCAGCCTTGACCATGTCGCGAACGTAGCCGGGACGAGGCACGGCATTGCTCCCGAAAGCGGGGGAAACTCCTCCCTCGCAGGAGGGAACTCGCTCCTTGTGGCTACACGACGGTGAACCCGCTTCGCTGCAACCCGGCCGCGACCTCCTCGCAGTGCTCCGGCCCTCGGGTCTCGAGGTTGAGCGCGACCTCCACCTCGCCGAGCGCGAGCCTGCCGGAGATCCGCGAGTGCTCGACGTCGAGCACGTTCGCCCCGAGTTCACTCACCTTCGACAGCACGCCGGCGAGCGATCCCGGTCGATCGGGCACGAGCAGACGCAGCTTCAGATAACGTCCCCCCGCCGTCATTCCGTGCTGGATGATCTGCAGCAGCAACAACGGATCGACGTTGCCGCCGGAGAGCACCGCGACGACCGGCGCCTGGAACCTGCCCGGATGCTCCAGCAACGCCGCAACGGCGGCGGCCCCGGCCGGCTCGACCACGAGCTTGCGCCGTTCCAAACACAACAGCACCGCGCGGGACAGCGATTCCTCGGTCACCGTGATGACGTCGTCCACCAGCGCGGACACGTGTGCGAAGCTGACCGGTCCCGGCTGCCCGACCGCGATCCCGTCCGCCATCGTGTGCATTTCCGGCAGCCGCACCGGCTCGCCCGCCTTCAGTGAGGCTGGGTACGCCGCCGCGGTCTCCGCCTGCACCCCGATCACCCGCACGTGCGGCTTCAGCGCCTTCAGCGCGCAGCCGACGCCGCCGACGAGGCCACCGCCGCCGGTGGCGACCAGCACGGTGGCGACGTCGGGCACCTGCTCGAGAATTTCCAGGCCGACGGTGCCCTGCCCGGCGATGATGTCCGGGTGGTCGAACGGGTGAATGAACACCGCGCCGGTTCGCTCGGCGAAGGCGATCGCCTCGTCCAGCGTCTCCTCGATCACCTCGCCGTGCAGGTGCACGTCGGCTCCGTAGCCCCTGGTCGCGGCCAGCTTCGGCAGCGGTGCGCGCTCCGGCATGAACACCGTGGCCTTCGCACCGAGCAGCCGCGCTGCCAGCGCGACGCCCTGCGCATGGTTGCCCGCGCTGGCGGCCACCACACCGCGGCCGCGTTCCTCCTCACTCAGCCCGTGAATCCGGGTGTACGCGCCTCTGATCTTGAAGGAACCTGTCCGCTGCAGGTTCTCGCATTTGAGATACACCGCTCCACCGTGCAGTTCCTGCAGGTCGCGGGCGTGTTCCATGGGCGTCTGGCGGGTCACGCCTTCGAGCAGGCCCCTGGCTTCCCAGATGCGGTCGACACTGACGAGTTGCATGAAAGCCGATGATGCCACCCGACCAACAGGGGACGTAATGCCACCGTGAACCAGGTACCCTGATCCTGAACTCAGCGATCGACCGGGGAGACAGCATGGCACGCGCCACCACGCCGGGCACCGCGCGCGGACTTCGCGGCACCCGAGCAGCGGGCGTGCTACCGCTGATCGCGGGGGTAACATCCGCGCTCGCGCTGACCGGCGCCGCGTTCTACACGGTCGAGTACGCGGGCTGCGGCGATTCGGGGCAGTACATCCGGCACGACAGCCACATCGAACTCGTCGGCAGCTGTGTCGACGGCGCGAAGCTACCCGCCGTCGACCCCACCCAGAACCAGCGTGGTCCCGCGGACAACGCTGGCACCAGCAACTACCGCCCCTGACCCTGACAGCCGCGGCCCGCGAACTGGTCCGTCGCGGGCATTACCCGAGAGCTGTGCTGAACAGGCGCGCGATCGACCCGCAGCCGCGTTCGCGAGGCCTTCTGCCCCGGCGCGCCACACGTCACCTCAGGTGGACACAGTCTTCAACTGTTCCTAGCCGAGAGCTGCGGACAGGTCGGCGATCAGGTCCCGCACGTCCTCGATTCCGACGGACAGGCGGAGCAGTTCCGCTGGAACCTGCAGCAACGAACCGGCGACGCTGGCGTGCGTCATACGTCCAGGGTGCTCGATCAGCGACTCGATGCCACCGAGTGACTCGGCCAGGATGAACAGTTCCGTCCCCGCCGCCGCGTCCAGGGCCGCCTGCTCCCCGTCGACGTGCGTGAAGGACACCATGCCCCCGAACCGGCGCATCTGTTTCGCGGCGACCTCGTGGCCGGGATGCCCGGAGAGACCCGGGTAGTAGACCGTGCCCACCTTCGGGTGGTCCACGAGCATCTCCACGATGCGCTCGGCGTTGTCGCAGTGGCGCTCCATCCGGACCCCTAGTGTCTTCAGCCCCCGAAGCGTCAGCCACGCGTCGAAGGCGCCGGGCACCGCACCGGAGGCGTTGCGCAGGAAGAACAACTGCTCGCGCAGCTCGTCGTCGTCGGTGACCACGGCGCCGCCGACGACATCCGAGTGCCCACCCAGGTACTTGGTGGTGGAGTGCAGAACCACGTCCGCGCCGAGGGCCAGCGGGTTCTGCAGATAGGGCGTGGCGAAGGTGTTGTCGACGACCAGCTTCGCCCCGGCCACATGCGCGGTCTCGGCGAGCGCCGCGATGTCGGCGATGCCCAGCAGCGGATTGGTCGGCGTCTCGCACCAGACGAGCTTCGTCTCGGGACGGATCGCGGATCGAACATCATCCACATCGGACAGGTGCGCCACGTCGTAGGAGATGCCCCACGAGGTCAGCACCTTGTCGATCAGCCGGAACGTGCCGCCGTAGACGTCGTTGCCGAGCACCAGGTGATCACCTGGGCGCAGCGTCGCCCGCAGCACCGCATCACTGGCTGCCATGCCGGAGGCATAGGCCAGCGCGTGCTTGCCGCTCTCCAGCGCGGCCAGCGCCTCCTCCAGGGCGGTGCGCGTGGGGTTCGCCGTGCGGGAGTACTCGTAATCACCCTCCCGAGTGGCCCCGACACCGTCCTGCGCGTAGGTGGAAGTCTGGTAAATCGGCACGATGACCGCGCCGGTACGCGGGTCGGGCTTCTGACCAGCATGAATAGCGCGAGTTTCGAAACCAAGCCTGGCGGGATCGTGAACCATGGCTCCACCCTACGACCGCGGGCTCACCAACCGTGGACCGGATACCAGGGGCCCGGGTCGGGTTCCTCGACCCAGCGCGCCGTGGACGGCGCGAGCGCCAGTAGCAGCGTGATCACCGCGGGCACGACCACGATCGCCAGCGCGAGCAGTCCACCCACGAGTCCCACACCCACGAAGCCGACATATGCCAGTCCCGCGAGGGACAACGTCCCGGTGAGGGCGTACAACAGCAGCGCGGCGGCGGTCCCGGCGACAACGAGAATGCGTCCCTTCCACCGCTTCCGCAGGAGCAGGACCGCACCGCAGATCAGTACGGCGGCCAGCACGAGATTCAGCACGAGCCCGATGACCAGGCTGAGCACCGAGACTCGGCCTTCGACCAAGTTCAGCGCGTTGCCGACCACCCCACCGAGGTGCCAGGCACCGCCCACAATGGCCAGTGCGGCCGCGAAGAACGCTGTCGCACTCCGTTCCACGGCGAAGTGTTCTTCGGCCAGGTCGTACTCGAAATCGGGATACTGCTCATCCTGCATGCGATCTCCACGAAGGATCACCACGCCGGAGGCTGCCCGCCCTGGTACGGCGGGTAGCCCTGTTGCGGAGCAGGGTAGCCCTGTCGCGGCCCGTAGACACCCTGGGGCAGCGGCTTGTGCTTGAGGTACCGGAAAGTGGGTGGAAGCGCGGCGAGCAGCAGCACTATCGGCGCGAGCACGATGGCGCCGACCCGGGAGAAGGCCGTGTCGCTCTCGAACTGGAAGGTCATCTCGAAGAACATGCCGTACTCGGACCGATAGAGCAGCGCGGGTTCGAGTAGGACCGAGGTCAGGGCCAGGGTCGCTCCGATGATCAGCAGAACCGCGCCGACCACGCTACGGAACAGGGTCACCACGGCCCCGATCAACAGCAGGATCGCCGCGGCGAGGTACAGCCCGAGGACCGTGAGGGCCTCCCCAGGCAGATCCCCGATGCTGATGCCCGAGGGAATCTCGATGAAGGTGTAGACCGGCAGGTAGCCGACCAGTCCGCAGAGCGCCAGCCCGAGCAGACCGGCGATGATCGCGGTGGCACCGTTGGGGTTGCGGGGCGGAAGCCGCGGCGGGTAGCCGACCGATCCCATGCCTTGGGGTTGTGCCTGATAACCGTACGGGTTGGTCACGACTCCCCCAGGAAGGTTCGCGGCGGCGAGGTTCGGGCTCAGGTTAGCGGTCGCGACCGGCGCTCGGACCCCTTTTCCCGAACTAGCCGAAAACAAGGTGCCCCCGGCCGAACTGAACTGGTCCCCGGATGTTGGACTGGTTAAGTGAAGGTTAGGGGTTAGGCGACGAGGGCCTGGGTCCGGTATTGCACCGGGCTCAGGCCCTTGAGCGTGGTGTGACTGCGGTCGTTGTTGTGCCAGGCGATGTACTCGTGCAGTGCGGTGGTGAGCGCGGCGGTGTTGAGGAACGTGGCGTGATGGAAGAGTTCTTCTTTGAGGTGTCCGAAGAAGCTCTCGATGACGGCGTTGTCCAGGCAGTTTCCCTTGCGGGACATGGACTGGGTCGCCCCGGCGCGTGCTAGCAGCCTGCGCCACGAGGCATGCTGGTACTGGAACCCTTGATCGGAATGCACCAGTGGCGTCTGGCCTTTCCCCAGTGTCGCGAGGGCGTCGCCCAGCGCGGTGTTTGTCAGCGTGAGCGTGGGTGCGCTGCTGACTCCGTAGGCGATGATCTGCCGGTCGAACAGGTCCATGATCGGCGACAAGTACACCTTCTGATTTCCCACGACGAACTCGGTCACGTCGGTGACCCACTTCTGGTTCGGAGCGGTCGCGGTGAACTCCCGGGCCAGCAGGTTCGGGGCGATCTTACCGATCTCGCCGGTGTAGGAGTTGTATCGGCGTCGGCGGCGGACCCGGCAGATCAGCGCGAGTTGCCGCATCAGTTTGAGCACAGTCTTCTTCGCTATTCGCCAGCCCTGCTTGACCAGTCCGGCATGGACACGGCGATGCCCGTAACGTCTGTGGCTGTTCTCGAACGAGGTCGTGATCGCGGCCTTCAACTCAGTCTGCGGGTCACCTCTGCGCGAGCGGGCCTGGTGATAGAAGAACGTGGATCGGGCCAGCCCGGCGGCAGCGAGAAGGTGTTCGAGCGAGTGTTCAGCCTTGAGAGAGAGGACGGCCTGGGCCTTCACCGTCGTTGCTGCCCTCTCAAGGCCCGCAGTTTTCCCAGGTAAGCGACCTCCGCCCGCAGCCGGTCGTTCTCCCGCCGCAACTGCTCCAGCTCACTGGGCTGCTCGCCCGGGCTGTCCGGTGGCTTGGGCGGGCGGCCCTTCCGTTTCGGACGCAGCCCGTCCTCGCCCTCCCGCCGATACGTCCGAGCCCAGGTCTTCACCAGGCTCGGAGACGACAGGCCATGCTCTGCGGCCAGCTCGGCGGCCGGCTCACCAGCAACGAAGCGTTCCACCACCGACAGCTTGAACTCGAACGAGAACGACCGCTTGGTCGACATACTCACCAACGCCGCCCTGCCATGGATCCTCCACCGCCGATACAGGCTCCGGACCGGCCACCGCGCCACCCCGAGCAACGTCGACACCGTCCTATCGGCCAAACCCTGCTCAAACCACACTACAGCGGCCTCCCGCTGCACCTCAGACAACGAACTACGCGGCTCCATACAACTACTCCCCGAGAGTCAGAACTGAATTTTCAGTCCAACTCCCGGGGAGCAGTTCA
>NZ_FOKG01000029.1 GCF_900111885.1 Amycolatopsis marina
CTGCGTGACGGCACCGGCACCGGCACCGGGTCGGGGAACGTGCGGGCGGAGGTGTTCGTCTACATCGCCGCCACCACATTGCTCAGGCTGGACGACGAGCCCGCCGAGATGACCGGGCACGGCTACATCCCGGCGTGGTTGGCCCGCCAGATCGCCACCGGACCCAACACCACCTGGCGCCGGATCCTCACCGACCCGATCACCGGCCACCCGATCGACCTCGGCCGCACCCGCTACCGACCCCCCGCCGCCCTCGACGAGTTCGTCCGCATCCGGGATCGAGAGTGCCGCACACCGGGGTGTTACCGGCCCTCGCAGTCCTGCGAACTCGACCACAGCCTCGACTGGCGCAAGCACGGCACCACCACCGAAAAACGCCTCATCACCCTCTGCAAAACCCACCACCAACTCAAAGACCAACCCGGCTGGCACCACACCGTCAACCCACACGACAACACCCTCACCATCACCACACCCACCGGCCAACAACACACCACACGACCACCCCCACTCCACCAACCCCTCCGGCCACCCGCCCAACCGCCTCTGTGTTGAGGGAACCACCTACCGCGCGCATGATTGTTCCGGCAGCACGATGACACCGCCGTCCGAGTGGTTCACCGTGGTGACCGACACCGTCGCAACCTGTCAGGAGACAACCGTGCGTATCGCCGTCCCCCGTGAGATCAAGAAGCACGAATACCGGGTCGCGCTGACGCCGGCTGGGGTGCACGAACTGACCCAGCGCGGTCACCAGGTCTTCGTCGAGGCCGATGCCGGCGTGGGCTCGGCCATCACCGATGAGGAATACCTTTCCGCTGGAGCCAAGGTGCTGGCCACCGCCGAGGACACCTGGGCCGAGGGTGAACTGGTACTCAAAGTCAAGGAACCAGTCGAGGCCGAATACCCCCTGCTGCGGAAGAACCAGGTGCTGTTCACCTACCTGCACCTCGCCGCCGATCGCCCGCTCACCGACGCACTGCTTGGCGCGGGCACCACGGCGATCGCCTACGAGACCGTGCAGACCGAGAACGGCGCACTGCCACTGCTGGCACCGATGTCCGAGGTCGCAGGCAGACTGGCGCCGCAGGTCGGGGCGTACGCGATGATGAAGCCCAGCGGTGGCCGGGGCGTGCTGCCCGGCGGCATCCCGGGCGTGCACCCGGCGCGTGTGGTCGTGATCGGTGGCGGGGTCGCCGGGTTGAACGCGGCACGGGTGGCACTCGGGCTCGGGGCCGACGTCGAGATCCTGGATACCAATGTGGACCGGCTCCGGCAGATCGACCACGACTTCGCCGGGCGCATCCGCACCGTTGCGTCCAACGCATTCTCCCTGGAGAACGCTGTGCTGGAGGCGGACCTGGTGATCGGCGCGGTTCTGGTCCCCGGCGCCAAGGCGCCGAAGTTGGTGTCCAACGAACTGGTCTCGCGGATGGAGGCCGGCAGCGTTCTGGTGGACATCTCCATCGACCAGGGTGGCTGCTTCGCCGACTCACGGCCGACAACCCACGACGAACCGACCTACCAGGTGCACAACTCGGTGTTCTACTGCGTGGCGAACATGCCGGGCGCGGTGCCGAGGACCTCGACGTACGGCCTCACCAACGTGACCCTGCCGTACGCGGTTCAGCTCGCCGACCACGGCTGGGAGCAGGCGCTGAAAACGAATCCGAGCCTCGCGAAGGGCCTGAACACCCATGCGGGCGCGTTGACCAACGAGCCGGTGGCGGTCGCACATGGGCTGGAGCACCAGCCCGTCGAGCTGTAGATCAACTCCTTCCTACCACCAGTGCGGTGGGCACCCTCGGGTGTCCACCGCACTTTGCGTTTCAGCCCCCCGACAGCCGAGCCTTGACAAACAGGGCCAACTGGTCGCATGGTTCACTACATGACTAATGAACCAGGGCACCTACGCCCTTGGCCGAGGCCGTCGTGAAGGACGACGGGAGGCCGCTCTTCCTCCAGATCGCCGAGCAGATCGAGAACGCCATCATCGACGGCTCGCTTTCCGAGGAGACGAAAGCGCCCTCGACCAACGAACTTGCCGCCTTCCACCGGATCAACCCGGCTACCGCGGCGAACGGTGTCAATCGGCTGGTCGCCGATGGAGTGCTCTACAAGAAACGGGGGATCGGAATGTTCGTGGCGAATGGGGCGCGCACTCGCCTGCTCGAGCAACGGCGGGAGGCCTTCGCGCAGGCCTACATCGCGCCATTGCTCACCGAGGCACGCAAGCTCGGGATGGACGCAGAGGATCTCAAGAAAATGATCGACGCCTGGAGGCACGACGCATGAGCGCGGTTCGCCTGACTGGAGTGACCAAGCGCTACGGCAAGGCCACCGCGCTCAGCGGCGTGGACCTCGAACTGGCCGAGAACCGAATCCACGGCCTGCTGGGACGTAACGGCGCGGGCAAGACGACGATCATGCAGATACTCACCGGCCAGGGATTCGAGACGTCCGGCGACGTCGAGGTGTTCGGGGAGCATCCGTATGAGAACGCCGACGTTCTGTCCCGGGTCTGTTTTATCAAAGAGTCACAAAAGTATCCGACCATCTTCTCGGCGCGGCACGCCTTCGCCGCCGCAAGGCTGCTCTACCCGAACTGGGATGACAACTTCGCGGCCGAGTTGATTGAGGAGTTCGCCCTGCCGACCAAACCCACGACCAAGAAGCTCTCGCGCGGCCAACTCTCCGCCGTCGGCGTGATCATCGGCCTTGCGTCACGGGCGCCACTGACGCTTTTCGACGAACCGTACCTCGGTCTGGACGCCGTGGCGCGGCAGGTGTTCTACGACCGGCTGCTCACCGACTACGTCGAGCATCCCAGGACGATCGTGCTCTCCACGCACTTGATCGACGAGGTGAGCGACCTGATCGAGCACGTGACACTGATCGACTCCGGCCGGGTCCTGATCGACGAGGACTCCGAGGTGTTGCGCTCGCGGGCGATGACAGTCACCGGTCCCGCTCTCGCCGTCGAGGCGTTCGCCGGGGGACGCCGTGAACTGCACCGGGAACAGCTCGGCGGTTTCCTCAAGGTGACGCTGGAGGGCACCCGACCGGACCAGCATCCGGACGAACTGAACATCGAGCCGGTCTCGTTGCAGGAACTCGTCGTCCGGATGACCCAGCAGGCCGAGGGCGAGCGCGAACTCGTCGCCGCCGCGAACGGAAAGGGGGGCAACCGATGAGTCGCGTGTGGAACGTCGTTCGAATCCAGCTCGTGAACGCTCCCGCGGTGCTGGCGTTTCCAATCGGAATCCTGGCGCTCGTGTTCGTCACCAATCTGGGCATCTTCGCCGTACTCGGCGACACCGTCGAGGAGCATGGGCGGATCACGGGCGGGCTGATCTCGATCTACATCGTGATGCTGACCGTGCACCTGCAGACCATGACTCAGGTCTTCTCGTTCGCACTCGGCCTGAGCGTGACGAGACGGACATTCTTCGCGGCGACCGTGGTGGTTGTCGCGGCTCAGTCCCTCGGCTACGGAATCGTGCTCTACCTGCTGCGCGTGCTGGAGGACACCACCGGGGGATGGGGTCTCGGCCTCAGGTTCTTCGGCCTCCCGTTCGCCGTCGAGGCCAATCCGATCCTGCAGATCATCGTTTACACCGTGCCATTCCTGCTGATGTCCTTCCTCGGGGTGTGGACAGGCATTGTGTTCAAGCGATGGGGCCAGCCCGGCGTTTACACGCTCGCGATCGGTACGGCCGCGCTCGGCGCGCTCTTTTTCATCGTCGCGACCTGGCAGGAGTGGTGGCCCGCCGTCGGCCGGTTCTTCGCCGACCAGACACCCATTGGCCTCTTCGGCGGGTATTCCCTGGCGCTGGCCGCGCTGCTGGCCTGCGCCGGCTATCTGACGATCCGACGAGCCACTCCATAGCCCGGGCCGCAACGGCGATTTCGGGAGATATAGGGGCGGCCCGCTCGACCAGCCTGGGGGTCACTGGGAGCGGGCCGCCACCTACCAGCTTAGGTAATAACTCCGGGGATCGCTCGCCGGGGTAGGCAAACTTGTGCAAATACTTATCCCGGCACTGCCTCGGCCGACACGCCAGCCGTAAGTCTCGCGCCCCCACCCTCGGTCCTGGTGCAGATTAGCCGGTCAACAGCCTGGTCAGCCGTGAGAATTTCGGCCGGTGAGGAGTAACACCCTCCGCACGCGAAACGCCGGGAACCGCAGACGGGATATCCGCCTCTGAGTACCGGTACGGCAGGATGTCGCGCAACACGGCCCTGGCCGGGCCTGGGTGGCCGGTGGACTCCGGCGACCACCGACGACGAACAAGGGGGCGGTATGCACGACGGCAGCGGCCGGATCGCAGTGCAGAACCTCAGCAAGCAGTTCGGGCCCGTGACCGCGGTGCAGAACCTCAGTTTCGCGGTGGAACCCGGCTCGGTGACCGGCTTTCTCGGCCCGAACGGCGCCGGCAAGACGACCACGCTGCGGATGCTGCTCGGCCTGGTCACTCCCAGTGCTGGTACCGCCACGATCAACGGGCAGCAGCACAAGCACCTCGGCAACCCCGCGAGGGTGGTCGGCTCCGTGCTGGAGAACGAGGGGTTCCATCCCAAGCGCACGGCATACAACCACCTGCGCGTGTACGCGGCCGCGATCGGCGTCCCTGACCAACGAGCCGAGGAGACCCTGGGGCTGGTCGGTCTCGCGCCGGCGGCACACCGGAACGCGGGCGACTTCTCCCTCGGCATGCGGCAGCGGCTGGCGCTCGCGACCGCGTTGCTCGGCGACCCCCAGGTCCTCGTCCTCGACGAGCCGGCAAACGGTCTCGACCCCGAGGGAATCGCCTGGCTGCGAACGTTCCTTCGCTCGTTCGCGGCCCAGGGGCGCACGGTTCTGGTTTCGAGCCACCTGCTGGCCGAGGTCGAGCAGACCATCGACCAGGTCGTCATCATCAGCCGCGGGCAGACGATGTACCAGGGCCGCGTCGACCACCTGCGCAACTCCCAGCAGTCCCGGGTGGTCGTGCTGCCGTCGGATGCCTCGGCGCTGGCAACGGCCCTGCAGGAGAACGGGGCAGGCGAGGTCCACCCGACGCCGGAAGGCGGTCTCTCGGTGCTGGGTGTCACCGCGAAGCAGGTCGGCGACGTCGCGCTGCGGGCGGGCGTCGCGATCTACGGCCTGCACGAGGACACCGCGGACCTGGAGAAGATGTTCTTCCAGCTCACCAGCGGTCAGTACGCCGGAGGACCCGCGCCTGTACAGGGGCCGCCGCAGGGCTGGGCGCCACAGCAGCAGCCACAGCAGGGATGGGGCCCGCCGCAGCAGGGATACCCCGGGCAGCCCGGCCACCAGGGATGGGGAGGAAACGCCTGATGGGCAACCTGATCAAGGCCGAGTTCCGCAAGACGCTGAGCCTGAACACCTGGTGGGTACTGCTGATCCCGCTGGTCATCCTCGCCTTCGGGTTCTCGTTCGTCTGGGGATGGATCACCAACGACTTCGTGGGGTACATCGGCCGTGGAACGGCGGGTGAGCTGGCGAGTTCGTTCGGTATCGACCCGAACGCCTTCCCCGTCGGGCTGCTCTCGATCGCTCACGGGGTGAACATCGCGACCCTCATCCCCGCGATTTTCGGCGTGTTCGCACTGGCTGGGGAGTACGGCAACCGCACCATCACGACGACGTTCCTGACCGCCCCGGACCGTGGCCTCGCACTCACCGCGAAGATGATCGCCTACCTGGTGTGGGGCGTCGTGTACGGCGTGATCAGCTTCGGCGTCGCGGCCCTCGCGACCCTCATCACGGTCGACTCGTCGGGGCTGCCCAGCGGTGGCCAGTGGCTCGGCGCCTTCGGTGGCACGATCCTGGTCTCGGTGCTGGTGATGTTGTTCGGCATCGGCTTCGGCGCGGTGCTGAACAAGGTCACCCTGGCCGTGGTGCTGCTCATCACCTACTTCCTGATCGTGGAGAACGTGCTGGTGTTCTCCCTGTGGAACGTCACCAACGTGCTCGGCGGGATCCTGCCGAACGGCACGGCCAACGGCATCGTGGGCGGTATCGCCGCGGACGCCTTCGGCATCGACACGCTGAATCTGCCCGGCACGGTCGACGTCTGGACGCAGTACGGCCTGCAGCTCGCCGCGGGAGCACCGGGCGTGCTGTCCTGGTGGGCGTCGACGCTGATCTTCCTGGCCTGGACGCTGCTGTTCTTCGTCGGCGGCTGGGCGGCGAACCAGCGCAGGGACATCACCTGATGACGTAGGGCGCGGACTGCACGGCGAAGCGTCGGTGACCGCGCATAGCCTGGCGAGGTGACCAAGGCCAGCACCACCGCCTCGACCAGGTATACCGAGGCACCCGAAAGGACCGCTGCTCAACAGCCCGCATCCCCACCCACCGGGTGGATCCGCAGGCTCGCCGCGGCGTGCTGGCGCCATCCGGTGCTCGTGGTGCTGTCGTTGTGCGCGGCGATGCTGGGCGTGGGGATGCAGGCCGCGAGCCCGCTGCTGGTGAAGGTCGCGGTTGACGACGCCGTCGCGGGCCGTACCGGAAATCTCGGGTGGCTCGCCGTGGCACTGGTCGGGCTGCAGTTGCTGACGTTCGGCGGGGCGTTCGCGCGCCGCTACCTGGGCGGCAGGCTCGCGCTCGACGTGCAGCACGACCTGCGCCGCTCGGTGTTCGGCGCGGTCTCGCGGCTCGACGGTGGCAAGCAGGACTCGATGCGGACCGGACAGATCGCCTCGCGGGCGATCACCGACCTACAACTGGTCACCGGAATTCTCATGCAGGTCCCGCTTTCCGTGGGATCGGTGATCTTCACCGTCCTCGCCATCGGGGCGATGTTGCTGCTCTCCCCCACGCTGACCCTCATCGCGCTGGTGGTGGCGCCCGCGGTGGCCATCGTCGTCGCGGTCAGCCGGAAGCGGCTGTTCCCCGCGACCTGGTCGGCCCAGCAACGAGCCGCCGACCTCGCCCAGCACGTCGAGGAGACGGTCACCGGCGTACGGGTGGTGAAGGGTTTCGGACAGGAGTCCCGGGAGACCGGCCGCCTGGCCGGGACGGCACGAAGGCTGTTCGCCGAACGGCTGCGATCGGCGCGGATGTCGGCGGTGCCGACCGCGACCACCTCCGCTCTTCCCGCAGCCGGGCAGGTCGCCGTGCTGGCCGTCGGTGGCCTGCTCGCGCTGCGCGGCGAGATCAGCCTCGGCACGTTCCTCGCTTTCGCCACCTACGTCACGGCCCTGATCGGGCCGGCCAGGATGCTGTCCAGCCTGGTGGTGCAGGCGCAGCTCACGAGGGCCGGGGCCGAGCGGGTGCACGAGCTGATCGACGCGCAGCCCGAGGTGCGGGACAGCGCGGACGCCCGCCCGCTGCCGGAGGGACCGCTGGAGGTGCGCCTCGACGGGGTCCGGTTCGGCTACACCCGGTCCGAACCGGTGCTGGACGGTCTGTCGCTGCACGCGCGTGCGGGCGAGACCCTCGCGCTGGTCGGCACGGCCGGGTCGGGCAAGTCGACGGTCTCGCTGCTGCTGCCGCGGTTCTACGACCCGCACGAGGGCTCGGTCCGGATCGGCGCGGCCGGAGCCCCGATGGACGTCCGCGACGTCCGGCTGGCCGATCTGCGCAGCAGCATCGGGGTGGTGTTCGAGGAGGCGTTCCTCTTCTCGACCTCGGTCCGCGACAACATCGCCTACGGCCGTCCCGACGCGAGCGACGAGGAGGTCGTCGCCGCGGCGAGGGCAGCGGAGGCGCACGAGTTCATCGAGGAACTGCCGGACGGCTACGACACGCTGGTCGGCGAGCGCGGGCTGACCCTGTCCGGCGGCCAGCGGCAGCGACTCGGCCTCGCCAGAGCGCTGATCACCGACCCGAGGGTGCTCGTTCTGGACGACGCGACCTCGGCGGTGGACACGGTGACCGAGGCGGCCATCCACAACACGTTGCGCGAGATCACCTCGACCCGCACGACGCTGCTGATCGCGCACCGGCGGTCCACTCTGGCGCTGGCCGACCGGATCGCGGTGATCGACACGGGCAGGCTGGTCGACGTCGGCACGGCCGCCGAGTTGGAAGGGCGTTGCGCGCTGTTCCGGGAACTCATCTCGGGGCCTGGCGACGGGTTGGACCAGAAGTGCCCCACCGGCCCCGCCGAGCCCGACGAGTCCGGTGTCACGCCACGGTTGTGGCCTGCGGAGCACACGGAGGACGAGCCACCGGCGCCGAGCACAGCCAGAGCTGCGGCGGGCGCCGGTCGCGCGGCCAACACTCCGCCGACCGAGGAGTTGCTGGAGGGTGTACGGCGGCTGCCGCCAGCCGTCGACGCACCCCGGCTCGACGGAGTCGACGCCACGGCCCCGGATCCGACGTTCAGCCTGCGCAGACTGTTGCGGCCGGTCCGCTGGCTGCTCGCCACGGTGGTGGGGCTCGTCGGGCTCAACGCGCTGGCCACACTCAGCGTGCCCGCGCTGTACCGGTACGGCGTGGACGAGGGCGTCGCGGCAGGCGTCGAGTCCGCGGTGCTGCTGGCCGCCGCCGTCGGCGCGGTCGTGATCGCGGTGGACTGGTTCGTCATCGCGGCGCAGACACGAGTCACCGCCCGGGCTGGCGAGTCCGTGCTGTACCTGCTCCGGGTGCGCAGCTACGCGCACCTGCAACGTCTCGGGCTCGACTACTACGAACGTGAACTGGCCGGCAAGATCATGACCCGAATGACGACGGACGTGGACGCGCTGTCCTCGTTCCTGCAGACCGGGCTGGCCACAGCCGTGGTCAGCGTGCTGACACTGGTGGGAATCGGCGGCGCGCTGCTGGTCACCGACGCGTCGCTGGCGTTGTACGCACTGGCGGTGCTGCCGATTCTGGTCGTGGCGACGGTGGTGTTCCGGCGCCTCGCGTCCGCGGCCTACACGGAGGCACGCGAGCGGGTCAGCGTGGTCAACGCGGACATGCAGGAGAACATCAACGGACTGCGGGTCGCGCAGGCCTACACGCGGGAGGAGCGCTCGGCCGAGACGTTCGCGTCCCGCAGCGACGCGTACCGACGCTCGAGGCTCCGGGCGCAGCGCTACATCGCGACGTACTTTCCGTTCGTGGCGCTGCTCTCCGGGGTGGCGGAAGCGGTGGTGCTGGTGGCCGGGGCACACCGGGTGGCGCGTGGTGAACTCTCCCCCGGAGTGCTGCTCGCGTTCCTGCTGTACCTCGGCATGTTCTTCTCGCCGATCCAGCAACTGTCGACGGTGTTCGACGGCTACCAGCAGGCGAAGGTCGGACTGCGCCGGATCGGCGACCTGTTACGCACGCCGACCTCCGTTCCGGCAACCGAGAATCCGGTGGAGATGCCGGAGCGGTTGCGCGGCGAGGTGAGGTTCGAGCGGGTCGATTTCGCCTACTCGGGAAGTGAGCGTCTTGCGCTGCACGACCTGACCCTGCACGTCCCCGAAGGCACGACGGTCGCACTGGTGGGCGAGACCGGAGCCGGTAAGTCCACTGTGGTCAAATTGGCGGCCAGGTTCTACGACGCGACGCGTGGGGTGGTCCGTATCGACGGGGTCGACGTGCGCGACTACGACCTCACGGAGTTGCGTGGAAGGCTGGGGGTGGTGCCCCAGGAAGCCCACCTCTTCTCCGGAACCGTCGCGGACAACATCCGCTACGGCAGGCCGTCGGCGACGGACGCGGAGGTGGAGGCGGCAGCAAGGACGGTAGGCGTGCTCGACGGAATCGCCGCGCTGCCCGCGGGCTTCCGGCAGGAGGTCGGCGAACGCGGCCGAGCGCTGTCAGCCGGGCAACGCCAGCTGGTGGCGCTTGCCAGGGCGGAACTTGTGGACCCCGACGTGCTGCTGCTGGACGAGGCGACCGCGGCGCTGGACCCGTCGACGGAGTCGGCGGTACTGCGCGCAACCGAGCGCCTCACCCACCGCAGGACGACGTTCGTGGTGGCCCACCGCCTCGCGACCGCATCCCGCGCGGACCGGATCGTGGTGCTGGACCACGGCCGGATCACCGAACAGGGCACACACGGGGAACTGCTCGCCGCAGGCGGGCACTACGCGAGACTGTGGTCGCTGGGTGACGGGGCGGAGTGAGGCATCAGCCGGCGTGCCACTCCAGCTCACCCCATCCCGCCTTTCGCACATCGTCCATGTCCGCCCATTTCGTAGTTCCTGGCTTCACGTGCGATCCGCACCCGGTGTCCCAGTCCGGCCCCGCAGGCTGAGAGTAACTTTCTGACTCGACGTCGTCAGGTCCACACCAGACGGTGGTGCAGGAATCACACATGAGGACGATGTCGCCAGCTTCGGTCAACAGTGGGCGGACCAGACCCTGATCCCAGAGCGGGCACTCGACGAGCCACATCATGGACTCAACCTAACACTTTGCTCGGAATACCCGAGACCGGGAAGGCCGTGATCACCTCGTTGCCGTTCTCGAGAACGAGCTGCATGTATCTGACCGCAGGGTTTCCGGCCTGTCCACCGTTTACACCGCCCATGAATCCGATGTCTTCCTGCATGTTCACGAAATGGACCATTCTGTTTCCTTGCGGAACCGAGAAGGCCTCGCCGTTCTGTACCCGGAGGTAGGCCTCGTCGACGACCCGTCCGACACTGTTCGGGTTCGGGTCGGCGAAGACACCGTGTTGCGGCCTGTTGGGAATATCATTCGCATGGTTCATCACATGTGCGAAACGATCATCGAAATTGGGGCTCGAATCGGGGTTGTAACGCAGGCCGGCCGGTGACTCATAGGTGTTCGGGCCCACCCGGGTCAGACCGCACCCATAGCCGGTCAGCCCGAGCGGATCGGCGTTGAGCCTTGGGTTACCGACATAACCGTGCGGGTCCGGGCCGCCGAGAAAGCCCAACGGATCGGCTGACTGGTATCGGCCGGAATGCGGATCGTAGTAACGAAAGTAGTTGTAGTGCAGGCCGGTTTCGTCGTCGTAGTACTGGCCAGGGAAGCGAAGTGGGGTGCCCACGCCACCAGCCGATACGACAGACTCTCCCCACAAGGTGGCACTCGATCGCCAGGCAACCGAACCGCTGGGGTCGACGAGTTCAGTCGGCGCACCGATCAAGTCGGTGATAATCGAGTAGAAACGGCTGTCATACCAGTCCTGTGTTCCTGGCCGCAACGCGCGTTCGGTTTGCGTCAGCGGCCGACCGGTGTTCGCACCCCAGTCCCATGTGGTCGCCCGGCCAGTGGTCTCCTCCAACTGCTCGGCCAGGTGCGTCCCCTCCCAACTGAAGGCGACCCGTTCGACGACGCTCCGGTCGTGCGGGCGCTGCCGGAGTTTCGCGATGCGACGGCCGAACGGGTCGTACTTGTACTGCCAGATCCAGCCGTCCGGAGTGGTGACCTCGGTCAGCCTGTCGTCGCCGTCCCACCGGTAATGCCAAGTCCGGACCTTTCCGGACAACGAGCGGCTGCTACGCAGCACGGTCCGTCCCTGCGAGTCGTGCTGATAACTGACGCGTCCGGCGGTACGGATCAACGTTCCCGCGTACGACCGCACTTCCCTGTCCCCGGGTTGCGCGGAAGGCATCTCGGCACTGGCGATCTTGCCAGCCGGGTCATACGCGTACCGTTCCATCGAGCGCGGCCCGTGGACGGTGTTCACCCTTCCGGTGCGATCCAGGGCCAATTGCCACAGTCCGGCATCCTGATCTTCGATCCGCTGGACATACCCGTCCTGCCGGTAGTGGAAGCTACGGCTCTGCACCGTTCGTCGTGGCGCCGCACCGTCGAAATGACCAGCAGGTCCGGCGGCGAGCGCCTGGGTGAGCAACCGGTCGTTCGGGTCCCATGACTGGGACAAGACGACGTCCTGTCCCAGCATCCTGGTGGTCTCTCGCCCTGAGGCGTCGTAACCGAACCGGAGTACGTGGTCACCTGACCTCAGGACCGACGGCCTGCTGTTGGCGTCGTAACTCCAGTACGATTCGGAACCACTGGGTGTGCGCCGCCGGACCTTCCGGCCCAGTGCGTCAAAGCTCAACGCCAGCGTGCGGCCGTTGACGGTCTCCTCGACAGGACGTCCCAACCGGTCTCGCCGATAAACGATGTCAGCAGCGGAATTGGTGGCCCTGAGGACACGATCAGCGGGATCGTAGGAGAAGACAGTGATGTCACCGTCAACTTCGCGCCGAGTTACGTTACCCATCGCATCACGTGCGAAACGGACCACCTGTCCGGCACCGTTGATCCGCTCCAGCAACTGCCCGGCCGCATCGTGTTTGTAGGTCAGCGTCCTGCCGTTGAAGTCGGTTTCCTGCTCCAGCCTGCCCTCTGCGTCATAGGTGTACCGCCAGACCAACCCCTGGGGATTGGTGATCGACACAAGATGCAGTTCTGTGTCGTACGAGTAGGAGAACTTTGCTCCATCGGGAGCAGCTCTCTCGGCTGGGAAATCGAAATGAGTGATCCTCGTACGAGTCACTCCGCCGAGCGGGTCCACGTGCTCGATCTGATTTCCTTCTCCGTCGTAGCGCCAGTGCTCCGAAGCGCCGTCCGGAGTTGTCCGCGACAGAAGCTTGCCCTCCACCGTCCAGCGCAGACGCGTCACACCACCCACGGGATCGGTGATCGCGACGACACGGCCGAATGCGTCCCGCTCGTACTGCACCGTCGCCCCGAGCGGATCGGTTACCACCAGAGCGAGCCCGGCGGCGTCGGCGAGAACTCGGTGCGTGTTGCCCATGGCGTCGGTGGTCGACACCACCTGACCACGGTCACCGTGGCCGAACCGGGTGGTCGCGCCGGTCGGATCCACGATCGATGTGTGATTGCCGTTCTGGTCGTACGAATAGAGCCAGGTGGCGCCGTCAGGATCGACGATGCGAACAGGCTGACCGAACTCGTTGTAGTCCGACAGCGCTTGACCACCGTCCGGTCGGATCACGGCGGTCATATTGCCGTCTCGGTCGTAGACGTACCGCCAGGTCCGGCCCAGGGGATCAGTTCTGCTCAACAGCGCGCCGTAGCGGTCCCACTCGAATGAACCGATATGCCCCAGCGGGCTGATCTCCCGAATCAGCTGCCAATTCTCATTGAAGTGGTACCTGGTGGCATATCCACGAGAGTCGGTGTAGGTGGTAATCCTGTTGACGTCGTCGTAGTTGACCGAGCAGGTCAGCACTCCGCCGGAGCCCTCAGTACGAACACATCGGCCGCGCTCGTCGTAGTAGTACGCGTACCACTCCCCGTTCCGGTTCTCCCACCGCGTGACCCGCCCCATGTGGTCGTAGTCGAATCGCTGCGACAAGCCGGAAGAGTTGAGGACCTCGGACAATCGGCCCGCACTGTCGTAGCGGTACTGAACCAGGGAAACACCGGTCACCTCACCGGTCAACAAGCGAAGGCCGGTGACCAGGCCGGCAGTCCGATCCACCGCCACTCGGTACCCGCCCGAGTGGCGAACCTCCTTGACCAACCCGTCTTCGTCATGTTCGAAGTCGATGCGGTTGTCGTTTCGATCGACCACGGCTGCCAAGGGGCAGTAGCGCCCGGCCGGGAAGTAGTGGACGTGCCCGGAATCCTTGTGCCTAACGGCGTAACCACCGTCAGAGGTCCGCCACAACGGCCATCGTGGGCCTTCGGCAGGCAGGACCGCCCCTCCGCTCTCAGGCGGGGTGGGGTAGGTGAGCAGAACTCCGTCCGATGCCGCATAACACACGCCATGTTGGTCAACTTCCAGCCGTTGGTCCAATGTGGACGTCCAGGTGCGGCCGAAAGAACGGCCCACCCGGTAGCCGGAGTGATGGGCCCTTCGCAGGATCAGCGGCAGGACGCCGGGCAGTTCCACGTCCACCTCCCCCATGATCATTTCGCCGGTGGCGAGATCGATGGGATCCCCGTCGGTGCATTTCCAGTCGTTCAGCCTGCCGTCGGCCCGGGGATCGACGTTGTCCCGAATGGAGCCGTCCGGCTTGCCGCCGTTCGGTGACGTGCCGTCTGGCTTTCCGCCGTTCGGTGTGGTCGTCCCCGGCCCGTCCGGGCTGGTACTCGACGGGCTCGTGGTGTCCGGCGACTTCGGGGTGGTGCTCGGTGCGTCCGGAGTCGTGGTCCCGCTCGGCGTGGTCGTCGCCGAGGAAGGCGTGGTGGCGTCCGGGGACTTCACCGTCGGCGCGTCGATGCCGGGCGTGTTCGGCGTGGACGACGGTGTGGTTCCCCCGCCGGGGGAGAACTTGCGGGCCAGCTTCGCCAGTGCCTGGATGATCTCGTCCAGCTTGTCGATCACCCTGCGGATCAACGGCGAGACATTGCCGATCGTCTTGACCAGCTTCCGGATCAGATCCGAGATCTTGCTGATCGCCTTGGAGATCGCCGTCGTGGCCTGCACCGCGATGAGCGGCGTCGCGAAGCCGAGCGTGCCGGCCGCCTCGAGCGCCCAGGTGATGAGCTTGCCGACCAGTTCGGCGACCAGGTCGCGGACGATCTCACGCACCGCGGCGACGACCTCGCCCATGATCATCACGCCGACCGAGATGCCCTCCGACAGCGTCGCCGCCCCGGCGATCGCGTCGGCCTGCTCGGCCGAGGCCTGCCGGTAGGCGTCGGCGGCCTCGCCCGACCAGCCGGCGGTCCCGGTGTTGACCTCGTTGCCGAGGTCGCCCGCCACCGCGGAGACTTCGGCCGCGACATTCGCCCAGGTCTCGGAGAACGACTGGATTACCGGCGGGTCCCCCGCCAGCCAGTCCAGCGCTTCTTTCAACGGCTGCACGTGCTCGATGAGCCAGGACACCCCGTACGACGCGAGCGTCCCGATCGGGTCCACCACCATCGACAGGACCTCGAGGCCCACACCGACGGCGCCGAGGCCGACCGCCACCCAGGAGCCGTCCGAGATTCCCGACGCGAGATCAACGGCGGACTCGGCGATCCCGATTCCCGTGTATCCGGTTGTGGTCGACTGCGCCTGCGCGACCAGCGGGTTCCCGTCAGGCATCAGAGCGCCCCGCCCGTCTTCTTGATCACCGCTGCGGTGTCGTCCTCATGCCCGCTGTACGTGGCGGACGCGTCCCGGACCTTGCCCGCTGTGGCGCTGATCGACTCGGCCGCCGTTCGCAGCGCCCGCACGCCCATCTGCTCGAACGGGTCGAGCAGCAGCGCGAACGGCTGGCAGATCACGCCGTACGCGCTGTTGTCCATCGTCACCTGCTGCGCGGCGGAGACGGCCGTCTCCATCCGATCCGCGAAGCCGTCGACCTTGCCTGCGTGGTTCTCCAACTCCTCGTGGAGTACCTCGAAACCCTGCCCGCCGCTACCCATCGCGAAACCCCTCCAGAAGCCGAACCGGTTGGCTGATCAATCCCGCCGCAGGAACGATTGGTCACCGAAGTCCTCGCCGTCGTCGTCATCCGAGGGCGGACGCCTGCGACTCGCGGGCGGAGCGGGCGGCGGCTTCGGAGCAGGCGGTGTCGGCGGAGCGGCACGACGCGGAGGCTCGGGCTCCTCGTCCGGCTCGGTCTCGACGCGCAACTGCCGACCGGGGGCCTCCCTGCCCTGCGGCTCCTCTTCCTCCGGAGCATCGGGGAACTGCTCGACGGCGGTCGCCACGATGTGCCGCGTCGTGGAGTCCTCGCCGACGGTGGCCGCGGTGATTTCCTGCAACCGCTCGGGATACTTCGACTGCGCCTTCTGCATGGCGCGCAGCACGTTGGCGGCGATCTCGTCGGGGCTCATGTTCTTCACCCCATCGGTCATCCGCACGTCGGTCGGCAGCCCGTTGTGGCCGACCGTGACGGACACCGCCCCCGAAGCCACCGACTCGGTGATCGAGATCTGCTCGACCTGCCGCTGCATCTGCTCGTACCGCTGCGCCTTCTCGGCGGCGTTGCGCTCCCAGTCGTTGACCATGCGCTCGACATCCGTCAGATCGGCCACCGTGACTCCCCTCTCGCCCTAGTCTCCGCAAGATGCAGACGACCTGAACAGCGTCGCGGTTCCCGTCAACCTCCAACAGGTCCGCTCCGGTGACCGAGCGCGACCACAGGTGGGCACTTAACCGATTCAGTGACAAATCGCAAACGATTCGTCCCAGAGGTTGACCGAGTTCGCTCACGCGCCGCTACGCGAGGGGGTTAGCCTGGTAGGCGCGTAACCGGACACAGCCGTCGAAACGTGTTGCAGGTCTCAAGGATGCGTCCGATCACGCGCTGGCAGCAAGACACAGACAACCAGATCGAGTATGGATAGAGGCGAGTCCCTGCCGTGTCCAGCAGCAGCCCTGCGTCACAGTTCGGCCCCAATGAATGGCTCGTCGAGGAGATGTACGACCAGTTCCTCGCCGACCCCTCCTCCGTAGATGCCGCATGGCATGACTTCTTCGCCGACTTCAAGCCAACGCAGGCAGCGCAGTCGTCTCCGGGCGGTGACGGCAGGTCCGAAAGCCCGTCACGGAACGGGCAGACCCCCGAGAAGTCGAGCGCGCCGTCCCCGGCCCCGGCGCAGGAGAAGCCCGCCGACAAGCCGGCGGCCCCGAAGGCCGCCGCGCCCAAGCAGGCAGCGAAGCCGGCCGCGAAGAGCTCGCCGGACGACAAGGCGGACACGGCCAAGCCCGCCAAGGCCGAGCCGGAGCGCAAGACCCTGCGCGGCGCCGCCGCGGCCATCGCGAAGAACATGGACGCCTCGCTGACGGTTCCGACCGCCACCAGTGTGCGCGCCGTCCCGGCCAAGCTCATGGCCGACAACCGGATCGTGATCAACAACCACCTGAAGCGGACCAGGGGCGGGAAGATCTCCTTCACGCACCTCATCGGCTACGCGATGGTGCGGGCGCTGCACGAGTTCCCCAACATGAACCGGCACTACGAGCTGATCGACGGCAAGCCGCACTCGGTCACCCCGGAGCATGTGAACCTCGGTCTCGCGATCGACATGAAGGGCAAGGAGGGTTCGCGCACCCTCGTCGTCGCCTCGATCAAGAACACCGAGAACATGACCTTCCTGCAGTTCTGGCAGGCGTACGAGGAGATCGTCAAGAAGGCGCGGAACAACAAGCTCACCGCGGACGACTTCGCGGGCACCACGATCTCCCTGACCAACCCCGGTGGCATCGGCACCAACCACTCCGTCCCCCGGCTGCAGGTCGGGCAGGGCGCGATCATCGGCGTCGGCGCGATGGAGTACCCCGCGCACTTCCAGGGCACCAGCGAGAAGGCCCTCACCGAGATGGGCGTCAGCAAGATCATGACGCTGACCTCGACGTACGACCACCGGATCATCCAGGGCGCGGAGTCCGGCGAGTTCCTCAAGCGGATCCACCAGTTGCTGCTCGGTGAGGACGGCTTCTACGACGACGTCTTCACCTCGCTGCGCCTGCCGTACGAGCCGGTGCGCTGGGTCGAGGACATCCCCGAGGGCGCGGTCGACAAGACCGCGCGGGTGATCGAGCTGATCGACGCCTACCGGATGCGCGGTCACCTGATGGCCGACACCGACCCGCTGAACTACCGGCAGCGCAGGCACGAGGACCTCGACGTCCTCTCGCACGGGCTGACGCTGTGGGACCTCGACCGCGAGTTCGCGGTCGGCGGTTTCGCGGGCGAGGAGCGGATGAAGCTGCGCGACATCCTCGGGGTGCTGCGCAACTCCTACTGCCGCACCGTGGGTATCGAGTACACCCACATCCTGGATCCCGACGAGCGTCGCTGGATCCAGGACCGCGTGGAGATCCCGCACGAGAAGCCCGAGACCTCGGTGCAGAAGTACGTGCTTTCGAAGCTCAACGCGGCCGAGGCCTTCGAGACCTTCCTGCAGACGAAGTACGTCGGCCAGAAGCGGTTCTCGCTCGAGGGCGGCGAAACCGTGATCCCGCTGCTCGACACGGTCCTGGACAAGGCGGCCGAACACGAGCTCGACGAGGTCGTCATCGGCATGCCGCACCGCGGCAGGCTGAACGTGCTGGCGAACATCGTCGGCAAGCCGATCTCGCAGATCTTCCAGGAGTTCGAGGGCAACCTCGATCCAGGGCAGGCGCACGGCTCCGGCGACGTGAAGTACCACCTCGGGGCCGAGGGCAAGTACTTCCGGATGTTCGGCGACGGCGAGACCAAGGTGTCGCTGACCGCGAACCCGTCGCACCTGGAAACGGTGGACCCGGTGCTCGAGGGCATCGTGCGGGCCAAGCAGGACCTGCTGGACAAGGGTGGCAGCGCCGGCCTCGGTTACACCGTGCTCCCCGTGCTGCTGCACGGTGACGCGGCGTTCGCGGGCCAGGGTGTGGTCGCGGAGACGCTGAACCTCGCGCTGCTCCGTGGCTACCGCACCGGTGGCACCGTGCACGTGATCATCAACAACCAGGTCGGCTTCACCACCGCCCCGGAGAACGCCCGGTCGACGCAGTACGCGACGGACGTGGCGAAGATGATCGGCGCCCCGGTGTTCCACGTGAACGGCGACGACCCGGAGGCCGCGTACTGGGTGGCGCAGCTGGCCGTGGAGTACCGCCAGGCGTTCAACAAGGACTTTGTGATCGACATGATCTGCTACCGGCGGCGCGGTCACAACGAGGGTGACGATCCCTCGATGACGCAGCCGGCGATGTACGACATCATCGACACCAAGCGAAGCGTGCGGAAGACCTACACCGAGTCGCTGATCGGCCGCGGGGACATTTCGGTCGAGGAGGCGGAGGCCGCGCTCCGCGACTTCTCCAGTCAGCTCGAGCACGTGTTCAACGAGGTCCGTGAGCTGGAGAAGCACCCGGTCAAGGCCAGCCCCTCGGTCGAGGAGGAGCAGCAGGTGCCCGCCAAGGTGCCGACCGCGATCTCCCGCGAGGTGGTCGAGCGCATCGGTGACGCGTTCGTCAACGTGCCGGAGGGTTTCACCCCGCACCCCAGGGTCAAGCCGGTGATGGAGCGGCGGCACAAGATGTCCCGCGAAGGCGGCATCGACTGGGCGTTCGGCGAACTGCTGGCGTTCGGCTCGCTGGCGATCGACGGCCGGCTGGTCCGGCTTTCGGGTCAGGACTCCCGGCGTGGCACGTTCACCCAGCGGCACTCCGTGCTGATCGACCGCAAGACCGGCCAGGAGTACTCCCCGCTGCAGCACCTCGCCGAGCAGCAGGGCCGGGTGATGATCTACGACTCGGCGCTTTCGGAGTACGCGGCCGTCGGCTTCGAGTACGGCTACTCGGTGGCCAACTCCGAGGCACTGGTCATGTGGGAGGCGCAGTTCGGCGACTTCGTCAACGGCGCGCAGACCGTGATCGACGAGTACATCTCCTCCGGTGAGGCGAAGTGGGGACAGCTCTCCGACGTCGTGCTCCTGCTGCCGCACGGGCACGAGGGTCAGGGACCGGACCACACGTCGGGCCGGATCGAGCGGTTCCTGCAGCTGTGTGCCGAGGGCTCGATGACAGTTTCGGTGCCCTCCACCCCGGCGAACTACTTCCACCTCCTGCGCAGGCACGCGCTCGACGGGGTCAACCGCCCGCTCGTGGTGTTCACGCCCAAGCGCCTGCTGCGGGACAAGGCCGTGAAGTCGACGGTGGAGGACTTCACTGACCAGTCGAAGTTCCTCTCGGTGATCGACGACAACGACGTCGACCCGGCCAAGGTGCGCAAGGTGCTGCTGACCTCCGGAAAGATGTACTGGGAGCTGCTCGCCGACCGGACCAAGCGGGAGATCGACGACGTGGCACTGGTGCGGGTGGAGCAGTACTACCCGCTGCCGAAGAAGAAGCTGATCGCGGCGCTGGATCGCTACCCGAACTCCAAGGAGACCATGTGGGTGCAGGAGGAGCCGGAGAACCAGGGCGCATGGCCGTTCTTCGGACTCAACCTGCCGCGCAAGCTGCCGGATGCTTTCAACAGCCTGCAGGTGGCAGCACGCAGGCCCATGGCGGCTCCCTCGGCCGGTTCGCCGAAGGTGCACGAGGTCGAGCAGAAGGCGATCATCGAGAAGGCGTTCAGCTGAGTCGCTGATCCTGGCGAAGGACGAGACCCCCACCCGTGAGCAGTACAATTCCGGTGGGGGTCTCGTCCTGTGCAGGCCTCGCACTTTCCCAGGAAGTGCGATACGTGCACACGCAACAACCGCACTTTCCCGGGAAAGTGCGAGAGGCACCGCTAGCCCGGTCGCGTGGATCTTCGGGACTTTCCCGGCTTGAGGCCGCACACTCGGAGGAGTCGGACCATCACGTAGCGCGAGAGGACGGCGACATGCGGGAGCGAGCGTTACGGGCGATCGGCTGGATGAGCACCGCTGCGGGGCTGGTGTTGGCCGGCCCGGTGGTGGCGCCGCACAGTGCCCGGCGGTGAACAGCAACGATTCATTGTCGACAAAGCGCTACAAACTCAGAACCCCGGGCCTGCCAGGAAGCCGACCCGGGGTTCTGAGCTACTCAGCGATGGGCCGCGTTGCCACAGCCCGCTACGGAACTACGGGGTGACGCTCCAGGAGTCGATGTAGCCGGTGTCGTACCGGTACACGTCCCGCACCTGCAGCTTCCAGGTGCCGTTGGCGGCCTTGCCCGAGGCGTTCACCGTGTACGTCTGGTCCACGTTGTTCGCCGAGTCGGAGCCCGAGCTGTTCTTCAACCGGTAGCTGGTGCCGTCCGGCGCGATCGCGTCGATCACCAGGTCGCCCCGGTAGGTGTGCTTGATGTGCACGTCCACCTTCGTGGTGGACGACGCGTTGCGGTCGCAACCGGAGACCGTCGCCGAGCTGGTCACCGCGGAGCCGGCATCGGGGATCGAGACGTTAGCGGTGTTGCTGGCCGACGAGCAGGTTCCCGGGTCGGGCGGGTTGGTGTCCCCACTTCCGGTGTACAGCAGGACGTTCGGCGAACCCGAGCGAGCATCGGTCACCTTGCCCTTGGTGCCGTTGTTCACCAGCGCGTCCCGCACCTGCTGTGGCGAGGCCGAGGGGTTCGCGGCCAGGTACAGCGCTGCGCCACCAGCCACGTGGGGGGTGGCCATCGAGGTGCCACTGATCGACCTCGTGGCGTTGTTCCCACCGATCCATGCCGAGGTGATACCGGAACCCGGCGCGAAGATGTCCAGGCACGTGCCGACGTTCGAGAAGCTCGACCGAGCGTCACTGCTGGTCGTGGAGCCGACCGTGATCGCTTCCTGGGTCCTTGCGGGCGAAACGTTGCACGCGTTGGCGCCGTTGTCGTTGCCCGCGGCCAGCGCGTACGTCACGCCGGAGTTGATCGAGCGACGAACCGCGTCGTCAACTGCGCTCGATGCGCCACCGCCCAGGCTCATGTTGGCGACCGACGGACCCGAGGCGTTGCTGGTCACCCAGTCGATGCCACCGATGACGCCGGCGTAGCTACCGGAGCCCGCGCAGTCGAGCACCCGCACGCCGATCAGGGTCACACCCTTGGCGACGCCGTGTGCCGTACCGCCGACGGTGCCGGCGACGTGCGTGCCATGGCCGTTGCAGTCACTGGCATTCGCGTCGTTGTCCACGAAGTCGTAGCCGTGCTTCGCCCGACCACCGAAGTCGTTGTGGGTGGTCAGGATGCCGGTGTCGATGATGTAGGCGTCGACGTTGGATGCCGTCGTCGAGTAGCTGTACTTGCTGTTCAGCGGCAGATCGCGCTGGTCGATCCGGTCCAGGCCCCAGGACGGTGGGTTCAGCTGGTCGGCACTGAGCTGCACGACCTGGTTCTGTTCGACGTATGCGACCTTCGGGTCCGCCGCGGCCCGCTTCGCCTGGCGCTCGCTCATCGAGGCCGAGTATCCGCGCAGCGCGCTCTTGAAGGTCTGCTCGATCTTGCCGCCGTGCCGATTCGCCACGCCCTTGGCCACGTCGGGCACCGACTGGATCGACACCTCGTCCTTCAGCACGACGATGTAGCTGCCCTCGATCGCGCCGGCCTTGTCAGCACCCAGAATCGCGCCTTCCTGGGCCTGGGCGACGCCGTTTCCGCTCAGCACGGTGAGCGCGGCGACAGCGGTGGCGAGACCGAGGCCGCCGAGCTGTCTCCGTTTGTTGTTCACAGTTTCCCGCACGGGTTCATTCCTCCTAGGCAGGGGTGGACCCCGCGAACCGACCAGCGGCCCCCGGGGTTTCTAGGGGTAGAACGCGTTCTGCTGAACGCTGTGGTGAGAGTAGGTCTGAAATTCCCCCGAAGGAAGATCTTGTTATTCGCACCTACTAGAGGTATACGCGTGAGCGTGATCAACAAGCGCGCCGAACTCTTTCCCGCGAGCCAGCAATACCATCGGCAATGGCTTACTCCTCGCCCGGCCCCGCTCTTGCTCCACTCCAGTGCCAGCGACGACTCACCGTCGCTTTTTCTTGCACCACAAGGAGTTCAAGACGTCCTTACGGCTGAAGCAGCCGCTTCGCACCAAGGATCGCGGCAACCGAACGAATGCAGTAGGCTGCATGGCTCAGCTATTCTCGATCGAGTCCGCGACGACCTGACACACATTGTTGATACCGGAACCACTCGAACGGCCCGCTACTAAAGTCGGACCGAAACAACCGACTTTAGTAGGAATCCGGAATCGATTCCGCGGCCAGCCGTCATGACAATTGTTAACAAGTCGTAACTGTGGGAAATATTCCCACAGTGCTTACGTGAGCCCATTGTCGCGCAGAAACTCCTCGGCGATGTCGAGGGGATTGCGCTTCTCCGTGCTGAACTGCACGTTCAACTCGGTCAGCTTTTCGGTGGTGAGTACTGCGGAGAGGTCGTTCAGGGCCTGCTCCTCACGTTCGGACAGTGTCCCGTGTGCCACCAATGGGACAATGTTCTGCGCGGGAAACATGTTTTTGTCGTCCACCAACGGGACGAAACCGTTGCTCTCGATGGTGGCCGACGTGCTGAACAGGTCGGCCACCTGCACCTCGCCGGAGCGCAGTGCTTCCACCGTCACCGGCCCACCGGTGTCGGTGACGCGGATCTCCCGGAATTCGCAGCCGTACAAGGCTTTGATCTTGGCCTGCCAGCGATCCGCCCACTGACCCGGCCCGCCGAACACCAGCTCGTCACAGTGTGGAGCCAACTCGGAGACAGTGCTGATCCCCGTGTTCGCCAACTCCTGCTTGATGACGAGGACGTCCGTGTCCTGCGCGGGTGCCTGCTCCAGCACCCGGAAGCCTTCCGGCAGCGTCCGCCGCAGTTCGGCGTAGACCTCGTCCGGGGTGGTGGCCTCCGAGTCGGGGGCGAAGTACCGGAGCAGGTTCCCGCTGTAGTCCGGCACGACGGACAGTGACCGGTCCTGCAGCGCCTGCACCACGACCTCCCGGCCGCCGACCGGGGGCCGGACCGTGACGTTCTCCGCCCCCGCGTCGCGTAAGGCGCCCGCGTAGATCTGTGCCAGCAGCAGACTTTCCCCCACGTCCGAGGATCCGATGACGATCTCACCGTCCGCACCGCCCTCGGCTCCCCCTTGCAGCGGGTTGCCGCATCCCGTCAGCAGAAGTGCCACGGCAGCCAGCACTGCCGCCGATCGGGCACCGCGCAGCCGAAACATCACACGACCTCCCCTGTGAGCTGTTTGCCGGTGTCCGCTGCCGCGGCCAGTCGCACCCCTCGCGGCACCAGCGCTCGCTGCAGGCCGCCGAGAAACAGGTCGAGCACGATGGCGAGCAGTGCGGTGAGCAACGCTCCCGCCACCACCTCGCCGTAGTCGAAAACGGCCAGCCCGTCGAGCACGTAGCGCCCGAGGCCACCGAGGCCGACGTAGGCGGCCACCGCGGCCGTGGCCACCAACTGGAGGGCGGAGTTGCGCACACCTCCGAGCACGAGCGGCAACGCGACGGGGACCTCCACCTTCCACAGTCGCTGCCAGCCGGTCATGCCCATTCCCTCGGCGGCGTCGACCACCTGGTGGTCCGTGGACTGCAGTCCGGCGTAGGTGCCCGCGAGGATCGGCGGGATGCCCAGCACCACGAGGCCGATCATCGTCGCCGTCTCACTGTCGGAGAACAGGAGGAAGAGAAACGTGACGAGTCCGAGCGTCGGCAGGGCCCGGATCGCGTTCCCGCCGCCCACCAGCGTCACACCGCCCCGGCCGGTGTGCCCGACGTAGAGACCGAGCGGAATCGCGATCGCGCCGGCGATCGCCAGCGCGGACAGGACATAGCCCGCATGTTGCAGCAGCCGGGTCGGTACTCCGTCGATTCCTTGCCAGTTGGCCGGATCGCCGAACCAGGCGATCGTCTCGCCGATCATGCGGTCTTCACCTCCACGGGCAGGGCCGCCCGGCCCGCACTCGCCCACGGGGTGAGGACATTGCGGAGCTGAACGAGGAGCAGATCGACCACGAGTGCCAGCACCAGGGTCAGCACGATGCCGACGACGATCGGCGAGAAGTACTCCCGCTGGAATCCGTCGGTGAACAGCACACCGAGACCGCCGGTGCCGATCAGCGCACCGACACTGACCAAACTGATGTTGCTGACCGACGCGACTCGCACGCCGGCCGTGAGCACCGGAACCGCGAGTGGCAGCTCCACGCCGAGAAAGCGGCGCGCAGGCCGGTAACCAATGGCGGTAGCCGCCGAGATCACCTGGGGTGGCACCGCGTCCAGCGCGTCGAGCACCGGCCGGATGAGCAGTGCGGCGGTGTAGAGGGTCAGCGCCAGCACAACGTTGATGCTGTCCAGGATCTTCGAACCGATAATGCCGGGAATCACCACGAACAGAGCGAGCGAAGGGATTGTGTACAACAGGTTCGACACCACCAGTAGCGCCGGGCGGGTCCGGGGCCATCGTTTGCCCGCCCAACCCGCGCACACCGCGAGCACGATGCCCAGCACCAGCGGCACAAGCGCGAGATAGATGTGTTCCAGCAGGTTGCCGAGCAACTGCATGCGGGTGTTCGCGCTGCCGAGGTAGCGGCCCAGCTCGGCGAAGAACTCACTCACCGCCCGCTCACGCCCTCCGGATGGTTCTCGATGACGTCGAGGACCTGTCGCGCGGTGACCGCACCGACGACCTTGCCTTCGGCGTCCACCACAACTCCCAAACTGGCGGGCGAGGACAGGGCCGCGTCCAGCGCACCGCGCACCGGCGTTCCCTGAACGTAGAGCGATCCGCCCGCTGTCAGGTCTCCCTCACGCAGCGGACCGTCCACAGTGGTACTCGGCGGAAGCCAGCCGCGTGGCTCACCCGCGCCGTTGACCGCGAGGAACCACCGGTCCGCCGGGCCGGTCACCGTGCTCCCCAACTCGACCGTCGGTACCTCCTCGACGCGCACCCCCTTCGCCGAAAGGAAGGACAGGCCCCGGTATCCACGATCCCGGCCGACGAAGGAGGCGACGAAGTCGTCCACCGGATGCCGGAGCACCTCTGACGGAGTGCCGTACTGCGCGAGCCTTCCGCCCACCCGCAGAACGGCGACCTTGTCCCCGAGGCGCACCGCCTCGTCGATGTCGTGGGTGACGAAGACGATCGTCTTACCCAACTGGGACTGCAGTCGCAACAACTCGTCCTGCAGTCCCTCGCGAACCACCGGATCCACCGCCGAGAAGGGCTCGTCCATCAGCAGCACCGGTGAGTCGGCGGCGAGAGCTCTTGCCACGCCAACACGCTGTTGCTGCCCACCGGAGAGCTGAGCCGGATAGCGCTTGCCGAGTTCGGCAGGCAACCCGACGATCTCCAACAATTCCGCCGCTCGTTTGCGGGCCCTCGACTTGTCCCAGCCGGCCAGCAGCGGCACGGTGGCCACGTTGCTGAGCACTGTGCGGTGTGGAAAGAGCCCCGCATGCTGGATGACATAGCCGATCCCTCTGCGCAACAGTGCGGGATCGGAGCCGCGGACGTCCTTGCCGTCGAGGAGCACCGTGCCTTCGGTCGGCTCGACCATCCGGTTGATCATCCGCAGCGAGGTCGTCTTGCCGCAGCCCGAAGGCCCGACGAGCACGGTGATCGTGCCGTCCTCGACGGTCAGGTCGAGGTTGTCCACGGCCACACTCCCGCCGGGGTATCTCTTGGTCGCACCCTGGAACTCGATTCCCACCAGTCGCCTCCCTCGTGACGGCCTCGGCCGGTCCGCGCGACGGTATCCCACCCCACCGACAACGGCTGCGCATCTCACTGGGCAGACCCCGGTCTCTAGGCTGTGCCCGATGTTGACTCCAGTAGACAAGGTGCTCGCCGAGCACGGCGTGCACACCGGCCCACTCCGCAGCGCGATGACCAGGCTGCGCGCCGGATGGCAGGAGTTCGACCAACTGGTCCGCGAGTCGACCGCACCACGCCGCAGCCTGCAGGAGCTGCTGGACGCGCTCGGCGACGACCTCGAGCGCGACGGCGACGCCCTCCGGATCCAGCCCGCCAGGGCGCAGACGTACGCGCATCTCGACGTCCCCGGAACACCGGACGACCTCGGGCCGGACGCCGAACACCTGTCGGTCCTCGCAGGACTCATCGAGAACGTCCCGCCGCCACTGGCCGCGTTGGACCACGTGCAGGCAACGGCGGAAACCGTGCTGCGGCGCGCACTGTGGCTGGACACCCGGTACGACCTGCGACGGGCCCGGCTCGTGCTGCTCGGTGATCACGATCTCACCTCGCTCGCCATCCGGCTGGTCCGGCCGGAGGCCGAGGTCACGGTGGTGGATCTGGATGATCGGGTGCTGGAGTATCTCGACCGGCACAGCGATCGCAGTGTCACCACGATCCATGCCGATCTCCGGATCGGACTTCCGCCAGCCGTGACCGGCAGCGCCGATCTTGTCTTCAGCGATCCGCCGTACACGCCGGAGGGCATGGCGCTGTTCGCCGCCCGCGGAGTCGAGTGCCTCGCCGATCCACCGAAGGGCAGGCTGCTGCTGGCCTACGGCTACAGTCCCCGGCATCCCGCACTCGGCGCGCAGGTGCAGCGGGAACTCGCCGGGATCGGGCTGGTGTTCGAGAGCATCGTGCCGGACTTCCACCGTTACCACGGCGCGCAGGCCATCGGCAGCGCCGCGGATCTCTACGTCTGTCAGCCCACCGGGCACGCCCGCAAATCCGGTGGCGCCAAGGGGCAACCGGGCATCTACACCCATGGCCCGCAGTCGGTGGAGTCAACCGCGACCGCCGCCGATCTCCTGGCGGCGCTGGCGGCCGTCGCGGGCGAAGGCGGGCAGCGGGTCGAGCAACGCAGGGCGGACTGGGCGAAACCGGTGTCGGCGCAGGCGGGTACCGCGATCACCATGGACCTGACTGCCGATCCAGGGCCGTGGCTGCTTCGCGCCCTGCTCGCGACGAACGCCGAGCGCGTCGCGGTGCTGTTGCCCAATGCCCATCCCGACCTGGCCAACGCCGACGCCCAACGCGCGTTGTCCCGACTGGTTGGCCCGAAGTACCGGCTCCGGCTGCTGCGCAGCACGCCGGACAACACCCACGCCGTGGTGGTGGCGGATGCCGCCCCACCGCAGGACGGCACCGCCACCGTCCGGCACGCGGTGTGGACGAGAGCGCACGGCAAGCTGGGCAACACCGGGCGGGAGGCGCTGATCGCCGCGTCCGGCGGCACGATGACCAAGAACGAGGCTCGCGACCGGATGTCGGCCATCGCACCCGACCTGCTCGACCTCCGCCTGATCGACCTTCCACGCCACCGCATCGCCCAACTCGCCGCGGCCCTCTCCTCCTGACGGCTCCGGGCGGGGGCTTGCCTCAGGCGGTGACGCCGTCCTGGGCAGCCGCCTTCGCCACCGCGGCGGCGACCTCGGGCGCGACCCGCGGGTCCAGCGGACTCGGCACGATGCGGTCGGTGGCGAGGTCGTCGGTAGCGACCGCCACGATGGCGTCCGCCGCCGCGATCTTCATGTTCTCGGTGATCGCCCGCGCACCAGCGTCCAGCGCGCCACGGAACACACCGGGGAACGCGAGCACGTTGTTGATCTGGTTCGGGAAGTCACTGCGTCCGGTGGCCACGACAGGGGCGTACCGGGCAGCGACCGCGGGGTGCACCTCCGGGTCCGGATTGGACAGAGCGAACACGATCGGGTCCTTGGCCATCGTGCCCAGCAGGGTCTCGTCGATGGTCGACCCGGACAGCCCGAGGAAGATGTCCGAGCCCTTCAGCGCGTCCGCGAGTCCACCCCGCAGACCCCCCGAGTTGGTCGTCCCGGCGAGCTCTTCCTTGATCGGGTTCAGGTGATCCCTGCCCTCGTGAATGATGCCCTTCGAGTCGAGCACGACGACGTCGCCGATACCCGCGGCCTGCAGAATCCGGGCACACGCGACACCGGCCGCACCCGCGCCGGAGATGACCACCCGCTGATCGGCCATGGCCTTGTCCAGCACCAGATTCGCGCCGCGCAGCGCGGCGAGCGCCACGATGGCGGTGCCGTGCTGGTCGTCGTGCATGACCGGGCAGTCCAGCGCTTCCTTGACCTTCGCCTCGAGCTCGAAGCACCGCGGAGCGGAGATGTCCTCGAGGTTGACCGCGCCGAAGGACGGACGCAGCCGCACCAGCGTCTCGACGATCTCGTCCACATCCGTCGTGTCGAGCACCAGGGGAATGGAGTCGAGTCCGGCGAAGGTCTTGAAGAGCACCGACTTGCCCTCCATGACCGGCAGCGACGCGCTGGCGCCGATGTCACCGAGGCCGAGGACCGCGGTGCCGTCGCTCACGACGACCACCAGGCGGTCCGCCCAGGTGTAGCGCTCCGCCAGGGACGCGTCCTCCGCGATCGCCCTGCTGACCTTGGCGACGCCAGGCGTGTAGGCGATGGACAGGTCACGGGGTTGCGAGATCGGCCTCGTCGCCGCCACGGACAGCTTGCCGCCCTCGTGGCCGCGGAAGATCTCCTCATCGGTCACCGGCGAGGCATCGCCCGCGATCGGCGGCGACGCATGCGCGGCGGTGTCCTTGCTGACCTGGTCGTTCATGGCGGTTCCTGTCATTGAATCGATCGCCGGCCTCGCGACGTGAACGTTGGACACTTCAGTTCTCCCGAAGTTGTGGGTGGGGCCGACTGCGGTTGACCCAGCATTATCGTCCCCGGTGACTTGAGCTCCTCCAGCACGGCGATCCCGGCGCGGTAGCGCAGGTCACCGGCGAGGCGTCCGTCGATTGGCCGTGGTGCGGCATGACCGCGAACGCGGCGGTCCTATCAGTGTGACAGGCCGGGTACCGGTTGCGATCCCTCGGTGCGGCTGAGGTCACACAATTGATCGAATTAGTGCAGGTCAAACCGGCAATCGCAAGACGTCCGTCCGGTTTGGTTGGCTCGAAAACGGCACTGGCTAAGGTGTCGGGCATGGACGCGCGAGAATTGGCTGTACGGGACGCATTCGAGTTCACCCCGCGGACGTTCCCGGACAGCCGTGGCGTCTTCGTCGCGCCGTTTCAGGAGTCCGCCTTCGTCAAGGCGGTCGGGCACCCTCTGCACGTCGCGCAGGTCAACCACAGCAGGTCCGTGCGCGGAAGCATCCGGGGAATGCACTTCGCGGACACCCCGCCAGGTCAGGCGAAGTACGTTTCCTGCGCCCGTGGCTCGTTGCTGGACGTCGTGCTCGACGTCCGGGTGGGATCGCCCACATTCGGCCACTGGGACGCCATCCGGCTGGACGACGTCGAGTGCAGGGCGGTGTACGTCGCGGAGGGGCTCGCGCACGGGTTCGTCGCACTCGAGGACGACACGGTCATGACGTATCTCTGTTCGACCAGCTACAACCCGGCCGCGGAGCACGGCTTCACTCCGCTGGACTCCGATCTCGCCCTGCCATGGCCAACGGACCTGGCTCCCGTGCTCTCGGCGAAGGACGCCTCCGCCCCCACCCTTGCCGACGCCGAGGCCGCCGGGCTGTTGCCTCACTACCAGGACTGCGTCGCCCACTACGAGCGGCTGCGCTCCCGCTGACCTGGCGAGTCAGGCGAAGTCCTCGGCCAACACGCGCTCGATGTTGCGCTCGGCGAGTGCGGTGATCGTGACGAAGGGGTTGACCCCCGTGCTGCCCGGGATGAGCGCGCCGTCGGTGACGTAGAGGTTCCGATAGCCGTTCACCCTGCCGTACAGATCCGTGGCCTTGCCGAGCACGGCGCCGCCCAGCGGGTGGTAAGTGAACCGGTTCTCGAAGGCGCGCGTGTCCCCGAAAAGATCGGTGCGGTAGATCGTCGAGTTCGCCCTGTTGATCCGGTCGAACAGCGCCTTGGCCGCGTCGATGGACGGCTGCCCCTGCGACTCCGCCCAGTGCAGCCGCGCGGAGTCCGTGGTGGCGTCGTAGGTGAAGTGGCCGCGTTCCGGGTTCTTGGTGATGGCGAGATAGAGGCTGGCCCACGTTTCGAGCCCGGCGGGCATCGGGGCGATCTCGGCGAAGACCGGGTGCACCGGATCGTCCCAGTTGTCGATGCCCAGCGCGGGCATTCCCGACTGCAGAGTGCCGGTCGTGTCCCACATGTGGTTGGCCCTGCCGAGCATCACGTTGCCGTTGGTACCCCACCCCTGGCCGACCTGCTCGTCGAGGTCCGGCAGCCTGCCGGTCTCCCTGGCCCGCAGCAGCAGTTCGGTGGAGCCGACACTGCCCGCACCGAGAAAGAGGTGCCGGGTGCTGATCTGCCGGACCGCGAGGACTCCCCCGTCCGGATTCAGTTCCCGGACGGACAACGTGTAGCTGCCGTCCTGCTGCCGGGTGATGTCCCGGACCTCCTGCAGCGTCTGGATCGTCACGTTGCCCGTGCCGAGCGCGGCGGCCAGGTACGTCTTGTCCAGTGACAGCTTGCCGTGGTTGTTGCCGTAGATCACCTCGGACGCGAGAGCCGACCTCGGCACCTCCTGCGCCTCCTCCCGCTCGAGGTGGCCGAAGTCGTAGACGCTCGGCACGAACGCAGTGGTGAAGCCGGCCTTTTCCGCATGCTTGCGGGAGAGTCGCGCATAGGCGTACGAGCGGCAGGACTCGAACCAGTCCCGGTCCACCTCGTTCACGCCCAGTTCCGCATTGGCTCTGGGAAAGTAAGTGCCGTACATCTCGTCCGCATCGACCTCGGGCAGGACTTCGGCGAAGTAGTCCCGGCGCGGGGTCACCGCCATCGCGCCGTTGACAAGGGACCCGCCACCGACGCCGCGGCCCAGGAATACGGACATGTCGCCGTGGTGCACCCGGTCCAGCACACCGGCGTGAGGACGGATGTCGCGGTTGGCCAGATCCAGCCACAGGAACGAGGCCAACGGCGCCTCGGTGCGGCGCTTGAACCACATCGACCGCTCGTCCGGCCTGAGCATCGAGCAGAAGATGTTCCCGTCCGCTCCCGGCGTGTTCCACAACTGGCCCATCTCGAGCATGAGCGTGGGAATTCCTGCCTCGCCGAGGCGCAGGGCGGTCACCGCGGCTCCGTAACCGGTGCCGATCACGATCGCGGGCGAGAACGGCGGCATGCCCTGGCTTGCCGCGGCGGCCGGATCGGCGGAGACCGCCGTCATTCCCACCGCGGCCGCGGAGTTCAGCGCGGCGAGACCGAGGAAGCGGCGACGGGACAGGGCAGAAGCTGTCATGCCCTGCACCGTCTCGCGAAGTAGTCGATCATGGCAAGCAGTTGAGTTAACGGTGTTCACGGCAACGAGGTCGGCGCCGTTGATTTCACCCTGTTGGCCCAGTGTCAACGAACGTCAGGGGTGCGCTCCGGGCGTTCCCTGATGTGCGACCCAGCACCTTCGGCGAGGGTTTGACCATGACCAAAAGACATCTGCGCCGCGCGCTGGCGGCACTGGCCGGAGCCAGTCTCATCGCCACCACCGCGGCCGTCCCGGCCATCGCGCAGCAGCCTTCGGGATTCGACTTCACCGCCTGTCCCGCCATTCCCGCAGGCGCCGATCCCGCCAAGTGGCGATGCGAGGTGCTCATCTCGACGGGCACGCTGAGTTTCGGCCGGATCCGGGAACTGCCCCTTCGCGAAATGCGCCTCACCTTCGCCGAAGGCACGCTGGACGGCCGCTTCGCCCAGGTCTTCGGGTCACTGGAGGCCGAACCCACGCCACTGCCGGGCGCGCCGCGCACGACGGTCCAGTTGCGCTACGCGGGCTACTCCGACTTCGAGTCCAATGACGAGCGCAAGGGCGAGATCGACCTCGCGCTCCGCGTCCGAGGGCCGTTACTGGCTCCCGGCTGCACGATCGGCGAGGAGCAGAACCCGATTCATTCGGAGATTCAGCAGGTCGGGCCGACAGAGGTGATTTCGGCGGACCCGCCCGTCCTGCGGTTCACGTCGGTGGATGAACAACTCGCGGTGCCGGCCGCGCGCCACTGCGGCCGTCTGGGCAGGTCGCTCAATCGTTGGCTCGACCTGCCCGCGTCGTCCGGCGAGAACGTCCTCCGGCAGACGACGCACGTCGGCCTGCGTCCGTACACCGCTATTTCCGCTGGGTGACCCAGATCGTGATGGTGCCGGTCACCACGGGCCTGCCTGCCCGATCGGAGATCGTGACCGGGACGGCGACTTCGGTCCCCTCGGCGCCGAATTCGGGGATCTCGGCGAGTTCGGCCACCGCGGTCAGCCCGGTCTCCGCCTTCGCGACGTACTCGACGGTCATACCCTTCGGCAGCCAGCGGTGGGTGGCCGGCACCGTTGCCTCGGCCAGCATGCCCATGGCGATCTCCGCCAGATTGCAGGCGGCGATGGCATGGAAGGTGCCGATGTGGTTGTGCACACCCCACCACTTGGGTGCGCTCACCACACACCGACCCGGTTCCAGTTCGCGCACGGCGGGAAGCACCGTCCGGAAATAGGGCACCCGCAGGCACATCGCGGCGGAGAACAACTGCTTCCCGCCTGGCCGGGAGACCAGCTTCCGCCACATCGCGAAAGTAGGGCTCTGCGCCATCATTTCTCTCCGTTCGCCGATCGCGACCTTCACCCAGCCGCAGGTTACTGATCGGTAGCTTAGCGTTCGGACGACTATATTCGCACCCGTGGAAAATCGGCTGTACTTGATCCGGCACGGACAGACGGAGTGGTCGGCGAACGGCAGGCACACCGGCCGCACCGACCTTCCCCTCACCGCCGACGGGGAGCAGCAAGCCATCGCGGCGGGAGAGGCACTGCGAGCGCTACGCGGTGACGCCGAGGGCGTCGTGCTCTCCAGCCCACGCAGGCGGGCACTGCGCACGGCCGAACTGGCCGGGCTCGACGTCGCGGACATCACCGAAGACCTCGCGGAGTGGGACTACGGAGACTACGAGGGCATCACGACCGAGGAGATCCGGCGCACGGTTCCCGGCTGGACCGTGTGGTCGCATCCGAGCCCCGGCGGCGAGACCGCCGCACAGGTCTCGGCGCGGGCGGACCTGGCACTGGAGCACGCCCGTGCGGCCCTGCGGCGGACCGATGTGATCCTCGTCGGGCACGGACACTTCGGCCGCGTACTCGTGGCAAGGTGGCTCGGGCTCGAGGCGAACGCCGGCGTCCACTTCAGACTGGATCCGGCCGGCGTGACCGTCCTCGGCCACGAACGGGGCGTGCCCCAGATCCGGCAACTGAACGTCCTTCCCAGCTGAAAGGCTCTACCGTGACCGACAACCGAATCCGTCGCATCCGTCCGGCAGATGTCGACGCCGTCGTCGGACTGGTGTACGAGCTCGCGGAGTACGAGAAGGCCCCGCAGGAATGTCACCTCGACGCCGAACAGCTGCACAGCGCCCTGTTCAGCTCGGCGCCCGCGTTGTTCGGGCACGTCGCCGAGGTCGACGGCGAGGTCGTCGGCTGCGCACTGTGGTTCCTCAACTTCTCCACTTGGCGCGGGGTGCACGGGATCTATCTCGAGGATCTGTACGTGCGGCAGAGCATGCGCGGCTCCGGACTGGGCAAGGCGCTGCTCACCGAACTGGCCGCCGAGTGCGTACGGCGTGGATACGGACGCCTGGAGTGGTCGGTGCTGAACTGGAACAGCCCGGCGATCGAGTTCTACCGGTCGATGGGCGCCGAGGCAATGGACGAGTGGACGGTGTACCGGCTCAGCGACGAGGCACTCACCAAGGCCGGAACGGCCTGAACGCCAGGACCTACCCGTTCTCTTCGCGTTCCCTGCGAGCCGCACGCCCCTCGGCGCTGTCCCGCCAGGCCGCGTCCTCCTCGCTCTCACCCTCCATCAGGCCGAGCGCCCACGCGCGCGACGGCACGCGGAACAGCAGCACGATGATCAGGACACCGACGACCATCAACGGGATACCGAAGGCGGGCTGCCCGGACGGGCCCGCGCCGTACCACCCGATACCCACCAGCAACAACGCCACGACGACGCCCGGCGATCGGGCCCACGTCTTGCCGAGGACCAGTCCCGTCGCGCAGGCGATGGTCCCCGCCCCCATGACGGCGTAGTAGACGACCTCGGCGTAGACGTTCTCGGTCCCACCCTCCGCTCGGGTGAAGGAATCCACCAGCAATGCCACGGCCAGCGCGAACATGACCAGGCCTGGAAGCGCGGTCAGCCCACCGGCAAGGCGCACCTCGCGCGGGGCTGGAGAAAACTTGTCGGCGAGCGGCACGGCTACTGGGCCTTCCGAACTGCTGGTCGGAGCACGAATCCGCCCGAATGGGTGACCGTGCGTGAACACCTCCGATGGTATGCCACCCGGTCGGCCGTTTTCGCGGACCCGCTGATAGGACGAAGATCTCCAGTGTCGTCGATGAGCGGGCGGTCGCCTGGGTGCACTTGTCACGACAGCCGAAAGTCAGTCGATCTCACTGACGAACGGAGGAAGGCCGGCACAGGAAGACGTGTGAGGGGCATGCACAACTCGGTTGGCGGGGGCCGCCCGGAGGGTGGCTCGCGGCGGCCGAGTGCAGGTGGCATCCGCACGACAGCCGCACCTGCGCGCGTGCATGACGCTCACTTGCACAGGCCTCCCACGTCTTCGCGAGGGTGACGAGCTTCGCATCATGCCATCCCCGTGAGCCGCCCAATCGGGTGGCGATCTCACTTACTCTCGGGTAATGCGTGCAGTCCTCGTCGTGAACCCACAGGCAACCGCGACCACCCCGGGTGGCCGTGATGTCCTGGCGCACGCACTGGCCAGTGAGGTCAAACTCGACGTCGTGGAGACCGATTACCGAGGGCACGCCCTCGCGGTGGCGCGCACAGCGGCCAGGGACGACATCGACCTGGTCGTGGCACACGGCGGTGACGGCACGGTGAACGAGGTCGTCAACGGACTGCTCGCCGACACCGCGGGCAGGGCCGGCGCCCGTTCGGTGCCCATGCTCGGGGTCGTCCCCGGCGGCTCCGCGAACGTCTTCGCCCGCGCGCTCGGCCTGCCGCGGGATCCGGTCGAGGCCACCCACCGCCTGCTGCACGCCATCGAGGAGCGACGCGGTCGCCAGGTCGGCCTCGGCATCGCGAACGACCGCTGGTTCACCTTCAACGCCGGGCTCGGGTGGGACGCCGATGTCGTGGCCGGAGTCGACCGGCGGCGCGGCAAGCGCACCAGTCCCACCCTGTACATGCGCACAGCACTGGCGAGTTACCTGCGCCCGCCCCTCGGCAGGCCCGCGCTCACCGTCCGGGTTCCCGGCGCGGAGCCGGACGAGGTGCGCACGGCGTTCATCTCGAACACCGACCCCTGGAGCTACCTCGGATCCCGGCCGGTGCACCTCAACACCGACTGCTCCTTCGACACGGGACTCGGGCTGTTCGCGCTGCGCAGCCTCGGCCTGCCGAGCGTCCTGCGGCACCTGCGCCAGGCCCTGCGGCCGAACAGCAAGCATCGCGGCCGACGTCTCCTACGTCACGACGACCTGGAAATAGTCCGCATCGACGCCGAAGAGCCGGTAAACTTTCAGGTAGACGGGGATCTGGTCGGCCGTCGGACGAGCGTGGAGTTCATCAGCGTGCCCAACGCGCTGACCGTCGCTGTCTGACGGTCAGGAGTGTCCAAGTGATCGCTCGCGGCAAACTCCGGTTGCCGCTCGTCGACTGAGATGCTCCACTCACCGCATCGTCTCTTCCCCCGGAAGAGTCGTTTCGGGCAGAAACCGCAGGTCAGGCCGGTCGCTCGGCCGGGTGAGCTGACTCACCGATCTTCGGAAAACCCTTGTCGAACTCGGTGCTTCGTGAAAGCATTCACAAGCACCCCAAAACGACCGCCAAGACGACTGTGGCGTGGAGTACCGCGCCCTTATAAGGAGTTCAAGAAATGGATTGGCGCCACCGCGCAGCCTGCCGCGACGAGGACCCCGAACTGTTCTTCCCCGTGGGAACGAGCGGTCCCGCCGTCCTACAGGTCGCCGAGGCGAAATCCGTGTGCCACCGCTGCACCGTAGCTTCTGACTGCCTGGCCTGGGCACTGGCCAGCGGACAGGATGCAGGCGTGTGGGGCGGCATGAGCGAGGACGAGCGTCGCGCACTCAAGCGTCGCCGTGCTCACATCGGCACGCGTAGTAACGCCTGAGCATAAGAAGTTCGCGGAATGGCCACTCTCGTAACAAGCAAAGGCGTTGCACGCCAAGCGAGGAACGAGCGCGGCCGATCGACACCGCCCGAGGGAACGATGAGTAGCGGCGGATTCGGGTTGCACCGATTCCGCCCGAGAAGTGTGATTCGAAGTAGTAGCTAGTCCCGGCGAACCGGATCTCGGCTGACGAGCCGATCAGGATCAGGTTCGCCATCGCGTGGCCATACGGCACGCACTTCCGGACATTGCGACGTCAGCCTGGCGCAGGAGGGCTGATGGAGCGCAGTCCGGTCTACATTGGATCTTTGCCGATCCGGGCCGTTCGGCCTGATCGAGCAGAGCCTCCCGCAATACACGTTCGAGGGTCGGCACCGTTCTCCTTGGTGCCGACCCTCGAACGTTTGCGTGCTCTTTTTCCTTCAGTGGCAACAGAAACTGTCAGAGACGGCGACTCAGCGGGATTCGCAGAGCGGCTTCCGTCCCCCCGGCCTCAGCGCCGCGCAACGACAGCGATCCGCGCAATTCGGATTCCACCAGAGTCCGGACGATTTGCAGACCTAGTCCGTCCGCGCGTTCCAGGGAGAACCCCGGCGGGAGACCGCGGCCGTCATCCCGGATCAGGACGTCCATCCGGCGAGCTGATCGCTCCACCACGATTTCCACCGTGCCCGGCCTGCTGCCCGGAAACGCGTGTCCCAGTGCGTTCTGCACGAGTTCGGCGATAACCATGACCAACGGGGTGGCGATCTCGGCGGCAACGACACCGAAGGAACCGGTACGGGCCAGCCGGACCTGAGTTTCGGCCGTGGCGACCTCACCGACCATCGGCAGCACGTTGTCGAGCAGCTTGTCGAGATCGACCCGCTCGTCGACCGACATCGACAGTGCTTCGTGCACCATGGCGATCGACGCCACCCGCCGTACCGACTCTCCGAGCGCCTGCTTGGCCTCGGGACTGGGCGTCCTGCGGGACTGCAACCGCAGGAGCGCCGCCACGGTCTGCAGGTTGTTCTTCACCCGGTGGTGGATCTCCCGGATGGTCGCGTCCTTCGACAGCAGCGCCCGGTCCCTGCGCTTCACCTCGGTGACGTCACGCACCAGCACGAGCGCACCCGCGGGCTGGCCCGCCGGCCGCAGCGGCAGCGCCCGGAAGAGCACCACCGCCCCCCTTCGGGAGTCCACCTCGATCCGGCTGCTCGGCTTTCCCGCCAGTGCGTCGAGGATCCGGTGCGACACCTCCGTGGCATCGAACGGATCGCGGATGAGCGACCTGGTCAGTGGCGCGAGCCGGGCACCGACCAGGTCCGACTCGTGACCCATCCGGTGGTACGCCGACAGCCCGTTGGGACTGGCGAACACCACTCCGCCCCCGGTGTCGAGCCGGATCAGTCCGTCGCCCACCCGCGGGCTCGTGTGGACGTCGGCGCCTGTGCTGCCGGTGGGAAACGTCCCGTCGGCGATCATCTGGCAAAGGTCGGCCGCGCTACCGAGATAGGCGATCTCCAGCGGGCTCGGCACCCGGGGTGCCGCGAGGTTCGTCTCCCGGCTCAGCACGGCGATCACCTCGCCACCAAAGGTCACCGGAATCGCCTCCCTGCGCATCGGCAGGTCGAGGTACCAGTGTGGATCCTCTTCGCGGCAGATGCGCACCTCTCGCATCGCCCTGGCGAGCTGGGGATGGTCCCCAGTGGTGAACCGGGTACCGACGACGTCCTCGGGGTGCGCGGTGGGGGCTGTGGTCGGCCTGGCCTGCGCGGCGCAGACGAACTCGCCGGAGTCGCCCAGGTGCCCGCCGTCGTCGACCGGAACCCAGAGCAGGAAGTCGGCGAACGACAGGTCCGCGAGCAGCTGCCACTCAGCGACCACCATCTGCAGATGGTCGGCGGCCTCCCCGGATAGCCCGCTGTGCTCGCCGAGCAGCTCGGCAAGGGTGGACATCGATCTACCTCACTTCACCTCGGCCATCTGGGCTGCCCCGCTGGCACATGTCTTCGCAATCCAATCAGACCCGATGCTCCTCGACATGGCCCGGGCATTGACGGCAGAAGGCACGTGACACACTGGTAGGCAGCCCGGAGCCCCGCGGGTGTCCCGCGCGGGCCCGACCGCAGACACACGAGGAGACGATATGTCGAAGCGAGCGAGGAAGCGTCGCGACCGCAAGAAGAACGGTGCGAACCACGGCAAGAAGCCCAACTCCTGAGTCGGGCGCGTAGCAGCTACGACGAAGGGCCCCGGTGCCAGGATTGGCGGCACGGGGCCCTTCGTCGTACTCAAGTCATTCGGTGCGCTGCTCCACGCTGATCTCGGTGTGCTCGACCGTGACCCCGCGCCGTTCCTCGACCGTCCGGCGGATGGAGGCGCGCAGTCGGTTCTTCAGTCCGTCGGGCGCATGCTCGCCACCGCACTTGCGGGCAAGTAGCTGCTTGATCTGCTCGTCGATGCCGTACTGCTCGAGGCACGGCGGGCAGTCGTCGAGGTGACGACGAAGCTCCGCCTCGTGCTCCGCGCTGCACTCCTTGTCCAGGAGCAGGTAGATCTCAGCCAGCGCCTCGTCGCAGTTGACCTCTTCGGAGCCTCCGCAGGCGTCGTTCATCGCCCTGCCACCTCCTGCCTGGTGGAACGGATGAAGCCACGGTCCCTGGCCACGTCGGCAAGCAGGTCACGGAGCTGGCCACGACCGCGATGCAGCCGGGACATCACCGTGCCGATCGGAGTGTCCATGATCTCGGCGATCTCCTTGTAGGCGAAACCCTCCACATCCGCCAGGTACACCGCGAGCCGGAAGTCCTCGGGCAACTGCTGCAGCGCCGCCTTGACGTCGGTGTCCGGAAGGTTGTCCATCGCCTCGACCTCGGCCGAGCGCAGGCCCTTCGACGTGTGGCTCTCCGCCTTGGCGATCTGCCAGTCGGTGATCTCCTCGGTCGGCTGCTGCAGCGGCTGACGCTGCCGCTTGCGATACCCGTTGATGTAGGTGTTGGTCAGGATCCGGTACATCCAGGCCTTGAGGTTCGTGCCCGCCTTGAAGGAGGCGAACGCGCCGTAGGCCTTGAGGTAGGTCTCCTGGACCAGGTCCTCGGCGTCGGCCGGGTTGCGCGTCATGCGCATGGCCGCCGAGTACAGCTGGTCCAGCAGTGGCATCGCTTCGCGTTCGAAACGCTCGGTACGCGCGTCAGCATCCTCGTTGACGGTTGCGGACTCGGCTACCTCGGCCGTGGACTCCGCCGGGTCATGCGTGCTCGGCAAACCGTTCCTTTCCCGATCCTCGTCGGTTGCAGTCCGCACTGAGCTGTACGGGCTACGTGACGCACCCGTAGTGGCGTGCGAATACGACTCATCCGAGGATACGCGGCGGGCGGGACGTCGGCCCGTTGCGGCGGGTACGACGGTGCGCAGCTGCGTGCGCGAAACGGTGGTTGCTAGCTCGGTCAACACGTTCCGTACAACATCAGGGGCCCTCGGAGCATTCCCCGGGGCTCTGACCAGCCGAAGGTCGTTAGGCTCTCGTCCTGTGGCAGGTAAGGGCACGCCGGCGACCGCGCTGCTGGCGAAGAAGAAGGTCGCACACGAGCTGCATTCCTACGAGCACGACCCGAGACACGAGTCCTACGGTTCTGAAGCCGCCGAACTACTCGGACTGGTGCCAGAGCGGGTGTTCAAGACGCTGGTGGCCGAGGTCGACGGCAAGCTGGTGGTCGGAGTGGTGCCGATCACCGGGCAACTGGACCTGAAGGCGCTCGCCGCGGCTGTGGGCGGCAAGCGCGGCCGGATGGCCGACGCGGCGGCCGCGCAGCGGGCCACCGGGTACGTGCTGGGCGGGATCTCACCGCTCGGGCACCGCAGCAGCCTGCCCGTGGTGATCGACTCCACGGTGCGGCGGTTCGACACGATCTACTGCTCGGCGGGCCGTCGTGGCCTGGAAGTGGAACTGGCTCCCACCGCGCTGATCGAACTGACCAAGGCCGTGGTCGCGGACATCCGCGGCTGACCCGTATCGCACTTTCCCGGGAAAGTGCGATACGGGGCGTACGCAACTACCGCACTTTCCCGGGAAAGTGCGAGGTTGCTCACTCGTTCGAGGGTCAGGTGAGCGGGCGCAGGACGCGCTGCAGCCATTCGGTGCAGGCCCGGGAGACGGCGTCGAGGTCCGCCCGGAGACTGTGGTCCCCGGCCACCTGGACGATCTCGTGGTGCCGGCCCGACTCCGGCTGGCCGAACGGGTCCCCTTCGCCCTGCACCACCAGCGTCGGAACCTCGACGGCGTCCAGCTCGGGCTGACGGGTCTTCTCCGGCTTGCCCGGCGGATGCACGGGGAACGCCAGGCAGAGCACCGCGACCGCCTGCCCCGCCGCCGCGGTCCGGCAGGCGACGCGCGCCCCGGACGAGCGGCCGCCGAACACCAACGGCAGATCGTCGAGCCAGCGCGCGGAGAGCTCCTCCGCGACCGTCAACCAGGCCTCGTCCAGCTGTCCGGCAGGCGCGGGCGCCCTCCTGCCCGCCACCCGGTACGGCTGCTCGACCAGCACGACGTGCACGCCGGCGGCCTGTGCGGCCCTGGTCACCGCGACCAGGTCGTCCGCCTCGATCCCACCGCCCGCACCGTGGCCGAGCAACAGCGCGGCCACGCCCTCCTCGGCACAGTGCAGCTCAGCTCGCGCGGGCCCGAAGGCGGTGTCGATCTCGGTGGTGGTCATGTCATGGCCGGGGCAGGTCGAACAGGGCACCGTCGAGGTCGGTGGCCCCGACCTCGACACGCTCGAGCAGATCAGGCCCGTTGTTGCGGACGTTGTTGACCCTGGTGGACACCGGCCGCAGTTCCAGCGAGTCCACCACGTCCGGTGCGGGCGGGGCGAGCAGATCGGTGGCATCGGCGCGGTCCGGATCGAGCCACTCGTCCCACCGGTTTCGCGGCATGAGCAGCGGCATGCGGTGGTGGACATCGGCGAGTCTGCCGACCGCGTCGGTGGTCAGCACGGAGAAGGTGATCAGCGGATCGGCGTCGTCGCCCTGCTTGGGATCACGCCAGCTCTCCCAGATTCCGGCAAAAGCCAGCGAAGAGCCATCGTCGGACGTCATGAAGTACGGCTCCTTCGGGCCCTTCTTGCCGCCGTCGACCGTCTGCCGCCACTCGAACCAGCCGTCGGCGGGCACCAGGCACCGGCGCCGGGACAACGCCTTGCGGAACGCGGGCTTCTCCTTCGCGGTCTCCGCCCTGGTGTTGATCATCCGGTTGCCGACGGCGGGATCCTTGGCCCAGAACGGAACCAGCCCCCACCGCATCACCCGCAGGCTGCGCACGGCCGGTTCCTCGTCGAGCACCGTTCCCTCCGCGTCGCGGGGGTGTCGCTGCACGACGGTGACCACGTTCTTGGTGGGAGCCACGTTGAAGTCCGCGGGCGGAGCCGCACCCTCGGTGGCGTCCACCGCATCGAACTCCGCGATCAGCTTGGCCGGGTCCTTCGTCGCGGCATAACGGCCACACATCGGCCCACCACCTCCGTGTCCTCGTGTCGAACGCGCGATCGTGCAAGCCATCGTGGCACGGGCAGGCAGTGATCGCGAACGACACCAGTTGGCCCGTCCAGCCCGATAGGGGATCATCATTGTCGACCGCAGTGGCGAACGTCGCCGCAGGTGACGCAGGAGGAAGTGACGGGTTTGGCCCGCAGGGACTGGCGCACGCTGGATGAGACCGACGTCCGGGTACGACCGGGCAAGGGGACACGGCCACGCAGCAAGCGCCGCCCGGCACACGCCGATGCGTCCACCGCACTGGTCACCGGGGTGGACCGCGGCCGCTGGACCTGTGCCGTCGAACGCGACCCTGCGCGGGTGGTCACCGCCATGCGGGCCAGGGAACTCGGGCGCACGCCTATCGTCGTCGGCGACACCGTCGGTCTCGTCGGAGACGTCAGCGGAAAGGCGGACACCCTGGCGCGGATCGTCCGGGTGGACGAGCGCGCGAGTGTGCTCCGCAGGACCGCCGACGACACGGACCCGTACGAACGGGTCGTCGTCGCCAACGCCGAGCAGCTGCTCATCGTCACCGCGCTCGCCGATCCGCCACCGCGCACCGGGTTCATCGACCGCTGCCTGGTCGCCTGCTACGCCGGTGGGCTCGAGCCGGTCCTCTGCCTGACCAAAGCGGACCTCGCGGGGCCGGAGGACCTGCTCGCGCAGTACGCCGACCTGGACGTACCGGCGATCGTCACCCGGCACGACGAAGACTCCCCCGAGCTGATCGAGCGGCTGCGCGATCGTGTGTCCGCGCTGGTCGGCCACTCGGGAGTGGGCAAGTCGACGCTGGTGAACCGGCTGGTTCCGGACGCCCACCTCGCGACCGGGGTGGTCAGCGCGGTCGGCAAGGGGCGGCACACCTCGGTCAGCGCCGTGGCACTGCCACTGCCGCAGGGCGGCTGGGTGGTCGACACACCGGGCATCCGATCGTTCGGCCTGGCACACGTGACCGCGGACGACATCGTGTTGTCGTTCCCGGAGTTCGCGGCCGCGGCGGAGGAATGCCCCTCTGGCTGCGGGCACCTCGGCCCACCCGAGGACCCTGGCTGTGCGCTGGAGGAGGTCGTCGCGTCCGGCACCGCCCGCGCGGGGAGGCTGGAGTCACTTCGCCGGCTGCTTTCCTCACGAGCCGGGATCGAATCGTGACCTACGCATGAAATTCGGCTGGGCACCTGGGGGGACGCCGGTCGTGCGAGCCATATCGGGAGCCGGAAAGACTCGTCCTGCCGGGCATGAAACCCTGAGGGGCAGTCGAACGTCCTATCCATGTAGATGACAGTTGAGTGCTTTGTGAAAGCAGGGGATCTGATGCGTAAGACAGCTCTCGCGGCCGGCGGTTTCGCGCTGGTCATCGCGCTGACCGGATGTGGCGGAGGCGACGACAACGCTTCCGGAAACGGCTCCGGAGGAGAGCTGTCCTCACCGTTCGGTTCCGCCCAGGAACTGGTCAGGGCTGCCTCGGCGCAGACCGAGAAGAGCAAGAGCTCGAAGTTCACCTTCGAGATGGACATGGCCGGGCAGAAGTTCAGCGGCAACGGTGAGGGCCTGTACGACGGTGACAACACCGCGATGTCGATGAACATGGATGTCCAGGGACAGACCATGGAAATGCGGATCGTGGACAAGGTCCTGTACATGAAGATGCCGGCGCAGGCCGGCATGACGGCCGACGGCAAGCCCTGGGTGAAGATCACGCCCGGTGGTGACGACCCGATCTCCAAGTCGATGGGCGACTCGTTCGACCAGATGGCCGAGCAGAACGACCCGAGCAAGACTCTCGAGCAGATCGAGAAGGCCGGGACCATCACGAACACCGAGCAGGTCGAGCTGAACGGTGAGCAGACCACCCACTACTCGGTCGAGCTCGACATGAAGAAGCTCGCCGAGCAGATGCCCGACTCCCCGAACGCCAAGGCCGTCGAGCAGATGCAGGGCAAGATCGACACCCTGCCGATGGAGCTGTGGCTCAACAGCGACCAGCTGCCCGTGCAGATCGTGATGGACATGTCCAAGATCGCCGAGGCCGCCGGTCAGCCTCAGGCAGGCGGACAGATGACGATGAAGTACACCGACTGGGGCGCGCCGGTGGACGTCGAGGCACCGCCTGCCGACCAGGTCGGTGAATTCTCGATGCCGAAGTAGTCAGCAGAATCAGCAGGGGCGCCGCCGAACCGGGTTCGGCGGCGCCCCTGCTGTGTCAGGTCCGCGTCAGCCCATGTGTGGGTACTCGATGCTGGTCGGCGCGTCGAAGGTCTCCTTGATCGACCTCGGGCTCGTCCATCGCAGCAGGTTGAACATCGACCCCGCCTTGTCGTTGGTGCCGGAGGCACGGGAACCGCCGAACGGCTGCTGACCGACGATGGAACCGGTCGGCTTGTCGTTGACGTAGAAGTTGCCCGCGGTGAACCGCAGTGCGCGGTGTGCCTGCTGCACCGCGGTGCGGTCGTCGGCGAAGACGGCACCGGTCAGCGCGTACGCGGCAGCGGTGTCGACCACCTCGAGCATGCGCTCGTACTCGTCGTCGGGGTAGACGTGCACGGCGAGGATCGGTCCGAAGTACTCGGTGGAGAACACGGCGTGTTCCGCGACGTCGGACACCAGCACCGTCGGCTCGACGAAATAGCCAACCGTGTCGTCACAGTTGCCCCCGACCAGGACGCTCAGCGCCGGGTCGTCCTCCACACTGGACAACAGTTCCTTGTGCTTGGCGAACGCCCGCGCGTCGATCACCGCACCGCCGAACAGGGACAGGTCGGTCACATCGCCGTACTTGACCGTTCTGGTGAGGTCCGCGAGCTGCTCACGGACACCGCCCTCCCACAGCGATCGTGGGATGTAGGCCCTGGACGCAGCCGAACACTTCTGGCCCTGGTACTCAAAAGCACCGCGGACCAGCGCCGGGACGAGCTTGTCGACACGAGCCGAGGAATGCGCGATGACGAAGTCCTTGCCACCGGTCTCGCCGACGATCCGGGGCCAGCTGCCGTAGGCGTCGAGGTTGTCCGAGATCGTCCGCCACAACATCTTGAACGTCCCGACCGAGCCGGTGAAGTGCAGTCCCGCGAGACCGGGGTCGGTGAGCGCGACCTCGCTGACGGCGTGGCCGTCACCGGTCACCATGTTGATGACGCCGGGAGGCAGCCCGGCCTCCTCGAACGCCTGCATCGTGTAATGCGCCGCCAGCTGCTGTGTGGGTGTCGGCTTCCACACGACCGTGTTGCCCATGAGGGCGGGAGCGCTTGGCAGGTTGCCTGCGATCGCGGTGAAGTTGAACGGGGTGATGGCCGTGACGAACCCGTCCAGCGGCCGGTACTCCATCCGGTTCCAGACACCTGGCACCGAGTTGGGTTGTTCGGCGAGGATGCGGCGGGCGTAGTGCGCGTTGAAGCGCAGAAAGTCGATCAGCTCACACGCCGCGTCGATCTCGGCCTGCTGGATGGACTTCGACTGGCCGAGCATGGTCGCCGCGTTCAGCGTGTCCCGGTAGGGCCCGGCGATCAGATCGGCTGCCCGCAGGAACACCGCGGCCCGTTCGTCGAACGGCAGCTCGCTCCATTCGCGAGCGGCGCCCTTCGCTGCCGAAACGGCGTCCGCGACGTCCTCCTTGGTCGCCTGTGCCGACACACCGAGCACGTGACCGTGGTCGTGCGGCTGCACGACGTCGAACGGTGTACCGCCACCGAGCCTGCGCTCACCGGCGATGGTCTGGGTCAGCTCGTGCTTCTCGGACTCCAGTTCGGCCACCCTGCGCTGGAGCGACTCGCGTTCAGGCGTGCCTGGTGCGTACGTGAGCACCGGCTCGTTGGCCGGGGTCGGAACGGTGGTCACCGCGTCCATGATGTGTATCGCCTCCTGGTGGTTCTCCGCCTCGTGAGCGGTCTGCACCCCATCCTGACACCAGGATGCCAGTTGCGCGCTACATCAGCTCCAGCAGAAACGGCAGCTCCTGCGATGCGTACCAGGCGAGTTCGTGGTCCTCGGCCTCGCCGAGAACGAACTCCGCGTCGGCGTCGCCGAGGTCGGCGGCATCGATCTCGGCAGCGGCGGCGCGTACCGCGGGCTCCGCCTCCGGTGCGTCCACGTGCACCGCGGCGACGTCGTCCAGCGCGACGGGGCCGCCGAGACGGACCACGGCGTGGTCCAGGTCAGGACGCAAGGTCACGTCCTCGACGTCCACCGAGACGACCACCCTTCGGGGCAGCTCCGCGTCCGCGTCGGCGGACTCCTGCTCGTCGCCGAGTGCCGCGCCGATCAGCCGCAGGGACGCCCGCGCGGCGTCCATCAGCGCGGCGTACTCGAGTTCGTCGGTCGATCCGCTGGTGTACGACTCGCGCAGCGCGGGCGTCAGGGCGAACCCGGTGCCGCTCACCGGCATGAACTTTCCGTCCGAGACCAGCTGCCGCAGCATGCCGATCGTCGCGGGTAGATAGACCCTCACCAGTGCATCCCTCGCAATTCTTCCAGCGACTCCTCGATCATCCCTGCCAGCAGGTCCACATCAGACACTGCTTTCCGGTCGCCGTTGAGTCCGAAATAGACGTTACCGTGATAGGACGTGACGCCGATCGCCAGCGCCTGGTTTCGCACCAGGGGAATGATCGGGAACATTTCGGTCATCTTCGCCGGTCCCGCGTACAACGGATGCTGCGGCCCGGGCGAGTTGGTGATCAGCAGATTGAAGATCCGGCCGGAGAACGAACCGGCCGCCCTCGCGCCGAGCGAATGCAGCGTGGCGGGCGCGAAACCGCCTACCCGCAGCAGTGCGCGCGCGGTCACCGATCGCCCCGAATCCAGGTGCTCGGCCATCGCATGGCCGATGTGCTGCAACCGCAGGACCGGACTTGGCTCACCGACAGGCAGATCAACCAGGTACGAGTCGACCTGGTTGCCGATGAAACTGGCCGAGGAGAATTCCCCGGCTTCGACGTCGCGCACGGCCAGCGGCACGAGCGCGCGGATGGTGCTGTCACCGTCCAGGCTCGCGCCCCTGGACAACAGCCACTGCCGCAGTCCACCGGTGATCGCCGTGAGGACGGCGTCGTTCACCGTGCCACCGTGCTGGGCGCGCACCCTGCGGTAGTCCTCAAGACTCGTGCGCACCACCGCGAACACCCGACCGCCCGACACCCGCACGTTGAGCGGACCTGCCGGTGCGGGCCGGGCCACGGTCCGCAGGGCGGAGGCGACTCCGCCGACCGTGCCCACCACCTTCTCCGCCGTCGCGACGGCGTCCTGTGCCGCCGACCGGACGTTCTCGACCAGTTCGCCAGGGCGCTGCACGGTCTCGCTGAAGGCGTCGAGGAGTAGCTGGCCGCGGCTGGGTTGCCTGCGCGGAGCCCACGTGTCCTCGCATGGCTCGCAGTCCTGCGGTGTCGTGTCCAGGATGAGCTGGCCGAGTTCGATCGTGCCGACGCCGTCGACCATGGCCTGGTGCGACTTGGTCACCAGCGCGATGCGGTCACCCGTGAGGCCCTCGACGAAGTACGCCTCCCAGAGCGGGCGGTCCTTGTCCAGCGGGCGCGACATCAGCCGGGCGACCAGGTCGAACAGCTGGGCGTCGGTGCCGGGAGCAGGTAGAGCCGAACGGCGCACGTGATAGTTCAGGTCGAAGTCCACGTCGTCCACCCACACGGGACGGGCGAGATGGCCGGGCACGGCCATCACCCGCTGCCGGTAGCGCGGCAGGAAGACCAGGCGCTGCCCGATCAGGGCGAGCAGGTCCTCGTAGTCGAACTCCTGGCTCGGCCGTTCGAAGATCGCCACTCCGCCGACGTGCATCGGCGTGGCCGGGTCTTCCACATACAGGAAGGAGGCATCCAGCGCGGAAAGGCGGTCGGGCATGCCCTGATCCTGACACAGGTGCGAGACTTGCCGCCGTGGGTGATGAGCGTGGCTGAGCGAAGATCTGGAAACGGCACCTCCTGTGACGGCAACGGCGAGCAGACTGTGTCGCCGAAGGACCGCTTCCTGACGGTGTACGGGCGCAAACCTGTGCTGGAAGCGCTCGCCGATCCCACACTCGACGTGGACAAGGTGATCCTCGCCGACACCGTGCGCGGCGCGGGCGCCGCGGAGATCCAGCGGGCGGCCGACGCGAGCGGTGTGCCGGTGCAGCGCGCGAGTGCGCACCGGGTCAAGGTGCTCGCCGGCAACGGAAAGCAGGACCAGGGCGTGCTCGCCGACGTGGTGGCCCCACGGATGCGACCGCTGAGCAAGGCACTGTCGGCGCGGCCCCCGGCGCGGGTGCTCGTGCTGGACGGCATCACCACACCGGCGAACGTGGGCATGATCCTGCGCACCGCGACAGCTGCGGGTATCGGCGGGATCGTCGTCCCCCGGCGCGGTGTGGCCGCGCTGGATCCGCTGGTCGTGAAGGCCTCGGCCGGGGTGGCCTTCCGTGCCCCCGTCCTGCGCTGCGGCAGTGCCGCCGAAGCCGCGGGAATGCTCACCGAAGCGGGGTACGGCGTCTACGCCCTCGGTGCGTCGACGTCCGGGTCCCTGTTCGACACTCCGCTGCCCGGTCGGGCCGCCTTCGTTCTCGGCGGCGAGACCGCGGGAGTGAGCGAGGAGGTTCGCGCCCAGGTCACCGGGTGGCTGTCGATTCCCATGCCCGGGGAGGTCGAGTCGCTGAACGTGTCGGCGGCCGCAGCCGTGCTCTGCTTCGAAATGGTCCGGCGGAGCGGGAAGTCAGCGCACTAGGGACGCCCGCAGTTGCTCCAGCGTCCGCGCGAGGGTGGCCGGGGTCGCGGGCGCGATGTGGATCTCCGCTTCGTCGCCGTTGCCGGTGGTGTAGTTGAGGTAGCGGCCCCAATCCGTGTCGACGTAGTGCAGGGGCTTCTCGAGCCGGGTGTACCGGCCCAGTTCGTCCCGTTGTGCGGCGTAGAGTTCGCCGCTGCCGTGCACCGGACGCTGCACGACCTTGACCACTTCTCGTACGTCCCCTGGCAGTGCGCGGTCGGAAACGCCGCGCCGTCCCGCGTCCTCGAGGTCGATCACCCTTACGTTCCACGGACTGCCCCCGCCGGGCAGGCGCTCCGGGAGTTGTTCGGTGAGTTCGTCGGCGAGGTGGTGCCGACTGATCGGCGCCAGCGCCACCCAGTCGCCAGCGCGAACGGCGAGCAGGCCCTCCAGCCCACGCGCGGCGGCGAGGGCGCTCCAGGTCTCGCCGCTCTCGGGGTGGGTGAACCAGCCGTAGTACTCGACCTCGGCGGCGGTGAGCAGGGGGAGCCGGTCGAGGAACTCGACGTCCACCCTGCCCCGGCCGTCGAGGACTCCGGCATCGGCCAGCGCTGTGTCGAGTGTGCTGTCGAGCTCCGCCTGTTCCTCCTCCGGCAGCCACATGGGCTCGGGCTGAAGGGCAAGGTGGAGCGGACCGAGCCGCTCGCGTGCGGCCAACGTCGCCAGCACCGACACGGGAAGGTCGACGCGGCGACCGCTCACTGGCCGATCACCGGGGGCGTGGTCTTGCCGAGGTCGCCGATGAAGACGGCATCGGGATCGTTCTCCTGCAGGTAGGCGGCGCGCTGGTGCTCGTCGTCTTCGGAGCCCTTGCCCCGGCCTGCACCCGCGGCGCCCATCGGCATGCCGCCTGCGCCCCTGGCTGCGCTCGCGCCGCCTCTGGCGGCCGCGGACTCGCCCGCGGCGACGCCGCCTGGCATCCCTGCGCCGGTACCCTTGCCCGCGGCCAGTCCACGAGCGTTCTCGGCCGCGGCGCCGCCGCCACGTCCGACGGCTTCGCCCGCCCGACCGGCACCCGCACCTGCGCCGCCTCCGCCACCACCGGTACCACCGCTGCCACCGCGACCGGCGGCGGCACTCTTCGGGTCGGGCACGCTCCGCAGGCGGTCACCCGCGAGGCCGCGCCCTGGACCGGTGGGGGTTCGGGTGAAGCCGGTGCCGCGCGAGGCCCCCGGGCCGGTGCGGTTCGCGCCGGGACGGTTCGAGTCCCGGTTGCCACCGGGACCGGTGACCAGCCCACCGCCGGCAGGTCCGGTGTTGCCACCGCCGGTGTTTCCGCCGGAAGTGCCGACCGAGGGTGGTGGGGCCACCGAATTCGGCGTTCCACCGGTGGTCGGCGGAGCCACGGTGCTGCTCGAGATCGGGCTGTTGACCTGCGGAGCAGCCGACACCGGCCCGCCCGAGTTCACCGCAGCCGGACCTGGCACGTACGAACTGGAAGCCTGCGTGGTGTCCGGCGCGACGGACTGCCGACCGTCGATGCCACCCGGTCCGGAGCCGTCGCTCAAACTGATGGAACCACTGCTCGGCTGCAGGAGGCTGTAGCTGCGGGGGAAGCCGGAGTTGCCGCCGGTCTGACTCGTGTAGGAGTTCATGACGTCGACGTTGTGCTGCGAGGCGCGCTGATGAGCCTGCGCGCCGTCCTGGTAGGAGTTGATGTCGTCGGCGGCCATGAACGGCCCGGCGACCGGGATCGCGGCCTTGAGGCCGGTGGTCCACGGGTTGGGCTTCTCCGGCATCGGCGGAACAGGCTCGACCGACCGGGAGGCACCTTCCCACGCGGCCGACTGGCTGGCGGTGGAGTCGGTCGTGTGGTCCATGTTTCGCGCGGAATCCCCCAGCGCATCAACCAAGGGAGTGGCCCCACTGTGTGCTGCGACACTCGCATCGCCGGTCCATGCGGACTTCATCTGCGTGTTGATCTCGCTGATCGACTGCGCACGGTCAGCATAGGTGCTGCGCAGCTTGGAGAGTTCGACAGAGATTCTCTGGAGAGGTTCAGTCCCCTTACCCGCAGTGAAGTTCGTGTAGACCTGCTCACCGGTCATTGCACCGCTCATCTCACGAGCCCCCCTTCAAAGTCGCGATGACCTGCTCGGCCACCCGAACTGCGTCCGGGCATGCCTGGTCCGGTTCCTTGTCATAACCTGCTGCTGTAACTGAAAAAGTCAGATCGTCCTTGATTCCGACAGCGAGGTTGCAAACACCCGAATCCCGCAAATCGGACGCGTCGTGGTAAGCAGCCGGGTAACTCGATACCGAGAAAGGCTCCCAGAACGAAAACTGGCCTCGCTGGTAGGCGTCATAGAGCCCTTGCAAACCGCCAAGCCCATTCTTCTGATTCCCGGTTTGAACGTTGACATCCAAGCCTTTAATTGAATCCGGCACGGTCCATACACATCCGGGACCCGCAAGCTCGGCCGAACTGCTGTCCTTTCCGGTATCAGGCCTCCCCTCTTTAGGGAAGCCAAGACTCGCCACAAAGTCCTGCGGGACCAAGCTGCAAGGATTCTCAAGGTAGGTCGAGATGTCTAGCGGCACGCCCACCCTAGGCACGCTGCCACCAGCGTCTGCCCCTGCAGTTGACTGTCGCACAGTAGGCGTTCCCGGCTCCTCGCCGGAACAAGCCCCAACCAATGCGAAGCAAACGCCAGCGACCAGCAAGGAAAGCGACACTCGTGTGAGCCTCATACGTTGAACGACCCGCCGACGGCCTGAAACGGATTGGAGTTCTCTTCGTCCTTGGCTTCAATCCCGGCTTTAGCCGTCTCGAGCTTCTCGACAAAATTTTGAATGTATGCGAGCATCGAGACGTTGGACTCCAACAGCGATCTGAGACTTTCCTGCAGGTCTCCGACAAACGTGCCACTCGGGTCGTCTCCAGATGGCGGAATCGCCATCTCCAACATGTCCCTTATCGCGTCGCGGTCACCGACGACATCGTCCCTCAACGCCTTCCACTTGCTGATGACGCTGTCGATCTCGTCGGGGTCGAACTCCCACGAGGCGTTGCCGGCCGGTCCCAGCGTCGCGCCCGCGGCGATACCGCCGACCGCGCCTCCGAAAACCTTCTGCACCTGCTCAGTGGCGGTAACACCCGTCCAGAAGCCGCTCGCCTCGGCCATCAACTCTCCCCGTAGCCCGTGCGTAACCATCCGCCACATGAGGGTAGCCGAACTCGCAGCTCAGGTGGTCCAGAACCACCAGACTGCACTACCTCACATGTGCAAGGACGTACCGAACGACCTTCTGCGCGTCGTGCTCCACGGACTCCTGCCTCGCGCCACCGTCGAAGTATTCGACCTCGATCAGCACGTTTTCGTGACGCACCGCGCAAGTGACCTGTCCCTCGTCGGAACCGGTCTCCAGCCTGTGCAACATCGCCGAGTCAGTTCCCGCGACCTCAAATGGCTCCCACCCGAGGCTCGCCACGTACTTCTGATCGAAGAAGTGCGTGGCTGCGACGACGGCTTGCTGTTCAGAGCGGCCCTCGTGCGCGTGCATCAGATCAATCTCCACTGCGAGACGGCGAACCGGACCGCCCCGGTCGTGGCCAGGCACGTTCGGCACCCCGGTCCAGGAGCAGCCCAGCTGCTCGAAACCGTTCCTGACCGACCGGCTGTCGCGCTGGTGGGCGATGTTGTCCTGGAGCAGGTCAACCAGAAGCTGCTCAGACGCGAAACCGCAGCCGTTTTCCGGTACCGCCTCCACGTACCCGCCCTGAACAACTGACGCACCGCCGGAAGGAGGCGCCGACAACCCGGCAGCGATCCCCTCCGATATGTCCTCATCTGGCACGTCGCAACCCGTCAGACACACGGCCGCCGCGAAAAGCCCCGCGAGACGGAGGCGGCCACTGCCCGACGGTGGATCAGCTTCGGGTGGCGTCCGCAGGATGCAGGCCGAACAACGCGGGTGCCGAGCGAGCCTGCCCGACGGGTCATTGCCGTAGAGCGGGAAGCAACGTGCTCCACATACCGCGATGAACTCGCGACCGTACGGGCCCTCGACGGTCTCGGCGTCGGGCAGGACGAAGTGAGCCGGAGCGGTAGGTCCGGCGTGCAGGGAGACACCGGGCATCCAACCGGCGGCGGGAACTGACATGACGGCCACAGTCGAGTAAAGAGACCGCGCGTGCAATCTCTGGATCGTGAAAATTACATAGAAGCCACTATCGTGTGACTGCGACGCTTACAGGCAGCTCGATAAGCTCGGAAAGTCAGCGGTTTCGCCACTCCGGAGGTCAATGTGCCCGACCCTTACCGCCCGAGCATCCGTCTGCGCAGGATTGCCCGAACCCTGCGCGAGTGGCGGGTTCCCACGGGTCTGCAGAGCGGAGAGGTTGCGGCCAAGGCCGGGTGGTCCACCGCCAAACAGTCACGACTGGAGAACGCGACCCAACCGATCACGCCAGCCGACGTGATGACCCTGGCTCTGCTCTACGACATCGCCGAACCTGTCCGCGACAAGGTCTTCCGGGCCACGCTCGCAGCACAGGAACGCGGCTGGTGGGAGCAGATCGAGAAGGAGGCGCTGGCCGAAGACGTTCTCTCGTACGTCGAACTGGAAAGCGAGGCCAGCAAGGTATGCGTGTTCAAGGTTGATTTGATACCAGGCCTTCTACAGACTTCCGAGTACGCTGCGGCGATCAGTCACGCGTTTCTGCCTGCAGCATCAGAAGAACTGGTGCGCCATCGCGTTAACGCCCGGATGAAGCGGCAGACCCGCGTGGAGGATGGCCACCCGGTGCACGTAGAAGCGATCGTCACCGAGGCCGCGTTACGCGTAATCGTTGGCGGTCCTGGCGTGATGCGACGACAACTGGGCAGGTTGGTATCCCTCTCATCCCTGCCGAACATCGACTTGCGAGTCATCGCAGCCAACTCCGGTGCCTACCCCGCAATGGGTACGCCGTTCAGCATCCTGTCGTTCGCCAGTGAAGAACCAGACGTGGGCTATGTCGAACTGGTGGACAAGGGCGTCTATCTGGAGGCGGCGGAGAACGTCGAGACGTATACGCTGAACTTCGCAGGCTTGCAGGAAGTGGCATTGAGCCCGGTTGACTCGGTCGAGCTCATTTCTACCATCGGGAGCAGCCTGGAAGACTGACACGAGTGGAGTGAGCGATGCCCGCCGCCGATCTGACCAATGCCACGTGGCGCAAGAGCAGCCGGAGCAACGGCGGCGGCAACGAGTGTGTCGAGATCGCCTCGCTCACCAGCGGCGCAGCGGTCCGGGACTCCAAAGACCCCGGGGCAGGAGCACTCGTGCTCACCCCGTGCGCTTGGGACAGCCTCCGTGCCGCCGTACGTCAGGTGGGCTGATAGCGGGCCCTGACATGGAAGCGTTCGCCCTGGGGGCCGAGGATGCTGAGGTACTCGACCGGCTGTGAGTCGGCGTTGCCGAACCAGTGCGGGAGGTGCGTGTCGAACTCGGCGACCTCTCCCGCGTTGAGGACGAGGTCCCGGTCACCAAGCACTAGGCGCAGTCTCCCGTTGAGGACGTACAGCCAGTGGTAACCCTCGTGCGAACGGGGATCCGGTTCGAGATCGTTCGGACCGGCGGGGAGGATCTGCTTGAACGCCTGCAGGCCGCCGGGTTTGCGGGTCAGCGGGATGACGGTCATGCCGTTGTGGACGGTCGGCCGCGGATAGACTCGCGGGTCGCCACTGGCCGGAGCGCCGACAAGCTCGTCGAGCGGCACCCGGTACGCCTTGGCCAGCGGAAGCAATAGTTCCAGTCCCGGCTTTCGGTGCCCGGACTCCAGTCTGGACAACGTGCTGACCGGAATACCAGTGGTCTCCGACAGCGCGGTGAGGGTGGCTCCGCTGCGGCGGCGCAACTCACGCAGTCGTGGTCCGACCGCGTCGAGCACGGCTTCGAAGTCTTCACTCATGCCCCCACTGTGCCCGCGTTTTTGCACTTTCTGCAAAGAACATTGCCGGTTCGTCACCGACGAGGGCAAGTTGGGCGCAGGAGGTGGTCATGATGACCCAACAGTCAGAATCCGGCCCCGCCGACCGGTATGACGTGATTGTTGTCGGCGGTGGACCGGCGGGATTGAGCGCGGCGCTCATGCTGGGCCGTGCTCGACGATCGGTGCTGGTCATCGACAGCGGTCAGCCCCGCAACGCACCGGCAGCACACATTCACGGGTTCCTCTCCCGGGACGGCACCCCGCCTGATCACCTCCTCGAGGTGGGGCGGCAGGAAGTCGTCGGCTACGGCGGCGAAGTCACGCCAGGCCAGGTGCGGTCCGCGGCCAACGAAGGAGACCAGTTCGCGATCGAACTCGACACGGGGCACACCGTGCGAGCACGGCGCCTGCTCGTGACCACCGGGATCGTCGACGAACTGCCGGACATTCCCGGTCTGGCATCTCGATGGGGGCGCGACGTGCTGCACTGCCCGTACTGCCACGGCTGGGAAGTCCGCGACGAGCCGATCGGCGTCCTGGCCACCAGCCCGATGAGCGTGCACCAGGCTCTGCTGTTTCGCCAGTGGACCGAAAACCTCACCCTGCTGCTGCACACCGGCCCCGCCCCCGCCCACGAGGAGGCCGAGCAGTTGGCCGCACGCGGTATCGCGTGTGTGTCCGGCGAAGTTTCCCGTGTGGAGGTCACCGACGAGCAACTCAGCGGCGTCCGCCTGCGCACCGGCGAGCTGGTCCCACTCCGTGCGCTGGCCGTGGCACCCCGAGCCGTTCCGCGGGCAGCGGTACTGGAGACACTCGGGCTGGCGTCCACCCCGCACCCTTCGGGGCTCGGTGAGCACATCGCCACCGACTCGACCGGTCTCACCCCGGAACCAGGCGTCTGGGTCGCGGGCAACGTCACGGATCCCATGGCGAACGTGCTCACCGCAGCCGCCTCCGGTGCCACCGCCGCAGGCGCGATCAACGCCGACCTGATCGCCGAGGAAACCCGCCGCGCCGTGCAGGCGCGGCGCCATGGACTCTGACCACGGAGGCAAGAACGTATGGACGCACAGTTCTGGGACGAGAGATATCGCAGCAGTGACCAACTCTTCAGTGGCGGCCCCAACGGGGTGCTCGTCACCGAGACCGCCGACCTGCCACCAGGTCAGGCACTCGACGTCGGCTGCGGTGAAGGCGGCGACGCGCTCTGGCTGGCCAGACGCGGTTGGCGAGTCACCGCGGTCGACATATCCCAGGTCGCGTTGCGGCGGGCCGCCGCAACAGCCACGGACGTCGCCGACCGCGTGGCGTGGACACGCGGCGACCTGACCGCAACGCTCCCACCTGCGGCAGCGTTCGACCTGGTGTCAGTCCAGTACTTCCCGCTCCGGCGCCAGCGGGACGACACCGCGCTGCGCGGCCTCCTGGCCGCCGTGGCGCCCGGCGGCACCCTGCTGTTCGCCAGCCACGACGTCGCCGACCTGCCACCGGGCCAGGAGCGTGGCTTCGACCCGGACGACTACTACCGGCCCGACGACATCGTCAGGCTCCTCGATGACAGCTGGACCGTCCTGGTCAACGAAACCCGGCCACGAACCGCCCCCGCGCCCGCGGGCACGCACCACCTTCACGACATCGTCCTGCGGGCACAACGCGGGCGGTAATGGGCCTCACGACGGCCGGAGACTCGGGAACAGGACCTCAAGTTCGGCGAGTGTCTCCGGCACGGAACTGTGGTGCACGCCCACCATCCCCGCGGCGACCGCGCCTGCCACGTTCCCGGCCGCGTCGTCCACGAACACGCAGGCGTCCGCGGGCACTCCCAGCCGCTCGGCGGTGAGCAGGAAAACCTCTCGATCCGGCTTGGCGACCCCGACCTCGCCGGAGTACACCTGCTCGTCGAAGTAGGGCGACAGGCTGCGCCGAACGGACTCACCGCTCGCGGCGTTGGAGAGCAGCGCCGTCCGTATCCCCGCGGTTCGGGCCCGTTCGAGCGCGTCCAGCAGCTCCGACGCTCCCACATCGGTCAGCACTCCGGCGTAGTCCAGCACCAGTCCGCGCAGCACGCCGCTCACACTAGCGACACGCGTCAACGCGGCCGAGCCCCGTCACTGGCAGTGGCCTTACCCGATCGGGGATCACCGACACGAGTGGTCTATGACCGAATCCGGCCGCCGCTCCCCTCTGTATTACGAGCGACCAATCGTCGCCGACCAGACAGCTTAGGGGGAGTCTGTATGAGATCGCAGCCGATGCGCGGGGGTTTACGTCCACTCAGGCGGTTCGAACCGTGGGTGTCGCATCGCGGGGCAATCGAGGTCGTGCACCGCCAGACCCGCAGGCGCCTGCCGGACCGTCCTACGCAGTCCGCGGAGCCGCCGAAGGACGAGACCAACCCCGCGCCTGCTCTCGATCCGCGGCGCGTGCACACCGTGCTGGCGGCGATCGTCGAGGTCTACGGCGGTAGCAGACCCGTCGAGCAACTGCGGTCAGCCGTCTCGCGAACGCTGTACCGGCAGATCACCCTCACTCCACGCACCGCCGACGGCGCCCACCTGCGCCTCGTGTCCATGCGCAGCTGTCGGCCGACCGATCGCGCGCTCGAGGTGAGCGGGCGGGTTCAGGCCGGTGAACGCAACCTCGCCGTTGTCGCCCGCTTCGAGGCGGGCGACAACGGCTGGCAGTGCGTCTCGTTCACCTTCGTCGGCGTCGGAAACGCCAACTCACGCTCGTGAACTGCAAACTCGAGCTCCGGAACCGCAAACTCGGGCCCGGGAAGTGCCAACTCGGGTTAGCGGCGGGCGCCCTTCTTTTTCTTCTTCGCCTGGGCGCGGGCCTGGGCCCTGCGCTCGCGGCGCGTGGCGCCGTCGCCGCCCGCGGACTCGTCGTCCTCGCCGTTGCGCGACTCGACGCCGCCCGTCTCCGAAGGGCCGGAGAAGGTGAGGCCCTGCTGGGCTCCGCGGTCCAGCCCCTTGCCACGCAGGGCCGAGGGCACGGCCTCGCCCGGCTGCGGCTCGGGCTTCGGGGCGGGTGCGGGCTGCTGCGGCACCGGCCGGGCGTGCCTGCCGTTGCTCGCCGGTGCGGCTGCCTGACCGCCCGCCTGCTCGGCCCCTGGGACCGAAGTCGCTGGTTCCGCGGACGCCGCCGCTGCCTGCTCGCTCTGCTCCACCTGCAGGTTGAACAGGAAGCCGACAATCTCTTCCTTCAGCGACTCGAGCATGACCCGGAACATGTCGTAGCCCTCGCGCTGGTACTCGACCAGCGGATCGCGCTGCGCCATCGCACGCAGGCCGATGCCCTCCTTGAGATAGTCCATCTCGTAGAGGTGCTCACGCCACTTGCGGTCCAGCACCGAGAGCACGACGCGCCGCTCCAGCTCGCGCATCGCGCCCTCGCCGACCTTGGCGTCGATCTCGGCCTCACGCTCGTCGTAGGCCCGCTGCGCGTCCTCCAGCAGCGCCTCGAGCAACCTGTCGGAGTCGAGGTCGTCGTGGTCCTCGGCAAGGTCTTCCCAGGAGACCTGCACCGGGTACAGCGTCTTCAGCGCAGTCCACAGCTTCTCGTGGTCCCAGTCCTCGGCGTAACCCTCGGCCGTGGCGGCGTTGACATAGTCGGTGACCACGTCACGCAGCATGTGCTCGGCCTGCTCCCGCAGGTTCTCACCCTCGAGCACCCTGCGGCGCTCGTTGTAGATGACCTTGCGCTGCTTGTTCATCACCTCGTCGTACTTGAGGACGTTCTTGCGGATCTCCATGTTCTGCTGCTCGACCTGCGTCTGAGCACTCTTGATGGCCTTGCTGACCATCTTGTGCTCGATCGGCACGTCGTCGGGCAGCCGCATGGTGGTCATGACCCGCTCGACCATCGCGGCGTTGAACCGGCGCATCAGATCGTCGCCCAGGGACAGGTAGAAGCGGGACTCACCCGGGTCGCCCTGACGTCCGGACCGGCCACGCAGCTGGTTGTCGATCCGGCGCGACTCGTGCCGCTCGGTGCCGAGGACGTAGAGCCCGCCGGCTTCCTTGACCTCTTCGGCCTCGGCTTCGGCCTCGGCCTTGACCTCCTCGAGCACCTTCGGCCAAGCGGCCTCGTACTCCTCGGAGTTCTCCACCGGGTCGAGGCCGCGCTCGCGCAGCACCTCGTCGGCGATGATGTCGGGGTTGCCACCGAGCACGATGTCGGTGCCTCGACCCGCCATGTTGGTGGCGACCGTGACCGCGCCCTTACGACCGGCCTTGGCCACGATCAGCGCTTCCCTGTGGTGGTTCTTCGCGTTCAGCACCTCGTGCGGCACGCCCAGTTTGAGCAGCAGCTTCGACAGGTACTCGCTCTTCTCCACGCTGGTGGTACCGACCAGCACGGGCTGGCCCTTCTCGTGCCGCTCGGCGATGTCCTCGGCGACCGCCTCGAACTTCGCGGGCTCCGACTTGTAGATCAGGTCGGCCTGGTCGGCACGGACCATCGGCCGGTTCGTCGGGATCGGCACGACACCGAGTTTGTAGGTCTGGTGGAATTCGGCCGCCTCGGTCTCGGCGGTACCGGTCATTCCCGACAGCTTGTCGTAGAGGCGGAAGAAGTTCTGCAGCGTGATCGTGGCCAGCGTCTGGTTCTCGGCCTTGATCTCGACGCCTTCCTTGGCCTCGATCGCCTGGTGCATACCCTCGTTGAAGCGGCGACCGGCCAGGATTCGGCCGGTGAACTCGTCGACAATCAGCACCTCGCCGTTGCGGACGATGTACTCCTTGTCGTTCCGGTAGAGCTCCTTGGCCTTCAGCGCGTTGTTCAGGTACCCGACCAGCGGGGTGTTCGCCGCCTCGTACAGGTTCTCGATCCCGAGCTGGTCCTCGATGAGCTCGACGCCCTTCTCGGTGACACCGACCGCGCGCTTGCGCTCGTCCACCTCGTAGTGGATGTCGCGCTTCATCATCGGCGACATCCGGGCGAACTCGTTGTACCAGCGCGAGGACTGGTCAGCCGGCCCGGAAATGATCAGCGGCGTCCTGGCCTCGTCGATGAGGATCGAGTCGACCTCGTCAACGATGGCGAAGTTGTGGCCGCGCTGCACGCAGTCCTCAAGGCTCCAGGCCATGTTGTCGCGCAGGTAGTCGAAGCCGAACTCGTTGTTCGTGCCGTAGGTGATGTCGGCGTGGTAGGCCTCGCGCCGGGCGGCGGGCTGCATGTCCGACAGGATCACCGAGACGTCGAGGCCGAGGAACCGGTGGATCCGGCCCATCCACTCCGAGTCACGTTTGGCGAGGTAGTCGTTGGTGGTGACGACGTGCACGCCCTTGCCGGAGATGGCGTTGAGGTAGGAGGCCAGGACCGAGGTCAGCGTCTTGCCCTCACCGGTCTTCATCTCGGCGACCTGACCGAGATGCAGTGCCGCACCACCCATGATCTGGACGTCGAAGGGCCGCTGCCCCAGCACGCGCTTGGCGGCCTCTCTGGCGACGGAGAACGCCTCCGGCAGCAGTTCGTCCAGCGACTCGCCGTCGGCGTACCGCGAACGGAACTCATCGGTCTTGGCTCGCAGCTCGGCGTCCGAGAGGTCCTTGACGTCGTCTTCGAGGGTGTTGATGTGGTCTGCGATTCCCCGCAGCCGCTTCACCATCTTGCCCTCGCCCGCGCGGAGCAGGCGGTTCAAAACCATCCGGTCGACCTCACTAGCTGTATCTGTTCGCGCCCGAGCAGGCGCCGGGCAGCGTGCGGCGGACGCGCCGCAGGCGGACGCGTGCTGGTTCCATCGTAGGGAAGGTGGCTACCGGAGCGCACGCGCCGTAGGTGGGGCATTCCACCACGGCCTCCGGAACCGCTGTCACAGGGCCTGCTTGCCCTGTCACAGCCCGTTTGAGAACCCGTGACGCAATCGCGTCGCCAGGGCGCCAGCTCCCCCGTGCTGCTGATGTTTTTGCTGCTTGGCGCCCTGCCGCCGAGATTGCGCGCCTTCGGCCTAACGGGTTCGCGTAATGCGTTTGCGCTGGTGAACTCGGTTCTCGAACCCCTGTCACAGTCATCGGCACGGCCCGCACGCGAGGCGTGCGGGCCGTGCCGATGCGAGTAGTCGGAAGCTGGATCAGCCCAGCCTGATGACGCCGTAGTCGAAGCCCTTCCTGCGGTAGACGACGCTCGGCCTGCCCGCGGCGGCGTCGTTGTAGAGGTAGAAGTCGTGTCCGACCAGTTCCATCTCGTAGAGAGCCTGGTCAACCGTCATGGGTTCGGCGGAATGTTGCTTCTCGCGCACGATGCGACCGGGCTGGTGGTCGATCACACCGTCGTCCCAACGCTGCTCCGGCAGGTCGATGTCCTCCACAGACATCGCGTCGCTGTCCTCGCCCGGCAGTACCGAGCCCATTTCGCCCGGGGCGTCCAGAACCGCGGTACTCGCGGCGGGAACCCGGCCGTTGACGATGGGGCCGGAGGAACCGGCTGCCATCGAGGCGGTCGAAACGGATGTGGCTTCCGCGACCGATTCCGGGCTGCGCCGCCCGTAGTGCACTCGCCTGCGGTCGTGCTGTCTGCGCAGCCGGTTCTCGAGCTTGCTCACGGCGGAGTCGAGCGCGGCGTAGAAGTCGCCTGCACAGGCCTCCGCACGGACGGCCGGGCCCTTGCCCTTGCCGGTGATCTCGACACGCTGGCAGCTCTTGGCCTGCCTGCGGTTCGGCTCGTGGAAAAGCTCCACGTCGTACCGGATGACCTTCCTGTCGTAGCGCTCAAGCCTGGCCAGCTTTTCGCTGACGTGCGCCCGATAGTGCTCGGGCACCTCCACGTTGCGACCCTTGACGACGATGTCCATACACGACCTCCCTCGCTGGGATGACTGCGAGAATTCGATGTTCTGTGACGCCGGTGAAAAAGGGGATGCCGCCTAGAGCGGCGACCTGGGCTGCTGCTCTGAAGAGAAGGGGCCCGGATAGCGGTGAGAGAACTCTGCGAACGCGGTCACGACGTCTCGCGGGCGTTCGCCGAACGCGTGCTCAACGCTCCTCCGGCGTCAGGGACATGGGCTTTTCACCTCCCTGCTGACCGGGATTGCTGATAGCGGAGCACGTTAGCCCGCTACTGGCCGGAAGAACAGCCCCCGAGGCGGGGGATGTCAACCCGTCAATGGTCGTCACCGTGTGCAGCCACACGGCGCCGCGTGCTGGCAAGAAGCCGCCCGTTCGGAGCAACGACTCCTCCTCTGTTTCACGCAGTCGGCGCACCACCCCTGAGGGAGAGCGCCGCAGCGTGACAGCGGCGGCGCCGAGGCCACCCACCCCTGTCGAGTGGTCTGCCACTCGTGGTGACTGCTCGGACGACCTCATACCCCCTCAACGCCCGGGGAGGCCGCCATGGTTCCCCACCCAGGACCACCCGTCTGGGTGACAAAGGGGTTTTGGACGTTTACCCCGCAACGGTCAGACCCAGCACCGCAACCACCCCGATTCCCGCTTCTCGCAGCGCACGGACGCAGGCCGCCGCAGTGGCGCCGGTGGTGATCACGTCGTCCAGCAGAATCACCCTCGCCCCTGGCTCCGGCAGCCGCCACGACGCCACCCGCACCCGGCCACGCAGATTGGCCGCCCGCTGCTCGGCGTCGAGACCGACCGCGTCCCGCGCGCCCGCCGCCAGCCGAAGCACCGGTGCCACCTGCGCCCGCACACCCTCGTTCCGCAGGCCGACGGCGCAGTGCCGGGCCAGCGCGAGCACGTGCGAACCTCCTCGTAACCGGGCAGCCGAGGCGCGGGACGGCGCGGGGACCAGGTGGACATCGCCCTTCCCCGTGGAGGCGGGCAGGCTCGTCAGGCCCCGCGCGAGCGCGGCGCCCAGCGGTGCGGCGAGGTCCCGTCTGCCGCGCTCCTTCTGCGCCAGCACCAGCCGTCTCGCCACACCGCGATAGCGAGTCAGCGCGAACATCGGCGGTCCGCTCGCGACCGCGGCACGTGCGACCGGCACCAATCCCCACCACACGGCCGCACAGGCGGAGCAACACGGACTTCCCCCTGCTCCGCAGCCCGCACAGCAGGTGGGCAGTAGCAGGTCGAGTACCGCGCGCCCGGCCCGGCCGAGGCTGATTCCTGTGGTCACGCGTCGAGCGTGCCCCGCGGCACCGACACTTTCGGCGGGCGTGCTCGATCCTGTGCCTAGCCTGGATAGAACGGCACGGCGTCCGCGCCGGGCGACTGCGGATGCGGCCGCCAGACCTCCCCGACCTCACCCGCCGTCCACAGCCCCATGGAGTCGGCCACCACGACCGACCGGCTCGGCGCCGCGGTCACCGCGGTGACCGGTGGCGTGAGGTTCGAGCCACTGAACTTGTCGATCCGCAGCCCGTCCACGGGCAGTCGCGCCACCGGAGCAGCCTGCAGCGATGTCGCGGCGACAAGAGTGTCCTGCGTGGCCCAGTCCACGTCCACGACGTTGCCGAGCGCGTCCTCCTGCAGGACCCTCGGCGCCCTCAGGGTCACCGAGTCCGAACTCCGGACCACCGAGGCGACCACCAGTTTTCCGCCGGCGATCGCGGCGACGCGGACACCGTCCCGGGACAACCGCAGGTCGGTGATCGGCCCGATCGCGGCGATGTCGGTGGCATCCACCGGCTGCGGGGTCCACGCCCCCTGGGGAGTGCGCAGAACCCGGACGATCTGCCTGCCGTCGACCACCGTCCAGACCTCGCCGGACGCGGCGTTCGGCCCGGAGGAAGGCCGCCAGGTCGGCCTGGTCAGTGTTTTGCCCAGCTGTTCGACCACGGGGACCTCGCCCCCGAACTCACCGACCCGCAGCCGCACCCCGTTACCCGTCTGCTCCACGATGGCGATCTGGGTGCCACCGATCGACTGCGCGGCACTCTGCACCTTGTAGGCGCCGGAGCCTGCGGGACCGGGAATCGGCTGACCGTCGGCCAGCGACCGGATTCGCCCTTCCAGGGTCATGAGGCCGGGCAGGTCCGCGCTCGGCGCGACCAGCGCCTCGTAGGACGGCAGTTCGCTGGGCCGCCAGTCGACGTGCCCGTCGACCAGCGCGGCCCCGTCGGACAGGATCCGGATCCGGCTCACGGTGACGTTCTGCAGGGAGCGCACCACCTGCGCGACGATGAGCTGCTTCTCGTTCTCGCTCCGGTCCTCGAGTCCGGACAACGGGACGAGAAGGGCGCCGTCCGCCGTGGGATTCACGTTGTTGTCCAGCACGGCGTCGTCACCGAGCGGATTGCGGACGGCCCCGCTCAGACCCTCCGAAGGCCCCGCGAGCAGCAGGTCCACCACCCGGCCGGGTAGTTCGGACTGCGGCCTGGCCGGCACGTATCGCAGGTCGGGCACCAGTGCGCTGGGGTCCTGGGCGAAGAAGTACACCGGCACGCGGAGATAGTTCTTCGCGAAGTCCTCCTCCGTGATCACCAGGTTCGGGGGCGGATTCACGATCCGCCACTGGCCGTCCACCTGCTTGCGTAGCTCGACACTCAGCTCGTAGGGCATTTTGGTGGGGATGAAGGCACTGTCCGAGCCCAGCCGCCCCAGTTGGAAGCCGCGCACCTTGACGACCCGCTCGTTCGGGTCGGCCGGTTTCTCCTCGCCCGTCGCGTAGACCGTGCCGAACGTGTTGTCGATGATGGACATGCCCCTGGCCGGCTGCCACGACTTACGCGACTCCTCGTCGAGGTAGACCCGGGCAGCCGCGTTGTCACCCGCCGGCTTCGCGCTGGCGTGGACGAACTCGCGGACCACTGTCAGGACGTCCGCGTCCTTCGCGGGCTCCGGAACATCAGGGGAGATCTGCCCGAGCTGATCCCCGGTCACCACCTCGGGAGTCGACTCCTCCGGGATGTTGGCGCAGGCGCCGGCGAGCAGCAGGCAGCAGAGCAGCGCCAGCAGCGTCCTGCCACGCCTCACCGTGGTGCCGCTCACCTGACCTCCTCGTGCCGCTGCTCGTCCCGCGCACGGTCGCCGGCCTCGGCTTCCCCACCCGCCGCGGGACCCTGTTCGATCCGGCGAGGATCGTCGGGCTCGGCATCGATCACCATCGGGTCCTCGGGTGGCAGCGCGAGCGGACTCTCCCCGATCGGTTCACCCTGCACGCGGGGCAGGGTCAGCCGGAAGCAGGCTCCTCGGTCCGGCTCACCCCAAGCCTCCAGCATGCCACCGTGCAGGCGGGTGTCCTCGTGGCTGATCGCGAGCCCGAGGCCGGTGCCACCGGTGCGCCGGTTGCGGGACGGGTCCGCCCGCCAGAACCGGTTGAACACCAGGTCCGCCTCACCGGGGCGCAGTCCGACACCGTAGTCACGCACCGTCACCGCCACGGCGGAGTCGTTACCCGCGACCCGCACGCGAACGGGTTTGCCCTCGCTGTGATCGACGGCGTTGGCCAGCAGATTGCGCAGCACCCGCTCCAAGCGCCTCGCGTCGACCTCCGCGTTGACCTCGCTGTCCGGGACCTGAAGCTCGATATCGCTGCCGACGTTGCCCGCGATGACCCGCACCTGCTCGATGGCCCTGCGTGCGATCGTCCTGAGGTCGACCAGCTCCGCGGCCAGTTCCTCCACTCCCGCGTCGAGTCTGCTGATCTCCAGCAGATCGCCGAGCAGTGCCTCGAACCTGTCGAGCTCGTCCACCAGCAGCTCGGTGCTTCGGGAGAGCCCGGCCGGGAACTGTTCCCGGGAGGCGTGCAGCACGTCCGCGGCCATCCGCACAGTGGTCAGCGGAGTCCGCAGCTCATGGGAGACGTCCGAGGTGAACCGGCGCTGCAGTTGCCCGAACTCCTCCAGCTGACGGATCTGCCGCTGGATACTGGCCGCCATCTCGTTGTACGACACCGCGAGCCTGGCGAGGTCGTCCTCACCGAGCACGACCAGCCGTTCGTCCAAATCGCCACCCGCGAACCGTTCCGCGGCGGTGGCCGCACTGCGCACCGGCCGGACCACCTGTCTGGTGACCAGGTTGGTGATACCGGCCAGCAGCAACAGCAGGACGAGCCCGCCGACGAGCAGCGTGTTCTGCACCGTGGTGACGGTGTTCTGCTCGCTGTTCAGTGGGAAGAGCAGGTACAGCTGAATCTGGCTGACGGTGTTCATCACCGGCGCGCCGACGATCAAATACGTCGTCCGCCCGTTGCCGTTCGCCGGATCCGCCACCGTGTGGATCTGCCAGGTGAGCTGCCCCGACTCCACGAACTTGCGCAGGCGCAGCGGCACACTTTCGTACGGCCCCGCCGCGATCGAGTCACCGGTGGCGCGTTCACTGTTGCCGCTGGCCAGCACGGGTTCGAACGCGCCTGCCGCCGAAATTCCGGGATCCTGGGTCGCGGCGGTGGAACTGCTGGTGATCTTCTTCAGCGCCGCGGTCAACCGCTGCTGCAGGGCATCAGGGTCGGTGTCGACGCCACCGAGCTCGCCCTCTGCTGTGCTCACCACCGCACGCGTCTGCGCGATCGCGGCGCGCTTCTTCGTGTCCAGCAGCCGCTCGGTGATCTGGTTCTGCAGAACCATGCCCAGTACGAAGACCACGGCGGAGGACAGCGCGAGCGTGGAGACGGTGACCCGGAACTGCAGTGAGTGCCGCCACAACTCGCCGAAAGCGACCACCCGTCGCCGTCCGAACGACATCAGCCGCCGGGAGAGGTCGACCGCCCGCCTGCCGAACCCGGTTTGCCCGTCGTTCATCCGCCTCCGCCACAAAGGTCACGGACGCCGGTGGCGCCCGCCCCCTGCGACTCCGGAAGCACCGTCACGGCGGGCTGTGACCACCGGCACCGCTTCGCGGCGCGTGCAGGGCCCGCCAACCGCGCCACCCGACGCACGGTTACGACGGTCACGGCGGGCCGGCCTTGTAACCCACGCCGCGCACGGTCAACACCACCTCCGGGTGTTCCGGATCCTTCTCCACCTTGGAACGCAGTCGCTGCACGTGGACGTTGACCAGGCGGGTGTCGGCCGCGTGACGGTAACCCCAGACCTGCTCCAGGAGTACCTCCCTGGTGAAGACCTGCCTCGGCTTGCGGGCGAGCGCCACGAGCAGGTCGAACTCGAGCGGGGTGAGTGGAATCCCCTTCCCCTCCCTGGTCACCTCGTGGCCGGGGACGTCGATCGTGAGATCGCCGATGGCCAGCGACTCCGCAGGCTCCGCCTCGGTCCGGCGCATCCGCGCCCGCACCCTGGCGACCAGTTCCTTGGGCTTGAACGGCTTGACCACGTAGTCGTCAGCACCGGACTCGAGGCCGAGCACGATGTCGACGGTGTCGCTCTTCGCGGTGAGCATGACGATCGGGACCCCGGACTCCGCCCTGATCGCCTTACAGACGTCGATCCCGTTCATTCCGGGCAGCATCAGATCCAGGAGTACGAGGTCAGGTTTCAGTTCGCGCAGCGCAGGCAGGGCGCGGGAACCGTCCGCGACTACTGCCGTGTCGAAACCCTCCCCACGCAGCACGATGGTGAGCATCTCCGCCAGAGCAGGGTCGTCGTCGACGACGAGCACACGTGCCTTCATGAGCACATATTCGCACTTGGGACAGCTCCGGCGTACAGGACCCGGCGATCACGGCCCCGACTAGCCCGATCGGACCAAAGCCGGAGGGGTGCCGGAAACGCCGGTGAGGGAAAGTCTGAGAACCGAGCCGACCAGCGTAGCTGCTCCGTGCGAACCCGTTTGGCCGAAGGCACGCTATCTCGGCGGCAGGGCGCCGAACAGCACAACCGTCAGCTTCTCCGGGGACGGGCGCCCTGGGGACGTGATCGCGTCACGGGTTCTCGAACAGGCACTGCGAGTTACCGCAGACGCGCCGCGAGAGCGGTCGTGTCGACCCCTTCGACGCCGTCGACCACATGCCACGGACTGAGCCATTCCCGCGCGGCCAACTGGTCGTAGACCTTCGCGCAGCGCTGTTGCAAATCGTCGTCGGACTCGAAAACGTCCCTTGGCCTGTCCGCCTCGGACCGCGCCCTGTGCTGCGCCCGCGACGCGGCGACGGCGGGTGGCACCCTGAGCAGGATGTGCAAATCGGGCAGGGGAAGGCCGAACCGCTCGATTTCCAGTCGCCTGACCCACTCGACCACCGCGCCGTCGGCATCCTGGTGCAGCCGCGCGGCCTGGTACGCCGCATTGGAGGCGACGTAGCGGTCGAGCAACACCACATCGAACCCGGCGAGAGTATCCCTGATCTCGGCAGCGGCACCGCGCCGGTCCAGCGCGTACAGCAGCCCCATGCCGTACACCGAGTCGGCCAGATCGCCGTGCTCGCGATGCAGCGCCTCCCGGACCAGATCGGCGTGCACACTCCTGCCGTAGCGAGGAAAGGCCATCGTAGTCACGCTGGCACCCACTGCCCGTAGCGCGGCGGTCAGCCCGCCGGTCAGGGTGCGCTTGCCCGCGCCGTCCAACCCCTCGATCACCACTAGTCGCCCCACGGCCGACACCTTACGGCCGTGCTGGCCGACCGGCGGGCCCGGCGGTGTCAGCACACACCGGGCCCACCGGTTCGGGGGCAGGTCAGGACCGTTTGCGCGGGATGGCCGACCGCAGGAAGAAGGCCACCGCACCGATCACCACCAGACCGCCCGGCAGCACGACCCGCGACCAGGCCAGCAGGGCGGTGTCCGTGGCGGCGTCGCAGCCGTCGCGGGCACCGTGGCGTTCTGGCCGCCTTTCGTCGTGCGGATGTCCGGAGCCGGCAACAGCCGGAGACGCGCCTCGGGCGGTTTTCGCGAATCCGTCACCATCGCACCTCCTTCGTCGAACCGTCGGCTGTCACAACGGTGAGCATCAACATGCGGCGAGACAAGGTGGTCGGTACGCACCCGGATCGTTCCGGGCGGATCGGGAACGCGGAACGGCGTTCTTGCCCTGGCCACGCCCGTTTACGTAGGGTTCGCTCCGACGACGTCAGTCGTCCGAGTGAACATTCCGCGACGTTCACGAGTGCACGCTCGCTCGTCGGTGAAGGGACCCCGTGGTGTCCGAGAAGCTGGACGCACACCCGTTACCGCCGCGAGCCGCCGCGCATTCCCTTCCGCCGGACTTCGCCGAAGCGCTGCGGCAGGCGATCTCGCGGCGCGGGCTCTCCCTCGCCAGGCTGCGGGCGCACCTCGTGCAGCGCGGTGTGCCCGTGGGCCAGTCGACGCTGAGCTACTGGCAGCGCGGGGTGCGCAGGCCGGAACTGCCCAAGGCAATGGCCGCCGTCCGGGCACTGGAGTCGGTGCTCGAACTGCCGCAGGGTTCCCTGGTGGCGCTGCTTGGCAACCGGACGGCCGAAAGCGCACGGTTGATGCCTGCCTCGTTCGCCGATCTGCGGCACGGCGACAGCGGGCCGATCGCGGACCGGCTGCTCAGCCAGCTCGGCGCCTATCCTTCGTCCAACTGGTACAACGCCGATCTCGAACTGCTCTCCGTGCACGACACCGTGACGTTCGACGCGCAGTACCGCCAGCGCGGGATCTCGACCAGGCTGGTGACGCGTTCCCGGAAGCAGGGGCCGGACCGGTACGTGACGCTCTACAACGGCGACGAAGGATGCCGGATCGAGGACGCGGCCCTGCACACGGCCGAGGGCTGCCGGGTCGGACGCATGCGGCGGGACGACGGCGGAAACACCCTCGTCGTCGAGTTGCTCTTCGACCGGGTGCTGCCCGCGGACACCATCCACGTGTTCTGCTTCGAGATCAGGGACGATTCCGGCGGGATTTCCCCTGGCTACTTCCGGCTGTTCCGTGACCAGTGCGCGAGCTACCTGCTACAGATGCGCTTCCACCGGCGGGCGCTGCCCGCGCGCTGCACCCGCCAGTTCCGCACGAGGGAGGACGCGGTGCCGGTGGAGTCCGCCGACCTTCCGTGCGACGTCGGCGGGGTGACGAGCGCGTTCTTCAGAGACGCGGGACCCGGCTTGGCCGGTATCGCCGTGGAGTGGACCTGACCGTGACCGGCACTTTCCCGGGAAAGTGACCTACGTGCACACGCACGCATCGCACTTTCCCGGGAAAGTGTCGTCAGTAACGGTAGTGGTCGGACTTGTACGGACCCTCGACATCGACATCGATGTACTCGGCCTGCTCCTTCGACAGCTTCGTCAACTCACCACCGAGCGCCTCGACATGAATCCGCGCGACCTTCTCATCCAGCTTCTTCGGCAACCGATACACCTCGTTGTCATACTCGGTGTGCTTCGTGAACAACTCGACCTGCGCGATCACCTGATTCGAGAAACTGTTCGACATCACAAACGACGGATGCCCCGTCGCGTTCCCCAAATTCAACAACCGCCCCTCCGACAACACCAAAATCGAATGCCCATCCGGGAACACCCACTCATCCACCTGCGGCTTGATGTTCACCCGACGAACCCCCGGATACCGCGCCAACCCCGCAATATCCAACTCATTGTCAAAATGACCGATATTACCCACGATCGTCTGATGCTTCATCCGCGCCATATGCTCGACCATCACCACATCCTTGTTCCCCGTCGTGGTGATCACAATGTCGGCCTCACCCAACGCCGACTCCAACGTCTTCACCTGATACCCATCCATCTGCGCCTGCAACGCACAAATCGGATCGATCTCCGTCACAATCACCCGGGCACCCTGCCCCCGCAACGAATCCGCCGCACCCTTACCCACATCCCCATACCCACACACCACAGCGACCTTGCCACCGATCAACACATCCGTACCCCGGTTGATCCCATCAACCAACGAATGCCGAATCCCATACCGATTATCGAACTTCGACTTCGTCACCGCATCATTCACATTGATCGCCGGGAACAACAACTCCCCCTGCGCCGCCAACTGATACAACCGCAACACACCCGTCGTGGTCTCCTCGGTCACCCCACGAATCCCCGCACCGACCTTCGACCACTTCCCCGGCTCCGCCGCCACCGACGCCCGCAACAACTCCAGGAAAACCTGCCACTCCTCCGGATCATCATCCTCCGCCGACGGCACCACCCCAGCACGCTCGAACTCCGCACCCTTGTGCACCAGCATCGTCGCGTCCCCACCATCATCCAAAATCATATTCGGGCCTGCTCGCAGGGCCCGATCATCAGACCCAGCCGGACCCGCGCCCTCCCACGACAACATCCGCTCCGTGCACCACCAGTACTCCGCCAGCGACTCCCCCTTCCACGCGAACACCGGAACCCCCCTCGGCTCCTCCGGCGTCCCGTGCGGACCCACCACCACCGCAGCCGCCGCATGATCCTGCGTCGAAAAAATATTGCACGACGCCCACCGCACCTCCGCCCCCAACGACACCAACGTCTCGATCAACACCGCCGTCT
>NZ_FOKG01000030.1 GCF_900111885.1 Amycolatopsis marina
GCTGGCGGATCGAAGAGTGTTTCCAGCAGGCCAAGAACGAAGCCGGACTGGATCACTACCAGGTCCGGTCCTGGCGGGCGTGGTACGCCCACATCACCCTGTCGATGCTCGCCCACGCCTGGCTCGCCGTCGCCAAATCCCTTGCCATAAAAGGGGAATCGGTATCGCCGAACCAGACATGATCAGCTTTACACTACCGGAGATCCGGCGCCTGCTCACCAAGCTGGTCCTGCGTGTCGCCGACGCCGCCGAACACATCTGGTCCTGGTCACGCTTCCGCCGCCGACGACAACACCAAGCCCGCCTCAGCCACTACAAACGCCGCGGCTACCCACTTCCTTAACTGCCGTTGCAGTACTAGGGGGACGAACGTCGATGACCGACAAGACCATCAAGCACGCGAACCCGGCGAAGTACAGCGCAGCGGTCAACGAGGCGCTGGCCGCGTTCGAGGCGGCGCTCACCGAGCGGTACGAGAAGGAAGCCCGCGAGAGTTTCCACATACCGTGGAACCCAGACCGGGAAAACCCGATGGTGGGAGCACCGTCCAGTCCTGACCAGGTCCTGCAGCGGATACCTCGCTGGGTGAAAGAGATCCGCGCCGGCGTGGAAGCCGAGATTCCGGTTTACGAGACCCAGGACCTGGATGTTCTGGCGTCGGCATTCGATCAGTTGCACCGCGCCGCCCGCTTTCTCGGAAACGAGAAAGCGATCGGCATCCCCAGTGGTATTCCGGCCCACGTGAACAACATCAACGGGAACAGCACGTGGGCCGGGATTGCCGGCGAGGAGTTCCGACGGAACTTCGGCCTGTCAACCCGTCCTACCATGGACAACCAGCGCGGTATAGCCGACAGTCTCATCAATCTGTATGCGGCTCGTGCGGTCACCATCGATTCCGCTCGTCGGAACACGCTCCGCGCGATTCGAACGGCAGCGGGCAAACTGAGCCAGACGGTCAGTACCGACAACTCCGAGACCGAGCTGTGGCAGTGGACGGGGCTGAGCCTAGGCGCTGTCGTCGTTGGTATTCCCAATCCGACCGTTGGTGTCGTGTCGTCGGTGGCGGTCGTCGTCGGCAACGCATTTGACTTCTACCAGACCGACCTGGAATACGCCGACGACATTCACAGCATCGTGACAGGAGTCGAGGACAGTCTGAAGAAGGCAACGCAGGACGCCATCAACGCCGGATACGACTGGTCCAACAAGGTCAAGGAACTCCAGCGTGAAATCGCGAAGACGGACAGCAAACTCCTGGAGTTGTTCGATTTGACCACAGCCGGCACCACGAGTCAGCCGACGGGCGGATACGCCGTCGAGGACATAGGTGAGATCGAAAAGCTCGCGCAACACTGCTTCACTGCCTCCGAGGAATACGAACAAGTGGTCTCGGCAGTGATCGCGACGGACGACGCGGACCCGCAGCTGCGGGGAATGGACGGCGCGGAGACCGCGGGCGACGTGGAACTGAAGGACACACGCGATGCGTTCGTCTCCTTCCTGCAGACCACGTGCGCGCGGTACTACGAGGCGGGCTGCCGACTCACCGACGCCGCCCGCGCGTACTTCGATATGGAGACAACGAACACAGAAATCCTGAATGCGCTGGCAGAACAACCGGACCTCAACGGAGCCGACCCGGACCGTGGCGGGACAGTGGAGCAACACGTCGGAGCAACGGACCGCAGGAACATCCAGGACCAGATGCTCTGAGTGCCGGATGTCAGAACTCAAGCTCGGCGGAGCCGACCGCGAGCGCCACCGCCGCCGGATCGTGGGCGGCAGTGGCGTTGAGCATGGCGACGAGCTGATCGACGAGCCAGTGCTCGAGTTCCACGTCCCGCGGAATGCCGTCCTGTAGCCAGGTGAGCAGCGCGCCCTCGACCACGGCCGTCCAGCAGCGCAGGGTCGCGAGCAGGAGCGGTGAGGGATCGGTTACCCCGGTTTCCGCCAGGATCACCTCGACCGCGCGGTTGCGGACCTGGTCGACGACGGCGTTGGTCTCCGAGGTCGCGACCACGGATCCGCTACGCAGCAACGCGATGTACCCGGCGCGGTACTCGCCCGCGACGTCGATCAACCCGCGCACAGCGGCTCTAAGGCGCTGCGTCGGTGTCCCCTCCTCGCGCAGGGCCAGGCGGTCGATCAACCCGTCGGTCACCGAGCGCAGCGCCGCGAGGTGCAACTCCCGGATACTGGAGAAGTACCGGTAGAACAAGGGCCTGGACACTTCCGCCCGCTTGACGACGTCATCCACCGAGACGTCCTCCGGCGGTCTGCTGCCGAAGAGTTCCAGCGCCGCCGCGATGAGGTCCTGCCTGCGCGCCTCCGGCGACATCCGGCGAGGTTTGCCCGCGCTGGCCTGGCTCACTTCGGTGTGGCATCCAGTTTCGCGGTGGCGCGCAGCACGCCTGGCGTCAGCCTGGACATCACCAGCGCCGCCTTGGCCTCCGGAGTGGACGGTTGGAGTGCGACGTCGCGTTCCACCGCGCGCAGAATGTCCCTGGCCACCTTCTCCGGCCCGAACCCGCGTTTGGCGTACATGCTCGTGGCGGACCGCTGCCTGCGAACCTGTTCCGCGTCGTCGACACCGGCGAATCGGGTGGTGCTGGTGATGTTGGTGTGCACGATTCCCGGGCAGACGGCGGTGACTCCGATGTTCTCCGCGGCCAACTCCGCGCGCAGGCACTCGCTCAGCATCAGCACGGCCGACTTCGTCGTGGCGTAGGCGGACAGGATCTTCGACGGCATGTAGGCGGCCGCGGAGGCGATGTTGACGATATGCCCGCCCTCGCCCCGTTCGACAAGTTGCTCCGCGAAGGCCCTGCACCCGTGGATCACACCCCAGAGGTTCACGTCGATGACGCGCTGCCAGTCCTCCTCGCTCGTGTCCAGGAAGGGCCCGGAAACCCCGATGCCCGCGTTGTTCACCACGACGTCGGGAATTCCGTGTTGCGCACGTACGCGGACCGCGAACTCGCGAACGGCCTTTCCGTCCGCGGCGTCCACCTTGTAATGGGCGGCGGCGACGCCGTGCTCGCGGGCCATCGTGGCGGTCTCGGCGGCCGAATCACCGTTCAGGTCGGTGACCACGATGTCGGCCCCCTGTGCGGCGAAGGCCAGTGCCGTGGCCCTGCCGATCCCGCTGCCGCCACCGGTGACCACCACCAGCCTGCCGGGAAAGCGCAGGTCCTTCCCGTCGCCGCCGGCGACCCTGGTTCGGCGCAGTGCGCGTGCCTGACGCCCGTGCTCCACATATTCGACCAGTTCCGTCGTGGCCCTGGCGACCATCTCGGGCCGGGAGCGCGTGACCCAGTGTCCTCCGGCGACCGGGCGGACCCGCAGGTCCGGCACCCAGCGCTGAATCTCCGTCTGCAGCGGTGTCGTGACGAAGCCGTCGCCGGTCGGCGCGAGCACCTGTACCGGAATGTCGGCGGTCCGGGGCATCGGCCTGGTCAGCCGGGGCAGCATGTTCGCGCGGTAGAGCTTCAGTCCGTGCATACCGTCACTGGTGTCCGCATTGGACTCGGCGGGCTCCAGTCGCGCGATGATCCTGCGCATTACACCCGTTCGCCACAACAACTCCGGCAGGAGTGGCAACTGGAAGAAGGCGATGTAGCCGGAGTGCAGGAACTGGGTGATCCCGTTGCGCAGGGCCCTCGGGCTGGGGCGCAGTTGGGCGCGGAACCACGCGCCGGCATGGTCGAGGCTCGGCCCGGACATCGAGGTGTACGACGCGATCCGCCCGCGCATCCGCTCGCCGGTCACCGCGTGCCAAGCCTGGATTGAGCCCCAGTCGTGGGCGAGCAGATGCACCGGCCGGTCCGGACTGACCGCGTCGGCGACCTCGGCGAGGTCATCGGCGAGCTGGTCGAGCCGGTAGGCGGAGCGCTCGCGCGGCTTGTCCGACGCACCCGCGCCGCGCACGTCGTAGGTCACGACCCGGAACTTCTGCCGCAGCCCGGCGATCACGCCGTCCCACATCGAACTGTTGTCCGGATAACCGTGCACGCACAACACGACCGGCTTGTCCGCTGCCCCGCATGTGCGCACCGACAGGCGCACACCATCACTAGCCGTCACCCAGCTCTGCGTCCGCTCCTCGGTAGCCACGACTGCCATGTTAGACAATCTGTCAACAAGCGCCGAGGGTTATTCACAAGTCATTCGCTGTGGCAGGCTTCTTGGCCGCAGTAGGAGGGCCCCGCTGTGGCAGGCTTCTTGGCCACAGTAGGGGCGGCTCGCGACGAGTGACTGCAGGTGAGATGCGAGATCGAAGTGGGGGTCCGTTGTGAATAGCCCGACTTGTCAACAAGCGCTGTCCACCGTTCGACGGACAGCCGGGTTCAACGGTCCGGACGTCCCGCGACAGGGTGCTCGCACAGCAGCATCGACCCCATGACCACAGCGGTGCAGGTGCGTGGATTACGCAAGGAGTACCCGGGGCGCGTCGCCGTCGCGGGAATCGATCTCGATATCGAGGGCGGGGAGATCTTCGCCCTGCTCGGGCCGAACGGAGCGGGGAAGACGACCACGGTCGAGATCCTGGAAGGACACCGCAGGCGCGATGCCGGGGAGATCCAGGTGCTCGGCACGGACCCGGCGCATGCGGGGCAGCGCTGGCGGGCGCGGATCGGCATCGTGCTGCAGACCGCGACGGACGCGGCGGAGCTGACGGTCGCGGAGAGCGTGCGGCATTTCGCCGGCTACTACCCCACCCCGCGGGACCCGGACGAGGTCATCGACCGGGTCGGCCTCACGGCGCGGGCCAAGGCCCGGGTTCGCACGTTGTCCGGCGGGCAGCGGCGCAGGCTGGACGTCGCACTCGGGATCGTCGGTGATCCGGAACTGCTGTTCCTGGACGAACCGACGACCGGATTCGACCCGGAGGCCCGCAGGCAGTTCTGGGCGCTGATCCGGCTGCTCGCCGCCGACGGCACGACGATCCTGCTCACCACGCACTACCTGGACGAGGCGGAAGCCCTCGCCGACAGGGTCGCGGTGATCGCGGACGGTTCGGTCGTCGCGCAGGGCACACCCGCGACGATCGGCGGCCGGGACCGCGCGCTCGCGACGGTGCGCTGGCGGGAACAGGGCGCTGTGCTGGAACGCAGGACGAGCACGCCCACGGAGCTGATCCGCGAGCTCTCCCGCACGGGTGGAGAGCTCGCGGATCTCATCGTCCTGCGCCCCAGCCTGGAGGACACCTACCTCGACCTGATCGGCGGACGGCCATGACCACACTTCGACCCGCACCCACCGTCAGCGCTCCCGGCACCGTCCGCATCGGACTCGCGCGGGGTGGCGTCGAGCTGCGGCAGTTCTTCCGGCAGAAGGAGCACGTGGTCTTCACGTTCTCGCTGCCCGCGATCCTCATGGTGCTGCTCGGATCGATCTTCGACGAGACCTACGCGGGCACGGGCGTCGGCGCGAGCCAGGTCCTTGCGGCGGGGATGATCGGGGCAGGCATCGTGTCGACGTCGTTCGTCAGCATGGGCGTCGGCGTGGCGATGGACCGCGAGGACGGGACACTCAAACGGCTGCGCGGCACGCCGATGCCCGCGGCGGCCTACTTCGTGGGCAAGGTCGTCCTGGTCGCGGTCTCCAGCCTGGCGCAGATGATCCTGATGGTCACGGTGGCCATGCTGCTGTTCGATCTGTCGCTGCCCACCGCACTCAACGACTGGCTGACACTGGCGTGGGTCTTCGCGCTCGGCTGCATCAGCTGTGCGCTGCTCGGCACCGCGGCCAGCGCGATGGCGCGGTCGGTGAACGGGGCCTCTGCGGGAATGAACATCGTGCAGGTCACGTTGCAGTTCATCTCCGGTGTGTTCGTCACTCCCATCACATCCCTGCCGATCGTTATGGTCACGGTGTCGTCGTTCTTTCCGGTCAAGTGGATCTGCCAGGGCTTCCGCTCGGTGTTCCTGCCCGATTCCATGACCGCCTACGAAATGGCAGGGGAATGGGAACTGGGAATGGTCGCGCTGGTGCTGGGCGTGTGGTGCGTCCTGGGTCTGCTGCTGTGCCAGGCGACCTTCCGCTGGACGAACCGCGCGGAATGAGCGCACCAGAGCCGTTCGGGTTGCGGTCGCTGCCGAAGTGGGACCTGTTCTACGCCTTCACGCTGCTCGCCACCGCGACGATCGTGCTGACCAGTGGCGCTGATCCACTCGGCAGGGACCTGACCAGCTGTGGCCTGCTGCTGTTCGCCGCGGTCTGGTACTGGATCTTCGGACGCTCGCTGGCCGCGGCAGGCACCGCGGCGGGACGGCGCCGAGCCGTGTTCGTAGCGGTCCTGCTGGCACTGTTCGTCTCGGCGATGGTGATCGACGGTCCGGCGGCCTGGTACAGCCCGGCTGTCATCGCCCAGTTGTTCTGGACGTTGCCGATGACCTTCGCGGTGCCGACGGTCGTCCTGATCGCGTTCACCCCCACGGCGATCTCCGCGATGGAGGCACCCGACCGGATCGAGGCGCTGCGCCAGGCGGTCCCCGCGGGCCTGATCTTCTGCGGACTGTCCCTGCTGATCGGCCACTTCATCTCCCGGATGGCCACGCAGAGCGAGGCGCAGGCCGAGCTGATCGAACGGCTGGAGGCCAGCAGGGCAGAGGTCGCCCAGCTTTCCCACGCGGCGGGCACCTCGGCCGAGCGGGAGCGGCTGGCCAGGGAGATCCACGACACCCTGGCGCAGGGGTTCACCAGCATCGTGACGCTGGTGCAGGCGGTGGAGTCCGAATGGGACAGCGCACCACCCGCCGCGCGACGGCACCTCGAACTGGCCCTGCGGACAGCGCGGGAGAACCTGGCCGAGGCGCGGGCGATGGTGGCGGCGCTGTCTCCCTCCGCATTGGACGACGGCTCGCTCGAAGATGCGGTGCGGCGGCAGGCGGAACGACTGGGCGAGGTCACGCCGATCAGGGTGGTGTGCGAGATCCAGCCGTTCGAGACGCGGCCCAGCACGGCCGCGTCGGTGGTGCTGCTGCGCGGCGCGCAGGAGGCACTGCACAACGTGCGGCGGCACTCCGGCGCCACGGTGGTCATCGTTCTGTTGTCCGTCGCGGAGGACTTCGTCCGGCTCAGCGTGCGGGACAACGGAACCGGGTTCGATCAGCAGCACGTCAGCGGTGGTTACGGAATCGCCGGAATGCGCGCACGGGCCGAGCAGGTCGGCGGACGGCTGGAAATCCACAGTGGAAAGTCGGGCACCATGGTCGAACTGGAGGTGCCGCTGTGATCCGCATCGTGCTCGTGGACGACCATCCCGTGGTGCGGGAAGGACTGCGCGGGATGCTCGAGTCCGAACCGGACTTCAGCGTGGTCGGCGAGGCGGGCTCCGGGGAGGAAGCGCTCGTGCTCGTGCCTGCCGAGCGACCGGACGTCGTGCTGATGGACCTGCGCATGCCGGGGCTGGACGGTGTGGGAGCCATCCGGCGGTTGCCGGGGCAGCGCATCGTCGTGCTCACCACCTACGAGACCGACACCGACATCCTGCGGGCCGTGGAGGCAGGGGCCACGGGGTACCTGCTCAAGGACACGTCCCGAGCGCAGCTCGCCGAGGCCATCCGGGCTGCCGCGCGCGGGGAGACGGTGCTCGCACCCTCCGTCGCGGGCAGGCTGGTGCACCGGGTGCGCACTCCCGCTCCGCCACAGCTGTCCGCACGCGAGGTCGAGGTTCTGCGGCTGGTCGCCGACGGCAGCACCAACGCGGAGATCGGCAGGGCGCTGCACATCAGCGAGGCCACGGTGAAGACCCATCTGCTGCGGACCTTCAGCAAGCTCGACGTCTCCGACCGCACGGCCGCCGTCACCACCGCCATGAAGCACGGTCTACTCACCTAACCTCGCACTTTCCCGGGAAAGTGCGATAGGTGCACGCGCAAGTACCGCACTTTCCCGGGAAAGTGCGGGTTTTGGGGGCCCGGACCTGCACCTGACTCGCACTTTCCCGGGAAAGTGCGAGGGGCGGTTGGGGGTTGACGGTGACGGCGGTCACTGAGAACCTTTGCCGGTCTAACGACATCACGGAAGTGACATTCCGCGATGCGGAAGGCTTGGCCGAAGGGTGGTTCGGGTATGGACAACCTCGCCGTTCTCAGCGCGGTGGCGCTGGCGCCGATCGCGATCATCGGGATACTGCTCGTCGGCCTGCGCTGGCCCGCGAAGTACGCCATGCCGATCGGGTTCGTCGTGGTCGTGCTGGCCGCGGCCTTCGTCTGGGACGTCGACGCCGTTGTCATCGCCGCCTCCAGCGTGGAGGGACTGATCCTCGCTGTCGGCCTGCTCTACATCGTCTTCGGCGCGCTGCTCCTGCTCGGCACGCTGAGCAAGAGCGGGGCGATGGCCTCGATCAGGGCCACCTTCACCGACATCAGCCCCGACCGCCGGATCCAGGCGATCATCATCGGCTGGCTGTTCGGCAGCTTCATCGAGGGCGCGTCCGGCTTCGGAACCCCCGCCGCCGTGGTGGCTCCGCTGCTGCTCGCGCTCGGCTTCCCCGCAATGGCCGCGGTCATGGTCGGACTGGTCATCCAGAGCACGCCGGTCACGTTCGGCGCGGTCGGCACCCCGATCCTGGTCGGGGTCAACGACGGCCTCGCCGGCAGCAGCGCCGTCGAGGACCGGGTGTCGGTGCTCGGGATCGACATGCCCGAGTACGTCTCCCGTATCGCCCTCGACGCGGCGATCATGCACGCGATCATCGGCACCCTGATCCCGCTGTTCCTGGCCTGCATGCTGACCGGGTTCTTCGGTGAACGCCGCCGGTTCGGCGAGGGCCTGAAGGTGTGGCGGTTCGCGTTGTTCGCCGCGTTCGCGATGACGGTCCCCTACGTGACGGTCGCCGCGCTGCTCGGCCCCGAGTTCCCCGCGCTGCTCGGCGGGCTCATCGGCCTGACCATCGTGGTCACCGCGGCCCGTCGCGGGCTCTTCCTGCCCGAGCGGCCGTGGGACTTCCCGGCGCGCGAGCGCTGGGAGGACCGCTGGACCGGCAATGTCCAGCCGGACAGCGAGGTCGTCGGCAGGACGATGCACCCGTTGCGGGCCTGGGCGCCGTACCTGCTCGTCGCTGCGCTGCTGGTGCTCACCAGGACGGTCACGCCGGTGAAGGAGTTCCTCACCGGCCTTTCGATCGACTTCGACGCCATCTTCGGCACCGAGGTCGCGGAAAGCCTGCAGCCGTTCTACCTGCCCGGGTTCATCCTGGTCGTCGCGAGTGTCAGCGCCTATGCCCTGCACCGGATGAGCGGTACGCAGATCCGGGCCTCGTGGCAGGTGGCGGGAAAGCAGATCGCGGGCGCCGCCGTCGCCCTGCTGTTCGCCCTCCCGCTCGTGCGGATCTTCATCAACTCCGAGATCAACGGCGCCGGTTACGAGAGCATGCCGCTCACGCTCGCCGACGGCGCGGCCTCCATCGCAGGCGACGCATGGCCCCTGCTGGCACCGTGGATCGGCGCTCTCGGCGCCTTCGTCGCGGGCAGCAACACGGTGAGCAACCTGATGTTCTCGTTGTTCCAGTTCTCCACCGGCGAGCAGATCGGCGCCGCACCCGAAACGGTCGTGGCATCGCAGGCGGTCGGCGGCGCGGCGGGCAACATGATCACCGTGCACAACGTCGTGGCCGCATCGGCGACGGTTGGCCTGCTCGGGCGGGAAGGCGACCTGATCCGCAAGACCATCTTCCCGATGATCTACTACTGCCTCTCGGCGGGAGCACTCGGTTTCGTGCTGGTCAACGGACCCGGACTGAACGCGGGCACCGTGCTGCTCGTGCTCATCGGCGCGGCACTCGCGCTGATCATCCTGCGGCTGCGCAAGCAGGCGAACGTCCCGGCAGAATGACGGGCATGCTGCCTACCACCGAGCTAGCCCTGCTTCGCCGACTTGCCACCGAACAGGCGGCCAACCGCGCCCCCTCGCTCGTCGCAGCGGTGGTGCGTGACGGCGAACTGGTCTGGTCCGGGGCGCGCGGGTTCGTCGACGGCACCGGCGGCGAGCAGCCGGACGCCGACACGCAGTACCGGCTGGGCTCGATCACGAAGTCGCTCGTGGCCGCACTGGTGCTGCGCCTGCGGGACGAGGGCAGGCTGGAGCTGAACGACCCGGTGGAGCGGCACCTGCCGGGTACCGCGTTCGGGGCGACGACGATCGCGCAACTGCTCGCGCACACCGGCGGCCTCACCGCCGAGTCACCGGGTTCGTGGTGGGAGCGCAGCGAGGGCGGGGACTGGTCCGCGCTGCAGGCCGGCCTCACCTCAGGCGAGGTCAAGCACCGTCCCGGCCGCCGCTTCCACTACTCAAACGTGGGCTACGGCGTGCTGGGCGAACTCGTGGCCCGGCTGCGTGGGACCAGCTGGCTGGCGGCGTTACGCGCCGAGATCACCGGTCCACTCGGGATGACCAGGACGTCCCCGCACCCTGAGGGCCGGTACGCCCCCGGCTTGGCCGTGCACCCGTTCGCGGACGTCCTGCTGCCCGAGCCTTCACCGGACGCGGGCGCCATGGCACCGGCAGGCCAGCTGTGGTCGACGGTGAACGACCTGGCGCGCTGGACGACGTTCGTCGGCGGGCATACGGGCGACGTGCTGCACCCGGACACGGTCGCCGAGATGCGCGAGGTCGCGGTGGTGGACGACGGCGACAGCTGGACCGCCGGATACGGCCTCGGTTTCCAGCTGGTTCGCGCGGGCGGGCGCAGGCTCGCGGGGCACACCGGCTCGATGCCCGGGTTCGTCTCCTGCTCGCTGATCGACCCGGCGACGAGCACGGGCGCGCTCGCGATGGCGAACTCGACCTCGGGAGTGGCGATCGTGCCGCTGGTGCTGGATCTGATCTCGATCGCCGACGACTACGAGCCGAGCCTGCCGCAGGAATGGCGGGCGACGTCCACGGACACCCGCCAGCTGGACCTCACCGGCCTGTGGCACTGGGGCCCGACCCCGTTCCACCTGCGGCTGCTGCCCGAGGGCGGGTTCAACCTCGCGCCTGCCGAGGGGCGTGGGCGCGCTTCCCGGTTCCGCCCGGTCGGCGAGGACGAGTGGCTCGGCCTCGACGGGTACTACGCGGGCGAGACGCTGCGGGTCGTGCGCGACTCCGACGGCAGGCCGCAACACCTGGACCTGGCGACGTTCATCTTCACGCGCACCCCCTACGACCCGGCTGCGCCGATTCCCGGTGGTGTCGACGAGAAGGGCTGGCGTCCCTGATCACGCTCCACACAGGCGTGGACGCGTCCCATATGACGGACATCTCTGCGCAGCCAGTGGACGCACCATGTCAGACTTGCGGCCATGACCGACGCCGCTGACTTGACCATCCCCGCCGACCTCAAACCCGCGGACGGCCGCTTCGGCTGTGGCCCCTCGAAGGTCCGCCCCGAGCAGCTCGCCAGCCTGGCCACCGCCGGCGCCGCCGTGCTCGGGACCTCCCACCGGCAGAAGCCGGTGAAGTCCCTCGTCGGGCGCGTGCGGTCGGCACTGTCCGAGCTGTTCTCCCTGCCCGACGGCTACGAGGTCGTGCTCGGCAACGGCGGTACCACGGCATTCTGGGATGCGGCCGCGTTCGGTCTCGTGCGGGAAAGGGCACAGCACTTCACCTACGGCGAGTTCTCCTCGAAGTTCGCCACGGTCACCAAGGGCGCCCCCTTCCTCGCCGACCCCATCGTCGTGTCGGCCGATCCGGGCAGTGCGCCGGAGATCGCCTATCAGGAGGGCGCCGACCTCGTCGGCTGGGCGCACAACGAGACCTCCACCGGCGTGGCCGTACCTGTGCGCAGGCCCGCGGGCAGCGAGAACGCACTCGTCGCGATCGACGCCACCTCCGGTGCCGGTGGGCTGCCGGTCAAGGCCGAGGAGTTCGACGTCTACTACTTCGCACCACAGAAGTCTTTCGCCTCCGACGGCGGCCTGTGGCTCGCCCTCATGTCGCCCGCGGCGATCGAGCGAGTCGGCGAGATCGGCGGCTCCGACCGCTGGGTTCCCGAGTTCCTCTCGCTGCCCACCGCGCTGGGCAACTCCCGCAAGGACCAGACGTACAACACCCCCTCGGTGGCGACGCTGTTCCTGCTGGCCGACCAGCTCGAATGGATGCTCGCGAACGGCGGACTCGACTGGGCGACCGCGCGGACGAAGGAGTCCTCGACTCGGCTGTACGAGTGGGCGGAGAAAACCGGCTACACGACTCCGTTCGTGGCAGACCCCGCCCTGCGGTCACAGGTCGTCGGGACGATCGACTTCGCCGAAGAGGTGGACGCCGCCGCCGTGGCGAAGACGTTGCGCACCAACGGGATCGTGGATGTCGAGCCGTACCGCAAGCTCGGCCGCAACCAGTTGCGCGTCGGCATGTTCCCCGCGATCGACCCGGACGACATCTCCGCACTGATCGCCTGCATCGAATGGGTCGTCGAGCGCCAGGGTTAGGCGCCACCATGGCCGGCACGGCCATGGTGGGGGATTTTCGCGCCCACACTGGCCGTGTCGCCATGCGAATACCCCTCACCTGGGTCAACATCATGGTCGGATGGGTGACAACTCGGCGCGCCTCGCGCGTCAAGCCGACGCGCCGCCCTAACGTAGGCACCCACAAAGGTGAAGTATTCGGGAGGACGGCATGCGGGCGCTACGGGTAGTGGGGCTACACGAGGACGGTAAGTCCATCGTGTGCGAAGACCCCGCGAGCCGTGACCGTTTCCTGCTGCCGGCCGACGAACGGCTTCGCGCGGCCGCCCGTGGTGACATCACTCGCCTCGGCCAGATCGAGATCGAGCTGGAGAGCCAGATGCGCCCACGTGAGATCCAGACCAGAATCCGCAGCGGTGAGTCCGTGGAGCAGGTGGCGAGCAGCGCCGGTGTGCCCGTGCAGCGGGTCGAGCGGTTCGCCTACCCCGTGCTGCTGGAACGCTCCCGCACGGCCGAACTCGCCCAGCAGGCACACCCGATCCGCGAGGACGGGCCCGACGTGCAGACACTCGGCGAGATCGTCGCCTACGCGTTCGGCACCCGCGGCCAGGACTACACGCAGGCCACATGGGACTCCTGGCGCGGTGACGACGGCAGGTGGATCGTCGGGCTGCACTGGCAGGCAGGCCGGTCGGACAACCGCGCGCACTGGTCGTTCTCCCCCGGCGCGCACGGCGGCACGGTCGTCGCGCTGGACGAGCCGGCCGAGGCGTTGCTCGACCCGCACGCCCACCGGACGCCGCGCACCCTGCGATCGATCACACCTGACCACGCCGACAGCCCGGATCCGGACTCCGACCAGCCGATGTTCGACTACCACGGCACCGCTCAGCAGGGCGCGACCGTGATCGAGGCACCGATCCCGGAGCCGGAAGAGGACGACACGACCGAGTTCCCGCGCATCCCGCCGGAGGAACAGGCCGAAGGCCGTGTGGCCCAGCAGAACCGGCCGGTCGCGAAGGGCAGGAAGGGTCACCCCACGGTTCCGGCCTGGGAGGACGTGCTGCTCGGGGTCCGCTCGCAACGCGGCTGAAGTCGCCGCGCACGGCTACCGCTGCTCGGGGTCCAGCCGCGCGATCAACTGTTTCGGCGCCACCATGCGGTACGCGTCGGCGACGATCTCCGCGATCTCGACCCAGTCGACGTCCACATCGAGGCGTACGCCGAGCCAGCCCCGGTGCCCGACATAGGGCGGCCGGAAGAAGCGCTCCGGCTCCTGTGCGACCAGTTCCTCCTGCACACCCTGGGGCGCGGGACACCAGAAGCCGAGCCGATCGTCATGATGGTGATCCGAGTACGTCACGAACGTCTTCTTCCCGCGCACGAACCAGGTCGGCTCACCGTGGCTGAGCCGTTCTGTCGCCTCCGGCAGCGCGAGGCAGAGCCTGCGCAGCGACTCGAGCGGATCCTGCTGATCGACCGACATGGTTCGATTGTCCGGCCCGCACCGACAATCGCGGCCCGGACTCACCGCTCGGGGTCAGAATGCGATGACCAGGACGCCGATCCACGACGTGGCCACCCCTGCGGCGACGCCGAGTACCACCCAGCGCAGGACCGGCAACTTGCGCGCGAGCCAGAGTGACGGTGCCAGCCCAAGGGTGACCACCAGTGCGGCGGCGACCGCGATCCAGCCTGCCGTTTCGGTGGCCAGCGTCGTCGCGAGCGCGAGCATCGCGACGACGGCGACCACGGCCACGAACGCCGCCACCAGCAGTCCGGTGCCCCATGGCGTCGGTTCCTCGCTCGGCTGACCGGGACCGAGGAAGCGCCGCAGCAGCCTCGAGCTTGCCGGGGGCCGCGCGGGCGGGGAAACCAGGAGCGGCTCGCTGGTCACCGGGTCGACGTAGGTGACCGGAGTCCCGACCGCGGCCGCGACGCGTCCCGCGAGCTGACGACCTCGCTGGGAGACCATCCTGGCCGCCTCGGGCTCGGCCTCTGCCTCGGTACTCGCCCGCCGCAACGCGGCCGCGACCCTGGCCCACTCCTGCAGTGCGTCGGCGAGGTCGATGGCGAGGGCGACCGATCGCAGATCGACTTCCCTGCCCTGCGCACCCAGAACCGCGCGCTCCCCCTCGACCCGAAGCTCCACTCGCTCACTCCCGTCCTGCACCACGACCGCAAATCAATCTACCCACGATCGGCGAGCTCGTAGAACGCGACGGCGGCCGCTGTCGCGACATTGAGCGAGTCGACGTCGCCGGTCATGGGAATCCGGACGGCGACGTCCGCCGCGGCGATCGCCTCCTCGCTGAGCCCGGGCCCCTCCGCGCCGAGGAGCAGCGCCACCTTGCCGCCCGTACCGGCCGCCAGCTCGCGCAGTGACAGCGAGCCCGGCCTCGGTGTCAGCGCCGCGGTCCGGAATCCGTGCCCGCGCAGCAGTTCCAGTCCGGCAGGCCAGGGCTCCAGTTGCGCGAACGGCACCCGCAGCACGTTGCCCATCGAGACACGCACACTGCGGCGATAGAGCGGATCGGAGCAGCGCGGGCCCAGCAGGACACCGTCGACGCCCAGTGCGGCGGCGTTGCGGAACAGGGCGCCGAGGTTCTCGTGATCGCCGACGCCCTCGAGAACCGCGACGGTACGGCTCTGCCGCGCGATCTCCTCCGCCGAGGGCAGCGCAGCTTTGTCCGCCACCGCCAGTACGCCCCGGTTGAGGTGGAAACCCACCACCCTGGCCATGGTGTCCGCCGAGGTCTCGTACACCGGCGCGGAAACGTCCGCGAGATCGACGGCGAGTTCCGCGATCCGCTTCGGCACGCCGAGCACGGCCCGCAACGGATACCGCGAGGCGAGCAGCCTCCGAACCACCACCGTGCCTTCGGCGATGACGAACCCGCGGCCTCCCGGACGGTCGGGCCTGCGGTCGGCGGTGGTGAGGTCGCGGAAGTCGTCGAGCCGCGTGTCGTCCGGGTCGTCGAGCCGGATCGGTTCGTGTGTCCTTTCCACCACACCGGCGAGTCTTCCATCCGCCATTCTGCCTGCTCCGGGGTACTCCGAACTCCGCTGCGGCCTGCGGCAAACAGACGATGGTCGCGCAGCGTTAACTCGAGGTGACAGACGGCACCAGTTTGGCCGCTAGCCGGGCGGGAACGTGTGTGTAACGGTTGTCCGCCGAGCAGTTCAGCGCCACGGGCCGCGGGGGGCCATGGCCGAGCAGAAGCGGGGATGCGCCATGGGCGAAGACGTGTCGTCGGAACTGTTCAGAGCGCGTGACCGTGGTCGCTACCGGCGCAAGGTGCAACGCTGCCTCGACACCCTTGCGCGAATGCTCACCGAGGGCAGTTTCTCCTTTCCCCGCAGACACATCGGACTCGAGCTGGAACTGAACCTCGTGGACGAGTCGATGCAGCCGTCGATGTCCAACGCGATGGTGCTCGACGCGCTGGACAATCCTTCGTTCACCACGGAACTGAGTCAGCACAACCTGGAACTGAACGTGCCGCCGCGGCTACTCGCCGGGGAGTCGGCGTTGGAACTGGAGAGCGAGCTCAACGCCTACCTGGCGACCGCGGGCACGAAGGCGGCGGAGGCTGGGGCGGCGCTGGCCATGATCGGCATCCTGCCGACGCTCACGCAGGATCATTTCGACCAGAAATGGTTGACCAACAACGCGCGCTATTCGTTGCTCAACGACCAGATCTTCGCTGCCAGAGGCGAACAGACCTTGTTGTCACTGGACGGCGCTGGTCTGCCGGGACAGAAGCCCGAGCGGCTGCGCTGCTATGCCGAGTCGATCCTGCCCGAGGCCGCGTGCACCTCCGTGCAGTTGCATCTACAGGTGGAGCCGGAGGAGTTCGCCGCGCACTGGAACGCCGCGCAGTGCCTGGCCGGCATTCAGGTGGCGATCTCGGCCAACTCGCCGTTCCTCCTGGGCAAGGCGCTCTGGCAGGAAACCCGGATCCCGCTCTTTCTGCAGGCCACCGACACCCGACCCGAGGAGCTGAAGAACCAGGGGGTCCGGCCGCGAGTGTGGTTCGGCGAGCGCTGGATCACCTCGATCTTCGACCTTTTCGAGGAGAACGTCCGCTATTTTCCCGGACTGCTCCCGGAAACCGACTCGGAGGATCCGATCGAGGCACTCGACTCGGGGCAGACGCCAAAGCTCACCGAGTTGCGGCTGCACAACGGCACGGTCTGGCGATGGAACCGGCCCGTCTACGACGTGGTGGACTCCCAGCCACACCTGCGCATCGAGAACCGCGTGCTGCCCGCGGGGCCGACGGTGCTGGACGTGATGGCCAACGCCGCCTTCTTCTTCGGTGCGCAAAGGGCACTCGCCGAGGCGGAGCGTCCGATTTGGAGCCAGATGTCCTTCCAGGCCGCCGAGGAGAACCTCTACGCGGGAGCACGAGGCGGCTTCGACGCCCAGCTGTACTGGCCGGGCATCGGCTGGATTCCACCGGACGAACTGGTCCTGCGCGTGCTGCTGCCGCTGGCCCATGACGGTCTCCGCCGGTCGAAGGTGTCCGACGAGGCACGGGAGCGCTACCTCGGTGTCATCGAGCAGCGCTGCCTGGCCAAGCAGTCGGGCGCATCCTGGCAGCGGAAGTTCGTCGCCGACGCGCAGGAGGGTGGCGCCGACCGGAACTCCGCGCTGACGGCAATGCTCGCCAGCTACCTCCAGCTCTCCACGGAAGGAACCCCGGTGCACACCTGGCCCTCCGCCTGACTCGCCTGCCGAATGGTGCATGAGAAATGTGGTTAGCGAGGTCGTGGTGATCCGGGGAACTCGGTCGACGAAGTCCCGCTGTCGAGGCGGCAGGGCGTCAACCAGCAGAACTGGAAAGTCCCTGGGAGTCAGAGCCCTGGCGACTCGATCGCGGACCCGAGTTCTCAGAAAGACTCTGAACGGGTGCATGATGGAACCGGCGAGGAGGTGAGCAGTGCCCAAGATCATCGGTGGCTCGCTCGCCGAGCATCGCGAGCAGGTCCGCACGCGGGTTTTCGACGCGCTGCGCAGGCAGCTCTACGAACGCGGGTTCGAGGCCGTCACCCTGTCCGGCATCGCCGCGGAGGCCCAGGTCGGCCGGTCGGCGATGTACAACCACTTCCCGGACAAGCAGCACCTGCTCGTGGCCTTCGTCGAGGAGGAGGCGGCGCACTACGTCAGCCGGCTGCGGGCAGCCGTGGGCGCGGAGACCGACCCCGTGGCGAAGCTCGCCACCTTCGTCCGGCTGCAGCTGCGCGTCCTCGCCGAGTACCACCTGCCACCCGGTGGCTCCCTCGACGCGACACTCGACCCAGCCGCGTACCGCAGGGTGGCGGCCCACGCCGACCCGATCACCGAGCAGTTGCGGGAGATCCTCGCCGAGTGCGCACGGCAGGCTCTCCTCGCCGACGAGGACCCCGAGGTGCTGCTGGGACTGATTACCGCGGCGCTCGGGAGCAGGCAGGTCGTCGACGTCCCCGCGGAGCGGCTGGAGGCCACGATCGAGGCCGCCGTGCGGTTCGTCCTTCGCGCGATCGGAGCAATTCCGCCCTCCACCGTGAAATTAGGCTAGCCTAACAACGAGATCTGCCCTAGGCTCTTTCTGACAACGTGTCATCTCGTTCGAGGCACTATCCAGCGAGAGAGGGCGTCTCATGGCCACATCCACGGTGACCACCCCGGACATCAGGGTGGAGAGCGTCCCGTTCTCCCAGACCCTGCGCGAGTCGACAAAGCGACTGCACGACAAGGCGCACCACTCGGCATACATGGACGCGCTGCTCGGGGGCTCACTCACGCTGGAGGGATACGCCCAGCTCGCCGCGCAGTACCACCTCATTTACGAGGCACTGGAAGCCGCGTCGGACCGGATGGTCGCGGACGCCGTCGGCGCGCCCTTCGTGATCGACGAGCTGCGCCGCATGCCGGCCCTCGCCGTGGACCTCGAGTTCCTGTTCGGCCCGCGGTGGCGGTCGAAGATCGATCCGGTGCCCGCCACCCTCGAGTACGCCGAGCGAATCCGCCGCGTGACCGACGACTGGGCGGGCGGATACGTCGCCCATCACTACACGCGCTACCTCGGCGATCTGGCGGGCGGCCAGGTGGTGCGCTCCCTGCTGCAGCGCACGTACGACGTCACCGGACCGGGTGCGATGTTCTACGACTTCAGCGGCATCGACAACCCGCACGCTTTCCGCAAGCACTACCGCGCACTGCTCGACAACGCGGACTGGAACGCGACCGAACGCGCGCGCATCGTCGACGAGACGCTGGTCGCGTTCGAACTGAACATCGCGGTCCTGGGCGACCTGGCCGAGCGGATCGAGGACTTCCGCGCCTGAGTGCCTGCGGCCCGCCCGTCTCCCACCACCACCCAAACGGAGGCGCCGTGCGCCACTGTGCCCGCCCGTCTCCCACCACCACCCAAACGGAGGCGCCGCGCGCCACTGTGTCTCGTACTACACCGCGGTTGACCTCGATCTATGTCGAGGTTGCAGGGTGGGACTTGTACGGCGCTTATTTCGGGCGACCGCAGGGGAAACTTCGGCATGGCGAAACATCTCCCCGGTTCGCCCGGCTGATACGCGGCTACTAGGTTTGACTACGGCAGAGGTTCGCGTCAAAGCGCCTCGCGCGCTCAGACGCCACAGCACACGCGTCGACACGCAGATACACGAAGGAGGGCTAATGGCCCTGTACGAACTTCCGGAACTCGACTACGACTACGGCGACCTCGCCCCGCACATCTCCGGCGAGATCAACGAGCTGCACCACAGCAAGCACCACGCGACCTACGTCAAGGGCGCGAACGACACGATGGAGAAGCTGGCGGCGGCGCGGGACGCTGGTGACTTCGGCAACATCGTCGGCCTGGAGACCACGCTGGCCTTCAACCTGGCCGGGCACGCCAACCACGTCGTGTGGTGGAAGATCCTCTCGCCCAACGGTGGCGACAAGCCGACCGGCGAGCTGGCGGCCGCGATCGACGAGAGCTTCGGCTCCTTCGACAAGTTCAAGGCCCAGTTCACCGCCGTGTGCACCACGATCCAGGGCAACGGCTGGGGCGCCCTGTCCTGGGACCCGATCGGCAAGACGCTGATCACCCAGCAGCTGCGCGACCATCACAACAACCTGATCCTGCCGACGCAGCCGATCCTGCTGGTGGACGTCTGGGAGCACGCGTTCTACCTGGACTACAAGAACGTCAAGCCGGACTACGTCAAGGCACTGTGGAACGTCTTCAACTGGGACGAGATCAGCAAGCGCTTCGAGAACGCCAAGGCGGGCGGCAACGGCCTGCTGCTTTCCTGAGCCGTCGAACGTCGCCGTAGCGAGAACGGGGCCCACCTCCGAAATTCGGAGGAGGGCCCCTTTTTCATGGGTCGGGTTGACCTCGAGTTCGCATGAGGTAGCAAGCTGGTGTCATGAACATCGCCGCCTACCTCGCCAGGATCGACGTCCAGCGCCCTGCCGCGGCGAACCTCGACGCCTTGCGCACACTGCAGGCCGCCCACCTGGCCACCGTTCCGTTCGAGAACCTGAGCGTGCACCTCGGCGAACCGATCGCGCTGGATCCCGCCGCACTGGAGGACAAAGTCGTCCGCCGCCGCCGCGGCGGCTTCTGTTACGAGCTCAACGGTCTTTTCGCGGTCCTGTTGCGCGAACTCGGCTTCCGGGTCACCCTGCTCGCCGCTCGGGCCTATCTGCCGAGCGACCAGCTCGGGCCACCGTTCGACCACCTCGCGCTGCGCGTGGATCTCGACGAACCGTGGCTCGTGGATGTCGGGTTCGGCGCGTTCTCGCAGTTTCCGCTGCGTCTGTTCGCGCCGGATCCACAGGCCGATCCCGATGGGGAGTTCCTCCTGCTCGACCAGCCGGACGGTGAAGTGCAGGTGTGCCGGGACGGCAAACCCGCCTACCTGCTGGAACTCAGGGCGCGCGAACTGGCCGACTTCACGCCCACCTGCTGGTGGCAGTCAACGTCGCCGGACTCGAACTTCACCAAGGGCCTGACCTGTTCACTGCGAACGGACACCGGCAGAATCACCCTCTCCGGCGATCGGCTGATCGAGACTGTCGATGGTGAACGTCGCGAGCGGATACTGCCGGAACCGGAGATTCTGGACATCTACCGCAAGCATTTCGGCATCGAACTGGAGCGGGTACCGTCCCTGGCGGCCGGCAGCTGAACGTCGCGGCGCACAGCGCATGAACGAGGCCCCGCCTCCGGGGTTTCCCGGCTGCGGGGCCTCGTCCGTTCCCGAACTGACTGCCGCTCCCACCACGAAGCGGACAACTATGAGGTTAGCCTAACCTCATAGTTGTCGCAAGGGTGTCCGGGATAGCGACCGTGACTCACCCGTTCGGCCCAGTCCGAACGGCGCACTTTCCCGGGAAAGTGCCGTTCAGTGCCGTTCCCGCCCAGGAACGCCGCGCACTTTCCCGGGAAAGTGCGCGGCCCGGCAGGTGGTCAGCGGCGGGTGAGGATGCGGAACTGGCCGCGGGAGGGCCGGGGCAGGGTGACCCCGCCACGGCGGATGAGCACGATCGCGCAGACCACGGCCGCGAGCGCGGACATCGCGCCGCCGACATAGAACGGGGCGCGTCCGCCGAACGTGTCGGCAAGCCAGCCGGTCATCGGGCCGCCGACCGGGTTACCGCCGATCAGCACCAGCACGTACAGCCCCATGACCCGGCCGCGCATCTCCGGGCTGACCGCCGTCTGGACGAGCGCGTTCGCGGTGTTCAGGAAGGTGATCGTCGCGAAGCCGAGCGGGATGAGCGCCAGCCCGAAGGTCAGGTACGTGGGCATGAACGCGGTCGCGAACTCCAGCGCACCCAGCAGGAACGCCGAGATCAGCAGCAGGCGCACCCGTGGCCCCCCACGCGACCCCCTGCGGGCGGACATCAGCGCCCCGGTGAAGGTACCGACGGCGAGCAGCGTGGACAGCATCCCGTAGCCGTCGGCCTCGGTCCCGAAGACGTTGCCGGCGACGATCGCCAGTGAGGTGAAGAAGGTGATCCCGAAGGTGCTGACGAAGAACACCAGCACCATCAGGGTGATCAGGTCCGAGCGGTTGCGCACGTAGCGCAGGCCCTCGCGCAGCTGCCCCTTCGCCCGGCCGACGCCGGTGCTGCTGCGGAAGAGCTTGTCCGGGTCCATCATCGCCAGTCCCGTGAGCACCGCGACGGTGCTCACGGCGTTGGCCAGGAACAGCCAGCCGGTGCCGACCCAGGTGATCGCGAACCCGGCGATGGCGGGACCGATGATCCGGGCCATGTTGAAGATCGACGAGTTGAGCGCGACCGCACTGGCGACCTGGTCCCGCCCCACCATCTCCGCGGTGAACGACTGTCTCGTCGGCACCTCGAGCGCGGAGAGGCAGCCGAGCGCGAAGCACAACACGTAGACCTGCCACAGCGTGACCAGCCCCGTGACGTCGAGCAGGCCCAGCACCAGCGCCTGCGTCGCCACACCGAGCTGGATGCCGATCAGCAGCTTGCGCTTGTCCACCCGGTCGGCCAGCACGCCCGCCCAGAGCGAGAGCAGCAGGGTCGGCGTGAACTGGAGTGCGATCGCGATGCCGAGCGCGAGCGGATCATTGCCACTGAGGGTGAACACCAGCCAGTCCTGCGCGATGCGCTGCATCCAGGTGCCGATGTTGGACACGATCTGCCCGGAGAAGAACAGCCGGTAGTTGCGCAGGCGCAACGAGTGGAACATCGCCCAGCGGGGCCGGGGCGCGGCTGCAGCCGACGGCGAGTTCCGGGCAGGGGGAAGCGGGGGTGCCGTCGACCGGATAGTGCTCGATCGTGCTGTTCGCGCAGCGTCGCTACCCGTGGTCCTCGGCATCCCTGGTTACTGCCCCCTTGTTACTGGTTCCCCTGCTCTGCCATGCGGTCGATGATCTCGGCCGCGCGGGAGAGAATCTCCCGCTCCTCGTCGCCTAGTTCGGCCAGTCGTTCGTCGAGCCAGGCCTCACGTGCGGAGATCGTGGCGTGCACGTACTCCAGTCCGCGCTCGGAGAGCGCGACGATCGCCTGCCTGCCGTCGGTGGGATGCGGGGTCCGCTCGACGTAACCCAGCTCCTCCAGCGCGGCGATGACCCTGGTCATCGACGGCGGCTGTACCCCCTCCTTGGTGGCGAGCTGCCCCGGGGTGAGCGCGCCGCACTTGTGCAGCGTCGACATCGCCGACACCTGGGTCAACGACACGTCCTGGCCCGTCCGCTGCGCACGCAGCCTGCGGTTGAGCCGCACCACGGACAATCGGAGCCGGCCCGCCAGCGAACGTTCATGTGCACATTCGGACATATAGTTAGCATACCTCACGAACTTTGTCTCCTCTGGGTGAACCTTGCCACCGCCGCCACGTGAACCCGTTTGCGCCCTCGTGCGGACAACGGGGTGACAGCCAGTTCGCCACGGGATCGCGCCGGAAACCCCGACACGAGCCCGACGATCAACAGGAGATGCTCCACAATGGACCAGAAGCAGCCGAGTCGGAACGTGAACGATGGCACCGATGTCGACAGCCGGAGGCGGTTCGGCAAGCGCGCCCGGCTCGGGCTCGGGGGCGCGATCGGCATCGCGGCCGCAGCGGCGGCCGTCGCCGTCGTCGCCCCGTTCGGCGGCCAAGCTCCGAGCGCAGCGGCATCGGCCGCCGAAATCCTGCACAGCGCGGCGGAAACGGCACGAGCACTGCCCGACGTCGAACCCCGCCCCGACCAGTTCGTATACACCAAAGCCGCCATGGGCAAGGACGACTACGAATCCTGGATGTCAGTCGACGGCACCCACGACAGCCTGATCGTGCGCAACGGTGAAACCACCATACCGGGCTGCAAGAACGGCAACCGAGCCGTCGTTGACGCCAACGCGAACGAACAGGCCCCGAACAAGAAGCTTACCGAGCCCTGCGAGCCCAACCCCGCGATCGACACCAGCCTGCCCGCCGACGCCGACGTCATCTTCTCCCAGATCGACAAGCAGTACGGCGACGACGTCAACGCCTCGGCCAAGGAAATCCTTTACCTCATCGACCAGTCCCACACCCGCTCCGACGTCCGAGCCGCGATCTTCGAGGCCGCGAGCAACATCGAAGGACTCACGGTGGTCGAAAACGCGACAGACGCCGCAGGACGCACCGGCGTCGGCATCTCCTGGTCCAGCGAAGGCACCGGCGGACTGCTGATCTTCGACGCCGACAACCACACCTACCTCGGCTCCGAAGACACAGCCGTACTCGACACCGCCCTCGTCGACAAGATCGGCCAGCGCCCCTGATCCGGCACCACCGCTGACACACTCGGGGCCACTCTGCCCGCGCCGAACGCGGACAGGGTGGCCCCGGCGGCGAGCGACTCGTGAACTCGATTCCGCCTTCGTGCGGATAACCGATGACACATCACTCGCCACGGAAGGTGGTACATGCCAACCAAAGACGGCACCGCTGACAGCCCGGTCGACGGCAGCGATGCCGAGGCGATCGCCGCCTCGGCGACCGACCCGGACGCATTCGCGGTCCTCTTCGACCGGCACAGCCCGCACATCCATCGCTATCTCGCCCGCAGACTCGGGCGGCAGGTGGCCGACGACCTGCTGGCCGAGACCTTCCTCACCGCGTTCCGCAAGCGCGCCGGGTACGACCTCAGCCGCCCGGACGCCCGCCCCTGGCTGTACGGCATCGCCACGAACCTCGTCAGCGGCCATCGCAGAGCCGAGCAGCGCGAGTACCGGCTGCGCAGCATGACAGCCGTCCAGTCCGACGTCGACTGCCATGCGGACAGGGTCGCCGCTCAGGTCACCGCGCAGGCCATGACCCGGTTGTTGGCCACGGCGATGGCCGAACTCAGTGACGGTGACCGTGACGTGCTGGTGCTCATCGCCTGGGAAGGACTGGCCTACGACGAGGTCGCCAGCTCTCTCGACATCCCCGTCGGGACCGTCCGGTCCCGCCTGAACCGCGCCCGCCGCAAGGTCCGGCTCGTACTGGACACCCCCGAGACGAACCCGACGACCCGACAGGAGACGACGCAGCATGGATGAAATGCAGCTGATCCGGGACATGAACGATCACCACGAACTGCCCTCCGCGGAAGAACTGGCCCCTGCACGGGCACAGCTGCTCGCAGCGGCGGCAGCCGAACGCGCACAGGGACAGCCCGCGGTTCACCGGATCAGGCGGTTCGGTTCTCGGGCCCGGCTCGGACTCGGCGGCGCGATCGGTATCGCCGCCGCGGTCGCGGCGGTCACCGTCCTCGCCCCCTTCAACGGGCAGGCACCGGACGCCCATGCCGAGGCTGTGCGAGTCCTGCAGAACGCAGCAGACGCGGCACGGGCACTACCCGACACCGAACCCCGGCCCGACCAGTTCGTCTACACCAAAGCCGCCATGGGCAAGGACGACTACGAATCCTGGATGTCAGTCGACGGCACCCACGACAGCCTCATCGCACGCAACGGCGAAACCCTCATTCCGGGCTGCAAAAACGGCAACCGAGCCGTGACCGACGCCAACACCAGCCGACAGAACCCCGGCGAGAAGATCAGCGAGCCCTGCGCACCGGATCCCGCGGTCGACACGAGCCTGCCCGCCGATGCAGACGCGATCTTCCACCGGATCGACACGGCGTACGGCGACGATGTGAACGCGATGGCCAAGGAGGTCCTCCACCTCATCGACAAGTCCCACACCCGCTCCGAAGTGCGGGCCGCGATCTTCGAAGCCGCCACCAGAATTCCCGGACTCACCATGGTGGAGAACGCCACAGACGCCGCGGGACGCACTGGCACCGGCATCACCTGGACCACTGAGGGTGGCGGATCGGAGATGCTGATCTTCGATGCCGACAACCACGTCTACCTCGGCTCCGAAGACACCGCCGTACTAGACATCGCTCTCGTCGACGAGATCGGCCAGCGCCCCTAGTGTCGGGTGATTCTGCTCGTCTTACGTCTGCTGGGGCTCAGGCGGCGCCTCGCGGTGTTGTCGTCGGCCCGGATACAACAGCGGTATCCGGGCCTCCTGCACGCGACCGGCACCGAGGTTGAATCGGGCACGGCAGTGAGCGTGGTGCAGCCCGCCGGGCGAGTGAGGCGAAAACACCGCCTTGCGACGCACCACCTGATTCCCCAGCAGCCCGCAAGGAACAGAATCACCCGACACTAGCCGAGCGCGGCCTCGATCGGGCCGACCGCGAAGTACGCCACGAAGGCCACCGCGACCACCCACATCAGCGGGTGCACGCCGCGGGCCTTGCCGGTGGCCGCCCTGATCAGGACGTAGCTGACGAACCCGGCGCCGATGCCGTTGGCGATCGAGTACGTGAACGGCATCACGACGATGGTCAGGAACGCGGGGAGCGCGATGGCGAAGTCGCTGAAGTCGATCTCGGTGATCTGCCGGATCATCATCGCCCCGACCACGACAAGTGCGGGCGCCGCGGCCTCCACCGGCACGATCTCGTACAGCGGGGTGAAGAACATCGCCGCGATGAACAGCAGTCCCGTGACCACGTTCGCCAGCCCGGTCCGGGCGCCCTCGGCGATGCCCGCGGCCGACTCGATGTAGACCGTGTTCGAACTCGACGAGGCCGCACCACCGGCGACCGCGCCGACACCGTCGACGAACAACGCCTTGCCGACGCCGGGCAGTTCGCCCTTCTTCCCGATCAGCCCGGCCTCCTTGCCCAGACCGGTCATCGTGCCGATCGTGTCGAAGAAGTCGGTCAGGACCAGGGTGAACACCAGCAGAGCCGCGGTGATCGCGGGGACCTGCACCCACGCGTCGAAGGACACCTGGCCGAGCAGCGAAAGATCGGGCAGACCGGCCAGGTCGTCCGGCAGGGCGGGATAGCCGAGGTTCCAGCCCTTGGGGTTGACCCCGGCCGCAGGACCGGCGTTGACGATGGCCTCCACGACGATCGACAGCACCGTGGCCGCCAGCACGCCGATCAGGATCGCGCCCTTGACGTTCTTCGCGACGAGGATGCCCATGATCACCAGCCCGACGACGAAGACGGCCGTCGGCCAGGAGGCGATGTTCCCGTCGATCCCCAGTCCCACCGGCACCGTGGTCCCTGCCGCGTCCGGAAGGCGGCGCACGAACCCGGCGTCCACCAGGCCGATCAGGGCGATGAACAGTCCGATTCCCACCGCGATCGCGGACTTCAGGTACGACGGCACGGCGTTGAAGACCATCGTGCGGACGCCGGTGACCACCAGCAGCAACACGATCAGGCCGTTGACGACGACCAGTCCCATGGCCGCCGACCAGCTCATCTGAGGCGCGATGGTGACCGCGACGAGTGAGTTGACACCGAGGCCGGCCGCCAGCGCGAACGGGTAGTTGGCCACGAGTCCGAACAGGATGGTCATCACGCCCGCCACGAGCGCGGTCACGGCCGCGACCTGGTTCACCGGCAGGATGGCGCCGAACGCATCCGTTTTCGCGCCGGTGTCTTCGGCGGAAAAGCTCCCGAGGATCAACGGGTTGAGCACGATGATGTAGGCCATCGTCACGAACGTGACGACCCCGCCGCGAACCTCTCTGCTCGTGCTCGAGCCGCGTTCACTGATCTTGAAGAACCGGTCGAGTCGGGTCCGCGTGCTCTGCTCGGCCATGTCACCTGCCTCCGTGTCATCACAGTTCAACCGCGCAGGGGTAGCCTCCCTGACGTGGGCAGACCGATCAACGACAGGGGCGTTTTGGGACGGTTTCGTCCCCCGCCCGAGCTACCGAAGTCGCTGCTCGACCTGTGGCCCGTCGTGGTCACGGGGACGGCGCTGTGGTTCGTGGCGTTCGTCGCGCTGCTCGTGACCGGTATCACCGGCCTGTGGCTTTGGACCACGCTCGCGGGCGGGGCGCTCGGACTCCTCGGACTCGCGGTGATGCGCTGGCAGCGCTCGGCCGCGCAACGCGGTTCCCGGGGCGCCCAGCGCGGCCTCTGACCCTGCCCCCGGTGGGTCAGGCGAGCAGAGTGGCCGTGTCCGGCTCGTCGAGCAGGGCCACGATCAGCAGCCGGTCGGCCCAGCGGCCCGCCGCCCACGCGAAGGCCCTGCCGAGACCCGCCGAACTGTCCTCGGCGTGCATCCGGTCATCGACCCACCACGACACCCCGTGCGACTCGCCGGACAGCGACACGGAGAGTTGTTCGTGCATCTCCACTCCCCCTTCGGGCAGTGGCAGGTCCAGCAGGTCGGCCAGCACCCGGACGGCGTCGAGTTCGTCCCACCGCACGTACTCGCCTGCCTCCTCGACGGTCGCCCGAGTCCGCTCGCTGGCCAGCGGCAGGTCGAGCAGGTCCGCGAGCCGGGCATCGAACGCGGGCCCGGCGACGACGGTGTCCGCGGGCCACACGGCGAGCAGCCAGGGCGCGTCCAGCACCACCGCGTCCGCCGCGTCGGCGACCGAGCCTGCGAGGGTACGGACCCTGGGCGGCGGGTCGAGTTCGTCCACGGCCACATCGGCGGCGATGAGCGCAGCGTGAGCGCGCCACGCCAGGCCCTGCCGCACGTCCCTGCCCGGATCGCCGAGGCGGTCGAGCAGGTCGGCCGCATCCTCCGCGTCGGTGACCGCCAGGGCGGAACGGACACCGGCCGCGCGCAGGACGTCCTCGCGGATCCCGAGATCCGGCACCGGTTCGTAGAGCCCGGTCAACGCCACAGCCGACGGCAGCCGCCACTCCAGGGGAGCCTGCCCGGCCAGTGCCGCGTACCTGGCGAGCCACCATCCGGTGTGTCCCCGCGGTTCGGTCAGTGCGCGCCAGGTCTCCGGCTGCTGCGCCAGCAGCCGGAGCGTGGCCGGCCACGCGTCCTCAGCGACCAGATCGAGGTCCCGGACCGCCAGCACCCTGGCGGGCGGATCCGCTTCCGACTCCCACCAGTCCTGCTCGTCCGGAAGGTCGTGATCCGGTTCCACGGGCTCGTCGTCCGCCACGACGACGAAGGAACCGAGCACTCCGACCGACTCCAGCACCGAAGCGGGCCAGCGCAGCGCGAACTCGGCGTCGAGCACGTCCAGGGGCCCATCCTCGCCGAGAGCCTGGGCATCGAGCACGTCCAGCAGATCCGCGTCCGGCAGCACGAGTTCGTCGGCGCGGCGCCAGCCGGACCTGGCAGGCAGCGCCAGGGCGCCGAGGTGCTTCGTCCCGGCAAATGCACAGTCGGACAGGATTCCCAGCACCGTATCCGCGAGGGCCATGGTGTCCATACCGGACCGGGCATCCTCGACACTGCGTTGCACGGCGTCGCGCAACTCCGGCGCCTCCAGCAGGTCGGTGATACCCGCCCTGGTGGCACCGAGTCGTTCGAGCAGCGGATGCGCAACTTCGGGATGCGTCAGCCGCAGGCCCACGACATCCACGGTGGACAGCTTTTCGGCGAGTCCGCTGTCGGCTTCGAGCAGCAGGGCTCCGCGAGGACCGGGCAGCACCCGTCCGTCCAGGAGCGGGACCGGCAGCGCACCGAGGTCGTCGGCGGACAACTGCCTGGCATCGAGCGCGGACAGCAGCGCGTCGTACAACTCCCGCCACCAGAACAGCGGCCGGTCGATACCGCTGATCGCCTCGACCAGCTCGGCCGACGTGAGTGCGCTGGCCCCGACGGATGACAACGTCCTGCCCACTCCCGGCCCGCACAGGGGCGCGGCGACGAGATCGGGCACGATCCCGGCAAGCAGGCCCACGAGGGCGCCCGAGTCGACACTCAACACCCGCGCCCTGCCCGCCGCGATCTCCGCCACCTCGTCGGCCGGTGGCAACCACGGGCGAGTCCGCAACGCGTCCAGGACGAGTTCCCGAAGTTGTTCGTCCACTTCGGATCGTGGAAAGCCGGTTCGTGGAACGAGCAGGACCCGGGCGGCGGGCCCGACCCTGCGTACCAGTTCCGGGTACGCCTGCGCGGCCTGTCGCAGCACAGCGGTCACCGCGGCACCGGGCAGGACCCTGCGCCTGGAGGGTTCCATCGCGACGTTCGCGAACAACCGCGCGGGCAGGGAGAGCCGCTCGTCCGTCGGTGTCGGCGTGTGCAGCACGTCGCCGTCGAGCGGCGTGGGCAGCCCTTCGGCGTCGACCGGAAGGGCCCAGATGCCACCCTCGCCTGCGATCGGCTGGGTCAGCCAACGACGTACGGCGCCTGTGGGGTCCGTGATCTCGACCGTCCCGGACGCGGGCTGGTGTCGTCGCCAGACGGCGCCCGCGACCTCGATACGGGCAAGCCATGGCAGCGCGAGCAGGAGATCGGGAGCCTCTTCGGCGAAACCGGCGAGCAGGCTCGATTCATCCACACCGGACCCGAGTGGCAACCGCACCTCGGTGTCGTAGCCCTCGGCGGGCGGCGGTTCGTCTGCCCGCAGTGGCCAGGGCAGCCGCAGCACGGGGACCTCGCCACCCTCGTCCGCACCGGGTACCCCCGCATCGACCGCGGCCGTTCCCGTACGGGTGGTGGAGAACAGCACGCCGCCCGTGCGGGAGACGATCCTCGGCTCCGTGGAAACGGTGAGGACCGCGGCGAAGCCGACGCCGAAACGGCCGACGGTGTCGCCCTGCTTGCCCGAGGCACGCAGCGAGGACAGCGCGGCGACGCCGACGGCGTCGAGGGGCGAGCCGGTGTTGGCCACCCACAGTTCACCATCTACAACGGACACCCGCAGGCTGCCGGACTCCCCGGCTGCCGACGCGGCATCCGCGGCGTTCTGGGCGAGTTCGACGAACAGCCGGTCGCGATAACCACCGACCTTGAGGTCGTGCTCGGCGTTGGTGTCCTCGGTGAACCTGGTCGGCGACTCCCGCCAGGCCCGCAGCACCCCGGCCCGCAGTCCAGCGGCCCCGAAGGGATCGCTCGCGGCCCCTTCAGTCCCCGACGGACTCACCGGCGCTCGACCGCTCGGTCGCCGCGGCGGTTTCCCCGGTGGGCTCCATGTCCAGCAGCGAGTCGTCGTAGACGAGTTCGGCCACCGGCACCGAAGGAGCGGTCTCCACCTCGACCTCGGAGTGGGCGCCGCAGCCGTACTCCACGTGCACGACGTGTCCGTCGGCGGGCGAGATGTCGTTGGCGCAGGCACCGAAGGCCGCACGGAGGGACCCGGCGATCGCGAGGAAGAATCCGCAGGTGCCACAGGGCGCGGGGGCGCCGCGGGCCATGTCGGAGCGAGGCCCGAACTCGCTGCCGCGCCATCGGGAGGCGGCCTCCAGCCTGCCGTAGCGAGACAGCACCCGCACCCGGCCGAGGCCGACCTCGTGTGCGGCCTCCTCCACCTGCGGGTCGTCGGAGGCGAGGTACGCGGGCACGAGCCGGGGATCGTCCCGTTCGGTCGGGAAGAGGTCGCCCACGCCGAGGTCGCCCGCCTGCACCCGGCGCTCCCACGGCACCCAATGCGGCGCGACGATCGCTTCCGGACCGGGCTGCAGCACGACCTCGCTCACGGTGACCGGAGCTTCCTCGTCAGCGGTGGCGACGGTGACGGACCAGCGCCAGCCGCGGTAGCCGGGCACCGTGGCCTCGAACAGGTGACTGACCGAGACGGCGTCCTCGTGCTGCACGTCCACGTGCGCGCCGACCTGCTCGGCACCCGCTTCGAGCACCGCGGCCGCACGTGCGACCTCGATCGCGCCGGTCAGTTTCTCGCGGATCGCGCCGTCGTCGAGAGTGAGCAGGAGCGTCATAAGGCCCCATTGTGCAGCACGTTGCGGGGGAAGGCGGGGTCAGGCTCGCAGCCACCCGCACGCGCGTGGCAGACGAACCAACGACCGTGCGTCACACGCGCTCTGCGCGGAACCCTGTGTCACGCTGAACGTGTGCGCATCATCTCCGTCCTGCTCGCGGTCGCCGCGGTGGCCACGGGGTGCGCGGGCACACCGGCGCAGGAGGAAACGGCGCCGGTCGAGCAGCTGCGGGTACGGGTCGAAGCGGAGTTGCCCCACGACACGAAGGCCTTCACCCAGGGGCTGGAACTGCGGGACGGAACCCTCTACGAGGGGACCGGGCTGGTCGGCCGCTCCAGCCTGCGCGCCGGACCGCCCGGCGAGCGGCCCGAACTCACCGCGGAACTGCCGAGCCCTTTGTTCGGCGAGGGAATCACGGTTGTCGACGACCGGATCTGGCAGCTGACCTGGCAGAACGGACTCGCGATCGAGTGGGATCGCGAGCGGCTCACAGAACGACGCAGGGTGCCCTACCAGGGTGAGGGCTGGGGGCTGTGCCACCAGCCGGGGTCCGGCAGGCTGGTGATGAGCGACGGATCGGCCCGGCTGACCTTCCGCGACCCGCGGACCTTCGCCGAACTCGGCTCGGTGACGGTGCGCGCGGACGGCCGGGAGTACGGTCAGCTCAACGAGCTGGAATGCGTCGGTGACGAGGTCTACGCCAACGTGTGGCACTCCGATCGCATCCTCCGGATCGACCCTGCCGACGGTTCGGTGACCGCGGAGATCGACGCGTCCGGACTGCTCACCGCGGACGAGCGGGACTCGGCCGACGTGCTCAACGGCATCGCCGCGGTTCCCGGGAGTGATCAGTTCCTGCTGACCGGGAAGCTGTGGCCGAAGATGTTCCGCGTGACACTGGTCCCGGCGGACGGGAGGGTTATTCACAAGTGAGTTGGCGGGGCCCGCCCCGGAGAGCGCCCCCGCTGTGGCATGCTTTTGGGCCGCAGTAGGGGCGGGTCGCGACGACTCACTGCTGGTGAGGTGCATGCATGACCGAAGTCGATCGTGAATAACCCGACCTATGGGTAAGACACCGGGTAACGGGCGCGGCATGCTGGGGATACGGCAGGATTGAGGCCATGACGCGTTCCGGTTCGCAGCCCGAACCAGACGGCAGGCGTTTCGGCCGTCTGGGAAAGCGCCGTGCCGGTCGCAAGGGCAAGCGCAAGTGGACCCCGGAGCCGGGCGGCGCTGCCCGGCCCGCCGCGCCGAGGGAGACCCGGCTCTACGAGTCCCCGGGCGGGGATCCGCCTCGCCCGCCCTACCGCGAGCCGTACCGGCCGGCAACGCCGGCACCCCCGCCGCCGTCAGGCCGGTCCTTCCCGACCGCCGACGACGCGGCGACCGGGGCGGTTCCGCCACCGCCCGGAACCCGCAGGGGAGCGCGCCCCTACCCGCCGCCGGAGCCGGACCAGTGGCGGACGCAGCACGTTCGGCGGGACTACGGCGCCCCACCGCCACCACCGCAGCCTGCACCGCCTGGCGAGCACGGCCGGTACGAGCGGTACGACACCGGTGGATACGCCCGCGGTCAGCCCAGGGGCCACGGACCGGAGCCGGACCGTGAGCAGCACCGAGATGCGGAGAACGGCTTCGAGGCCCCGCCGCCGCAGGACACCGGCCCCCGGCTGCCGAAGAAGATCACCGTCACCCGGGTCGCCGCGCTGCGCGGGCGGCAACTGACCGGGCAGGCCGTGGACGCCTTCCACCGTGCGACCAAGGCGGACGGTGCCGACAAGTCCGGGCTGACCTCGCTCAGCTACTCGGTGATGCTGAACTACGCCAGCGACGCGGCCATGGCCATCGCGCTGGCGAACACCCTGTTCTTCGCCGCCAGCAGCGGCGAGAGCCGGGGCAGGGTCGCGTTGTACCTGCTGATCACGATCGCGCCTTTCGCGCTCGTGGCCCCGGTGATCGGCCCCGCGCTCGACCGGATCCAGCGCGGGCGGCGGCTGGCGATGTCCGTCGCCGCGGCAGGGCAGGCACTGATGTGCGTGATCATGGCGCTGCATTTCAACGACTGGGGGCTGTATCCGGCCGCACTCGGGAAGATGGTGCTGTCCCGGTCGTTCATGGTGCTGAAGGCCGCGGTGACACCACGAGTGCTGCCGCCGGAGATCACCCTGTCCAAAACCAACGCCCGGCTGACCGTGTTCGGCCTCGCGGCGGGCGGCGTGTTCGGCGCCATCGCCGCGGGAGTGAACTGGGCCTTGGGCTCCTCGGGCGCGCTGTGGTTCGCGGGCGCGATCGCGGTGGCAGGCGCGATGCAGGCGATGCGGATTCCCTCCTGGGTCGAGGTGACCGAGGGTGAGGTCCCGGCGTCGCTGTCGTCACGTAACGAGCACAAGAAACGTCAGCCGATGGGCCGGCATGTCGTGGTCGCGTTGTGGGCCAACGGGAGCACCCGGCTGCTGACCGGCTTCCTGATGATGTTCGCCGCGTTCGCGGTGAAGGCGCAGACGGAGGATGGTGGGCAGAGTCCGTTCATCCAACTGCTGCTGCTCGGGATCATCGGGGCAGCGGCGGGTGTGGGTGGCTTCCTGGGCAACGCCATCGGATCCCGGTTGCACCTCGGCAGACCCGATCAGGTGGTTATCGGCTGCGTGGCGGCCGCCCTCGGGTCCACCGTGCTGGCCGCACTGCTGTCCGGGCTGGCCACGGCCGCCGTGGTGGGGCTGGTCGGGGCGTCCGCCAGTGCGCTGGCGAAGATCAGCCTGGACGCGGTGATCCAGCAGGACCTTCCCGACGAGTCACGCGCTTCGGCATTCGGCCGGTCGGAGACTGTGCTGCAGATGTCCTGGTGCTTCGGTGGCGCGATCGGCCTGCTGCTGCCACCCACCTACTGGATCGGCTTCCTGGTGGTATCGGTGCTGCTCGCGACGGGGCTCGCGCAGACCTGGCTGGTGCGCAAGGGCAGCTCGCTGATCCCCGGTCTCGGCGGGGACCGTCCACTTCGTCCCGACCCGGTGGGCTCCGGCCCCGCACGACGGACCCCGGGTCCCGCGCCGAGGGAGCCGCAGGAGTCCTGGGAACCGCAGGACCAGCGAGGTGCGCCCAGGGGACCGGCTCCGTCCCGGTTCAAGGCGGGCTCGTAGGCTTCGACCATGCGATCCCGTCTCGCCGTCCTGGTCTCCTGCGCCGCACTGACACTGGTCGGCTGCTCCGCACCCGACGGCGGCCCCGAGGTCACGTTCTTCGCCGACGGCGAGGCGGTCGAGTCCGGCCCGTTGGTCCACTGCGACGTGCTGATCCGCAGGTGCGAGCAGGGTGGTGACCCGGCCAAGCTGAGGGCACGGGCCGGGCGGCCCGTGCAGATCTCGGTTCCCAGCGAGGTCAGCGACGCTCCATGGGTGGTCAACGTCCAGTACGCGGACGCGAACGGCGAACCGCGGCCCGTCAAGCAGGAGTTCTTCTCCCCCGGCACGCGCCATGCCTACACGGCGACCGGCGACGCGCCCGGTGATCAGCTGCTCGTCGTCGAGGTGCAGCAGCTCGGCGCCGCCTACGCGGCGGACGAGGACGTCAACCCGCTGCTCGACGCGGCGGGAAACCCCCAGCTCGTCGCCCGAGCCGTCTGGTCCCTGCAGCTGATCCCCGGCGCCTGAGGGGCCGCAGGCGCGCCGACCCGGATCAGGGGTCGAGGTCGCGCGCCACGGCCCGCATCACCTCGGCGATGCGCTTGATGTTCTTGCGGTCCGGGTAGCGGCCACGGCGAAGATCGGGCTGCACCTTCATCTCGAGCAGCTTGATCATGTCCTCGATGAGCCCGTGCAACTCCTCGGCCGGACGCCTGCGCGCCTCGGCGACCGACGGCGGCGGATCCAGCAGCCGGACGGACAACGCCTGCGGCCCGCGACGACCGTCGGCGACACCGAACTCCAGGCGCTGGCCCGCCTTGAGGCCTTCCACGCCCTGCGGTAGTGCGGCCTTACGGATGTAGACGTCTTCCCCACCCTCCTGGGTGACGAAGCCGAACCCCTTCTCCGCGTCGTACCACTTGACCTTGCCGGTCGGCACTGCCCTCACCGTTCCTTCACTCTGCAGCCGAGTCTGCATGACCACACGGCCATGCACGACGAACGCGCCCCAGGGCGTACCCAGGACGCGCGTCCACCAAGCCTATCCCGGCACCTGTCGTCATGAGAAGCAGATACCGTCCGATTACGATGTCGGTATGGAGCAAGCAGCGCGCGACGCCTCGTCGAAGGACCAGTACAGGCCCACACGGATGTCGCCGTTGATGCGAACGGGTGTAGTGCTGTTCGCGATCGGCATGGTCGCGGTCGTCGCGGTGTTCGTGATGTTCGCCGCAGGTTTGCAGGACCTGCCGGTCTGGCTGAGCGCAGCCGCAGGCGTCATCACCCCACTCGGCCTCGCCCTCGGCCTCATCGCACTGGTCCGCGAGGGTCGCCGGCCGGGCTCCGGCAGTACGACGGCCAAGACGTAGCGGCCAACGGGTTCGCCGCTAGCCAGGCGGGGAACTCCTCGAGGGAGTCCAGTACGACCTCCGCTCCCGCGTCGAGCAACTCCGCCCGCGGACACGGCCCCGTGGTGACACCGACCGGCAGCACGCCTGCCGCCAGCGCGCCGAGCACGTCGCCCCGGTGATCACCCACGTAGGCCGCCGCACCGTGATCGCGTAGCGCCCTCGCCTTTCCCGCGGCCCACAACTCCCCGACCAGGTGGTCGACCCGCAGGCCCAGCGCATCGAGGTGCAGGGCGGCGTTCGGCCCGTACTTGCCGGTCACCACCAGGACCTGATGCCCGGCCGCCCGGACGGCCTTGATCGTGTCCTCGGCACCGGGCAGGGCCACCGTGCGCGGAATCACGATCTCCGGGTAGGTCTCCCGGAACCGTGCGACCAGCCACGGCAGGTCCGCCTCCGGCGCGCCGAAGTCCCGCAGCACGTGGTCCAGCGGTGGGCCGAGATGTGCCGCGAAGTACTCACCGTCCAGCGGAAGCCCGGTCTCGGCCGCGAGCGCGTCCATCGCGGCGACCATGCCCGGCCGCGGATCGATCAGTGTCATGTCCAGGTCGAAACCGATGGTCGTCCCCACCGCCCCCACGTTAGCCGCATCGGTTCTTCAGCCCGTTCTCCCACGAGCTGTACACGGAAGGCACCTGAGTCCATTTGCTTGACAACGCTATTCAATATGTCAAACTGGCGTTGTGTCTGACGTCACTTCGTTCTCCCAGCGAGCCAGGGCGTCGCTGCGCGAGGAGCTGCTCGACGTTGCCACCGAACTGCTCGCCGACAACGGCTACGGCCGCCTGCGGATGGCTGACGTCGCGGCCGGCGTCGGCGTCAGCAGGCAGACGGTCTACAACGAGTTCGGCAGCAAGTCGGCACTGGCCCAGGCGGTCGCCCTGCGCACGGCCTCGGAGTTTCTCGATGGCATCCGGCAACGACTGACCAGCGCCGACGACCTGGTCGAGGGCATCCGTCTCGCCGTGATCTACACGGTTGAGCACGCGCGGGACAACCGGCTGGCTGCCGCGGCCCTCGGCACCGAGGCAGGCGAGGACCTGCTGCCCCTGCTGACCACGCGCGGCGAACCGGTCCTGCGGGCGGCCACCGAGGTCGCCGCCGCGCACTACCTCGAACGGCTGCCCGAACTCGACGCGGCTTCGGCAGACCTGCTCGCCGAGACCGTCGTCCGGTTGTCGCTGAGTCATCTGGTGCTGCCCACCCACTCGGCCGCCGAAGCCGCGGCATCCGTCTGCGCCGTGATCGCTCCGGCCATCCACCACTATTCGTCCACTCCGGACAGCGAGGTTCGGAGTACACGGACAACAGGAAGGGCTCGTTCATGACTGCCACCTCCACACCGCACCGCACCGGCTTCCAGTCTCTGCAGCGCGGGGGACTGAACTGGGACTCGTTTCCGCTGCGGCTGTTCGTCAAGGGAAACAAGAAGTTCTGGAACCCGGCCGATATCGACTTCAGCCGGGACGCCGAGGACTGGAACACCCTGACCGACGAGCAGCAGCGTTCGGCGACCTATCTGTGCGCGCAGTTCATCGCGGGCGAGGAGGCGGTGACCGAGGACATCCAGCCGTTCATGAAGGCGATGGCCGCGGAGGGCAGGCTCGGCGACGAGATGTACCTGACGCAGTTCTGCTTCGAAGAAGCCAAGCACACGGAGGTCTTCCGGCGCTGGATGGACGCCGTCGGCCTGACCGAGGACCTGCACCCCTATGTCGCCGAGAACCCGCACTATCGCAAGCTCTTCTACGAGGAGCTGCCGGAATCACTCGGCGTGCTGGAATCCGACCCCAGCCCGATCAACCAGATCAGGGCGAGCGTCACCTACAACCACGTCATCGAGGGGTCGCTGGCGCTCACCGGCTACTACGCCTGGCAGAAGGTGTGCACCTCACGCGACATCCTTCCCGGCATGCAGGAACTGGTCCGCCGGATCGGGGACGACGAACGCAGGCACATGGCGTGGGGCACCTTCACCTGCCGTCGGCACATCGCAGCGGACGACTCGCTGTGGGAAGTGGTGCAGCAGCGGATGGGCGAGCTGCTGCCGCACGCACTGAACATGATCCAGTGGGTGAACGACCAGTTCGACGAGTTCCCGTTCGGCATCGACCCGAACGAGTTCACCCAGTACGCGGCCGACCGCGCTCAGCGCAGGCTCGGTGCGATCGAGTCGGCCAGGGGCGCGGCACTGGAGAAGATCGACCTGGACTACTCCCCGGAGCAGCTCGAGGAAACGTTCGGCGAGGAGGACGCGAAGGTCTTCGCCGAGGCCGCCGCTGAATGACCCGGCGGCGGGTCGCGCGCCAACGACTATGGTGGGCCAGGACCATGTTCTGTCCATCCGGGAGTGATCAGTGCCGTTCATCCTCGCGAGGCTGCTCGCCCGCCTGACGTTTCTGCGGAGCTGGGTCACGCCGATCGCGGTGATCGTGGTTCTGTTCGTGACCAGCTGGCCGTTGATGGTGCTGGCCGAAGGCGTGGACAGTGACATCGTGGCGCCGGCCAACTACTGGTGGTACTTCGTGGTCACGGCCGCCACGGTCGGCTACGGGGACCACTTTCCGGAGACCGCGGCCGGCCACGTCGTCGGCGCCTATGTGATCGTCGGCGGGATCGTCACCCTGACCACCATCTTCACCAACCTGGCCGCAGTGCTCGAGAAAGCGAAGGGACGCCGCATGCAGGGCGGGATCACCGTGGACGCCTCCGACCATCTCGTCTTGATCGGCTACACGCCGGGCGCACCGAACGCATCGCCGACGAGTTGCTCGCCGACGGAGGCAGCCGGGTGGTGGTCTGCGCGTGGGACGAGGTCACCTCCCACCCGATGCCGGACAGGGACATCGAGTTCGTCCGGGGTGAGCCGACCGACTCCGACGTGCTGCGCCGCGCCGGGGTCCAGCGAGCGGCCACGGTGCTTGTCGACGCGCGCGACGACAACGAGGCACTGGCCATCTCGGTGACCGTGGACCACGTCCGGCAGAACGCGCACGTGGTGGTGACCCTGCGGGACATCGCCCGCGCCAGGCATATCGCCTACGTCAACTCCGCGATCCGTTGTGTGCAGTGGCACACGCCGCGGATGGTGACCGAGGAACTGCAGTCGCCCGGCATCGCCGAGGTGTACGCGGAACTGATGACCCACGGCGGCGCGAACACCTATTCCGCGCCGCTGCCCGCATCGATCGGCCCGGTCCGGGTCGGCGACTGCCAGGCCCGGCTCGGCAAGGAGCACGGTGCGACCCTCCTCGCCGCGCGAACCGGCGAGGGACTGCTGGTCAACCCGGCGTGGGAGACCGAACTGCCCGTCGGCTCCGTGCTCTACTACGTCGCCCCCCACCGCCTTGGCACGGAACAGATCGAAACCTCTTTGCGCGCCTAGTGTCGCGGGCGGTCACTCACGCCCGGGTGCGCATACGGTGTCCGCGCCCCGGATGCCAGGACTCGATCGCCAGGTGATCGGCCGGCTCGCCGAGGTAGGTCAGCGCCACCTCGGCGATGTCGACCCGGAAGAACCCGGCGTCGGCGTGCGGGGTGTCCGGCGGTGCGGGCACCCCGACCAGCCGACCTGCCAGCTTCGCGTCGCCTGCCCAGGTACCCGGCTCGTCCGGCTTTGGCGGCTCGATCGTCGGACTGTGCACGGCGACCCGGTTGTCCCGGCGCACGTCGCGCAACTTCATCGAGCCACCCATCATCCCGAGCGTCACCTCGCCGTCGGAGAACTCGAGTTCCGTCCCGCTGATCCGAGGTGAACCATCAGACCGCAACGTGGCGATGGTCTTGTGGGTGCCGAGGCCGAACACCGCACGCACCCGGGCGGCGAACTCCGGCGCGTCCCGCTCGATCTCCTGCCAGTTGACCATGTTGCTCCTTTCCGAACGACGGTTCGGATACTACCCCGTTTCCGATTCGTGGTTCAATAACATCATGGGCCGTCCGCGCAAGATCTCCGACGACGAGCTGATGGCCGCCTGCGGCCGGGCCATCGGCAGGTACGGCCCTGGCTTCACGCTGGCCCAGGTGGCGGCGGAAGCAGGCGTCGCGGTCGGCACGGTGTCCGGGCGGTTCGGCTCCAAGCACGGCCTGTTGGTCGCGATGATGACCGCTGGAGGCGCCGGTGCCGCGCAGCGGATGCGGTCGGCGGCGGATCGCCATCGGGACCCGGCCGAAGCGATCCTGGCCGCCGTCCTGGTCGCCGCCGAAGGCGTCGACGATCCGGCTACCACGACGAACCACCTGGCGCAGCTGGGAGTCGACATGAGCGACCCGGACCTGCGCGACGGGCTCGTGGCGATGCGCGCGGAGGTTCGCGCGGTCCTGCGTTCGCTGCTCGCGGCAGCGGCGCTGCCCTCCGCGCCCCCTCCGGCACGGGCGGCGCGGATCATCGCCGCGCTGGCGCATGGCACGCAGCTCGACTGGGCGCTGTCGCCCACGGGGAAGCTGCGCGACCGACTGCGCGGCGACGTCCGCGCCGTGCTCGACGCGTGGAGCGGGCCGGATGCCTAGACGGTCACCCCGTCAACCGCGCCAGCTCGTCCGGGGAGAGCCGCAGCGCCGCGGCGGCGATGTTCTCGGCGAGGTGCGCCGGACTGCCGGTGCCGGGAATCGCCAGCACGTTCGGTCCGCGGTGCAACGTCCAGGCCAGCCGCACCTGTGCCGGGGTGACGTCGTGCTCGGCCGCGATATCGGTGACCGCCTTGTGCTCACTGCCGGAAGCGATCGCGAAGAACGGCACGAACGCCACCCCGTGCTCGGCGCACAGCTCGATCAGCGCATCGTCCTCCCTGCGGGCGGTCAGGCCGTACTGGTTCTGCACACTGACCACCGGCGCGATGGCCAGTGCCTCGGTCAGGTGTTCGGCGGAGACGTTGGAGATGCCGAGATGACGGACCAGACCGGCCTCGCGGAGCTCGGCCAGCGCGCCGAACCGCTCGGCGAGTGAGCCGGTCCCACGTTCCAGCCCCTCGCCGATGCGCAGGTTCACCAGGTCGAGCTGGTCCCGGCCGAGCTGACGCAGGTTCTCCTCGACCTGGCCACGCAACTGCTCCGGCCGGGCTTCCGGCAGCCACTCACCGGAAGGTCCTCGACCGGGGCCGACCTTGGTGACAATCACCAGATCGTCCGGGTACGGGGCGAGCGCGTGGTTGATCAGCTCGTTCGCCGACCGGAGCTCGGAGAAGTAGAAGGCCGCGGTGTCGATGTGGTCCACGCCGAGGTCGACGGCCTTGCGCAGCACCGCGATCGCCCGGTCCCGGTCGCTCGGGGTGCCGTCCGCGTCGGACATCAGGCGCATCGCACCGAATCCCATCCGGTTCACGGTGCGGTCGCCGAGCTGCCAGGTACCCGCCGCGGCGGCGGTGATGGTGTGTGTCGTCATGGAATCCAGCCTGCTCGCGACGATGGGTCCCCCGCTGTTTTTGGCAACTTGCTGCCGGTCTTTCCCCACCGAGGCCGCCGGAGGAGGACACTGGGAGACATGGAGTCCGCTCAGCTGACGGTCGTGTACGGCGAGGAGGAACTGTTCGCCAGAACCGCGCACCTGTTCGCCACGGCTCGTGACGTCGCCTGCGCGGCCAACGACCTGTACACCTGGGCGGCGACCAGGCCGCGATCCGGCGCCGACCAGCGTGCGGCGGGAATGCGGATTCGCAAGCTCTACCGGCCCGGCGTGCTGCTCGACCCGTCGACCGCGCAGCACGTGCGAGAGGTCGAGCGGGCGGGAGCAAGTATTCGGATAACCAGGGACGAGGTCAACGAGACGATCATCCTCGACCGCCGGATCGCGATCCTCGCGGGCGATCGCACAGGCGGCCAGCGCAACTACAGCGTGCTCTCCCAGCCCGGCGTGGTCCAGGCGGTGACGTCGCTGTTCGACGCCGCCTGGCGAGTGGCGACCGAGCTGCGGACCTACGAGGCGCAGCACGCGGAGTTGCGCGCACTGGCACCGCGGGTACTGGAACTGCTGGACTCGGGCTGCAAGGACGAGACGGCGGCCCGCACGCTCGGCCTCGGTGTGCGGACCTACCGGCGGCGGGTGGCGGAACTGATGGACGTGCTCGGCGCCGGGACCCGCTTCCAGGCCGGCGCCCGCGCCCGCGAACTCGGCCTTGTGTAGGTCAAGGGGAGCTAGTACTGGTCGGCGGCGTCCGTTGCCCGGTTCAGACCCAGCAGGTCGATCGACTTCTCCCGCATCTCCACCTTGCGGACCTTGCCCGTGACCGTCATCGGGAACTCGTCGACGACGTGCACGTAGCGGGGGATCTTGTAGTGCGCGAGCTTGCCGTGGCAGAACTCGCGCAGGCTGTCCGCCGACAACGGCGCCGCACCCTCGCGCATTCGCACCCAGGCCATCAGTTCCTCGCCGTATTTCGCGTCCGGCACCCCGACCACCTGGGCGTCGAGGATGTCCGGGTGGGTGTAGAGGAACTCTTCGATCTCCCGCGGATACAGGTTCTCCCCGCCGCGGATCACCATGTCCTTGATCCGGCCGGTGATGTTGACGTAGCCGTCACCGTCCATGACCGCGAGATCACCCGTGTGCATCCAGCGGGCCAGGTCGATGGCCTCCGCGGTCTTGTCCGGTTGTTCCCAGTAACCGAGCATCACCGAGTAGCCACGGGTGCACAGCTCTCCCGGCTCGCCGCGCGGCACGGTGAGCCCGGTCTCCGGATCCACCACCTTCACCTCGATATGCGGGCCAACTCGGCCCACAGTGGACACTCGCCGGTCGACGGAGTCGTCGGCGCGGGTCTGGGTGGAGACCGGTGAGGTCTCGGTCATCCCGTAGCAGATCGACACCTCCGCCATCCCCATTCGCTCGATGACCTGCTTCATCACCTCGACGGGACACGGCGAACCGGCCATGATGCCGGTACGGAGGCTGTTCAGGTCGTAGTCGGCGAAGCCTGGTTCGGCGAGCTCGGCGATGAACATCGTCGGCACCCCGTACAGCGAGGTGCACCGCTCGGCGGCCACCGCGTCCAAAGTGGCCGTCGGATCGAACGAAGGCGCCGGAATGACCATGCAGCTGCCGTGGCTGGTGCAGGCCAGGTTGCCCATCACCATGCCGAAGCAGTGATAGAAGGGAACCGGGATGCAGACCCGGTCGGCTTCGGTGTACCCGCAGAGCTCCCCGACGAAGAAGCCGTTGTTCAGGATGTTGTGGTGGCTGAGGGTGGCACCCTTGGGAAAGCCGGTGGTGCCGGAGGTGTACTGGATGTTGATCGGGTCGTCGGCGCTCAGGTTCGCCTGCGCGCGGGCGAGCGCCGAGGTGTCCGCCGCCCTGCCCTCGTCCAGCACCCGCCGCCAGTCCTCGCCGCCGAGGAGCAGGACCCGCTCGAGATTCGTGCACTGTGGACGAACTTCCTCGATCATGGCCGCGTAGTCCGATGTCTTGAACGACTCGGCCGCGATCAACAGCCGGATACCGGCCTGGTTCAGCACGAACTCCAGCTCGTGTGAACGGTACGCGGGGTTGATGTTGACCAGGATGGCACCGATCTTGGCGCTGGCGTACTGGGTGAACGTCCACTCGGCACAGTTCGGCGCCCAGATGCCCACACGGTCACCCTTGCCGATCCCGGCGGCCAGCAGGCCCAGCGCCAGCGCGTCCACCTCGGTCGCGAGTTCCCGGTAGCTCCACCTGCCGCCTGACGCCCGGTCGACCAGGGCGTCGCGGTCGGGAAAGGCCGCCACCGTCCGGTCGAAGTTGTCACCGATCGTGTCGCCGAGCAGCGGTACGTCGGAGATCCCCGAGGCGTAGCTGGGGACCGCGGGCGCCTGTGGCATATCGCCTCCGAACAACATCGAGACCGGCGTGACGGCGGTCACGCGACTACCTCCGTGAGTGTAGGAACCGCGCGCGAACTCGGCCATCTGCAAGTGGAGGGTCACTACACTCGACTCATGCGCCTCTATCTGGTCGACGCCTTCACCAGCAGCGCCTTCGCGGGCAACTCGGCCGGCGTGGTTCTGCTCGACGAACCGGCCGATCCGGAGTGGATGCAGGCGGTGGCCGCCGAACTGAAACATTCGGAGACGGCGTTCGTGCAGGTCGGCACGGCCGACGGGGTACCGAAGCCGCTGCGCTGGTTCACCCCCGCCGCCGAGGTCGACCTGTGCGGGCACGCCACCCTGGCCACGGCCCACGTGCTCGGCGGAGACCAGGTCTTCACCACTCGCAGCGGGCTGCTGCGGTGCACGGCGGCCGAGGACGGGGTCCGGATGGACTTTCCGGCCGATCCGCCGAAGGCCGACCCGGCACTGCTCGCCGAGGTGACTCCCGCGCTGCCCGGTGTCTCCCCTGGCGAGATCGAGTACGTCGGTCGAGGCGTGTCCGACGTACTCGTACGGCTCACCAACGCCACGCTGGTCCGCGAACTGGACCCCGACATCGGGGCAGTCGCGCGAATAGCAGCCAGGTGCCTGATCGTCACAGCGTCCGGCGACCGGGAGGACGTCGACTTCGTCAGCCGGGTGTTCGGCCCGCGCGTCGGCATCGACGAGGACCCGGTGACCGGGTCCGCGCACTGCACACTCGCCCCGTTCTGGGCCGAGCAGATCGCGAAGGCGGAACTGGTGGGCGAGCAGGCCTCCCAGCGGGGCGGCATCGTCCGTGCCCGGCCGGACGACGACCGGGTGTGGCTGACCGGGGCCGCGGTCACCGTGTTCGAGGGCACCCTGCTCGTCTGAGCGCCCCCAGCGCCACGCACTTTCCCGGGAAAGTGCGACTCCGAAAACTCCCGTCCCTGGCCCCGCGCTTGCCCTCCGGCACTCTTGCGGGAGAGTGCGAGCACCTGCGCTCCGGCACCTTCGCGGGAAGGTGCCACGCGCGGGGAGAATGGCGGCATGAACGCGATCCTGAACGTCATCTGGCTGGTGCTCTGCGGGCTGTGGATGGCCATCGGCTACGCCGTCGCAGGCGTCATCTGCTGCATCCTGATCGTCACGATCCCGTTCGGGCTGGCCGCCTTCCGGATCGCCAACTATGCCCTGTGGCCCTTCGGCCGCACGATCGTCGACCGTCCCGGTGCGGGTGCGCCTTCGGTGCTCGGCAACATCGTCTGGATCCTCGTCGCGGGTATCTGGCTCGCGATCGGGCACGTGATCACCGGCATCGCGCTGTGCCTCACGATCATCGGCATCCCGCTCGGTATCGCCAACTTCAAGATGATCCCGGTGTCATTGGTGCCGCTGGGCAGGGAGATCGTCCCGGTCTGAGCGGGAGAAACGAACTCCGGGATTACAGCGACTTCTCCGCGTCGTAGCGCTGCCTGGCTTCGAGCACCTCGGGCATCTTGTCCGCCGTCAACTCGACCAGGTCCATCAGCTTGACCGCGACCTCGCGACCGGCAGGCGACAGGCTGTACTCCACACGCGGTGGGATGGTCGGCTGCGCGTCCCGGATGACGAAGCCGTCCCGTTCCAGCGCCTGCAGGGTCTGCGCCAGCATCTTCTCGCTGATGCCGTCCACCCTGCGGCGCAGTGCGTTGAAGCGGAAGCTGCCCTCGAGCAGGGCCGCGAGCGCGAGCACGCCCCACCTGCCCGTGACGTGTTCCAGTGCGCTGCGGGAGGGGCAGCGCCGCGCGAACACGTCGAACACGACACGGTCGTGTTCGTCGCTCTTCGGCTCCGGAACCTGCTCCGGCACCTCGGACACCCGCACGCTCATGACATCGACGATACCCCGCGGACGACCCAGCGGATCGTGTTTGCGCTCACCAACGGTTTGCACTTTCGATTAGTTAGTACAAACTCGGAGGAAGTGGCGGGGTTCCGCCGCCTCCGACTTCTCCGAGGAGCGACTCATGATCGTTGTCACCGGCGCCACCGGCCAGCTGGGCAAACTCGTTGTCCAGGGCCTGCTGAAAACACTGCCCGCGGACCAGGTGGTCGCTGCGGCTCGCACCCCGGCCGCCGCGGCCGGCCTGGGCGCCGAGGTCCGCGAGGCGGACTACGACCGCCCGGACACTCTGGTCTCCGCCTTCGCGGGCGCCGAGACCGTGCTCCTGGTCTCCGGCAGCGAGATCGGCAAGCGCATCGCCCAGCACGCCGCCGTCGTGCGGGCCGCAGCGACGGCAGGCGTGCGCCGAGTGGTGTACACGAGTGCTCCGCAGGCCGACACCAGCCCGCTGGTGCTCGCGCCCGAGCACAAGGCCACCGAGGAGATCATCCGCGAGTCCGGCCTGGCCTTCACCATCCTGCGCAACGGCTGGTACACCGAGAACTACGCCGACTCGATCGCACAGGCCGCGAAGACCGGTGCGCTGATCGGCAGCGCGGGTGACGGCCGGGTGGCCAGCGCGACCAGGGCGGACTATGCCGAAGCCGCCGTGGCCGTGCTGACCGGACAGGGACACGAAGGACGGACCTACGAGCTTTCCGGGGACGTGTCGTGGAGCTACCAGGACCTGGCGGCCGAGATCGCCGCGGTCACCGGCGGAGAGGTCGCCTACCGGGACCTCCCCGCCGACGAGCACCGTGCGGCGCTGACAGCTGCCGGACTGCCCGCCCCCGTGGTGGAACTGCTGGTGTCGCTCGACGGCGACATCGCACGCGGCCTGCTGGCGGAGACCTCGGGTGAGCTGTGCAAGCTGATCGGCAGGGCCACCACGCCGATGCCCGAGACCGTGCGCGAACTGCTTGCTACCGGCTGACGCGTGCGGGTCCGCCCTCGGCGAAGACACCGGCGTAGGACTCGGCACTGCGCAGGTTCCGGCCGAAGTTCGACTCGACCTCCGCGATCTCGGCGGCGTTCGGATTGGGGTTCTTGCAGCTCGTGCCCGCGCTGGCGCCGGACATGAGGTCCCTGCACAGTCCGGTCCGCCGGTCTGGCAGTCCCAGGATGTGTCCCAGTTCGTGCGCCGCGATCCGAATGACGTCGTGGCCTTCCCGCACGGCCTGCCTGCCCATGTAGATGGTGCCCTGGCCGAGCCGTTGGACATACGCCCTCGGCCAGCCGTTGTCGGCACGGATGATGATGGAGGCTGGCTGCCCCTTCACCAGACGGACGTTGCTGACGCTCTCGTTCCACACACGGGCGCCCGCGTCCACGGCGCTGACGAACTCCGCCGCACCACTGGAGTCGTAGTACAGCGTCCGAACCTGCGCCGCTCCGGGTTCGGACGCTGTCGCGGCGGCGACCGGACCGCCGACCAGTTGGGCGAGGCCAAGGGAGAACAGCAGCGCGAGCGCTGCGAACAACTTTCGGGACACGTCGAACTCCTCACATGGGGACTGTCGTGTGTCGGCGAAGTTAGCCAGCCCCACACGAGTGCCTCAACGGTGAAGAATTCACAGATAACGGTTACGAACCACGAGTACCCTGCTCAGTCCCGCCCCGGGTGTTAACGGCCACCGACGAAAGTCGCGCCGCGGTCGCTCAGTCGGTCGGCGACCAGGGCAGGCGGATCACCAGGCAGGGGCCGCCCGCGAAGAGACCGCCGTCGATGCCGAGCACCTGGCCGCCGGCATAGAGGTACGGCTCCTCGATCTGCGTGGGGTGGATGCCGAGCTGGTCGGCGATGACGCTGTGGCCGTGCACGATGCGCGTGCCACCGAAGCGCGTGAGCAGCGCCGAGGCAACCGCTGGGCCGCTCGGGCCGCGGAACACGTACCGCGTGGTCATCCGCCGCCAGACCTCCCACCACTGGACGAGGTCGTCACTGGCCAGAATCTCCCGGACCGTCTCGTTGATCTCCTCGGGGTCGCCGCCCCAGTCGAGGTACTCCAGGGTGTCCGAATGCATCAGCAGGTGGTCCGCGGCGTGCGCGATCAGCGGCCTTGTGGAGAGCCACTCCACGTGGTCGTCGTTGAGCCGGTCCAGATCGGACAGCTGCCCGCCGTTGATCTCCCAGCTGCGCGCGAAGCTACGCGGGCCGAAGTCGGACGGCACGTCGGTGTCGCCGAAGTGATACATCCCGAGCAACAGGATCTCGTGGTTGCCGAGCAGTGTCTGCACGAGACCACCCGCCTGCTCGGCCTGCTGCTGCAGCCGCATCACCAGGTCGATGGCGCCGATGCCGTCCGGGCCCCGGTCCACGAAGTCCCCGAGGAACCACAGGTGCGATTCGCCGCCTGCCCAGTCGTCGTCCTCGTCCAGCAGGCCGTGCTCGCGCAGCGCGTCGGCCAGCTCGTCCCGGTGCCCGTGCACATCACCGACCACGAAGGTGGGCACATTGTCGTCGGGAGGCACAGCGCCGTCAGTGCCGTCGGCGCCGTGTTCGGCCACGGCCTCGTCGCCGGACTGCTGCTCCTCACTCACCCCCCGACGATAAGCCCCAGCTCAGGAGCCGGTCGGGTCAGCCCGCCTTGAACGGGTCCGTGGTGCGCCCGAGCAGGTCGGAGACGGAGTCGACCACCAGCGTCGGCCGGTACGGGTAGCGCTCGGCGGACTCCCTGGTGGAGATCCCGGTGAGCACGAGAATCGTCTGCAGTCCGGCCTCGATCCCGGAGTGGATGTCGGTGTCCATCCGGTCACCGATCATCAGGGTGTGCTCCGAATGGGCGCCGAGCGAGCGCAGTGCCGAACGCATCATCAGCGGATTCGGCTTGCCGACGTAGTAGGGCTGCCGCCCGGTCGCCCGTTCGATCAGTGCGGCGATGGACCCGGTGGCGGGCAGCGAGCCCTCCAGACTGGGGCCGGTGGCGTCGGGATTGGTCGCGATGAACTTGGCTCCCGCCTCGATCAGGCGGATCGCCTTGGTGATCGCGGTGAAGCTGTAGGTCCTGGTCTCGCCGAGGACGACATAGTCCGGGTCGCGGTCGGTGAGGACGTAACCCGCCTCGTGCAGCGCGGTGGTCAACCCGGCCTCACCGATGACGAAGGCCGACCCGTTCGGCCGCTGGGTGTCCAGGAACTTCGCCGTGGCCAGCGCGGAGGTCCAGATCGACTCCTCCGGCACGTCGAGGCCGGTCCGCTGCAACCTGGCCCGCAGATCGCGTGGGGTGTAGATGGAGTTGTTGGTCAACACCAGAAACCTGATTCCGTTCGAACGCAACTCGGCGAGAAACTCGTCCGCCCGCGGCACCAGGTGCTCCTCGTGCACCAGCACGCCGTCCATATCGGTCAGGTAGTTCCACTGCGGCTCGCTCATGGCCCCGAGCGTAGCTGTTTCGCCAGAGCGCCGAACCCGTCCGGCGCGGCCGCGGGCCTACCCTGCGGACCGGACCGGATGCACTCGCACCATCGTGGTCTTGACCACCAACCGAACCTCGCTGCCCGGTTCGAGTGCCAGCTCGGCGACCGCCGCAGGGGTGAGATCGGCGGTGAGACCGGCAGCCCACTGCCCGTCCCCGCCGGTGTGCAGCCGGACCAGATCGCCGTGCGGCGCCACGGTGGCGACGGTGGCCTTCGCCGCGTTCCGCGGGCTGCCAGTCACGGCCGCACCGGCCGGATAGACCGCCACCGCCGCGGGGGCGAACACGGCGACCGCAGGTTCTCCCACCACCACATCGTCCGCGGGCAGGCCACTGATCACCTCTCCGCCCTCGGTGCGCAGGCCGCCCGCGGTGGCGATGCCGCCGACGAGGTTGACCCCGGCGATTCGCGCGGTGAACGGTGTACGCGGCGCGGAGAGCACGTCACGCGTGGCGCCCTGTTCCACGATCCGGCCTTCGGCGAGCACCACCACCTGGTCGGCGAGCGACAACGCGTCCAGCGGATCGTGCGTCACGAGCACCGCGGCGGGTGCGGCTCCTGGTGAGCGCAGCACCCTGCGCAGCAGGCCGCGGATCGCGGGCGCCGCGTCGACGTCCAGCGCGGCCAGCGGTTCGTCCAGCAGCAACAGTCCGGGGTCACCGGCGAGTGCCCTTGCGACCGCCACTCGTTGCGCCTGGCCGCCGGAGAGCTGGGCAGGTCGCCGGCCTGCGAGGTCTTCCGCGTCCACTTCGGACAACCATCGCACGGCTCGCTCCCGCGCCACGGCCCTGGACGCGCCGAGGGACCGCGGAGCGAAAGCCACGTTGTCCAGTACGGACAGATGCGGGAAGAGCAGCGGATCTTGCGCCAGCAGGCCGACCTTCCTCGCCTCCGGTGGCACCAGCACCCGCCGGTGCACATCGGTCAGCGCCCGGCCGTCTACCACGATCGATCCGCGGTCCGGCGAAAGCAGCCCGGCAAGGCAGCCGAGCACGGTGGACTTGCCCGAACCGTTGGGGCCGAGGATCGCCAGCACCGAACCGGCGGGGATGTCGAAGGCGACGTCCAACCGGAAGTCACCCTGGCGCAACACCAGCTCCGCGTGCACGGCGTTCACCTGCCGCCTCCCCCACTCGCGTACGCACCCTCCAGCGCCCTCGGCCGGGCGATCGCGATCACCAGTACGGCCACCACGATCAGCAACAGCGACAGCGCGATCGCACTGTCCACATCGGCCTGCGACTGCGCGTATACCTCGAGGGGCAGGGTGCGGGTGACCCCCTCCAGACTCCCGGCAAAGGTGATCGTGGCGCCGAACTCGCCGAGTGCCCTGGCAAAGCTGAGGACAACACCAGAGCCGAGCGCGGGAAGCAGCAGCGGCACGGTCACCCGGCGGAAGACCGTCCACGGCCGGGCTCCCAGGGTCGCCGCGACGCGTTCGTAGGAGTCTCCGCCGCCACGCAGCGCGCCTTCCAGGCTCACCACGAGGAACGGCATCGCGACGAAGGTCTGCGCGATCACGACCGCCGCCGTGGTGAAGGGCACGCGGACGCCGGCCGTCACATCCAGGACATAGCCGAGGAAGCCGTTGCGGCCCAGCAGGTACAACAGCGCGAGACCACCGACCACCGGCGGCAGCACCAGCGGCAGCAACACCACCGCACGCAACACCCTGACCCCGCGCACCCGCGTCCTGGCGAGCACGACCGCGAGTGGCACACCGAGCAGCACGCACGCCACCGTCGACATCGCGGCGGTGGTCAGCGACAGTTCGAGGGCCCGCAGTGCGGCAGGTGCCGCGATCAGCCGAGGCAACCGGGCCAGGTCGGTCCGGACGACAAGGCCTGCCACCGGCAGGAGCACCAGCGCGAGCGCCAGTACGGCCGGAATCCAGAGCACCCGGGGAACGCCCGCGCGCACCCGGGCGTCACGGCGTGCCAAAGCCCGCCCTGCCCAGTTCCTCGCGACCCGCGCTGCCGAGGACGAAGTCGACGAAGCGCCGGGCCGCCTCCGCCTGCGCGGACCCTTCCACCGCCGCGATCGGATAGCTGTTGACCGCGGCAGCGGCCTCCGTGATCGCGACCGAGTCGACCTTGCCCGCCGCGGCGGTCGCGTCGGTGACATAGACCAGCCCCGCGTCGGCCTCGCCCGCGACGACCTTGTTCAGCACCGCCTTGACGTCCTGTTCCTCGCTCGCCGGAGTCAGCTCTGCACCCGCGCTTCGCTCCACCTGCTCGGTCGCCGTCCCGCACGGCACCTCCGGGGCGCAGACGACGACCGTGAGCCCAGCGCCGGTGAGATCGGCCAGGGATCGGACGTCCCGCGGATTTCCGGCAGGGACGACGATGGTCAGGGAGTTGGTCGCGAAGACGGCGGGTCGCGCGGCCCTGCCCGCGGCGACGACCGTTTCCATGGTGGATTCGTTCGCCGAGGCGAAGACGTCCGCGGGCGCGCCCTCGACGATCTGCTGCGCGAGCGTGGCCGATCCAGCGAGGTTCAACCGGACGTCGACGTCCGAGTTGTCCTGCTCGAACCGCCGCCCCAGCGCGCCGAACGACTCGGCCAGCGATGCGGCGGCGAACACGTTCAACGGGACGCCTCGATCGCCGTCCGCGAGGGCGCCGCAGGCGGTGGTGAGCAGCGCGGGAACAAGCAGTGCCGCCATCGCCCTTCTCATACTGATCCCGGCGTCTCGACCACGACGTGCGTCGCCTTGACCACGGCGACAGCCAGCACGCCGGGCCGCAGCCCCAGTTCGTCGACGGCGTCCGAGCTCATCAGCGAGGTCAGCCGGTGCATCCCGCACTGCAACTCGACCTTCGCCATGACCTTGTCGGCCACCACCTCGGTCACCAGACCGACGAACCGGTTCCGGGCGGACCTGCCGATTCCGGACGGGTCATGCGGGTCCGCAGCGTTGGTCCGGGCGAACGCCGCCAGTTCGGCGCCGTCAACGACGCCCCGCCCAGCCTGGTCGGTAAGGGCGGTCAGCTGTCCGGATCGGACCAGCCTGCGCACCGTGTCATCACTGACGCCGAGCAGGCGGGCGGCCTCTGAAAACCGGAACTGCGGCATGAGTGAGAGATTATCTCCGCAGATGCGGAATTACTACCGTTGTTCCTGTCGCATCTGCTGCCTCTGCGAGCAGTGCGTGAAAATCTCGGCGCGGATACGTTCCCAGCCACTGGTCGGCAACACTGCCCTTGGGCTGTATCCGGCATTAGGCTGACAAAGATGACAGCGGTTGATCTCGGTGTGCCCCGGATTCCCGGCAAAGGGCCGACCAGCGACAAGACCCGGCCCGAAAATCCCGCGCTCGTGGACACATACGGCCGTGTGGCCACCGACCTGCGCGTCTCGCTGACGGACAAGTGCAACCTGCGGTGTACCTACTGTATGCCGGAGGACGGGCTCGAGTGGATGCCCGGCGACGAGGTGCTGTCCGACGACGAACTGATCCGGCTGCTGCGCGTGGCCGTCGAGCGGCTCGGCATCACCGACATCCGTCTCACCGGCGGCGAACCGCTGCTGCGCGCCGGCCTGGAACGCCTGGTGGCCGAGGTCGCGGCACTGCGGCCCCGACCCCGGCTGTCGATGACGACCAACGCCATCGGCCTTGCCAAGCGGGCGGCGGGACTGGCCGCGGCCGGGCTCGATCGGATCAACGTCTCCCTCGACTCCATCGACCCGGGCACCTTCGAGCGGATCACCCGGCGCGACCGGCTGCCACACGTCCTGAGCGGCCTCGCGGCCGCGAAGGAGGCGGGACTGAGCCCGGTGAAGATCAACGCGGTGCTGATCCGCGGACTCAACGAACACGAGGCCGCCCCACTGCTGGGCTACTGCCTCGACAACGGCTACCACCTGCGGTTCATCGAGCAGATGCCGCTGGACGCCCAGCACGGCTGGAACCGTGGCGAGATGATCACGGCCGAGGAGATCCTCGAACTGCTGCGGGCCGAGTACACCCTGGAACCGAGCCGCGAGGAACGTGGCGGCGCACCCGCCGAGCGCTGGCTGGTCAACGGTGGCCCCGGCGAGGTCGGGGTGATCGCTTCGGTGACCCGGCCGTTCTGTGCGGCCTGCGAGCGCACGCGCCTCACCGCGGACGGAGCCATCCGCTCGTGTCTGTTCAGTACTGATGAGACCGATCTGCGGCGACTGCTGCGCACCGGTGCGACCGACGAGGACATCGCCAAGGCCTGGCGGGACACCATGTGGGCCAAGCTGCCGGGGCACGAGATCAACGAATCCGGTTTCGCACAGCCGATTCGGCCGATGAGCGCGATCGGCGGCTGAGTATGAGCGACCGGAACCGGGTGCGAGTCGGGCATGGCGCTGAGCGATATGCAGCCGACCGGCGAGTGCGGCAAGGGGCAGAGTGCGGTTCCGCGGGTTCGGCGGCGACTTGGGCCACCCGGACCGAGAACGACGGCGGCACCACCCTGCTCGTCCGCTACTTCGCCTCGGCACGAGCGGCGGCAGGCGTGGAGGAGGAGACCGTGCGGCTGCCGCACGGTGCGACCGTGGCGGACGCGGTGACCGCACTGCGCGAACGCCACCCGGAGCAGCTGCCCCGCATCCTGGCGGCCGCGGGCTTCCTGCTGGACGGTGTCGCGGTTCGCGACACGGCGAGGCCACTGCCGGACGGCGGGGAACTCGACGTCCTGCCCCCGTTCGCGGGTGGCTGAAAAACGGGGTCGAGAGCGGCGGGACAGCAGCGGCGAACGTTCGCGAGTTGGTGAACCGACCTCGGCGTGGCGTTCACCTCGCGGACGCTCACGTAGCTCACAGTGACCAGAGTCGATCTTGCCAAGACCGTCCGCCACCGCGGCCCGTACCCCTTCTCCGGCCCAGAATCCACGCTCCGAAGGTAGTACGCGAACGGACCAGTCGCACCAAAACGACGTGACCCAGACCTCACAATGGGTGAAAGATCTCGACTAGGAAACGGCCAGATAACGGCGCGCTGACCTGCGAAAAGTGCAGGATCGTTATAGGTTGCGTGCCGTTACTGTGACGTAGGACACGTCCAGAATAATTTCCGATCACGCTCGTCGTTACGTACCGTCGCTTCTCGGTTGGCCCCGACCGACCAGAGCAAGACCGGGATCCCGTGGCGCCGTGCCCTGTCCGACGGAATCCCGGACCCAAACCCCGAGCGAAAGAAAACTTCCGGACAGGGGCACGAGGGACGGAGCCGGTGCGTGCATCGGAGCCGTCGGCGGGCCAGAACGAACGGCCCGGCCAGGTCCCGACCTGACCTCAGCGTGATTCGCAGGCGCGGAAGATGAGATCGAGTCGCAATGACTTACCGTGGCAAACACCGCAAGACCTCCGCCGCCTCCCGTCACATCGCTCGCGTGGCTGTCGCGGGCCTGGCGGTAGGTGCCCCGCTGGCGATCGCTGCGACCCCCGCGCAGGCATCCGACGTCAACTGGGACGCCGTCGCCCAGTGCGAGAGTGGCGGCAACTGGAGCATCAACACCGGTAACGGCTACTCCGGCGGGCTCCAGTTCAAGGACAGCACCTGGCGGGCGTACGGCGGCACTGGCGCGCCGCACAACGCCTCGCGCGCCGAGCAGATCCGCGTCGCCGAGAACGTGCTGCAGGGCCAGGGCATCGGCGCATGGCCGGTGTGTGGCCAAAAGGCCGGTGCCTCCGGTAGCTACCAGGGCACGAACACCCAGGGTTCCGCCAAGGTGGAGTCCCGCAGCAGCGCGCCCGCCAAGCAGGAGCAGAGCGCTCCCGCCCCGAAGAAGCAGGTTGCTCCGGCGCTGACCGGCACGGCGAAGTCCAACCCCGATGGTGACTACACCGTCGAGGCAGGCGACACGCTGACCAAGATCGCCAAGGAGCTGGACGTCAAGGGCGGCTACCAGAAGCTGCACGAGCTCAACTCCGAGTTCATCTCGAACCCGGACTTCATCGTGGTCGGCCAGAAGATCGCCACCAAGTGATTTTCGGCTAGCCGAGGCGAAAGGCCCCACCGCATATCCCCCGGGCGGTGGGGCCCTTCGACCTGACACTTCCGACCGCCGACTTGGCAGTTCCGGAGGTGTCCTCGTCTCGGAACTGCGAACTCGAACGCCAAAACTGCAAACTCGGCCGCCGGAAGTGCAAACTCGGCGTTAGGGCGAGTTGACCCACTCGTCGGTTCCGTCGGCGAAATGCTGGTGTTTCCACACCGGTAGCCGTGCTTTGACCTCGTCCACGAGGTCGGCGCAGGCCGCGAAGGCCTCCGCACGGTGTTCGGCGGCAACCGCACAGGCCAGGGCGACATCGCCGATCTCCAGCGCGCCCACCCGGTGGCTGACCGCTACGGCGCGCACGCCTGGCCGCCTGCCCGCGACCTCGCCGACGACGTCGGTGAGCACGTCATCCGCACTCGGATGTCCCTCGTAGAACAGCGAGGTCACCGACCTGCCGCCGTCGTGGTCACGTACCACGCCGCCGAAGGTCACCACGGCGCCCGCAGCGCGGTCGTCGACCATCGCCGCATGCTCGTCCACCGACAGCGGGGACTCGGTCACCTGGGCAAGCACGACCCTGGCCCGCACACCGCCGGTGTGCCCGGCCGCTTCGTGCCGCGCATCGGCGCCCGCAGCAACGTGGTCGCCCCCTGCGAGCTGGTCCACGGCGTGGTCCAGGATCTCGGCCAGCACCCGCAACCCGTCGCTCACCCCGCCCTTCGACCCGGGCAGATTCACCACAAGGGTCCGCCCCGCCACCCCGGCAAGTCCCCGCGACAGCACCGCCGTCGCCACCTTGTCCCTGCCAGCGGCCCTAATGGCGTCGGCGACCCCGGGCAGCTGGTAGTCCAGTAGCGGCGCCGTCGCCTCCGGCGTCCGGTCGGTCGGCGAGATTCCGGTGCCCCCGGTGGTGATGATGACCTGCGGACCTGATTCGAGGCATTCCCGCAGCGCCAGGGCCACGGGTTCGCCGTCCTCGACGACGAGCGGGTCGGGCACCTCGAAGGAACGTTCCGCGAGCCACTCGGCGATGACCGGCCCGGTCCGGTCCGGGTAGACGCCGCCCGCCGCGCGGTTCGACGCGACGATGACCCTCGCGGTACGGCTCACGACAGTCCCTCCCGGTCCTCCGGGCGGCGCCAGTCGCCTGTCTTACCGCCCTGCTTGGTCTCCAGCCGCACCGCGTCCAGCGTGGCCGCGGGGTCGACCGCCTTGATCATGTCGTGCACGGTGAGCCCGGCGACCGCGACCGCGGTGAGGGCTTCCATCTCCACACCGGTGCGGTCGGTGGTCTTCGCGGTCGCGATGATCCTGATCTCGCGCTCGCCGACCTCGAAGGTCACGTTGACGCCGGAGAGGGCGATCGGGTGGCACAACGGGATCAGCTCGGGAGTGCGCTTCGCACCCATGATCCCGGCGATCCTCGCCGTGGCGAGGGCGTCGCCCTTGGGCAGTCCGTCCCCGGAGAGCAGGCCGATCACCTCGGCCGTCGTGTGCACCACTCCGGTTGCCACGGCGGTACGGCTACCGGCCGTCTTGGCGGAAACGTCGACCATACGAGCGGCGCCCGCGTCGTCGAGGTGGCTGAGTTCACTCACGGGCCCACAGTAGTTGGGGGACGGCGGGGAGCCGTCAGGGCCTAGGAGCTGTGACCGCGCACGTTGAACAGGGCCTACTCGTCCTCGCCACGCTGCTCGCGGACCGCGTTGCGGACCGCCTCGGCGACGGCAGGTGCCACAGCCGTGTCGAAGACGCTCGGCACGATGTAGGAAGCGTTGAGCCGGTCGGAGTCCACCACGTCCGCGATGGCGTTCGCCGCGGCAAGCAGCATCTCGTCGTCGATGTGGTGGGCGTGTGCGTCGAGCAGACCGCGGAACACCCCGGGGAACGCGAGGACATTGTTGATCTGGTTGGGGTAGTCACTGCGGCCGGTGGCCACGACGGAGGCATGCCGCTGCGCCTCGAGCGGGTCGATCTCCGGGTCCGGGTTGGCCAGCGCGAACACCACGGCGTCGTCGGCCATGGTGGCGACCTGCTCGGCCCCGAACAGGTTGGGAGCCGAAACCCCGATGAAGACGTCCGCGCCGACGAGCGCGTCGTGCAGGCTCCCGGACATCCCGGAGCGGTTGGTGGCCGCCGCGATCTGGCGGAGGTTGTCGTCGAGGTTCGCCCTGTCGGCGTGCACGATGCCGTCGATGTCGGCCGCGACGATGTCGCCCGGGTTCTTGCGCAGGAGCAGGCGGATGATGGCGGAGCCGGCCGCACCGACACCGCTCACCACGATCTTGCACTCCTCGATCGGCTTCCCGACCACGCGCAGCGCGTTGCGCAGCGCGGCGACCACGACGATCGCCGTGCCGTGCTGATCGTCGTGGAAGACGGGGATGTCGAGCTGCTCACGCAGTCTGGCCTCGATCTCGAAGCAGCGCGGCGCGGCGATGTCCTCCAGGTTGATTCCGGCGTACACCGGAGCCAGGGCCCGGACGATCCGGATGATCTCCTCGGTGTCCTGGGTGTCCAGGCAGACCGGCCAGGCGTCGACGTCGGCGAACTTCTTGAACAGCGCGGCCTTGCCCTCCATCACCGGCAGGGCAGCGGCAGGGCCGATGTTGCCGAGGCCCAGCACCGCGGTCCCGTCGGTGACGACGGCGACCGTGTTGCGCTTGATGGTCAGCCTGCGCGCGTCCTCGGGGTTCGCGGCGATCGCGCGGCACACCCTGGCCACGCCGGGCGTGTAGGCACGGGAGAGATCGTCACGGTTGCGCAGCGCGACCTTGGGGGTGACCTCGATCTTGCCGCCGAGGTGGATCAGGAACGTCCGGTCGGAGACCTTGCGCACTCGCACGCCGGGCAGGGCGTCCAGTGCGGCCGTGATGTCGTCGGCGTGTTCGGCCGAAAGGACGTTCGCACTGATGTCGACCACGATCGCGTCCGGATGGGAGTCCACCACGTCGAACGCGGTGAGCACGCCGCCCACCTGCCCGACGGCTGTGGTGAGGTCACCCGCGGCGTTGGCCGAGGAGGGCGCTTCCACCCGGACAGTGATCGAGTAACCGGGACCGGGAACCGGCATGGGAATACCCCCGCAAAGACGCGTGTGTGGACGGAGAAACCCTAACGCTGTGCCGCCCGTCACCTACGCCCTACCGGGTGACCGACCAGTAACAATGGGGCGGGAAACGGCTCGGGAGGGGTCGTTCACACAAGAGACCGCCTCAGCGGTTGATCTCGGTCTCCGGGTGCACGTAGGGGACCGACTCCAGCGGGAAGGTCACGTCACCGAACGGCGAAAGAGCGCCCTGCCGGTCGGCCGCCAACTCCGACACCGGGTGCTCTCCCTCCGGGACCTTCGGCCAGGTGGGGTCGATGCGCTCCTGCTTACCGTTGTCGGCCTTGGCCACGTCGTCCTCCAGAACACGTTCCTGCTGTCGGTGACAGTGTGCCTGACCAGGGCTCGGGGGTGAGCACCCAGGTACGCTGGACACCGATGCCCGCGACCTCCCTTGCGGACTGGCTGCGCTCGGCCTCCGACGAGGCGCTGGCCACGCTGCTGCGCTCCCGGCGCGATCTGGCCACGCCACCGCCAGCCGACTCCACCGTGCTCGCAACCCGGGCCGCGACTCCCGGGTCGATCGCCCGCGCCTGCGAGAGCCTCGACACGTTCACCCTCGCGGCCCTGGAAACCCTGCTGGTCGCCGAGGCCGACACCGAGCCCGTCACCGCTGCCCACCTCGCCGAACTGCTCGGCGCCGACGTGCGCAGTGCGCTCGACCTGCTCCGCTCGCGCGGCCTCGCCTGGGGCGAGGACGACGCGGTCCGGATCGCCCCGGGAGCCAGGGAGGTCTTCGGGCCCTTTCCCGCCGGTCTCGGCGGCTCGCTGCCCTCGCTGGCCGGCGCCGACCTCAGCACGGCGCTCGCCGAGGTCGGCAACGACGAGCGGGGGCTCCTCGAGGCCCTCGCGGCCGGCCCGCCGATCGGGCAGACCAAGGACGCGGCCGCGGACGTGGCGTTGGAAAACGCCGAGACGCCGGTGCAACGGCTGCTGGCCAGGGGCCTGCTGATCCGGCGCGACGACAGGACGGTCGAACTGCCGCGGGAACTCGGCATCGCCCTGCGCGGCGGTGTGTTCCGGCCGGGCTCACTGGACGAGCCCGCACTCCCGACCAACCCGCACCGGCAGACCGGGGTGGACGAGGCCGCTGCCGGTGAGGCGATGGAGTTCCTCCGGCAGGTCGAGTCCCTGCTGCACGCGTGGTCGGCCCAGCCGCCGCCCGTGCTGAAGGCCGGGGGGCTCGGCGTCCGCGAGGTCCGCAAGCTGGCGAAGGACTTCGAGGTCGAGGAGTCGCGCGCCGTGCTGCTGGCCGAACTCGCCGTCGGCGCGGGCCTGGTGGCCGACAGCCAGGACAGCACGCCGGAGTGGGTGCCGACGACGCTGACCGACTCGTGGCTCGCGTCAGCACCTGCACAGCGCTGGGTGACCCTGGCACAGGCCTGGCTGGAGCTGCCCCGGCTGCCCGGACTCGCGGGCCGCAAGGACTCGCGGGACAAGGCGATGGCCCCGCTGTCCGAGGACCTGCGCAGGCCACTCGCGCCGACCGGCCGCCGCCGGGTGCTCGACGCGCTCGCCGACCTAGGCCCCGGCGCTGGAGTCAAGAGCACGGAGGAGTTCGTCGCACTGCTGGCCTGGCGTGCTCCCCGGCAGGGCGGCAGGCTGCGCGACGAGATCGCCCGGTGGACCATGGCCGAGGCCGCCGCGATGGGCGTCATCGCGCTCGGAGCGCTGAGCAGCGCCGCCAGGGCGTTGCTGGACGCAGACAGGGCCGGGGCCGTCGGCTCGATGGTCGACGCGCTGCCCGATCCGGTCGATCACGTCCTCGTGCAGGCCGACCTGACCGTGGTCGCGCCGGGTCCACTGGAACAGGACCTGGCCACCGAGCTGGCGGCCGTTGCCGACATCGAGTCGGCAGGGCACGCCACGGTCTACCGGGTGACCGAGGTTTCCGTGCGGCGCGCGCTGGACACCGGCCGTACCGCGGCCGAGCTGCACGAACTGTTCCGCACCCGGTCGGCCACCCCGTTGCCGCAGGCCCTGTCCTACCTGATCGACGACGTGGCCCGCAGACACGGGCGCCTCCGCGGCGGGGCCGCGGGCTCTTTCCTGCGCTGTGACGACGAGGTGCTCATCGCGGAGGTCCTCGGCCATGCGGCCGCGAGGGAACTGGACCTGCGCAAGATCGCGCCGACCGTGCTGATCAGCTCCCATCCGCTGGCCGCCGTGATGGACGGGCTGCGGGCGGCGGGGTTCGCGCCCGCGGCCGAGGGGCCGGACGGGCGGGTCCTTGATCTGCGGCCCAACGGACGGCGGGTCCCGCCGCGCACACGGGGCCGGTCGAGGCCGGTGCTGGCGGAGCCGGCCACGGTCAGTCCGGAGCAGTTGTCGGCCGTGCTGACCCACCTGAGGGCGGGCGACCGTGCCGCGTCGAGCCGACGCGGCGACGTGGTGCGCCTGCCGCGTGGCGGCGGCGCGGACACCTCGGCGACCCTCGCGCTGCTGAGCCGGGCGACCAGGGAGCGGCGTGAGGTGTGGATCGGGTTCGTCGACTCACACGGCACGGCGAGCCAACGGGTGGTCACCCCGGTCCGGGTGGGCGGCGGGCTGCTGGAGAGCGCCGAGAACGAACGCTACCCACTGCACCGCATCACCTCAGCCGCCCTGGTGGAACCCGACTAGCAACATCGCACTTTCCCGGGAAAGTGCGATACTTGCACGCGCTGGCTACCGCACTTTCCCGGGAAAGTGCGACGTGGGGTCAGAGGGCGCGCAGGCGGTCGAGGACGCGTTCCATGAACTCCAGCGACGTGCGGTCGCCAAAGAGCAGGCTGGGTTCCTGGATCCGCACCAGCCCGGCGTCGGCCAGGTCACCGACGAGTACCTTCACCACGCCGAGGGGCAGGCCAAGGTGCGCGGCGACCTCGGCGACCGACCTGGTCTCCACGCACAGGTCACAGATGCCCCGCTGTTCGACGGACCGGGCTCCGCCACACCGGCCGCTCTCACTGGTTGAGACCAGCGCCTCCATCGCAAGGTCGCGACCGGGCCGGGTACGCCCCCCGGTACGGGTGTACGGCCGCACCATGGAGCGGTACCGATCCCGTCGCGGTGTTCTCATCAGCGGCTACCGCACGCCGCCCTGGAGCTGCGCTCGCAGCTCCGGTGTCATCTGCTCGCCGACCCGCTCCACCAGCAACGTCATCTCGTAGGCGACGGTGCCGATGTCGCTGGTCGGGGCCGCGAGCACCGAAAGGCAGGACCCGTCGCTGATGGACATCAGGAACAGATAACCCCGATCCATCTCCACCACGGTCTGGTTCACCTGGCCTGCCTCGAAGCACCGTGCGGCGCCCTGGGTCAGGCTGATCAGCCCCGATGCCACGGCGGAGAGTTGCTCGGCGCGGTCCTGCGGGAGCCCGTCGGATCCGGCCAGCAGCAGCCCGTCGGCCGAGACGACCACCGCATGGGCGGCGCCGGGAACCCGGCGCACGAAGTCGGTGATGAGCCAGCCGAAACTGCCCGATTGCTGGGCGAAAGCCGTCACTGTCCCTCCTGCTACCCGGTCTGGGGATCCCAAGCGCAAGACTATTCGCCCTGTCGAGCCTGTCGAGGCTGCTCCCCTGGCCGCGGCCGACACCCTCGGTACACGATCCGGTGCGGTCCGCGTCGCTCGCTGGTGTCCAGATACTGGGATAAGTACAGCCGGGGCCGGACGCTCAGCCACATTTGCGCAGGTCAACAATGCTGTACCCGACGCGCAACTGGACCCCGCCAGCACGGCGGCCAGCCAACAGGAATGACCGGAAAGACGGACCAGCTCCGCCTTGACCACGACTGCGTGATCCTGGCGGAGTTCACCCCAACGGCGGCACCCAGATGGAGACCTGCGCCACTTCCGCCTCAGCCCGGCTGGAGTGCCGAATCGTGGGCGATCGCATGCTGCACCACCGAGATGAGCACCTGCTTCGCCGATTCCCTGTCCCGCGCGTCGCACGCCATGATCGGCACGGAGTTGGAGATCGTCAGCGCGTGCCGCACATCCTCGATCTGATGGTGCAGCAGCCGGTCGAAGCAGTTGATGGCCACGACATACGGCAGCTTCCGGTTCTCGAAGAAGTCGATCGATGGGAAGGCATCCGACAGTCGCCGGGTGTCCACCAGCACGACGGCGCCGATCGCACCGAGCGTGAGGTCGTCCCACATGAACCAGAACCGGTGCTGACCAGGCGTGCCGAACACGTACAGGACGAGGTCGGAGTCCAGCGAGATCCGGCCGAAGTCCATGGCCACGGTGGTCGTCGTCTTGTTCGGGGTGGCCGACACATCATCGACCGACACGCTGGCCTCGGTCATCGAGGCCTCCGTGGTCAGCGGGTCGATCTCGGAGACCGCACCGACGAGCGTGGTCTTGCCGACCCCGAACCCGCCTGCCACCACGATCTTGGCCGATGAGGTCGGTCCCGCCGCCGACGTGTTCGCGTCGGAGTCAAATTCTCCGAAGCCCACTGAGCACCCTTTCCATGAACTCGATACTCGGGCGGTCGCCCACCGCGGTGTTCGCGGAGTGCACGAGAACCAACCCGAGGCCAGCAACATCACCAACCAGGACCCGCACCACACCGAGGGGCAACCGCAGCAGCGCGGCGACCTCGGCGACCGAGCGCGTGTCCAGGCACAGGTCGCAGATGGACCGGTGTTCCGGAACGCGGACCCGGTCGAGCACCCTGCCACGCTCGCTCGTCTGGACGAGCGCCTCGATGGCGAGGTCGTAACTCGGCCTGGTCCGGCCGCGAGTACGGAAGTACGGCCGCACCAGTCCGGAGGACTCCTCCTGGTACTCACCTGCCGCCTGCACCGGCAGTCCGGGAATCGACGGCATCGACGGCATCGACGGGTAGGAGGGCATCGACGGGTACGACCGCTCCGCCGGGGACTCGGCGGGAAGCCCGCGCTCGTCGAACGCACCGAGTTCCTCGTCGTGGACGTCTCTGCCGCTGGAGACCCCGTAGAGCTCCGAGTTCGGCCCGCTGAGCAGGCGATCCCGGAAGTCCGTCACGTCGAACTCCGCCGGGTCACGTCCAGTGCCGTGATCCGGATGGTGTAGCCAGTCCTCGTTCACCATCGCCTGTGCTCGCTCCGCCTCGACATCTGCCACCCGGGCCGCCCTGCGGCGTGCACGCCTGCCACCGGCCCGCTCGTTGTCGGCCTCTCCAGGCCACGGACCGGTCCGGTCATCGAGCCATCGCCCGCTCCGCGAACGCCCTGAGTCCACATTCCTCTCCTCAGTGCCCGACGCCGCACGGCGTCACCGTCGAACCGCACCCTGTAGTTGCGCCCGCAGCTCAGGTGTCATCTGCTGCCCAACCCGGTCGACCAGCAGCGTCATCTCGTACACCACCAAGCCGATGTCACTGTCCGGCGAGCCGAGCACCGCGAGGCACGAACCGTCCGACACCGACATCAGGAACAGGAAGCCGTTGGCCATCTCGACCACGGTCTGCGCAACGGTGCCGCCCTCGAAGACCTGCGCCGCTCCGCGCGCGAGGCTCGTCAGCCCCGAGGCGACCGCGGCCAACTGGTCGGCCCTGTCCTTGGGCAGTCCCTTGGAGGCAGCGAGCAGCAGGCCGTCGGCCGAGACGACCACCGCGTGCGCCGCTCCAGGCACCCGGTGCACGAAATCGGTGATGAGCCAAGCGAAACTACCCTGCGAACCGGATCCACCCTGCGGTTTCGATCCGTTCGGCTGTGCGGAACCCGCCCTGGTCACTGTGTCCTTCCCCAACCGTGTGCCGTTTCCCGATACCGCGATGGATTCCCGTTCACGATCACTCCTCCACCCCGTGTTCGGCCGACCGCTCACTCGCCCCGTTGACGCGGACAGCGTCACGTTCGTGCGCCTCGGCCGGCGACTCCCTCAGCGCGTGGCGCCCACTCTGGTAGCCACGCTGAAAACTCACCATACGGCTCCGGGCGGCCGCCGCGGACCGGGCGATCGCTCCCTGCCCCGGCTTGCCTGAGGTGGTATCGGTGAACGCGCTGCCCTCGCTCTGCCCGACCGAGCCGGGGACAAGGTATGCGTTGGGTACGCGTTTGGGCAGACCGGCCGGGGTGATCTCCTCGTCCTTGGACTCCAGCAGCGCCTGCGCGGCCTCCCAGCCGTTGCCGGTCGCCGCTCCCCAGCCTTCCTCCGCCTCGGCCTCTTCGGTGCGGTTGGCCTGTTCCGGTTGCTCCACGGCCACCTCCTCGGCCTCGACGTGCGGGCTGACCTCCTCGTGCGGTGGCGACTGCTCACCGCCCTCACTGAACCATCTGGAGAGCACCGACTGGTAGATCGGCAGGCGCCTCGTGGGGACGTCGTCGTCCAGTGCGCTGCCCACGCCGTTGCTCGCGTTCGCCGGCGCGGGCGGATCCGGCGCAACCGGAACGTAGCGAGGTTCGTTCTTCGGCAGCGCGAGCATGTACGAGGTGTCGGCCTCCGAGGCCCTGGTCTCCGCGGCTCCGGACTCCGCGGCTCCGGACTCGGCGGACGTCTCCTCGGCCGGCGGTTCCGTGACCGGCCACCTGGTTTGCTCGGGTTCGAAACCGGGCTCCGTCCGCGGCGCGGACGCCGCGCGCGACTGCGGCTCCGGCCCGGAACTGAGGAACGGGCCTGCGGCGCTGGCGGATCCGCCGACCAGGTCGTCCAGGCTGATCGGCTGCTCCAACGCGACCAGGCCGCCGCTCTGCCCTGCCGGAGCTGCCGGAGCGGGCTCGGGCTCTGGTGTCGGCCAGGAAGGAGACCGGCCGCTGGTTTCGGCGGCCGGAAGCACCCGGTGGGCCTGCTCCTCCTGCGGGCGGGCTTCCTCCGCCGCCTGGACATGACGCAGCTGCTCGGTGTTCGGCTGCGCGGCGAGCAGCTCGGCAGGCACCACGACGCGGGCGATCACGCCGCCGTCGATGTCCTCGTTCTCCCTGAGCCGGACCTCGATGCCGTGCCGCTGGGCCAGCCTCGCCACCACGTACAGGCCCATCCTGCGGGTCACCGAGACGTCCAGATCCGGCGGGTCGGCGAGTCTGCGGTTCGCCTCGGCGATCTGCTGCTCGTTCATCCCGACACCGCGGTCGGTGATCTGGATGGCCAGCGCCTTGCGCCTCGTCACCACCGCCCGCACGCTGACCTTCGTCTCCGGCTCGGAGAAGTAGGTCGCGTTGTCCAGCAGTTCGGCAAGCACGTGCACGAGGTCGTGAATCGTCAGGCCCTGCACCGTGACGTCCGGGACGACGCCGACCTCAACCCTGGCGTACTGCTCGATCTCGGACACCGCCGCACCGATGACGTCCGCGGCGGGCACCGGACGGGGCACCGACTTGGCGAGACCGGCGCCGGACAGCACGAGCAGGCTCTCGCCGTTGCGCCGCAGCCGGGTGGCGAGGTGGTCGAGTTCGAACAGGCTGGCCAGCTGGTCCGGGTCCTGCTCGTCCGCCTCGAGCCGGTCGATCACGCCGAGCTGCCGCTCGACCAGCCGCTGGCTGCGCCGGGACAGGTTCACGAAGATGCCGTTGACGTTCTCCCGCAGCAGCGCCTGCTCGGCCGCGAGGCGTACGGCCTGCCCGTGCACGACGTCGAACGCCCGCGCGACCTGGCCGATCTCCTCCGTGGTCCGCACCGGGACGGGATCGATCGCGCGCTCCGCGGCCGCGGTGGGGTCGGACTCGCGCATGATCCGGTCCACCGCCTCCGGCAGGTGCTTCTCGGCCACCTGCAGGGCGTTCGTCCGCAGGATCCGCAGCGGGCGCAGCAACGAGCGGGCCACCACGTACATCAGCGCGAGGGCCAGCAGGAGGCCCGCGACCAGCAGAGCGGAGGTGACGATCACCTCACGCTGCACCGAGGAGAGCAGCCCGCCGGTGTAGTTCGCGGCGTCGGCGAGCATGTCGCGCTCGACAGCGCGAACGAGGTCGAGGGTGACTACCGAGGTACGGCCGACCGCATCGGGATCGATGTCGAGCGGCAGCCCGGCCGAGGCCCGTTGCAACGACAGTTCCTGCAGCTGGAACCGCTGGGCGACCTCCTCACCGGACACGGTGTTGGAGTACAACTGCCGGTTGTCCGGGGTGGCCGCTTCGGTGAAGCTGTCGATCGCCGACACCAGGTTCGACTCCGCGGAGACGATGCCTTCCAGCTCGGCAGGCTCGTACTCACCGCGGATCGCGGCGTTGTGCAGGTAGGCGTTCTGCTGTGCCGAGTACTCCTTGGCATGCGCCAGCGAGCTCAGCGCCTCGTGCCGGTCCTGCAGGCCCTTGTCGGTGACGTCGGCACCGAACTCGTCGGAGACGCCGAGCAGCGCGTCGACCACGCCGGTGTAGGAGATGACCACCGCGGACGCGGGAAACTCGGCGTCGCGGGCGGACACCCGCAGGTCACCGAGACCGTCGAGCCGTGCGATCGCCTGCTGGTACAGCTCCGTCGTGGCCTCGTCGTCCAGGTCCTCGACGTCCTCACGCGCGGACCGGAGTTCGTTGGCCTCGACGTCGGACCTCGAGATCTGCTCGTCGAGGCCGGACCGGTCGCCCGGCCTGCCGGACACGATCCAGGCCGACATGGCCTCGCGCTCGATCTGCATCTTGTCGACGACGGCGGAGACCTTCTGGGCGATCTCGATTCGCTGCTGCGCGCGCTCGTAGACGCCGGTCTCCTCGAAACCGTCGTACACGCGCAGGCCGGCGAGGAAGATCGCCGCGAGGGTCGGCAGCAGGAAGACGGCGACCAGCTTGGCCCGAAGTGGCCAGTTGGACAGCGAAGCTAACCCGTTCGGCCGATCGGAAGTAGTAGTCTCCTTACTGTCCGCGACTTCAGGTTCCACCGAGGACACCGCGTTGCGGCGCTCCCCGCCCGCGAGGTCGGGCACGAACCTATTCCTTCCGATCCGAGGTCAGCAGCCTGTGGCACCCGGCTTCCCACACCCGAGAGTTGTCGGCGGGCCGGCCCCTCCAGTGGTTGAGACCAATCACCGAATGCTGGCCGAGCCGACACCGAACGCGATTAATACACATGGGTCACCCGATTGGACGTTGAGGCTAACGACTAGCGGCCCCGAAGGGAAGTGCGAGGGTATTCCCCTCCATCGAACGGACCACCCGTGCGGGGGAGTACATCCACCGAATCGTAGACGACAGAGGAAAAATCACGCACGGCTGGAATGCGAAGAACCAGCATCCTCATCCCAAATTTCTCACATGTTGAGACACAAATAGATACCGGCTGTCCGTGAGGAGGGGGACCTGCTGACCGTCCGGCTTTCCGGTCAGCGCTTGACGATCAAGGTCGTCTGGACCATTCTTCGCCACAAACCTTCTGTGCATCTCACCCGAAAGTGCAAGCGCGAAAGTGTTGCGACTACTACCGCCAGTAGCTCTCCGGGCCGGCGTTCGAGCCGCCCGACCGAGGTGAAAGACATCCCAGGAGCTGAAATGTCAAGCCGCAACGTTCTCGGCGTGATGCGACCAGGCGGTCGTCTCGTCGTAGAGGGTGCCGGTTTTGAGGCAGCCGTGCAGGATGCCCACCAGCCGGTTCGCCAACTGACGCAGGGCGGCGTTGTGCCCGGCCCCGCGGGCGCGCTGCCGGTCGTAGTAGGCCCGTGCTCCGGGCGAGGCTTTCAGCGCGGCGAACGCCTGGGTCATCAGCGCGTCGATCAGCCGGTCGTTATGCACGAACCGGGCCAGAGCGACCTTCTTCCTGCCCGACGCGCGGGTGATCGGGGACGTTCCGGCGTAGTTCTTGCGGGCCTTG
>NZ_FOKG01000033.1 GCF_900111885.1 Amycolatopsis marina
TCCGCCCGTTACATCAGCGCCAAGGCCCGCAAGAACTACGCCGGAACGTCCCCGATCACCCGCGCGTCGGGCAGGAAGAAGGTCGCTCTGGCCCGGTTCGTGCATAACGACCGGCTGATCGACGCGCTGATGACCCAGGCGTTCGCCGCGCTGAAAGCCTCGCCCGGAGCACGGGCCTACTACGACCGGCAGCGCGCCCGCGGGGCCGGGCACAACGCCGCCCTGCGTCAGTTGGCGAACCGGCTGGTGGGCATCCTGCACGGCTGCCTCAAAACCGGCACCCTCTACGACGAGACGACCGCCTGGTCGCATCACGCCGAGAACGTTGCGGCTTGACATTTCAGCTCCTGGGATGTCTTTCACGAAAACGGGTAGACGTTCGGCGGGTACGTTGAGTGCGGTGTCGATGGTTCGGCGTGGGGGTTTCAGAGCCCGCGCGCTCGCTGGTTGATCAGCTCACAGCTAGCGCTGAACGCTTCGGCGCCCAGTGATCGGGCAAGCCCGCCCAGCGTGAACGGATCAACGCGGACCGGGTTGTCGTGGACTTTTCCGCACCATTCGCATGATTCGTTGGGGGCGGCGGTCGGTTGCGGGGTGTCGGTGTCGTTCACGTCGGCCCTTTCCTCACGGGTTGTTTTCTTGGTGGTGCACGGTGTGCCCGTTAGTGGCGCGCGGTCGGCGTTTGTCCCGCTCCGGTGCGGTCAGTGGTGGGCGTATTCGCGTTCGGCGTCGTCGGTGGCCCGTTGGTGGGATTCGGCGGCGGTGTCGGCGGCGGCGGGGGTGGCGTACGTGTTTTGCCACCCGCAATAACAAGACGCGTCGGCGGTTCCGTCGGGGTTGGTGGCGGTGTCGGCGTAGCACATAGCGGTCCCCATTCCTGAATTGGTGGTTTTCCGGCTTCCCGGGGTAGTGTTCCGATTCCGGGGCGGGTGTTCGTTGTGTTTTCCGGTTGTCCCGGTGACACAACAAACGTAACTCGACCCCAACCGCCGCGCAATAGTTTTCCCGGGTCAATTTCGGGGAATTTCCATCACTTTTCGACGTGAATCGCACGCATTTTCCGGACACGTTTGCGCAGGTCACGCCATTCCGGGTAGGTTCGGAATGGGTACGCCGGCCATGAATAAGACCGCGGATAAATACGGATTCCTTCAAGAAACAAGGAAAGGGAAATGAGGGGCGGATACGGTGAGCGAAATGCACTGGCGAGCACGGGCGCAGGATGACGAGGTTGCGGGACACCGCCGCCGGGCCTGATGTGCTTTCCTGCTTGGTGTCAAGCGAGTCTGGGACACCGGTGGATCCCCCTGCAAGGCGCGTGAGCTGCGAGAACGCCTGACACGGGGGGATCCACCTTAGCCGGATACCGGAGAACGAGGCTGATAGGCCGGGTCGGCGGCCCCCCGGTTGGCGATCACCCTCCGCGTCGCCCCTGTCCATGACGGTGGCAGCAGGTAGCCGCAAGCGGGCATGACGTCCGGCGCGAGAGGGGCTGACGTCTCGCTGAACGTCGCAGCCATAAATGTTACGCAGGGACGTCTTCACGGTGCGCGACAGCGGCACACGACACTCGATAACCAATGGTGTCAGTGATGGTGCGGAATACAAGCGCGTGCCCACGGGATTCTTTATCTTCGCCCTCGACGGTTGTGCTAGTGCGGTCGACGCTAGCATCGGCGCCGACGGGATTGGGACGGGAAAACGAGGTATTTCGCTGTTCCGCACAATTGCCTTTACCGCTCCGGATTCACGTCTCGGTTGCCATCTCGTCGAGGCGTGATCGAGAACGGTCGACGAGTACATTTATGGCGCCGCGGAGGGGGCGGCGTCGTCGTTGACGGGGATTCCGGTGTGGTGGGCGCGGAGCCGCGCGGCGAGGTCCACGGTGTCGGTGGTGGGGGTGGTGTCGAGTTCGGCGAGGCGGGTGCGCAGGAGGGTCAGGGTGCGCGAGATGGCCTCGTGCCGGCCGAGTGCGTGCTGCAGGCGCATGATGTCGCGGTAGAGCAGTTCGTTGTGCGGATCGAATGCCCGTGCGGTCTCCAGCAGATCCAGGGTGTAGTCCGGGTCGGTGTCCACTCGGGCGCGGGCGAGCGCGGCCACCGCGTCGAGCGCGGGGCGGCGGGTGGATTCCCGCGCGGCGACCAGCCATTCCCCGTCCACGCCCTCGGCCAACAGCCCGCCGTAGTGCGCCACGATTACCTCGCACGCGTCGATACGCCGTGCCGGTGTGGTGGCGGTGCGGCGGGCGGTGACCGCGTCGGCGAAGCCCCAGTAGTCCACCTCCACCACGGCCGGATCGAGCCGGTACTGGCCGTGCTCGACCAGGACCAGCTCGCCGATCGTGCCGCGGGTGGCGGTGTCGAGGGCGCGGCGGATCCGGGAGAGCACGGTGCGCAGCACACTGGCGGGGTTGCGGGGCGGCGCATCGGGCCACAGGGCATCGACGATTCCGTTTCGGGAGACCCCGGCGGGATGCACGGCGAGATACACCAGCAGCTCCACCAGTCGGCTGCTCAACTCGCCCGACAGGTCGCGGGGCTCGGCCTTGGGACGTGCGGAATCGGGCCGCCAGTACAGCGCCGGGGCACCGAACACCGTCAGCACCAGCGGCGTGACCGTCTCCTCGGCCGTCCCCGCCGATGACGGCGCAAGCGGACGCGGTTCACCGCCGCGCTCACCGGCCTCGACAACAGATGCCTCCGGGACGGTCGGGCCCGAGGTGATCTCCAGGCGATCAGGTCCACCTCTGGCGTCCTCCGGGTGGGAGGGTTGCGCCTGCGGTGCCGACCCCGCCTGCCGAGGGGCACCGGCGGTCGTCGCCGCGTCGCCGGAAGGTACAGGCTCATGTTCACCACTGGCGCCCTTGGCAGGCTGGGTGGTACGCAGGAAGGCCAGCAGGTCTCGGGTGGCGGTCTCGGGCAGGGTGAAGGCGCGGGTGCCGCGCAGGGGCTCGCCGAGGCCGGGGTCGGTCGCGGAGATGATCCCGCCAGCGGTGACATAGGCGGTCACACCGGCGCGCCATTGCCCCAGCAGCAGCGCGGTGACACCGACGCGGCTGTGGTTGTCGAGCAGCTGCTGCAGCTGGGCCTGCCGATCCGGTTCTCCGGGCGGCGTCGTGATCAGGACGGCGGACCGGTGTGGCGCCGGGTTCTGCGGGTCGAGGGAGGCCAGTGCGGTGTCCAGATCGGCCACGACGGTGACCATGTCCGGTAGGTCTGCGGCGGGGATCGGGACGCCGAGCAGGCGGGCCAGGTCCGCGGCGGGCACAAGCACCCTCGGCGCGGATCCGCCTTCGGCCCCGGCGGTGAGCACGGTGAGCATCAATGCTCGCGCCGCGGCGTATCCACCAGGCCCGACCAGGCCGAGTCCGTGGACGCGGGCCAAGTCAAGAGCGACGTGCACTCCCCCGCCCACGGCGGTGGTCGTCCTCTCGCCGCCAGCGCCATCGGTGTTGGTATCGAGGGCGACGTCCACTATGGACGGCGGACACTCCGGCCTGGTTCCGGTGGTGGCGGGGGCGCCGATCACTCGGCGGGCACGCGGCGCGAGAACCCGCACCTGCCCCTCAGTCCCGAACTCCGCGTGCCCCGGGGCGCCGGTGGTCGATCCCGGTGGCGCGTCGGACTGGAGGTCGGGTCGCTGCGGTGGGGTCGGTGCGTCGGTGCCCTGTTCGCTCGCGGCGTCCAGGTCGGTGTCTTCGTCGTGGTGCTGGGTGCGTAGGTGGGCCAGGCGCAGCTGGTACACCACCGGCGCGACCGGCAGGTCGTCGTCGCGCCGGCCACTGCCGGGCCGGTAACGCGCCATGTGCCGGCGCCGCGCGAGCATCAGCAGAGCACTGATCGCCGCGACCAGCCCCAGGCTGACGAACACCGCGCCGCTGCCCCAGGTCACCGCTCCCCCGGCACGTTCGTCCGCATCTGTGTCGATGGCGCGCTCGGCGCGTGTGGTGGACGGGGCGGGCACCGACGGCGGTGATGTGGCCGTGCTCGGCACCGGGGCCGCCTGCTCGGGGATGGGCTCCGGGAGCGCGTGTTCCGACGCTGGTGGCGGCGGACCAGGTGGGGTGGGAGTGTGGCTGGTTTCGGGGAGCCGGAGCGTGTCGCCGGGGTGGATCAGGTTCGGGTTGGTCAGCACGCGCCCGCTGGTTTGGGTGCGGCCCTTGTTGAGGGCCCAGATTTCCGGCCAGCGCGCGCCGTCGCCCAGGCGGCGCTGCGCGATCCGCCACAGCGAGTCGTGCACCCCGTTCTCCGGTGCCCGGACCCGTTCGGTTCCGGGCTCAGCCGAGGGCTGAGACCGGGGCAACGGGATGTCGGGGTGGGTGGGTTCGCCGGCGAGCGGCGTGGGCCAGGCGGGGGCGGTCGCGGCCACCGGGGCATGTCCGGCGGGCCGCGCGGCGTCGGCGGGGGCGACGGGTGCGGCGGTGGCGGTGCGGCCCAGCACGGCGATCAGCAGGGCGCCGACGAGCACGGCCGCGACGCGCCGCACCGGCCCGCTCTGGGTTCGCAGGTGCGGCCACCGAGCGCCCCGGGCGACGTCGAGGGCGCACGCGGCGACATCGCAGACGAATACCAGCCACAGCAGCCAGGTCAGGCACGCGAGCGTGTCGAGCAGGACGCTGCTCGACATCGGCGCCATGAGCACAGAGCCGATCTCGTCCAAGGTGGGCGGATGGTCCGGCAACGGCCACCCCACGCCGTAGACCAGCGCGACCGGCAACCCGGCGACCAGCGCGGCCAGCAGGATGGCCGCGAACAGCCCGCGGACCGCCCGGCCCAGCAGCCGCGCGGTACGCACGATCCGGGTGCCGCCCGACGACGTGGTCATTCGCTGCTCGCCGACACTTCCGCGACCCCGCCGGCGCCGACGGACTCCGATGCGACCGGTGGTGCTGGTGTCACCGAACGGGCGGCACGCGGTGCGGTGGCCGCCTGCGTGTCTGTGCTGTTGGTGTCGTTGTTCCTCGCGCGGGGGCGGGTGCGCTTACTGCGGCGGGCGGGCTTGCTCGCCTGGTCGCGCCAGCGGGTGAGGTCGGCGGCGGGGATGTCGGTGACCTGGGCCAGCTCGGGCACGTCGATGACGTCGCCGGCCGCGGTCAGGACCTCGCCGAGCTCGCGTTCGAGCTCAGCGAGCCGCCCGGCAAGCTCGGTGTGCCGACGGGCCAGCTCGCCCACGGTGGTGGCCGCCTGGGCGCGGCGTGCACTGCGCACGAAGTCTCGTTCCTCGAGGCGACGGGCGATCTCCTCTTCCGATGTGACCATGTCGGCTTTCCTTTCCGTGACGGTGGTCAGGGGTCGATTGCCTGAACTGCCGTGGGTTCGTTGGGGACCATTAGCGCCAGGTCGGGCGCTTGTCCTGGTGGGAGTGGGTTCACTCGTTGGTGTGGAGAATCCGATTGATGGTCGAGATTCTCGACGAGATGCCGATGTTGTTGACACATTCGTTCTCCGATTGAACAGGGGTGTCCGTGGCGTTGGCTGAGGTGCGGTCGTTGGGGGCCGCGCGGCGATTGCGCACTGCCGCAGAGTTCGAGGACTTTGAGCAGGAGTTGGTGGATCAGTTCGCGCTGGCTCAGCTCGGCGCCGGTGTGACGGACGGTGTAGTGGGGTCGTATCGGTCGGTGGTGTTCGAGTTCGTGCGCTTCACTGGCCGACCGGTGTGGACAACGCGCGCTGAGGATGTCGATCGGTTCTTGGCTGACCAGCGCAGGCGTGGCCGCGCGGCGTCCACGGTGTACAGCAGAGCGGGGACGCTGACGGCGTTCTTCGAGTTCCTCGTGGCGCGCTACCAGGGAGACATCCACGCGCTGACCGGTCATGTTCTCGAGCAGCCGGTGGATGAGTTCAACCGTCCGTCCAAGCCGGACTACGTCGCTGTGCGGGTGCCACCTGCGCAGCAGGAGGTCGAGACATTGTTCGGCGCGTGGCGTGAGGCGTTGCCACATGCCCGCAAGTTCCTGCCGGCGGCGCGTGACTACATGGCGGCCTCGCTGTGGCGCCGGGCGGGTTTGCGGATCACGGAGTCGCTGATGCTTGACATTCGCGACTGGCGGCCCGATCTGGGTGAACGGGGCAAGCTGCATGTCCGGTTCGGCAAGGGCAGCCGAGGACGCGGGCACAAACCTCGTCTGGTACCCGCGATCAATGAAATCGACGCTTTGATGGACTGGTGGCTGACCGATGTGCGCCACCAGTTCGGTCCGGACTGGTCTGATCCGGATGCCCCACTGCTGCCGAGTGAGCGCCGCGACCGAGACACCGGGCGATGTGTGCGGATCGGCGATGACGCATTGCGTTCCAGCCTGGCGGATGCTGTCGACCGGTGGCTTCCAGCGTGGGTGGGTCGGTTGACACCGCACGGTTTGCGACACTTCTGCGCCTCGTCGCTGTACGAACGAGGCATGGATCTCAAAGCGATACAAGAGATTCTGGGTCACGAATGGCTGTCGACGACGACGCGCTACATCCATGTCCACGCCAACCACATCGAACATGCCTGGGAGACGGCCAACCAGCGGGTGGCCTCCCGGCTCATGCAGTAGCGGAGGTGCGCTGATGCGGTGGAATCTGCGGATGAAAGCAGCTGAGGCGGGTATCTGGAAGTCCACCGAGATGCGCCGCCGGTTGGCCGAGGCCGGGTTGGAGATCAGTGCGGGCAAGATGTCAGCCTTGTGGACCGGCACGCCGACCACGATCCGGCTGGACGACCTCGACGTGATCTGCGCGGTGCTGGAGTGTGAACCGACCGAGCTACTGATCCGGGAACCGGACAAGGTGGCCGCCCGCAGGCCGCAGAAGACGGCCGAGGCCACGGGAGGAGCAGTGGTCACGCCCCGGTTCGGTCGGCACCGCTCTGTGCCACCGGCGTGAGTGGCCGACCATGGCCGCGCTTGTGCAGCGTATGCCGGACCCGCCCGGTCAAGCACCGCCATGTCGACTACTGCTGCACCTGCCAGCCCGGCGGGCCCGTGACGCCCCCGCCGTGTCAGCGCTGCGGAGCGACCGAGAATTACTACAGCGCGGGCCTGTGCGCCCGCTGCCACCGGTTCTCCCCGCTGACCATCGACTCGTGCGAGGACTGCTACGCCTGGGGCGCGACCCGCACTCGTAAATGGCTGTGCCAGGGCTGCCACGCGTGGCGACAGCGCCGCCCGCTCGGTGACTGTGTCGCCTGCGGGCGGCGCGTGGCCCTCGACCCGAATTGGGGCGCGTGTCGACTGTGCTGGCGACAAGCCGACCTGGTCGGCACCGACGATCTCGCCGCCGCGATCCGCCATGGGCACCAGCTGTTCTTCGCCGATCTGTTCCGCAGCCGGGCGGGACGGGCGACTCGGCCTGGCCCGCCGGGACTGCGGCCCGGGCCGACCGCGCGGTTCGCCGCCACCGGCGCACCGCCACGGAAAGTGCTGCAGTGGACCATCTTCGACGCGATGCGCACGAACACCACGACCACGCCACGGCCGTGCACCCGCTGCGGGCAACGCCCGGTCAAGACGGCCCAGTCGGACTTCTGTTACCCCTGCCAGCCCGGCGGCCCGGGGATTGCGCCACCGTGCCGGAAGTGCGGCTCGACCAGCGACTACTACACCGCCGGGTTGTGTGTGCGCTGTCACCGGTTCCCGCCGTTGACGGTGGATTCGTGTCCGGACTGCCACGCGTGGGGCACCCGACGCGGCAACGCCTGGCTGTGCGAAGGATGCCGCGGCTGGCGACGCCACCACCCCAGCCGTGCCGACTGCGTCATCTGCGCACGGATGAGCCACGTCAACGCCAACGGCCTGTGCCGGCTGTGCCGTAAACAGGCACTCTGGCTGCCGAGCAGCACCCATGCCGACCAGGCCGAGCACATTTGGCGCTGGGGGCACCAGCTGTACTTCGCCGACATGTTCACCGGGCTCGGTGTCCGCGCCGCTCGCGCCGCTGCGGCCGACCAACGCCGGCGGCAGAGACCACGGCCGCTGCCCGCCCGTTGTCCGATACGCCATCAGCAACTGGTTGCCTTCATCCTGCCCCGCGATTTGCATGCCGGGAATGCACGCGGCTTTCCGGCCCCGTCCGATCCAGGACTTGCGGCCTACCTCGACGAGTGCGTCACCGAACACGCCGCCCGGCATGGCTGGGACTCCAAGGTCGCAACCCGCACCCGGACGGGCCTGCACATCCTGCTGGGGCTGCAGGACACTCCCGGCGCGGCCATCAACGCCAGCGATGTCGCCACCCTGTCCGTCATCGATGGTCCGGTCCGCCCCATCCTCGACGTCCTGGCCGCCCACGGATTCCTCCACGACGACCGCGTCCCGACCATCGAACGCTGGTTCACCGCCAAAACCATCGGCCTGCCCGACGAGATGGTGACCGACCTGCGGTGGTGGTTCGACGTGATGCGCCACGGCCACACCAGCCCACCCCGCAGCATTCCCCGCGCGGCCCGCACGATTCAGGCAAAACTGCGATGGGCCCTGCCCGCACTGCAAACCTGGGCGGTGCGCGGGCACGAACATCTCCGAGAGATCACCCGTGATGACGTTCTCGCGATCCTGCCCACCTCCGGCACACCCCGCCACACCATGCTCCAAGGGCTGCGCTCGATCTTCCGGCTGCTCAAAGTCCACAAGCGCGTATTCGTCAACCCGACCGCGCGTATCCCGCTCGGTCGAGGACCAGGCCGAGTCCCCCTGCCCACCCCGGTCGACGACATCCGCGAGGCGCTGTACAGCGAGGACACCACCCGGGCGGCGATCGCCGCGCTGGTGGCCTTCCACGCCCTGTCTTCCCAGCAACTGCGCAACCTGCAGCTCACCGACGTCCACGACGGCCACCTGCAGGCCGGAGATCGCACCATCCCGCTCGCCAGCCCGGTACGCCAGCGGCTGAGCGCCTACCTCGACTACCGCTCTGCCCGCTGGCCCGCCACCGCCAACCCGCACCTGTTCATCCACTACCGCAGCGCCAACCACACCCGCCCCGTCCAGATCGAGTGGCTGGCCCACCGCCTGGGCTTGTCCACCCAGGCCCTGCGCGAAGACCGCATCCTGCACGAAGTTCACGCCACCAGAGGCGATATCCGCCGCCTGTGCGACCTGTTCGGCCTGTCCGTCGGTGGCGCCGAGCGCTACACGGTCGTCCTCGACCCTCCCGATCTGCCGACCAGCGATCGACACGCCTAGCTCGACGGCCTGTGTGCTCAGCGGCAACAGCTTGACCTTCGAGTCGACTCGAAGGTTTACCGTCGGAGTGTGACGACCTATCGGATCTCTCAACTGGCCGAGCGGGCCGGGGTGCGCCCGACCACGCTGCGGTTCTACGAACAAGCCGGACTGCTGCCCGCCCAGCGCTCCGAGTCGGGCTACCGACTCTACGGCGACGACGCCATCGAACGGCTGGGCTTCATCACCTCCGGCAAACGACTCGGCCTGCCCCTGGAGGAGATCCGCGACCTGCTGCAGGTCTGGGAAGACGGCCTGTGCACCGACGTCCGACACCGGCTGCGCCCCATGCTCGCGACCCGCATCGCCGAGGCCGAACAACGCGCCACCGAACTCGACGCCTTCACCGAGCGGCTGCGCCAGGCCCTGACCGAGATCGACGGTCCGCCCCGACCCGGCCGCTGCGACCCCGGCTGCGGGTTCCTGCACCACCAACACGACCCACAACCCACGCCCATCAAACTGAGCCCACCGCGCCCCACCACCGACAACACCGGCGACAACGGGACCACACCCGCACCGATCGCCTGCACGCTCAACGGCAGCGATCAAGCCGAACGAGCCCAGCAGTGGCACGAACTGCTGGACCACGCCCAGCGCCGAGACCCCATCGACGGCGGCCTGCGCTTCCACCTGCCCGCGCACACCGCAGGCGAAGTCGCCGCCCTCGCTGCAGCCGAACAGCAATGCTGCGCCTTCTTCACCTTCACGCTGCACCTGTCCGCAGGCGAGCTGCAGTTCGACGTGCACGCCCCCGACGACGCCGCCCCCCTGCTGGCCGACCTCTTCGGCACTCCCAACTGAACCGCCACCCCACCACGCCGCGCCACCACGCAACATTCGGAAAGGTTGCTCGTGCTCGTCCTGAAGTCGATCGCGCTGTTCGTGCTGGCCGCGCTCGCCGAAATCGGCGGCGCCTGGCTCGTCTGGCAAGGCGTCCGCGAACACCGCGGCTGGATCTGGATCGGCGCCGGGGTCATCGCCCTCGGCCTCTACGGCTTCGTCGCCACCCTGCAACCCGACGCACACTTCGGCCGCATCCTCGCCGCCTACGGCGGCATCTTCGTCGCGGGCTCGCTGGCCTGGGGCATGGCCCTCGACGGCTACCGCCCCGACCGCTACGACATCACCGGCGCCCTGCTCTGCCTCATCGGTGTCGCCGTCATCATGTACGCACCCCGAGGCTGACACCACAGCAAACAGGCCGCAACGCCGACAACACGCGCCTGAGTACCAGAACCGACCAACGCTTCCGCCATCGGTTCGTGAACCCAAGCATCCCAGTACCCTCATTACCGGCCACCACCACTTGAGTTCCCATCACTGTCCACTTCAGAATTCGCGAACCCCAGGGAAACGCCGGTGACCCCATGCTGGGGATGGGCGGCGCCGCTGCCGTGGGTGCGGATGGCCTCGACGCCGACCAGCGACAGCAGCTGGGTTCGGTAGGTGGCGGTGACGTCGACAGTCACGGTGTTGCCGGCGACCGCGACGGTGCCGGTGGCGCCGATGCTCGCCAGATACCGCTGCGCCAGCTCACGCGCGCGTGCCGGGTCGAGCCGGACCGTGCCGGTGGCGCGATAGGCGGCGAGGTCGAGAGCTTGGGCGCCCGCGCGGGCGGCGGACTCGGCCTGACCGCTGGAACGGACCTTGCTCGCGAGCGCGAGCCCGCCGTCCAGGCTCAGGCCGGCCAGGGCGAGCAGCCCGGTCAGCAGGGCGAGTACGAAGGCGGTCACCCGGCCGTCGTCGGCGCGCCACCAGACACCCCACCCGCCGACGTTCAGGGCGCGGGGGGTCATGGTGTCGCTCCGGTACCGGGCTGGGATCGGTGGGTATCGACCACCTCGCTGGCGGTTGATTCGAGGGTCGTCTCGCCGGGCACGCCGAGCAGTAGGGCCTGTCCGAAGTCGACGGTGCAGCGCACCCGCACGGTCACCACGGCGCCGGGATCCGGTGTGCCGGTCAGGGTGGTGGCGACGTCGCGGCACACCAGCCCGGCCTGGGCGAGGGCGGCGCCGGCGGTGTCGCGGGCGGCGGTGGCCGCGGCCGGGGTGCTGCGGTGCAGGGTGGCGGCGCGCGCGGCCTGGTGGGCGGCGTCGTCGAGCCGCAGCCGGGCGTCGACGCCGCGATGGACCACCACGGCCACGAACACCAGCAGCATGACCAGCAGCGGCGTGATGAGCACGGCCTCGGCGGTCACCGAGCCGCCCCCTGCCGCCCACCACCGCCGCAGCCACCCTCGTGCCGTTCGACTGTGGCGGGTCACGACAGGCCCTCGTCCGATCGCGCTCCCCGCAGCGACGTACCGCCGTGGTGGAGCAGGGCGTGTCGACCTTGCGGCCACGAGGAGGGTGGTTGTTCCCAGGGGAACGCTCCGGCGCCGGTGACGTCGCGGGCGGCGGTGATATGGGCGAATATGGCCCGCGGTAACGCTTCCGCAGCCTCGGCTACCCGCCGGGTCTGGGCGTGTCCGGGCAGGACGGCGAGGGTGCGATCGGTTAGGGCGGCCAGCTCGCGCTGCCGCAGTTTCGCCTCCCAGGCCCGGGTCAGCACGAGGCAGGCGTCCACGTGCCGCACCACCTCACCGAGGCTGTCGTCGATCACGTCGACCGCCTGGCGTGCCGCGGCGGCCAGCTCGCCGGCCTCGGAATCGGGATCGGCGGCGAGGTCGTCGGCGAGACTGCGCGCGGGGCGAGTGCGATCCAGACAACAAAACGTCTCCCACACCACCCGATGCACTTCCCGCAGTAGCGCGGGGTCGATCCAGGCGCGGGCCGGGCTGCGGTGCAGTTCGTCCACACCGGCGATCAAGGTCCGCGCTGCCGCGGTGCCGGCCTCGGCGAGGTCGCGGCTGCGGAGAAAGAACTCGCCCCGCACGCGATCGAGCCGACACGGACTTCCCGGACCATGGCGGTGGTCGGTGAGAACGCGGGTGGCGTTGCGCCAGCCGGCGAACGCACTCGCGCCGACCGCGAGGGTTCCGGCGCCCAGCGCGAATACCGCGGCGAAACCGGTAGTCGAGGAGGCGGAGAGAACCGCGAGGACGACGCCGGTGAGTCCAGCGAGGACGATCCGCGGACGCAGCCCGGCCCGGACACGCTCGCCGCGCCACCGCGACTCGGAGATATCCGGGTTCAGCAACAGCAAATCCGGCCCGTCCGGGAACAGCGCGACCCGCACCGGCGACGCCGGTCCAGTCGATACGTGTTGTGTCATCGGGGTTTTCCTTTCGCCCCCGGCACCGGGATCGCCGCGGGGGGGGGACTTAGGGCGCGGTGTCGGGTATGAAGCGTTCGACCTCACCGATGGCTTCGGCGTGCACGTGCAGGTGCACACCGGGCAGGACTGCGGCGGCCTCGCCGCGGATACTCACCGACACCGTGCTCGCGGTGCGGAACACGGTGAGGTCGGGATTGCGCAACGGCCCGGCGGCGAGGTCGGCGAGCAGGCGCTGGCCCGCGGCGTGTCCGGCGCTGGTGGTGCCGTCCTGGGTTCGTGCCGCGGCCAGGGCGTGGGAGGCGGCGGCCTGGGCGACGTGGGTGGCGTGGGACCACACGGCGAACTGGATGATCGCCAGCAACGCCAGCAACACCAGCGGTGTGGCGATGACCAGCTCGACCGTGGCCTCGCCCCGGTCTCCGCGCAGGGCGCCCCGCAGGCGTCCGGCCAGCCCGTGGGCTCGAGTTGCGGTGGATTGGGCGGGCATGGGTCAGCCGCCGAGGCCGAGGTCGATGGAGTTCGCCTTCTGCGTCAGTTTCGCCACGATGATCGCGATGATCGCGATCGCGGCGATGGCCATCAGCGCGGTGACGATGACGGTGGTGGTGATCTCCCCGCGCTCCGGGTCTGAGCGCAGCAGGGTGATGCGCGCCCACGTCAGGTCCCGCAGTGTGCGGATGTGGTGCAACATGGTGGTGCCTTCTTTCCCTTGTCGTGCAACGCCTTTCCTGTGGGGACGGGCATACGGGGCGGGCTAGAGTCCGTTGAGGACTTGGACGACGGCCGGGTAGGCGATAAAGCCGAGGAACCCGACGAACAGCACCGTCACGGGCAGTGCCATGCGTTCGGTGGCGGCCTGGGCGTCGGCTTCGGCAGCGGTGATCTGGTGGGTCCGCAGGGCCTGAGCTTTCGCGGCCAGCGACGCGCGGACACGGGCGCCTTCGGTGCCGGCCAGGGAGATCGACGCGGCGAGTTCGGACAGTTCGGTGATGTCGAGTTCCTCCCCGAGGCGGCGCAGGGTGTTCCACGGGGTGGTGCGGGTCAGCTGCGCGGTGTCCAGGGCGCGCCGGATCTTGTCGAATGCCGGGCCCGCTCCGACGGCGGCGGCATCGCCGAGGGCAGCCTCAACGCCGGCCCCGCCGGCGAGGGTGATCCACACCAGATCCAGGAACGCCGAGAGCGCGTCGCGAAATTCTCGCCGCGCCCGGGAAGCCTTGGCGCGGACGTCGAGATCGGGGGTCAGGAAGCCGAGTGCAGCGAGCATGAGCCCGGCCAGCAGCGGCACCTCCACACTCAAGGACAGCCCACCGAGGGCCAGTAGTGCTTGCAGGAGCCAGGGGGCGAGCAGCCCGGCCACGGCCAGCAGCGCTTGGGAGGCGAGGTGGGTGTCGATGCCGCGGCCGATGACCCGCAGATCGGCGTGGATCGTCGCGCCGGGCAGGCCGAGCTTGCGCAGGCCAGGGACGAACATTCGACCCCAGGTGGTGACCCAGGCGGCGTCGGCCGCGAGGACGATCGGTGTGGCCGGTGGCCGTGTGTCGATCTTGGCGAGGCGGTCGCTCAGTGCCGGGGCCGGTGGTAGGGCCCAGGTCAGCAGCAGCCACAGGCCGAGACCCGCACCCGTGCCGAAAGCGAGTGCGGGAATCACGAGTACTCACCTCCGATGGTCGTTGCCGCGCTCCCAGCGGGTGCTGTGGGCGGGTCGGTGGTGTCGAGGGCGAGGACCCGGGGTTGGGCTCCGCTGGTGGCGATCCGGGCGAGCCAGACGAACCCGCCGGCGAACAGGCCGCCGAGGAGCAGCAGGACGACCTGGCCAGTGGGGGTGTTGTAGACGTCGAGGTAGGCGCGGTTGAACACCACGACCCCGGCGGCGAAAGCCAGGGTGGTGACGACGATGACGCGCACCGAGGTTCGGGTCCGTGCTCGTCCGGTTTCCACGCGCATCCGCATGGCGGCTTGCTCGCGGGCGGTGGTTGCGAGCGAGCCGAGCAGGTCGCCGAGTTGGCGGGCCTGGTGCTCGGCGGCCAGTACCAGGGCGGCGAGGACGAGGTCCGCGGTGGGGTCGTCCAGCTCGCGCGCCAGGGCTCGCAGCGCCGCCGCCAGGCGCTGTCCGCTTTCCAGCCTCGCGGCGAGGGCGGCGATCTCGCCGCGGATGGCCGCGGGTGCGAGCTTGGCGGTGGCGAGGATGGCTTGCTCGAGCCCGGCCGCGGCGGAGAGGACGTCGCGCAGCATCTCCGTCCAGGAGGCGATCGCCTCGATCCGCGCGACCCGGCGGGTGTGGGCGCGATCGGGGCCGACCAGGCGGGGCAGGAACCACACCGCCGCGGTGGCCAGCACGGCGCCGACGATCCACCCGGTCACGGCTCCGGTCAGCACGCCCGCACCGACGGCCACGGTCAGGCGCAGCAGCGCCCCCCGGTCGCCAGCCCGGCCGCGTGCCGCGCGAATCAGACCAATGCGCCGTGAGTGCGGCGACGCCGCCGCGGGCTGGCGCCAGGCGGCCACGACCAGGAACACGCCGAGGGCGGTGCCCACGCCGAGCATGGCGGCGAGAATGGTGCTGGTGTCGATGCTCATGGCGTCCACCACCCCTCCGGGCGGCTCAACAGGTCCGGGTCGAACCCGGCCGCGACCAGGTCGTCGAGGGTGTCCGCGCGCAGCGCCCCGGCCACCGGCACGGCTCGGCGATCCGGGCCCCGCCGGTACACCTCGTTGGAGATCACCGAACCGGCCTCGGCGTCGACCACCTCACGGACCGAGGCGATCACCCGCGTCCTCCGGTCCGCGGCCCGGTCGAGGTGCACCACGAAATGCACCGCGCTCGCCACCAGCAGGGCCGTGGCCTCCAGAGGCAGCCGTTCCGGGCCTTGCGCGGCATACGACGCGAGGCGGGTGAAGGCGATTTTCGAGCTGGAGGCGTGCAGGGTGGCCATGGAGCCGTCGTTGCCCTGCGACATCGCATTGCACATCGGGATGACTTCGGCGCCGCGGATCTCCCCGACGATCACGCGGTCCGGGGACATCCGCAGGCCCCAGCGGACCAGTTCCGCCTGGTCGATCGCACCCGCACCCTCGACGTTGGGTTCGCGGGCCTGCAGGGCGGTGACGTCGGCGTGCAGCCCGGGATCAATGCCGAGGCCGAGTTCGAAGGCGTCCTCGACAGTGACGACGCGTTCCAGGGGATCCATCTCCGAGGCCAGTCCCCGCAGCAGTGTGGTTTTCCCGGCCCCGGTGCCGCCGGTGATGAGTACGTTCTTGCGTGCCCGCACCAGTGCGCGCAGGAACCGCTCCAGCCCGATGTCGAGGGTGCCGCGGCGGCGCAGCTGCGCGAGGGTGGCGGTGAGGTAGCCGTGCCGGCGGATCGTGCACGCCGTCACCCCACCCGCGGTCAGCCCCAGCACCGCGAAGAGCCGTTCCCCGCCGGGCAGCTGGAGGTTCAGCGCGGGCGAGCCGCGGTCGAACCGGCGCTCTTCGGAAGAGGCGCGCGCCGCGAGGGTGCGGATCAGGTCGGTGAGTTCCTCATTGGACTCCGCCACCGGGGCCACCTGGGCTCGGCGGCCGTCGTTGTACTGGACGAACACCCGGTCGAAACGGTTGACCGCGATCGTCTCCACCGACGGATCGGCCAGCAGCGGTTGCAGCCCGCCGAGGCCGAACAGCTCGTCCAGCACCTGTTCGACGAGCCGCTGCTCGCAGACCGAGTCCACCAACACACGCCCGGCCAGCAGCTCCGTCTCACTGTGCGCGGCGATCGCGGTGTCGAGGACCTCCCGGCCGATCTCCCGGCGCCGGGCCAGGCTCATTCCCGCACCGTGGGTGTCGGTGGCGGCCTCGACCCGGCCGGGCAGATCCGTGGTCAGCGCCCGGCGAAGCCGGGTGCGCAACCGCTGCTCCGCCTCCCCCACATCCACCGGCAGGATGGGAGGAGGTGCTGCGGTGTGGTCGGTCTGGGTCACGAGAGCGGCTCCTTCCCGAGTGTGCTGGGCTGATGGCCGTTGCGAGCCAGGCCGTTGCCCTGCGACGGGGCAGGCATCAGAGGCGGCACGTGGCTGAGCGGGGTGCTCACCGCACCGCCCGGCTGGTGACGCACCTGCTGGGCGGGCACGCCCGGCACCATCCCCACCGCATGCGCCGACGGCGGGGCGGCGACGGAGGGCGTTGCCGTGGGGGTGGCCAGGGCGCGGGCGAGCGCGGCCGTCTGGCGGGCGAGTCCGCCACTGCCACGGCGGCGAGCCGGTGCTGTCCGGTGCCCGCTGATGAGGGCGGCGGCGGCCGGGTCGTGGGGGAGGCGGCCGATCGCCGGCACGCCCAGCTCCCGCTCGACGTCCACGGTCGGGTAGCCCTCCCCGGTGAGCAGGAGCCCCGGGCGCGGCGTCCAGCCGGCCAGCTCCCCCAAGCGCGCTGCGGTGTGGGCGAGGTCGTCGCCCTGGGTTCCGGACACCAGGACGAGCGCGTCCGCGCGGCGCGCGATCGCCTCGGCCGGTGACCCCGGATCCACCCGCCCGCAGTCCGCCAGCACCACCACCCCCACCCCGTCGGCGACCGCGTGCAGCAACGAGGGCCCGTCTGGGGTGGCGGTTAGTGTGGACAGCGCGGCGCGGGCATGTCCGCCGCCGGGTGGGGCCACCAACACCCGAGCACCGCCGGGCAGGGCCTGGGTGTGCTCCCACACCACCCCGGGCCCGCCGGTGCGGCGAGCGGCGGCGGCGAGGCTGACCAGCCCCGGGGTGGTCGACAGTCCGAACCGCATCGCCAGATCACCCCCGGCCGGGTCGACCTCGGCGATCAGACGACGGGTGCTCTCGGCCTGCGGCCACTGCGCGGCCAGCGCGACCGTCAGTGTGGTCACCCCCGGCGACCCCTTCACCGAACACACGGCGATGAGCATCAGCGCCCACCACCTGCGGGCTGCATCACCAGCGCGAGCTGCCCGGCCGGGACCTGCGCCAGCTGCGACGCCCCGGCCGTGTCGAGTTCCAGCGACACCACCGTGGTCTGATCCGTGCCCGCAGCTGCGACACCGACGACCGTCGCAGTCCACGACGTCCCCGGACCATCCCCCTGCGCACTACCGGTCGACGCTCCCGTCGCACCGGCGGTGACGACGACGGTCACCGGAGTGCCGGTGGCGATGTCGGGGGGAAACTGGCCCGGCTTCACCCCGACCGCGACCACCGCCCGACCCGCCGACGGGAGCACCGCAGCGCCCACCGCGTCCGGGGTCAGCAACGCCCCCGCCCCCAGACTCATCGCCATCGGACGGCCCACCACACTGCCCGCCTGCTCCGCCGGAATCAACGCCACACCCGGCGCCGCGGACACCGCGATGCTTTGCACGTCCGCCTGGGTCAGCACATGCCCGACCGTGACCGGCCTCGCCAACACCAGCATCGGCGTCCGATCCTGAGTGCTGCTGGTCCACCACACCACGCCCCCGACACACACCACCACCAGCAACATCCCCGCCACCAGATGCGGCAACCGGCGCCGGCGCCCCCGCCGCGGCCCTGACGTCGAGGCCGAACCCGAAGGGTCCAGCCAGGACACCGGGCGGGTGTCACCGGCCGCAGTGCGGCCAGGGGCGGAAGTGTCGGTGCTGGTCACGATCAGACCTCCAGGCATAGATCACCCGCACCACGCATTCACCCAGCGATCTCAACTGCCGCTAATGCGTGGTCAGGAAAGGAACAAAAAGGGATTCAGTTGGAATAGGGGTGTCTCGTCTATCCGGTGCCCAGGGCCTGGGCTTCGGCGACCCGGAACGAGGCCGAGGCGCTGGTGGTCAGGTCCGGGAACGTGCCCGAAGCCCCACCGCCGGACCAGGTGATCCGCCACGACACCGTCGCCGTGGCCTCGAACCGCTCCCCCGCGGCAGCCGCCGAGGACCGTTGATAGGTGTGACCGCAATCCGGCGACGTCGACCGCGGATCACCACCGCCCGGGAACGGGGTGCCGGGCCCTGTGCAGGTCACGGTGCGCCCGTCGCCCATCGACCAGGACACCGACGTCGGTGTCGCCGTCGCGGTCACCGACACCGCCGGCACCGCCGCCGTCGCGGACTGCGGTTGCCACACGGCGCGGTCCAGCCACAGCCACGTCGGCAACCGCACCAACTGCGTCCCAGCCGGGCTCGAGGCGATCACCGGACTCGGCAACCGCAGCTGCGCCCGAGCCTGTTCCGCCAATTGCTCCGGCGACGGCACAGCCGCACCGTCCGGCGCTTCATCATCGGCAATCCACACCGGCGCCCGAAACAGCGCATCACGCATGCCCTCGCCGGAACACCGGTAGACATACCACGCGCCCCCCTGGCCTGGAGCCTGTGCCAACACCACCCCATGAGGGCGCGAGCGAGTCAGCGACACGAACTGCATCCCACCCCAACCCGAGGACCGTGGCCGGTAGCTGGCCGTCTGCACCCCATTGACCGGCGGCTGATAAGTGCTACGCACATAGGAACAATCCGCCAAATTGGGGTCAACACCGACGACGCTGTCGCCCTGCGGAGGGGCAGCTGCGTCCGGGCTCCCAGCTTGCGTTTTCGGCTCGCCAGCGCCCGGCCCCGGTCGCGGTGCGGGCGTTCCGCGCCCACGTTGTCCCGCCCCAAGCTCACATCCCGGGTAGGAACTCTGGCCACAGTCGATGTCTCCGTACCAGTCACCAGCCAGAGCGGGCGCGACGCTCGCCAGCATCATGGCCGAAGTCAACGCGGTCACGGTGCCCCATCGCCTGGTGGTCAACATGATCCGGTTCCTTCCACAGCGAACCGGGTCACCCGCCACGAGCCATCGACCGCCAGCTTCACCTCGGCGTTGATCAAGTGCGTGCCGCCAGGCTCGTTGTCGGCCAGTTGCCCGTTGTCCGCGCGGTACTTCAGCCAATTACTCGCGTCCGAGCAGTCACGAATCATCACGGTCTTGGGGGCGTCCTGAGGCTCGACGGACTGCACGACGGGCTTGTGGACGGGTTCTCCCTTGGTGATCAAGCCGTTGTAGTGATCGGCGTACATCTGGCGCGAGAGTACCGATAGCGCGTCGCCGGTCGCGTGGTCAGCCAGTCGGGGCGACTTCCAGTCCGAGGTGTTCGCCAAAGCGGCGACGTCCTCCCACATGCCCAGGTAAGCGGCAGTGGCTTTCTCCCGGGCGATGTCTACCGGCGACGCAGCCGTCGTGGTCGGCGCGGGTGGCGGAACCGGGTCTGAGGTGGCAGGGGCTGCACCGGTGTCTGGGCTGCAGGCGCTGAGGCTCAATCCGAGTCCGGTCGCGGTCGTGAGCGCGGCCAGAGTGAGGCGGATGCTGCGGTGGTGGGTCATCACGGTCCCCCAGTTCGTCGACGATCGCAGGTCAGTGCGGGCAGGCCAGTCGGTGATACGTCCCGATGGCGGGCTCGCCTCTAGACCGACTGTCGTGGCAACGCTGTTGCGAGCGGCCGCTCTTCCGTGAAGTTCACTCGTTGGGTTGAGTGCGGGCGGGACCGGGGAGCGGGCGGGCAGGATGGCGTAGCGGGTGATCATCCGACGGGTGGAGGGATCGTGCAGGTCACAGCGAGCGGCTTCTGGACGGTAGGGGTCGCCGCGGGCGGGTTGGTCCTTGGCACGGTCGCGAGCGGATTCACGCGCCGGTTTCTGCGACGGGAGCGCGTGCTGGCCGGCTCGTGGTGGCTCGGTGCCGTGCTCACCGCCGCTGTCCTGGGTTTGCTGGCGTGGCGCGTCGGAGCCCGTGGCGAACTCGTCGTCTACGGGTTCGTGGCGGTGCTGGCTGTTCCCCTGGCGGTGATCGACTGGTGCGAGCACCGGCTGCCCCGGGCGCTGGTGTACCCGCAGTTGGCCAGCGCCTGTGTCGGCTTCACAGTGCTGAGCGTCGTCCGGAGTGAAGCTGCGCCCAGCGTGCGTGCCCTGGGGGCGCTGGTGGCGGCGGGAGCGCTGTTCCTGGTCTTGGCGGTGGTCAGCGGCGGAGGCGTGGGCGCCGGGGATCTGAGCGTGGCGGCCGTGGTCGGGGTGGTGGCTGGATGGTCCGGGTGGCCGGAGGTCGCCGGGGCATTGTTGATGGCCTCGGTGCTGGCGTTGATACTGCTCGCCGTTCCGAGTGCCCGCCGTCGCGACGAGCACGGTGGCCTGGCAGTGCCATTCGGCCCGTGTCTGTTCCTCGGGGCGCTCATCATGCTGACACTCAGTGGATAGCGCATATCCCAGGCCCGGCCTCGGGTGGCCGATGTATGCGGCGGTCATCGCACGTACTCCTCCGACTGCGAGGATCTGCGGTGCCGTCCGACGGTCGGTGGCACGACTGCATCCAAGCCAGGGGACGATTCGAGGTTGGCCGTTCCCGAAGACTGTCCGGCACGGGGCCCTGGGACCTCCATGCACGTCTGCGCGGCGTTCACCTCGTCGTCGACCCTAGGTCCGTTCTCGCCGCCGCCATCGGCGGTCGACACCGCGACGGTGACGAGTTCCGAGACGGGCTGCCAGATAGCGCATGCGTCGCACCAGACGAACCGAGGAATGGACTCAGGATTGTCGACGAGTTCGCCGACTTCGGCGTCGTCGGTTTCGTCCAGGGATCGCGTGTGAAAGCAACGGAGGAGGAAGTGGGCCATTGTGCGCTCCTGCCGGGCCATCGGGGTTGATGCAATGTGGCGGTGCGGCGGACGCGTAGGCCGAGTTCCTGGCAACCGCCGCACCGCACAAGCCGGAAGCAACTGGTGCTCCGGCAGACCATGTCCCCCGTTTGGCGTCCTAGAGTTGTCAATCTCTCGGGCTGGAGCGTCGCCTTGAGCTTCCGCTGCTTTCAGCAAGTGGATGTCGGCGACGCCTGGGACGGTGTTCCCTGCTACCGGGCCGACCGGGAACACCGTTCCCCGGCTAACGCGGAATTCCTGGTATCGATCGGCTCGCATGAGTCCACGGTGACGCATCGTTCGCCGCGTAGGCAGCGTCCGCATGAGGACAGTCCTGTCCAGGTCTTGTGCTCACCAGTCAAGACTCAAGCGATTGAACTATCGCTGGGACTCTGCATGTACTGGTGTCAATGGTCATTTTTTTCTGGCTCTGGCTCAAAGTCCGTGAGGAGTGGCGCCCGCTGACAGGCGGGTCGGTGATGTAGTCGATCACGTCGGTGATGCGACGATCGTAGTCTGAAGACGTTGTTTCCCCATCTCGCTCCACTGGTTATCGACCAGGTCAGACAGTTTCGATAGCCGACGTCGCCAGAGGCTGCCTTCGGCGAGGACGTCGTCCGCCATTACGTCGCCTTCTTCGACCACTGCCGCAAGCTCCGACCGATCAAGGAGTACCGGGAGGCCACCAGCTAGGAGTGGGCCGAGTTCGACGACGAAGCGCAAAGTCGGCTCGGCTCCTGCGGGCGCCCCTACGGCACGCCCTGCGAGCACGAGCACGCCCGCTCATCCGAAATGATCTTGATGTTGATCACTGTCCCGGTCGGCGGGTCTTCGTTATGCAGCGTGACAGAGAATCTTGAGGGCAGCGTGAGGCTTGGGCGTATCGCGGCTCCCATGCACGATGAACGGATGCCGTCGGTTGGGATCGTTTGCGATGATGATCCGGTGAGCCAGGTGGTGGTTGGCCGAGATGAGCACGCCCTCATCCTGCGCGACGTCGCCCGTGGAAGCGGAGGGGAGATCTGGTCCGTGGACGTCGAGGTCATCGACTCCGGACTGCGCGGCGGATTGACCGTGGCGTCTCACTATGCCGTGGGCTTCGACGATCTTGTTGAGTTTTTCGTGGGAATGGCGGAAAACTGGCGCGGGTGGGACGGTGACCGGGTTTACGAGTCTCTTGAGCGTGACCTCCGGATTGTGGGACAGCATGTCGGGATTCGAGTCCGCATAGGTGTCGAACTGACCCAGGCGTCCGAACCCGACGGCTGGCGCGTCCAAGCGGCCTTCACGGTGGACGCAGGTGAACAACTTAGTACCGCCGCCCGTGACCTCACGGCACTCCTTGGACCCCATCCCTGAACACCGTCAACGCACCGGTCAGTTGCGTGGGCTGAATCGTCCGAGAGCAGAGCGGAAGGCGGGCATGCCCAGATGGATCGACATCTCGGTGGTCGTCATCGCGCGCATGGCTTCGAGTTTTCGGACAGCGGTGGCCATGGTGGTCTCGATCGCGGGAACTTCGCCCAGCCAGCCCTGCTGTTTCGCCTCCTCAAGGCGGTCAACGAGGTTGGCATGGATCTCCTCCACCCGCGGTATCTGAGCTGGATCGACCCGGAGCAGTGGGCACCTGACGCAGGCATTCCGCTGCCCGATACTGCACGTCGACTCCAGATGCTTCTCCGGTTCGACGAACTCGAAGCCGACCTGCTCGACCGCCGTATTCGCGCCGGGACCGAAGGTCGGGTCGGCGAGATCGAGGGCATCGACGTGACCCTGACCTTCCTGCGAGCCAAGCGCGACGACACCCAACGTCGGCTCCCGACCCGCCGTCAACCTCGGGGACGCCAGCCCTCACACGAACCGCCGACCAGCAGGAGAAGCCAAGATGGCACGCCCAAGCGACGTTCTTGACCGTCGGAAGCTGCCTACCGTGAAGTCAGGCCTTCGGCTCGACAGTCGTGATCCAGTAACGACAGACGGGACCGTGTTTTGGTGTTCCGGACCTCCTCGAAGACGCCACCGACACGCTCGATCGTCTTCGCCGAGGCGACGTTGTTGGCTGCGCAGACAACCAGCACTCGGTTCATGCCGCGAACCTGCGCTTCGTCAAGCATCCGGCCCAGGGCCCAGGAGGCGAGCCCGCGCCGTCGCGCGGACGGCCGGATGCCGAAGCCGATGTGGCCTGCCCACCGCACGTAGTCATTGAACTCGTGGCGCAGCGCGATCCCGCCAAGCACCTGGTCGTCCTCGACAATCCACCGGCACGTGGCCTGCTCCGACTCATCGGCCAGCCGTGCAATCCACGCCGCGAACCCGGTCGGCGAGTCAACTTCATCCGTGGGTGCCAGCCCGAAGCCGTCCTCGTGGAGGCCAGGTCCCCACTCGGCATGCGCATCGAGCCAAGCGTTGTGCAGCCGCGTGGTGGGGGTGATCAGGTCGAGCATGTCCCGACCTTAGCGACCCCATTCGCACACGAGCTTGGCAGCAAAAAGTCCGCCGTCCTCGACGTTCCCACTCCGCGATAAGCACTGGCCAGCAAGAAAAGCTGAAAAGCACCCCCGAACGTCCAACCGTCGAAACGTGCAGACAAGAACGAGGAATCGGAAGAGGACCATCCAGCCGGCGCCGGGCTTTCCCTCACCGGTTTCGTGCAGCTCTGGTGGAGATCGTCGAGACCAGAAAGTGCCGTCACGGGCCGCCTCACTCCCGACTTGTCACGTCAGTCCATTGTGGGTGGCCAGTAGGGCCACACGGCAGGTGCTACCTCACTTGGGGAAACTCCCTACCTCCAGCTTGGTAGTTTTTGGTGGCACCGAGAGTGTTTCTACTTACCGCCGTTCACTCGTATGGGTCTAGTTCGTCTGGGTTGCTTGCGGTGCCCGCGAGGCACGGGATACGAACCTCGTAGTGCCGTTTCGCCAGTTCAGGGGAGGGACGTCCCGATCTGTATCGGGTGGCGACCACGGCCGCAAGGGGAGGAGTCGTGATGACGAAACGCTGTCTGCCGATACGAGCGGTAGGCCGTTCGGGGTGCCCTTGGTTCAGTCGTCTCGGTCGAAGTCGTCCTCGCCTGCGAGTCGTCGCTCGATCGCTGGCCAGTGATACGCCGCAACAGTGGACGCGGTGACCCTTCGCCTTTTGCTTCTCGAACTTCAGGTCCCCGCCTAACCAGTTCGTCGCGTCGAACCGTGCTTGGTGCTGTTGTTGCACGTGATTTCACGTGATTTCACGTGATTTCACGTGATCACTTGATTGTTGGGGAGAACTATGGCCGGGATAACCCGATTCGGGATGGAAGTGCAGCGTTGGCGGCGTCAGCGGGGTATGTCGCTCGCTGTGTTATCCGAGAAGACGAGCTTCAGTGAAAGCTATCTGTCGAAGGTGCTGCATGGGCATCGGCCGTTGCCGCTGTCCTTGGCGGCCGAGATCGACGCTGTTCTCGGGGCGAAGGGTGCGTTGCTGCGGGTGGCGGAGCGGGAGGAAGGTCTGACGCGGTGGGACGCGATGCGCCCGTCGCAGCTCCCGCCGGCGCTGGCTGGCTTCGTCGGGCGAACGGAGTACCTGCGCACGCTCGATGCGTCGCTGCGTGTCGCTACCGCGCCGGGGGCGGCGACGACGGTCATTGAGGGGGCGTCGGGCATTGGGAAGACCGCGCTCGCGTTGCACTGGGCCGCGTCGCTCGTCGAGCGGTTCCCCGCGGGGTGTCTCTATGCCGATCTGCAGGGGTTCGATGTCGGACAGCCTCGTCAGCCGGACGCGGTGCTGGACGAGTTCTTGGGGGCTCTGGGGGTTGCGCGGGCTGCGGAGGACAGCCTGTCGCAACGGACAGCGCGCCTCCGGTCGGTGTTGGCGTCGAGGCCGATGCTGGTCGTGCTGGACAACGCCGCCTCCTATGAACAAGTCCGTCCCTTGCTGCCCGGGGCCGGCAGCGTTGTGATCATTACCAGTCGGGTTCATCTGTCGGGCCTGGCGTTGCATGCCGGTGCTACCCATGTGCGGTTGAGTCCCTTGCGGTTGCAGGAGGGGGTGCAGCTTCTCGGAGAGCTTGCCGGCCGTGCCCGTGTCGCCGCGGAAACAGCCAGTGCGGAACTCATCGTGCGCCACTGCGGGGGTCTGCCTCTGGCTGTGCGTATCGCGGGAGAGCACCTGGCGACACAGCCGCATCTCACCCTGCGGGAGATGGCACACCAGCTCGGGCCACAGAGCAGCCGACTGGACTTTCTTGCTTCCGCGGACGAGACGACGAACGTCCGTGGTGTGATCGACCTGTCCTACCGGGCGTTGAAACCAGCGGAAGCGGCGATGTTCCGGCTCCTCGGGCTACATGCGCAGACGCCGATCAGCGTGGGTGCGGCGGCGGCACTGGCGGGAACCGACATCGCGTGTGGAACTCAGTCGTTGTCGGCCTTAGCCAACAGTCATCTGGTGGAGTCATCGGCGGGGCAGCGTGTGAAGATGCACCACCTCGTCCAGCTGTATGCCACAGAACGGGCGCAGGCGGAAGAGACTCCGGCACAACGCGACGGCGCAGTCGACCGTCTCCTGCGGTGGTACTGCGCCTCGGCCGCCAACGCCACCAACGTGCTCGCGCCGGACTGGGCTGGACGCGCAATCGCTGTGGACACGGCCGGAATCAGCGCTCAGCAGTTCACGTTCGACGATCACGCCGGGGCGATAGCCTGGTGTGAAACCGAGCTGGACGCCATCACGAGCGTGACGCACCTGGCCGCGACTCGGGGCATTAGCTCCGCGTGGATACTGCCCAGCACGCTGCAGCCCTTCTTCTATCTCACCAAGAAATGGAGCGCATGGATCGACAGCGCCAGCCAAGCGCTGCACTGCGCGAAGGCAGCAGCCGATGACCTCGGAATAGCGCGCTGTCAACAAAACCTCGCCGCTGTCCTCAGTGAACTGGGCAAGACCGACGACGCGCTGACGCTCTTGCAGGACGCGACTCGGCGTCACCACAATCGGGGCGATGACGAGGGACAGGGGTGGACCGCCGTCACCCTCGGGTTGACCTACACCCGCATCGATCGTCCTGACGATGCCATCGCGACGTTCACCGAGGCGGCGAAGTTGTTCGAGCGCGGTGGGCTCGAGCTCAGCGTCGCGGTCGTCCACGCGATGCTCGGAACCGTGTACGGGCGGGTTGACCGTCTCGACGACGGCATCGACTGTCTACACGAGGCGATTCGCATAGCCCAGCGGCACGACTCTCCCCTAGCGGAGAGCCTGACTCGTCATCATCTGGGTGCCCTGTACCTGCACAGCGAGCAACCGCAACGCGCACTACCTCAGCTCGACCGGGCCCTGGCCATTCGACGCATCCAGGGTGAACGCTGGGGTTACGCCGACACACTCGTGGTACGTGCCGAGACGTTGAAAGCCATGGGCGAGCACGAGTTGAGCGTGGAATGTCTCCGGGAAGCCATTGCCGTGTTCGATGATCTGAAAGACCCGCGCGGCCTGGAGCTGCACGCCACACTCGCCACCACCACCCCCAGCTTCCTCGACACGGAGCCGTGAACAACGCGACGACCCGCGAGCCGGTGTCGCTATGCGTTGCGGCTGAGTCCCTGGGCCCAGCGGGTCGTGCCGTGGCTGTAGGCGTGGACGCCCACGGCAGCGAGCACGCTGATGGTGGCGAGTGACCAGTTGGCGTTCACCCCGGGATAGCTGGCGAGGACACCGGGATCGTGTCCGCTCGCCGTGAGCACCACATTCGCCAGATAAGCCGTCGCTATCACGGCGGCGGCCAGCGCGGGTGAGAGCAGCGCAGACAGGGTGAACGTGGTCCCGCTCAGGATGATCACGTTGGGCAGGAGCCACACCCAGGCCACCCCCTCGGGCAGGCGCGTGACGCCGGCGAGCAGGGGGGCCAGCGTCAGCAGGATGGCGATGGCGGGTACGGCAGCGGCGGCCAGTCTGGTCCGCAGGCCCCCGAAGCGCTCCCAGTGCCAGAAGCGCGGGCGGGCCAGGGCTGCCAGCACGACCGTGGTGACGAGGCAGATCAGCTCGACCGTCGGTACTTTGTGTGGCGGTGTCAGCGGATCGAGGTCGATGTTGATCGCGCTCACCCCGAACGCCCAGGCGAGAGCGCTCGTCGCGGCGGCGGTGGCCGCCATGTATCCGATGCGGTGGGCACGCAGCAGGTGCGTGACGATCACGGGAGCTGGGCCGTGGTCAGCTGACAGGCATGGATCGTTTCTCGGTGATGGCGCATCCAGTCCCGCAGCTGCGTCACGGTGATCTCGTCGAATCGGCCGCTGGGCTCACCGGGGGTAAGGCCGTATCCTGCGTCACGCACCAGCCGGTCGCCGAGTTCGGCGGCGAGGGAGAACTGCTCGGACACTTCGCCCGTGTCCCCGATATCGCAGTTGTCGAGGCCGCTGAGGGAGTACGCGACCGCCGAGGCGGCGTAGTAGGCGGAGTCGTTGATTGGGAAGGTCGGTATCCATCCCGTCGTCGCCTCCGGCCGACGCGGGTCCTCGGTTGGGGTGGCCAGAGCGGTGTCCCGGAGTCTGCGCAGCTCCCACGTCTCGTCGCCGGTGACCTGACGGATGCGGGTGACCGCGTTCGCGATCTCGGGAAGCTGCGAGCGGTGTCCGGCGTGGACACACACCTCGATCCCCGACACGTCGCGGCAGAGGCGGGGATGAGCCGGTTCGGCGGTCACCAATCTCGGAGTGGTGGCGAGGGGAATCGCCACGGCGAGTGCCGTGAGGGCCGCCGCCGCGGTGGTCGTCGGTGACGGCACCTTCCACCGGTGCTGCCGTGCCAACGCCCGCGCGGCAACCGCGGCGGCGACCACGGTGATCAGGGTGAAGAGCCCGAGGCGGTACCACGTCAGCGGAACCGATTCGGTTTCCCCGAGCGCAGCCGGAACATGGGTCACGGGAGTGACGGCCGACAGTGCGGCCTCGATGTGCGGGGATTGCATGAGGACGAAGGTGACGACCAGGGTGATCGGGGCCAGCCACGCGGTGCCGGCGAGAACGCCGATCAGATACCCGACAGTGATCGCCGCGATCAGCCCCGCCACACCGGTGAGCATGATCAACACGTGGGGTCCGCCGAAGTCCGCACTGGCGACGGTGACGGCCACGAGGGGCAGCAGCCCCAGCAGGTAGCTGATCGTGAACGCGATGGTCAGCGTGCGCAGATGCCGGAGCACGATCGGCATTCCCGCACGGGGAGCCCAGGGCTGGCTGGCGATTCTGTCCGGGGCGGCATGCCGCCCTGCGTAGTACGTTCCGGCTGCGGCGGCGATGGGCGCGGCGAGGAGCAGCTGCTCGTGGAACTGCTGGGACGTCTGGATCCACTCCTGCCACGGCCACGCAAGACGAGGCCAGGTTTGGGCCAACACGACCGCGATGATCACCAGGCTGGGTTGCAGGACCGCGAGACGACCCAACGGCCAGCCGCTCACCGACCGCAGCAGCGTCCTCATGTCTCCCCCAGCTTCGCGATCAGCGCGTCGTAGGCACGCTCAAACCGGGACCCCGGCGCGGCCTCGAGCTCGGCGGCGCCATCAATGAGGCCACTGAGTTCGGCCACCGTGCCGTCGAACACCACAGCGCCGCCAGCCAGCACACCCACGCGGTCACACAGATGCTCGATGTCTTCCAACAAGTGACTGGCAAGCAGCACAGTGCGCCGCTGTCCGATCACCTTGACGCGCTCCCGCAGCCGGAGACGTTGCCCGGGGTCCAACCCCACGGTCGGTTCGTCCAGGACCACCACGGCGGGATCATGGGCCAGCGCCGCCGCCAGGCCCAGACGCTGTCGCTGACCACCGGACAACGCACGAACAGGATCGGCGCGCCGATCGATCAGTCCGACTTCCTCCAACGCCCGCACAGCCGCCTGCGGACAGTCCCGTTCCGCCACCCCATGAACCCAGGCGGAATAGGTCACGGTGTCGCCGACCCGCATCTCCGGGGCAAGGGAGAATCGCTGGGGCACGAACCCGAGCAGCCGCCGCGCCTGCCGCCGCCCCGCCCCAGTCGACAGATCGTGGTCCCCGACATGCACCCGGCCAGAATCCGCTCTCAATAACGTCACCACCAGCGACAGCAACGTCGTCTTACCGGCACCGTTCGAACCGAGCAACCCCGTCACGCCGCCGCCGAAGCCCCACGTGACATCACGCAAAGCGCGCCGACCTCGGTAAGCAAAGGACACCTCGTCAAAACGAACCCGCACGAAACCCCCTCGTTCGCCGAACCTCGGTACACCCACTCACCCCCGCAGGGTGTGGCGACCACGACGGCGATCGCCACACCCCACGTCATACACCGTGATCAGTGGCACAGCGATTTGTGACTACCCTCGGACACTCCACCGGTGGAACTTCTCGTTTCGATGTAATACGGACCCGGGATGCTGGTACACCCCGCACTGACCGTCAGATGCACGTTGCGGATCCCGTGACGACTCGCCGACGACAACCGCCGGTCCGGCCACCACGCAATCTCCTCGTACACACCCACGTTGACATCCGCGTGCGTGAAGCACCCGGACCTGCCACCACTGCCCGACAACACACGCCCGGTCTGCTTAATCGACCCCGCGTAAAGCCCGCACGCCTGTGTCTCGACCTCACCTGCCGAAGTGTCACCTCCCGCCCACGCGGGCGACGACACCACCATCCCCGCACTCAATGCCGCTCCCATGAGAACCAGGGGCGCGACCAACCTTCGAACATTCACAAAAACCCTCCCCTATTCGATGTCCGACTCCGGAATTCGCTGAAAGACACGACCACGGCAGATTGCTCCCAGTGATTCGTCGCCTCCCCCGGAACCGTGAGATCACGCTTGCACAGTCTCAAATGAACAGTCAAGACCCAAAACAGACTTCCCGAAAAGCGCAGAATCCCGGCAGTCATCCCGGCACAGGTTCGCTACACCTCAAACCCGCAGCTCGATGCAAGCTTTGGTAGGCGGGAACCATGGGACACTTGTGGATCGTGGCTGCACACAAAAACGCAGTCCGGCACAAAAGAGCACACAATCCGCACAGAGCAGTGATGCTACGTCGTACTTCCCGGGCGCGTTCAGAATGCATAGTAGGCATGTGTTCGCCGAGGTGTTCTCAATGCGCAATCGAATTGCATGAGTCCCGACACCGCTTGTTTCAGGGTTCGTGCACGATCGGCGATGCGCGAGCGGCACAGGACTGCGGACCCTGAAGAAGTCAACACGGTAAGTCCCGGGAGCAGTTTCCCACCATCGCCCTGCTTCAGTCAGCTCCAGGTGCGCCCACACCTCGGAGCCGGGGTGACGGGCACCCAGTACACCCCCAACTGACGGTGCCCGTCACACCCACTTCAGGAGCGCCCTCTTCTGCACTGGCGAAACGCACTCACGTGTTCTGGTGCTCGACGACCGCGCCATCAGTCCGCAGCCACCAACCCGACGACCGGCCTATACCGGTACTCCTATAGGGCAGCAGCGAGCGAGACGAAGTCGTTAACTTGCAACATCGCTCTCCACGACACTCGGTCGCTCCCCCGTCGCCAGGAACTCGTGCAGCCCTCGGCGCACGGTAGCCAGGGGAACTTCCACGCTCGCTGGCACTTCGCTGTGATTGCCCATGTAGATGCAGGAAACGACCGCGTTGGGGTCGCCATCCCCGATGGTCCAGCCACCTTCAGTACGGGAGGTATACCCGATGAAGCCCTTCTCCTTGCCGAGGCCGACCTCTAGGGCAGGCGAGCGCTTCACCCCGCTGAGGACAACCTGGATCATGGGTGGCGCGTCGTGCTCGGCTGTCTCACCGAGGATGCGGTTGACCAGCTCGTCGAGTTCGGCAGCAGTGCTCACACGAATGACGACGTTGCCCTCGTCATCCTTCGTCGTCTGGTCGTACCAGATGGCGAGCGCTACCACTGCTAGCCTCCTTCAAATGCCACCCTCTCAAGCAAGATCGCTCGAGAAGTATGGAAGCAGGGTTCTGCGCGAGGGCCAGCAAAAGCCAGCGCGAGCAATAACCTCAGCTAAACAACCTATCCACCTCCTCCACTGCGTGATAGAGGTTAATACTGAGAACCATTGCCTGGCGGGCGAGTTCTGCCAACTCTTGAAGTTGGACACCTGTCTGCCCAACTTGCGGATGATGACTGGCATGCGGGGCGACACGTGCGAACGTTTGCACTGCGGCCTCGGCATCTTTGCAGAACGTTGAAGCCGCGGGAGCTGCAGCTTCAACGAACTGTTGTGTTGCGGCGATATCAGACTTCATTACGTGAAAGGAACTCAAGAACCTGACTTTCTCGCAGTTGCGGTTGAGCCTAGAAATTGGGTGCGCCCCCTACCGCATGCGGGAAGGTAGGGGCGCCGGACTCCGACAAGGAGAATGCCCAGAGACTGGAGGACTGCAAGTTTTCCAAGCCGTCTCGAACTCGTCGGAGAAGATCAATATCTGGCGGTGTGTTCCGGTGGTCGCCGGCCTGCGGCGTTGGGACTCGGTGCCGACGGGTTCGCAGCGGGGTCATTGAGGATGCCGATCAATGTCACAGTCATCTTCAGTACGCATCAGGCCCGGCCTGATGCCGGCAGGATGACTTGGAGGCCAATCATGCGGCGTGAGTGCGCGGTCGCGGTGTCGGGATTGGGTTCAACAGCGCGAGGCTCTCCACAGCGCATTCCGGGCAAATTCGTAGGTTCACGGGTCGGCGCGGGCCCAGGGAGTCGAGCACGAGTTGGCCGTCGTGCAGGTGGCGGGTACAGACGGAGACGTCGGTGCCGGGCAGGGCAGTGTGTGCGCGCTCGCGGTGGTAGGGGCTGATGCCCCAGTGCAGCGTGGTCATCGGGACCCTCCGTGGGTTGCGGCGGTGATCTCGTCGTAGTTGAGGTAGGCGGCCTCGATGTCGGAATCGGGGATCGGGTCGAGCCCCATGTCGGCGCGCGAGAGATTGACTTCGGCCGGGCGGTGCAGCGGATAGAGACGGCCGGGCGCACTGCCGATTCGCAGCCACTGGGTGCCGTAGTGCTGTGGTCGCCTCTGGTCGGTGGCGACCCGATCGGACAGGTAGGCGAGGTCGCGCGGTGCGGCGTCCTGGTTGGCTACGGCGGCGCGCAACTGGGGTAGCCACCACGCTCGGTACGGGGCGGGTGCGTGCTGGGCCAGCAGCCAGGCGGCGTGGGCTCCATCCACTCCGACGGCGCGGTGACCGGGCCAGCCGTGCACCGCCACGATGGGCGCGAGCCAGCGCACGTTGTCCTTGTCGACCTGATGAACGTGTTCCCACTGTTGTGGTGTGGGAGCGACCGGGTCGAGCTGTGCGCGGGCGCGCTGATCGCTAGCGGCACGATCGATCAGTTCGTCGCGCAGCGCGGTTGCGATCGAGGGCGTCATGGCTTCTCCTGTCGGGTGTGCGGCACCGAGGCGGCCAGTGCGCAGGTGGTGGCCAACAGTGGGGCTTGCGCGGGCAGATCGGCCCGGGTGGGCCAGTCGATCCAGCGCCATAGGCCGAGCGTCTCGGTCTCTGGCGAGGGCAGGACCACCAGCGCGTTGTCGCCAATCACGCTGATACCCATCGGCACCAGCGCCGCCACGTGTTCCAGGGCCGCGCTGCCCGGGCCGCTGAGGAACGTCCACCGCTCTCCGCCTGGGTGCACGATCGCCGGGGCTGGCATGGCCCGCACCCGCAAGCTGGGAGCGACCTTGCGGCCCAGCGCGGCGGGCATCGTGACCCCGCCGAGCAGGCCTCCGAGGCGCAGCACGATCCGGTTGCCGTTGACGAGCTGGGCGGGCAATCCGCACACCACACGGTAGTACTCGCACCGCAGCCATGCGGAGTCTCCAGCGGCGGCCGGGGGTGCAACGACCTGGACAGACATTCCCCTCAGTCCCTTCGCCTGTCGGCGTGCAGCGCGGCCCACGCGGTGGCGTGATCGGGCAATCGCCAGTCGGTCGCTTCCGGTGCGATTCGCCAGCGGGAGATCCTCGATGGCGCCTGGCTCGGTGGCAACAGCAGGCACCCCTGTCGCGTCGATCGCGGAGGGTGCATCGCTCGTGAATCGTGGTGAGGGGTGTGTTCGACGATGAGATGCCAGCACGGGCCTGGCCCGACCAGGATCGGCCCGAGACACCCTGCGTCCCGCAGGGCCGCATCGGTCCGGCGATCACCGGCGCCGAGATCGATCGCCCCGACCGCGCCAGGGCACAGGAGAATGGGCCAGGGCTGGTCCGTCCACGCCTGAAACGCCTCGTCCTGAGACAGGGGCCCGCCACGGCACGCCAGACCGGCCTCCTCGGGCCGCGACTGGGGGTCGAGGGTTCCCGCGCCAGGATGTGAAGCCGGGATACCAGGGCAGATCGGCCAGCCATGTGCGGCGTAGTCGGTCGCAGCACAGCGCATCTCCGTCAGCTCGCCCGCCGGATACGGATGTGTTCTCAACACTGAGCATCACCCGCCTCTGACTCTGGCCGGAGCACCTCGTCCGCGGACGCACCTTGGTCGCTCGCCACCGCGGGGGTGAACCAGTCATGGAATTCCGCCACCGTGCGGCACGGTTGATCCGTGTTCAGCCGATACAGCCCGTCAAGCACCTGCTCGTACAACACAGCGCGCTCCGACACCGCATCGTTCGAAGGCGCGGGAGTGGGTGCGGTCGACGAGACCGGACTGGGCAGGAGCTCGGGCACGTGGGTTTCGTCGAGGGCGCGCCGATTCACGATGTCGGCCTTGCCTGCGCGACCCGCTGCAGCAACGCAATCACCACGCTGAATGGCGGCAGCAGTGGGTTTCGATCAGGAGGCACCATCCAGCCGCAGTCCCCCGAGCCCGTTGTCGCTCCTCCGGGGTTGGAGGGCAGCGCGAACGACGTCCCCTCCGGGTACAGGCGCACCCTGGCCCGTATCAAGGATTCCGGCAATGCGAAATTGGCTCGGCGGCGCGTCGCGGTCAACACCGTCCACCGCCGGGGCGCGTGCCGCAGGACAGGACCGCGCAGGCAACCCGCCCAGAGTTCAGCTACCACTGGCCGCGCCAATTCCACCGGTACGTCGATGGCATCGACGGCCTGCCTCATCAGGGTCGTTGCACGGCCCCCTGCGCCGTGCAACGACCCTCGGTGGTGCTGACGACTGATCATTTCGCAGGCTCCAGTCATCACGCAGCCTCCGACACGACAGCAGCTGACCGCAGCGCATGACGGCCACTGAGCTCGCCATCACCATCGTCACCGAAATCCACTCGAACCCGTCCGGCCGCCGCCTCCACGTGCGAACCAGCCGGATGCTCACCATGCGGCGTCGGCGCAGCACCGGGATGGCTTCGAGGCGCGGGCACTCCCTCTCGCGCAGCCCCATCGAGCCGTGCATACAGCTCGATGGCCTCCTTCAGCGCGGCACGCAACCGGCCCGCCGCCAGAGGATCGAACACCGCGACGCTGGAGCCGTCGATCGTGAGCTGGGGCCCGTGTTCAGCGATCGAAACCTGCGCATACGTGCGGTGGCTATCGCAATCACGGCACGGCACCGTCCATGCGTTACGCCGGGGCTTCCAGCCCGCTCTGACCAGCATGGTCAGGAGCCTGTGTCGATTACGTGTCTTGCTCATGCTCGTCACCCACCTTCCGCGCCAGCGACGGCTTTGGGTGCGTCGCAGCGCCTCATCGGGCCGTTGACCTTTGAGAATGCATTCCCAGCGACGGGAATGACTGGGGCAGTTGGTAGATTATCCAGATAATTATCTAGCACATATAGCCCAGATGGGTGTTCTTATCGAGAGGAGGAGGTATGTTCATGGAACATGTCCCGCGAGACATCAAGCAGCAGGAAGGACCGACGTTGACGAAGCGAGGCCCCTCAAGCACGTTGCGAGCTTGGGAGTTGGGTATGCGGCTGCGTCGCGCTCGCGGCGATCTGGGCCTCACGGCCGCTGCGGTCGCGAAGCGAGTCGGGATCGCGCCCAGCAACTTCTCGGCGATCGAGGCAGGGAAACGCCGCGTCACCGCGAGCAACCTGGCTCAGCTCACCGACGTGTACGAACTCGATGATGCTGAGCGCGAGATGCTCGAAAGCTTGCGCGTGGACGCCGAGCAGCGGAACTGGTGGCACGACTACGCCGAGCTGTACAGCGAGGAGTTTCTCCGCTTCCTCGGCCTGGAGGCCGGCGCCAGCACTGTGCGGGAGTGGGCACCGATCTACGTCGCGGGTCTGCTGCAGACCAACGAGTACGCTCGCGCGACGATCCGCGCTGGTAGCCCGTACATCAAGGCCGTCGATGTCGGTCCTCGGCTGGAAACCAGGTTGGCTCGCCAGACGCTCCTCGAAGAGGAGCCTCGGCTGAACATGGAGGTCAATCTCAGCGAGTTCGCGTTGCGTCAGCAGGTTGGAGGGCCAGCCGCGATATGCCGGCAACTCGATCAGCTCACCGAGGTGATCACCCGGGACAACAGCACGGTCAAGGTGCGGGTGGTGAAGTACACCGCGGGTGCGCACGCGCTGACCGGCGGGCCGTTGAGCCTGTTGAGCTTTGACAACGTGCTGCTGCCCGATCTCATTTGGCAGGAGACCGCGATCACCGGCAATCTCATAGACAGAGTGCAGGTCATCCGCGAGTTCAAGGCCAGCTTCGAGAACGTCTTCGAATCGGTCGCGCTCGACGACGAAGACTCACTCGCCCTGATTCAGCAGATCCGTCACGAGATGGAGGCCGCAGCGTGACTACCGATCCTCGTCCCCATGCCCCCTCGCGCACCGGTTGGTTCAAGTCCAGCTTCAGCCCCTCTCAAGGCGGCTGTGTCGAAGTGCGGTTCGAAGCCGCCGCCGTCCTGGTCCGCGATACCAAAGACCGGGGCGAGGGCCCTACGCTCACCATCGACATCGCTGCGTGGCCCGGCTTCCTCGATGAAGTCACCGGCATAGCACCTGCGGGCAGCAACCACGCCCTGCACATCGAACCTCAGGACGAGGGTGACGTGCGCCTGCGGGCCTTCGACGGCACCACACTCACCTACACAGCGACTGAGTGGTCCGCGTTCACCAACGGCGTCGCCGCTGGCCAGTTCACGCTTCACCCCGTCGCGTAGCTGCTCAGGGGGTGGTGATTCACCGCGTTGGCAATCCTCTGCGCGTCACCTCCGTTCTGTCCACGGTCGGATGAAGGCACTCGTCAGTACACCCGGTGAGGCGCGATAGCGAAAGACCGACGCTGTAGGCCAGCTGTAGGACTCAAATGCTGACGAGGGCAAGGAGCACGCCCCGCCGTGCCGCCACATTGGAATCCGGAAGGACGCCACGATGACCGCCGCAGGAGAGGATCATCCTCATCCTCTTGATGTCGTCCTGCGCGAACGGGGGCTGTCGCTAGCGGGGTTGGCCTCTGCTTACCGTGGAGAACTTGCCCGCCATGGGCTGCGATCAGCAGCAGACCGGCAGCTCGTATGGAAGTGGAAGTCGGGTAAGCGCACGCCCAGTTTTGACTCGCAGCGCGCCTTGGCCACAGTGCTCGGCGTCCCGCACACTCTTGTCATAGATCGCGGATGGCCGTCCTGGCTGTGGTGCGCCACCGACACCCACGGGCGGTTAGTCGAGCCGGCATGGTCGATTACCGGGACAATGACAGTGCTTCGCTGGATGACGGGAGATCGAGTGGATCGTCGCGGCTTTCTGACCGTCACCGGTGCCAGTCTGCTTGGGGTCGCCACCGAATGGGCCTCGAGTATGGCGAGTGCGAAAGCAGCGACAGTCGGTGTGCCCGCACTGCGAGGTGAGCACCTTAGCCGGGACGTACTCGGCCGTTTAGGAAGCCGCCTTGCCGAACTACGTCGCTTGGACGATGTCTTCGGTGGTACTGACCTTCGGCACTTGGCCCGCGCCGAGCTTCGCTGGCTGTCCACGCTCGCGGACACGGCTACCTACGACGACGCAACGGGCAGGGCCCTGTTCGCCCACATCACCGAAGCAGCTCGCCTCTGCGGCTGGCTCCACTTCGACGTGGCCCAACACGCCGCCGCCCAAGAACACTATGTCACCGCGCTGCGGTCCTCAGTCACGGCGAACGCTCCCGAAGCCGGCGCGCACATCCTCGCGTGCATGAGCTTCCAGGTGATGCTCAACGGACACCCGCACGATGCCCTCTCCCTGCTCGAGACGGCATCGGACTACCTCGGCCGCGGCGGCAACTCCCAACTCAAAGCCATGATCGCCAGTCGCAAAGCACGAGCGCACGCCATTGCGCACGAGGCCAGGGAATGCGGCCACCAACTCAACCTCGCCGAACGCTACCTCGATGCGGCCGACACCGATGTCGACGGCGCCCCGGACTGGATCTACTACTTCGACCAAGCCGAACTGGACGCCCAAGCCGGTGCGTGCTGGGTGAGTCTGGCTCGGCCCGAGCGCGCCAGGCCCCTGATCGACTCCGCATTGAGCACCATGAGCCCGGACTACGTCCGCGACCGGACGATCTATCACGTGCGCAGCGCCCAGGCGCACGCCGACGCGGGTGAACTCGATATGGCCTGCCGAGACCTCACCGCCGCGATAGATCTGGCAACCCAAACGCACTCGGTCCGCTCCATCGACACGATCCGTGCAGGGCGAGCACGACTCAGTCCCTACCAGCGTGATCCGCGGGTTCACGCCCTCGACCAACAGCTCCAACGAATCGCGTCCTGAGATGTCTGCACCGCAAGGTCAGGTGGCCCTCGTCAGCGGCGCGAGCAGAGGCATTGGCCGGGAAATCGCCCGCCAGCTGGCACAGCAAGGGGTATCGGTGTACGCGGGTGTCCGTAAACAAAAACCGACAGCCTTCTCACCCGATCGCTCAAGCACCGTGAGTTCGTACCGCGAGATCGAACTAGACGTCACTCAGGCGGGATCCGTAGATGCAGCCACTAGCCGAATTTTAGAGGGCAGTGGTCGGATCGACATCCTGGTGAACAACGCCGGTGTGTCCGACGGCGACCATGACGCCCTACAGCTTGATCCAGACAAGTTCCGCGAAGTGATGGACGTGAATGTGCTGGGCGCTTGGCGACTGTCGGAGGCTGTGGTTCCGGCGATGATTCGCAACAATTATGGCCGCATCGTCAATGTTTCCAGCACTCTCGGGTCTCTGCATCACCTGAACCGCCCGAGCGAACCCGCCTATCGGATCAGCAAGGCCGCTGTGAACGCCTTGACCCGCGTTTTTGCCACGCGACTGGACGGTACGGGCATCCTCGTCAACGCAGCATCGCCCGGCTGGGTCAGGACAGACCTCGGAGGACCGAACGCTCCGCGCTCAGTCCAACAAGGAGCTGACACCCCCGTCTGGCTTGCCACGCTACCGCCCGACGGACCGTCGGGCGGTTTCTTCTACGATCGCGCTCCCCTCGAATGGTGACCCCTCAGCAACGCCGCGCAAAGTAGAGATGCCGTGTCGCTCGACGCAGCGAGCACCTCCGTACACACGATGGGTCACCCCGCATCCGAAGTTGCTCCCACGGGGCGCGGCACGGCACCATCGATGTCGCCACCGGGTGAAAACTGACCCCGTCTGACCGGCGGAAATCTGACCACCTCCTCATGATCAGGAGGTGTTGACCATGGAGGACTGGGCGGAGATCCGCCGGCTGTCTCGGGCGGAGGGCATGGCGATCAAGGCCATCGCCCGCCGGTTGGGCATCGCGAGGAACACGGTGAAGCGCGCGTTGGCCGCGCATGAGCCCCCTCGCTACGAACGGGCGAGGAAGGGGTCGATCGTGGACGCGGTCGAGCCGCAGGTCAGGGCGTTGCTCCGGGAGTTCCCGGACATGCCTTCGACGGTGATCATGGAACGGATCGGGTGGACACGCGGCAAGACCGTGCTATTCGACCGGATCCAGCAGCTACGACCGTTGTTCACCCCACCCGATCCGGCGTCCCGGACGGAGTACCAGCCCGGCGAGTTGGCGCAGTGTGACCTGTGGTTCCCGCCGGTGGACGTGCCGTTGGGGTTCGGGCAACTCGGCCGACCACCGGTGCTGGTCATGGTATGCGGTTACTCGCGGGTGATGACCGCGAGGATGATTCCGTCTCGCCAAGCCCCGGACCTGTTGGCCGGGCACTGGAGCGTGATCTCCGGAATGGGTCGTGTTCCCCGGAAATTGGTATGGGACAACGAGTCCGCCGTTGGCCAGTGGCGGGGCGGCAAACCGGTACTGACCGAGGCGATGAACGCCTTCCGCGGAACGTTGGGGATCACGGTCATCCAGTGCCGCCCGGCCGATCCCGAGGCGAAAGGCTTGGTGGAACGGGCAAACGGCTATCTGGAGACCTCGTTCTTGCCCGGACGTCGCTTCGGGTCACCGGCGGAGTTCAACCTCCAGTTGGATGAGTGGCTGGTGCGGGCCAACACCCGCCAGCACCGCCGGCTGGGGTGCCGCCCGATCGACCGGTGGGAGGCTGACCGGGCCGCGATGGTGGTCCTGCCGCCGGTCGCTCCAGCGGCCGGGTGGCGGTTGGCGACCCGCCTACCCCGGGATCACTACATACGTCTGGACTCGAATGACTATTCCGTGCACCCGGCCGCGGTCGGCCGTCGGGTCGAGGTGATCGCCGATCTCGACCTGGTGCGGGTCAGCTGCGCCGGTCAGGTGGTGGCCGACCATCCGCGATGTTGGGCTGATCACCAGACCATCACCGACCCCGGTCACGCCCAGGCCGCCGCCATGATGCGGCGAGCACGCCACCTGGCCGAGCACCGGTCGGCGGACACACCGGTCGAGCATCGCGACCTGGCCGACTATGACCGCCTTCTCGATCTGGATGCCCCCGCCTCGTTTGGCGAGAACACCGACAACACCGACCGTAAGGGGGTGGCGTGATGGCCGCCAAGACCGCGAACACCAACGGGCGCAATGTTTCTAGCGAGATCGCCTATCTTGCTCGCGCGTTGAAGGCGCCATCGCTGGCCGGCGCGGTGGAACGCCTGGCCGAGCGGGCACGGGCCGAGTCATGGTCGCACGAAGAGTTCCTGGCCGCGTGTCTGCAACGCGAGGTCGCCGCCCGGGAGTCCCACGGCGGCGAGGGTCGTATCCGAGCGGCTCGGTTCCCTGCCCGCAAGTCGTTGGAGGAGTTCGATTTCGACCACCAACGCTCCCTCAAGCGCGAGACCATCACCCATCTCGGGACGCTGGATTTCGTTGCCGGGAAAGAGAATGTGGTGTTTCTTGGTCCGCCTGGAACCGGTAAGACCCACCTGTCGATCGGTTTGGGTATCCGGGCGTGCCAGGCCGGGCACCGGGTCGCGTTCGCCACGGCCGCCGAGTGGGTCGCGCGTCTGGCCGATGCCCATCACGCCGGCCGGCTTCAGCAGGAACTAGTCAAGCTCGGCCGAGTCCCGTTGATCATTGTCGACGAGGTGGGCTACATCCCGTTCGAGGCCGAGGCGGCGAACCTGTTCTTCCAGCTCGTCTCGTCCCGCTACGAGCGGGCCTCGTTGATCGTGACCAGCAACAAGCCCTTCGGCCGATGGGGCGAGGTGTTCGGCGACGACGTCGTGGCCGCCGCCATGATCGACCGCCTCGTGCATCACGCCGAGGTCGTCTCGATGAAGGGAGACAGCTACCGGCTGAAAGACCGCGACCTGGGCCGCGTCCCAGCAGCCAAAACCAGCGACTAACCAAGATCCATCAACCACGGGAGGTGGTCAGTTTTCACCCGGAACAGGGTGGTCAGTTTTCGAGCGGCGTTGACA
>NZ_FOKG01000012.1 GCF_900111885.1 Amycolatopsis marina
ACGCCGCCCGGCTCGCCGAGATGCTCGACCACGTAGTCCCGCACGTCGTCACGCACCCCGTCGATGTCCCAGTCCGCCCAGCGCAACAACCGCTGCATCCCATCCGGAGACACCTCACCGGACTGCTCCGCCAGTGTCCAGCCGTTCTTCCGCTCCAACCCCGCGACCAGCCCGGACACATACTCCCGAGCCCGGCCCCGCGGCTCCGACCGCCTGAACCGTCCCGCGATCCGATCATGAACCCGATCCAGCTGCCCCATCACCACATCGACCACCACAACGATGATCTACCACACGACGACCAACTGCCGTTGCAGTACTAGGCTGCACCGCGTGGTCCGCTCCAGCTCGGCCGTCGTCGCGGGCCTGATCGTCACGCTCCTGCTCGGAATCGTGTACGCCGGTGACCGCGGCCCCGGCCCGTTCGATCAGTCGATCATGTCTCGGATCGAGGAGTCCACCGCGAATCAGGACACGCTGCTGCGGCTGCTGGTGCTGCCCACCGAGCCGATCGTGCTCCTCCCGCTGCTCGCCGTACTCGCGCTGACGGCGCTGCTCGGCCGAGGGAAGAGGGAACTCGCGCTCGTCCTGGCGGGCCCCGCCGTCGCCGTCGCGCTGAACACCTGGCTGCTCAAGCCCGCCTTCGGGCGCTACTTCGACGACCACCTGGCCTATCCCAGCGGACACGCGGTGAGCCTCGTCGCGGTGTTCACGGTGCTCGCCGTACTCGCTCGCCCCGGCGTCGCCACCCGCCTGGTGGTGGGTATCGGTGTGCTGCTCACCCTCGGTGCGGGGGTCGGGATGGCGGCCCTCGGCTACCACTACCCCACCGACGTGCTCGGCGCGGCGGCGTTCGCCATCGCGGTGGTGCTGGGCATCGCGGCCGGGCTCGAACGCCTCCCGGGCGCCGAGAAGTCAGCTCGCTGAGGCCGGTGTTTCCGCCGCGTCCCTGGCCAGTGCCGTCAGCCTGCTGACCGCACGCAGGTACTTCTTGCGGTATCCGCCGTGCACCATGTCCTCGTCGAACAGCTCGGACAGCCGCACGCCCGAGGTCACCACCGGGATGGCCCGGTCGTAGAGCCGGTCCGCGAGGGCCACGAGCCGCAGCGCCACCGTTTGGTCCGGCGCGGTCCGCACGTCGCGCAGGTGCATCACCGACACGCCGTCGAGCAGCCGCCCGTAGCGGGAGGGGTGCAGGCGCGACAGGTGCTCGCAGAGTGGGGCGAAGTCGTCCAGTGTCGAATCCGGCCGCCGCTCGGCCGAGGCCGTCAGTTCCGCGTCGCTCACCGGATCGGGTGCGTCGGGCAGGCCGCGGTGCCGGTAGTCGGGACCGTCCACCCGCACCACACCGAACCGCGCGGCGAGCGACTGGATCTCCCGCAGGAAGTCCTCGGCGGCGAACCGGCCCTCGCCCAGCCTGTCCGGCAGGGTGTTGGAAGTGGCGGCGACGTTCACCCCGGCGTCGGTCAGCTCGCGCAGCAGCCTCGTCACGAGCATGGTGTCGCCGGGGTCGTCCAGCTCGAACTCGTCGATCGCGAGCAGCCGGTGCTCCGACAGCCTGCGCACGGCCTCGGCGAACCCCAGCACGCCGACCAGGTTGGTCAGCTCGACGAACGTGCCGTAGGACTTCGGCGCGGGCACCTCGTGCCAGATCGAGGCCAGCAGGTGGGTCTTGCCGACGCCGAACCCGCCGTCGAGGTAGAGCCCCGGTTGCTCCGGACCGGCAGTGGCTCCCCCACCGAAGAGCGACCGCCACCCGGATCGGCGTTTCCGCCCACCGTCGGCGACCTCGTGCGCAAAGGCCGAGCACGCCTCTACGGCCTCGGCCTGGCTCGGTTCCTCGGGGTTCGGCACGTAGGTGGAGAAGCGCACGGCGTCGAACCGCGGTGGTGGCACCAGCGCGGTGATCAGTTCGTCCGCGCCGATCTCCGGCCATCGATCGGTGAGCGCTGCGGCAGGCATGGCAGCCAGGGTAATCAGGGGAAGCCGGACCACCGCGCCCGCGACCGGAGGATCGAGACCTGGCCCACCCGAATGGTCGTTTGCCGCCTCCCGTGTTGGGATGAGGGAGTGCAGATCCTGTGGCCGACACCGTCGGGTGAGAACCCGTCCGAATCGATGACCGATGCCGACCTCGAGCGGATCTACGACTACCCCGAGCAACTCGACCGACCGTGGGTACAGGTCAACTTCGTGTCCTCCGCGGACGGGGCCGTCACCGTGGACGGGCGCTCCGAAGGCCTGTCCCATCCGGCCGACAAGCGCCTGTTCCTGCTCGGGCGCGACCTCGCCGACGTGATTCTGGTCGGCGCGGGCACGGTGCTCGCCGAGGACTACCGGGGCGCCCGGCAGACAGAGCGAAGGGCCCGGCTCGATCGCGGCGGTGTCCCGCCGATCGCGGTGGTCACCAACCGGTGCACCATCCACCCCGACTCCCGCCTGCTCACCGACACCCACGTGCCGCCGATCGTGCTGACCTGCTCCGCCGCTCCGCCGGAGCGGCGAGCGGAACTGGCCGACGCCGGGGCCGACGTCGTACTGGCGGGTGAGCAGATGGTCGACCTGCACGCCGCGCTGAAGGCGCTGGAGGAGCGGGGCCTGCGCAGGGTGGACTGCGAGGGAGGGCCGCATCTGTTCGGCAGCCTGCTCGGCGCGGGCCTGGTGGACCAGCTGTGCCTGACCATGGCGCCACTGCTGGCTGGTCCCGGACCAGACCGGATCACCGCGGGGCCCGGAATCGAGAAGCCGCAGGACATGCGGCTGGCCTCCCTGCTCCAGGAGGACGACTTCCTGATGCTGCGATATCGCCGGGACCCTGGCGGGCTGGGGTGAGCACCGAGCCGACGGTGTCCGACGCCGTACTGGCCGGCCGGGCGGCCGGAGGCGACCACGCCGCCTTCGACCGCCTGGTTCGCAGGCACACCCCACGGATGTACCGGGTGGCGCTGCGGGTCACCGGAACCGCCGCGGAGGCCGAGGACGTCGTGCAGGACGCCTGGATCTCGGCGTGGCGGGCGATGGCCGGCTTCCGCAACGAGTCGGCGGTCTCCACCTGGCTGTACCGGGTCGTCACCAACACCGCACTGGGGCACGTGCGCCGCCGCAGGCCGACGGTCTCGCTCGACGCGGCGCTGTCAGGGCTGTCGGACGACGGCGGCGGGGCCCGGTCGTTCCTCGAGTCGGGTGTACTCGCCGACACGCGTGGTAGCCCCGAGGGGCTCCTCGTTCGGGCGGAGCAGGTCGACGCCGTGCTGCGTGCCATCGCGGAGCTCGACATGCCGCAGCGGGTGCCGTTGGTGCTCCGCGAGCTGGAAGGGCTGAGCTACGAGGAGGTCGCCGAAGTGCTCGACGTCAGCGTCCCGGCCTTGCGTTCCCGGTTGCACCGCGCCAGGGTGGCGTTGCTCGCGAAACTGAGGGAGCTGCGATGAGCACCGGCGAGGACCCGCGGAACGACCCGCGGTGGGACCTGGTCCGGGCTGCTGCCCGCGCTCCCGTGCCCACCCCGCCCGGATTGATCGCCCGCGTGCTCAGCTCCGTGCGCGGCGTCCGGGGCAGGCTGCTCGCCGAGCCACTCGAACTGCGGCAGCACGGCGGCACCCTGCGGATCAGCGAGAAGGTGATCGTGCTCCTCGCCAGGAAGCTCGGTGCGGACATCGGCGCGGAGGTCGGCGGGATCCACGTCTCCGCTGTCGCCATGGAGGACGGCGGCCTGGAAGTCCTGCTGACCGTGCGGTACGGCGTGCCGGCCGCGGAGGCCGCCGACACCCTGCGGCGCAGGCTCGGGGAAACACTGGTGGAACACCTCGGCCGCCTCGCACCCCCGGTGAACGTGCACATCGCGGACGTACACCGGAACTGAACCGCCGATAGCCCATTCGGGGGAGACAGCGGAAGATTGGGGCGGAAGGGGACATCGTAGAGGTCAGACGGCAACGGTTCGCGGAGCGCGACCCGGCACAGACTTCACCGGCAGGAAGGAAGCAAGCGTCATGGCGCAGACCGGAGAGGGCAGGAACGACAAGTCCGCCCCCGTGACCAAGCCCGGCACGACGACCGCGTTGAACGAGGACGACTCGACCGGAAAGACGACAATCTCCTCAGCGGTGGTGCAGAAGGTCTCCGGAATCGCCGCACGAGAGGTCTCCGGCGTGTACGCGCTCGGCGGGGGCGTGTCCCGTGCGTTCGGCGCGATCAGGGAGCGGATCCCCGGCTCGGGCACGGTCACGACGTCGGGAGTTTCGGTGGAGGTCGGCGAGAAGCAGGCAGCCGTCGATCTCGACATCGTCGTCGAGTACGGCGCGCGGATCGTCGACGTCGCCCGTTCCGTGCGCCGCAACGTCATCTCCGCGGTCGAGCAGATCACCGGGCTCGAGGTGATCGAGGTGAACATCGCCGTCAACGACATCCACCTTCCCGAGGACGACGAGGACGAATCCGAACAGCAGTCCTCCCGGGTCGAATGAGGCCTCTGTCCACACCGGAAAGATTTCGAAGGGGACGTCCGCAGACCGAAGGAGCCGATCCGATGAGTACCGACCAGGACACCGATCTCGCGGAGGCGATCGCGAAGGAGCTGCTCGCTCACCCTGCGGTGGTGGCGTTGAGCGGCGGCCCGCTGGGAGTACTCGCCACCCACCTGCCGGGCCGGAAGGTCACCGGCGTACGGGCGCCGGGCCATGGGGAACCCGTGGAGGTCGGCGTGGTCGTGCGACTCGGCGACCCGTTGCCGCAGGTGACCGAGGAGCTCCGGGCACGGGTGCGGACGCTCGCGGGCGCAGTCCGGGTGGACGTCACGGTCACCGACGTGCAGGCGGAGGTCCCCGCCCAGGCCCGTGCCGCGGAGCGGCGGTGACGTGAGTCACGAGCCGGATCGGGAGGCGCGGGAACGGGCTGAGTTCCGCGCGTTCGTCCGCGAGCACCATCCTGATGTCGGCGGCGATCCACAGGAGTTCCTGGCGGGGCTCGCCCGGTTCCGTGAGGCTCGCGGCCCGCGGTCCACTCGGCAGGGACCGGACGAACCGGGGCACGACCGGTACGACGCGCCCGTGTACTTCGCCGCGCGGGAGCCAGGAGTGGTCGGCAGGGTCAAGCGCTGGCGGCAGCGGCGCAGGCGCCCGCCGCGAGTGCGGTAAGCGGCGAGCCCGACACACAGCTTTCAACAAGACTCGAGGAGCCAGTGATGAACGCAACGCAGACCGGGATCATCGCGGGACTCGTGCTCGGCCTCGCCGCGGCGCAGAGTTTCACCACCTTCCTGATCACCCTCGCCGTCGGCGTGATCGGTCTCGTCGTGGGCCGCGTGCTCGACGGCGCGCTGGACCTCGGTGACGTGTTCGGCCGGGGCAGGGACAAGTGAGCATGCCCGATTCCCCGCCGCTGCCCGAGCCGGAGGAACGGGGATCGCTCTCGATCGGGCACACCGTGGTGCGCAAGGTGGCTCAGCGGGCCGCCGACGACGTGCCCGGCACCACGCGGGCGCAGCGGCGGGTCGCGGGACTCGGTGTCGGCGCGCACGGGGCCAACGTGCACGTCAGCGGCAGGGACAACGACGTCGACCTCGCACTGGACCTGGCCCTGCGCTATCCGAGCCCGGTGCGCGAGACCGCCTCGGCCGTGCGCGCGTCGGTGACCGAGGAGGTCGAACGGATCACGTCGTACCGCGTTCGCACGTTGTCGGTCACGGTGTCGGCGCTCGAGGCCGCGCGGCCGCCCCGCGTGCGCTGAGGCGCGGCCCCACCCGTCAAGGAGAGGAACAGAAGTGCGAGTTCTCGTCCGTCTACTGTCGACGTTGCTCGCCCTTGCCGCCGTGGTGATCGGCGCTGTCGTGGCGCTCGAGGTCGCCTGGCAGTGGTGGCGACCTGCCGAGGCACCGCTGCTGGCGCCCTGGCCGCGGTGGCGGGACGCCCTCGCGGAACTCACCTGGGACTCGGGTGCGGTCCGGGTGCTGGCCGCGGTCGTCGCGGGTGCGGGCCTGCTGCTCGTGCTCATCGCCCTGGCCGCACGCAGGCGCGGCGTGCTGTTGCATGATCCGGCCACCGACGTCAGCGTCAGCACCTCCCCTCGGTCGCTCGCCCGGCTGGTGGGCCACCGGGTACGTGCCCAGGACAAAGTGGAGCGGGCCACCGTGACCGCGAGCGCGAAGAAGGTGCGGGTGCGCGCGATCAGCACGATGGAGACGGAGGGCGAGTTGCGTCCGCGACTGCTGGCGACGGTGTCCGAACTGCTCGGTGAGATACCGCTGGCCAGGACTCCGAAAGTCTCCGTGGTCGTCGACTCACCGAAGGACCGCCGATGAGCCGTGCATCTGTGGCCGAGCGAGCCCTGGCCCGCTCCTACGGCGTCGAACGAACGCTGACCCTGCTGGTGGGGTTGCTCGCACTGGCGGCCGGCTGTGTCGTACTGCTGGTCAGCCTCGGCGTACTCGGGTCCTTCCGGGCACAGCGGCCGGTGCTGGATCCGCTGGCCGTGGACTGGTTGCAGGCGCGACCCGAGGCCCTGGTCAAGAGCATCGTGATCGCCGCCGCCCTGGCCCTGTTCGCCTGCGGGATGTGGTGGCTGGTTCGCTCGCTGCGCCCCGAACCCCGCCCTGACTTCGCCCTCGATCGCACGCCTGGCGAGGAGGTCACGGTGACCGCGACCGCGATCGCCGCGGCCGTCCAGGCCGACGCCGAGCAGGTGACCGGGGTGACCAAGGCGCGGGCGCGGTCCGTCGGCGACGAAGAGCAACCCGCGCTGCGGCTCAGTCTGTGGCTGCGGCAGGGCACCGACGTGCGCCAGGTGTGGGAGGAACTCGACATCACCGTGCTCGCCCCTGCCCGCGAGGCACTGGGGGTGCAAACCCTGCCGACGGCCGTCCGGCTCGAACTGGACACCGTGGACGGCCAGCGGGTGCGGTGACCGGCGCTTCCGGGGCAGAATGACGGCCATGTCGTTGCCGCTCACACCGCCCGTGAAGCCGATGCTGGCCCGCGCGGTGGCCAAGATCCCCGACTCCACGGACCTGCTGTTCGAGCCCAAATGGGACGGTTTCCGCTGTCTGGTCTTCCGGGACGGGGCGGAGATCACCCTGCAGTCCCGGGCGGGCAAACCGCTCAACCGGTACTTCCCAGAGGTTCTCGACCACGTCGCGGAGGTGCTTCCCGACCGGACGGTCATGGACGGTGAGCTGGTGGTGGCCGTGGGCGGCAGGCTCGACTTCGACGCGCTCAGCGAACGCGTGCATCCGGCGGAGAGCAGGGTGCGGATGCTCGCGGAGAAGACCCCGGCCCAGTTCGTGGCGTTCGACCTGCTCGCCCTCGGCGACGAGTCGCTCCTGGAACAACCGACCGACCATCGGCGGGACCGGCTCACCGAGCTCGGGGGCGCCGGACTGAACGTCACCCCGGCCACGGACGACCCGGCGACGGCGCGCCACTGGTTCACCCTGTTCGAGGGCGCGGGACTCGACGGCGTCATCGGCAAGCCGCTTGCCGAGGGCTACTCCCCCGGCAAGCGGATCATGCTGAAGTACAAGCACTCCAGGACGGCCGACTGCGTGGTCGCGGGGCTGCGCTGGCATGCGGACTCCGAGCCGGGCGAGGCTGTGGGGTCGCTGCAGCTCGGGCTCTACGACGAGGCGGGCGTCCTGCACCACGTCGGGGTGGTCGGCTCCTTCACCGTCGAGCGCCGCAGGGAACTGGCCGTCGAGCTGGCCCCGCTGATCACCGATGGGGAGCACCCGTGGCTCGGCGAGGCCACGACCGAGGGACAGCGGCTGCCGGGCGGGGTGAGTCGATGGCGGTCCACCGAGCAGCCGTGGGTGCCGCTGCGGCCCGAGCGGGTCGTGGAGGTCGGCTACGAGCACACCGAGGGCGGCATGCCGTCCCGGTTCCGCCACACGGCGCAGTTCAAGCGCTGGCGCCCCGATCGCGAGCCCACCTCCTGCGGCTACGAGCAACTCGAGGAACCCGCCCGCTACGACCTCGACGCGGTCTTCCGCGGCGAAGTGGTCCGCACCCGCTGACCCGCCCTTCCGCACTTCGCATGGTGCGTCTGCAAGTACCACCAAGCAAGATCGAACTCGCCCCCAACCACCACCAACCGGTAGGTCCCAACAGGGCACTAGGTAGCGGTTAGCGACGTTGTTGATCTTACTTGGGGGTACTTGCAGACACTCCATCCCGGGACGGGGCCCCGCGGGGGCCGCTCACGGGGTGCTTACGGGGGGCGTGGGAGAGTCGGTGGGAACCGTGCAGAGACAAGCTGTGCCGAGACAAGCGAGGACCACTCAGTGCGCCGTGGCTTCACCCCGGCCCCGCGCGGCCGGGGGCGCGGACCGGCTCCGGTCGTCGTGCTCACCGTGGTGGCGGCGATTCTCACCGGCTGCACCGCCGGACCGTCGAGTCGCCCCGCCGTCGTGGAGAACGACGGCCCGCCGCCGTCACAGGAACCCGCCGCCGAGACCGAGATCCCGCCACTGCCACCGCTACGGGAATCGAACTCTTCGTCGGTGCAGTGGTCACCCTGCGACGCCGACACCAGACAGCGCCTCGGATCGCCTGCCGTCCCTGATTCCCTCGAATTCAGCTGCGCCCTGGTGAACACCACTGTGGACGCTCCCGACCTTCCCCGCCGTGGTCTCGCGCGCATCGCCGTGCTGAAGGTCGGCGACGGCCCCATCCCGCTGGCCGTGGTCAACGACGTCGACGGCGAACCCGGCACGCTGTACGCCGCCCGGCTCGCCGCGAGCCTGCCACCTGCGGTGCTGGAGCGCTTCTCGCTGATCGGCATGGACCGCAGGGGGACCGGCCAGTCCGACCCGGTCGTCTGTGTCCCGCCCGAGATCCGGTCCGGCCTGCTCGGTCACGACCCGGCCACCGAGAACATCGAGCCCCTGCTGGAAACCGCCCGCACCGCGGGCCAGCAGTGCACGATCACCCTGGAGAACGAGCAGACCGCCATCGACAGCTGGCGCGCGGCGGGTGACCTGGAGGAGCTTCGCGACCAGCTCGGTGTCGAGCACCTGCACGCGCTGTCCCACGGCGAGGGTTCCAACGTCCTCACCGCCTACGGTGAACGCTTTCCCGACCGGGTCGGGCGGTTCGTGCTCGACGGCGTGCCCGACCCCTCCCATGATCTCGCGGCCACACTGGACGGCATCGCGGCCGGAGCACTCAAGACTCTCGACGCCTTCGCCGAGGACTGTGCCAGGCGCGGCTGCCCCCTCGGCGACGACGTCCGCGCAGCCCTCACCGACCTGGGCGAACAGCTTCGGACCCGGCCGCTGTTCACCTCGACGGGCACGCCGATGGGAGCAGGCCTGGCCCTGCACGCCACGCTGCGCGGGCTCGGTCAGCCGGAACGCTGGGCCGAACTCGCCACCGCGCTGGACGCGGCGCGCTCCGGCGACGGAACGAAGCTCGCAAGCTTCCTCGAACCGATGCTCAACGACACCAGGGCTGCGCCTGCCCGTCTCGACGCGGCACTCGCGACGTGGTGCAACGACACGTCCACCCGCCTGCCTGCCGACCGGATCGATCAGGTGGTGACGGACATGGCGGGCAAGTACCCGGTCTTCGGCGGCCTCGTCGCGCAGCGGCTTGCCTGGTGCGGCCCGTGGCCGGTGCGCAGGGAAGCCGCCCCGGACCCGAGCATGACCGGCGTGCCGCCGATCGTCGTGGCGAGCACAGCGGCCGATCCGGTGACCCCCGAGCGCGGCACCATCAGGGCGGCCGAGCAGATGCGCAGCGCCGTCCGCGTCGCCTGGCAGGGTGCGGGCCACGGCGCGCTGGAGTCGTCCTGCGTCGCGGGCGCGGTCGAGAAGTTCCTGGTGGACGGCGTCGTACCGGACGACGGGACGCTCTGCCCGGCATAACCGGGTGCCCCTGCGGGTTCGGTCAGGTGTCGTCCCTGGCCTTGCTGGGCTGCACCCGTTTGGGCTCCCCCGGCATCTTCGGATAGTCCGGCGGATAGGGCATCTCGCCGAGACCGTGCTCGCGCTCGTCCCGCGCGTACCACTCCAGCAGGGTCTCGATCCCGAACGGCCGCGCGTCCATGTCGGCATGCGGGTCGCCGTGCTCGGCCAGCCAGCCGGGCACGGTGGTCACGTCGAAGTCGTCCGGGTGCACCTCCGGCAGTTGCTCCCAGGTGAGCGGCGTGGAGACCGTCGCCTTCGGGGTGCCGCGGACCGACCAGGACGACGCCACGGTGCGGTCCCGCGCGGCCTGGTTGTAGTCCAGGAAGACACGCCCGTCGCGTTCCTCCTTCCACCACGCGATGGTGGCCTTGCCCGGCACCCTGCGCTCCACCTCCCGCCCGAGCGCGATCACCGCGTGCCGCACGTCGATGAAGTCCCACTCCGGCCGGATCCGCACCAGCACGTGGATGCCGCGCCCGCCCGAGGTCTTCGGATAGCCGGTGAGTCCCGCGTCGGTGAGCACGTCCCGCACCGCGGCGGCGACCACCACCGCGTCGTCGTATCCCGCCGAGTCCGGTGGGTCGATGTCGATGCGCAGTTCGTCCGGATGGTCCACATCGGGCCTGCGGACCGGCCACGGGTGGAAGTCGAAGGTGCCGAGATTCGCCGCCCAGGCGAGCACTGCCGGTTCCGTCGGGCACACCTCCTCAGCGGTCCGGCCGGACGGGAACGCGATCTGCACGCGCTGCACCCAGTCCGGGGCGCCCTTCGGCACTCGCTTCGCGTAGAAGAACTCGCCGGTCACCCCGTCCGGGAACCGCTTGAGCGTGGTCGGCCGCTCGCCGATCGCCCGCAGCAGCGGTTCCGCGACCGCGATGTAGTACTCGACCACGTGCCGCTTCGTGATCCCGCTGTCGGGGAAATACACCTTGCTCGGACTACTCACCCGGACGGTTCGTGTGCCGACCTGGTACTCCACCGGTTCACCGTTCTTGGCCACCCGCCCACCGTAGTCACCAGGACCGACGATCGGTGGCCAGAACGGACATCACGACCGTGTCGTGCCGCGTTCCGTCCCACAACAGGGCGTCGCGCAGCACTCCTTCGCGGACGAACCCGCACTTCTCGTACACCCGCTGCGCCCGCGTGTTGAAGTCGAACACCTCGAGGCCGACCCGGTGCAGACCGACGGTGGCGAAGGCGAAGCCGAGTACCAGCCGGGTGGCTTCGGTGCCGTAGCCGCGCCCGAAGGCGTGCGGGCCGGCCAGCGCGATCCGGAAGCTCATCGACTCGTTCAGCGCGTCGAGTTCGAACAGCACGACCTCGCCGAGAAACGCTCCGTCCTCGGCCCGGGTGATCGCCCAGTCGGCGCGGTCCGTCGCAGCAGGCCGGGCGGCGAGGTAGCGCTCGACCTGCTCTCTGGTGAACGTCGCGTGGGTACCCGTGTACCGGATTGTCTCGGGGTCGTGCAGCGCCACCCACATCTCGTCGAGATAGGAGTCGTCGAGGCCACGCAGCACCACGGTGTCCCCGTGCAGCTGCGGTTGTGTGGCGAGTGCCTCCTGGTTCAGCATCAGTCAACCGCACCACAGCGGGCCCGCTCGTGTCACCTGAGATTTCCGGTGGCCTACCGTGGATCCGTGCCCCGACGTGCCCAGCTGTTCCTCGCCTGCGTGCTGTTCATCGGGCTCGCGGTCGCGGGGTTCACCCTGCCGGTACCCAGTCCGGCGGAACTGCGCGCCTGGGCAGCGGGGGCCGGCGCGGCGACGCCGATGTTGTTCCTGCTGGTGTACGCGATGTTCACCGTGGCGCCGATCCCCCGTACCGTGTTCAGCCTCGCCGCGGGCCTGCTGCTCGGTCACTGGCTCGGGATCGTGATCGCGATGCTGGCCACCGCGATCTCGGCCGCGCTGGGATTCCTGCTGGCCAGGCTGCTCGGCAGGAACCTGGTGGCCCGGCACCTGCATCGGGGCGCCGTGCGGACCGTGCACGACCGGCTGACCGGAGGCGGTGTTCTCGCCGTCACCTCGTTGCGGCTGATCCCGGTTATTCCGTTCGCACCGCTGAGCTACTGCTGCGGAATGTCCGCGATCCGGCTTCCGCCGTATCTCGCGGGAACCGTCCTCGGCAGCTTCCCCGGCACGGCAGCGGTGGTGTTACTCGGCGACGCCCTCACCGGCAGCACACCTCCGGTGCTGCTCGCGTGTTACGGCACTTTCGCGGCGCTCGGGGCGTTCGGCCTGTACCGCGTCGTGCGCAGGGCGACTCCTCCAGCACTCTGTGCAGCCACCGAAGTCAGTGCGGCAACGGCGGATTCCCCGTCTCCCACCAAAAAACGTGAATTGGCGACCTGCCAGGCGGCTGCCGAAGATTCCGGCACATCGCCCGCTACACTCGATTGAGTGCGCGGCCATGGTGTTTGCGCGCAGTCAATCCACGATCGCGGATAGTTTCGACAGGAGTAGGCGTCATCGAGACCGGTCACCTGATCGCAGGGCACTACCGCCTCGTAGAGCACGTCGGCAGCGGTGCCATGGGTGTGGTCTGGCGAGCCGTGGACGAGCGCCTCGAGCGTTCCGTCGCGGTCAAGCAGATCCTGACCCAGCCCGGCCTGTCCGAGGCGGAACGGGTCAACGTCCGGCAGCGCGCCATGCGCGAGGCGAAGAACGCTGCCCGCTTCCAGCACCCCAACGCGATCGTGGTGTTCGACATCGCCGAACACGACGGCGATCCGTGTCTGGTGATGGAATACCTGCCGTCGAAAAGTCTTTCGGCGATCATCGCCGAGCGCGGCCCCATGCCGATGCGTGAGGTGTCCCGCATCGGAGAGCAGGTCGCGGCCGCGCTGGTCGCCGCACACCGCTCCGGGCTCGTGCACCGGGACGTGAAGCCGGGCAACATCCTGATCGACGAAACCGGCACGGCCAAAATCACCGACTTCGGTATCTCCAGGGCCGCTGGCGACCTGACGCTGACGCAGACCGGCCTCATCGGCGGTACTCCCGCCTACCTCGCTCCGGAACTGGCCCGGGGCGCCGATCCCGCTCCCAGTTCCGACGTGTTCGCCCTGGGGGCAACGCTCTACCACGCGATCGAGGGCCAGGCGCCGTACGGAAACAACGCGAACCAGCTGGCCCTGCTCTATTCGGCGGCCAACGGCAAGGTCATCCCGCCGGCCAGGGCGGGCCAGGCCACGGCGCTGCTGATGAGCCTGCTGCGCTCCGAGCCCGACGAGCGGCCCACGATGCTCGAGGCGCGCGACCGGCTCGCGGCCATTTCCGGTGGTGAGGTGAGCCCGGCGGCGACGATGGTGTCACCACCGCTGCCCCACGGGGGGCGCCAGCCCGCGGCACCGATGCTCAAACCGGACACTCCGGGCAACGGCATCACTCCGCCATGGCAGCGCACCCCGTCGGCCACCGCTGTCGCGCCCGCCTCTCCCCCGCCGACCTCGACGTTCTCCGCGACGCCACCGGCCACCCCGCCGCGCGGCGCCGCGATGCGGGCCGCGGGCAACGGCAGCCCTCCGGCGCAGGCGCGGCAGCCACGCGACCGGCGTAAGCCGCTGATCTTCGGGGCGATCGCGGCCTCGATCCTGGTGCTGACCACGGTGTTGATCATCGCGTTGAACTCCGGCGGCGATGAACCCAACAACCAGGCGCAGAACCCCGCTCCCTCGACACCTCAGGAGACGTCCAGCAGTGCTCCGGTGTCCAGCCAACCCTCCAACGGAGCGCCGGTCAAATGGGGACCCGCGGGCAATGTCGCCGTCGACTTCTACAACGGGCTCGACAACCCCGCCGCGGCGTGGAACCTGCTGTCACCCGGCGTGCAGCAGTCCTTCGGCTCCCAGGAGTCGTTTGCCGACTACTGGGATGACTACGAGGTGGTCGCCGCGCAAGGCGCCACGGCGTACAAGCACGCCAACAACGAGGACGGCTCCGTGGACATCCGGATCAACGTCGAGTTCGAGGACGCCGGCCAGCAGCAGAAGACCGTGCGGGTGATCGACTCCGGTGGCAAGCTGCTGATCGACTCCGACCCGCGCTGAGGCACAGGTAGGCAGAGCGGGCCGCGTGGCTTACCGTTGGACCATGGCCAACGACCAGGGCCCCACACCGCATCCGCGTTTTCATGAGGATCTCGTCGGGCTGGACCCGCACGATCCCGAGGCGCAGGCTTTTGCCGCGCACCTGGACCGCATACAGCGGTGCAATCCGGCCTTCACCGTCGAGGCCTCGATCAGCGGCGTCGCCGACTTCGCCGAATCCAGTCATCGCGCGGCCGGGTTGCGCTGGTGGGGCGCGGTCGCTGTCGTCGTGCTGATTCTGCTCGGTGTCGTGGTAGCGGCATGGGACACGATCGGACAGGTGCTGAGCTGGCTCGGCGGGTAGCCTGACACATATGAGTTCCGGCATGAAACCCGTCGTTGGGGCGACCCCGCGCGTTGTGAAGTCCGAGCAGGAGTGGCGGGAGGAACTGGGGCCGGAGGAGTACGCGGTGCTCCGCCAGGCCGCCACGGAACGTCCCTTCACCGGCGAGTACAACGAGACCGAAACCACCGGCGCGTACGAGTGCCGCGCGTGTGGCGCCGAGTTGTTCCGCAGCGACACCAAGTTCGCCAGCCACTGCGGCTGGCCGTCGTTCTTCGACCCCGCCGACTCCGATGCGGTGCTGTTGCGCGAGGACCGCGCGATGGGCATGAAGCGCGTCGAGGTGCTGTGCGCGAGCTGCCACAGCCACCTCGGCCACGTTTTCGAAGGTGAGGGCTATGACACCCCCACCGACCAGCGCTACTGCATCAACTCCATCGCCCTGAAACTGGTCCCCGCGGACAGCTGACGGTCACCACCAGGCCGGGGCGCTGCTGCCCGGCTTGGGCGTCCCCCAGCGCCAGTGCGGTGGTGCCGCGGGCAGTGTGCCGGGCACCGGGACGTGGGTCAGCGTGCCGAACCCGCTCTCGGTGCGCCTGAGCAGGTGCTCTGCGTCGAACTCGACGCTTTCGTCCGGTTGCCTGCCGAGCTGGTCCAGCCAGCGCGCGGTGTGCGCCAGGGCCAGCCGGGCGTGCCAGCTACCGCCTTCGGTCGCGCGCCGCCACAGCCCGAGCATCGCGGCGCAGGCGGCGAACCAGCCGGTCGCGTGGTCGAGTGCCTGCACCGGCAGTGGGCGCGGTGCGTCGGCGCCATCCTCGTGGGCGATGCCGCAGGCCAGCTGCACCAGACTGTCGAATCCTCTGCGTCCTGCCCACGGCCCTGCCCAGCCATAGGCGGACAGGTCGACGACGACAAGGCCGGGACTGGCCTGCGCCAGTCTGGGCAGGGTGAACCCGAGCCGGTCGAACGCACCGGGCCGGAAGGAGCGCACCAGCACGTCGGCGTCGGTGACCAGCCGCCACAGCCGCTCCCGGCCCTCCGCCGTGCGCAGGTCGACGAACGCCGACCGTTTGCCCATTCCGGTGTCGATCACCAGCGGACCGACGGCCGGCAGGTGCGCCGCGCCGAGATGCAGCACGTCGGCGCCGTGTGCGGCGAGCGTCCGGCCCGCCACAGGTCCCGCGATGACGTGGGTCAGCTCCAGCACCCGCACCCCGCCGAGAGGCGTACCGGACGACTCGGGCACACGCCGCCGGGGTGCCGGCGCGATCGGACTCAGTTCCATGAGCGGTTGTCGTGCCACGGCGTCGCCCTGCGGGTGCCGGAGCCACCCCGCGCCGCTGCGCATCGCCGCCGCGGCCCCACCTTCGGCGATCACCGACTCCTGCACCTGGAGCGCGCCGAGCCGGGCCACCGCGCGCTCCAGCGCGGGCCGGTCGGCCCGCTCCGGTGCGACCGCCAGCGCCCGGCAGGCCGCTTCGGCGTGGTGCGGATAGTTGCAGTGCAGCCGGACCCAGCCGTCGCTGGCGCGGTAGTTCCCGGACAGCGGCGCCCACGTCTCGCCGGGAGTCTTCCCGCCGACCCGCAGGAACCGCTCACTGGCGAACCCGGCAACGGCCGCATGGGTGTCCACCGCCACCGGGCCCGGAGCGATGCCGCGCAGCCGCAACAGCTCCGCGGCGGCACTCGTGGTGGCCGCGACCACGGCTGCCGCGGCGGTGGTCACCCGGTAGCGGCCCGGCAGCGCCGACTCCGGGCCGGTGAACCGGACCTCCGGTGACCGGTCACCGGTGAGTGCACGCCACAGTGCGGCGAACTCGACCGTCACCTCACTCGCTCAGGGCAGGGCGTGGATCAGCTCGGCGGGCGGGACACGCGTACCCGTGTAGAACGGCGTCTCCTCCCGTACGTGCAGCCGGGCCTCCGTACCGCGCAGGTGGCGCATCAGGTCGACGATGCGGTGCAGTTCGTCGGCCTCGAAGGCGAGCATCCACTCGTAGTCGCCGAGCGCGAAGGACGCGACGGTGTTGGCCCGCACGTCGGGGTAGTCCCGCGCCTCCTTGCCGTGGTCGGCGAGCAGCTTCCTGCGCTCGTCGTCGGGCAGCAGGTACCACTCGTAGGAGCGGACAAACGGGTAGACGCACACGTACTTGCGCGGCTCCTCCCCCGCGAGGAACGCGGGGATGTGGCTGCGGTTGAACTCGGCGGGCCGGTGCAGCGCGACCTGGCTCCACACGGGAACCGAAGCCCGGCCGAGCGGTGTGCGCCGGAAACCGGTGTAGGCGGCCTGCACCTGCTCGATCTCCTCGGCGTGCCACCAGATCAGGTAGTCCGCGTCGGCCCGCAGACCGGAGACGTCGTAGACCCCCCGCACGACAACCCCCTTGTCCTCGAGGGCGTCCAGGTACTCCACCGTGGCGGCGGCCGCGTCGCCCCGGTCCTCGGGCAGCACACCCGGCTCGACCCGGAACACCGACCATGCGGTGTAGCGGATGGTGTCGTTCAGCTCTTGGTAGTTCAACCTCGCCATATCGCCATGATCCCACCTCGCGGAGCAGGCCGGACGGTGGCCGTCCGCACACTCTCGCCGCACGCCCGCCGACTCGCTAGTGTCGTCAACCATGGAGCACCACGAACTCGGGCGGCGGTTCGCGACGCTGACCACCGCTCATGTCGCCGACGCGTGCATTCGTGCCAGGGTCCCCGTGCGGTGCGCACCCGCGACCGTGCGCCCCGTCCGGCCGGGTAGCCGCGTGTTCGGGCGGGCGCTTCCCGCACGGCACGCCGGCAGCGTCGACGTCTTCCTCGAGGCATTCCAGCAGGCCGACTCCGGCGACGTGCTGGTTGTCGACAACGGCGATCGCGTCGACGAGAGCTGCGTCGGCGATCTGGTGGTGCTGGAGGCACAGGCCGCCGGACTGGCCGGCGTCGTGATCTGGGGCCTGCACCGGGACACGACCGACATATTGGCGATCGGCCTGCCCGTCTTCAGCACGGGGACGATCCCGACCGGCCCCCTGAGCCTGCGGGAACGCTCCCCGGACGCGCTGAAGCTCGCCACCGTGGGCGAGTGGCGGGTGAGCAGGGCCGACCTGGTGCTCGGCGACGACGACGGTGTTCTGTTCGTCCCGGCCGCCAGGGCCGCCGAGTTGTGCGCGCTCGCGGAGGCCATCCGGGAGACGGAACGCCACCAGGCCGACCGCATCCGGTCAGGCGTCTCACTGCGCAGCCAGGTGCGGTTCGACGCCTTCCTCGCCGCACGCGAGCACGATCCCGCGCTGAGCTTCCGCGAGCACCTGCGGTCGGTGGGCGGAGCGATCGAGGAGTAACGCGACCCGCGGCGGGAGCTGTCGCTTCACCACCAACTGGTACAGCGTCCCGCCCTTGAATCGCAAATCCGGAAATGCACTTTCTTCCGGTCCGAATAGCTGCCGGAGTAAGCCGAATTGGTCACCCAGCCGTCCTCATAGCGTTGCAGGTAGCTGTACGACGGCAGCGATGAGGGGCCATTGGTCCACCACCGCCCGTCGTAGTCGTTACCGTCCCAGACCCAGGTCTTGCACAGGGGCAGGCTGCCACCCGCCGGTCCCGAAAGGGTCTTGCACGACTGGGCCAGAATCCCCGCGGGCGATTCCTCCGCGGCCGAGGCGGGCGAGGCCAGCAGAACGGTGGCCCCTACGGCCACAGCGGCGATCGCGCCGGTCCTTCTGATGTCCGAACGCAGCATTGTCTCTCCCCAGAATATTTGCTGTGGGTGCGGACGTCTCGGCATTCAGGTCCGAAATGGACGGAACTTCCCCTTGAACCCCAGCGCCCTGCCCCCTGGACGATTTCGAGTGTAGGGAAGAAATGGGGACGAAGAACAGGAGTCGGCTTCGTGTTCACCGGGATGGCTCAGTTACGGCTGCCGAATTCCGACGCCAGCCGGGTGGCGGCGGCATTCGCCGTAGCGATGCAGGCGGGAATGCCGACGCCGTGCAGCGCGGCACCGGCGATCTCCAGACCGCGGACTCGCCGTACCGCGCGCTCGACGCGCTCGACCCGCTCGCGATGACCGGGGCCGTACTGCGGGAGGCCACCACCCCAGCGGGTCACCAGGACGTCGACCGGCTCGGCATCGACCCCGGTCAGTTCGGCCAGGTCTCTGCGCACGAGACGCACCAGTTCCGGGTCATCGGCCCGCAACGCTCCCGGATCGGCGAACCGGCCGACCGAGCCACGGATCGGCAGTGGAGCACCCGCGGCATGGAGATGTGCCCACTTTCGCGCGGAGAACGTGAACGCCTTGGTGGCGAAGGATGAGCCGTCGGCCCTCCGTTCCGCGGCGCCGATGAGCAGCCCCGACGCCTCCGGCAGTTCGGTGCCCGGCGGCAGCGCCAGCGAGACGACGGCCATCGAGGCGAGTTCGATCTCGCCGAGAGCAGCGGCGGCCGCAGGCTCCACCCGGGCGAGCAGCCTGCCCGCCTGTGGCGCGGGCAGCGCCAGCACGACGGCGTCGGCGTCGAACTGTGGAACCTCGGGGGCGTGCGCGGGGGCCGCGGCACCGAGCAGCAACCGCCAGCCACCTTCAGCACGGCGCCGTAGCTCGCGAACCGGGATGCCGAGCCGGACCCGGGCGCCCGAGAGTCGCACCAGCCGCTCGACCAGCGTGCCCATTCCGCCGGTGAGTGCGGCGAACACCGGCGCGGCACTCGGCTCGGCGGGCAGCACCGCGGACGCGGCAGCGGTGAGCGAGGGGGCACCGGCGTCGAGCGCCGCGGCCAGCGCGGGCATCGTCGCGCGCAGGCCGAGACCATCGGCTCCGCCCGCGTAGACGCCACCGAGCAGCGGGTCCACCAGCCGGTCGACGAGTTCGTCCCCGAACCGCGCACGCAGCAGCGGGCCGAGTGCGACGTCGCCGCCCCCTGGCAGGGACACCGGCGGCAGGCCCGCCTCCGCGGCGACCGCGCGCACGCCGTCGGCGGAGAGCAGCCCGGTGACGGACTCGGGCGAGCCGGGGACACCCATGAGAGTGCCCGGCGGGATGCGCAGGTTCACCCCGCCAGCACGGACGGTGGACCGCGCCGAAGTCGGGTGGGTCAACGCCGGGCCGAGCCCGATCTCCTCGACGAGGGCGAGCGCCTCCGGCCTACGCGCCAGGAAGGCCTCGGCCCCCACGTCGAGCGGGCGGTCGGCGAGGGTGGCGGTGCGCAGCTTGCCCCCGAGTGACCCGGTCGACTCGCAGACGGTGATCATCACCGACTCCCCCAGCCGCTGCCGTAGCCGGTAGGCGGCGGTCAGGCCGGAGATCCCGCCACCGATGACGGCGACGTGCCGGCTCACAGCGAGTGGACCAGCTCGACCACCCGGGTGAGGACCTCGGGGTCGGTGCCGGGCAGTACTCCGTGACCGAGGTTGACGATGTGTCCGGCCGCGGCGCGCCCCTCGCCCACGATCCGGCGTACCTCGGACTCGACAACGGACCAGGACCCGAGCAGGAGCGCGGGGTCGAGATTGCCCTGCACGACCGGAGGCGGGGCGTCCGGAGCGTGCGCGGTGAACCTGCGGACGGCCTCGTCCAGCGGGATCCGCCAGTCCACCCCGACGACGTCCGCGCCGGCCTCGCGCATCGCGGGCAGCAGTTCACCGGTGCCCACACCGAAGTGGATCCGGGGAATGCCGGCCTCGGCGACCCCGGCGAGCACCTTCGCCGAGTGCGGCAGCACGAACTCACGGTAGTCCCGCAACGAAAGGGCGCCGGCCCACGAGTCGAACAACTGGACGGCGTCCACCCCGGCGTCGATCTGTGCCCGCAGGAACGTGAGGGCGGTGTCGGCGAGCCGGTCGGCCAGTGCGTGCCAGAGCGCGGGCTCGGAGTGCATCAGGGCCTTGGTGTGCTCGTGGTTGCGGCTGGGCCCGCCCTCGATGAGGTAGGAGGCCAGGGTGAACGGCGCGCCCGCGAAACCGATCAGCGGCACGTCCCCGAGCGAGTCCACCAGCAGCCGCACCCCCTCCGCGACCGGTGCCACCTGGCCGGGATCGAGTCGCGGGAGCGCGGCGATCGCGCCCTCGGAGCGCACCGGCTCGGCCACGACGGGGCCGGTGCCCGCGACGATGTCGATGTCCAGGCCGGCGGCGCGCAGCGGCACCACGATGTCGCTGAACAGGATCGCCGCGTCGACGCCGTGCCTGCGTACCGGCTGAGTCGTGATCTCGGCGAGCAGTTCCGGCTCGAAGCAGGCGTCGAGCATCTGCACGCCCTCGCGCAGCGCGCGGTACTCCGGCAGCGACCGGCCCGCCTGCCGCATGAACCACACGGGCAGCCGGTCGGGCCTGCCGCCCCTGGCGGCAACGAGGAACGGGGCGCCGGAGAGGTCACGGCGCCGGTGCGCCCGCGCGGCGGGCGAAGGGGTCTGAGCGGAGGGAGACATCATCGTTATCGTGCCACGAGGCAACAGGCGGCCTTCTCTCGGCGCGCCTGCTCCCGTGCGCGGGTGTTCCCGCCTTACAGTCGATCGGTGACCCCCCTGACCCATGCGCCCGAGTTGTTCCGCGAGGCCGTCGCGGCGCTGGAGTCCGTCCAGGCCCGGCCGGAGGTGACCCTGGAGACGATCCGGGCGCCACAGCGGCTCGCCCCGTGGTCCTACGCGCTGAGCGCGGAGGCGACCGGGCCCGCCGAGGTACTCGCCTCGGGTCGGCTGGTCCTGCTGCACGACCCGGAGGGGCAGGAGTCCTGGGACGGCGTGCTGCGGCTGGTCGTCTACGTGCGCGCGGAACTCGACCGGGAACTGGCGACGGACCCGTTCCTGCCCGCTGTGGGCTGGTCCTGGCTCACCGAGGCACTGGAGAACTCGGGAGCGGACTGGACCGCGCTCGGCGGCACGGTGACCGAGACATCCTCGGCGCGGTTCGGCGACATCTCCGGACCGCCCAGGACGGACGACCTCGAACTGCGAGCGTCCTGGACGCCCTCGGACGCGGCAGGGCTGCACCCGCACGGCGAGGCCTTCTGCCAGCTCATGTCGAGCATGGTCGGCCTGCCACCGGTCGGGGTGACGATGTTCGGACAGCGGCAGTCGTCCTGACGCCCCGCGTCCCCCTTCCGCACACGATATCGAACCGTTACTACTACTTTGCGTAACCAATCGTCATGCGTTTTGGGCGGCAGTGAGACGCTTCAGCTACCTGTTTCGACGCGGTTTGTGACCGTCCTGCGAGCGGCTCCGACGGCGCGGTGACGGCCGTCTCACCCGGATGTCGCGATCGGGGAGGAACTCCCGGGGCGCGACCGGAAAACGCGGGCGCCGGGACCGGTGCGGGCCTTGGACGCGCCACGGGGAGAATTGCCGCCATCGGTCCGGCAACGTTCTTCGACCGCCGTGCGTGAGCTTCCAGAAGACTGTGATGGCACCACGAAAGCCGGGTGACGCAGCGAGATCGGAAGCACTCAGGTCCTCGGCGTCGAGGATTCCACCACGTGGGACCGAGCGGGCCGCGGCGGGCACACTGCCTGGTACAGCCCGTACCCACTGGCCCCGGATTCGGCTCGCCTGTGTCGACAGCGGCCGGACTCCGACGGCACGGAGAGCGCCGCGGAGCCGTCCCGGACAGCTCCGCGTGTGCAATGCACGAGGCATCTGCACGCGCCGTAAATCGTCGGCAATCCTAGTTCATCGTGTTCGCTCGGCGATGCGTTAGCCACTCCCCGTGTTGTCCCCCGATTGTGCTACATCGATTCCCCAAAGTAACTACTCGATCGGGATAGATACCCGTTCGAACCCCCCACTGACCCACTCGTGCGGCTACAGTGCTTCCGACGACACCACTTTCGGTCTAAAGCTGGCGCGGCTGATCGGCCGAAAGTCCCGGTGCCGGTCGGGGGGCACGACCGACTCCAGGGAGGTAGTGACGTGGCTGCCGTCGGCTTATCTCAGGCCGTCCGATCCACGCCAGCCGGTGCTTTGCCGGCGAGCATGGTTCCGCACCCGCGGGAAGAGCTGTTTTCTGTGCTGGTGGTCGATGACCACCCGTTGTTAAGGGAGGCAATCGCCGCACGACTCGCACAAATGGGTGCGGGTACCGTCCACGAGGCTGCCACGGTGGCCGAGGCAAGGGCGAGGGCAACGGCCACCGGGCCGTGCGACCTCGCGATTCTCGACCTCGGTCTGCCCGATGGCAGTGGCATCGAGCTGGTTACGGAACTCCGTAGCAACGGCTGGCCACGCGTGGTCGTACTCGCATCATCCGACGACCCGTACGCGGTGCGGTCGGCGTTCCAGGCCGGTGCTCAGGCATACCTGCTCAAGTCCGCATCGCCGGTGGTTGTCACCGACGGTGTACGCAGGGTGCTCGAGGGCGGCGTGTACGCCGATCCCAGCGTGGCACCGGTCCTGGCCACCGGCACCAGAGTCGCCGGCACCGACAACACCCCACGTGAGCTCTCGGCTCGCGAGGTGGAGGTGCTGCAGCTTGTCGCCGACGGCCAGTCCAACAAGGAAATCGGTGAGGAGCTCAGCCTTTCCGCGCTCACGGTGAAATCTCACCTGTCGCGGATCGGGCGCAAGCTCGGCACGGGTGATCGGGCGCAGATGGTCGCACTGGCCATGCGCGCGGGCGTCATCCGCTGAGGTCGCACAGGTAGAGGCTGCCGTCGCGAGCGGGGATCGAGGTGGATGAGCCGCAAGGCGGACGAGGGAGGCGGGACGGAGTCCCGGTGACTGAGGACAACGCCGCGGATCGCCGCCTCGGCCCCCGCGCAGCAGGCATCGCTCTACCTGCGTGACCTCTGAATCCACGGCCTCTACGGGGCGGGCGAACCAGGCGCGGTGAGCCCGTCCCGTAGAGTCGTGGATCTACATCACTCCTGCGACCCGCGGGACCAGCGAGTTCACGGTCGCACGTTTCGAATAGGGCATAGTGGACAACGCGGATCCTGATCTCGACTCGACCGAGGAGCCTGCGGCAGTCACCCTGACGGAACCGGCAGAGGGAACTCCGCCGGTGATCGCCGATGCCGAGGCACTGAGCCAGGCCTGTGAAGCGCTGTCCCAGGGCAGTGGCGCCGTCGCCGTCGACACCGAGCGGGCCTCCGGATACCGGTACTGGCCCAAGGCCTACCTGGTGCAGTTGCGCCGGGAAGGCGCGGGCACCTTCCTCGTCGACCCCGTCCCGCTCGAAGGCAGGCTCGAGCCGCTGGCGAAGGTCCTGAACCACACCGAATGGGTGCTGCACGCCGCATCGCAGGATCTGCCCTGCCTCGCGGAGCTGGAGCTCTACCCGGAATCGCTGTTCGACACGGAACTCGCGGGCAGGCTGGCGGGCTACGATCGCGTCGCACTGGGCACCCTCGTCGAGCAGTTGCTCGGCTACCGGCTGGAGAAGGGCCACAGCGCTGCCGACTGGTCGAAGCGTCCGCTGCCGGTGGAGTGGCTGAACTACGCCGCGCTCGACGTCGAACTGCTGGTGCCGCTGCGGGAGAAGCTCGAGACCGAACTGGCTGCCCAGGGCAAGCTGGAATGGGCGTACCAGGAATTCGAGTACGTCCGCGCCGCTCCGGCGCCACCGCCGAGGGTCGAGCCGTGGCGGCGGACGTCGGGTATCCACAAGATCCGCAGTCCCCGTGGACTCGCGGCCGTGCGGGCGCTGTGGGAGGCCAGGGACGAGCTGGCGCGCAAGCGTGACCGTGCCCCGAGCCGGGTGCTACCGGACAGCGCGATCATCAACGCGGTACTCGCCAACGCCAAGACCAGCGCGGACCTGCAGGCACTGCCGGTCTTCAGCGGCCGGGTGCAACGCAGGTACACCGGGAACTGGCTACGGCACCTGCAGGCGGCGCGCACGCTGGATGCCAGCGAACTGCCCACACCCGCCACCCCCGGCGACGGCCCTCCCCCGGTGAACCGCTGGTCGGACAAGGACCCGGACGCCGCAGCGCGACTCGCCGCGGCCCGCACGGCCCTGAGTGAACTGGCCGAGCACCACCGCCTTCCGGTGGAGAACCTGCTGCTGCCGGACCTGCTGCGGCGCACCTGCTGGCGTCCGCCGACGGACCTGTCGCCGGAGGGCGTCGCCGAGGCGCTGCGCGCGGGTGGCGCCCGTCCCTGGCAGATCGAGCTGGCCGCCGCCCCCCTCAGCGAGGCACTGCACGCTCAGGCCTGACTCATGCGTGTGCCTGTGAGGCACTCGACAGTGGGATCCCTCTGGTTACCGGAGAGTAACTTGCACTATCGTGCGGTCATTCGACTTTCCGATTCCAGCTGAGGAGTATTCGTGGCCACTCCCGCAACTCCGCAGGCGCCGACCGCGCGCGCGGTACGCACTGTGGCCTTCGTCGATGGGGTGCGCACCCCGTTCGGCAAGGCAGGCGACAAGGGCATCTATGCCGGAACCCGGGCGGATGATCTCGTCGTCAAGGTCATCCGCGAGCTGCTGCGCAGGCACCCCGAGTTGCCGCCCGAGCGGATCGACGAGGTCGCGGTCGCCGCGACCACGCAGACCGGCGACCAGGGCCTGACCATCGGCCGCACGGCGGCGCTGCTGTCCGGGCTGCCCAAGTCGGTGCCCGGCTTCGCGATCGACCGCATGTGCGCCGGCGCGATGACGGCCGTGACCACCACGGCCAGCGGAATCGGCTTCGGCGCGTACGACGTCGTGATCGCGGGCGGTGTGGAGCACATGGGTCGTCACCCGATGGGTGAGGGCGTGGACCCCAACCCGCGCATCGTGGCGGACAAGCTCGTCGACCCGACCGCGCTGGTCATGGGCCAGACCGCGGAGAACGTGCACGACCGGTACCCGGACATCACCAAGCAGCGCACCGACGCCTTCGCGGTCCGCAGTCAGGAGCGGTTCGCCGAGGCGGTCAAGACCGGCAAGATCGGCCCCGAGCTGGTCCCGGTGGCCACCCGCTCCGCGGAACTCGGCTGGGGCCTCGCGACCGAGGACGAGCCGCCCCGGCCCGGAACCACGGTGGAGCAGCTGGCCGGTCTCAAGACGCCGTTCCGCCCGCACGGCCGGGTGACCGCGGGCAACGCCGCGGGCCTCAACGACGGCGCCACCGGCGCGATCCTCGCGGACGAGGAGACGGCGCGTGAACTCGGGCTGCCGGTCGGAATGCGCCTGGTCGGCTACTCCTTCGCCGGGGTCGAGCCCGAGGTGATGGGCATCGGCCCCGTCCCCGCGACCGAGAAGGCGCTGGCCCGCGCAGGCCTCACGATCGACGACATCGGCCTGTTCGAGGTCAACGAGGCGTTCGCCGTGCAGGTGCTGGCCTTCCTCGACCACTTCGGCATCGCCGAGGACGACGAGCGGGTCAACCCATGGGGCGGTGCGATCGCCTGCGGTCACCCACTGGCCTCCTCCGGTGTCCGGCTGATGACGCAGCTCTCCCGCCAGTTCGCCGAGCGCCCGGACGTCCGCTACGGCATCACGACGATGTGCGTGGGTATCGGCATGGGTGGCACGGTCATCTGGGAGAACCCGGCTTTCGATGGGAGCACGAACTGATGATTTCCGCCGAACAGGCCAAGGCCGCGTTCCCCGACGAGGTCGTGACCACCGCCGTGACCCGGCTGATCTCGGTGCCCGGACTCGACAGGCAGGTCGCACTGATCACGATCGACAACGGTCTCGATCACAACCGGCCCTCGACATTCGGTCCGCAGGGCCTGGTGAGCCTGAACTCCGCACTGGACGAGGCATTCGCCGCCGAACCGGCCGCGATCGCGGTCACCGGCAAGCCGTTCATCTTCGCCGTCGGCGCCGACCTCTCCGGCGTCGAGGAGATCTCCGACCCGGACCTCGCCAGGCAGATCGCGCAGACCGGCCACGACGTGTTCCGCAGGCTCACCGAATCGAAGATCCCGACCTTCGGCTTCGTCAACGGTGCGGTGATGGGCGGCGGACTGGAACTGGCTCTCTCGTGTCATTACCGCACCCTGTCGGACAACACGGCGGCAATCGCGCTGCCCGAGGTGTTCCTCGGACTGTTCCCCGGCTGGGGCGGAACACAGCTGCTGCCGAACCTCATCGGACCGGACGCCGCCGTCACGGTGATCGTCGAGAACGCATTGAACCAGAACAAGATGCTCAAACCCGCGCAGGCCGCCGAGCTGGGCATCGTGGACGAGGTGTTCGGCTCCGCCGACTATCTGGAGCAGTCCCTGCTCTGGCTGGCGAAGGTCGTCCGCGGCGAGGTCACTCCCCCACGCCGGGAGATCGACCGGGGACAGGAGTGGGACGCCGCCATCGGCCGCGCGAAGGCCATTGTGGATGGTAAGACGAAGGGAGCCTCCCCCGGCGCGAACAAGGCGATCGAACTGCTGGAACTGGCCAGGGCGAAAGACCTGGACCGGGGCTACGCGGCCGAGACGGACGCGCTGACCGAGGTTTTGATGACCGATACCCTGCGCGCGGGCCTGTACTCGTTCAACCTCGTCAACAAGCGGGCGAAGAAGCCGGCAGGCGCACCGGACAAGTCGCTGGCCCGCAAGGTCGGCAAGGTCGGGATCGTCGGAGCGGGCCTGATGGCCAGCCAGCTGGCGCTGCTGTTCGTCCGCAGGCTCAAGGTTCCCGTGGTTCTCACCGACATCGACCAGGCGCGCGTGGACAAGGGTGTGTCCTATGTGCACGGTGAGGTCGACAAGCTGCTCGACAAGAGGCGGGTCTCACAGGACGAGGCCAACCGGCTGAAGGCGCTGGTTTCCGGCTCGCTGGACAAGTCGGCGTTCGCCGACGCCGACTTCGTGATCGAGGCGGTCTTCGAGGAGCTCGGGATCAAGCAGCAGGTGTTCAGCGAGGTCGAGGCCGTCGTCGGCCCGGAGTGCGTGCTGGCCACCAACACGTCCTCGCTGTCGATCACCGAGATGGCGGAGCGGCTGGAGCACCCCGAGCGGGTGGTGGGGTTCCACTTCTTCAACCCGGTCGCGGTGCTGCCCCTGCTGGAGATCGTACGCGGGGAGCGGACCGACGACGCGACACTCGCCACCGCGTTCGCGGTGGGCAAGCAGCTGAAGAAGTCCAGTGTGCTGGTCAAGGACGCGCCCGCGTTCGTGGTGAACCGGCTGCTGACACGGTTCCTCGGTGAGGTGCTGGCCTCCGTGGACGAGGGCACACCGTTCGAGGTCGCGGACACCGCACTCGACCCACTCGGCCTGCCGATGTCGCCGATGACGCTGCTCCAGCTCGTCGGACCGCCGGTGGCGCTGCACGTCGCCGAGACGATGCACGCCGCGTTCCCGGACCGCTTCGGCGTCTCGGCGAACCTGAAACGGTTCGTCGACGCGGGCAAGTCGGCGGTGTGGACCTGGGACGAGCAGGGCAACGCGACGCTCGACCCCGAGGTCGCCGAGCTGTGGCAGCAGGGCGACGCACCGCAGTCCGCGGAGCAGGTCCGCGAACGGGCGGTGTCCGCGATCGCCGAGGAGGTGCGGATCATGCTCGACGAGGGTGTGGTCGCCGAGGCACAGGACATCGACCTGTGCCTCATCCTGGGCGCGGGCTGGCCGTTCTGGCTCGGTGGCATCACGCCGTACCTGGACCGCTCGGGCATCTCGGAGAAGGTCAACGGCGGGCGGTTCCTGTCACCGGGCGCGGCCTCGGTCCCGGCGAACTGACACTGGATCAGTGCGTTCGTCGGCGAGTTCCGTGCCAGGGAACTCGCCGACGAACGACCGTCAGACGGAGATCACTCGCAGCAGGCGCTCGAGACCGGTGAAGTCCCTCTCGTTGCGGGTGAGCAGTGGCAGTGAGTTCGTCACCGCGGTCGCGGCGATCTGCAGATCCAGCCGCCGAGGCCGGGGATCGCGACCTGCTCGCCGGACCAGCGCGGCCAGGGTGCCGTAGATCCTCGCCTCCGCGAGATCAAACGGCAGCACCGGAAACCGGTCGAGCACCCAGTCGAGTCTTTCGGCGCGAACGTGCCGTTCGAGTGGATCCTCAGCATCGAGACCATAGGCCAGTTCCGCTACGCTGATCGCACTCACCGAAGGGCTTGCCGCTGCGAACTCGCCAAGGTCGGCGGGCCGTGGATCAATCAGGACCGACGTATCGAAAAGAACCGCATCGGTCACCGAAGCGCCTCGTCCGGATCATCCGGACCAAAAATGGCGTCGTCCGCCGCACGTTCCCGGTACCAGCTTTCGACGTTGATCGGCGGAAGTGCTCGCAGCTGATTCAATGCTTCGCCTGCGGACAGACGCCGGGAAGGCTTGCCGGACTCCTGGTGTGGCACCAGATCCGCGACCGGCTTGCCGTTGCGGGTGACGGTGAAGCTCTCGCCTGCCTCGACCCGCCGCATGATCTCGGCGTTGTCGTTGCGCAGCTCACGCTGCCCGATGGTCTCTGTCATAGCACAACTGTAGCACTTCTCTCCATAAGTGCTACAAGGCGCTACGCCCCGAGTATGTCCGGGTCCGGTCCGATCCGCTTGGCCTGCTCCAGCGTGGCGAAGCCGGAGATGTCCTGGCTGTCGAACTCGAAGTCGAAGATGTCGACGTTCTCCGCGATACGTTCCGGGGTCGCCGACTTCGGGATGGCCACGTGCCCCATCTCGATGTGCCAGCGCAGCACGACCTGAGCCGGGGTCTTGCCGTGCTTGTGCGCCACCGTGCGCACGACCTCCTCGTGGAACAGATCACCCCCGCGGGCCAACGGGCTCCAGGCCTCGGTCACGATGCCGTGGCGCTCGTGGAAGGCACGCAGTTCCGCCTGCTGCATCCGCGGATGCGCCTCCACCTGGTTGACCGAGGGCGTCACCCCCGTCTCGTCCATCAGCCGCCGCAGGTGCGGGATCTGGAAGTTCGACACACCGATCGCCCGGACCCTCCCGTCGGCGAGGATCTTCTGCAACGCACGCCAGGTCTCGACGTACCGGTCCAGCGCGGGCAGCGGCCAGTGGATCAGGTAGAGGTCCACGTAGTCGAGACCGAGTTCACCGAGGCTCGTGTCGAAGGCGCGCAGTGCCGCGTCGTACCCGTGGTCGGTGTTCCACAGTTTCGTGGTAACGAACAGGTCCTCGCGCGGCAGCCCCGACTCCCGCACCGCGGCGCCCACCCCGCGCTCGTTGGCGTACAGCGTGGCCGTGTCGATGCTGCGGTAGCCCGCCTCGATCGCGGTCCGCACCACCTCGGCGGTCTCGTCGTCCGGGATCTTGTAGACCCCGAAACCCAGGCGGGGCATCGAAACGTCTTCGCTGAGCGGGACAGTGGGAACCATGGCCGCACCGTAACCCGGTACTGATCCGTAGGCGAACCGGCGGGGTGGCGGTGTGTGACGTGTCCCCAATGTGGCATTGGGGACATCCAACGTCCCCAATGCCACATTGGGGACGTATCAGTGCGCGGCGGGAAGGTGCACCGTCACGGTGAGGCCCCCGCCAACGACCGGCTCCGCCGTGACTGTCCCCTCGTGCGCCTGCACCGCCGCGCGCACGATCGACAGTCCGAGACCGGCACCCGAGCGGGCCGTCCTGGCGATACCCGACCTGCGGAACGGCTCGAACAACTCGGTCACGGTGACCGGATCGATCAGACCGCCGGAGGAACGCACCCGCAGCACGCACCACCGCTGCCCGGCCTGGGTGTGGACCTCGATCCAGCCACCGTCGACGTTGTGCCGCACGGCGTTCTCCAGCAGGTTGCCCGCCACCCGTTCGAGGAGCGCGGGGTCTCCGGTGACCACGGCCTGACCGGTGTGGAACTCCGTCCGCAGTCGTCGCTGCCCGGCCTCGTCCGCCACCGCCCGCCAGGCGCTGCCGACCACCGCCGCGAGATCAACCGGTTCGCGCACGGCAACCCCCGCGCCGTCCGTGCGGGCCAGCAGGAGCAGCGAGCCCACCAACTGCTCGGCGCGATGGGTCGCGTCCCGCACCACCTCGCCCATCCGCCGCAACTCGGAGGCGTCGGCCTCCTCGTCGGCCAGGGTGACCTCGAGTTCGGTGCGGATCACGGCGAGCGGGGTGCGGAGTTCGTGGCTCGCGTTGGCGACGAAATGGCGCTGGGCCTCGAATGCGGCCTGCAGCCGGTCCAGCATCTCGTCGAACGTTGTCGCCAGTTCGGCCAGCTCGTCACGGCTGCGCAGTCCGCCGATGCGCTCCCCCATCGACTCGACCGAGAGCCGGCGCGCGGTGGCGGTGATCTCCCGCAGCGGTAGCAGCACACGTGAGGTGAGCGTCCACGCGAGGATCGCGGCAGCGCCGACGACGCAGCAGAAAGCCACGGCTCCGACCAGGAGCACCCGTTGTCGCGCCTGGTCCCGGAGATGTTCGGCGAGCGCCGAGGCGTCCACATCGACCCCGTCGACCCGGACCGACGTACCAGGCGGCATCTGCGGCACCGCGGCCACCGCGTCCCCGACCAGTCGCCAGGCGAGCCAGAGCAGGACGAGACTCACGCCGGCTGCCAGCAGGGTGGCCAGCAGCGTGATCCGGGCCCGCAGGCTGCGGAAGGGCACTCCTCGGCCCAGCACGTTCATCGGTTCATCTCACCCCAACGCCGCACGACGGTGTTCGGCGGGAGGTGACGCTCAGCCTGCCGTGGCGGCACCGGGGACCCGGTATCCGGAGCCCACGACCGTCTCGATGATCCCGGGCTCGCCGAGTTTCTTGCGCAGCGTCATCACGGTCACCCGCACGGTCGTGGTGAACGGGTCGGCGTTCTCGTCCCAGACCCGCTCGAGCAGTTCCTCGCTGCTGACCACCGAGCCGCCCGCGGCGAGCAGCACCTCGAGCACACCGAACTCCTTGCGGGTGAGCTCCACCGGCCCACTCGCCCGCCGGACCGTCCGCCGGGCGGGATCGAGTTCGACGTCCCCCGCGGTGAGCAGCGGCGGTGCCGCGGGCGTCGCTCTGCGCCCGAGTGCGCGCACCCGCGCCACCAGCTCGGGAAAGGCGAACGGCTTGGCCAGGTAGTCGTCGGCGCCGAGGGACAGCCCCTCGACCCGGTCAGCCACCGCCCCGCTCGCGGTGAGCATGAGCACCCTGGTCAGCTCACCCGACTCGACGATCTCCTTGCACAACTCGTCCCCGGACATTCCGGGCAGGTCGCGATCGAGCAGCACCACGTCGTACCTGGTGACCGTCGCCTTCTCGTGTCCGTCATCACCGTTGAACGCGACGTCGACGGCCATCCCCTCGCGGCGAAGGCCACGGGCGATCGCCTCGGCGAGTGGTTCCTCGTCCTCTACTACCAGAATCCGCACGTCACAACCGTGCCATACGTTCCTGAGAGCACCTGAGAAACCGCGCCGCGAATCCGCACTTTCCCGGGAAAGTGCGATCCCCACGCGGGGGCACTCCATTGCACTTTCCCGGGAAAGTGCAATGGAGAGGAACTCTCGTCCCAGCTCGCGGGCTTGTCCTTGCGCACTTTCCCGGGAAAGTGCGATCCCCCGGCCGGGTGTTAGCCGGACCGCCACCGCAGGGCGAACCACAGCTGCATCCGGGTCTCGGGGTCGCCGAGGTCCACGCCGAGTGCGCGTTCCACCTGCCGAATCCGGTGCCGCACGCTGTTGCGGTGCACGCCGAGCGCGGCCGCCGTACGGTCCCACCCGCCGTGGCAGGCCAGCCAGACCCCCAGGGTGTCGACCAGTTCGCCGCCCCTGGCGGCGTCCAGCTCGCGTAGCGGTCCCAGCACCCGCTCGGCGTACGCCCCGGCCTCCTGCGGCCCGATCAGCGCGTCGAGGCCGAGATCCCGCTGCTCCCCGGAAACGATCGGTCTGCCCAGTGCCCGCGCCCTGCGTAGTAGCCCGTCGGCCTCGGTGGTGGCGCCCGTGAGCCGATCACCTCGGCGAGGACCGCCGACCACGGCGAGCCAGCCCCGCCCGCGCAGCTCGTCCAGCACGTGCCCGGCCGGTGGTGTGCGGACCAGTGCCGTGAACCGCGAGCCCGGCCCGATGCGCACCAGCGGGGTCCCGAGCCGGGTGGCCAGCCACTCGTGTCCCGAGGCCACCCGATCCGGTCCCGCGCCGTCGTAAACACCCGCGACCAGGTGGTACGGCCCTGCCCCGAGCATCTCGGCGAGCAGCTCCGCCGGAGCGGTCGAGTCCAGCAGGAGGCTCGTCGCGGCCGCACCGACGGCGGCGGTGTCGGAGCCCGACCGCGCCGCGAGGCCGAGCAGGGCGGCTCCCACGGCGACGATCGCCCGTTCGGCCCTGCCAAGCCGTTCGGCGCGCCCGATCACCAGCACCTGCGACGCGGTCGCCTGCGGGTAGACCGGCTGGGCCACGACCACGGTGCCGTCGACCTCGGTGGTGGCGCTGCGGATCCCCTGCCCGGCGCGCACCCGGTCGACCAGCGCGGTGACACGGCCGTCGAGGGGACGCGGCGCGCCCCGTTCGACGACCTGCTCGCCCGAAGGACCCACCAGGCACACCCAGGCACCGAGCCTGCGCGCGAGTTCGGCGGCCAGTTCCGTGAGCCCGTCGGCCGTGGCCGTCGTCAAAGCCTCACGCGCCGCGGATACCGTGCGCTGTTCCCGCTGGATCACCTCGGTCAGGGCGACCGACACCGCCTGGCTGATCGCCAGGAACGGCGTTCGCACACCGACCACCAGCAGCGGAAGGCGGTGTCGCACGCAGGCCGCGGCCAGCGCCGGCGGCAGCTCGGGGTGCATCGGCGGGGTGAGCCCGAAGCCGAGCGCGGTGATCCCGGCCGACTGCAGTCCGAGGACGTAGCGGTCGACGTCGGCCGGATCCTCCGGAACGTTCACCCCGGCGGTCAGCAACAGCTCCTGCCCGACCAGGTACGGCGCCGGTTCCCGGAGCTCGCTGACGTGGGCCCACCGCACTGGCTTGTCCAGGTCACCCGGCCGGGTCGTGCCCGGCACGAGATCCACCGACAACGCAGGATGTTCGGTGACGGTTCGTAGTGTCACCGCGACCCCGGTGTCATCACTGGACCAGGAGTTAGTCATATCGGCCAAAGCGTACGTGCATTCAGGATGGAATATCCAGGCCCGATGACGGTCCGGCGAATCTACGGTTGCCGCCATCACATCGCCGGATTCGAGGAGGACACCGTGATCGGTGACTACGCGGTGATCGGGCTCTACATCGCCGGGATGATCGGCATCGGCTGGTACAGCCTGCGGCTCGCGAAGACGCGCAGCGACTATCTCGTCGCGGGCAGGCGGCTCGGCGGGTTCATGTACTCGGGCACCATGTCGGCCGTCGTACTCGGCGGCGCGTCCACCATCGGCGGCGTCGGGCTCGGCTACACCCATGGCATCTCCGGCGCCTGGCTGGTGCTGACGATCGGGCTCGGCATCCTGGTCCTGCACGCCCTGTTCGCCCGCAGGCTCGTGCGCCTGCGGCTCTACACCGTCTCCGAAATGCTCGACCTGCGCTACGGCGGCTCGACCAGCGCGATCTCCGGGGTGGTGATGTGGGGCTACACCCTCATGCTCACCGTGACCTCGACGCTCGCGTTCGCCACCATTTTCAACGTCCTGTTCGACCTGCCCAGCCTGGCCGGAATCGCGATCGGCGGCGCCATCGTGGTGCTCTACTCGGTGCTCGGCGGCATGTGGTCGATCACGCTGACCGACATCGCCCAGTTCGTGATCACCACGATCGGCTTCCTGTTCCTGCTGTTCCCGATCGCGCTCACCGCGGCGGGCGGCCTCGACGGCATGGCGGACAAACTCGACCCGAGCTACTTCGAGTTCGACAGCATCGGCGGGGGCACGATCCTCACCTACGTCCTGATCTACGGGTTCGGGCTGCTGATCGGGCAGGACATCTGGCAGCGGGTCTTCACCGCGCGCTCGCCGAGGGTCGCCACGATCGGTGGTATCGGGTCCGGCGTGTACTGCGTGGTCTACGCCATCGCCGGAGCACTGATCGGCGCGGCAGCCAAGACGCTGTACCCCAACCTGGCCGACGCGGACGACGCGTTCGCGACGATCGTGGCCGACCTGCTGCCCACCGGCCTCCGTGGCCTCGTGCTCGCGGCGGCACTGTCCGCGCTCATGTCCACCGCGAGCGGCGCGCTCATCGCCTGCTCCACCGTGAGCAGCATGGACATCCTGGCCCGCTTCCGGCGCGGCCACGGCAAGGACACCGACGACACCGCGGTGAGCACGAACCGCTGGACCACGCTCGTGCTCGGTGTGCTGGCGATCGGGATCGCCATGATCGTCACCGACGTCGTCGCGGCGCTCACGGTGGCCTACAACATCCTCGTCGGCGGGCTGCTGGTGGCCATCCTCGGCGCGCTCCTGTGGCCGCGCGGAACCAGGGCGGGCGCCCTCGCGTCGATGGTCACCGGCTCGGTCGTGGTGATCGTCTCGATGATCACCGAGGGCCTGCTGGCCAACGAGCCGATCTACTACGGCCTCGGCGCGAGCCTGTTCGCCTACGTCGTCGTGAGCCTGCTGACCCCACGAACCAGTGCCGACGTACTGAGCGTGTGGAACGCGAGGCTGCGCGGCGGCACCGATGATCCGGACGAGGCGCGCGAGTCCCGGCGCGGCGAGTCCACGGACGCTGATCCGACCACGCCCAAGCCAGCTACGAACACCATCAGGAGGACGACGTGACCGCACAACCCCCGATCGGACCGGTGGACTCCTCGGTGATCCCCCGGTTCGCCGGGCCGGCCACCTTCGCCCGGCTGCCGAGAACCGATCAGGTCGGCCACGCCGACGTCGTGGTCGCGGGGGTCCCCTTCGACACAGGAGTGTCCTACCGGCCGGGCGCACGGTTCGGCCCGAACGCGGTCCGCGAGGGCAGCAGACTCCTGCGGCCCTATCACCCCGGCCTCGACGTCTCACCGTTCGCCTCCGCGCAGGTCGCCGACGCCGGCGATATCCCAGTCAACCCGTACGACATCGGGAGGGCGATCGAGACACTCCAGCACGAGGCCACGGAACTCACCGCGGGCGGCACGCGGCTGGTCACGCTCGGCGGCGACCACACCATCGCGCTGCCGCTGTTGCGGGCGGCCGCCGAGCGACACGGACCGGTGGCACTGCTGCACTTCGACGCGCACCTGGACACGTGGGACACCTACTTCGGCGAGCGCTACACGCACGGAACCCCGTTCCGGCGGGCGGCGGAGGAAGGCATCCTGGACACCAGCGCGCTCTCCCACGTCGGCACCAGGGGACCGCTGTACGGGCGCGGTGACCTCGACGAGGACAGCCGTCTCGGCTTCGGCATCGTCACCTCGGGAGACGTGCTGCGCCGGGGAGTCGCCGAGACCGTCGACGCGCTGCGCCAGCGGATCGGCGACCGGCCGCTGTACATCTCCGTCGACATCGACGTCCTCGATCCCGCGCACGCGCCGGGCACCGGAACCCCCGAGGCGGGCGGCATGACCAGCCGGGAACTGCTGGAGATCCTGCGTGGGCTGGCCGGCTGCAACCTGGTCGGGGCGGACGTGGTCGAGGTGGCCCCGGCCTACGACCACGCGGAGATCACCGCCATCGCCGCCGCCCATGTCGCGTACGACCTGGTGAGCCTGCTGGCGCTGCGGCACGCCCCGGCGGACCCGGGGCCGGGACGGCAGCAGTGAGCGGCGGAGCGGCCGGCACACCGCGCATCGGCGGCGATCTCGTGGTCGAGACGCTGCGCGCGCTCGGCGCGGAGACCGTGTTCGGGCTCCCCGGGCAGCACGCGCTCGGCCTGTTCGAGGCGTTGCGGCGCGCACCCGATCTCCGGCTGATCGGCGCCCGCGTGGAGAACAACCTCGCGTTCGCCGCCGACGGCCATGCCCGCGCCCGGCTCGACGCGGAACCGAACGGGCCGGTGCCGGTAACGCCGATGATCGTCTCGACCGGGCCGGGAGCCCTGCTCACGCTCGCGTCACTACAGGAGGCACGCGCGTCATCCGTGCCCGTGATGGGGATCTCCAGCCAGGTGCCCGTGGCAGGCCTCGGCGGCGGCAGGCACGGTTATCTGCACGAGTTGCCGGACCAGCGGGCAAGCTTCCGGGGCGTGGTCAAGTCCACGCACGTCGCACGCACCGCGAGCCAGATCCCGGCCGTGCTGCGGCAGGCGTGGACGAGCGCGGCGAGCCCGCCGTTCGGCCCCGTGTGGGTCGAGATTCCGCAGGACGTGCTGCTCGCGCCTGCCACCCTCCCGCCGATCACCTCCGCCGAAGTCGACGTGGTCCGGCCCGCACCGCTTCCGGACCTCGTCGCCGAGGCGGCCCGGCTGCTCTCGGCGGCGGAGAATCCGGTGATCCTCGCGGGCGGTGGGGTGGTCCGTGCGGGCGCACGGGGCCAGCTGCGGGAGCTCGCGGAGGCGCTGCGGGCCCCTGTCCTGTCGACCTTCGGCGGCAAGGGCGCGTTCGGCTGGGAACATCCGCTGTCCGGGCAGTCCTGGCTGGAGGACTGGCACAGCACCGAGTTCATGGCGGACGCGGACGTGTTGCTGGTCCTCGGCTCCGGTCTCGGAGAGCTGTCCAGCAACTACCACCGCTTCACCCCTCGCGGTCGGCTGATCCAGATCGACGCCGACCACGGTGTGCTGGAGTCCAACCACGCGGCCGTCGGCATCCACGCCGACCTCGCGCTCGCACTGGACGCGCTCGTCGCGGCGGTCCCCCGGCGCGACGCGGACGGGCGCGCGGAGGCGGCGGTGGCCGGGCTGCGCGGCCGGATCCGGGAGCGGATCGGGACACAGCGACTGGATACCGAACAGCGCCTGCTCGCCGACATCCGGGCGGCGCTGCCCCCGGGAACCCCGAGTTTCTGGGACATGACGATCCTCGGCTACTGGGCCTGGTCGGCGTGGAATCCCGATGGCGCCCCGATCCACACAGCGCAGGGAGCGGGTGGCCTGGGCTACGGGCTGCCCGCCGCGCTGGGTGCCGCGGCGGCGGCCGAAGGCCCGGTGCTCGCGGTCTCCGGCGACGGCGGGGCGATGTACGGGATCGCCGAGCTGGCGACGGCCGCGCAGCACGGGCTGGACGTGACCTGGCTCGTCGTCGACGACGGTGGGTACGGAATCCTCCGCGAGTACCTGACCGGCACGTTCGGCCACACCCATGCCACCGAACTCGCCCGACCGGACTTCGCGGCACTCGCGGGCGCGTTCGCCGTCCCGGCCGTTGTGTCCTCTGTGGACTCTCTGACCGACGACCTCGGTGCGGCGCTGCGGACCCCCGGTCCGAGTGTGGTGGTACTGCCCGCTGTGCTGCGCATGTTCGAACCGACTCACCTGGAGGACGCGTGACCGTTTCCAACCTGATCGCTGGCGAGGAGAAATCCGGGCAAGGGGGCACCCTTGACCTGGTGAATCCGAGCACCGGCGAACTCTGCGGGCAGAGCGTACTGTCCCGTGGGTCCGATGTGGACTCCGCGCTGCGCGCCGCGCGGACGGCGTTCGGGCAGTGGCGGCGCAGCACCCCCGCCCAGCGGCAGCTGGCGCTGCTGAAGCTGGCCGACGCTGTGGAACGCGATGCCGGGGAGCTCGCGGAGGCCGAGATCCGCGAGACCGGCAAGCCCCGCGCGGTGGTGCTGGACGAGGAGATCCCGGAGAGCGTCAGCGCCCTGCGCTTCTTCGCGGGTGCGGCGCGGATGCTCGAGGGCACCGCGGCCGCGGAGTATCTCCCGGGGCACACCTCGATGATCCGCAGGGAACCGGTCGGCGTGTGCGCGCAGATCGCCCCGTGGAACTACCCGCTGATGATGGCCGTGTGGAAGATCGCGCCGGCACTGGCCGCGGGCAACACCGTGGTGCTCAAGCCGGCCGAGACCACCCCGTCCAGCGCGGCACTGCTGGTGCGGGCGGCGGCGGAGTTCCTTCCGACGGGCGCGGTCAACCTCGTCTGCGGCGACCGCGACACGGGGCGGGCGATGGTGGCGCACCCGGATACGGACCTGGTGTCCATCACCGGGTCGACCAGGGCCGGGATCGACGTGGCCACGGTAGCGGCGGCCGACCTCACGCGAACTCACCTGGAGCTGGGCGGCAACGCGCCGCTGGTGGTGTTCGGCGACGTCGACGTGGCGGCCACGGCCGCCGCGGTCGTGGAAGCGGCCTGCTACAACGCGGGCCAGGACTGCACGGCCGCGAGCCGGGTACTGGTCCACGAGTCCGTCCACGACGAATTCGTGGAGGCGCTGACCACGGCGGCGGCAGGTACCCGGACGGGTCCACCGGAGGACACGGGCGTGGACTTCGGGCCGCTGAACAGCGCGGCACAGCTCGACCGGGTCACCGGCCTGGTGGGCGACCTGCCGGGACGGGCGCGAATCCACACCGGCGGGAAGGTGGCGGCGGACCGGGGATTCTTCTTCGCGCCCACGGTGATCTCCGGGCTGGCGCAGCGGGACCGGATCGTGCAGGAGGAGATTTTCGGCCCGGTGCTCACCGTGCAGCGGTTCGCCACCGAACAGGAGGCCGTCGAACTGGCCAACGGTGTGCCCTACGGCCTCGCGTCCTCGGTCTGGACCAGGGATCACGGCCGGGCGTTGCGCGTGTCCGCGGAGCTGGACTTCGGTTGTGTCTGGCTGAACACCCACGGGCCGCTGGTCGCGGAGATGCCGCACGGAGGTTTCGGTCATTCCGGTCACGGCAAGGACCTCTCGGCCTACTCGTTCGCCGAGTACACCAGGGTCAAGCACGTCATGAGCGACACGGGACGCTAGCCGAGCCGGGCGGCGATCGCGGAGATCTGTGCCGGGCCGACGCGGCAGCACCCGCCGGCGATCCGGACCCCCGCCGCGGCCCAGTCGCGTACGTCCACGCCGAAGTCGCTCCGTCCGGTCCAGCGGCGCCCGGCGGCATCCCACGTCTCCCCGCTGTTGGGGTAGGCGATCACCGGCTTGCCGGTGACCGCGCGCGCCACGGACGCGGCGTGGGTGACCTCGCCGGGCGCACAGCAGTTGACCCCGACGGCCACGACGCCGTCGTGCTCGGCTGCCACCGCGAACGCCTCGTCCAGGGGTTGCCCGGCCCTGGTCCGGCCGCCGTCGACGGTGTAGGACAGCCACACCGGAACGTCGAGGCCGTCGAGGGCCGACAGCAGGGCCACCGCCTCCACCTGGTCCGGCACTGTCTCCAGCGCGAGGACGTCGGCGCCCGAACCGGCCAGCACCTCCAGCCGGGGCCGGTGGAAGTCGGCGAGTTCCGCGACGCCGAGGCCATACCGGCCGCGGTACTCCGAGCCGTCGGCGAGTGCGGCACCGTACGGGCCGACCGAAGCCGCGATCCAGCGTCGTCGTCCGGTTCCCGGCACCTGGTCCCGCGCCTGCCGCGCCACCTCGACGCTGCGGCGGAGCAGGGCCACGGTCTCGTCGTGGCCGATGCCCGCCGCGGCGAAGCCGGGGAAGCTGGCCTGGTAGCTGGCGGTGATGGCGATCTCCGCACCGGCCGCGAAGAACGCGGCGTGGGCCGCCACGATCTCCTCGGGCGCGTCACGCAACAGCCGGGCCGACCACAGCGCCCCGGACAGGTCGTGGCCGCGGGCCTCGAGTTCGGTCGCGAGACCGCCGTCGAGCACGAGCGGCGTCCCTGCGGCGGCCAGTGCCTCCCCGAGCCGCCCGGACGCCCGCTCAGGCACCCTCAGTCCCGCGCGGGACGGGCCTCGGACCGCGCACCGGGGCTCGTGGCGGGCTGACCGATCCGGGTGGCGGCCCACTCGGTCACCCTGCGGGCGACGTCCTGTGCGGTCAGGCCGACGTCGGCCAACACCTCGTCGCGGGTGCCGTGGGCGTGGAACCGTTGCGGTACGGCGAGATCGCGCAGCGGGGTGTCGCAGTCGGCGTCCCGCAGCACCGCGGCGAGTGCGGAGCCGAAACCGCCGTGCCTGCCGCTGTCCTCGACGGTGACCACCATGCGGTGCTCCTGTGCCAGCCGCACCAGGTCCTGCGGCACGGGCACCACCCAGCGCGGGTCGACCACGGTGACGCCGATGCCCTGATCCGCGAGGCGGTCGGCCGCGGCGAGGCCGAGCCGGGCGAACGCACCGACCGCGACCAGCAGCACGTCCGCGCTGGTCCCCGCACCGGGCGCACGGAGCACGTCGACCGTGCCGGTGCGGTTCAGGGCCGGGATCGACTCGACCACACCGCCCTTCGAGAAGCGCAGCACGCTCGGCCCGTCGTCGATGGCGACGGCCTCGCGCAGTTCCTCGCGCAGCGTCTCCGCGTCGCGCGGGGCCGCGACCCGCATGCCCGGCACCATGCCGAGCAGCGAGAGATCCCACATGCCGTGGTGACTGGCGCCGTCGGGCCCGGTGATCCCGGCCCGGTCCAGCACGAGCGTCACCGGCTGGCGGTGCAGCGCGACGTCCATCAGCACCTGGTCGAATGCGCGGTTGAGGAACGTGGAGTAGATCGCGACCACCGGATGCAGGCCGCCCATCGCCAGGCCCGCCGCGGAGGTGACGGCGTGCTGCTCGGCGATGCCGACGTCGAACCAGCGGTCGGGGAAGGCATCGGCGAACTTCTCCAGCCCGGTCGAGCGCAGCATCGCGGCGGTGACGGCCACGACATCCGCACGCTCCTCGCCGATCGCGGCCAGTTCGGCGCCGAACACCGACGTCCAGCTCGTCCCCTTCACCGGCGGCAGGCCGGTCTCCGGGTCGATGGGGTCGGTCTGGTGCATCTGGTCGGCCTCGTGGTTGACCGCAGGCGGGTAGCCGTGCCCCTTCTCGGTCACCGCGTGCACGATCACCGGGCCACCGAACGAGCGGGCGCTGTGCAGTGCCTTCTCCAGCGCGGGAAGGTCGTGTCCGTCCACCGGGCCGAGGTACTTCAGCCCGAGGTCGGAGAACATCATCTGCGGGCTCAGCGCGTCCTTGATACCCGCCTTGGCCGCGTGCAGCGCGGCGTAGAGCGGCCTGCCCACGACCGGCGTCTGCTGCAACAGCTCCCGGCCACCGTCGAGCAGCCGCTCGTAACCCGGCCGCAGCCGAAGTGCCGCGAGGTGATCGGCCAGGCCGCCGATCGTCGGCGAGTAGGAGCGGCCGTTGTCGTTGACCACGATGACGACCGGCCGGTGGGGGTCGGCGGCGATGTTGTTCAGCGCCTCCCAGCACATGCCGCCGGTGAGGGCGCCGTCCCCGACGACGGCCACCGCGTACCTGTCGTCGCCCGCGAGCTGGAACGCCTTGGCAAGGCCGTCCGCGTAGGAGAGCGCCGTGGAGGCGTGGCTGTTCTCGACGAAGTCGTGCTCGCTCTCGGCGCGGGCCGGATACCCGGCGACCCCGGCCCGCTGACGCAGCGTGTCGAAGTCCGCGTGCCTGCCGGTGACGATCTTGTGCACATAGGACTGGTGCCCGACGTCGTAGAGAATCGCGTCGGACGGCGAGTCGAACACGCGGTGCAGGGCCATCGTCAGCTCGACGACGCCGAGGTTGGGGCCGAGGTGGCCACCGTTCTTGCACACCTTCTCAACCAGGAACGCCCTGATCTCCTCGGCGAGAACCCCCAGTTCGTCGTGGTCCATCCGCTTCAGGTCAGCCGGTCCGTGCACGGACTCCAGCAACGTCACGCTCCACCTCGCCTGTTCGCCGCCCGTCATCCCGATCCGGGAATGCTCTGCCCAGTCTACGGAGGCCCACCAGTGCGACCACGCCCCGCCGGAGCAGCCCACACCATCGGGGCCTCGCCGATCTGACGGGCAGGGCACTCTCGGCTACGCTTCGGCATCACGGATCGTGACCGCGGTTACGCGGTGACATGGTGCCCCAGGTCACAACCCGTACGATCCCCCTTCGATCGATCAAGCCGACGCGGGTGACGCGGCGGTGTTGCCTGCACGACGACCGGGCCGCACCGCGACGAGCAGGAGGAACGATGGCTGACTTCTTCATCGGCGGCCAGTGGGTCAACTCCCGGGCCGGCAGTACCCGGGAGATCCGGTGTCCCGCCAACGGGTCACTGGTCGCCACGGTCGCCGAAGGCACACGGGAGGACACCGAGGCCGCGATCGCCGCGGCAAGGACGGCCTTCGACACCGGTCCGTGGCCCTCGACTCCCGCCTGGGAACGCGGTGATGTCCTGCTGCGCGCCGCCGCGCTGCTGGAGCAGCGCAAGAACGCCTTCGCCCGCGCCGAGTCGCTCGACACCGGCAAGCGCATGGTGGAGAGCGAGCTCGACATGGACGACATCGCCGCCTGCCTGCGTTACTTCGGCAAGCTGGCCGGGCAGGACGCCGGCCGCGTGGTCGACACGGGCAACCCGGACGCGATCAGCCGGATCGTGCACGAGCCGGTCGGTGTCTGCGGCCTGATCACGCCGTGGAACTTCCCCCTGCTGCAGACCGTGTGGAAGGTCGCCCCCGCACTCGCGGCGGGCAACACGTTCGTGTTGAAGCCGAGCGAGCTGACCCCGAGCACATCGATCCTGCTGATGCGGTTGCTCTCCGACGCCGGGGTGCCCGACGGAGTGGCGAATCTGGTCCTCGGCGCGGGGGCCGAGGTGGGCGCGCCGCTGTCCGAGCATCCCGACGTCGACATGGTCTCCTTCACCGGTGGGCTGACTACCGGGCGCAGGGTGGCCGCCGCCGCCGCGGCGACCGTGAAGAAGGTGGCGCTCGAACTCGGCGGGAAGAACCCGAACGTCGTGTTCGCCGACGCCGACTTCGACTCCGCTGTGGACTACGCCCTCACCGCGATCTTCCTGCACTCCGGACAGGTGTGCTCGGCGGGCGCACGGCTGGTCGTGCAGCGCGAGATCCACGGGGCCTTCGTCAACGAACTGGTACGCAGGGCCGAGAACATCCGTCTCGGCGGACCGTTCGATCCCGACGCCGAGACCGGGCCGCTGATCTCCGCGGACCATCTGGCCAAGGTGGAGGCCTACGTGCAGGGCGCACTCGACGAGGGCGCGGTGCTGCGGACCGGCGGCAGGCGCCCGGAGGGCGAGCAGTTCACCGACGGCTACTACTACCTGCCCACGATCCTCGAGAACGTTCCCCGTGGCGGGCTCGCGGTCTCCGACGAGTCGTTCGGCCCCGTGCTCACCGTCGAGACGTTCGCGGACGAGGACGAGGCGGTCGAGATCGCCAACGACACCATCTACGGGCTCTCGGCCGGGGTCTTCACCACCGACGCCTCCCGTGCCCAGCGGGTCGCGGGCCGCCTGCGCCACGGCACGGTCTGGATCAACGACTTCCACCCGTACCTCCCGCAGGCCGAGTGGGGCGGCTTCAAGCAGTCCGGCTTCGGCCGCGAGCTCGGCCCCACCGGCCTTGCCGAGTACCAGGAGGCCAAGCACATCTACCAGAACCTCAAGGCCGGCCCCAGCGGCTGGTTCTCCGGTGGCCCGGTGACCGGCACGGACGAGGGAGCGGGCAAGTGAGCAAGGAGTACGACTACGTGGTGGTCGGCGGCGGTACCGCCGGCTCGGTCGTTGCCGCCAGGCTGTCCGAGGACCCGTCCGTGACGGTCTGCCTGCTCGAAGCCGGTCCGTCCGATGTGGGCGATCCCGCGATTCTCGAACTCAACCGTTGGATGGGGCTGCTGGAGTCCGGATACGACTGGGACTACCTGGTCGAACCGCAGGAGTCGGGCAACTCCTATCTGCGCCACGCGCGGGCGAAGGTGCTCGGCGGCTGCTCCTCGCACAACTCGTGCATCGCCTTCTGGGCGCCCGCGGAGGACCTCGACGAGTGGGCCTCGCTCGGCCTGCCCGGCTGGTCCGCGGCCGACATCTTCCCGCTGTACAAGAAGCTGGAGACCAACGACGGGCCGGGCGAGCACCACGGCCGCTCCGGGCCGGTGACGATCCGGTCGGTCCCGCCCCGCGACCCGACCGGCGCCGCGCTGCTGCAGGCCTGTGAGCAGGCCGGAATCCCGCGCACCGAGTTCAACTCCGGAAAGACCGTCACGCACGGCGCGAACTGGTTCCAGATCAACGCCAGGGAGGACGGCACCCGCTCCTCGGCGTCCGTGTCGTACCTGCACCCGATCATGGACTCCCGGCCCAACCTGGAGATCCGCACGGGTGCGCGCGCGAAGCGGCTGACGTTCGAGGGCACCCGCTGCACCGGCGTCGAGGTGCTGACCGAGGACCTGCTGCACAGCGAGCAGGTCAGGGCCAGGCGCGAGGTCGTTCTCAGCAACGGCGCGATCGACAGCCCGAAGTTGCTGATGCTGTCCGGGATCGGGCCCGCGGAGCACCTGCGTGAGGTCGGCGTGGAGGTCCTGGTGGACTCCCCCGGCGTCGGGGAGAACCTGCAGGATCACCCCGAGGGCCTGGTCCAGTGGGACGCCCGCAAGCCGATGGTCACCGACTCGACACAGTGGTGGGAGATCGGCATCTTCACCACCACCGAGGACGGCCTCGACCGGCCGGATCTCATGTTCCACTACGGCTCGGTGCCATTCGACCTGAACACGTTGCGGCACGGGTATCCGACGACGGAGAACGGCTTCTGCCTCACCCCGAACGTCACCCGCAGCCGCTCGACCGGCTCGGTCCGACTGCGGACCCGCGATTTCAGGGACAAGCCGAAGGTGAACCCGCGCTACTTCACCGACGAGCACGACGTGCGGGTGATGACCTACGGCGTGAAGCTGGCCAGGGAGATCGTGTCCCAGCCCGCGATGGCCGAATGGGCAGGCGCCGAACTGGCGCCGGGACCGGACGCCAGGACCGACGACGAGATCGCCGACTATCTGCGCAAGACGCACAACACCGTCTATCACCCTGCGAGCACGGTGAAGATGGGCGCCGACAACGACCGGTTCGCCCCGCTGGACGCCCGCCTGCGCGTCCGCGGCGTGGACGGCCTGCGGGTCGCCGACGCGTCGGTGATGCCGTTCCTCGTCGCGGTGAACCCGTGTATCACCACGATGGCGATCGGCGAGAAGTGCGCCGAGCTGATCAGTGAGGATGCGCGCTGAGGAGCTACGGCGGGCGGTGCTCGCGGGCGCGGGTTCACCGAAAAACACTGAGCTGAGCGCGGCGGACCCCGAGGTCCGCCGCGTCCGCCGCCGCCCGGCCCGCGCCCCAGCCCTCGGGGTTGCTCGCCGTGGTGCGGCGCGCGACGGTGCGCGGGAACAGGTCGGTGAACAGCCGCTCCACCTCCTGTTCCCGGCGGGCGAGCACCGGCAGCAGCCGCTCGTCGCGGACCTGTTCGGTGCTGACCCGGTCGGCCTCCCGCAGCCGCTCGCCGATCCGGGCGGCGTAGGCCAGCAGGAAGGCGTGCCGGAACGACCGGAGACGGGACTGGCCCGCACGGCCTGCGTCCCTGCCCGCGAGCAGCATCGCCTCGGTGGCCTGCACGAGCAGGGAGGTGGCGAGCAGTTCCGCGATGTCCAGGTCGACCTCGTGACCCACCAGCACCGCGAACTCCAGCCGCTCGTAGGACACCGCCCTGCAGCGGTTCGCCCTGGCCACCGCCGCGACGAGATGGGCCTTGGGCCCCAGATACGGGCTGTCCAGCCAGACCCGGCGCACCGAGCCGCGAGCGCCTGCCGCCGCACCCGAGCCCTGGTCGTCCACCAGTGCCCGCTCGACCGAGTAGCGGCTCATCAACTCCTGCGCCTTGGCCGAGAGCATCTCGGCCTCCTCGGGGAACTGGGTGGACTCCGCCTTGGCCAGCAGTGCCCGCACCTTGGCGAGCATCCGTTCGTCCACTCCTGACCTGTCCGGGGAATCCGGGGCCGGCACCGGCAGGGCGGGCAGGCGGCCCCCCAGACCGGCCACGCGGAGGACGACCCCGACGGCATCGGGACCGGAGAGGCCGTGCCGGTGTGCCCACTGCCCCAGGTGTGGGCGGTCCCGTTCCCACCAGACGACGGCGCCGAGGCGGGTCAACTGCTCGCGCGTCCGTGCGGACACGGCGGCGGCGGGCCGACGAGCGCACTCGGCGGCGATCGTGTCGACCAGCAGGCTCTCCGCGAGCCCGTCCAGCTTCCGGTGGGTCACCTGCCAGAGGTCGGCCGCAGGCCATCCCCGCGTTCGCAGTGTCGCGGCGAGGTCGACGAGCACCAGGTCCGCCGCGGCCTCCACCGACCGCGGCGAGTCCGCGTACCGCTCCTGGACGTCGGTGGCCAGCGCTGCGGCGCGAAGCGTCTCCGCTTGGGCGGTGGCGGAAGACGGGTGGGCCGCCGGGTGCCATCGTGCGGCCAGCCGGATGGCGTCCACCGCTGCCTGCACCAGGTCTTCCCTGCCCGCGTGCCGCTCCCCCGTTGCCATGTTCTCCCCCTTCGTGATGTGACCGTGCGCGTGACGTCCGGCTCGTGAGCCTGCCGGATGCCACCGACAGTTCTGTCGTCACGCTCGCAACAGGGCCACACACTCCACGTGATGGGTCATGGGAAACGCGTCGAACGCCCGGAGTTCGTGCAGGTGGTAGCCGTGACCCGCGAAGGTGGCGATGTCCCTGGCGAGTGCGGCCGGGTCGCACGCGACATAGACGATCCGATCAGGGGCGCCGGCCGCGATCGCCCGCACCACCGCTGCCCCCGCGCCCTTGCGCGGTGGATCCAGCACCACGACGTCGGGCCGCTCGCCGGCCCCGGCCAGCACCCGGTCGACCTGCCCCGCCCGCCAGCGCACCTGGGGCAGGTCCGCGAGGTTCGCCTCCCCGTCGGCCACGGCACGCCGTCCCGACTCGACGGCGAGCACATCGCCGTGGCGGCCGACCTGTTCGGCCAGTACCGACGCGAAGAGCCCGACCCCGGCGTACAGATCCCACGCCCGGCCACCCGCGGGGGCGTCGGCCCACTCACCCACAACGTCGGCGAGCGCGTCGGCCGCGGCGGGATGCACCTGCCAGAAGCCGTGCGCGGCCAGCCGCCAGTCGCGCCCCGCGGCGTGCTGCACGGCGATACCGCCCTTGATCTGCCGCGATTTGTCCCGCCCGCGCACGGTGGTCAGCTCACGCAGGTGCGTCCGGCCTTCGCCGTCGCGGGTGATCTCCAGTTCCGTCCCGGGACGCCAGGTCCTGGCCATCGCGTCGTCCATCGCGCCCGGCACCGAGATCGGGCACCCGGCCAGCGGGATCACCCGGTGACTCCGGTGTGCCCGCAGACCGGGCCTGCCCTCGGCGTCGGCCACCAGCCGGACGCGGCTGCGCCAGCCGAGCGGTCCACCGGGCAGGGCCTCCACCTCGACGGTCCTGTCCAGCCCTGCCAGCCGCCGCAACTGTTCACTCACGACCTGTGCCTTGAGTTCCCGTTGCACCTGTGGTGCCGCATGTTGCCAGTCACAGCCACCGCAGAGTCCGGGAGCGGCCAGCGGGCAGACCGGCTCCACCCGATGCGGGGACGAGCGCAGTACCCGGACGGCGTCCGCCCGGCAGAACGAGCCGCCCTTGTCCTCCGTGACCTCCGCGAGCACGATCTCCCCGGGCAGCGCGTGCCGCACGAAGACGACGCGTCCGTCCAGCCGGGACACACAGTGGCCACCGTGCGCGACGGAACCGACCTCCAGCTCCACGGTGCGGCCCGCCCAGCTGTCCGGGTGCTGCTGGCCGCTCACCGTTCCGGGTCCTTCGCGCCGTTGGGGTCCTTTGCACCCCGGCCGTTCGAACCGGAGATGCGACGCGCGCCGTAGAGGCCACGCCGGACGTCGCCCGCGGCGGGCCGTTCGACCTTCGCCTTGCGGGAGCGGAGCTTGGACGACTCCAGCTGCCACGGAACGCTGGTCACCATGACCCCCGACTCGAACAACAGCCTGCCCTTGAGCCGCAGTGCGCTCTGGTTGTGCAGCAACTGTTCCCACCAGTGGCCCACCACGTACTCCGGGATGAAGATCGTCACCACATCGCGCGGGTTGTCCCCCCGAACCCGTCGCACGTAGTCCAGGACGGGCTTGGTGATCTCCCGGTAGGGCGACTCGACCACCTTCAACGGTATCGAGAAGCCGTGCTTCTCCCAGTTCTCCACCAGTTTCTTGGTGTCCACGTCGTCCACATTGACGGTGACCGCCTCCAGTACGTCGGGTCTGGTCGCCTTGGCGTAGGCCAGTGCCCGCAGCGTGGGACGGTGCAGTGTGGACACCAGCACGATCGCGTGGTTTCGCGACGGCAGCACGGCAGGCTTGCGATCCACATCACGCAGTTCCTCGGCGACCCGGTCGTAGTGTTTGCGGATCGCGGTCATCAGCCAGAAGATGGCCGCCATCGCCACGATGGAGATCCAGGCGCCCGCGAGGAACTTCGTCACCAGCACGATGACTAGAACGGACGCGGTCATGAAGAGGCCGAACGAGTTGATGGCCTGGGACCGCCGCATCCGCCGCCGCGCATCGGGATCGGCTTCCGTGGCCAGCAGGCGGTTCCAGTGCCGGATCATCCCGCTCTGGCTGAGCGTGAACGACACGAACACGCCGACGATGTAGAGCTGGATCAGCTGGGTGACCTCGGCTTCGAACACGATCACCAGCAGGATCGCGAATCCCGCGAGAAAGAGAATGCCGTTGGAGAATGCGAGGCGGTCGCCGCGGGTGTGCAGTTGCCGGGGCAAATGCCGGTCCTGGGCGAGGATCGAGCCCAGGACCGGAAACCCGTTGAAGGCCGTATTGGCCGCGAGCACCAGGATGAGCCCGGTGAAGAAGATGATGAACCAGACCGCGGGCGAGAAGCCGGTGAACACCGCGTTGGCGAGCTGCGCCACCAGTGTCTTCTGTTCGTAGCCTTCGGGCGCGTTGACCAGCTGCGTTTCCGGGTGCTCCGCCATCACCGCGCCGGTCACCCGCGCCAGGAAGAGCAGTCCGAGGAACATCGTGATCGCGAGCACGCCCATCATCAGCAGGGTGGTCGCGGCGTTGCGGCCCTTCGGCTTGCGGAAGGCGGGTACGCCGTTGCTGATCGCCTCGACTCCGGTCAGCGCGGCGCTGCCCGAGGAGAAGGCGCGCAGCACCAGGAACACGAGACCGAACCCCGCGAGGTGGGCGCCCTCCTCCTGCAGGATGAGATCGGCGCTCTCGGCACGCACCTCCTCGTCGAGGACGAACACCCGGATCGCACCCCAGATGATCATGCCGAGAATGCCGACGACGAACGCATAGGACGGAATGGCGAACGTCTTGCCGGACTCGCGGACACCACGCAGGTTGGCGGCGGTGAGCAGCAGGATGGCGGCCACCGCGAACTCGACCTTGTGGGTCGCCACGAACGGCACCGCGGAGCCGATGTTGGCGGCCGCCGCGGCGATGGAGACCGCGACCGTCAGGACGTAGTCGACCAGCAGCGCGCTGCCGACGACGAGACCCCATTTCTGTCCGTGATTGACCGTGGCCACCTCGTAGTCCCCACCGCCGGAGGTGTATGCCTGCACGTTCTGCCGGTACGACGCGACCACCGCGACCATGACGAGGACCACCACGAGCCCGATCCACGGGCTGAACACGTACGCCGACGCTCCCGCGATGGAGAGCATGAGGAGGATCTCCTCCGGCGCGTACGCCACGCTGGACATGGGGTCGGAGGCGAATACGGGCAGCGCGATGCGCTTGGGCAACAGCGTGTGGGAGAGCCGGTCGCTGCGGAACGGCCGGCCCAGTACCAGCCTCTTCGCCGCAGTGGTGAACTTGGACACCGGAAAAGGGTAGATCGTCTCGCCGGAGGCGCCGACGCTGGCCGCTCGCGGTGCGGTTCGCCTTGCGCACACACCCCGTGCGAGGACACCGGCGCCGACCTCGCGGTACGTTCTCCACGGACGCGAGCGCGACCGAGGGAATCCGCGGTCGGCGAAGCCGTTTTGTACTGTGCCGCCGGGCAGGCGACGCCGACAGGAGGAGGCAAGGCGTGCACGTGGTGATCATGGGATGCGGCCGGGTCGGTGCGTCCCTGGCCGCGGCGCTGGAGCGGCTCGGCCACGAGGTGGCCGTGATCGACAAGGACAAGCAGGCCTTCCGCAGGCTCAGCAGCGAGTTCTCCGGGCAGCAGGTGGTGGGGGTCGGCTTCGACCGTCAGGTGCTCGTTCAGGCGGGGATCGAGCGGGCCGGCGCGTTCGCCGCCGTGTCCAGCGGAGACAACTCGAACATCATCTCGGCCAGGGTGGCGCGCGAAACCTTCGGTGTGGAGCATGTGGTCGCCAGGATCTACGACCACAAGCGCGCCGCCGTGTACGAGCGTCTCGGCATCCCGACGGTCGCCACCGTCCCGTGGACCACCGACCGCTTCCTGCGCACACTGCTGCCCGACGGTGTCTCCACCTCGTGGCGCGAGCCTTCCGGCACTGTCGCTCTCCTGCCGCTGCCCCTGCACGAGGGCTGGGTGGGGCGCAGCGTGCGCGACCTGCAACGGGCGTGCGGTTGCCGGGTGGCGTTCATCATGCGGTTCGGCACCGGTGTGCTGCCGGAGTCCAAGACCGTGCTGCAGGCGGACGACGTCGTCTACGTGGCCGCGCGGTCGGGCACCATCAGCGACGTGACGAACGTGGCCGGGCGAGCCCCGGAGGAGGACAACTGATGCGGGTCGCCATAGCCGGAGCGGGTGCGGTGGGCCGGTCCATCGCGACGGAACTGGTGGACGCCGGGCACGTGGTGATGCTCATCGAGCGCGAGTCGGGACAGTTCATGCCGGAGACGGTCGAACAGGCCGACTGGGTGCTCGGGGATGCGTGCGAGGTCTCCACCCTCGAGGAGTCCGGGATACAGCTGTGTGACGTCGTGATCGCCGCTACGGGTGACGACAAGGTCAACCTGGTGGTGTCCCTGCTCGCCAAGACCGAGTTCGCGGTGCGCAGGGTGGTGGCCAGGGTGAACAACCCGGCCAACGAGTGGTTGTTCACCGATTCCTGGGGTGTGGACGTGGCGGTCTCCACGCCGCGGATGCTCGCGGCGATGGTCGAGGAGGCGGTGAGCGTCGGCGATCTGGTCCGGCTGATGACCTTCCGGCAGAGCCAGGCCAACCTCGTCGAACTGACCCTGCCCGAGGAGACGCCGCTGGCGGGCAGGCCGGTGCGGGATCTCAACCTGCCCCGGGACGCCGCGCTGGTGACGATCCTGCGTGGCGATCGGGTCATCGTCCCGCAGCCGGAGGACCCGCTGGAGCCCGGCGACGAACTCCTGTTCGTGGCGCACGCCGACGTCGAATCCGACATCCGCACCGCCCTCGGCTACTAGGGCACGGGTGCGCCCGCACGCCCCCCGCGGAAGTTCCCCAATGTGGCATTGGGGACATCCCAGGACCGCCCCGTTCAGGCTTCCCGTGGGGGCGTCTGGCCGTATTTGGCGCGCAGCCGGGCCTCTACGTCGGCCTCCTCGGCCGCGCGGGTCTCCTCGATCGCCTTGAGCCGCTTGTCCGACCGCCGGACCGCCCAGACCACGACCAGCAACGCCAGCCCGTACAGCGGATATCCCATCGCGATCTTGGCGAAGGCCAGCCAGCCGGTGTGGTCCTCGTCGTAGAGCCACCGCTGCACGATGAACCGCGCGGCGAACACGGCGGTGAGCGCCAGTGTGGCGATGTCGAAGTCACGCCTCGACTGCTTGTCGCGCCGCCAGGCCATGCCCGTGCCGTTGAGCGCGTTCCAGATCACTCCGGCCAACGGCCAGCGCACCAGAACCGAGGCCAGCAACACGCTGCCGTACACGACGCTCGCCCAGATGCCGAAGAGGAAGAAGCCCTTCGCCGAACCTGTCCGATACGCGAGGAACGCGGCGATGGCGACTCCGAAGAACCCCGAAATGGCAGGCTGGAGCGGTTCCTTGCGCACCACCCGCACCACGGTGATCAGCACGGCACTGCCGAGCGCGCACCAGATCGCCGGCTGCAGCCCGAAGAGGGCGTTGGCGAGGACGAACACGACGACCGGGACCGACGAGTAGGCGAGCCCGGAGACGCCCCCCATCTGCTCGAGCATGGTCGGCGCGGCCTCGGGACGCTCGGTGTCCGCCGGGTCCTGCCTGTCCGGCTCGGGCGTGTTCGTCGCCTCTCCGGCGGCGGTCACCGTGTCAGGCTCGGTGTCGGGCTTGGTGTCCTGATCACCGCTTCGGGCGGGGTCACTCACGATGCGCTATCACTCATCCACGTCGGTTCGGGCAACCCGCCTGCGTTGGGCGTCTAGAACTACCAGGACGCCTGGAATGCCTAGGACGTCGTCGTCTGCAGTTCGTAGTACGGGTTGTACAACACCTTGCGGCCGTTACGGTCGGCCATCCGGCCGCGCACCTTGATCGTGCGTCCCGGCTCGATGCCGGGAATGCGGCGGCGACCAAGCCAGACTAGCGTCACGCCATCGGTGCCGTCGAAGAGCTCGGCTTCCAGCGTGGCGGCCTCGGTGTTCGGGCACAGCTCCACGGTGCGCAACCTGCCGAGCACGGTTACTTCCTGGCCCGAACGGCAGTCACACGCTCGCTGGGCCCCACCGGCCTCCGACTTCTCGGACAGGTCATGGGCGTCGAGATCCTCGACTTCGCTGGTCAGCTTACGAACCAGCCGGCTGAAGTAGCCGCCGTCTTTGGCGGGCATATGCGGTGCTCCTGTGCTCCGGGGCCCCCGACAACTCACGGCCCGTGCGAATCCAGCGTAACTCTTTCCCGGCAAGGGAAGCCGCTTTGCGTCAGGATCGCAACGTGACGTCCGCAATGCCTGGGATGCAGGCCGTGTTACTGCCCGGTACGGGCTCCGACGAGGTGTTCGTCCGCTCGGTGTTCGCCGGGCCCCTGCATGCCCTCGGGGTGCGGATACACACACCGGCCCCGCCGCGGGGCACCGATCTCGTCCAGGGCTACCTTGCCGAGCTCGACTCCTTCGCCGCCGCGGCACCCGGGACCGTCCTGGTGGGCGGTATCTCCCTCGGCGCCCACCTCGCGGCCGAGTGGGCGGTGCGCAATCCGGACCGGTGCGCCGGGGTGCTCGCCGCACTGCCCGCGTGGACCGGGACCGCGCAGCACGCCCCCGCGGCCGTCGCCGCGGGCATCTCCGCCGATCTCGTGGAACGCGAGGGCCTCGAAGCCGCACTGGCCATCTCCACGGCCGGGATCGAGCCGTGGCTCGCGGCCGAACTGCGCCGCGCGTGGCGCAGGCACGGCGCTGGGTTGGTGGCGGGTCTGCGCGCCGCGGCTGCCCATGCGGGACCGACCAGTGGCGAACTGGCCCGTCTTACGGTTCCGGTCGGCATCGCGGCCTGTGTCGACGACCCGGTACATCCCGCGGCGGTGGCGCGGGAGTGGGCGGCGGCACTGCCGACGGCGACGGTGCGGGAAACTTCACTGGCCGCGCTCGGCGCCGACCGGGAGTCTCTCGGGCGGACGGTGGCGGCGGCGTGGGCCGACGCAATCAGTCTCTGACGGCAAAACGCGCGGAGCCACGGCCGGTTGCGAACGGTCCCCCCGCGCCGAAGGCCACCGCGGCGAAACGTTCGCCGATCCGGCGGTGTGCGGCGGCGTCCGGGTGCAGTTGATCTGGCAGCGGCAGCTCGGCGAAGTCCGCCGCGCCATAGAGGTCGCGGCCGTCGAGGTAGTGCAGGTTGGGGTCGTCGGCTGCCCGCTGCCGCACGACACCGGCCAGTTCGTCCCGGATGACATTGAGCGTCAGCTTCCCCGCGGCGCGCTCGGCAGGGTCGCCGGTGGCGCTGAACCGCAGGGTCCCCGTGCTGAAGTCGACGGCGCCAGGCCCTGGGGTGTCCTCGTGGATGGGGCACAGGATCGACGAGACGACCAGCAGCGGCGTGGTGGGATGGCCCTCGCGGATGGTGTCGAGGAAGCCGTGCACCGCAGGTGTGAAGGCACGCAGACGCATCAGGTCGGCGTTGACCACGTTGATGCCGATCTTAACGCTGAGCAGGTCCGCGGGTGTGTCCCGCATGGTGCGGGCGGTGAACGGGTCGAGCAGGGCGCTGCCGCCGAAGCCGAGGTTGACCAGTTCGACGCCGCCGGCCGAGGCGGCGAGGGCAGGCCAGGTCGTCGACGGGCTCGCGGCGTTCGAGCCGTGGCTGATCGAGCTGCCGTGGTGCAGCCACACCCGCCGGCCCTCTGGCGGCACGGCCGCCACCGGGGCATCGGTCCGCAGGGCGACCAGTTCGGTGATCTCGGTGTGCGGCAGCCAGATCTCCACGTCCTTCACCCGGTCCGGCAGGCCGTCGAAGCGGACGGTGCCGACCGGGCCGGGCCGGGTCTCCGCCGTCCCGGTGGCCATGTCCAGCAGCAGCACCTTGCCGCCGGTCGTACTGGCCTGTCCCGCCGGCCTGCCGTCGACGAGCAGGTCGTACACGCCGTCGGGACGCGGTGGGATGTCCCGGTAGCCCACCTTGGTGCGCAGCGTGTCCAGCTCGACGACGGTGGCCCGGGTGCGCACCACCAGCCGTACGCCGGAGGGCTGGGCCTCCGACATGGCCAGCTGCCCGTCCGAGAACTGCGCGCGGGCCCAGGCAGGCAGCCGGTGCGGCAGCACACCGTGGTCGGTGCGTTCCACCTCGAGCGCGCCGCGCAGGAGGTCCGCGGTGACGGGCGTGCCGTGGTAGCGGGTGTCGGACTCAGGGCGCGCGCTCATGATCGCAGCCTGCCAACCGATCGCCTGATCCGCACAATGGTTTTCCGCTGACCGGCTTCGTGGCCCTGTCCCCGCCACGAAGCCGGGTTACTGGCCCTGCTGCTGCGCGGCGATGTGCTCGGCGACGGCGTCCGGCAGGGTGATCTGCAACGGCGTGCGTACCGGCATCGGCGCGTCACCACGAACCACGATGGTGTGGCGGACGATGTCGCGCAGGGTGCCCGGCGCTTCCGCCGCCTTCGACTGCGGACCCGCGATGACCCCGCGCAGCATCCACCGTGGGCCGTCAACGCCGACGAATCGCAACGCGACCTCGCCCAGCACGGCCGACAACTCCATGCCCCACTCGCCGTCACCGGTGGCGACCTGGGCACCGTCCTTACGCAGTTGCTCCGCCAGTTCCGTGCCCACCTCGTCCCACAGGCCACCGGATCGGGGTGCGGCGTAACCGCTCACCGTGACCTGGCCTTGTCCGGTCACCACGTGGACCGCCCTGACGTTGCCGGCTGCCTGGTCCATCTCCACCTGCACCTGCGCACCGTCGGGGACGGGCACCCGGACCGAGCCGAGATCGATGCGCGGGATCTCGTCCTCCGGCGCATCGGCGATGTCGAACGGTCCATCGGGACTCTCCAGGGGCTGCGGATCGTCCCACTCCCCCTCGTCCGCGCCGGGCAGCTCGTCGTCGTCCGGGGCGGCATGCCGTCCCCTGGACCGCCCCTCCGCCTGCCCGTTCTGCTCGGCAGGCCTGCGCTTACGTCCGAAAATCCCCACTAGCTCTCCGTTCCCTTCCCCAGTGAGCTCAATCTAGCCGTGTGACATCCGCTAGCCGAGAACGGCATGTCCACCCGTCGAACCGTAGCCGCCCGCACCGCGCTCCGACTCGTCGAGTTCGCCGACCTCGACGAACTCCGCGTGCTCGACCCGCTGGATCACCAGCTGGGCGATGCGGTCGCCCCGCGACAGCACGATCGGCTCGTGCGGGTCGTGGTTGATCAGACAGACACGGATCTCGCCGCGGTAGCCGGAGTCGATCGTCCCCGGAGTGTTCACCACGGAGAGCCCGGCCCGTGCCGCGAGGCCGGACCTCGGGTGGACGAAACCCGCGTATCCCGGGGGCAGGGCGATGGCTATCCCGGTGCCGACGAGCGCCCTGGCACCGGGTTCGAGGACCAGGTCGGTCGTGGTGACGAGATCGGCGCCGGCGTCGCCCTGTCTGGCGTAGGACGGGACGGGGACGCCGGGATCAATTCTGGAGAGCAGGACCTGCACGCTGGACACGGGCGGCGAGACTACCCTGAGATGGTGATCGGTAGCACGAGTACGGGTGATCGGCGGGTAGGCGACGTGGTGGAGACGAGCGGAAAGCGGGCCAGGGCCGGTACCCGGTACGTCGAGCGGCTCTATGTGCCCTGGTGGGGCTGGCCGCTGCCGCTGCTCGCCGCCGCACTGCTCGCCGCCGAGGTGCACATGGGCTATCCCGGTGTGCGCTCCTGGCTCCCGTACGCGGTGTTGCTCCCGCTCGCGGCGGCACTGCTGATCTCGCTCGGACGGGCGAAGGTCGAGGTGACCGACGTGCCCTCCGGGGAAACGGAACTGCGCGCCGGAGAGGCACGCCTGCCCGTACGCTTCACCGGCGAGGTCGAGGTGATCGGCAAGGACCGCAAGCGCAAGGCGCTCGGCCCCGAACTCGACCCGGCCGCGTTCGTCCTGCACCGCGGCTGGGTCGGCCCGCTCGTCCGGGTGGAGCTGACGGATCCCGCCGACCCCACGCCCTACTGGCTGGTCAGCAGCCGCAGGCCGGAGGCGTTGGCCGAGGCCCTCCGGGACAGCCGCCAACAGCACGCCCAACCGGAGTGAGTATCATCACAAGGTGCTGACCGTCTCGGCCGCGACGAGCGCGGACACGAGGAAGGGGTGATGAGAACCTCTCGGTCCCATCACCCCTTCACCCACTTCGACCCCGGGTCCGCGCCGCGCACACGGCGGTCGCGGCCCCGCGTCCTCAGAGCTTGTCTGCGAACTCGGGTCCGCTATCGAGTCGCCAGGGCGCTGACTTCCAGCGACAGTCCCGTTCCACTGCTCGACGCCCTGCCGCCTCGATAGCGGGACTTCGTCGGCCGAGTTCCACAGATCACCATGACCACGCAATCCGCCGTTCCCGGACGCCCTGTCAGGCACAGTCGCGGCAGATCAGCCTTCCGCCACTCTCCTCGGAGAGCCTGCTCCTGTGGTGCACGAGGAAGCACACCGAGCAGGTGAACTCGTCGGCCTGCTTCGGAACCACCTTGACGGTCAGGTCCTCGCCGGAGAGACCGGAGAGGTCGGCCCCGGGAAGCTCGAAGTTCTCCGCGGTGGCGTCCTCATCCACGTCCACCACACCGGATTGTGTTTCGTTGCGCCGTGCCTTCAGCTCCTCCAACGAGTCTTCGGCCAGCTCGTCGGCTTCGCTGCGGCGCGGAGCGTCGTAGTCGGTCGCCATTTCCCTCACCCCTGCGATCAGCGTCGATATCAGATGACCCGGACTCCGAGCCATTCCGTGAGTCCTTCGTGTCGCTGGTAAACGTCCCAGCGCCCCTTTTTGTGCCCGGCGTCGCAGTGAGGGAGATCTCTGTTTTCCCGTCTCGATCTACGCCCGGAGCCCGCAGAGGGTAGCCCATGCCCGAAACGCCAGGGAAACAGGTTGCCCGTCACCGTGCGTATATCACTCAACAGGCGCAGAGAGCCCTCGTCGAGGGTTAACTCTTTTGGGTGGACCGGAAGTGCTGCCGATCCGGGAGGCTCTGCCGGGCAGCATGGTTTACGTGGGGTTTTTCCAGGCAATCCGGCCTTGAGCGGCACGAGCGGAGGCTCACCGGAACGGTGTCCGAGCGTGCCGTGGTGCCCATCAACGGTCATCCGGCTGTAACGCCTAGGCTGATCTGCAACGACGGTGTCAGTAGTGACACGGACAGTGACCGGAAAGGACGGGGCAGGTGGTGTCGGGGATCGGCGGGATCAGCGGTGCTGGGCGCGGGGGCCGGAAGTCGAAGCCCTACCGCAAGCATCGGCCGTTGCCCGCGCTCATCGTCATCGGCCTGCTGGGGGCTGTGTCCGTCTTCGTCTGGCTGAACGTCATCGTCAGCCGTGACGATCTGAACGAAGCCGTCAGGTGCACTCCCCCACCCAGCCCGCCAGAGGGCGTGACCTACACCTCGCTCGGTTACGACGGTCTCGACGGTGTCGCCCCCGTTCCGCCGGACAAGGTCGCGGTACAGGTCCTCAACGCGAGTGAAATCCGCAACGGGGCGACGCTGACCACGCTGGCACTGAAGGACCTCGGCTTCTCCGAGACGGGCGAGCCCGCCAATGACCCGGCCTACCAGGACGACGAGGCGAACTGCCGGGGGCAGATCCGGTTCGGCGAGAACGGCACCGCGGCGGCCCGCACGCTGAGCCTGGTGGAGCCGTGTGCGGAACTGGTCAAGGACAACCGCAAGGACGCGACGGTGGACTTCTCCATCGGCACGGTCTTCAACGGTGTGCGGCCACGCAAGGAGGGCCTGCAGGTCCTGGACCAGCTCAGCAAGTGGTCGGCGAGCCAGTCCGAGAAGGGTGGCGGCGAGCAGGCCGCCACCCCGGGCTCGCAGATCGACCCCGAGTTGATTTCCGCCGCCCGCGACGTCCACTGCTGAGCACCGCCGGCGCCGGTTGAGAGCCTTCCGTCAGATCGCCGCCGCGCCGCACTCGATCAGGGCGGACCGCAACTCCGCGGCGATGGGCGGCGCGGCAGCGAACGTGGCGTCCGAACCGAACTCCGGGTCCTCGCCCGGCAGCGACACCACGGCACCCGCCTCCGCGGCGACAAGGGCCCCCGCGGCCCAGTCCCAGCGCGAGAGGCCGTGCTCGAAATAGGCGTCGGTCCAGCCCGCCGCGACGGCGCAGAGATCGAGCGAGGCGGCACCTGCCCTGCGGATGTCGCGCACCCGGCCGAGCATCCCGGCAACCATCGCCGCCTGCTGCGTACGCCGCTCGACCCGATAGGCGTAGCCGGTGCTCAGCAACGCCAGCTCCAGCCGTCGCGGCGCCGAGACGCGCAACGGGCGCCCGTCCAGCCATGCACCGGCTCCCCGCGTCGCGGTCCAGCGGCGCCCGCTGACCGGCTCCACCACGGCACCGGCCACCGACACCCCGTCGACCTGTGCCGCCAGGGACACCGAGAACCAGGGATAGCCGTAGAGGAAGTTGACCGTGCCGTCGATCGGGTCGACGACCCAGGTCACTCCGGTCCCGGCCGCTCCCCCTTCCTCCTCGCCCAGTACGGCCTCACCCGGCCGCAGCTCCGCCAGCCTGGTCCGGACGAACCGCTCGGTCTCGCGGTCGATGGCGGTCACGACATCGGTGTCGGTGCTCTTGGTGGCGACGTCGACGGCGCGGCCGGCCTGCATTCCGTCTCGTGCCTCGCGCACCAGTGCGGCCGCCTCGGCCGCGACCTGCTCGGCGAGGTCTGTGAGCTCGGATTCGGTCGTTCTCGCAGCACCCATGACGACATGGGACCACATCCGGCTAAAGTCTCGTGCGCAGGTTTCTGAATCGAGAAGGTAACGCGGGCGAACACCCGGTCCTACGTTCGCCGGGCATGGTTACGGATGGGACACGAACGATGAAGGGATCACGTCAATGACGGCGACCCGTGGCTTCGGTATCGACATCGGCGGCAGTGGCATCAAGGGTGGCCTCGTCGACCTGGAACAAGGCAGGCTCATCGGGGATCGCAAGCGTGTCGACACGCCGCGCCCCTCGACGCCCGAGGCCATCGCCGACGTGGTGGCCGACATCGTGGCCGAGTTCGAGTGGGACGGGCCGGTGGGCGTCACGCTGCCTGCCGTGATCAAGAAGGGCTTCGCCCGGACCGCGGCGAACATCGACCCTTCGTGGATCGGCACGGACGCCGACACGTTGTTCGCCAAGCGGCTCGGCCGGGACGTCGAGGACATCGCGATGCTCAACGACGCCGACGCGGCGGGGATGGCGGAGATCCGGTTCGGCCACCCCGAGGCACGTACCGGGGTGACCATTTTGCTCACCTTCGGCACCGGCATCGGGAGCGCCGTGTTCCTGGACGGCAAGCTCCTGCCCAACACGGAGTTCGGTCACCTCGAGGTCGACGGGCACGACGCGGAGAAGCGCGCGGCGGCCTCGATCAAGGACAACGAGGGGCTGTCCTACCCCGAGTGGGCACAGCGGGTAAACCGTTATCTGACTGTGCTCGAGGGCCTCATGGCGCCGGATCTGCTCATCGTCGGTGGCGGCGTCAGCAAGAAATCCGAGAAATGGGTGCCGCTGCTCGGCATCCGGACGGAGATCGTGGTGGCGTCGTTGCAGAACAACGCCGGTATCGTGGGTGCCGCACTGGCCGCGGCCGAGGGCATCGAGCACTGATCCCACGGCCGTCTCCAGGCCGGGCGGTACCGCCCGAACGCGCCTTCCGGGACGCCCCGGAGTTGATCGCTTCGCGACGCCGGGGACCATCGTCGTTACAATGGAACACGGCCCACGGCTGCGGGAAGCAAAACCGCAGGCCGGGGCGTGATCCCCGAATCTGAGGCAGCTGGGACGTACATGTCTCGGCTCGTCATGATCGACCGCTGTGAAAGGGCGTACGTGGCAGCCGCAAGAACCGCAACCCGAAGCGGGACGAAATCAACGAGCGACGCCAAGACCTCGGCGGCCGGCGAGGACACGGCGGCCGACTCGGACACCACGGGCACCGAGGGTCCGGCGGCCGCGAAGTCGTCCGGCCGCAAGGCGCCCGCCAAGAAGGCACCGGCCAAGGGCCGTAAGGGCGCGAAGACCGCGGACACCAAGGGCGAGCCGGACGGTCCCGGCGACGACGCCGAGCTCGAGGACGTCGACCTGTCGGACCTCGACGTGGAGGCGGTGGAGGTCGACGTCGTCGATGCCACCGTGACCGAAGAGGCCGACGAGCCCGAGGAGGCGGACGATTCCTCGGAACCCGCCGCCGCGACCACTCGGGGCAAGGGCGGGGCCAAGTCGCCCAATGACCCGGACTTCGTCTGGGACGAGGAGGAGTCGGAGGCCCTGCGGCAGGCCCGCAAGGACGCCGAGCTCACGGCGTCGGCGGACTCCGTGCGTGCCTACCTCAAGCAGATCGGCAAGGTCGCGCTGCTCAACGCCGAGGAGGAGGTGGAGCTCGCCAAGCGCATCGAGGCCGGGCTCTACGCCGCCGACCGCGTGCGCGCGGCCGAGGAGGAGGGCGAGAAGCTCGCCACCCAGATGCGCCGCGACCTCAAGTGGATCGTGCGCGACGGAGAGCGGGCGAAGAACCACCTGCTCGAGGCGAACCTGCGACTCGTGGTGTCGCTGGCCAAGCGCTACACCGGCCGTGGCATGGCGTTCCTGGACCTGATCCAGGAGGGCAACCTCGGACTGATCCGCGCGGTCGAGAAGTTCGACTACACCAAGGGCTTCAAGTTCTCCACCTACGCCACCTGGTGGATCCGCCAGGCCATCACCAGGGCCATGGCCGACCAGGCACGCACCATCCGTATTCCGGTGCACATGGTCGAGGTGATCAACAAGCTCGGCCGCATACAGCGTGAGCTCCTGCAGGATCTCGGCCGGGAGCCGACTCCCGAGGAACTCGCCAAGGAGATGGACATCTCCCCGGAGAAGGTCCTGGAGATCCAGCAGTACGCACGGGAGCCGATCTCGCTGGACCAGACCATCGGTGACGAGGGCGACTCGCAGCTCGGTGACTTCATCGAGGACAGCGAGGCCGTGGTCGCGGTGGACGCGGTGTCGTTCACGCTGCTGCAGGACCAGCTCCAGTCGGTGCTGCAGACGCTCTCCGAGCGGGAGGCCGGCGTGGTCCGGCTGCGCTTCGGTCTCACCGACGGCCAGCCACGCACCCTGGACGAGATCGGCCAGGTCTACGGCGTGACCCGCGAGCGCATCCGCCAGATCGAGTCGAAGACGATGTCGAAGCTGCGGCATCCGTCGCGGTCTCAGGTGCTGAGGGATTACCTCGACTGAGGCGGGCACAAAAAAAGAACCACAACGGCAGCCGTCCGCCGCAGGAGAGCGCTGGGAGCGGGACACGCTTTTCGTCCCGCTCCCAGAAACAACAGAGCCTGAGGCAAGTGACGTACGCGTCTAGCTGGACCACACTCCCAGCACCGCGAAGCCGAAGGCGAGCCCGCCCCACCCCCCGCACAGGGCCATCCCGGCCGCCCCCAGGCGGCCGGGATGGCCCTGCTGCGTCTCCTCCCCTACTCGCGGACCTTCTTCCGCCGTTCGGCGCCCACCCACGCCAGCACCGCCCCCAGGGCTGCCATCGCCACGCTGGCCGGTATGTGCCACGCGCTCGGCAGTGTGTGCAGCTGCACGAACCAACTCTCGGACGTGCTGCCTGCGACCCGGTTGACGAATCCGCCCACTCCCTGCACCAGCAGCAGGATCCCGGCGATCTCGATCACGCTCTCACCCCTTCTCGTTGTTGTGGGACACTTCCGCGCGCCGCGGTGTCAGGGCCTGCCAGACCGGGCCGCCGACGAACCAGATCCCGCTGATCACGGCTAGCCGGATCAGCCACCCGTCGGCTCCCCACAGCTGCCTCGTCTGCTCCAGCGAGCCCGCGACGAGGATGAGCACCCCCATGACCGCCGCGGCGAGTGCGGACGCGAGCAGGCAGCGGCCCCAGTCCCGCCACTCCTTGCGCAGCTTCTCGCTGTGACTGAGCCTCGGCCGCTCGGTCGCTCTGCCGAGGAACCACCGGGCGAACCTGTCGTCGGCCCAGCGAATCATCGAAGGGCCGAACACCACACTGAAGCCGAGGTACACCGCCGCGACCCCGTGCACCCAGCTGGCTTCCGCCCCTCCCGCGAGGTCGATCACCGCGGCGATCAGCACCCCGAGATCGATGACGGGCGTGGCGGCGAGCAGCACCAGCCCGGTCCGCCGGAGCCGGAACACGTACCTGGCCACGAGCCCCGCCACGATGAGCACCCAGAAGCCGGTCTCGCCCGCCACGATCACTGCCGCCATCGGATTGCGGGTCACGAAGTCGAACAACTCGTCCATGCGGCAAGCGTGGATTCCGCGCGCCCGCGCCCGCGTCGGCGGAGGGAACGAGCGGTCGTCATCACTTCGGAGGACTCCGGCTCGCTTCCCGTGTGCTGTGATGTGCGGTGTGCTGCGCTGGAACGACCTTGCCCGCCTGCGGGTGCACCGGCTGGACCCGGTCCATCAGGACCGGGTGATCGCGCTGGCGACCCTTGCCTTCGGCAGTGTCCTGTATCTCGTCGGGCTGTACCCGCTGTTCGCCGATCCCGCGACCGGCGCACCACTGTGGACACGTGTCGTCGTGCTGGCCCTGCTCTGCACACTGCAGCTCTGGCGGCGCCGCGCGCCCGCGCTGGCGCTGGGCGCGGGGACCGCCGTCATGACCGTGGACATGCTGCTCGGCTTCTCCGCTCCTGCCCTGATCAGTTACTCCGATCTGATTTACGCGGCAACGCTGTACGGGTCCGCCCGCCTGAGCCGCGCGATGATCCCGACAGCGGCGGTGGGCGTGATCGCCGCCACCGCCACCGCTATGCTGACGTTTCCCGACTGGCGTGTCGCTGTCGTCGCCGCATGCGCCTGCCTGCCCTTTCTGGTCATCCCGGTGTGGTGGGCCACAAACATCCGGCAGCAGCGGGACATCGCCGAGAACGAACGGGCCGCCGCGGATGCGGCCGGGCGGATCGCCGAACTGGACAGGGCGGCGGCGCTGGCGGCCGAACGAGCCCGAATGGCCCGTGATCTGCACGACGCCATCGCGGGGCACCTGTCCGCCATCGCGATCCAGTCCTCGGCCGCGCTGTCGGTCGACGGCAGTGGCAACGGCAACGGTCCCGGGCAGGACGACACCATCCACTCGGTTCTGACGTCGGTGCGGGAGAACAGCGTGCGGGCGCTGGAGGAGATGCGGGCGATGATCGGCCTGCTCAGCGATCCCGCATCCGCCTCGGCTGAAACCGTCGCGCCCGCCCGGTTGGCTCAGCTGTCCACATTGGTCGAATCGGCGCGAACGAGTGGAATGGAACTCGATCTGCGGTCGGAGCTCGACGACACCGGCTCGCTGCCCACCGCCGTGGATCTCGCGGCCTACCGGATCATCCAGGAGGCGCTGACCAACGTGCTCAAGCACGCGCCCGGCCGCCGCGCGACAGTGTGGTTGCGTTGCGGGGAGGGGACCCTCACCGTCGAGGTACGCAACGATCTGCCCGCCGAACGCCACTCCGGCACAGGGCTGGGCCGGGGGCTGGACAACATGCACGAGCGGGCGATCGCCGTGGGCGGGTCGTTCACCGCCGCCCCGAGCGGATCGAACTGGCTGGTCCGCGCGGTACTGCCGACAACACAAGCACCGGCGGCGGCCTCGGAATCGGAGGTGGCGCGGTGAGTATCCGAGTACTCGTGGCCGACGACCACGCCGCGGTCCGAGCCGGACTGGTGATGGTTCTCGGTGCGGCCGAGGGAGTCGAGGTGGTCGGCGAGGCAGCCGACGGGGCCGCGGCGGTCCGGCAGGTCGCGGCGTTGCGGCCGGACGTCGTGCTGATGGATGTGCGGATGCCGGGCACGGATGGTATCGAGGCGACCAGGCAACTCGCGGACCGAGACGGTTGTCACGTTCTCGTACTCACCACGTTCGATCTGGACGAGTACGTCTACTCGGCGTTGCGCGCGGGTGCGGCGGGCTTTCTCCTCAAGTCCGTCGACGCGGCCCGCCTGGTCGAGTCCGTACGGCTGGTCGCCGCCGGTGAAGGCGTACTGGCTCCCGAGGTGACCAGGAAACTGATCACCGAGTTCGCCAGGACCGCACCGGCATCGGCGCCCACACCATCCATTGTGGCCGATCTCACTGACCGTGAACGGGAGGTGCTCGGCTGTCTCGGCGACGGCCTTTCGAACGCGCAGATCGCGGCGCGGCTGTTCATCGGGGAGACGACGGTCAAGACCCACGTTTCCCGGGTACTGACCAAACTGGACCTCCGCTCGCGCGTGCAGGCCGCGATCCTGGCACGGGAGCACGGCATCGGCCGCGAGCCGACCGGCCCACACTGACCACCCGCGGCGAGCGCGGCGAACGATCGCGGTCCGAGCCGGACTGGTGATGGTTCTCGGTGCGGCCGAGGGAGCCGAGGTGGTCGGCGGGGCAGCCGACGGATCGGCGCGGTCGTCGCCGGTCTCGCAGCCGTCTGCTATGCGGAACTGGCCTCGGCCGTGCCGACGGCCCGGCAGCGCATACACCTACGCGTTCGCCACGCTCGGCGAGGTGGTCGCCTGGATCATCGGCTGGAATCTGCTCCTCGAGTTCGCCCTCGGTGCGGCCGTCGTCTCTCGTGGCTGGTCCGGGTATCTGGCCAGCCTGGGAGGCACTGGCCAACCTCGGCGAGGAGACCAGGAATCCGAGCAAGGACTGCGAGTCGGCATCCTCGGCGCACTCGCGGTGTGCGCGTTGCTCTACATCGGAGTGTCCGTGGTACTGACCGGCATGGTGCCGTTCACGAACATCGGCGGGGCCGCGCTGGTCGCCCTGCTCGCCGATCAGCGAGCTCGCCGACATGGTGAGCATCGGCGCGTTGTCGGCGATGCTCACCGTCGCGGTGGCCGTGCCGGTGCTCCGCCACACGCGGCCTGAGCTGCGGCGACCGTTCCGGGTGCCCTTCTCCCCCATGCTGCCCGTTGTGGCGGCACTTCTGCTACGGCCGCACGCACTCCCGCCTGGCCCGGAGGCGGGAGGACGGCTCCACTGCTCCCAGCTGAGAACGCCTTTCAGTACCGGCGATCGGTGACCTGCTTCGAGCTGAAGCTGTACACGATGTAACCGCGCTGGAAGTTGTTCCGCCGTCCACCGGACACCGCGTACTCGCCGGTGGTCGGGTAGCCGAGGTACGACCGTTCCCAGCCGAGCGCGGACCAGCGCCGCCGGATCGCGCCGTACACGTCGTGTGCGCCGGTGGTGGGCGTCCAGTAGATCGAGGCCGCCTTGCTGAAGTGGTTGTACCGCCCGATCCTGTCCGGGGTCGTGGTCTCGTCCTTCGTCGGGTACCCCATCGGCCCCAGCTCCCAGCCCAGTGCCGCCCACCGCCGCCGGATCGCCCCCCACACGCCGTGCGCGCCGATGGACGGTGTCCAGTAGATCGAAGCGGGGCCTGTCCCCTGCGCGCCGGAGAAGTGATTGTACCGGCCGACCTTGTCCGGAGTCACCGTCTCGTCGGTGACGGGTAGCCCGAGCGCGGAGTGGCCGCCGAGCTGAAGGTACTTGCGCAGGATCGCCCCGTGTGTCTCCCGCACTCCGGTGGCCACGGACCAGTACAGCCTGCCTCCCTCGTAGGTCCGGTAGCGCACGCCACCGTCGGTCACCTCGGGGCCGGTCGCCGCACCGAGGAGTGTCCGCAGCGCCGGATCGGCTTCGTAGCGCAGCTGGATCGGGCCGGCGTACTCGGCCGTCAGCGTGATGTCCGAGGCTCCCATGGTCAGGGCGCGGTTGCGGGACACCGACCCGTCGTCCCACTCGGCGAAGGCCGACACCCCGTCAGCGGCCACAGCCGCGGCGACGACGTCGACGTTCGCGCCCTCGGTGACCATGGTCGTGTACCCACCTCCCTCGGAGGTGATCTCCAGGGCCGCCGGCACGGAACCGCGCAGCGTCAGCCTGTGTTCACGGGGCCACGCCACATAGGTCTTGCTGACCGAGACACCCGCGCTGTCGGTGGCGGTCGCCGTGAGCTCCATCCGCGAGTCCGGATGGTCGGTGAAGGGAACCGTGAGCGAGTGTCGCGCGCCGCCCGTGGCGGGGTGCGCGTGACAGGTCGCCTCCTGCGGACAGTGCACCACCTTGATCATCCAGCTGATCGGCAGAGCGCCGTCCTCGGCGTCCTGCGCCACCGCGGAGGTGGTCACCGGATCGCGGACAGCGAAGTCAGGCTCCGGCGGCTCGGTGAACCGCAGGTCGGGCGAGTGGTTTCCCGGTGCCACGACGAACTCCGTCCGATCACTGGCACCAAGGGGATCGGTCACCGTCAGCGAGGCCGTGACCCGATCGGAGCCCGCGGCATAGGTGTGTTCTACGCGGACGCCCTCGGCGCTGCTGCCATCGCCGAAGTCCCACTGGTACGTCAGCGGGTCGCCGTCGTAGTCCACCGACTCGGTTCCGTCGAAACTCACGAGCCGCGCGTCGGGGTCGGTTCGGGTGACGGCCTTCGCCGACGGAGGCGAGTTGCCGGCCGTGTAGGTGAGCCGTCGCAGCGATCCGGTGTAGATGTCGGCGTAGACGATGTCACCGTTGGGAGCGGCGGCGAACTTCACCGGCCCGCCGACGTCCGTGCCCAGCGGCGGGCTCTGCGGCGGCTGAACCAGCCTGCCCTGGCTGTCGTACCGCAACGACCACAGCTTCTTCGTCACGTAGTCACCGAAGAAGTACGCGCCGTGGTACTGCTGCGGATAACTGGTGCCGCCGTAGACGATCCCCCCGGTGACGCTGTTGCCCTGATCGACTCCGCTGCCGTGGGAGTAGGCCCACATCGGTGGGTGGTTCGGCACGCCGGCGCACTCGGGGAACTCCAGATAGCCGGGCGTGCGCTGGGTGCCCTCCCAGCAGGGCCAGGAGTGGTTCGAACCCGGTCGCACGAGACCGACCTCCTCCCAGTTCCGCCAACCGACGTCGCCGACGACGGGCACACCGAGTTCGGGGTCGAGGGTGAGCCGGAAGGGACTGCGGAACCCACTGGCGTAGACGCGGCTGCGCACGGAGGCGGGGTCGGCCGGGCTGTAGAAGGGGTTTCCCGGAACGCCGAGCCCCTCGCGGGTCAGGTGCAGGATCTTGCCCTGCAGCGCGTCGGGGTTCTGGGCGCGCAGCGCCCTGCGATCCACCTTCGTGTAGTCCGACACGTCGCCGACGGAGACCCAGATGGTGGTGTCCGGGGCCGCCACGATCCCGGTGATGCCATGGACGACGGCGTCCCCCGGCAGCTCCACCAGCACGCGTTCGCCGGTGAGGCCCGTGGGCTCCTCGGCTCCGGTGACCGTCCAGCGCGCGAGCCGGATGGTGAACCCGCCACCGGAGGGAACCGACCTGGCCAGGTAGATCTCCCGTGACGTGCGGTAATCGGCGGCGACGGCGATGCCGACCAGGCCGAGGTCCTGGACATCGTGTGTCGGCAGGGTGGCGATCGTCTTCGACCGGCCGTCCGGGGCCACCCACGCAACGGTGCCCGCCTTTCCGGTGCTGAGAATTCCGCCGTCCGGCAGGTAGGCGAAGTCAGTGAGCTGGTAGGGCTCCTGCCCGCTGGACAGCTCGGTCAGCGCGAAACCGGTGGGCAACGTCGCGATGGCGTGCGCCGGGACCGGGATCAACAGCAACCCGAGGACCAGCACGGCGATCCACACCACCACCCCGCCGCGTCGCGCCATGTCGGCCCCCTCCGAGCGTCACACCCTTTCGGTGTATCTCGCTCGGGGGGACGGCTCCGTTCCCGTTCCCGCTGCTTGGTTACGAAACCGTGTTGCCGCGGGGCAGAACTCGACCGCCGCTGTCCCGGTCAGCTCAGGTCCGAAGCCCGGCCTGGGTGACGATCCGGCCGGCGTCAGCCGCCTCCGCCGCGGGGACGACCAGCAGCATGCCCGCATCGTGCAGTGCCGCCGCCAGATGCGGCAGGGGCTGCAAATGCACCCGGTGGCCGTCAGCGGCGTCGCCGACCGGGGCCGTGTCCAGCACACAGGCCAGCGCCGCACGACGGCCGTACACGAGCCCGCCGACGAACACCACCTCGGCGGCTCGGTGAGCCGACATCCACAGCGGTGGCAGCCCCGTGTCCAGGAAGTCGCGGAGGGCCCGCTGGGGGGTGTCCGGCGCGGCGAACGAGCCGGTGTCGACGGTCGCGATGGGCACCACCGCGCTGAGCCGCATGAGCGTGCCGAGCAGTTCGTACACAGCCTCCGCCGTCCACGGTCCCCGCACCGGCACGGCACGCAACCGGTCGCCGGAGAGGTGCCGGATGGTCCGGGGCCGCGGCTGCGGGACAGTCGATCCGGGCTCGGCCGCCCGCGGCGCCTCGCCGGTCAGTGCCCGTACGGCCAGTGTTTCCGGGCCGTACTGCGGCCCGCCCATCCCGGTCGGCAGCTCGGCCCGCAACGCGCCGATACCCGGCAACCACCGGGCCTCCTCCAGCAGCGACACTCAAACCCGCCTCGTGGCGGCGGCCAGGCGGTGCGCGGAGAGCTGAGAGGCCGTCAGATCGCCTGTCGTCATCGTTGCATCCTGCCAGCGACACGGGGGGCGGTCACGTCCTGTGCGGCCGTCTGCGTGGCACTCAGCCCGGTTCCACGGGCGGCGCGGACCTGGCTGGGCGTTCGTCCCGGGAGCGCAACGCCACACCGGCGACAACGGCCAGCGTGCCGACGGCTTCCAGCGGCGTGGGTACCTGGGCGAGCACGACGAGCCCGGTCACCCCTGCGGTGACCGGCAGCAGCGCCAGCAGGAGGGCGAACCGGGCCCTGCCGATTCTGCGCAGCACGACCTGGTCCAGGACATAGGGCACCACGGTGGCGAGCAGCGCGACCCCGACACCGAGCAGGAGCAGGAACGGTGAGCCCCACATGCCGGTCGTGCCGAGGGCCAGCGGCGAGAGCAGCACCGTGGCCACGGCGAAACCCACGGCGAGGCTGTCGATCCCGGACCCGGCGTTCCCGCCGATCGCCACTCGCTGCCCGATGACGATGTAGGCGGCCCAGGCCGCGGCGGCCCCCAGCGCGAACAGCACCCCGGCGGGACTGCCTGCCAACCGCACGTCGGCGATGCACAGCACCCCGGCGGCCACCAGGACCAGGGCGAACACGTCCCTGCGCCCGCGCGAACCCAACGCGGCCACCAGTACCGGTCCGGTGAACTCCAGCGCGACGGCCGTCCCGAGGGGCAGGCGCGCGATCGCCTCGTAGAACAGCACGTTCATCCCCGCCGTGACCACCCCGAACACGCCGGCGAGCAGCAGCGGACGTCCCCGCCACGCCGCCCTGCCGGGACGGCGCCACGCCAGCAGCATCAGTGCGGCTCCGAGGCAGCGCAGCCAGGCCACTCCGGCCGGAGTGGCGGCGTCGAAAAGGCCGACAGCGATCGCCGCGCCGAGGTACATGGAAATTCCGCTGAGAACGAACAAGCCAGGAGCGGGAATGGCGGAAAGGCGTCGGAGGGGTAACGATGCGATCACCTCGATATGGTGCCTGACCGGCGCAAACCCGGGTATTCGCGCTCATCGTTCCTACCTGTCGGGACGCACTTACGACATCTGGGGTAATTACCCGTGACACACCTCCCACACAGCCGGGAACACTTGCGGCCGCCGAAACGTCTGCAAGAGTGGAGGCAGCGAGCACCGCGGAGCTGGTGACCATCCGGTCGCCGGGTTTTTACCAGAGTGGTCGCGGCTGGATCGATGGCATCGGCACCGCCGGTGCCGGGACGGAGGGAGACTCCCATGACTTCACCCACGCTCACCCGCCCCGAACTGACCGCTGCGGACCGTTGCGACCGTTGCGGTGCGGCGGCAAAGTTTCGCGCAATCCTGAGCACTGGTGGCGAGCTTCTGTTCTGCGGCCACCACGGACGTGAGCACGAGTCCCGGCTGAAGGAGCTGGACGCCAACATCCAGGGCGGCTGAGGCCGCACAGACGCACACGGGCGGGGACCACACGGTCCCCGCCCGTGGCATATCCATCCCAGGGATGGAGCGTCTGCAAGTACCACCAAGCAAGATCCACAGCGTCATTAACCGCTACCAAGTGGGCCCCGCGCCCCGGTGGTGGTGAGCCGCTTGGTAGCGGAATACGACGTTCTTGATCTTGCTTGGTGGTACTTGCAGACACACCTACTGCCACCCACCGGGGTCAGACGGTGTCCAGGACTCCTTCGAAGGCAGCCTCGGCGGCGCCGAGCAGCTTGACGTCCGCGCCGAGTTTCGACCCCTCGACCCGGACACCGCCGACCGCCCGGCTCACCAGGCTGCGGCGACGCACCTCGGCCCCGACCTGCTCCAGCAACGAGGGGGGCAGCGCGGTGAACAGGTCACCGAGCACCACGAGCTGAGGACCGAGCAGGTTCACCACGTTGACCAGACCGAGCGTGAGCCACTCGACGAACTCCGCGAGCCGCGCGCGGGCCTCGTCCGGCCTCCCGGCGAGCCGGCGCAGCTCCACGATCACCCTGCCTCTCGGGCTGTCCGGCGCCAGCTCCAGTGCCCGGCAGAGGGCCGCCTCCCCCACCTCGGTCTCCCAGCACCCCTGGTTGCCGCAGTAGCAGGTACGCCCTCCGGGACGGATCACCATGTGCCCGATCTCCCCGACATAGCCCGCCGCGCCCCGGAGCGAGGATCCCTGCGCGATCACGCCGCCACCGACGCCGATGTCCGCGGAGACGTACACGACGTCCTGGGCCCCGCGCGCCGTTCCGCGCAGGTGCTCGGCGACAGCGCCGAACTCGGCGTCGTTGCCGACCTGCACGGGGATGCGCAGGATCGCGGCCAGCCGCTCGCCGAGTGCCACCTCGGTCCAGCGCAGGTTCGGCGCCTCGTGGACGTGCCCGTCGGAGCGGCGGACGACGCCGGGCACCGACACTCCGGCCGCGACCGGCTGAACGCCGAGATCACCCGCCAGCACGGCGGTCGACTCGACGACGTGGGTGATGACCTCGCCCGGTTCCCCGGTGCGACCGTGCAGGTTCCAACTGTTCCGCCCGAGGATCTGCCCGCCGAGCCCGACCAGCGCGATCGCGACGTGCTCCACCTGGACATCCACCGCGAGCACGACCGCGGCCTGCGGCTGAGGGAGCACGAGCAGCGAAGGCCGCCCCGCGCCGCGACCGGGCCGCGGCACCCGCTCCTCGACCACCCCGCTCTCGGCGAGCCCGTCGACCAGCGTCTTGATCGTGCTGCGGTTGAGCCCGAGTTCGGTGGCCAGCGCGGCCCGCGTATGCGGCCCGCCGACGTGCAGCAGGCGCAGCAGCGTGCTGCGGTTGTGGCGGCGCACGTCGTCGGGGCGGGCAACGGGCGTGCTGGTCACGCGCCCAGTGTTCCACTTGTCCCGGCGGCGGCCTGCCGCCGGGACCCGCGCCGATGCCTCACGTCCGGCCGCCGGCCCGGCCGGTCATCGCGCCGCTCCCGTGGCCCGCTTGCGGGACAGGGCGTCCACTGTGGCTGCCAGCAGCAGCACCAGGCCGGTCACGATCGACACCACCGCGGCGGGTTGTCCCAGCAGGCCGAGACCGTTCTCCACCACGGCGAGCACGGTGCCACCGATCACGGCGTCGAACACCCGCCCGCGGCCGCCGAACAGCGAGGTTCCACCGATGACGGCGGCCCCGACGGCGAACAGCAGGGTGTTCAGGCCACCCGCCTGCGGATCGACCGAGCCGACCTTGGAGGAGTACACGATCGCACCGACCGCCGCTACCGAGGAGCAGACGACGAAGACGCTGGCCCGGATCTTGGTCACGTTGATCCCGGCGCGCCGGGCTGCTTCCCTGTTTCCCCCGACGGCGTAGATGTGCCTGCCGTAGCGCGTGCGGTTCAGCACGTAGGTACCGACGGTGAGCAGGGCGAGCACGATCGGCACCACGTAGGGAACACCGGAGATCACGATGTTGTCGTTCGGCGCGCGGTTGATCGTCAGCAGGTAGGTGGCGACCGCGCCCAGTGCCGCGATGACACCCACCTTCCCCAGCACCAGCGGGGTCGGCTGGGTCACCAGACCACGGTGCAACCGGGAGTAGTGCCTGCCCAGCGTCACCGCGGCGAAACCACCCGCGGCGATCAGGAACAGCGCCCAGCTTCCCGCGGTGGAGAGGTTCCCGTTCGCCACCTTGTTCAGCACCGGCGAAGAACTGATCCCGAGTACCCCGCCCTCGCCGATGAACTGCAGAATCACGCCCTGCCAGGCCATGAACAGCGCGAGGGTCACCACAAAGGACGGCATGCCGATCTTGGACACGAGAAAGCCGGTGATACAGCCGATCGCGGTGCCGGCGCAGATCGCCAGCCCGATCTCGACCCATGGATTCGCGCCAAGTCCGGACAGTGCGACCACGATGGTCAGTACCGAAAGCCCCGCACCGACCCAGATTCGCAGCAGGGCCGCCAGCAGCGCGGCGAGCGCGAGCACCGCGAGGAAGGCGTAGAAGACGGTGCCGCCCATGCCGCCGAGCAGATTGCCCTGCTCGACCAGATGCATCGCCATCAGCGAGGCGCAGACCCCGGACGCCGTGCCCGCCGAAAGGTCGATCTCGCCGACCAGCAGAACGAAGACGATCCCCATCGCGATGATCGTGCGGCCCGCTCCCTGCGCGAGCAGGTTGGCGATGTTGTTCAGCGACATGAACACGTCGGACATCGCCGCGAACATCAGCACGAGGGCGATGAGCCCGAGCATCGCCGGAAGTGAGCCGAGCTGTCCCGCGCGCACCCGGGACACGTAGTCGCGCACCGCTTCCTGTGAGGACAGTGCGGTGGTGTCGATGCCGAAGTCGCTGATGGCGTTGCCGGCGGGCGGTGGAGGTGGTGCCTGGGAGGTCGTAGAAGACTCAGTCATGACCGGTTCTTTCGTGGCTTTCTCGTTCACAGGACGGCGGTTTCGGGGCGGGCGAGGCCGAGGTCGCCCGATCGGCCCGCGGTGATCAGTTCGACTACCTGGCCGTGGGTGACATCCTTGACCTGTACGTCAGCGACCAGCCGGCCCAGGTAGAGCACGCCGATCCGGTCGGCGACCTCGAACACGTCGGCCATGTTGTGGCTGATCAGCACCACGCCGAGACCCTGTTCCGCGAGCCTGCGGACGAGGTCGAGTACCTGCCTGGTCTGGGCGACACCGAGCGCGGCGGTCGGCTCGTCCAGCAGGACGACCTTGCTCTCCCACAGCACGGATTTGGCGATGGCGACCGTCTGCCGCTGTCCGCCGGACAGCGAGGACACCGGGGTGCGGACGGACTTGACCGTGCGGACCGACAGTGAGGCCAGTGTCTCCCGGGCGGCCTTTTCCATGCTCGCCTCGTCCAGCAGCCACTGACTGCCGCGTTCCCGGCCGAGAAACATGTTCTGCACGATGTCGAGATTGTCCGCCAGCGCCAGATCCTGATAGACGACCTCGATGCCCAGTCGCGCCGCATCCCGCGGGCCGCGAATGTGCGCGGTTTCTCCCTGGAAGGTCACCGTGCCCGAGTCGGCCGTGTGAATTCCGGCGATGCACTTGACCAATGTGGACTTTCCGGCACCGTTGTCGCCGACCAGTGCGGTGACCTCACCCGCGCGCACCGCGAAGTCCACGTCATGCAGAACGTGCACGGGGCCGAAGCTCTTGTTCAGGTGATGCAGTTCGAGAATGGGCTCGCTCATCGGAACTCTTTCGCGTGGGTATCGGGCTGGGGACGCCTCGAGGGTTACTCACGATCGACCGGACGGGGGTGGCCCGGAGGGCTACTCGCGGCTGGTCGATACCGGCGGGATGGGTGCACCGGTGACATGTGTCGCGTGAATAACACTCATCTGAACAGTCCATACTGTCGGGGAAGGCATCCCCAGCCCGATAGTCCTTAGTGGATGAAGGTCAGGAAATGCCGAGCTCGGTGCAGACCTGCTGCAGGTTGCCGCCACAGATGTCGGCCGCCGGGACGTAGCCCTGGTCGACGACCTTCTTGACCTCGTCCTTTGTGATCAGTTCCGGCTCGAGTAGCACCGACTTGACCTGCCGGTCACCCTCCGGGTCCTCGCTGACGTCACCCGCGATCTGGTCCGCCGCCGCCGTGTCCCCCTTGGCCAGCGCGGCCGCGAGCGCGGCGACCGCGTCCGCTTCCTGCTGGATCGGCTTGAACACGGTCATGTACTGGTCACCGCGTAGGATCGCCTTGAGACCGTCGGCAGTGGCGTCCTGGCCGGTTACCGGCACCGTCCCGTTGAGACCGTTCTTCTTCAGCACGGTGATGACCGCACCGGCAAGACCGTCGTTGGCCGCGACCACGCCGTCGACCTTTCCGCCGTTGCCCGTGAGGATCTGCTCGAACATCACCCCGCCCTTCTGGTTGTCCCAGTTGTCGATGGGCTGGCTCTGCACGAGCTCGAGCGCGCCGGAGTCGTACAGCGGCTGCAGCACGTTGCGCTGCCCCTCGTGGAACAGGGTCGCGTTGTTGTCGGTCGGCGCACCCTCGATCTCGATGACCTCGGCGCCCTTCTTGTCCTTCAGCGCGTCGGCAAGGCCCTGCCCCTGCAGTTCGCCCACCTTCACGTTGTCGAAGGAGACGTAGTAGTCGGAGCTGCCGCCGAGGTTCAGCCGGTCGTAGTCGATCGTCGGGATCCCGGCGTTCTTCGCCTTGGTCGCGACGGCGCTGCCCACCTCGCTGTTGATCGAGGCGATGATCAGTACCTTCACGCCCTGGCTGATCATGCCGTCGGCCAGCGTGGAGAACTTCTGGACGTCGCCCTGGGCGTTCTGGACGTCGGGCTCGAACCCCTCGGCCCGCAGCGCCTTCTCCAGCATGGGCTTGTCGAAGCCCTCCCAGCGCGCGGAAGTCGCGGTCTCGGGCAGGATCACGCCCACCTTGCCCTCGGCACCGCCCTCCGCGGACGTCTCGCCACCGGACTCCGCGGGCGTTTCGGAGTTGGCCCCACACGCGGCGAGGGCGAGTGCCGACACCATGGTCGCCGCGGCAACCGCAATTGGTCTGATGCGCATCCGTCGAACCTTTCCAAGATCAGCTGTGCGCGGCGGCCGGATCGGTCCTGCGCTCCGTCGCGCTAAATGTTGTGGACGGCAACATATGTCGGAGACGTGCGCAGCGGAAGATGTACTAAATCGATTAAGTGACGTGGGTCGGACACGGTTTGGCAACGGACCGATCCCGGGCGGAACGCGGCGTTGCTGATCAAGGTCCGCCGGAACTGGCAAGTCGACCCGCCGGAACGACCAAGTCGGGCCCGGAAACCGCAAAGTCAGGGCGTGGGACTACCAGGAGCGGAGGGTGGTGATGCGCTCTTCGAGCTGCTCGATCGTCGCCATCGCGGTGGGCGGGCCGCCACAGACCCTGCGCAACTCACTGTGGATGGCACCGTGCGGCTTGTTCGTGCGGTGGTGGTACATGCCCACCAACGCGTTGAGTTCCTTGCGCAGAGCCGCGATCCGCTCGCGCACGCTCTGCGGCTTCGCCGCCGCCTGCGCCGCCTGTTCCGCCGGGGGCTTGCGCCGCTTCACGTCGGCGAGCTGCTCCTCCTGACGCTTGCGCAGCAGGGCGCGCACCTGGTCCGGCTCCAGCAGCCCCGGCAGGCCCAGGTACTCCTGCTCCTCGTCGGTGCCCGAGAACACGGCGGTACCGAACGAGTTGCCGTCGTAGATCACCTGGTCCAGCTCGGCCGAGGCACCGAGCGAGGTGAACGCCTTCTCCTCCTCGCCGGGCTCGTCCTCCGTCCGGTTGGCCGCGGCGAGCATCTCGTCGTCCCAGCCGTCCTTCTCCCGGTGCGGCTTGCCGAGGACGTGGTCGCGTTCGGCCTCCAGCTCGCTGGCCAGTTCCAGCAGCACGGGCACGCTGGGCACGAACACGCTCGCCGTCTCCCCCGACCTGCGCGAACGCACGAACCGGCCGATGGCCTGCGCGAAGAACAGTGGCGTCGAAGCGCTGGTCGCATAGACCCCGACCGCGAGCCGCGGGACGTCCACACCTTCGGACACCATCCGCACGGCCACCAGCCAGCGGTCGGTGGAATCGGAGAACTCGCCGATACGTTTGGTGGCCTTCGGGTCGTCGGAGAGCACCACCACGGGGTTCTCGCCGGAGATGCGGGCAAGCAGCTTGGCATAGGCTCGTGCGGACTCCTGGTCCGAGGCGATCACCAGGCCTCCGGCATCCGGGATGCCGCCACCACGCAACTGGTTCAACCTCGTGTCGGCTGCCTGCAGCACCGAGGGGATCCACTCGCCGCCGGGGTCCAACGCCGTCCGCCACGCCCGCGCGTTCTGCTCCGCGGTCAGTGGTTCACCCAGCCGGGCGGTGAACTCGTCACCGGCACTGGTCCGCCAGGAGGCCTCACCGGAGTACGCCAGGAATACCACCGGCCGGACCACACCGTCGGCGAGCGCGTCGGCGTAGTTGTACGCGTGGTCCGCCCTGCTGCGCAGGGCACCGTCCCCGTCGGGCTCGTAGTTCACGAACGGGATCGGCGAGTCGTCGCTGCGGAACGGGGTTCCGGTCAGCGCCAGCCTGCGTACCGCGGGAGTGAACGCCTCACGGATCGCCTCGCCCCAGGACTTGGCGTCGCCTCCGTGGTGGATCTCGTCCAGGATGACCAACGTCTTGCGGTTCTCCGTGCGCACCCTGTGCAGCGTCGGGTGGGCCGCGACCTGCGCGTAGGTGAGCGCGACCCCCTGGAAGTCCGACGAGGTGACTGCCGTGGTGTTGCGGAAGTTCGAGTCGATCGCGATCCCGGCGCCCGCCGCGGCGATCGCCCACTGGTGCTTGAGGTGTTCGGTCGGGGTGACGATCGTGATCGACTCGATCGTCCGGTCCGACAACAGCTCGGCGGCCACACGCAGGCCGAACACGGTCTTGCCCGCGCCAGGCGTCGCGACAGCCAGGAAGTCCTTCGGCTTCGTGGTCAGGTACTTGGTCAGCGCACGTCGCTGCCACGCCCGCAGCGGGCGGGCGGTGGCATCGTGCTGGGCTTCCGGTGCGGCGAACCCGCGCTGGGCCTGTACCTGCTCGTCAGCCTGCGCCGGATTCTGCTGGGCCGTATCCGACAAGGAGGGTCCAACTCCTCTCGCGGGCGTCCGTGTCCTGTCAGTGTCAAGCGGTCCTGGTGCGACCTCGGCCGCATGCGAATGCCCTCACGTCGACCGGCCTCGGTGCCGAACCCACGGTGAGGGCGCGACGTCGAGCCTACCCGCCCTGCCCCCTCCCGGCCGTCCGCGGCACGCGCGAGAAAGAACACGCCGGTGGGGGCGACGAGCCAACCCGCCGCGGATGGACCATGCTTGGCACTGCGATGAGCGGACCACCCGAGGACGCCGACCCGAGCAACGGCGACAACGAGAGGCAGCGCGCGCCCCAGCGGCAGGGCGTGCGCAAAGGCCCCCTGCGCCTGCTCCGGCGCACGCTCAACAAGGCCTGGGAGGGCAACATCTTCTCCGAGGCGGCCGAGGCCGCCTTCTGGCAGACGCTGTCCCTGCCACCGCTACTGCTCGGTCTCCTCGGCAGCCTGGGGTTCATCGGCGACTGGTTCGGCCCCCAGGTCGTCACCGCCGTGCACGACCAGATCATCGCGTTCACCGAGAAGATCTTCAGCGGCAGCGTGGTCAACCAGATCATCGAGCCGACGGTCGACGACATCCTCACCATCGGCAAGGGCGAGATCGTCTCGGTGGGTTTCCTGATCTCGCTGTGGGCCGGATCGTCGGCGATGTCCTCGTTCGTGGACGCGATCACCGTGGCGCACGGCCAGTACGGCGTGCGCAACGAGGTCTGGCAACGGATCTTCGCGCTGCTGCTCTACATGGCCGGACTCGTCCTCGTGGTCATCGGACTGCCGCTGATCGCGATCGGTCCCGAACTGCTTTCGGAGTTCTTCCCGCCCGGCTGGGGACCGACGATCGCCTTCTGGGTCAGCGTGCTCTACTACCCGACGCTCGGACTGTTGCTCGTGCTGGCGCTGGCCACGCTGTACAAACTCGCCCTGCCGCGCAAGCTGCCATGGCACCGCGGGCTGCCCGGCGCGATCCTCGCCATGGCGATCTTCCTGCTCTCCAGTGTCGGGCTGCGGTTCTACATCGGCTGGATCACCACGACCGGCTACACCTACGGCGCGCTCGCGACACCGATCGCCTTCCTGCTCTTCACGTTCTTCATCGGCCTCGCGATCGTCGGCGGCGCCTACTTCAACAGCGCGATCCAGGAACTGTGGCCGGCCAAGATGACCCGCAGGCAGCGCCGCAAGTGGCGGAGGCTGGAGATGGAGCGGGCGAACGAGCAGATACGCGCGGAGGAGCACCGCAGGCTCTGGGAGCGCACGACCATGCCGTTGCGCAGGCCACGGAAGGCGGCCGCGCCGGGACTCGCCCAGGCCCCGGAGGACGAATCCGAGTCGGCGCCGGACGACGAGCAGCCCGCGGCGACCAGGGACGATCGTCGCGGATCAGCGGCCCCGGCCGACGAGAAGGACTCCTACTCGTCGCCGCCGGGGCGCAGTCCCTCGTAGATCTTCTTGCAGTCGGGGCAGACCGGCGACCCGGGCTTGGCCGACTTCGTCACCGGGAAGACCTCGCCGCAGAGTGCCACCACGTGCGTACCCATGACCGCGCTCTCGGCGATCTTGTTCTTACGCACGTAGTGGAACATCTTCGGCGCGTCGTCGTCAGTGCTGTCGGTGCCCTCTGGGCGGGTGTCGACGTCAGGCAAGGTCTGAGTACTCACGACTCCATAATGCCGTACGCGCCGCCGCCGGTCACGGCTACCGCCTGTCCCTGTCCCCTGCCGGGTGCGTGCGGGGGCCGACCCGGTGACGTCCCGGTGACCCGAATCAGTGAGGATGACGCCTCGTGAACCGCACACTCCCGAACGGGCTGTCGATCTCCACAGAGGTCGCCGAGGCCCTGCACGAACGCCGTCCTGTCGTCGCGCTGGAGAGCACCCTGCTCTCGCACGGCCTGCCGCCCGGCCGCAACCTCGAGGTCGCCCACCGGCTGGAACGGACTGTCCGCGACGCGGGTGCCGTCCCCGCGACCATCGCCGTTCTCGACGGCACCGCCCTGATCGGCCTCTCCCAGTCCGAACTGGACCGGGTGTGCGCGCCCGATGCCGGACTGGAAAAGCTTTCCCTGCGCGACATCGGCCCGGCTATCGGTCTCGGCCGCTCCGGAGCGACGACGGTGGCCAGCACCTCGGCGCTGGCGCACACGGCCGGCATCGGAGTCTTCGCCACCGGCGGCCTCGGCGGGGTACACCTGCCCGCCCCTGGTGCGGCGGTCACCTGGGACGTCTCGGCCGACCTCGGCGTACTCGCCAGGGTCGGGACCCTGGTCGTGTGCTCCGGCGTGAAGTCGGTCCTGGACATCGCGGCGACGCTGGAGGTGCTGGAAACCAACTCCGTCCCGGTACTCGGCTACCGCACCGACGAGTTCCCCGCCTTCTACCGCCGCTCCAGTGGATTTTCCGTCCCGCTGCGCGTCGACGATCCCGCGGCCGTGGCCGCCGCGGTCGCCGCGCACCGTGCCGTCGCGGACTCCGGCGTCCTGCTGGCGAACCCGATCCCCGCCGAGGCCGAGATGGCCGCCGATCTGCACGACCGGCTGCTCGCCGAGGGACTCGAACTGCTGCGCAGCCGCGGCGTGCGGGGCCAGGACGTCACCCCGGTGCTGCTGGAGCACTTCCACGAGGGCAGTGGCGGTGTCAGCCTGGACGCCAACGAGGCGCTGGTCCTGGCCAACGCCCGGCTCGGCGCGGAGACCGCGGTGGAGCTCTGCGCCTCGTGATCGTCGTCGTGGGTGACGCTGGGCTCGACGTGGTCGCCCGGCACGCGGGCGAGTTCGTGCACGGCGGTGACGCCCGTGCGAGTGTCCGGCTCACCGGGGGCGGGGCCGGCGCGAACACCGCGCTGTGGCTGCGGTCGTGCGGTGTGGAGACGACCCTGGTCGCACGGGTCGGCGACGACTCGAGCGGCAGGCTGATCCGCACGGAGCTGGAGTCGGCGGGGGTGCACTGCGCGTTCACGGTCGATCCGGAGGCGGCCACGTGCTGCGTCGTGGTGCTGGTCGACGACGACGGCCAGCGGACCATGCTCGCCGACCGGGGCGCCAACGCACGGTTCGACCCTGCCGACCTCCGCGAACCGGCGTGCGTCGCGGCGTTCGCAGCCGCCCGGCATCTGCACCTCTCGGGATACGTCCTGCTCGATCCGGTGTCGCGGCCAGCGGGACTCGCCGCGCTCGCGGCTGCCCACGAGGCCGGGCTGAGCACGTCGGTGGACCCGCAGGCGGCGGCGCACCTGACCGATCCGGCCGGCTTCCTCGACGACGTCCGCGGCGTGGATCTGTTGCTGCCCAACGCCGACGAGCTGAGGGCGCTCACCGGCAAGCCGGAGCCCGCGTCGGCCCGGGAACTGCTCGACGTCGTGGGCGCCGTTGCGGTCACCTCCGGAGCGAACGGCGCGAGCTGGGTGGACGGCTGCGGAATCACCACGGTCGCGGCGGCGCCAGGGGCGTGTGTGGACAGTACGGGCGCGGGCGACGCGTTCGACGCGGGCCTGCTGGCCGCGTGGCTCCGGCGCGAACCCGCCGCGGACATGCTCCGGGCAGGTGTCCGGGCAGGCGCCGCGGCCGTCCGCCGCGTGGGTCCCCAACCGGCTCCCGGGGAACGCCTCGCCTAGCGAGCCCGAGGTTGGTACGTCTGCAAGTACGCCCAAGCAAGATCATGACCTGCGCTAACCGCTACCAAGCCGGAGGGCGCCACGAGTCGCTTGGTAGCGGTTGGTGACGCTGTCGATCTTGCTTGGGCGTACTTGCAGACACTCCAAGCCGGGGACTCCACAGGGCGGGAGTGTTCAGCCGTCGATGACGCGGTGCTCGGTCTGCTCGAGGGTTCGGACCTCACGCTGGTAGCGATTGACGTCTTCCTTCTTGCGTGGAGGGCGGTCGTTCGCGATCAGCACCGCGATCCACGGGAGCGGGATGGACAGCACGATGAAGCCCATCGCCAGCCACCAGGTCTCGTAGAACACCCCGGCCAGCACGAGACAGGGGAAACGCAGCGCCATCATCACCATGTACTTGCGTTTACGAGCGGCGTGCTGCTCCTCGTAGGAAGGTTCCGCCTCGGTGATCAGCACCGGGGCCACGCGCCTGTCGGGGTCGCTCACCGAGCACCACCTCCTGGCTCCATGCTCCCACCGCGGGTCGTCAACCGACAGCCGGGGAGCCCAGCCGGTGCAGCGCGGCCACCACGAACGCCTCGACACCGGTGGACAACGTGGGATGCGGCTCCGGAGCGAACAGCGGCGAGTGGTTCGACGGCACGTCCCGTTCGAAACGGCCCTCGGCCATCGCCGTGAGCACCGTCTCCTCTTCGGCCCCGCCCACCAGCCAGTACACCGAGGGCACCCCGGCCGCTTCGGCGAAGGTGCCGAAGTCCTCGCTGCCGGTCACCTGCGGCGCCTCGAACCACCGCTGCGGACCGAAGTGTTCCCGGAACACGGCTGCGAGTTCCTCGGTCGCGGCCTCGTCGTTGGTGGTCACCGGGAACCGCCCGATCTCGGTGATTTCCGGTGGCCGCGGGCAGCCTGCCGCTTCCGCCTCACCGCGCACGATCCGCTCCACCGCCGCAAGCACGCGGGCACGGACATGCTCGTCGAACGTCCGGATGTTCACCTCCAGCACGGCCTCGTCGGCGATGACGTTGTGCGTCGTGCCGACGTGCATGGAGCCGACGGTCACCACCGCGGACTCGGTGGCGGCGAGCTCCCGCGAGACGATCGTCTGCAACCGCAGCACCACCGACGACGCGAGCACCGCCGGATCGACAGTGGTCTCCGGCCGCGAGCCGTGCCCGCCCCTGCCGTACAACCGCACCCGCAGCGCATCGGTCGCGGCCATCAGCACGCCCGGCCTGGTGAGCACCCAGCCGGCCGGACCGGGCACGACGTGCTGTCCCAGGACCACGTCCGGCGTGCCCGCGTGGGCGAAGAGCCCGTCACGCACCATCGCCGCGGCCCCGCTGCCCACTTCCTCGGCAGGCTGGAAGACCGCGAGCACGGTGCCCGACCAGTACCGCCGGTGCCGTGCGAGCAGCCGGGCCGCCCCGGTCAGCCAGCTGGCGTGCATGTCGTGGCCGCAGGCATGCATCACCGGGACGTCCATCCCCTCGGCGTCGGTCCCCCATGCGGTGCTGGCGTAGTCGAGTCCGGTTTTCTCCTCGACCGGCAGCGCGTCGATGTCGGCGCGCAGCATCACCGTCGGCCCCGGCCCGTTCCGCAGGACGCCGAGCACGCCGGTTCCGGCGATACCGCTGTGGACGGTGTAGCCGGCATCGGTCAGCAGTCCGGCGAGCACGCCGGACGTGCGGTGCTCCGCGAACGAGAGTTCCGGGTGGCGGTGCAGGTCGCGATAGAGGGATTCCAGTTCCGGCAGCAGGTCGTCGAGTCCGGCCAGCGCGCCTGCCCATTGTGCTGTGCTCACCGGTTAATCTGACCACAGCGGACTCATGCGCACCTCGGGTCGTCACACCACTTCCGGCAGTTCCTCCGCGTCCAGCCCGAGGTCACGACGCATCTCGGCGCGCATCAGCCGGTACTCACGCTGGCCGGTGTCCCACAGTTCGCGCAGGTCGTCACGCCGCTCACCGTCCAGCAGGCGGGTCGAGAGCCGCACTCGCGGGATCATCGCCTCTCGCAGCCGCACCCGGATTCGTTCGGGTGAATGCAGGTTCACCGCGCCGAGTGAGTTGCGCGCCTGGTGGGAGACACCACGCAAATCCGTCGCCAGGTGCTCGTCCAGACCAGCGCCGGACTCGACGACCCGACGAGCGCGGAACAGCACCCAGTCGAACGCCTCGATCGGGCCGATGATCTCGGAGTACCCGGCGACCCGTCCGTCGAAGCTGCGACTCTCCCAGTCCCGCTGGCGCTCGCGGCGCCACCGCAGGTCCTCCCGCTCGGCCTCCCGGCGCCAGCGCCGGTCCTCCCGCCAGCCCGCGATGAGCTGGGAGGTGACGACACCGACGAAACCGAGCGCGGCCACCACGATCGGCACCCAGACAGGAACCTGCGACATGGGCACAAGATAGCGGTGTCCGACGGCGGGGCGGCACCTCCGCGAACAGGTCGCTCGGCGGCCGCCCCGGCAGCGCACCCCGCGCTACTCGGTGAAGAAACCGCCGAGCGCGCGGCCGATCTGGTCGGGTGCGTTCTCCGTGGGGATGTGATCCGCACGTGGGATGCGGATGAGCGTGGTGTGGGGGATCTCCGAGGCGAACCGTTCGGCGTATTCCACCGTCTCGTGGAGGTCGTCTTCGCCCCAGACCAGCAGCTTGGGCGTGGTGGACCGCCGCAGCGCGGGAACGAGGTCAAGCGTGTAGCGGTTGTCGGCCGCGCCCGCCAGTGCCATCCAGGAGCGGCAGACCCGCTCATCGGTCCACGGATCCACGTACTCCGCGATCAACGGCTCGGTGGCGATACCGCCCAGCACCCTCGTGACCGACTGTCGGCGGCCGGCGAGGACGCCCTCGGCCGTGTCCCCGTCCCGGAACCTGGCCACGTTGGGCGCGGGCCAGGAGTCGTAGAGGACCGAGTTGACCAGCGCCAGCCGGGACACCTCGAGCCGGTCGTGGGCGAGGAGGTGCTGGGCGATGGCGCCACCGATGTCGTGGCCTGCCACGGCGACGGGTCCGGAGAGGTTCAATGCGGAGGCGAATCGTGTCACCCAGTCGGCGAGGGCCGGAACCGTGGCTGTTTCCGGGGTGAGTCGGCCTCCTGAGCGTCCCAGTCCGGGCAGGTCGACCGCGAAGGGCCGCAGCCCGGCGTCAGCGAGGTGGTCCAGCACGGGTAGCCAGACACGGCTCCAGTACGTCCCGTGCAGCAGCAACACGGGCGGACCGCCCTGCCCTGCGGTCAGATAGCTGGCCGGTTCGCCGTCGACCTGAACCGTCGTCCTGCGCACTGTCGTCTCGGTGGTTTCACTCATGCGAACCACTGTCACCGGCGCCGGCCTCGCAGCCGAGTGTCTAGAAAGACACCTTGAGGTACATTCCTGCCATGCGTCCGCATCGGGTTGTGGCCCTGCTCAATCCGCCTCAGTCGCCTTTCGAACTCGCCTGTGCTACCGAGGTCTTCGGCACGGTCCTGCCGGATGTGCCTGCCCGCTACAGCTTCCGGGTCTGCGCCGAGCGCGCCGAGCCGCTGCCGACCACCGCCGGGTACGCGATGCTCGTCGACGCGGATCTTGCTGCCCTGCGCGAGGCGGACACCGTGGTCGTCCCCGGCTGGCAGCCGCCTGGCGCACCGGTGCCACAGACCGTCACCGAGGCGCTGCGCGCTGCCCACCGGCGCGGGGCAAGGATCATCGCCATCTGCACGGGAGCGTTCGTCCTCGCCGAGGCCGGGCTGCTCGACGGCCGCCGCGCCACCACCCACTGGCGTCGCACGGCCCAGTTCACCGCCGCCTTCCCGCAGGTAGAGGTGGACCCCGACGTGCTCTACGTGGACCACGGCGACGTGGCCACCAGCGCCGGAACCGGCGCGGGCATCGACCTGTGCCTGCACCTGGTGCGTTGCGACCACGGCGCGGCATACGCCGCACAGGTCGCCCGGAACATGGTCCTTCCGCCACACCGGGAGGGCAGCCAGCTCCAGTACGCCACCCAGCCCGCACCGGCCAGGGCGGACGAGTCGCTGGCGCCACTGCTGGAGTGGGCCACGTCCCACCTCGACCACCCACTGTCGCTCGACCGGCTCGCCGAACGCGCCGGGCTCTCCAGTCGCACTCTCGCCCGGCGCTTCACCGAACAACTCGGCGACAGTCCGGGAAAGTGGCTGCTCCGCCAACGCCTCGACGCCGCGCGGGTACTCCTGGAGCAGACCGACCTACCGGTCGAATCCATCGCCACCCGCGTCGGACTCATCTCGGCTGTCAACCTGCGCCGCCGCTTCCGGACACACCTGGGCACCACACCCGGCGCGTACCGGCGCACCTTCAGCCAGACCTAGGACGACCCCGAGTGCGCCCGTATCTCCGCACGCAGCCGGTCGGGATCCTCCTCGGCGTCCAGCCCGAGATCGCGGCGCATCTCGATGCGCATCAGCCGGTACTGGCGCTGGCCGGTGTCCCAGAGCTCGCGCAGGTCGTCGCGGCGCTCGCCGTCCAGCAGCCGCATCGACAGCCGGGATCGCGGCATCATCGCCTCCCGCAGCATCACGCGAATCCGCTCGGGGGAATGCAGGTTGACCGCACCCAGGGAGTTCCGCGCCTGTTCGGAGACCGCGCGAAGATCCGCCGTCAGGTGCTCGTCCAATTCCGCCCCGGACTCGACGACCCTGCGAGCCCGGAACAGCACCCAGTCGAACGCCTCGATCGAACCGATGACCTGGGAGTACGCGTCGGCCCTTCCATCGAGGTTGCGGACCTCCCAGTCCCGCTGACGCTCCCTGCGCCAGCGCAACTCCTCCCGCTCGGCCTCCCGGCGCCACCGCCGGTCCTCCCGCCAGCCCGCGATGAGCTGGGAGGTGACGACACCGACGAAACCGAGCGCGGCCACCACGATCGGGACCCACACAGGAACCTGCGACATGGGCACAAGGTAACGGCGCGGGTGACGCCCGTGACACCATTGACGCCGTGAGTGTTGATCTTCCCGAGTTCTCCGCCGGCTTCTGCTCCCGGCTGCGAGCGGCGTTGCTCCGTACGGGTTATGACGCGGACGGCGTCATCGACGTGCTCGGCGGGCAGGCACACGCCGCACTCGGGCGGGGCGAGCCCGAACCCGCCCTGCGCGCCAGCACCGAGGCCGGTGAACTCGGCACCCTCATCCGGCTGTTCCTGCTTGGCACGAACGAGCCGGCGGACGCGGTCAGCGCGGCGATCGCGCCGGTCGCGTTGGATGACGCGATCGGCAGCGGTCTCCTGCGGGCTGGTCCGCGGGGCGACACCGTGCGGGCCGGTCTCGACCTGCGCCCGCACGGCGACGACGAGGGCTCCTGGTGGGTGCTGGCCGACCTGGACTCCGAACAGTCGGGCTCGCCGGTTCGCGAGGACCACGTACTCGGTGTCGGACACGCCTCACTCAGCCTGGTCAGGGCCACCACCCGGCGTCCTGTCGACACGGTGCTCGACGTCGGGACGGGTAACGGTGTCCAGGCGCTGCACGCGAGCAGGCACGCGCGGCGGATCACCGCCACCGACGTCTCCGCACGGGCACTCGCGCTGGCGCGTGCCACCTTCCAGCTCAACGAGCTCGACGTGGAAGTCCTGCGCGGCGAGTGGTTCGCTCCGGTCGCCCGACGGCGGTTCGACCAGATCGTGTGCAACCCGCCGTTCGTGGTCGGCCCGCCCAGGGTCGACTACGTCTACCGCGACTCCGGCCTCGACGGGGACGACGCCAGTGCCCTCGTCGTTCGCCAGCTGCCCGCGTTCCTCAACGAGGGCGGGGTGGGGCAACTGCTCGCATCCTGGCTGCACGTGGCGGGCGAGGATTGGGCCGAGCGGGTGAGTTCGTGGCTGCCCCCGGAGACCGACGCGTGGTTCGTCCAGCGCGACGTCGCCGACCCGGCCCTGTACGTGGGCACGTGGCTGCGGGACGCGGGAATCGACCCGCGCTCCGCGGAAGGCAGGGCGAAGGCTGCCGCCTGGCTGGACTGGTTCGCCGAGCGGAACGTCGAGGGCATCGGATTCGGGTTCGTCACCCTGCGCCGCACCTCCGCCGAACCCGTCGTGGTGTGCGAGGACCTCCGGCAGGCCTACGACGACCCGCTGGGCGCAGAGGCGGGCCGCTGGCTCGATCGCGTGGACTGGCTACGGGACCACGAGCGGGACCTGCTGGACACCGCTTTCGTCGTGCCACCCACCGTGTTGCTGGAGCGGGTGGACGAACCGGGCGACGAGGGCTGGTCCACCACGATCCGCAGGCTGCACCGGACCGACGGCCCCGGCTGGCAGCACGAGCTGGACGAGCTGGCGACGGCACTGCTGGCGGGATGCCGTGGCGCGCTCCCGTTGTCCGACCTGCTCGAACTCCTGGCCGTGGGGCATGGGCAGGACGTGGACGAACTCACGCGGACCGCGCTGCCGATGGTTGCCGAACTCGTTCGCCACGGCATGCTGCTTCCTGCGGGCGGGCAGCTCACGTGAGGGCCGTCGCCGCCAGGGTGACCGAGGCGTCCGTCACAGTCGAGGACGAGGTCGTGGGCGCGATCGAGGAGCAGGGGCTGTTGGTATTACTCGGAATTCACACCGAGGACACCGAGTCGCAGGCCGTCACGATGGCCAGGAAACTGCATGAGCTGCGCATTCTGCGGGACGAGGAATCCTGTGCGACAGCGGGCGCACCCCTGCTCGTCGTCAGCCAGTTCACCCTCTACGGCGAAACCCGGAAAGGACGACGTCCATCGTGGACTTCCGCTGCCCGCCCGGAAAACGCCGAACGGCTGGTGTCCGCGGTGGTGGCCGAACTGCGCGCCAGGGGCGCCCGGGTCCAGACCGGCAGGTTCGGGGCGATGATGGCCGTGCACAGCGTAAATGACGGTCCGTTCACAGTGCTGGTTGAGGTATAGACCACAGTGACGCGTGGTCGACCGGGGGCCACTTCGTCTTCTCAGGAAAACCTCAGCTTTGGTCGAGCAACCGCCTGCCGCGCACAGCCGTCTTCATGTTGAGAAGCCGGGAACGAATTGGGAACCCAAAGCGTTGACCCGGGTGTCAAGTCAGCAAGCTCGTCTCGCGATGCGAGTTCCACAGGCCCGCAGCGCGACGCACAGAGTTGGCGTGCAGATCCGAGCACACGTCAGCCCGCGACAGGGGAGGCAGAATGTCCGTCCAAACGCTCGAGCGTGAGGCTCGTGGGATCCGTCAGCGTGAGATCCCCGCTCCCGCCACCGAGACAGCCCCCATTGCCGAGACCGAGCTGCCCGCCGCCCCGATGACGGATGCCGACCTCGACGCGCAGAGTCCTGCCGCCGACCTGGTCCGGGTGTACCTGAACGGGATCGGCAAGACCGCGCTACTCACGGCATCCGACGAGGTCGATCTGGCCAAGCGCATCGAGGCCGGGGTGTTCGCCCAGCACGTCCTGGACACCGACGAGAACCTCACCACGCGCCGCAGGACCGAACTCAAGGCCCTGGTGCGCGACGGGAAGGCCGCCAAGAACCACCTGCTGGAGGCCAACCTCCGGCTGGTCGTGTCGCTGGCCAAGCGTTACACCGGGCGGGGCATGCCGCTGCTGGACCTGATCCAGGAGGGCAACCTCGGACTGATCCGCGCGGTGGAGAAGTTCGACTACTCCAAGGGCTTCAAGTTCTCCACCTACGCCACCTGGTGGATCCGCCAGGCCATCACCAGGGGGATGGCCGACCAGGGCCGCACCATCCGGCTCCCGGTCCACCTGGTCGAGCAGGTGAACAAGCTGGCCAGGATCAAGCGCGACCTGCACCAGCAGCTGGGCAGGGAGGCCACCCACGAGGAGCTGGCGGCCGAGTCCGGCATCGCCGAGCACAAGGTGGCCAACCTGCTGGACCACGCTCGTGACCCGGTGAGCCTGGACATGCCGGTCGGCACCGAGGAGGACGCCCCGCTGGGCGACTTCATCGAGGACTCCGACGCGACCGACGCCGAGAGCGCCGTCATCTCCGGGCTGTTGCAGGACGACCTGCGCCGGGTGCTGTCGACCCTCGACGACCGCGAGCAGTACGTCATCCGGCTGCGGTACGGCCTGGACGACGGGCAGCCGCGCACCCTCGACCAGATCGGCAAGCACTTCGGTCTCTCCAGGGAGCGGGTGCGCCAGATCGAGCGTGAGGTCATGTCGAAGCTTCGGCAGGGCGAGCGGGCCGAGAAGCTGCGCGCCTACGCCAGCTGACCGGCGCTGCTCAGGTGGTGACCAGGAGTGGTGCACCCATTCGGCCGCGTTGACTTCTGCTCGAGGTCACGAGACGGTCAATGAAGCCCGCTTGAGGCAACGCCTCCGGCACGGAGGACGTCCCCTGGAGTGAGCTTCGCGATAGGTGCACCGCACCTGATCGCCTCCCCCGGAAGGTCGGGTCCGTCGGGGTGGACCCGGCCTTCCGACTTTTTTGTCGCACTTTCCCGGGAAAGTGCGAGACCCGAAACTCCCGGCCCCAGGTCAGGGGCTTCTCCCCGCGCACTTTCCCGGGAAAGTGCGGTACATGCACGCGCGGGGTATCGCACTTTCCCGGGAAAGTGCGAGGTGGGCCATGCGGACGACCATGGTGTGAGACGGCGCGGTAACGTCGGCGCACCCCCGGACCGTCCCGCGTGCAAGGGAGCCCGCGCAAGTGACCCCACCCACCACGTTTCAGCACACCGATGTCCTGCCGCTGGCGAAGGACACCCACACCGAGTACCGGCTCGTCACCCCGGACGGCGTGCGCGTTGTCGAGGCGGCAGGCCGCCGGTTCCTCGAGGTCGAGCCCACCGCGCTGACCACACTGGCCCGAGCGGCCATCACCGACATCCAGCACCTGCTGCGGCCGTCGCACCTGGCCCAGCTGCGCGCGATCGTCGACGACCCCGAGGCGAGCGGTAACGACCGCTTCGTCGCGATGGACCTGCTGCGCAACGCCGCCATCTCCGCGGGCGGGGTGCTGCCGATGTGCCAGGACACCGGCACGGCGATCGTCATCGGCAAGCGTGCCGAGGGCGTGCTGACCGGCGGAAACGACGAGGAAGCCCTGTCGCGTGGCGTGTTCGAGGCCTACCAGGAGCTCAACCTGCGGTACTCGCAGATGGCCCCGGTGAACTTCTGGGAGGAACGCAACACCGGCACCAACCTGCCCGCGCAGATCGAGCTGTACCACAAGGACACGCCGCCGGATGCCGACCCGAGCTACGAGTTCCTGGTCATGGCCAAGGGCGGCGGCAGTGCCAACAAGACGTTCCTCTACCAGGAGACGAAGGCGGTGCTGCACCCGAAGCGCCTGGCCCGGTTCCTGGACGAGAAGCTGCGCAGCCTCGGTACCGCCGCCTGCCCGCCGTACCACCTCGCGATCGTGGTGGGCGGTATGTCGGCCGAATACAACCTCAAGGTCGCCAAGCTCGCCTCGGCCCGCTACCTGGACGACCTGCCCACCGAGGGTTCGGCGCTGGGGCACGGCTTCCGCGACGTCGGCCTCGAGCAGCAGGTGCTCGAGATGACCAGGCAGTTCGGCATCGGCGCGCAGTTCGGCGGGAAGTACTTCTGCCACGACGTCCGCGTGATCCGACTCCCCCGCCACGGCGCCTCCTGCCCGGTCGGCGTGGCGGTCTCGTGCTCCGCGGACCGGCAGGCCAAGGCCAAGATCACTGCCGAGGGCGTGTTCCTGGAGCAGCTGGAGCGCGACCCGGCCCGGTTCCTGCCGGAGGTGACCGAGGACGAGCTGTCCGACGAGGTCGTGCGGGTGGACCTGAACCGGCCGATGGACGAGATCCGCGCGCAGCTCTCCCAGTTGCCGGTGAAGACGCGGCTGGCATTGACCGGGCCGCTGGTCGTGGCCCGCGACATCGCCCACGCGAAGATCGCGGAGCGGCTGGACGCGGGCGAGCCGATGCCGCAGTACCTGCGCGATCACCCGGTGTACTACGCGGGTCCGGCGAAAACTCCGGAGGGTTACGCCTCCGGCTCGTTCGGCCCCACGACGGCGGGCCGGATGGACTCCTACGTCGAGCAGTTCCAGGCCGCGGGCGGCTCACAGGTGATGCTGGCCAAGGGCAACCGGTCGAAAAAGGTGACCGCGTCCTGCCGCGAGCACGGCGGCTTCTACCTCGGTTCGATCGGCGGTCCCGCCGCCCGGCTGGCCCAGGACTGCATCCGCAAGGTCGAGGTGCTGGAGTACCCCGAACTGGGCATGGAGGCGGTCTGGAAGATCGAGGTCGAGGACTTCCCCGCGTTCGTCGTCATCGACGACAAGGGCAACGACTTCTTCGACGCCGCCTCGGAACCGGTCCTGCAGATTGCCTTCAAGTAAACCGGTCAGAAGCCCCAGGAGCGGGTCGGGGTGACGCGGATGGCCGCGGAGTACGTGGCGTCGACGCTGTCGCGGTCGTGCCCGATCCGTGGGTAGTGGGCCTCGTACTTGTCCAGGTAGCCCGGCGCCGTCGACGGGAGGACGTCCGGCACGACCTCTGCCGTGCCGGACACCACCAGCACGTCCTCCCCGTCCGGGGCGATGTTGAAGTGCAGTGCGACGTTCGGGTTCGCATCGATGTGCTTCATCTTCAGTGCACCGGGTTCACTGAAGATGAGAAAGGACTCGCCGTCGAAGACGAACCACACCGGTTTGGGCGCGGGCTTTCCGGTACTCGTGACGGTGGTGAGCCAGACGATGGTGTCGGCGATCCGGCGGCGGAACTGAGCTGTCTGTTCGAAGGTCACCACGCCAGTCTGCCCTAGTTCAACCCCTCAGCGCCGCCCGCAGACCACGCCAGGCCTCGGCCGGAACGGTGAGCAGTCCCCCGCCCGGGTCCTTGGAGTCCCGCAGTGTCACGGCACCTGCCCCGCAGGACACCTCCACGCAGTTGCCGTTGCCCTGCGCGTCGCTGTAACTGCTCCTACGCCAGGCCGATCCCGGCAGATCCTGCTCGCTCATCGCGGGGTATCTCCACTCGGTCGTACTCGCTTGCCAGCATGGCAAGCCACTCCCGGGATTGTTCCCCATTCAGCGCGGTTTCGGCGATCTGGTCGAGCAGTTCCCGGTACACCCGGATCTGCTCGGGCTCCTCCAGGAAGACGCTGGCGGCGTGGGTCTGGGCGTAGGCCACCGGCCGGTGCCCGGTGAAGCGCATCAGCCGGAACGATCCGCCGAAGAGCCCGACGGGCGCGGCGTCCGCCTGCACCACCCGGATCTCACAGCGCGGCCGCGCGGCCACGGCCAGCAGGTGCAGCAGTTGCTCGAACATCACCCTCGGCCCGCCGACCGAGGCCCGTAGCGCGTGTTCGTGGACGAAAAACCCCAGCACCGGTGGCCACTGCCGGTACACCAGCCGCTGGCGCGCCCGCCGGGCGCGCACCCGCAGCTCGAATCCCGCGTCCCGCTCCGGCCTGCCCCAGTCCAGCAGTGCCCGGATGTACGGCTCGGTCTGCAGGAGTCCCGGCACCAGGCCCGGTTCGTAGTCGACGATCACGTCGGCCGTGGTCTCCAGCTCGATCAGCGAGCGCAACTCGTCCGGCAGCCGCTCGCCGTGCCCCTGCAAGCGGTACGCCTCGTCGGATTCCCTTGCCAGATGCAGTATCCGGTCGAGTTCGGTACGCGGGGCCGCGCACCGGGCGAGGAAGATCGCGACGTCCACCTCGGGCAGCCCGCGCTTGCCGCTTTCCATCCTGGAGATCTTGCTCGCCGACCAGCCGAGCAGGCGGCCCAGCTCGTACCCGGTCAGGCCGGACTTCTCCCGGATGCGCCGCAGCTCGGCGCCCAGTTCCCGCGCCCGCGCGGTGGACTCGTGCTTGCTCATGGAGTCGAACCTAGGACCGAAAGCCGGGCGCGGGCCCGCAGGACGCGGGCGAATCAGCAGAACGGGTCAGCCGTTGCCAGGGGTGCAAGCCGGGCCGGGTGTTCAGCCGGGGAACATCGCCGCCAGACGATCGAGACTCTTTTCGATGCCGGCCTTGTTCCTGCGCGGGAACGGGCTGAACGTGAGCAGGATCGGCATTCGGGCGGTGGACCAGTCGAACGTCTCGGTGACCTTGGTCTGGCCTGCACCAGCCGGCTCGAACTGCCAGCGCCAGCGATGCCCGTTGAAGTGCCGCCAGGCGATCAGCCGGTCCTGCTCGAACTCGACCACGGTGTTCAGGATCTTGTACGACGTCCCGAGCCGCATGTCCATGCTGAACTTCGACCCCAGCTCAAGCCGCTGCGGACCGCCCTCCCGGGCGGCCCGCACCGAACCCGAACCGTCGATCAGCGGGTGCCGGGCCGGATCGGTCAGCATCTCGAACAACGTTTCCGGGGTCGCCGCGATCGTGCGTGTCCCGGAGACCTGCCGCTTTCCCATGCGAGTCACTGTAGGGGGACACGACGTACCGCACACTGTGACGATCACCCCTTGCGGCGCTCGTACTCCAGCACGACCGTGCGCTCGCCCAGCGGCTTGTCGAGCACCACACTGACTGTTTCGAAGCGGATGTCCATCGTGCAGGCGATGTCCGCGGACTCCGGCGGCAGGGTTTCCACGAGTGTGACCCGCACCTGCTGTGCCGACTGCCCGGCCAGCTCGGCGCTGGCCTCGCCGCAGCCGCCCTCCTGGGCGACGATCAGCAGTTTCCTGCCGTCGTCACTGGTGGCGACGTTCTGCGGGTACGCCTCGGGCAGCTTGCTGCCGTCGATCCGCTTCCCCGGGACGAGGTCACCCTTGTCCGCACCGTCCGGGACCTGCACCGGTTCCCCCGGCGCGTTCGGTGGCTGGGGTGCGGGGACGGGCTCCTCCGCCGACGGCATCGGCATCGGTGGCACCGTGGTACTCGGGGCCGAGATCGGCAGTTCCCCGTCCCTGGGCCGGGTGTCACCGCTCGGGTCCGCTTCCTGGCTTGCGCAGGCCGTCCCGGCGAGCAGGACGACGCTGCAGGCTACGAGAATCTGTTTGTACCTCATGCCACCCCAGACGGAACCGGCCCGGTGCGGGGTTGCATGGCAGGATGACGGCGACGACCTCGGGAGGCGGTGGCGGATGACCACGATCAGCGTGCGGTACATCGTGCACGACGTCGACGCGGCTGTGGAGTTCTACACGAGCCACCTCGGTTTCGAGGTGCACGACCGTCCCGCCTCCGGCTTCGCCCTGCTCGTCCGCGGGCCACTGCGGCTGTTGCTGTCGTCCCCGACGAGTGGAGGTGGGGCGGCCGCGCACGATCTGAGCGGAGGCAGTCCAGAGCCGGGCGGCTGGAATCGGATCCAGCTCACCATGACGGATCTGGAGTCGGTCGTCGACGGGCTGCGCACCGAAGGTGTCACCTTCCGGACCGAACTCACCGAGGGCAGGGGCGGAAAGCAGATCCTCGTGGAGGATCCTTCCGGAAATCCCGTGGAACTCTTCGAAGCCCAGTGACACCAGGACCCACCCCACTCGCCCGCAGACTGGGCACGTTCGACGCGGTCACGATCGGTCTCGGTTCGATGATCGGCGCCGGGGTGTTCGTCGCCTTCGCCCCGGCCGCGGCGGCAGCGGGCTCCGGGCTGCTGCTCGGGCTGGCACTCGCCGCGGTGGTGGCCTACTGCAACGCCACGTCGTCGGCCCGGCTCGCGGCCTGTTATCCCTCCTCCGGCGGCACCTACGTCTACGGCCGGGAGCGGCTCGGGGAGTTCTGGGGATACCTGGCGGGCTGGGGTTTCGTCGTCGGCAAGACCGCCAGCTGCGCGGCCATGGCACTCGCTGTCGTCAGCTACGCCGCACCCGGGGTTGAGCGACCCTGGCGGACGCTGCTCGCAGTCGGTGTGGTGGCGGCGCTGACCGCCTTGAACTACCGGGGTGTACGACGTTCGGCCCTGGCGACGAAGGTGATCGTCACGATCACCCTGCTGGTGCTCACCTCGGCCGTGCTGGCGATCGTGTTCGCGGGAGATCCGGCCGGCGGCAATCTCGCGCCGTTTCCCGGCGGTGACGCGGGTGGGGTGCTGCAGGCGGCCGGGTTGCTGTTCTTCGCCTTCGCCGGATACGCGCGGATCGCCACGCTCGGCGAGGAGGTTCGCGACCCGGAACGCACGATTCCCCGCGCGATCCCGCTGGCACTGGGTATCGCGCTGGCCGTGTACGCCGTACTGGCGGTGGTCGTGCTCCTCCAGGCAGGACCGCAGAAGTTGGCAGCCGTCGCCGATCCGGTGGCCGCGGCCGTGGCGAGCACCGACTGGTCCGCGCTGACGCCGGTCGTCCGCGTGGGTGCGGCGCTGGCCGCGCTCGGGGCGTTGCTGGCGCTGGTGCTGGGCGTCTCGCGCACCACGCTCGCGATGGCCCGCGACGGGCATCTGCCGCGCACGCTGGCCGCGGTGCACCCGCGCACCGGCGTGCCGCACCATGCCGAACTCGCCGTGGGTGTCGCGGTGGCGGTGCTGGTGAGCGTGGCGGATCTGCGCGGGGCGATCGGGTTCTCGTCGTTCGCGGTGCTGGTGTACTACGCGATCGCCAACGCCAGCGCGTTCACACTCACCGCGCGGGAGAACCGCGCTCCCCGGGCCGTGCCCGTCATCGGCCTGATCGGCTGTGTCGTCCTCGCGCTCAGCCTCCCGACCTCCTCGGTCATCGCCGGAGCGGCAGTCCTGGCCGCAGGCGTCCTCACCTACACCCTCCGCACCCGGTTCGGTGCGCCTGCAAGTACCACCAAGCAAGATCACGATCGCCGCTAACCGCTACCAAGTGGGAGGTGGCTTGGTAGCGGTTGACGACGAAGTCGATCTTGCTTGGTGGTACTTGCAGACGCTCCATGCCGGGGCGGGCGGTGGGTGAGGTCAGCGGGTCTTGTCCAGGCGGGAGAGGGTTTCGTCGTAGTCGCGCAGGAGGTCGGCCATCACGTCGGCGACCGGGCGTACCTCGTTCATCCGTCCGACGATCTGGCCCACCGGCATCGACACCACGCTCGGGTCGTTCGCGGCGTGGATGCGGTTGTGCGCGTGGGAGACCAGCAGGTTCTGCAACGGCATCGGCAGCGGTTTCGGCGCGTCGGGCGCCGACCACGCCTCCGTCCAGCGCGTCTTGAGCAGCCGGGCAGGCTTCCCGGTGTAGATGCGCGTCCGGACGGTGTCCGACGAATTCGCCTGCAACAGTGCCCGCTGCATCGCCCCGGAGTCCCCCATCGTCTGCAGGTACTCCTGTGTGGTGAGCCAGTACGAACCCATCCACGCCCCGGACGCACCCAGCGCCAGCGCGGCGGCGACCTGCCTGCCGGACCCGATACCGCCCGCGGCGAGCACGGGGGCCCGGTCGCCGACGGCGTCCACGATCTCCGGCAGCAGCACCATCGACGCGATCTCGCCGGTGTGCCCGCCCGCCTCGTACCCCTGTGCGACAACGAAATCGACACCGTTGTCCACGTGCCGCACCGCGTGCTCGGCCTTGCCGGCCAATGCCGCCACCGGCACGTCGTGCGCATGGACCTGCTCGATCACGTCCACCGGCGGCGACCCGAGCGCGTTGGCGATCAACCGGATCGGATGCCGCAGCGCCACCTCCACATGCGACCGGGCGACGGAGTGCAGCCAGCCGAGGACACCGGCTCGTTCGTCGGAGCCGTCCGGCAGATCCGGCACTCCCAGCTCGGCGAGCGTTCTGTCCACAAAGGCCCGATGTTCCTCGGGAATCAGCTCGTTGAGGTCGGTCGAGCTGCCTTCGGTCGGAATCTTCGAGGGCATCACGATGTCCACCCCGTAGGGCTTTCCCTCGGTGTTCTCGTCCATCCAGTCGAGCACCGAGTCGAGCTCGGCCGCGTCGTTGAACCGCACGCAGCCGAGCACACCGAGCCCACCCGCTCTGCTGATCGCCGCCGCGACGTGCTCGGACGGGGTGAACCCGACGATCGGATACCGGATGCCGAGGGTGTCGCAGAGTGGGGTTCGCATGGATGTTCTCCTCAATGGCGCTGGGCTCAGGCGGGGGTGGCAGGCTTGCTGAGGTCGACCGCGGCCTCGTGTTCCTGCGCGTACCGCTGGGCCCAGGGGTAGTCCGGCTTGCCGCTCGGGGACCGGCCGATCTCGTCGGCGACCCACAGCGTGCGCGGCACCTTGTACCCGGCGAGTTCCGTACGGACGTGAGCCTCGATGGCGGCGAAGTCCGGCGTCACCCCCGGCCGGGACTGCATCACCGCCGCGACCCGCTGCCCCAACCGTTCGTCCGGCACACCGATTACCAGCGCGTCGAAGACGTCCGGATGCGACTTGAGCGCGCCCTCCACCTCTTCCGGGTACACCTTCTCGCCACCGGTGTTGACGCACTGCGAGCCGCGCCCGAGCAGCGTGACCGTGCCGTCCTCCTCGTAGCGGGCGTAGTCGCCCGGCACGACGTAGCGCACACCGTCGATCTCCACGAAGATCGTCTTGCTCTTCTCCGGATCGTTGTAGTAGCCCAGCGGCACATGCCCGCGCCGCGCGATCCGTCCCACGGCACCGGGGGCGGGTTCGATGAGCTGGTTGTCCTCGTCCAGCAGAATCGCCTGCTTGCCGAAGTTCACCCTCGGTCCCGCCGAATGGTCCGCGTCCTTGGTGACCATGCCGATGCCGGTGAACCCGCTCTCCGAGGAGCCGATGGCGTCGGTGATGACGACGTTCGGCAGTTCGTCGAGAAACTCCTGCTTCACCGAGTGCGAGAACAACGCCGCGTGACTGGACACCGCGACGAGCGAGGAACCGTCGTAGCCGCCCTTCCGGTAGGCCTCGATCAGCGGCCGCGCCATGGCGTCACCGACGATGGTGAGCACCTGAACCTTGTTGTCCTGCACGGCTTTCCAGATCTCGTCCGCGTCGAACTGCGGGACGAACACGACGGTGCTTCCGGTGAACAACGCGCCGAAGGCCGCCCATTGCGCGGCGCCGTGGATCAGCGGCGCGGCCGGGAGCCGGACCAGCCCACCGCTCTCCTTGCCCTCGTTGGCGAGGGTCCACTCGTCGGCGACGTAGTCCCCGGTGACGAAGTTGATTCCGCCGCCGAGCGCACGCCAGATGTCCTCGTGCCGCCACAGCACACCCTTCGGATACCCCGTGGTGCCACCGGTGTAGAGGATGTAGAGGTCGTCGCCGCTGCGCTCGCCGAAGTCGCGGGCCGGGGAGGAACCGGCGAGCGCCGCCTCGTACGGAACGCCGCCGTAACGGTCGTAGTCGCCGTCACTGCCGTCCTCGACAACGACAACGTGTTTCAATTTCGGATGATTGGGCAGCACGTCGGCCACCAGGTCGCTGTAGCGCCGCTCGTGCACGAGGGCGACCAGGTCCGCGTTGCCGAAGAGGTAGTTCAACTCCCCCTGGACATAGCGGTAGTTCACGTTGATGGCGATGGCGCGCAGCTTGTACGCCGCGACCATGGCCTCGATGGCCTCAATCGAGTTTCGCGAGTACACGCCGATGTGGGAGCCAGGCCCCACACCGTGTGCCGCGAGATGATGCGCCAGCCTGTTGGCGCGCTGGTCCAGCTCGTCGAAGGTGATCCGTCGCGCGCCGCAGACGATCGCAGTGCGGTCCGGCACGGCGTCGACGGCGTGCTCGAGTAGATCCGCGATGTTGTATGCCACGCGACTAAACTAGAACATGTTATCGTTCCGGGCAATGGTCCAGGCCCGATCGGAAGGCGGCACAATGACGGAGAGGGCTTCCGGCTCACCGGACGAGCCGCACGCGCTGGTCGAACAGCGCGGCGCGACACTGGTCGTCACGATGAACCGCCCGCATGCCCGCAACGCACTGACCGGCGAGATGTTGTCGATCATGGTCGAGGCGTGGGACCGGGTGGATGCCGACGACGAGATCCGCAGTTGCGTGCTGACCGGCGCGGGTGGGGCGTTCTGCGCGGGCGCGGACCTGAAGTCGATGAGCCGCAACAACCCGTCCGATTCCTTCGAACGCGGCTCGTTCGACCCCGCCCGTATCGAGGGGCTGCTCAAGGGACGCAGGCTGACGAAGCCGCTGATCGCCGCGGTCGAGGGGCCCGCGATCGCCGGCGGCACGGAGATCCTGCAGGGAACCGACATCCGCGTCGCCGGGCAGAGTGCCAAGTTCGGCGTCTCGGAGGCCAGGTGGGGCCTGTTCCCGATGGGCGGCTCCGCCGTCCGACTGCCGAGGCAGATTCCCTACACGATCGCGGCGGACATCCTGCTCACCGGCCGCCACGTCACCGCACAGGAGGCGAAGGACATCGGCCTGATCGGCCATGTCGTACCGGATGGCACGGCGTTGGACCGAGCACTGGAGCTCGCGGACCTGATCGCCGCCAACGGGCCGCTCGCGGTGCGGGCGATCCTGCGGACGATGCGCGACACCGAGGGCATGCACGAGGAGGAGGCGTTCAAACTCGACGCCCAGTACGGCATCGCGGTGTTCGCCAGCGAGGACGCGCGCGAGGGCCCGCGCGCCTTCGGCGAGAAGCGCAAGCCCCAATTCCGGGGACGCTGACAACGGCCGGTACCCGAGCCTGGGAGTTCCCCAATGTGGCATTGGGGACGCTCAAGTCCCCCAATGCCACATTATTGGGGAACTTGAGCGTTCCCGGGGGCCACCCGCCTGCGCCGTCAGATGGCGCGGTCGCGGCCCTGCCAGTAGGGGTCGCGGAGCTTGCGCTTGTAGAGCTTGCCGTTCGGGTCGCGCGGGAGCTGCTCGGCGTAGTCGATGCTGCGGGGCAGCTTGAACCGCGCCAGGCGGGAGCCCGCGTACTCCAGCAGCTCCCCGGTGAGCTCGTCGTTCGGCTCGACGCCCTCGGCTGGCTGCACCACGGCCTTGATCTCCTCGCCCCAGTCGTCGTGCGGCACACCGAACACCGCCACGTCCGCGACCTTCGGGTGCATCACCAGCTCGCCCTCGATCTCCGCCGGGTAGATGTTCACCCCGCCAGAGATGATCATGTCGTTCTTCCGGTCGTGCAGGTACAAATAGCCGTCCTCGTCGAGGTGGCCCACATCGCCGAGGGTGAACAGGTCACCGACCCGCGACTTCTCGGTCTTCTCCCGGTCCTTGTGGTACTCGAACGTCGAGTCGCCCATCTTCATGTACACCGTGCCGACCTCGCCGGGCGGCAACTCCGCTCCGGACTCGTCGAGCACCGTCACCGTCGAGCCGGGCCACGGGCGGCCCACCGACCCCGGCTTGCGCAGCCACTCCTCGCCGCTGATCACCGTGCCGCCGCCCTCCGTGGCCGCGTAGTACTCGGTCACGACCGGGCCCCACCAGTCGAGCATCTGCCGCTTGACCTCCAGCGGGCACGGTGCCGCCCCGTGGATCATGTTGCGCAGCGAGGACACGTCGTACCGCCCGCGGACCTCCTCCGGCAGCGCGAGCAGCCTGCGAAACTGGGTCGGGACCATATGGCTGTGCGTGACGCGGTAGCGCTCGATCAGGCGCAGCATCTCCTCGGGGTCCCACCGGTCCATCAGCACCGCCGGGTGCCCGAGCTGGATGGAGATCACGACGAAGTTCAGCACCGCCGTGTGGTACAGCGGCGAACCGCACAGATGCACGTGTCCGTCGAACGGGGACAGCCCGTAGATGCCGAAGAACCAGGTGGACGCCGCCGGGACCTGGTCCGGGTCGGCGCCGCTGAGCGGCCTGCGCACGCCCTTCGGCCTGCCGGTCGTACCCGAGGTGTAGAGCATCGGCGAGCCCGAGGTGCGCCGCCCCGGCCTGCCGTCGCCCTCCCCCGACCCCAGTTCCTCGATCCGGTGGAAGCCGGCCACCTCCCCCACCGCGAACCGGGCGCGCTCCGGCACGCCAGCCTCTTCGGCGGCCGCCACGGCGACCTCGCCGAATCGCTCGTGGGCGAGAAAGGCCTTCGCTCCGCTGTCACTGAGGATGTAGGCGACCTCGGGGCCGACCAGGTGCCAGTTGACCATCACGACGTAGAGCCCGGACTGGATCGCCGCGAAGTACGCCGCGAGCAGTTCCACACCGTTGGGCTGCAGCACCACGATCGCGTCTCCGGTCTCCAGGCCGAGTGCCTGAAGACCCCGCGCGTAGGAGTTGGCCTTCGCGGTCAGCTCCCCGTAACTGATCTCGGTGCCGTCGGGGTCGATCACCGCGGTGGCCTCGGGCCGCTCGGCCGCGATGTTCCAGACGCCTAGGGTGCCGGCCTGGGGCAGGGCAGAAGTGGGCATACCCGCAAATCTAGAACGTGTTACACATTCAAGCAAGGTTCCGAACCTGGGGCGGCGCGGATCTTGCCGAGATTTCGAGAACGTGTTTCACTTTGCTCGTGACTGTCGGTACTGATGCAGCAGAGGCTCCCCTCTCCGCCCCGCTCAACGTGGGGTTCGACTACACACGCTCGGTCGGGCCGGTGCTCGGCCACTTCGTCACCGCGCTGCGCGAACGGCGGATCGACGGTGTGCGCGGTAGCGACGGACGGGTGCACGTCCCGCCCGTGGAGTACGACCCGACGACCGCGGAACCACTCAGCGAGTTCGTCACGGTGGCGAACGAGGGCACGGTGCTCTCCTGGTCATGGATCGCCCGGCCGCTGGACGGCCAGCCGCTGGCCCGGCCGTTCGCCTGGGCGCTGATCCGGCTCGACGGTGCGGACACCGCGATCCTGCACGCCGTCGATGCGGGTGCCCCTGAGCACATCGGCACCGGTAGCCGGGTCCGCGTCCGCTGGGCGGACGAGCCGGTGGGGCACATCCGCGACATCGCCTGCTTCGACCTCGTCGACCCACCCGCCGGTCACACTCCTACCGAGTCACCCGCCGCTCCCCCGGTCGCCGAACGCGCCGACGGCGATCCGGTCGGCATCGTCATCACCCCGATCCACCTGCGCTACCAGCACTCCGCGTCCCCGGAGGAGAGCCGCTACCTGCGTGCGCTGGCCGAGGGCAGGCTGCTCGGACAGCGCTGCCCCGTGTGCCGCAAGGTTTACATCCCGCCCCGCGGGGCGTGCCCGGTGGACGGGGTACCGACCGTCGAAGAGATCGACCTGCCGGACACGGGCATCATCACCACGTTCTGCATCGTGAACGTGCCCTTCCTCGGCCAGCGGATCAAACCTCCCTACGTCGCCGCCTACATCCTGCTGGACGGGGCCGACATCGCGTTCCTGCACCTGGTGCTCGGCTGCGACGCCGCCGACGTGCGGATGGGAATGCGGGTGCGTGCGTCGTGGAAGCCCAGGGACGAGTGGGGCACGACGCTGGAGAACATCCAGCACTTCGAACCGACCGGTGAACCGGACGCGCCGTACGAGTCCTTCGCCCACCACCTGTGAAGGAGCTGCTCTGATGAACGAGGTCGCGGTTGTCGGTTTCACCCAGGCGCCCAACGTCCGGCGAACCGAAGGCACGACCAACGGCGTCGAGATGCTGGTCCCGATCCTCGCCGAGGCGTTCGAGCAAACCGGACTGTCCAAGGAGGACATCGGTTTCTGGTGCTCCGGATCATCGGACTACCTTGCCGGACGTGCCTTCTCCTTCATCTCGGCCGTGGACGCGATCGGCGCGTTCCCGCCGATCCACGAGTCGCATGTGGAGATGGACGCGGCGTGGGCGCTGTACGAGGCCTGGCTGAAAATTCGTACCGGCGAGGTGGACACCGCGCTGATCTACGGGTTCGGCAAGTCCTCGGCCGGCCAACTGCGCCGGGTGCTGTCCCTGCAACTCGATCCGTACCTGGTGGCACCACTGTGGCCGGATTCGATCAGTATCGCGGGCATTCAGGCGCGACTGGGGATCGACCGTGGCCTGTGGAGCGAGAAGGAGATGGCCGAGATCGCCGCCCGCAGCCGTGCCGACGCCATCGGCAATCCTGCCGCGCAGATCAGCGGCAGGGTGGAGCCAGGTGACCTGCTCGACGCGCCGATGTTCGCCGATCCGCTGCGGGCTCACGACATCGCCCCCATCACCGACGGGGCGGCGGTGCTCGTGCTGGCCTCCGCCGACCGGGCCCGCGAGCTCACCGACCACCCCGCGATCATCACCGGCCTCGAACACCGAGTCGACTCCCCCGTGCTCGGCGCGCGGGACCTCACCGGCTCGCCCTCGGCCGAGGCCGCCGGCAGGGCCGCGCGCGCCGACGGCGTGGAACTCGCCGAACTGCACGCGCCGTTCACCCATCAGGAGATCATCCTGCGCACCGCGCTCGGACTGGGCGACGACGTGGTGATCAACCCGTCCGGCGGGCCGCTGACCGGAAACCCCATGTTCTCCGCGGGCCTGGCCCGCATCGGCGAGGCGGCGAACCGGATTCTGCGCGGGGAGGCGGGAAAGGTGCTGGCGCACGCGACCAGCGGTCCCGCTCTGCAACAGAATCTGGTGGCCGTACTGGAGGGACGCGACTGATGGCCAAGCAACTCGCCGCCGTGCTCGGCACCGGCCAGACCGACCACCGGGCCAAGCGCACCGACGTCTCGATGCCCGGCCTGCTGCGCGAGGCGATCGACCGCGCGATGCGGGACGCGCAGGTCGAGTGGGCCGACATCGACGCCGTGGTACTGGGCAAGGCGCCGGACCTGTTCGAGGGCGTGATGATGCCGGAACTGTTCCTGGCCGACGCCCTCGGCGCCAACGGAAAGCCATTGCTGCGCGTACACACCGCCGGATCCGTCGGCGGCTCCACCGCGCTCATCGCCGCGAGCCTCGTGCAGTCCGGGGTGCACCGCAGGGTGCTCACGGTGGCCTTCGAGAAGCAGTCGGAGTCCAACGCCATGTGGGCCCTGTCCATCCTGCCGCCGTTCCAGATGCCCGTCGGTGCGGGCGCGGGTGGCTATTTCGCGCCGCACGTGCGCTCCTACATTCGCCGTTCCGGCGCTCCGGAGCACATCGGTGCGATGGTGGCCGCCAAGGACCGGCGAAACGGGGCGCTCAATCCCCACGCCCACCTGCGCCAGGCGGACATCACCGTGGAGTCCGTCCAGGCCTCGCAGATGCTGTGGGACCCGATTCGCTACGACGAGACCTGCCCGTCCTCGGACGGCGCGTGCGCGATGGTGCTCGGCGACGAGGCCGCGGGTGATGCCGTGCGGGGCGGAGCGGGCTGGATTCACGCGACCGCGATGCGCACGGAGCCGACCACGTTCGCCGGCCGGGACCAGGTGAACCCACGGGCGGGGCGCGACGCCGCGGCCGCGCTGTGGCGGGAGGCGGGGATCTCCGACCCCCTGTCCGAAGTAGACGCGGCGGAGATCTACGTGCCGTTCTCCTGGTTCGAGCCGATGTGGCTGGAAAACCTGGGTTTCACCGCGGAGGGAGCGGGCTGGAAGCTGACCGAGGCGGGCGATACGGCGATCGGTGGCAGGCTGCCGGTGAACCCGTCCGGCGGTGTGCTGTCCACCAACCCCATCGGCGCGTCCGGCATGCTCAGGTTCGCGGAGGCGGCCAAACAGGTCATGGGTCGTGCGGGCGACTACCAGGTGGACGGCGCGAAGATCGCGCTCGGCCACGCCTACGGCGGTGGGTCGCAGTACTTCTCGATGTGGGTGGTGGGCGCGCACAAGCCGGCCGACTGACCCTGCCCGTTCAGGCGAGGGCGATCAGCGCCGTTCCGTCGTCCTCGGGCAGGTCGGCAGCGGTCGTCGCCGTGGCGGAACTGCGCAGCAGTTCGATCTCACACCCGAGGGTGGACAGGAAGGCCGTATCCGCGGCGTCCCGGCCGGTGGCGATCCTGGTCAGGGTCTGCCGGGGCGCTAGCCGGGTCGCGTCGAACACGTACCAGTGCCCGTCGATGGCCGCCTCGAACACGGCGTGGAAGTCCATAGGGGACAAACCTGGAGCGTAGACCGCCGCGAACCGCGCCGGAATGTCCAGTGACCGGCAGTAGGTCACGCACAGGTGGGCGAAGTCGCGGCACACCCCTTCCCCGGCGAGCAACGTCTCCAGTGCGCTGTCCGTCGGCCTGCTCGTGCCAGGAATGTAGGCGAGCCGGTCACCGACGTAACGGACGATCTCGCGCACCTGGTCCCGCTTCTCCGAGATCTGGCCGAAGTGTTCCAGCGCAAGGCCGATCATCCGGTCGGAAGGGCAGTAGCGGCTCGGCCGGGTGTAGGTGATCTGGTCCGCGTCGGTGAGCGCCTCAGGTTCGGAGTCACCGGACACCCGCTCGGCCCGGTATCGGATGTGGACCTCGTCGTACGGGAGATCCAGCACGTGCACCCTGGTGCCGTGCGGCAACTCCGCCGGTGCGTCCACCGGCGGATTCTGCCCTCCCGCGGTGCGCACGGTCAGCTCTTCGGAGTCGGCTTTCGCCGAGTTCGCCACCGCCACCGAGAGCGCCAGTCTGCCCGGCGCGGTGACTCGCAGGGACAGTTCTGCTTCGAGGCGGGTGCGCACGGTCATGGCGGCCATCATCCATCACCGTGCAAGCCACTGGCGAGAGGGCGTTCTCAGATGCCCTGTCAGTCGTAACGCACCTGATAGTGCTTGATGCCGTTGAGCCAGCCTGAGCGCAGGCGCTCGGGCGGTGCCAGCTCACGGATGTTCGGCATCTCGTCGGCGATCGCGTTGAAGATCAGATCGATCTCCAGCCGAGCCAGGTTCGCGCCGATGCAGTAGTGCGATCCCGTGCCACCGAAACCGACATGCGGGTTGTCGGCGCGCAGGATGTCGAACTTCTCCGGGTTCTCGAACACGTCCGGATCGAAGTTCGCCGAACTGTAGAACATGCCCACCCGGTCACCCTTGCGGATCTGCTGCCCGCCCAGTTCGGTGTCGGCCATGGCGGTGCGCTGGAAGGCGACCACCGGCGTCGCCCAGCGGACGATCTCGTCCGCCGCGGTCTTCGGCCGCTCCCGTTTGTACAGTTCCCACTGGTCCGGGTGGTCAAGGAACGCCTTCATCCCGTGGGTGATCGCGTTGCGGGTGGTCTCGTTGCCCGCCACCGCCAGCAGGATGACGAAGAATCCGAACTCGTCCGAGGACAGCGACTCACCATCCACATCGGCCTCGACGAGCTTGGTGACGATATCGTCCATCGGGCACGCACGACGTTGCTCCGCCATGTTCCATGCGTAGCCCACGAGTTCCGCGGAGGCGGCGATGGGCTCGACGTCGTATTCGGGATCGTCGTAGCCGATCATCTGGTTGGACCAGTCGAAGATGCGACCCCGGTCCTCCTGGGGAATGCCGAGCAGTTCGGCGATCGCCTGCAACGGGAGTTCGCACGCGACGTCCGCGACGAAGTCGCCGGCGCCCTTGGCCTTTGCCTCGGCGGCGATGCGCTGAGCCCGTCCCCGCAGTGCGTCCTCCAGCCTGCCGATGGCACGCGGGGTGAACCCCTTGGAGACGATCCTGCGGAGCTTGGTGTGCTGCGGTGCGTCCATGTTGAGCAGGACGAGCCGGTTGGCCTCGAGTCCCTCCTCGGTCATGGTCTCGTCGAACCGCATGATCGCCGTCTTCTCCCTCGAGGAAAACAGCTCACTGTCCTTGGAGACGGTCTTGACGTCCTCCAGCTTGGTGACCACCCAGAATCCCTCGTCGCCGAAACCGGCCAGGTTGTGCGGCTGCGAGTTCCACCAGACCGGTGCCGTCCTGCGCAGTTCGGCGAACTCCTCCAGCGGCAGTCGCTGCGCGTACAGGTCGGGATCGGTGAAGTCGAAACCAGTGGGGATCAGCGGTGTGGCCACGGCTACCTCCGTCGGTCGTCGGGTTGGTCCGCACCCCACGCAGATACGTGGAACACGTTCTACCGACGATTGAAGCATACGGTGTTAACTAAATGAAGAGTATGAGTGAAACCCGTTAACTCAGACAATGTCGATCTTGAAACTCCTGGTAGGGCAAGCTCTGACGGAGAGTCACCATTCGGCGGTTGACCAGGCGCCTGGTTGCCATAAACAAGAACTTGTTCTACTTTTTGCCTACGTACCGCAGCTGTCACGAAGAGGAGACCACGGTGGGCAACCCCGTCATCGTCGACGCCGTCCGCAGCCCGATCGGCAAGCGCGGGGGCTGGCTGGCAGGACTGCACGCAGCCGAACTGCTCGGAGCGGTGCAACGGAGCCTGTTGGAGCGGTCAGCCCTCGACGCGGCGCTGGTGGAACAGGTGATCGGCGGGACTGTCACCCAGGCGGGCGAACAGTCGGGCAACGTCACCCGGACCGCGTGGCTGCACGCGGGACTGCCCGAGCAGTGCGGAGCGACCACGATTGACGCCCAGTGCGGGTCGGCACAGCAGGCCGCCCATCTGATCGCCGGGCTGATCGCGGCTGGAGCGATCGACATCGGCATCGCCTGCGGGGTGGAGGCGATGAGCCGAGTCCCGCTCGGCGCCAACCGGGGAGCCGATGTGGGCACGCCCCGCCCCGCCTCCTGGACGATCGACATGCCCAACCAGTTCGGTGCCGCGGAGCGGATCGCCGTCCGCAGGGGACTCACTCGTGCGGATGTGGACACCTTCGGTGCCGCTTCCCAGGCCAAGGCGTCCGCCGCGTGGGCGGAGGGGCGGTTCGACCGGGAGATCGTCCCCGTCAAGGCACCGGTGCTCGACGCCGAAGGCAGCGCCACGGGCGAGACGCGGCTGGTCGCCCGTGATCAGGGCCTGCGTGAGACCAGCACCGAGGGTCTCGCCCGGCTGAAACCGGTTCTGGATGGCGGCGTGCACACCGCGGGTACATCCTCACAGATCTCTGACGGCGCCTCGGCTGTGCTGCTGATGGACTCGGACCGGGCCGCGGAGCTCGGGCTGCGGCCGCGCGCCCGTATCCGCGCACAGGCGCTCGTCGGAGCCGAGCCCTACTACCACCTCGACGGGCCGGTGAACGCGACCGAACGGGTACTGGGCCGGGCCGGCATGGGCATCGGGGACCTGGACCTGTTCGAGGTGAACGAGGCGTTCGCCTCCGTCGTGCTCTCCTGGCAGCAGGTGCACGATCCGGACCGCTCCAAGGTGAACGTGAACGGTGGCGCCATCGCGCTCGGGCACCCGGTCGGCAGCACCGGCGCCAGGCTGATCACCACGGCGCTGCACGAACTGGAGCGCCGGGACGGAACCAGCGCGCTGGTGACGATGTGTGCGGGCGGAGCGATGTCCACGGCCACCGTGCTCGAACGGCTGTGATCGTCCTGGACGGGTGGAGTGCCCCGATGTGGCATTGGGGCACTCCACCGTCGACACAAACCGGTGCTCACTCCGTGCCGTAGACCGGCTCCGGAACCGGCGCGCGGTCGATCAGGCGGGCGACGACGGGACCGAGTTCGGCGGGTTCCCAGCGCGCGCCCTTGTCCTCGGCCGGGCCGTGCCGCCAGGCCTGCGCGAGCGCCACCCTGCCGCCGTCGACCTCGAACACCCGCCCGGTCACGCCGGCCGACTCCGCACTGCCCAGCCACACCACCAGCGGCGACACGTTCTCCGGCGCCATCGAGTCGAAGCCGGAACCGGGGGCGGCCATGTCCTCGGCGAAGGCCTGCTCGGTCATCCGGGTGCGGGCGGCGGGCGCGATGGCGTTGACGGTGACCCCGTAGCGCGCCAGCTCCGCCGCCGCCACCGTCGTCAGCCCGAGGATTCCGGCCTTGGCCGCCGAGTAGTTGCCCTGTCCGATACTGCCGAGCAGACCGGCTCCCGAGCTCGTGTTGATGATCCGGGCACTCGGCGCCCGCCCGGCCTTGGCCTCGGCGCGCCAGTGCGCCGCCGCGTGCCGCAGCGGCGCGAAGTGGCCCTTCAGGTGCACCCGGATCACCGCGTCCCATTCGTCCTCACCGAGATTCACCAGCATCCGGTCCCGGAGGAATCCCGCGTTGTTCACCAGCACGTCGAGGCGGCCGAACGCGTCGATCGCGGTCCGCACCAGACGCCGCGCACCCGCCCAGTCGGCGACGTCGTCGGAGTTGGCGACCGCCCGGCCGCCCGCAGCCTCGATCTCCGCGACCACCTCCTGCGCGGGGCCGCCCCGTGCTCCGGCTCCGGCACTGCCGTCGAGACCTGCGCCGATGTCGTTGACCACCACGGCGGCGCCCTCGGCGGCGAACGCGAGCGCATGCGCCCTGCCGATCCCCCGCCCGGCTCCGGTGACGATCACGACACGGCCGTCGACGACTCCACTCACGGTGTCTCCTTCTCCTGCTGCGCGTTCCCGGCTTTCAGGAAGGCCGGCACCTCTCCCCCGCCGTGCACCTCAAGCGTGGCGCCACTGACATAGGACGCCAGCGGCGAGGCCAGAAATGCCGCGCACGAGCCAATTTCCTCAGGCTCGGCCAATCGTCCGACAGGGATGGTGGCGGCCACGGCGGCGACACCGCCGTCGTCGCCGTAGTGCAGTCCGGCGAGTTCCGTCCGTACCATCCCGACCCGCAGGGAGTTCACCCGTACCCTGGGAGCCCACTCGGCAGCGAGTGTCGCGGTGAGACTGTCCACTCCGGCCTTCGCGGCACCGTACGCGGCAGTACCAGGAGAGGGTCGTGCCGCACTGACACTGCTGATCATGATGATCGCTCCACCGGTGTCCTGCTCGCGCATCACCGAGTTCGCACACTGGGCGACCGTCAGTGGTGCGAGCAGGTTCAGCGCGACAACCTTGCTGTTGAAGTTCGGGGAGGCCCGGTCGCTGGGTGCGAACGGGGCGCCGCCCGCGTTGTTCACCACGACGTCGAGCCTGCCGTGCCGATCGGCCACCCGTCGGACCAGGTCCGTGACCTGGTCCGGTTCCCTGACGTCACAGGCGAGGAACTCGGCCGTCCTGCCGTCCGCGTGCACGGGATCGCCGGGATCGTTGCGCGCACAAGTGATCACCGTCGCCCCGGCACGCAGGAAGACCCGGGTGATTCCCGCGCCGACACCGCGCACACCACCGGTCACCAGTACGACCGCGCCGTCGAGACGAAGATCGAGCGACACGACCGCACCTCCTGTCGCTTCGTCGAGCACCTGTACCGCATCCGGTCGTGCTGCTAACGTACCAAGCAAGTGCTAGGTTTGGAAGAAGGTTCGATGCCTGACGCAATCACCGTCGACCGCACCGAGCGGGAACTCGCGGTCGTCACCGTGGACGCACCACCGGTCAACGCACTGTCCGTGCGGGACTGGTTCGACCTCGCCGAGGCGATCACGAACGCGGGCCGTGATCCCGACTGCCACGTGGTGGTGCTGCGCGCCGCGGGCCGTGGCTTCAACGCGGGGGTGGACATCAAGGAGATCCAGCGCGACGACGCCTACGCCGCGCTGATCGGCGCCAACCAGGGCTGCGCCGCGGCCTTCTCCGCGGTGTACGACTGCGCGGTGCCGGTGATCGCGGCGGTACACGGCTTCTGCCTCGGTGGCGGAATCGGCCTTGTCGGCAACGCCGATGTGGTCATCGCCGCCGAGGACGCGACCTTCGGGCTGCCGGAGGTCGACCGGGGCGCGCTCGGCGCGGCCACCCACCTGGCCCGGCTGGTGCCCCAGCACCTGATGCGGGCGCTGTACTTCACCGCGAGCACGATCGACGCGCACCAGCTGCACCACCACGGCTCGGTGTACGCGGTCGTCCCCCGCACCGAACTCGACGCGACGGCGCTGGAACTCGCCCGGCAGATCGCGGCCAAGGACACACGGGTCATCCGGGCGGCGAAGCAGGCGATCAACGGCATCGACGTACAGCCGGTGCACCAGAGCTACCGGTTCGAACAGGGCTTCACGTTCGAACTCAACCTGGCTGGGGTCTCCGACGCGGCCCGGCAGGACTTCCTGGACGGTAAGGAGACCTGATGGCGGACAAGCGGATGACGCCGGACGAGATCGTCGGCGAGCTCTCCGACGGGATGACGATCGGGATCGGCGGCTGGGGCTCGCGGCGCAAGCCGATGGCACTCGTGCGCGCGATCCTGCGGTCGAACCTCACCGACCTCACGGTGGTTTCCTACGGCGGTCCGGACGTCGGCCTGCTCGCGAGTTCGGGCCGGATCCGCAGACTGGTGTTCGGCTTCGTCACGCTGGACTCCGTCCCGTTCGACCCGTGGTTCAACCGCGTGCGCGAGACGGGCGGGATCGAGGTGACGGAGTACGACGAGGGCATGCTCGGGACCGGCCTTTCCGCCGCGGCCGCACGCCTGCCGTTCCTGCCGACGCGCGCGGGACTCGGTTCGGACGTGCCGAAGTTCGACCCGTCCCTGCGCACGGTGCGCTCTCCCTACGAGGACGGCGAGGAGTTGCTGGCCGTGCCCGCACTCCGCTTGGATGCCGCCCTGATTCACCTGAACCGGGCGGACGCACGGGGAAACGCACAGTACCTCGGCCCCGATCCGTATTTCGACGACCTGTTCGCCCTCGCGGCAGACCGCGCCTACGTGTCGGTGGAGCGGGTGGTGCCGACCGCCGAACTCACCGCCACCGCGCCGGTGCAGAGCCTCCTGCTGAACCGCGCGTCAGTGCACGGGGTCGTCGAGACCCCCCGCGGTGCGCACTTCACCAGTGCCGCACCCGACTACGGCAGGGACGAACGCTTCCAGCGGCACTACGCCGCGTGCGCCAAGGATCCCGACGCCTGGCCCGGTTTCGCCGACCGGTTCCTTTCCGGGGACGAACGGACATATCAGTCCGAAGTGGACAGGTTTCTTGAGGAGGCCGCATGAGTGACAGAGCGTCTGAGAACCGCGGTTCTCAGACAGACACCGACGTGACTCGAGCCGAAGTGGCCGCGGCGGCCTGCGCCGACCTCTTCCGCGGCGACGGCGAGATCGTGGCCAGCCCGATGGGCCTCCTGCCGTCGCTCGGCGCCCGTCTAGCCCGGCTGACGTTCGAACCCGACCTGCTGCTCTCCGACGGAGAGGCGTACCTGCTCGCCAACACCCCCGGCCTCGCGGGGGACGAGGAGCCGGTGATCGAGGGCTGGCAGCCGTTCCGCAGGATGCTGGACACCGTTGTCCCGCACGGCAAGCGGCACGTGGTGATGGGCGCGAACCAGATCGACCGGTACGGCAACCAGAACATCTCCGCGATCGGCGACCACGACCGCCCCGCGAAGCAACTGCTCGGGGTCCGTGGCGGCCCTGGCAACACCGTGAACCACCGCACCAGTTACTGGGTACCGCGCCATAGCCGACGGGTGTTCTGTGATCGGGTCGACGTGGTCTCGGGGGTCGGGTACGACCGGGCCAGGGCGGCGGGTCCGAGCGCGCGGCGCTTCCACGACGTCCATCGCGTGGTCACCAACCTGGCGGTACTCGACTTCTCCGGCGAGGACAACGCGATGCGCCTGCTGTCGGTGCACCCCGGCGTGTCGGTGGCCGAGGTGGCCGAACAGACGTCCTTCGAACTGGATACCGGCGAGGTCATCGAGACACGGCTGCCCACCGACCACGAACTGCGCCTGCTGCGCGAGGTGCTGGACCCGAAGTCGTTACGCGACAAGGAAGTTCCGTGATGAGCGACCCGCACCGTGAACAAGCCGGGCACGGCACCGAGCGATGTGCAGCCCGCCGGCGAGTGAGGCAAAGGGCATGAGTGCGCTGCGGACACCGCTGACCGAACTGACCGGTGTCCGGCATCCGGTCGTGCAGACCGGCATGGGCTGGGTCGCGGGGCCCCGGCTGGTGTCGGCCACCGCCGAAGCGGGCGGGCTGGGCGTCCTGGCCTCGGCCACCATGACCTACGACGAACTGGAGAAGGCGGTACGGGAAACCAGATCCCGCACCCAGCAGCCTTTCGGAGTGAACCTTCGCGCGGACGCCGAGGACGCCGAGCGGCGAGTGGACCTGCTGATCCGGGAGCAGGTGCGCGTGGCGTCGTTCGCCCTCGCCCCGCGCAGGGAGCTGATCTCCAGGCTCAAGGACGCGGGCGTCGTGGTGATTCCCTCGGTCGGCGCGGCCAGGCACGCGGAGAAGGTGGCCGAGTGGGGCGCCGACGCCGTGGTCGTGCAGGGCGGCGAGGGTGGTGGGCACACCGGGCCGGTCGCGACCACGTTGCTGCTGCCGGCCGTGCTCGACGCCGTGGACATCCCGGTCGTCGCGGCGGGCGGGTTCTTCGACGGCCGTGGCCTTGCGGCGGCACTGGCGTACGGTGCGGCAGGCGTGGCGATGGGCACGCGCTTCCTGCTGACCAGGGAGAGCACCGTTCCGGACGCGGTAAAACGCGCCTATCTGGAGCGCGGGCTCGGCGACACCGTCGTCACGCGGAAGGTTGACGGTATGCCGCATCGGGTGCTGCGGACGGAGCTCGTGGAGGCGCTGGAGCGCTCGGGGCCGCTCACCGGGCTGGCCCGCGCGGCGCGAAACGCCGCGCGGTTCCGCAGACTCACCGGGTTGTCGTGGCGGTCGATGGTCGCGGAGGGCATCGGGATGCGTCGCGGCGGCGACCGCACGTGGTCCCAGGTGATCATGGCGGCGAACACCCCCATGCTGTTGCGGGCCGGACTGGTCGCGGGCGACACAGACGCCGGTGTCCTCGCGTCGGGGCAGGTGGTCGGGTTGCTGGACGACCTGCCCAGCGTCGCCGAGCTGATCGACGGGATGGTGGCCGACGCCACCCGCGCCATCGACCGGCTCGCGGCGATCCGGACGGCCGCCGGACCGGTCACACGGGAATGAGCCCGGCGGCTCCGTGCGTGAGCACGCGGGCGCCGTCGGACTCGACCACGAAGGTCTGGCTGAGGCCGACGCATGCGCGACCGAACGACCGGAAGGACGCCGGGATGTGGAAGACCATGCCCTCGCGCAACGGTTCCCGGTTGTCGACGGTGATATGGAAGGGCGCGCTGTCCATCCAGTGTGGAGGATGGGCGAGGCCGACCGGATAGCCGAAGAGGTGGTGGAAGACCACGTCGTCCGGTAAGGGGACGATCGCTTCACTCGCCCGCCGGGCGACGTCAGCACACGGCACACCCGCGGCTGCCGTGCCCAGCACGGCGTCGAGCACACCCTGCGACAGCTCGACCAGACGCTGGGCGTCGGCGGTCGGTCCACCGCGGCACAGCGTCCGCATCACGGGAGCGTGGTAGCGATGGTGGGCCCCCGCGAACTCCAGGAACACCGGGCCGTCCCCCACCGGCTCGCGGCGCCAGCTGGAGTGCGGAACACCCGCTCGTGGCCCTGCGACGACGACCGGCCCCCATGCCGAGGTCGAGGTGGCGTCCCGCAGAAGCGCCTCGGTGACGGCCGCGGCGATGACCGAATCGGTCGCATCCGGATCGCCTGCCGCACGGGCGGCGGCCTCGACACCGCGCTGGGTGGCGACCGCCGCCTCCTCGACGCAGCGCAGTTCCGCCGGGGACAGCACGAGCCGGAGGTCCTCGACCAGGTGATCACCGGGAGCGAGTTCGACGCCGTGGCGGCGGAGCAGCTCGACCGCTCGTGGCGGTGTCGACGTGTGCTCGAACTCGACGGCGAGGCGGGTGCCGTCCGGCAGCGCGCGAGCGGTGTGCTCGGCGACCAGCGCGAGCGCCGTGGGGGCCTGGGTGTAGCCGTAGTAGAGGACGGTGTCCGCCACGGAACTCGCCAGCGCACGACCGATTTCGAGGTCCGGGACGTAGAGGAACGCCGCCGACCTGGTGACCAGCAGCGGCTGCGGCACCCGTTCCATCGAGTGGTAGCCGCACAGGTACTCGACGCTCGACGGCCGGAACACGAGGACACCGCCCAGGTTCGCCTGGGACAACCGGTCCCTGATTCGCGCGAGACGTTCCCGGTACTCGTCGTCGGAGAACGGGCGGGGCTCGAGATCGGGCACCCGAGCAGCGGCAGGCACCTCGAGCCAGGCCGGCCGCGGAGTACCGCCGAGTCCGACGAGATCCGGGTGGTGCACTGACGACTGGTCCGCAGGGTTGACGGGGACCACCCCATCTCTCGCCGATCACCAACAAGGCATGGTCACTATCAGCGTCGGGCCACCCGATTGTCAACAATCTGACCGTGCACAGTTGCTCACAGGGGTCGGATGACCCGGCAGGGGTTCCCGGCGGCGAACACCCGTTCCGGCAGATCCCTGGTCACCACGCTGCCCGCGCCAACCACGGTGTTCGCCCCGATGGTCACCCCGGCACAGACGATCACCCCGCCGCCGAGCCATACGTTGTCACCGATCGTGATCGGGGCGGCGGTCTCCCAGCGCTGCCTGCGCGCTTCGTGGTCCGTCATCGGGTGCAGCGCGGCCGGAAACACGCGCTCCTCCACAGCCAGCGCGTGTTCGTCGGACAGTGGCGTGGTGGCGCGGTCGATCTGGCGGACCCTGGTCACATCCAGCTCGCCAGCGGCCAGTGCGGTCATGGTGCGCGGCAGCCGGGTCGACAGTGTGTGGGCCAGCACCACATCCTCCCCGGCCCTGCCCAGGCTGATCTTGCACGCGGTCGCCAGCAGGTCGACGGACCACCCGTCATCGGAGCGCAGTCGCGCCAGCCGCTGTACCGCCTGCAGCCGCGCGGCCTCCAGCATCGACTGCACCTGCCCGATCGACCGCACCATCTCCAGCGCCTCCCGCTCGTTGAGAGAACACGCCGGAATGTCCAGGAGATCGTTGATGTCCCAGTCAGGAATCAGCAATTCGTCGGTTTCGCTCACATGTTTGATTGCACTCGCATTCACCCCTGGAAAACTCGGTTTTCGGTAAACGCAAACCAAATTCATCCGACCATGGACCTATTTGCCAAAGCGGGACACCTGTCCTCGTCACCCACAAGAGAATAACTCAATTTAGAGACATCACTTCAACCGCATTCGGCGACACTCTCGATTAAGAAATATCCGCGACACCGTTGCATTTTCAGCAGTTTCTCCCCCAAACCCCCTCGGAGCGATCAGAACACCGCCGCGGTCCAGATCTCCTCGGCGGACAAATCGGCGTCCGCGCTCCGGATGGCTTGCGTGACCAGAAGTTTTCCGGTGTTGACCAGGTGGTCGCGCATCGCCGCCTCGGCGCAGTCAGGATCACCGGCGATGACGGCGTCGAGGATCGGGGCGTGCTCGTCGTCGATGTCCCGCAGGGTTCTGGTCCGGTCCGCGGTGGAGGCTCCCAGCAGGCGCGTGGTCTCGCGCAGGGACTTGACGATGTCCCTGGCGCGGGCGTTGTCCGCCGCGGCCAGAATCAGGTCGTGCAGCCGCAGGTCGTGCTGGGCGAACACGTTCTCGTCGCCCTTCGCGGCGGCGGCCCGCATCAGGCGGCGCTGGTGGAGCAGTTCCCGCGCGAGTGCCGGGTCCGCGACGGTGGCGGCCTTCCGCACGGCGGGCAGTTCCAGGGCGAGTCGCACGCCGAAGATCTCGGCGATCTCCTTCGGCTGAGGCAGCAGGATACGGAAGCCCTGGCGCGCCTCGAACTTGATGAGTCCGACTTCTTCGAGGCGGAGCAACGCGTCGCGCACGGGGGTGCGGGAGATGCCGAGCACCTCGGCGAGCTGGTAGGCGGAGTACTTCACCCCTGGCTTCATCCGCCCGTCGTCGATGGCGGCACGGACCGCGGCGATCGCCTGCTCCATGCGCCGTCCGGTGGACGGGGCGAGCGGTTCGAGGTCGAGCACTCCGTCAGCCACGAACGTCACTGTAACAAGTCCGGCCTGTTCGTAGCATGCTACAAGTTGTAGCATGCTACGAATGGACTCAGACTCCGCCGAATCCTTTGCCGCCGAGCTGCGCCGCCACGGCGTGCGTGACGTTCTCTCCGACGGGACAACACGCGCCGCGTACTCCTCCGACGCGTCGCTGTTCCGCGTGCGACCGCTGGTCGTGGCCCGGCCACGTGACGCGGAGGAGGTCGCGGCCGCGCTGGCGGTGTGCCACCGCGAGGGCGTACCGCTGACCTCGCGCGGTGGTGGCACCTCGGTCGCGGGCAATGCGGTGGGCACCGGCGTGGTGCTCGACTTCAGCCGCCAGATGAACCGGGTGCTCGCCATCGATCCGGACGCACGGACCGCCACGGTCGAGCCGGGGACCGTGCAGGTGGCGCTGCAACAAGCCGCGGCCGCGCACGGATTGCGGTTCGGTCCGGATCCGTCGACGTTCACCCGCTGCACGATCGGCGGGATGATCGGCAACAACGCCTGTGGTTCGAGAACTCTCGGATACGGCCGGACTTCGGACAACGTGCGAGGGCTGCGCGTGCTGACCGGCACGGGGGAGCCGCTTCGGCTCGGCGCGGCCGAGGACTCGTCGACTCCGTCCGCGTCACCGGCGCTCGCGGCCCTGCGGGACGTGACCGGCGCCGGGCTGGCGACCATCCGGACCGAGTTCGGCCGGTTCGGGCGCCAGGTTTCCGGATATGCGCTCGAGCATCTGCTGCCGGAGCACGGGTTCGACGTCACCCGCATGCTGGTCGGCAGCGAGGGCACCCTCGCGGTGGCCACCGAGGCCACGGTGCGACTGGTCACCGAACCGGCCCAGCGCGTACTGGTGGTCCTCGGCTTCCCCGACATCGCCTCGGCCGGGGACGCCGCGCCGTCGTTGCTGGAGTTCTCCCCCACCGCCTGCGAGGGAATCGACCGGCGGATCGTCGACGTCGTGCGGGATCGGCGTGGCCCGGACGCCGTGCCACCGTTGCCCGACGGGGCGGCGTGGCTGTTCGTCGAGGTCGTCGGCGACGACCTCGACGAGGCGATGACGCAGGCGCGACAGGTCGGCCGCGCCTGCGCGGCGGTGGACAGTCTCGTGGTCACCGATACCGCTCGTGCGGCCTCGCTGTGGCGGATCCGCGCCGACGGCGCGGGGCTCGCGGGCCGCAGTCCGGCCGGGCTGCCCGCACACGCGGGCTGGGAGGACGCCGCCGTGCCGCCCGCGCGGCTCGGTGACTACCTGCGGGACTTCGACGCCCTGATGACCGAGTACGAGGTGACCGGGGTGCCGTACGGCCATTTCGCCGACGGATGCGTCCACGTGCGGATCGACCTGCCGCTCGAAAGGCCCGGCGGCACGGGCGTCTACCGGGACTTCATGATCGCGGCAGCGAAGCTTGTCGCGCGTTACGGCGGATCGCTGTCCGGTGAACACGGCGACGGCCGTGCCCGCAGCGAGTTGTTGCCCCTGATGTACTCACCGGACGCACTGGAACTGTTCGCCGCCGTCAAGCGCACGTTCGACCCGGACAACATCCTCAATCCGGGCGTGCTGGTCGATCCACGCCCGATCGACGCGGACCTGCGGGTCCCCGCCGCCCCAGCCGTGCGCCGCGACCTGGCCTTCGCCTATCACCACGACGACGGCGACTTCACCCAGGCCGTGCACCGCTGCACCGGTGTCGGCAAGTGCCGCGCGGACAACACCGCCACAGGCGGGGTGATGTGCCCGTCGTACCTGGCCACTCGTGAGGAGAAGGACTCGACCCGTGGCCGCGCCAGGGTGCTGCAGGAGATGATCAACGGCAGCGCCGTCACCGAAGGCTGGCGCTCACCCGAGGTACACGAGGCCCTCGACCTGTGTCTGTCCTGCAAGGGCTGCGCTTCGGACTGCCCCACCGGCGTGGACATGGCCGCGTACAAGGCCGAGATGCTCCACCAGAGCTACCGCGGGCGGCTCCGGCCCGCCGCGCACTACACGCTGGGCAGGCTGCCGCGCTGGGCCAGGATCGCCAGCCGTGCGCCCGGACTGATCAACGCGGCCATGCGCATCCCCGGCATCGGTCCGCTCGCGCTGTCGGCAGCGGGCGTCGACAAACGGCGTACCGTCCCGGCCTTCGCCACGCGGACGTTCCGCTCCTGGTTCAGCCAGACCGAGCACGAACGCGTGACCACCGGCGATCCGGTGTTGCTCTTCGTCGATTCGTTCACCAACTACTTCACCCCCGAGGTCGGGCAGGCGACCGTGCGGGTGCTCGAGGCAGCCGGATATCGGCCGCGGCTGACCGGCACGCAGCAGTGCTGCGCGCTCACCTGGATCTCCACCGGGCAACTCGACGCGGCGAAGAAGATCCTCGGCCGCACCGTCGACGCCCTGTCCGAGCACGCGGCGGCGGGTCTCCCGATCGTCGGGATCGAACCGTCCTGCACCGGGGTACTGCGCTCCGACGCGGCCGAACTGCTCGGCCGGAAGGTCGCGCGACCGGTCGCCGAGAACACCCGCACCCTCGCCGAGCTGCTCGACGACCGCGGCTGGGAGCCGCCCTCACTCGAGGGGAAAGACGTTGTGGCGCAACCCCACTGTCATCACCACGCGGTGATGGGCTGGGGACAGGACGCGCGGTTGCTCGAAAAGGCGGGCGCCCGGGTGCAGCGGCTGGGTGGATGTTGCGGCCTCGCGGGCAACTTCGGCGTCGAGAAGGGCCACTACGACGTGTCGGTAGCGGTGGCCGAACAGCAACTGTTGCCCGCGGTGCGGGCCGCCGGCGCCGACACCACGATTCTCGCCGACGGTTACTCCTGCCGTACTCAGCTGTCTGACCTGACCGACCGTCGCGGCGAGCACCTGGCCCAGTTGCTCGCCGCCCGGCTCGACCGGATCACGTGACGGCCTCGCCGTCCGGGCCGACGGTTGAGCCCACGGAACGCGGGTGAGACGAACGTCGTGTGATCAGGACGCGAACCGGTCGGTGGCGGCGACCAACTCGCGGCGGATGCCCGGCTCGCTGAACGCGTGGCCGGCATCCGGCACGATGGTCAACTCGGCCTCGGGCCACGCCTGCGCCAGCTCCCACGCGGTCACCGGCGGGGTCACCACGTCGTGCCGCCCCTGCACGATCACGCCGGGAATGCCGGACAGCTTGCCTGCGTCGCGCAGAAGCTGGTCGGTGTCCAGCCAGCCGAGGTTGGCGAAGTAATGGTTCTCGATACGGGCGAAGGCCAGTGCGTAGGCGGGATCACGGGGCATGACCGGCGCCTCCGGGGCCGGGGTCAGCGTCACCGTGGCCGCCTCCCAGTCCCTCCACGCGGCCGCGGCCGGACCGTGCACGGCGGGATCCGGGTCGAACAGCAGGTCGTGATAGGCGGCGATCAGGTCACCGGAGCGCCGATCCTGTGGCACGGGTTCCAGGAACCGCTGCCACTGCTCCGGGTAGAGATGACCGGCGCCGCCGCGGAGGAACCAGTCCAGCTCCTGCTGCCGCACGGTGAACACTCCACGCAGGACGAGTTCGCTGACCCGGCCCGGATGGGTCTGCGCGTAGGCCAGTGCGAGCGTGCTTCCCCACGAACCGCCGAACACCTGCCAGCGCTCGATCCCCAGGTGTTCACGCAACCGCTCCATATCGGCCACCAGGTGCCAGGTGGTGTTGGCGGTGAGGTCGGCCCCTGGTTCGCTCGCGTGCGGAGTGCTGCGGCCGCAGCCGCGCTGGTCGAAGAGGATCACCCGGTACCTGGCCGGGTCGAACAGGCGGCGATGAGTCGGGGAACAGCCACCGCCCGGACCGCCGTGCAGGAACACCGCGGGCTTTCCCCCGGGATCGCCGCAGGCCTCCCAGTAGACGTGGTTTTCGTCGCCGACGGAAAGCAGGCCGTGGTCGTAGGGCTCGATCTCGGGATACAGGTCCGCCATACGATCATGCTGTCAGGCCGGACGCGGGACGGAAACACCTCGGCTCGCCGACCTGCAACCGCGCGGCGATTCGATGGGTTACCCACCGGTACGAGCTGTGGCATGCTCCCGCCATGGACATTGTCGACGCGTGGATGCAGCACCCGACCGTGCGCTTCGCCCGGCACGAGATGCTGGAGTCGCTGCGCCGCTGGACCGGCATGGAGGTCCCCGAACAGGAGCCGCCGGTCGAGGGCACCGTCGCGGCGATGGACGCCGCCGGAGTCCGGCACGGGCTGCTGAGTGCCTGGCACGGTCCCGAGGGGTCGCTCATCAGCAACGACGAGGTCGCCGAGATCGTCACCGCGCGACCGGACCGGTTCTCCGGGCTGGCGACCGTCGACCTGCGGCGGCCGATGGACGCGGTGCGCGAACTGCGGCGCGCCGTCCGGGATCTCGGTTTCGTCGGCCTGCGGGTCGTGCCGTGGCTGTGGGGCCTGCCGCCCAACGACCGCCATTACTACCCCCTGTACGCCGAATGCGTCCAACTCGGTGTGCCGTTCTGCACGCAGGTGGGCCATACCGGCCCACTGCGCAGTTCGGAGACCGGACGGCCGATCCCCTATCTCGACGACGTCGCACTCGACTTCCCCGAGCTGGTCATCGTGGCCGGGCACATCGGCTATCCCTGGACGGAGGAGATGATCGCGCTGACGCGCAAGTATCCGAACGTATATATCGACACCAGCGCTTACACGATCAAACGCTATCCGCCGGAACTGGTGCGGTATCTGCGGAGCGACGGGACGCACAAGGTGCTGTTCGGCAGCAACTTCCCGATGATCTCACCGGACAAGGCACTGCGGGACATCGACGCGCTCGAACTCGACGAGTCCGGCAGGGAGCTGTTTCTCGCGGGCAACGCCCGCCGCGTCTTCGGCCTCGACTCCGCGCAGGGAACTACATCCGCTCGATGATCGTCACGTTCGCCGTGCCGCCGCCCTCGCACATCGTCTGCAGGCCGTAGCGCCCACCGCTGCGTTCGAGCTCGTGCAGGAGCGTGGCGAACAGCTTGGTGCCGGTGGCGCCGATCGGGTGCCCGAGCGCGATGCCCCCGCCGTTGATGTTCACCCGCGCGGGATCGGCTCCCGTCTCCTCCAGCCAGGCCAGCGCCACACTCGCGAACGCCTCGTTCACCTCGAAGACGTCGATGTCGTCCACCGTGAGCCCGGTGCGGCGCAGGGCGTGCGCGGTGGCCGGGATCGGCCCGGTCAGCATCCACACCGGATCGGCCGCCCGCACCGAGAGGTGGTGAACGCGGGCCATCGGGGTCAGCCCGTGATCGGCCACAAAGGATTCCGAGGCGAGCAGTGTCGCGCTGGCACCGTCGCAGATCTGGCTCGCGACCGCGGCCGTCAGCCGCGAACCCTCGGTGAGCGGCGGCAACCCCGCCATCCGCTCCAGGCTGGTGTCCCGGCGCGGGCACTCGTCCCGGGCGAGGTCACCGAACGGGACGATCTCCCGGTCGAACCGGCCGGAGTCCATCGCGGCCAGCGCCCGCTGATGACTGGTGTAGGAATACTCCTCCATCGCCGTCCTGCTGATGTCCCAGTGCTCCGCGATCATCTCCGCACTGCGGAACTGCGACACCTCCTCGGTGCCGTAGCGCTCCTGCCAGCCCTTCGAACCGGAGAACGGGTCGCTGAACCCGTGCTCCCGTCCGGCCAGCATCGCCGCGCTGATCGGGATCTGACTCATGTTCTGCACACCACCCGCGACCACGACATCCATCGTGCCGGACAGCACGGCCTGCGCGGCGAAGTGCACGGCCTGCTGGCTCGACCCGCACTGCCGGTCCACCGTCACCCCGGGGACGTGGTCCGGCAGGCCGGCGGCGAGCCACGCGGTGCGCGCGATGTTGCCCGCCTGCGGGCCGAGGGTGTCGACGCACCCGAGGATCACGTCGTCCACAAGCTCCGGGTCCACACCGGACCGATCGACGACAGCCCGCAGCACGTGGGCGCCGAGATCCGCGCTGTGCACGCCGCTCAGACCACCGCCCCGGCGTCCGACCGGCGTCCGGACCGCGTCGATGATGTAGGCCTCTGCCATACGCCCTCGTCTCCCTAGTGAGTGGGTCGAGCTTTCTTCATGGGCCTGCGACGGGTGGCGATGCCGTCGAGGAGGATCCCGAGGTACTGCTCGGCGACGTCGTCGGCGGACAGCGCTCCGTCCGGGTTGTACCAGCGCACCGCCACCCACACGGTGTCGCGGACGAAGCGGTAGACCAGCTCGACGTCGAGGTCCGCACGGAACGCTCCTTCGGCGACCCCTTCGGCGAGGATCGTCTTCCACAGATCACGGAACTCGACATTGCGCTCGGCGATGTAGGCGAACCGGTCGAGCTGCGACAGGTGCTTGGCCTCGTTCTGGTAGATGGCCACCTCGTGTGGCCTGCGGTGGATCGATTCGAACGACGCGACAACCACGGCCTCCAGCGTCCTGCGCGGTCCGAGGTCCGCCTTGACGATGTCGGCGTAGGTCCCGAACAGCTCGTCCAGGAAGCCGCGCAGGATCTCGTCGGCCATCGACTCCTTCGAGTCGAAGTGGTGGTAGAGGCTGCCGGACAGAATCCCGGCAGCCTCCGCGATGTCGCGCACCGTGGTGACGACGAAACCGCGTTCGGCGAACAGCCGCGCCGCCAGTGCCAGCAACTCCGCCCGCCTGCCCGAGCCGGTCGCGGGAACCTGCCGTTCACGTGTACTCATCGAATCCGCCCTCACGCATGCTGGCTGCTCACCGATATGACCTCGCCGGTGAGGTACGAGGCGTACTCACTGGCCAGGAACACGATCACATTCGCCACCTCCCACGGCTGCGCCGCCCTCCCGGAAACCTCGCGCGCGGTGAGTTCGGCGAGCAGTTCGGAGGTCGTGACCTTGGCCAGGAACGGGTGCATCGCCAGGCTCGGCGCGACGGCGTTGACCCTGATCCCGTGTTCGGCCACGTCGGCGGCACAGCTCCGGGTCAGCGCCATCACCCCGGCCTTGGCCGCGGCGTAGTGCGCCTGGCCCTCCTGTGCCCGCCAGCCGATCACCGATGCGTTGTTCACCACCGCTCCCCCGCCGCCCTGGTCGATGAACCTGCGCAGGGCCGCCCTGGTGACGCGAAAGGTGCCGGTCAGCGTCACGTCGAGAACACGGGACCACTCCTCGTCGGTCATCTCCACAATGGACTTGGTGCCGCCGAGACCGGCGTTGTTCACCAGCACGTCGACCCGGCCGAACCGCGCCGCCGTCCCGTCGATCAGGGCCTGCACCTGTGCCTCGTCGGTGACATCGCAGACGACCTCGTGCACCGCGCCGGAACCGAACCGCTCGGTCAGCTCCGCGGCCTTCTCCCCGAGCCTGCGCGCGTGCCAGTCGCTGACCACGACGACGGCGCCCTCCTCCAGCGCGCGCAGGGCGACGGCGGAACCGATGCCGGTGCCCGCCGCGGCGGTCACGACGACCACCTTGTCCCGCAACAGTTCGCGGCCCTGCGGGCAGGTCGGGATCGGGATCACGGGCGGACCTCCCTCGGCAGGCCGAGCACTCGCTCGGCGATGATGTTGCGCTGGATCTCGTTGGAGCCGCCGTAGATCGTGTCGGCCCTGGTGAACAGGTACAGCCGCTGCCACTCGTCGAGGTCGTCCGGCCCGCCGCCGGTGACCAGTGCCGGGGCCCCGCGCACCAGCATCGCCAGCTCGCCGAGCGAGCGGTGCCAGTTCGCCCAGAGCAGCTTCGACACCGGCGCGGTGCCGACGGACGGATCGCCGAGCGTGCGCAGTGCGTGTGCCCGTAGCACCTCCAGCCCCATCCACGCCTCGGCGAGCCGCTCGGCTATCACCGGATCAGCGGCGGCGCCGGTGTCGTTGGCGAGGTCGGTCAGTGCGCGCAGTTCCCGCCGGAAGCCGACCTGCTGGCCGAGCGTCGCGACTCCCCGCTCGAAGGCGAGCGTGCCCATCGCGACCCGCCAGCCCTCGCCCGGATCGCCGACCACGAGGTCACGGGCGGTCCTGGCGCCGTCGAAGAACACCTCGTTGAACTCCGAGGTGCCGGTGAGCTGCCGGATCGGCCGGATCTCGACGCCCGGCTGCCGCATCGGCACCAGCAGACAGGACAGGCCGTGATGCCTGCGCGATCCGGGTTCGGTACGGGCCAGCACGAAACACCAGTCGGCGACGTGCGCCAGGGACGTCCACACCTTCTGCCCGTGCAGCACCCATTCGTCGCCGTCCAGTTCCGCCCTGGTGGCGACCGCGGCGAGGTCGGACCCCGCGCCCGGCTCGGAATAGCCCTGACACCACAGTTCCTCCACCGCACGGATGCCCGGCAGGAACCGGTGCTGCTGCTCCGCCGAGCCGAACGCGATCAGCGTGGGCCCGAGCAGTTCCTGGCCGAGGTGACTCACCCTCGCCGGAGCGTCGGCCCTGGCGTACTCCTCGTGGAAGACGACCTGCTCGGCCAGCGACGCTCCCCGGCCGCCGTGCTCGACCGGCCAGCCGACACAGTTCCAGCCCGCGGCCGCGAGATGCCGCTCCCAGGACACGCGCTGCTCGAAGGCCTCGTGCTCCCGTCCCGGCCCGCCGAGCCCGCGCAGACCCGCGAACTCGCCCTTCAGGTTGTGCTCCAGCCAGTCCCGAACCACACGGCGGAAGTCATCGACGTGCACAGTGCCTCCCGCCGGTCCGACTGTCTTTCCTTCGATCATCTTCCGGCGTAGGCTACCCTACCAAGCACTTGCTAGGTAGGAGGCTTTCACGGTGTTGGGCAGATCGGGACCGGCCACCATCCCGGCGGCGCTCATCGACGCCGCAGGGCGGTTCCCCGGCCGGGAGGCGGTGGTCGACGGACCGGTGCGGATGACCTACGGCGAACTGCACCAGCAGGTGCGCCGCTGCGCGAGCCTCTTCATCGACAACGGGATCCACCGTGGTGACCGGGTGGCGATCTGCTCCCCCAACACCCAGCACTGGGTGATCGCCGCGCTCGGCGCCCTGTACTGCGGCGCGACGCTGGTTCCGGTCAACACCCGGTTCACCGGCCCGGAAATGCTCGACGTCGTCGAGCGCAGCGAGACCGCCGCGCTGGTCGTCGCCGGGCCATTCCTCGGCACCGACCGCATCGCCGAACTCCGCGCGGCCGGGCTCGGTCCACTGCGCCTGATCCTGCGCATCCCGGCGGACGGCACCCCTCCCCCCGAAGCGGGCGTCGTGGACTGGGCAGCCGTCGAGAGCATGCCGGTGTCCCCCGAGGCCGACGCCAGGGCGGACGCGGTGGCGCCCGACGACGTCAGCGACATCCTCTTCACCTCCGGAACCACCGGCCGCAGCAAGGGCGCGATGAGCGCGCACCGGCAGTCGATCGGCGTCGCGCGGGCGTGGGCGGACTGCGGTCAACTCACCGCCGAGGACCGGTACCTGGTGATCAACCCGTTCTTCCACAGCTTCGGCTACAAGGCGGGAATGCTCGCGGCTCTGCTCAGTGGGTGCACGATCCTGCCGCAGCGCACGTTCGACGTCGACGCGACGATGCGGGTCATCGCCGCCGAGCGGATCACCGTGCTGCCCGGCGCTCCCACGATTTATCAGACGATGCTCGACTCCCCCGGCCTGCGCGAGCACGACCTGTCCAGCCTCCGGCTGGCCGTCACCGGAGCCGCCACGGTCGCGGTCGCGCTGGTGGAGCGGATGCGGGCCGACCTGAGCTTCGACACGGTGCTGACCGCGTACGGGCTGACCGAGGCGGTGGTCGCGACGATGTGCCGTCCGGACGACGACGCCGAGACGATCGCGCGCACCTGCGGCAGGGCGGCGGCGGACTTCGAGGTCCGAACCGCCGAGGACAGCGGGGAGATCCTGCTGCGTGGCCCGAACACGATGCTCGGCTACCTCGACGATCCCGAGGCGACCGCGGAGGCGATCGACGTCGAGGGGTGGCTGCACACCGGCGACGTCGGCACACTCGACGAGCGCGGCTACCTCAAGATCACCGACCGCATCAAGGACATGTACATCTGCGGTGGCTTCAACGTGTATCCGGCGGAGGTGGAGCAGGCACTCGCCCGGCTGGACGGAGTCGCCGACTCGGCGGTGATCGGTGTACCCGACACCAGGATGGGCGAGGTGGGCAGGGCCTACGTCGTTCGCAGACCGGGTGCGGATGTGTCCGCTTCGGACATCGTCGAGCACTGCAAGGCCGTGCTGGCCAACTACAAGGTGCCGCGGCAGGTCGAGTTCCGGGACCAGCTGCCGCGCAACCCCTCCGGCAAGGTACTCAAACGCGTGTTGCGCGACGAGGAGGCAAAGGCATGACCAGTGAGGCCGCGTCAGACCCGGACCCAGTGCTGTACGAGCGGCGCGGGGCGGTCGCGGTGGTGACGATGAACCGGCCCGAGTACCGCAACGCACAGAACTCAGCCATGACCTATGCCCTCGACGCCGCGTTCACCAGGGCCGTCGAGGACGACGAGGTCAAGGTCATCGTGCTGGCCGGGGCGGGCAAACACTTCTCCGCGGGCCACGACATCGGCACTCCGGAACGCGACGTCGACGTCTCCTTCGACCGCAAGGCCGTGCTGTGGTGGGACCACGTCGGGCGTGAGGGCGGTGACCAGCGCTTCGCCAGGGAGTCCGAAGTGTACCTGGGGATGTGCCGCCGCTGGCGGGAGATCCCGAAGCCGATGATCGCCAGCGTGCAGGGCGCCTGCATCGCGGGGGCGCTGATGCTGGCCTGGGTGTGCGACCTGATCGTCGCGTCCGAGGACGCGTTCTTCGCCGATCCGGTGGTGCGGATGGGAATTCCCGGTGTCGAGTACTTCGCCCATCCGTGGGTGCTCGGCCCCCGCGCGGCCAAGGAGGTGCTCTTCACCGGCGAACGGTTCACCGCGGATCAGGCGAGGGAATGGGGCATGCTGAACCGCGTGGTCCCGAGGGCCGAGCTCGCAGAACGCACCCTCGCGCTGGCGGACACGATCGCCGAGATGCCCGGATTCGGCCTCGCACTGACCAAGAAGGCGGTCAACCAGGCCGAGGATCTGATGGGTATGCGCAGCGGAATGGACTCGGCCTTCGGATTGCACCACTTCGCCCACGCGCACAACGCCGAGCTCTCCGGTGGCGATTCGCTCGGCGGGCAGGACGCGCGGTCCATGCGGGACGCGGGCCGGTCGGGGAGCTGAGGTATGGACCTCGATCTCGACGAGCGCGCGACCGCCTTTCGCGACGAGGTACGGGCGTGGCTCGCGGCGCACGTCCCCGTGCACCCGCTGCCGTCGTTCGACACCGAGGAGGGGTTCGCCCGGCACCGCGAGTGGGAGGCGACACTCGCCGGGGCGCGGCTGTCCGCCGTGGCATGGCCCGCCGAGTTCGGCGGCCGGGACGCGAGTCTGCTGGAGTGGGTGCTCTTCGAGGAGGAGTACTACGCCGCGGGCGCGCCGGACCGGGTCGGGCAGAACGGTCTGTTCATGCTCGCCCCCACCCTGTTCTCCCACGGCACCGAGGAGCAGCGCGGGCGCATTCTCCCGCCGATGGCTCGCGGCGAACAGGTGTGGGCGCAGGCATGGTCCGAACCGGACGCGGGCAGCGACATCGCCGCGCTGCGCAGCACCGCGCGGCGCACCGCGGGTGGCTGGCTGCTGAGCGGGCAGAAGACGTGGAGCTCGCGGGCGGCGTTCGCCGACAGGGCTTTCGGGCTCTTCCGCAGTGACCCCGCGAGCGAACGCCACCACGGCCTCACCTACCTGATGTTCGACCTGCGGGCCGAGGGAGTACGGGTGCGGCCGATCGCACAACTCGACGGTGAACCCGGTTTCGCCGAGATCTTCCTCGACGAGGTGTTCGTACCGGACGAGGACGTGATCGGCGAGCCGGACAACGGCTGGCGGATCGCGATGACCACCGCGAACAACGAGCGTGGTCTGTCCCTGCGCAGCCCGGGCCGGTTCCTGGCCGCCGCCGAAAGGCTGGTCGAGCTGTGGCGGCGGGTCGGCGATCCCGGCGACACCGCGCTCGCCCGGCGGGTCGCCGACGCGTGGATCGGCGCCCGCGCGTACCAGCTCTACACCTTCGCCACCGTGACCAGGCTTGCCGAAGGCGGACAGCTCGGTCCCGAGTCGAGCGTCAACAAACTGTTCTGGTCCCGGCTGGACCTCGACATTTCCGAGACCGCACTGGACCTCCTCGGCCCCGACGCCGAGTTGCGCGGTGCGGGCGGCTGGCCGGAGAAGTGGCTGTTCGCGCTCGCGGGCCCGATCTACGGCGGCACCGACCAGATCCAGCGCAACACCGTGGCCGAGCGGTTACTCGGCCTTCCGAGAGGCCGGTGAGCATGCGATTCACCCTGTCGTCCGAACAGCGGCAGTTCGCCGCGAGTATCGGTGAACTGCTGGCGGCGGCCGATGTGCCCACCGCCGTTTACGCCTGGGGGGATGGCAACCACGGACCTGGGCTGAAGATCTGGCGGTCTCTCGCCGATCTCGGCGTCACCGGCCTCGTGGTGCCGTCCCGGTTCGGCGGACTCGACGCCACCCCTGTCGACCTCGCGGTCGCGTTCGAACGGCTCGGGTATCACGCGGTACCGGGTCCGTGGGTGGAGAGCGCGGCGGCGGTGCCCGCGCTGCTGGGCGAGACCGAGGCGGCCGAGCGGCTGCTGCCCGGCATCGCCGAGGGCGAGGTGCTGGCTTCGGTCGTGCTCCCGCCGCACGTTCCCTACGGTCTCGACGCGGATGTGGCCGGCTGCAGGATCCTGGCCCACGGCGGCACGGTCAGGGAGTTCACCGCGGGTGCGGTGATGTCCTCTGTGGACAAGGCTCGCCGGCTGTTCCCCGCCTCGCCGGGTCCCGTCGTCGCCACCGGAACAGACGTCGGGCGCGCACTCGACTCCGCGGCGCTGGCGATCGCGGCGCAGCTGGTCGGGGCGGGCCGGTGGCTGCTCGACACCTCGGTGGCGTATGCGAAGCAGCGCAGCCAGTACGGCAAGCCGATCGGTCAGTACCAGGCTGTCAAGCACCTGCTCGCCGACATCGCGACCCGGCTGGAGCTGGCGACCCCGCTGGTGCACGGCGCCGCCGTGACGCTCGCGGGAGGACCGGCCCCTCGGGACGTCTCGGCCGCGCGGGTGGCGGCGGCGGACGCCGCCTATCTGGCAGCCCGCACCGCGCTACAGGTGCACGGAGCCATCGGTTACGCCGAAGAGCACCCGCTCGGTCTGTGGTTGACCAAGGTGCGCGCCCTCGTCGCGGCCTGGGGCACGCAGTCGTTCCATCGGGGCAGAGTGCTCGCGGCGGTGGCGGCGTGACCGCCGACAGCCTCGCCGAGCGCGCGGCGCTGGGCGAGACGGTGCGTGCGGTGCTGCGACGGCACGCGGACACCGATCCGTGGCCAGTGCTGTGTGCGCAGGTCGGCGTCGCGGCACTGGCTGTTCCCGAGGCGTACGGCGGGGCCGGCGCGGGAGTGCCCGAACTGGCCGTCGTGGCGCGAGAGCTGGGCCGGGAGCTGGTCGCGTGCCCGTTCCTCGGTTCGTCGGTGCTCACCACTCTCGCGATCCTGGAGGCCGGGAACCCAACGGACCATTCCCGGCTGCTGCCTGGACTCGCCGAGGGCACGAGCACCGCCGCGCTCGCGTGGACGTCGGCTGCGGGGCGCTGGTGCCCGGAGGAGGTGGCCTGCGCGGTAACCGCTTCCGGCGATCGGTGCACTGTGGATGGTTCGGCGCACTACGTGCTCGACGGTGACACGGCGGACCTGCTGTTGGTGTTCGCGGACACCGGACACGGGCTCGCGCTGGTCGAGGTGGATCCCGACCAGCGCGGAGTGCGGAGGGCGGGCACCCCCGCTATGGACCAGAGCCGGTCCTTCGCCCGGGTCGACCTGACTCGGGCCGCGGGGCGGCGGCTGGGTTCCGGCGATGCCCGCCCTGGGCTACGGCACGTGCGGGACCTGGCCTGCGCGGTGCTGGCCGCCGAGCAGGCCGGAGCCGCGGCCAGAGCACTGGAGATCACCGTGGCGTACTCGCTGGAGCGCGAGCAGTTCGGCAGGCCCATCGGTGGTTTCCAGGCTCTCAAACACCGGATGGCAGACCTGCACGTGCTCGTCGAAACCGCCCGCTCCGCCGCCGAGGCCGCCGCGGAGCCGGGTCCGCACCAGAGCCGGATGGCGGCCGTGGCCAAGGCGTGGTGCTCGCGCGCGCTGTCGGAGGTGACTGCCGAGATGATCCAGTTGCACGGCGGGATCGGGATCACCTGGGAGCATCCGGCGCACCGCTACTTCAAGCGCGCACACGGCAGCGCCGAACTGTTCGGCCCGCCGCACCAGCACCTGGCCAGGCTCGGCCGGATGGCAGGTGTGGGTGTCTGACGCACCACGCGTCAGATCAGCCCGAGCGACAGCATGGCTTCCGCGACCCGGGTGTAGGCCGAGATGTTGGACCCCGCCACGTAGTTGCCCGGCATCCCGTACTCCTCGGCCGTCTCGGAGCACCGCGCGTGGATATCCTTCATGATCTGCTCCAGGCGCTGCTCGGAGTACTCGAAGGACCAGGAGTCGCGGGACGCGTTCTGCTGCATCTCAAGCGCAGAGGTCGCCACACCACCGGCGTTGGCCGCCTTTCCGGGGCCGAACGCGATCCCGGCATCGAGGAACGCCTGCACGCCCTCGGGCGTGCAGGGCATGTTCGCCCCCTCGCCGACCGCGATACATCCATTACGCACGAGCGCGAGCGCCTCCTTGCCGGTGATCTCGTTCTGCGTCGCGCAGGGCATCGCCACCTCGCACGGCACCTCCCAGACCAGCCGGTCCGGGACGTAGCTCGCGTGCGCGACCCGCTCCGCGTACGCCTCGATCCGCTCTCGCCGGACCTCCTTGATCTCCTTCAGCAGCTCGACATCGATGCCCTTCTCGTCGTATATGTAGCCGCTGGAGTCCGAACAGGCGACCACCTTGCCGCCGAGTTGGTGAACCTTCTCGATGGCGTAGATGGCGACGTTGCCGGAGCCCGAGACCACCACCGTGCGACCCTCGAACGACTCGCCTCTGGCGGCCAGCATCTCGTTGACGAAGAACGCACTTCCGTAGCCGGTTGCCTCGGTCCGAACCTTCGCCCCGCCGTAGAGCAGACCCTTCCCGGTGAGGACTCCCGACTCGTACCGGTTGGTGATCCGTTTGTACTGGCCGAACAGGTAGCCGATCTCCCTGCCGCCGACGCCGATGTCGCCGGCCGGCACGTCGGTGTACTCGCCGATGTGCCGGTAGAGCTCCGTCATGAGGCTTTGGCAGAAACGCATGATCTCGCGGTCCGAACGGCCCTTGGGGTCGAAGTCCGAACCGCCCTTGCCGCCGCCGATCGGGAGCCCGGTCAGCGCGTTCTTGAAGACCTGCTCGAAGCCGAGGAACTTGATGGTCCCGAGATAGACCGACGGATGAAAGCGCAGCCCGCCCTTGAACGGACCGAGTGCGCTGTTGAACTCCACCCGGAAGCCGCGGTTGATGTGAATGCCGCCCGCGTCGTCCTCCCACGGCACACGGAAGATGATCTGACGTTCAGGCTCACACAGGCGGGAGATGATCCGCGCGTCCGCGTACTCCGGGTGCTTGCCGAGCGCGGGTCCGATACTCTCCAGCACCTCTCGGACGGCCTGGTGGAACTCCACCTCGCCGGGATTGCGGGACAGCACGTCCGCGTACACCGATTCCAGTTTCTCGTGCAGGGGCACGCTTGCGTCTCCGTTTCCTCGTCCGCGCCTACGTCGGCGCTGCCTACCCGGGTACCGGCCGTCCGAAACCGTGGTCTCAGCCCCGGCCGATGAATGGCATGGTCGTCGCGGTCACGGTCAGGAACTGTACGTTCGCCGACAGCGGCAGCCCGGCCATGTAGAGCACCGCTTCGGCGACGTGTGCGGCATCGAAGGTCGGCTCGGCGGCGACACTGCCGTCGGCCTGGGCGGCGCCGCGGGCGATACCGCTGGTCATCTCGGTGGCGGCGTTGCCGATGTCGATCTGTCCACACGCCACGTTGTGCCCGCGCCCGTCGAGAGAGATCGACTTCGTCAGGCCGGTGATCGCGTGCTTCGTCGCGGTGTAGGCCACGCTGCGCGGGCGCGGGGCGTGGGCGGAGATCGATCCGTTGTTGATGATCCGGCCACCCGCGGGGTCCTGGTCCCGCATCGCCAGCACCGCGTGGTGGGCGCAGAGGAACATCCCGGTGAGGTTGACCTCCACCACCTCGCGCCACTGCCGGGGCGTGAGCTCGTCGACCGAACCGGCGGGCCCGAAGGTACCGGCGTTGTTCACCAGCAGGTCGAGCCTGCCCCACCGCTCCCGCACGGCCGCGAACAGCGCGGCCACCGAGTCGTCCTCGGTCACGTCGGTCGGCGCCACCAGCGCGGAACTCGCGGACTCGGGCACGGCGTCGGCGGTGTCCCGCAGCGCGGCCTCCCGCCGCCCGGCAAGTGCCACCCGCCAGCCCTGCCCGAGCAGGGCGACCGCGACCTCCCGCCCGATCCCCGACCCCGCCCCGGTCACCACAGCCACCCGCCCAGCACTCATCCCCGCATCCTAGCCACCCCGACTTGGCGGTTCCGGGCCACGTCTTGGCAGTTCCGGGGCCTGAGTTGGCAGTTACGTGGCCCAGACCCGGAGCTCCGGCCGCGGGCCGTGGCTGCTCGCCCACTCCTCGCCGGTGAGCGCGTACTGGACGTCACCGTGCTCGGCGCCCTCGACGGGCTGGTGCCACGACTCGTGGAAGGTCCGGACGAACCGGAGACCGATCTTCTCCAGCACCCGCCGGGACCGTGCGTTGATCGTCATCGTCTCGCCCAGCACCCGCCGCACCCCGAACTCGGTGAATCCTGCCCAGACCAGGGCCGCTGCGCCCTCCGTCGCGTAGCCCTTCCCCCACGCCGAGCGCCGGAGCCGGTATCCCAGCTCCGCCTCCCCCGGTTCCCGGTCCGGCAGGGGCCGGAGTTCGAACCAGCCGAGGAAGTCGCCCTCGAGTGTGGCCTCGGCCGCCCAGAAGCCGTACCCCGGTTCCCGCTCGTCGTAGCCGCGCATCCAGGGCAGGACCTCGTCACGGATCTCGTGGCGGGTGGGTCCGGGACCCGCGCTGAGGTATCGCATCACCTCGGGGTCGGCGTCCAACTCGAGGAGGTTGTCCACGTCGGACACGGTGAGAGGACGCAGTGTCAGCCGCGCGGTCTCCAGCACATAGGGCACGAACCGATCGTGCCGGGACAGCCCGGACGTCACCAACCGGATTTCGCCCCGCCGTTGGCAGGCGCAGGACACAAGCGTGACCGCAACCTGACAAGCCGGTCCTTCCCGCACGACGCCGGACGAGACTGGGTCGCGACGAGAGCGCATCGGCAGTCCCGAGGGGGAACGACATGACGGCACCTTCTGACGATGGTTCCGGCACAGCTGATCAGAGCGGCACCGACAACAGTTCATCCGCCCCGCCATCATCAGCGGGAGCCCCGCCGCCGGAGACATCCGGCGAGTCGAACACCGAGCAGGAAGCGCCCGCGGACGACTCGACGGCGCCCGCTCCGCCAAAGGAGCCCGCCGGGGACGGAGCGAGCACGGCGTCCGAAACGCCGCCACCGTCAGAATCCACCTCCGGTGGCGAGGATCCCGGCGGAGCTTCCCCGGACGACCACTCGCAGAAACCGGGGCCCGAAAACGCGGAACAGCAGCCGGGAAAAGACGCACCGGCAGCGGACGGCGAAGAGGTGCCGGAAACTGTCCCCGGCGGGGAGATGCGGGAGGCGCAGGACGCGTCCGGCGAGGGAAGTGGCGACGAGGTTCCCGGAATCATTCCCGGCGCTGACGTGCGGGAGGTGAAGGACGAGGACAAGCCGGCAGAAGGCGTCCTTCCGCTGGACGACGAATTCGCGACGACCGTACGAAACGAAGGCCCGAACCTCGACACCCCAGCGGGCATACTCGATGATCTTGGTCAGCAGTGGAACGGCACCGGTCGCAGTGCGGACACCGTGCACTCGGAGGGCACCGGCGGTATGGCCGCCGTCCGGGATTCGTGGCAGGACCCGGCTCAAGAGAGCATGCAACGACGGACGGATCCCTCGCTCGAGGAAACGAGGAGCGTTGGCGATTCCGCCAGGGCCATGGACGAGCAGGTCCGGCGCGCAGGCGAACAAGCCAGGGCAGCCAGCGATGGGATGGAGCAGAACATCGCACGTCAGGCACCGGGCTACTACCTTGCCACCTCGACCCTTCCACCAGGAGAACGCGACGTCGCCGGGCGAAGGATCGTCGACATCACCGTCGGCGAGAATCGCGACCTGGTCAACCAGGCAGCGAACAACATCGCGAACGATCCCGGCTGGGAACAGGTGGAAGCTCCGCCCGCCTCAACTCCCGGTGACCCCGCTCCGGGGCTTTACGCCGTGTCCGGCACCGCCCTCGACTCAGGAGCGAACCTCCTTGCGCAAAAGCATGCCTCCAGCGTGGCGGCTCAGGGATTCGACGATGTGGCCTCCAAGGTCCTGAAGGTGGGGAAGGTCGGCGGAGGTGTGTTGGGAGGATTGGCAGCGCTCGGAAGTGCCGCCCACGATGTCCATGAAGCGCCGCCCGAGGAAAGGGAGTCGTTCTGGCAAGCCGTGGCATCCAACAGCGCGGGACTGGCGGCGAGTATCGCAGCCCCCGCCGCGGCCGGGTTCGTGGCGGGCGCCGTGGGTGGCGCGGGTATCGGCGCGATCCCCGGAGCAATCATCGGGCTCGGTGCGGGAGTGGTTGCCTCCGGAGCGGTCGACTCATTGTTCGAGAACGGTGTCGGCGACCCGGGAGGGGCGCTGCTTGACGGCGTGAATTCGCTGGACGAGACAGGGCACGCACTCCTGGACGGTGGTCGCACCGCCTGGAACGACATCTTCTGAACAGCTTGTTCGCCTGTCGCGGCGAGGTCCTCCTTCTTTTCACCCTTCCTGGAAGAAAGATCAGGAGAAAAGGAATGTTTGAGAATGCAGAAGTAGAAATTTCCCGGAAGCTTCCTCCGGTCATTTATCTTCCCTGCACGGAACACGTCAGGAATCCCGAGGACGCAGTCATCGAATACCACAGTACGAAGGACGGCCGTGTCGCAGTTCTGGTTTACTCGGCCCTCGACCGGCTCGAGTTCTGTTGCGGCACCGACCAGCCCTGGCTGGTGGCTCCGACCACAATGCTGACGCCGATGAGGCAGGCTGCGGCCTTCGACCTGGTCCTGCTCGACGTCGTCGTCCCGGAGGAACACCGAACCACGCTCCGCAGTCCGCAACCGCGGCATACGACAGCCTGATGACGAGGAGGCAACGATGACTCTATACGACATGGACCCCGACGGGGTGACCAACGGAGTCAACCGGCTTCGGGCGGCGGGTGAGTCATTCGACTCGGCATGGCAGAGCCGGCGGGCGGCGCTGACCGCCGGGCTGTCCGGGGTCGGCGAGGACGTCATCTCGCAGGCCTTTCGGACGAGGTACCTGCCGGTCGCCGAACGTCTGATGGCACGGGCCGACGCCATTCCTGGCACGTACCGCAACATCTGCGACGACGCGCAGTGCTGCGTCGACGACTACCTGGCCGCGAACGTCCAGGGCACGAACACGGTTCGCAGCCTCACCGGTGCCGACACGACCCAGGATGGCGAAAACCCTCAGTAGCTCCGGATGCTCGTTGCCGCGCGGTGGTGTCACAGGTTCGCGGCATGCCGTGATCGCCCCGCCGGAAGTGCCAACTCGGCCCCCGGATGTGCCAAGTCAGTCCCCGGAACTGCGAACTCGGGCGCCGGAAGTGCCAAGTCGGGCTAGAACCAGTCGTCGGGGCGGGGCCAGGTGAGCATGCCGTCCAGGTCCTCGCGGATCTGGCCGTTCGCCGTCGTGTCTTCCGCGGCGGTGTAGGCGCCGCGGTAGAACAGCAGCGGGCGGGTGTCGCGGGTGTCGCCGAGTTCGGTGACCCGGCCGACGACGACCAGGTGGTCGCCTGCCTCGTGTACGGCGTCGACGACACAGTCCATCCAGGCGAGCGAGCCGTCGAGCAGCGGCGCACCGGATGCGGCGGGACGCCAGCCCACTGCCTCGAACTTGTCCGCGCCCCTGGCACCGAACACCGCGCTGACCTCGCGCTGGTCCTCGGCGAGGACGTTCACCGCGAACCGGCCGGCCCGTTCGATCGCGGGCCAGCTGCGGGAGGTCTTCGCCGGGCAGAACAACACCAGCGGTGGATCGAGCGACAGCGCCGCGAACGACTGGCAGGCGAACCCGGCAGGCCGCTCCCCGTCGTGCCCGGTGATCACCGTGACGCCGGTGCAGAAGTGCCCGAGCACGGACCGGAAGCGGGCCGAGTCGAACCCGACGCGGGCCCCCGCCGTCACTTCTGCTGCGCTCCTACCGAGAAGTCGTGGCCCCACAGGCTGACCGCCGTGCTCTCCCTGGCGATCCAGCTGTCGTCGTCGACCTGCCTGCCCTCGCAGCCGAACTCGACGTCGAACCCGCCGGGTGTCTTCATGTAGAACGACAACATCAGGTCGTTGACGTGCCTGCCGAGGGTGGCGGACATCGGCACCTCCCGCCGTTTGGCGCGGTCAAGGCAGAGCCCCACGTCGTCGGTGTTCTCCACCTCCACCATCAGGTGCACGATGCCGCTGGGCGTGGGCATCGGCAGGAACGCCAGACTGTGGTGGCGCGGGTTGCAGCCGAAGAACCGCAGCCACGCGGGCGGCCCGTCCGCCGGCCTGCCGACGAACTGCGGTGGCAGCTTCATCGAGTCCCGCAACCGGAAACCGAGCACGTCCCGGTAGAACCGCAGCGCGGCCTCGTCGTCGTGAGTGGACAGTACGACGTGCCCGAGTCCCTGCTCCCCGGTCACGAACCGGTGCCCGTACGGGCTCACCACGCGCCGGTGCTCCAGCGCGACACCGTGGAACACCTCCTGGGTGTTGCCGGAGGGGTCGTCGAAGGAGATCAGCTCGTCCACCCTGCGGTCGGCGAGCTCGTCGGCCGTGCCTTCCTTGAACGGCACACCGTTCTCGTGCAACCTGCTCCGGATCTCCTCCAGCTCGCCGGCGTTCGCGACCTCCCATCCGGTCCGCGTCAGCCGGTCGTTCTCCCCCGGCACGATCACCAGCCGCGCCGGGAAGTCGTCCATCCGCAGGTAGAGCGCATCGGGGTGGGTACCGCTGCCCTCGACCATGCCGAGCACCTTCAGGCCGTACTCCCGCCACTTGGCCATGTCGGTGGCCTCGATGCGCAGGTAGCCCAGTGAACGGATCCCCATCAGGATTTCCCTCCGTCCTTCAGGAAGTCGACCGCGAGCCGGTTGAACTCCTCGAACTTCTCCAGCTGCGCCCAGTGCCCGCACCGGCCGAACACGTGCAACTGCGCGCGTGGAATGGTCTTGAGCGCGAGCAGCGCGCCGTCCAGGGGGTTGACCCGGTCCTCCCGCCCCCAGATCAGCAGCACCCGCTGCCGCAGCCGGTGGGCCTCGCGCCACAACATGCCCTGCTCGTAGGTGTCCGGTTGGGCGAACGACGCGCCCATCGCCGCCATCGCCGCCAGCGACTCGGGCTTGCTCGCCGCGGCGAACCGTTCCTCGACCAGTTCGTCGGTGATCAGCGACTGGTCGTGCACCATCACCCTGAGGAACGCCTCGAGCTTCTCCTTGCTCGGCCCGGGCGGCGCGGCGAACCGCCCGAGATTCTTGATCCCCTCCGTGGGATCGGGCGAGAACACGTTGACGCTGAGCCCGCCGGGCCCCATCAGCACCAGCCTGCCCGCGCGATCGGGATGATCCAGCGCGAGCCGGACCGCCGCTCCCCCGCCGAGCGAGTTGCCGATCATGTGCGCCCGCTCGATCCCGAGGGCGTCCATCAGGCCGGCCACGGCGTTCGCGCTGTGGGTGAAGTACTGCGGGTGCTCGGTCGGCTTGTCCGAGTGCCCGAACCCGGGCTGGTCCACCGCGAGCACCCGGAAGGACTTGGCGAGCACCGGCAGGTTGCGGCCGAAGTTGCTCCAGGCCGAGGCCCCAGGACCGCCCCCGTGTAGCAGGATCACCGTCTCCGAGTGTTCCGAACCGGCCTCGTGGTAGTGCAGACGGAGATCGTCACGCACCTGAACGTACTGACCCTCGCTCACGTCGTTAATCCCCTTAGTGTCCGCTGCGAACGCGCGTGCGCTGTCGAGTCGCCTGGGCTCTCCCGACCAAGTCCGCCACCCTGTGGAGAACGGAGTCCTGCCGCCTCGACAGCGGGCCTTCGGCAGGCGCGTTCCACATATCACTCTTGTCTGAGAAACTCACGTCACTCAATCCCCTTACACCATCGCGTTTTCTACCGGGAGGCCGAACTCGCCGGTGCCGAACATCGTGTACGCGCGTTCCGGGTCGTTCGCCGCATGCACCCGGCCCGCGTGCGCGTCGCGCCAGAACCGCTGGATCGGTGTGCCCGTCCGCAGCGCCCGCCCACCGGAGTTCTCGAAGAGCCGGTCGATCGCCATGATCGCCCGCTCCGTGCCCCGGACCTGGTCGCGGCGCACTCGCAACCGCGTGGCGAACGGCAGCTTCTCCCCGGCCAGCGCGCACTGGTACAGCTCGTCGATGTTGTGCGTCAGCTGCAACCAGGCCGCGTCGATCTCGCTTGCCGCCTCGGCGATCCGCACCTTCGCGAAGGGGTCCTCCGCGGACTTCTCCCCGGCATACGCCGCGCGAACCCGGGACCGCTGGTACTCCACGTGCGCGTCGTAGGCACCCTGAGCCATCCCGATGATCGGCGCGGTGATCGTGCTGGGATGCACCGAGCCGTACGGCAGGCGGTACAGGGGCCCCGGATTGACCTCCTGCCCCGGAGTCTTGCACTTGGACGTCGCCATGAAGCTCAGCGCGCGATGCTGTGGCACGAAAACGTCGTCGACGACGATGTCGTTGCTGCCGGTCCCCCGCAGTCCCACGGTGTCCCAGACATCGTCGATCGTGTAGTCGCTGATCGGCAACAGGTACGTGCAGAAGTCGACGGGCTTGCCCTCGGGGTCGAACGCGGGCGCGCCGAGCAGAACCCAGGTGGCGTGGTCACAGCCGGAGGAGAAGCTCCACTTGCCACTGAGCCGGTAGCCGCCGTCCACGACCTTCGCCTTGCCCATCGGGGCGTAGGAGGAGGAGATCCGCACATCCACGTCCTCGGCCCACACGTCCTCCTGCGCCTGGGCGTCGAAGAGCGCGAGGTGCCACGGGTGCACACCGAGAATGGACGCCACCCACCCGGTGGAACCGCAGGCGCTCGCGATCAGCTTCACCGCGGTGTAGAACGTCACGGGATCGGCCTCGTAGCCACCGTGGAGTGTCGGCTGCAGGAGTTTGAAGAAGCCGGTCTCCTGCAGCGCCTTGATCGACTCGTCCGGAATCCGGCGCGCGTCCTCGGTGTCCTGCGCGCGCTCGCGCAGAGTGGGCAGCAACTCCTGAATTCCCGCGATCACCCCACGGGTGTCCTGCTCGGTCATGTCCTGCCCCGTCCCTCGTTCGACATCCTCTGACAGCCTCGGGCAGCGTCCTGCCGCCGTCGCGAGACCAAGACTAGAACATGTTCTCGTTTTTGTCGAGACCCGCTGGCAGCGGTACTCTTGCTCGTATGTCCACTATAGACATCAGCGGATCTCCTTCTCCGTTTCCCGCAGCGCAACCGTCGCAGCATGCCGCCCGGCGCGCCTGCCGGAGAACACGCAGTCGGCCAGCGACAGCCCACTCACGTAAGACCGAGAACAGATTCCCACCGCGGTCCGCCCCGCCGCGTAGAGCCCGGTGATCGGCACACCTCCGGTGTCACGTACCCGCCCGGTCTCCTCATCGACCACCAGGCCACCGAGGGTGATCATCGGGCACGGATAGCCGAGGTTCGGCCGGATCGACAGGTCGATCAGCGAATACGGGCCGGTGCGCAGAGCGCGGACGAACTCGGCGGGCTTGCCCATGGGATCGGGCGCGCCGGCCATCGCGGCCGCGTTGTAGAGCCCAACCGTCTCCGCGAGGCCCGCCGGATCGATCCCCGCCGCGCGGGCGACCTCGGGCAGCGTCGCGGCCCGGACGCGCCCCCTGCCGAGCAGGTACACCACCTGCAGCCACTGGAACCACTGGCTCTGCTTGCGCGCCGAACGCCGCGCCTGCCGCACGATCGTGTCGTCCACGAGCAGCCAGCCCTTGCCCCCATGGCGGGTGATCATGGCTTCCCCGACCGCGGCGCCGTAACGGGACTCGTCGATGATCCGGCGGCCCTGTGCGTCGACCAGGATCCCGCCGAGAAAGGCACTCGGCGGACTGAGGAATCGCCAGGCGGAGATCTTGTCCAGCTCCGCGGTCGCGCCGCCCGCCTCGACGCCGAGCCGCATGCCGGACCCGTCATCGGCCGACGTGCCCAGCGCGAGCCCGCCCCGGTAGGCGGGCGCGTGCTCCCGGACCAGTGCGCGGTTCGCGATGAAACCGCCCGCGGACAGCACCACGCCATGCCGCGCGGTGAGCGTCACCTCCCGCGCATAGCGACGCTCGAGCGCCTCCGCGCGCCGGTGCAGCGCCTTGCGCATCGCCGGGATGTAGAGACCGGGCTTCGCGGAGTACTTGCCGAGCACGCGGTGAGTCGTTCGCACCCAGCGCGGCGCGTCCCGCAGGGTCCGCACCACCAGACCGCCCACCGACCCGTCGTCCCGGACGATCAGGCGTGCCGCAGCGGCCTGCGGCAGCACCCGCACACCGTGGCGCCGAGCCGACTCGGCCAGCCGGGAGTGCAGCAGCGCACCCGACGTCCCCTTCCCCCTGACCCGGTGCCCGCGCGCCGCGGGCGGCGTCACCGAACAGAACGCGCCGGAGCACTCGCTGCCGGAGTAGTAGAGGTAGTAGTCGTTGTTGGGATACGAGGTCTTGTCGGGACACAGGCTGCCCTCGAACGGGACACCATGACCCTCCAGCCAGCGGATCATCTCGGGGCTGCCGTCGCAGAACCGCCGCAGGGTCGCCGCCGACACGACGTCGCCGGCCTCGCGTTCGAGATACGCGTACATCGATTCGGCCGTGTCGGCCACTCCCGCGGCGACCTGCTGAGCGGTCCCGCCGCCCGCGTAGACCACGCCTCCACTGACCGCCGTGGCCCCGCCACCGGCGAACCGGTCCACTACCAGCACATCGGCACCCGTCTCGGCCGCCTCGATCGCCGCGCAGGCGCCAGCGGCGCCGAATCCGACGACAATGACATCGGCCATATCCGTGTCGTGTTCAGCCACATCGCCTACCCTAGAACTGAAACACGTTCTCGTCTATGGTGTCGACAGCGGTTGCGAACAGGCTCCAGCAAAACTATAACGTGTTTCAGGTCCAGGCGTCATTCACGGCCTTGGAACGACGGAGGTGTCATGGCAGGCCGGCATTGCGCGGGCGAATTCGACGTGATCGTGGTCGGCAGCGGGGCGGCGGGGATGACCGCCGCTCTCGCCGCCGCCCGACTGGGGCTGGACACGGTTGTCATCGAGAAGGCCGGCAGGTTCGGCGGCTCGACGGCCCGCTCGGGCGGAGGTGTCTGGATCCCCGGCAACGAGGCACTGCAAGCGGCCGGCGTCCGCGACACCCCGGAGCAGGCCAGGCAGTACCTGGCCGCCATCGTCGGCGACATCGTCCCCCCTGAGCGCAGGGACGCCTACCTCGACCACGGGCCTGCCGTGGTCGAGTTCGTGCACCGCAACACCCCCCTGCGACTGCGCTGGGTGCGCGACTACTCCGACTACCACCCCGAGGCCCCCGGCGGACTCCCCAGCGGCCGGTCGGTGGAGCCGAGACCGCTCGACGGCAGGATCCTCGGCCCGGAGCTGGCACACCTCGAACCGCCATACAGCGCGCCGCCGATGGGCGTGCCGATCACCCAGGCGGACTTCCGCTGGCTCAGCCTGATCGCGCGGCACCCCAGGGGCATCCTCCGGCTCGTCCAGCTCGGGCTGCGCGGAATCGCCGGGCGCGTCACCGGCAAGAAGCTGCTGTCGATGGGACAGGCGCTGGCCGCCGGGCTCAGGGCCGGGCTGCAGCAGGCGGGAGTGCCGGTTTGGCTGGACACGCCGCTGCTGAGCCTGCACGTCGAGGACGCCCGCGTCACCGGCGTGCTCGTCCGCCGCGAGGGCGAGGAGGTGCTGCTGCGCGCCCGCAGTGGTGTGGTGCTGGCCTCCGGCGGGTTCGAGCAGAACGAGCAGATGCGGGTCAAGTACCAGCGGACCCCCATCGGCACGGAATGGACCGTGGGAGCGGAGGCGAACACCGGTGACGGCATCAACGCCGGTCTCGCCCTCGGCGCGGCCGTCGACCTGATGGACGACGCCTGGTGGGGCCCGTCGATCCCGCTGACCGGCGGGCCGTGGTTCGCCCTCGCGGAACGCTCGCGCCCGGGATGCCTCATGGTCAACGCCCGGGGCGAACGGTTCGTCAACGAGTCGGCGCCGTACGTGGAGGCCGTGCACGCGATGTACGGGCCGGGCGACGGGCCCGCCGAGAACATCCCGGCCTGGCTGGTGTTCGACCAGCGCTACCGCAACCGGTACATGTTCACCGGACTCGGCCCACGCCAACCGCTGCCCGGGCGCTGGTACAAGGCCGGCATCGCGGCAAGGGCAGACACGCTCGCGGAGCTGGCCGAGCGGATCGAGGTCCCCGCCGACGCGCTGACGGCCACGGTGTCCCGGTTCAACTCGTTCGCCGCGACCGGCGTCGATGCCGACTTCGGCCGTGGCACGAGCGCCTACGACCACTACTACGGCGACCCCCGCAACCGGCCCAACCCGAGCCTCGGCGCACTGGAGGCGGCCCCGTACTACGCCGTCCGGATCGTGCCGGGCGACCTCGGCACGAAGGGCGGACTGTGCACCGACGTGCACGCCAGGGTGCTGCGCGAGGACAGCTCGGTGATCGGCGGGCTCTACGCGGCGGGCAACGCCAGCGCCGCGGTCATGGGCCGCACGTACGCGGGACCCGGCGCGACGATCGGCCCGGCGATGGTGTTCGGCTACCTTGCGGCCCAGCACCTCGCATCGAACAATCAACACCGCTCGACCGTCGAGCGCTCAGGTGGAGGTAACCGATGACGCAGGCTGACGCCGTCCGCACGATCGATGCCGGTGCCCCGCCGACCCGGTTCGCCCGCGGCTGGCACTGCCTCGGCCTCGCCGAGGACTTCAAGGACGGCAAACCCCACGCGATCAACGCCTTCGGCACCAAACTGGTCGTGTTCCAGAGCCAGAGCGACGGCGAACTACACGTCCTCGACGGCTACTGCAGGCACATGGGCGGGGATCTGACCCAGGGCACGGTCAAGGGAGACGAGATCGCCTGCCCGTTCCACGACTGGCGCTGGAACGGCAACGGCAAGTGCGTCTCGATCCCCTACGCGAAGCGCGTTCCGTTGCGGGCACGCACCCGGTCCTGGCGCACCATGGAGGAGAACAGGCAACTCTTCGTCTGGAACGACCCCGAGGGCAAGCCGCCGCCGGAGGACGTGACGATCCCGCGGATCGAGGGCGTGTTTAACGGCGAGTGGAGCAACTGGACGTGGGACTCGGTGTTGATCGAGGGCGCCAACTGCCGGGAGATCGTGGACAACGTCGTGGACATGGCCCACTTCTTCTACATCCACTTCGCCTTCCCCACGTACTTCAAGAACGTCTTCGAGGGCCACATCGCCTCGCAGTTCCTCAACACCAAGGGCAGGCCCGACGTCGGGATGGCGTCGAACTACGGCGGTGAGGAGAACCTGCTGCGTTCGGAGGCCTCCTACCACGGCCCCTCGTACATGATCAACACCTTGTTGAACACCTACAAGGGATTCGACGTCGAGAACGTGCTGATCAACTGCCACTACCCGGTCACGGAGAACTCCTTCGTGCTGCAGTGGGGTGTGATCGTGAAGAAGCTGCCCGGAGTGTCGGACGAGCAGGCCGACAAGATCGCCGGGAAGTTCGCGAAGAGCATCGGCGTCGGCTTCATGCAGGACGTGGAGATCTGGAAGAACAAGACCCGGATCGACAACCCGCTGCTCTGCGAGGAGGACGGGCCGGTATACCAGCTCCGCCGGTGGTACGAACAGTTCTATGTGGACGCCGACGAGGTGGCCGAGGACATGACCCGACGCTTCGAGTTCGAAGTGGACACTTCCAGGGCCAACGAGGTGTGGTCGCGAGAGGTGGCCGAGAACCTGCGGCGGCAGCAGGACGAGGCTCGGCACGCTGAGCAGAGTTCGGAAGCCGGAGTCTGACGATGGTGGCCGGAACGGGTACCCAGCACGGACCGCCGGGTGGTCGTACTACCTTCGGTGAGCCGACGGCCAGGGCGGACACGCTCGCCGATCGGCGCGAGTTCCTCTCCTCGGGACTGCGCCCGCACGAGTGCGCCTCGTGCGGAACATGCGTGCTGGTGAAGAAGAACAGCCCGAAACACACGAGCATCCAGTGGCTCACCGACGCGGCCACCAGCTGTCCGGTGTTCGCCGAACGGGTCGCCGATGGCGGGCACACCGCGCTCCTGGACACCTGCGAGCGGCTGGGCGAGAGCATCGCACGCGCCGCTCGGGACGGTGAGCTGGGTGATCCCGGTGAGTAACATCTTGCGGCTGCGGGTGGCCGAGGTGATCGAGGAGACGGCCGACGCCCACTCGATCGTCTTCGACCTCACGCCCGAGCAGCGCGCCGCGCTCGCGTACCGGCCGGGGCAGTTCCTCACCCTCCGGGTGCCGAGCGAGCAGTGCGGATCGGTGGCGCGGTGCTACTCGCTGTCCAGCTCGCCGTTCACCGGCGACGCGCCGCAGGTCACCGTGAAACGCACCGACGGTGGCTACGCCTCACACTGGATCTGCGACAACGTGCGGCCCGGCAGCGAGATCGAGGTGCTGGCACCGAGCGGCGTGTTCAGTCCGGCCTCGCTGGACACCGACCTGCTGCTGGTCGCGGCCGGTAGCGGGATCACGCCGGTGATGTCGATCGTCAAGTCCGCGCTCGCACAGGGCTCGGGGCAGGTCGTCCTCGTGTACGCCAACCGCGACGAACGCTCGGTGATCTTCGGCCACGATCTGCGTGCGCTGGCGGAGAAGCATCCGGACCGGCTGACGCTGATCCACTGGCTGGAGAGCGTGCAGGGACTGCCGTCGACCGAACAGTTGCGCACCCTGCTGCGGCCGTTCACCGGGCACGAGGCGTTCGTCTGTGGTCCGCCCCCGTTCATGACCGCGGCGACGACCGCGCTGAAGGCGCTGGACGTCCCGAGGTCGCGGATTCGCCGGGAGAAGTTCGTATCGCTCGGCGGTAACCCGTTCGAGACCGCGACGATCACCCCGGCCAAGGAGGACACCGGATCCGCCGGCGGGCACGAGGAACAGCCCGCGACGGTGCGGGTGGAGCTCGACGGCGAGCGGCACGAGCTCGCCTGGCCGCGCCGGAGCAAGCTGCTGGACCTGCTGCTGGAACGGGGACTGGACGCGCCGTTCTCCTGCCGGGAGGGCCAGTGCAGCGCCTGCGCCTGCCGGATCACCTCGGGCGAGGTCAAGATGCTGCACAACGAGGTCCTGGAGGCAGAGGACATCGACGAGGGGATCGTGCTGGCGTGCCAGTCGGTGCCGCTCACCGATGAGGTGTCGGTCAGCTACGAGTAGGAGTGTGTGCATGCCCATCGACCCTTCCATCGCCATCGGCGCCGAGTTGGACGAGGTCAAGTTCGGCTGGACGCCGTCCGACGTCCTGCTCTACCACCTCGCGCTCGGCGCGGGGGCCGACCCGACGGACCCACGGGAGCTGCGCTACGCCTACGAGCGCGACCTGCGGGTACTGCCGACCTTCGCCACGGTGGCGGCGAATCTGCGGGTCTTCGAACCGCCGTCGGTGTCCTTCCCCGGCGTCGAGGTGGATCTGGCGAAGGTGGTGCACGGGCGGCAGTCGGTGACGGTGCACCACCCGATTCCCGTGACGGGTGAGGCGGTGGCGAGGTCCCGGATCACCGACGTGCTCGACAAGGGCAAAGCGGCCGTGGTGGTCCAGCGAACCGACGTGACCGACGACTCCGGCACTCCATTGTGGACGGCAGAGTCCAGCATCTTCGCCCGTGGTGAGGGCGGGTTCGGCGGCGAGCGGGGCACGTCCGACCGGGTGGAGCTCCCGGAGCGGGATCCCGACGTCGTCGTCGACACACCAACCCTGCCGCAGCAGGCGCTGCTGTACCGGCTCTGCGGTGACCGCAACCCGCTGCACGCCGACCCGGGGTTCGCCCGCGGCGCCGGATTCGACGCCCCTATCCTGCACGGTCTGTGCACATACGGAATCGTCGCGAAGGCCGTCACCGACGCCCTCCTCGACGCCGATGTCACCCGTATCCGCTCCTGGTCGGCGAAGTTCGCCGGGATCGTTCTCCCCGGCGAGACCCTGCGCACCCGGATCTGGCGCGACGGCGACACCCTGCTGGTCACCACGACGGCACCCGACCGCGACGAGGCCCCCGTCCTCTCCGACGCCGTCCTGCGCACCCGGTGACCGTGAGTTCGCGTTCTGTGCACACGAGTTCGACATCGGCGTACATGAGTTCGCCACCTGTGACGCGAAGGGAGGCGCACAGAACGCGAAGACACGTACATGGAACGCATACTCGTGTGCACAGCCGGCACAGAGTCAGAGGGCGGCGAGGAGCATGTAGGCCATGCCGAGGCCCATGGTGGCGCGGTAGGTCTCGCGGGAGCCGTACCAGGGCCCGGCGGCCGAGCGGGTTCTGGCGGGGCGTCGGAAAACTGGGCTGAACTGCGGTAGGCAGTGGAAGAACGCGCGGGTGGCGGAGCCCACGAGCGGGGAGGCGGGGCTCATGACGTGTGATGGTGACGGTCGCATTCCAGGTCTGAGCCCCTCCGAGTCGATCGTGTCGCGCGTTTTCAAACGGGTTCTGACGAGCCGCGCGGCGGACACTGCCGCGTCCGCGGCGAGGCCCAGCGCGCCGGCGATCGCGAGTGCGGGGAGCGCGAGCGACGCCGTCGAGTCCATTTCGGCCATGGTGAACCAGGGGCCGTGGGAGATGCCGTCGTCGTGCGGCATCGCGGTGACCATGTAGAGCATCAGCGCGGCGCACACGGCGTGGTGCGCGACGTGACCGTGCCCTGGGCGAGCGGGCACACGAGGACTTCGCAGGAACGCCCAGAGGAAGTAGGCCGCGACCAGGAGCAGCACCGCCTGCCAGCCCGCGGCGGGGATCGGGCCGCCCACCGGCGAGAGCATCGCCACCATCGCCAGGGTCAGCAGGAGTTCGGCGAGGTCGCTGTCCCGTCGGCGCTCGGCGCCGGGCACCTCCTGCCGCGTCACCCGCCGCAGACACGGCACGAGCAGCAGCAGGAAAATCACCGTGAGCAGCCAGGACACCAGTGCCTGATGACCACCCGCCACCACGACCTCACTCCCCGTCGTCGCCCGTGGTGCCTACCGTGGCAGCCGACGATGCGCCGCGCCAGCCGTCAAGCAGGTGAACGCGCTACGTCTCCAGGTTCACCCCTCGTCACCGGTCAGCACGAGACCGCTGGTGGGGACCCCGGTGCCCGCGGTGACGAGCACGCGCCGCACATCGGTCACCTGGTTGGCGGCCGTGCCCCTGAGCTGCCGGACCCCCTCCGCGATGCCGTTCATCCCGTGGATGTAGGCCTCACCGAGCTGGCCGCCGTGCGGGTTGAGCGGTAGCTCCCCATCGAGTTCCAGCCTGCCGTCCGCGATGAAGTCCTTGGCCTCGCCCCGGCCACAGAAACCCAGCTCCTCCAGTTGCATCAGCACGTACGGCGTGAAGTGGTCGTAGAGCACCGCGACGTCCACATCGGCGGGCCCGATCCCGGCCTGCTGCCACAGCTGTCTGCCGACCACGCCCATCTCCGGCAGGGCCGCGAGCTGCTCGCGGTAGTAGCTGGTCATCACGTACTGGTCGGGCCCGCTGCCCTGTGCGGCCGCGGCGATCACGGCGGCGCGTTGCGGCAGATCACGTGCCCTGCGCGCACTCGTGACGACGAGTGCCACCGCTCCGTCGCTCTCCTGGCAGCAGTCGAGCAGATGCAGGGGCTCGGCCACCCAGCGGGACGCCTGGTGCTCCTCCAACGTGATCGGCCTGCCGTGGAACCACGCCTTCGGGTTGGTCGCGGCGTGCTTGCGATCGACCACCGCTATCCGGCCGAAGTCCGCACTGGTGGCCCCGTAGTCGTGCAGGTAGCGCCGCGCCAGCATGGCGACGGTCGCCGCCGGGGTGGCGATGCCCATCGGGTAGTGGAAGCTGTTGTCCACCCCGGACGAATTGACCTGCTGTGCCGCCGCGGCCGAGACCTGGCCGAAGCGATGGCCGGAACGTTCGTTGAACGCCCGGTACGCCACCACGACATCCGCGACTCCGGTGGCCACGGCCATCGCGGCCTGCTGCACCGTCGCCGCCGCGGCACCACCGCCGTAGTGGATCCGGCTGAAGAACGACAGCTCCGCGATGCCGAGCTCCCTGGCCACGGAGATCTCACTGTTGGCGTCCATGGTGAACGAGACCAGGCCATCCACATCGGACGGCGAAAGCCCCGCGTCGGCCAGCGCGGCGCGTACGGCCTCCGCCGCGAGGCGCAGTTCGCTGCGGCCGGAGTCCTTGGAGAACTCGGTGGCACCGATCCCGGCTATCGCCGCCTGTCCAGACAACGTCATGACACCTCCGCGTCCGGTAGCTCGATCCGCACCGTTGCCGTGGCGTGCTCGCCGAGCGAGCAGCGCCCGCTCACCGCGATGACCAGTTCGGCGTCGCGCCGCTCCACGACCCTTCCGGACAGCGTCAGGGTGTCGTAGGCGTAGCACGGCACGCCGAGACGGATCTTCACGCCGCGTACCAATGCCGTCGGCCCCGCCCAGTCGGTCACGAACCGCTGCACCAGCCCGGTGTCGGTGAGGATGTTCAGGAAGATGTCCTTCGACCCCCGCGCCACCGCGGAGTCCCGGTCGTGGTGCACGTCCTGGAAGTCCCTGGTGGCGATGGCGGTGCTGACGATGAAGGTCGGGGTCACGTCGATGGGCAGTTCGGGCAACTCGGTGCCCACCAGCAGGCCCGTCCGAGTACTCGTCATGTTCGTGGCCTCCACGCGGGCAGGGTCAGGTCCTCGTCGATCCGCAGGAACACCGCCTCCACAGAAAGTCCTATGTGGACGCCTGCCGGGTCAGCGTCCACGATCTCGCCGAGCACCCGCACGCCTTCGTCGAGTTCGACCAGCGCGACGACGAACGGCAACGGCCGTCCCGGAACGGGCGGGTGATGGTGGGTGACGTAGCTGAAGACCGTTCCGGTCCCCTTTGCCACCACGTAGTCCGGGCTGCGGCCGAGGTCGCCGCCGGGATCGACAGGACCGGGAGGATGACGCAACACGTCACCCCACCGCTGGATCCTGAGTTCTCCCACCTTGGTCCCCGCCCAGAAGAACTCGGTGTCCGCGCTGATCACCGGCCGGATCTGTCCCCGCGCCCGCTCACCGGCCTCGATGATCCGCGGGTTCTCCCGGGTGGGCCGTGCCGCCGTCGCGTCCCCGTCCGGCGGGCGGAACTTCAGCACGCGGAACATCATGTCCGCGACCAGTTCCGCACCGACGAACCAGTCCGTCCTGGTGGTCACGAACCAGCCTTCTCCCAGCGCCGTGCGCTTGGGGCCGACGACGCTCTCCAGTGTGGTGCTGGCCATCACGCGTTCGCCGTGCCGGAGGTACCGGTGGTAGTTCTGCTCGGAGTCGGTCGCCACCACCGAGGTGAAGCCCGCCTCGTCGAGCACGGACATCATCGCGCCGAGCGGATCGTCGGGTGCCCTGGTGCCGTGCAGGCCGTTCATCGTCCACACCTGCGCCATCGCGGGCGGCGCAACCGGTCCACTGTGTCCTGACGTCACGGCGGTCTCGGCGTCGGTGTAGACCGGGTTGGCGTCCCCGATGGCCTCCACCCAGTTGTTCACCATCGCCTGGTTGACCGGGTCCCTGGCCGGTCGCCGGGCGGACGGGCCCCGCGCGGCGACCCGTTCCGCCTCGGCCCGGACGTCCACGACCACGTCCTGGCTCATCGCGGCACCCTCGGCAGTCCGAGACCGGCCATGGCGATCAACTCCCGCTGAATCTCGTTCACCCCGCCCCCGAAGGTCAGCACGAGGTTGCGCTTGGCGAGCGTGTCCAGCCAGCGCGCCAGTTCCGCCGTGTCCGGATCGGCCAGATCACCGTGGCGGGCCACGACTTCCTCCAGGATTCTGCTCACCCGCTGGATGCGTTCGGAGCCGAAGATCTTCGTCGCCGAGGCGTCCGCGATCTCGCTGGCCGGCGAACCCGCACCCGCCGCGGCCGCGGCGACCTGCCAGTTGAGCAGTTCGTTGATCCGGGTGACCGCGAAGGTTTCCGCGAGGGCGGCCCGCACGTCGGGCAGCCCCAGCAGTGGCGCGCCGTCCGCGGTCGTCCGGGCGGCCGCCCACGCGCGGACCCGGTCGTACAGTCCACCGATCCGGCCTGCGGGGCCGAGCATCACCCGCTCGTGGTTGAGCTGGGTGGTGATCAGCTTCCAGCCCTCGTTCTCGGCCCCCACCACCATGTTCGCCGGTACCCGGACGTCGGAGTAATACGTGGCGTTGACGTGGTGGGCTCCGTCGCAGGTGATGATCGGCGTCCAGGAGTAGCCGGGATCGCTGGTGTCGACGATCAGGATCGATATTCCTTTGTGGCGCGGCGCCTCGGGGTCGGTGCGCACGGCCAGCCAGATGTAGTCGGCATCGTGCCCGCCGGTGGTGAAGATCTTCTGCCCGTTCACGACGTACTCGTCACCGCGGCGCACGGCCGACGTCCGCAAGGCCGCGAGATCTGTGCCCGCGTCGGGCTCGCTGTAGCCGATCGCGAAGTGCACCTCGCCCGCGAGGATCCGGGGCAGGAATTCGGCCTTCTGCTCGGCGGTGCCGAACCGCTGCAGGGTGGGTCCCACCGTCTGCAGGGTGACCGAGGGCAGCTGGACGTCGGCGCGCGCGGCTTCGTCGACGAAGATGTGCTGTTCGATCTCGCCGAACCCTCGGCCGCCGAACTCGGTGGGCCAGCCGACGCCGAGCCAGCCGTCCCGGCCCATCCGGCGGACGATCTCGCGGAACACCGGGCCGTGGCGTTCGCGCAGCATCGCGGTGCGTTCCCGCGGTGTCACCAGCCCCGCGAAGTACCGGCGCAGTTCGTCACGCAGTTGTCGTTGCGCCGCGGTCAGTTCCAGAAGCATCAGCCGTTCGCCACCCTCTCCCCCAGCAGGCCGAGCCGGGCGGCGGGGCCGCCGAAGAAACGGCCGAGATCCTTGGTCAGTCCGTAGTAGCGGTGCAGCGGATAGGTGATGTCCACGCCGATCCCCCCGTGCAGGTGGTGACAGGTGGCCAGCGCGCGAGGTGCCTCCTCCGCGAGCCAGTACGCGCCGACGTCGAGGTCCGGCTGCGGATCGCGGCCGGTGGAGATCCGCCACGCCACCGACACCGCCGCGAGGTGCACCGTGCGCTCGGCGATGTAGACGTCCGCGATCTGCTGGGCCACCGCCTGGAAGGTCGCCAGCGGTCTGCCGAACTGTTTCCGCGCACTGAGGTGGCGGGTGGTGAGCGCCAGCGCCCCGGCCAGCACGCCCTCGCCGAACGCCAGCGCTCCGGCGACGGCGTACGCGTGCAGCAGCCCGAGCGCCTCACCCCGGTTCGCCGTGGCGAGCATGTCCGCCTCGTCCACTGTGGCCTCCGTCAGGCGCACCGTGTACTCGGGCGCGCCGGACGAGCTCGGGGTGGCGGTCATCGAGACACCGTCGGCCTCCGGGTCCACCAGGAATACCACCGGTCCGCTCCCGGTCATGGCCGGGACGAGGACGCGGGCCGAGGCCGCGGCGCAGGGGACGGCGACCTTGGTGCCGGTCAGCCGCCAGTGCGCGCCGTCGCTGACCGCCGAGGTCCGTGGTGCGGTGGTCAGCGGATCGGAGGGTTCGTGCAGCGCCGCGGTCAGCAGCGCCTCCCCCGCGGCGACCTCGGGCAACAGCGTCGCCCGCTGCCGCGCACTGCCCAGCCGGGTCAACGGGAGCAGGCCCAGCGCCAGCGTGCTGAGCGCGGGCACCTGGGCAGCGGTCCGTCCGATCTCGGTGAGCACGGCAGCCACCTCGGTGAGGCCGAGGCCGTCACCGTCCAGTTCGGCGGGCAGCGCGAGCGCGAGCAGGCCGGCCTTCGCCAGCGCGCGCCAGGTCTGCTGGTCGTATCCCGTGGCGTCCACGCGGTCCGGGTCGGCCTCGCGGCCCAGGATCTCGGCCGTCAGCCCGGCGACCGCCCGCTGTTCGTCGCCCGGAGTGAAATCCACACCCGCTCCTCACCTGCCGCAGCCATCGAGACCAAAACTGAAACCTGTTCTAGTCTTAACCACGACCGGTGATCACTGCAAGCCCCAACAATCCCGGTATCAGTTCTCGGTTGCCGCCGTCCGCCGGGCGGCCACCTCCCGCAGTTCGGCCATGCCCCGGGGAATCGCCTCGGCGAGGGGCCAGAGGTCGGGCACGAGGTCGCGCGCGCCCAGCAGGCCGACGTCGACCTTGCCCGCGTTGGACAGCACGGTGATGTTCAGTCCCGCACCGTGGAACACCGGTCCGAGCGGGTACAGCCCGGTGATCCTGGCGCCCAGCAGGTAGAGCGGGACCGGCGGACCGGCCACGGTGGAGATCACCAGGTTGTGCACGACCGGATGCCGCTCGGCCAGCCGCAGCGCGGAGTACGCGCGTACGCCGAGCCCGAACGCCGTCGCCCCGGCGAACTGGGCCCAGTCCTGGAGCATGTCGGCGTGGATGCTGTGGTGGTGGGCCTTCGAGTGCCGGTTGCCCTCGGCGAGCAGGGCCACGCGCGCGGCGGGGTCGGGCAGGTGGGTCGGCAGCGAGGCGAAGAACGCGGACACCTTGTTGCTGCCCCACGAGCGCTCCGTGCGGTCGTGCACCGAGACCGGCACCGTGGCCACCAGCGGTTCAGCGGGGAGTTCACCGCGTTCGGCCAGGAACTCCCGTAGCGCCCCCGCGCAGAGCGCGAGTACCACGTCGTTCACGGTCACGCCGAACGCGTTCTTGACCGCCTTCACCTCCGCCAGATCGAGTTGGGCGAAGGCGAGGCTGCGGTGCCCGGTAATCGTCCCGTTCAACGAGGTGCGGGGCGCGGTGAACGGCACCGGCATCCCGGTTCCGCGCAGGGCCCTGCCTGCCCACCTCGGCACCATCGTCACCAGGCCGGGCACCAGTTTCGCCACGTCGACCGGCCTGCGAGCCAACTCGGCGACCCCTCCCCGCAGCAGCGAGACCGTTCCTGGTGGGCCCGCGTTCGCGGCATCGGCCGCACCGGGATCCGGTGGTGGCGCGTCCGGCTCGGTCCCCGCGAGAAAGGCCAGCAGGTTCGCCCCGCTGACCCCGTCCACGCTCGCGTGGTGCATCTTCAACAGGATCGCGACCGTGCCGTTCGGACCGTCGTCGCCATCCGTGCCGGTCGCACTGTCGGCCAGGCCTTCGATGACGTACATCTCCCACAGCGGCCTGCTGCGGTCCAGCGGCTGTCCCGCGATATGCGCACACAGCCTGGCGAGCTCGGCGCGTCCGCCCGGGGCCGGGACCGCGATGTGGTGCAGGTGATGGTCCAGGTCGAACTCGTCGTCCTCGATCCACATCGGATGGTGCAGGTTCCACAGCGGGTTGTACAGCTTGCGCCGGAACGCCGGGATCAGCCGCACCCGCTCGTCCAGCCGCCGCGCCGTCGCCTCGACGTCGTATCCGCCCGGCACCGTGGCCGTGTCCACCGTGATCAACGCGCAGACGTGCATCAGCTGCGCCGAGGTCTCCAGGTAGAGAAAACTCGCGTCGAGCCCGCTCAGTCTGCGCATAAGGCCAGCGTATGTGAGTTGTGCGACGCGTTCCAGAACCGTCCCTGCGCCTAAACTCGGGCACGTGCAGCCGAACTTCCGCCTCCGCAGAGCCGTGCAACTGGCCCTCACGGCGAACGCCGTCCGCCCCCTGCGCGGCAGGGCATCCATCCCCGCATTCTTCGCCGGGTGGCTCACCGCCGAACTCGCGCCGCACCTGCTCGCGCTGACCGCCGCCGACAGCGCGGCACACGTCGCCCGCCGGGGCCTGCGCGGTGCCGACCGCACTGGGCTCGCGATGGGCGCGGTCTCCGCGGCGGGGCTGGCCGCACTGATCGGCTCCGGCTCGCGGGCCAGGGCCGAGGCCGAGGAGGCGCTCACCGAGACGCTCGGACCGGACTACGCCGACGACCTCGACCCCCGGCCGGACCCGGCCGACCTGGCTGTCCCGTGGCGGCAACTGGTCGTCCCCTTCCGCATGCGCGATCCGCAGGTGCGGCGAGATCGGAACATCGCCTACGCCCCCGGCGGCAAACGGTTCCTGCTCGACATCCGCAGACCCGTGCAGCCGGGGAAGGGCCGTCCGGTGCTGCTGCAGGTGCACGGCGGCGCGTGGATGATCGGCAACAAGGACCGGCAGGGCATTCCGCTGATGTCGTACCTGGCCCGCCGGGGCTGGGTCTGCGTCGCGATCAACTACCCGCTCTCGCCCGCCGCCCGCTGGCCGGAGCACATCGTGGCCGCGAAGCGCGCACTCGCCTGGATCTCCGAACACATTCACACCTACGGCGGCGATCCCTCGTTCGTTGCCGTCACCGGCGGTTCGGCCGGCGGCCACCTCGCGGCGCTGCTCGGCCTCACCGCGAACGACCCGCTGCTCCAACCCGGTTTCGAGGACGCCGACACCAGCGTCCAGGCCTGCGTGCCGCACTACGGGGTGTACGACTTCGCGGCCACCACCGGCGACAGGGCGAGCAAGGCACGGCTGCGGAGCGTGCTCGCGAAGTACGTGGTCGGCAAGGATCCGGCGGAGTTCCTGGACGACTACGTCGCGGCGTCCCCGCTGGACCGCATCAGCGCGGACGCGCCGCCGTTCTTCGTCATCCACGGGGAGCACGACACCCTGGTGCCGGTGCGCGAGGCACGGGAGTTCGTCCGCAGGCTGCGGGCCGCATCGGCGAAACCGGTGGTCTACGCGGAACTCTCCGGCGCGCAGCACGCGTTCGACATCTTCCCCTCGATCCGTAGTGCGCACGTGGTTCGCGGCGTGCACCGCTTCCTGGAATGGACACGGCTGGAGCGGGCGCGGACCCGCAACCCTGCGGAACAGGTCAGCCGCGAGGCAGACCGAGGAGCCGCTCCCCGATCACGTTGAGCAACACCTGGGTGGTGCCGCCCGCGATGCTCAGGGACCGGGTCAGCAGGAACTCGTGCTGGGCGGCCGCGGTGGCGGGCCCGACGGCGGCTCCCGCGGGTCCCAGGGACTCGAGCGCGAACTCGGCCACGTCCTGCCGGTGGCGGACCCCGAGCAGCTTGCGCACACTGGACTCGGCCCCGGGGTCGCGGCCGGCGAGGCTGCGCAGCGTCGCGCGCAGTTCCAGCACCGATCCCGCGGTCCCCTGTGCGACGAGCTCGCCCAGTCTCGTGCGGGCTCCGTCGCCGACCGGGCTCCCTGCCGAGCCGAGGCTCGCGAGCAGGTCCTCGACCGCGGCGCCCACCGACGGTCCGTTGCCGAGGGCGACGCGCTCACTGGCCAGCGTCGTCCTCGCCAGTTTCCACCCGTCGCCCACGTCGCCGACCACACAGTCGTCGGGCACGAACACGTCCTCGAGGAACACCTCGTTGAAGACGGACTCGCCGGTGATCTCCCGCAGCGGGCGCGTCTCGATCCCCGCCGAACGCATGTCCACCAGGAAGTAGGTGATTCCCCGGTGCTTCGGCACCGTGGCGTCGGTCCTGGCCAGACAGATCGCCCAGTCCGCCGCGCGGGCCAGCGACGTCCACACCTTCTGCCCGGTCAGCAGCCACCCGCCGTCGGCGCGCGAGGCCTTCGTCCGCAGGGACGCCAGGTCCGAGCCCGCACCGGGTTCACTGAACAGCTGGCACCAGGTGATCTCCCCGCGCAGTGTGGGCCCGAGGAAGCGCTCCCGCTGGGCGTCGCTGCCGTGCCGCAGGATGGTCGGTGCGGCCCAGCCGCCGATCACCAGATTCGGCCTGCCGACCCGGGCGTCGTGCAGTTCGGCGTCGATGACCAGTTGCCGCACGGGCGAGGCGGCGAGCCCGTACGGAGCAGGCCAGTGCGGCATCAGGTAGCCGCTGTCGGCCAGCCGGGTACGCCGCCGCTCCTCGGGCAGCGCGGCTATCTCCCGCACCTCCGCCCGCGCCCGCTCCACGAATCCGGGGTCGACCTGGCCGTCGAGATCGAGGGCGAGGCTGCGCCGCGCGCCTGCCAGCGCCAGTTCGGCAGCTCTCCGGCGCCACCGGTCGGTACCACCGAGCAGCTGCCGGGTGACCAGTGCGCGGCGCAGGTACAGGTGAGCGTCGTGCTCCCAGGTGAAACCGATTCCACCCAGCACCTGAACGCAGTCCTTGGCGTTGTCCACGGCGGCGTCCAGACAGCCCGCCGCCGCCACCGCCGCCGCGGGCGTGCGCTGCTCCGGCGTCTCGTCCACGGCGCGGGCGGCGTCCCAGGCCAGTGCCGCGGTGATCTCACCACGGCAGAGCATCTCCGCGCACAGGTGCTTCACCGCCTGGAACGCACCGATGGGTTTGCCGAACTGTTCCCGCACGCGGGCGTACTCGGCCGCGGTCCGCACACACCAGGCCGCCACCCCGGCGGCGTCGGCCGCCGCGAGCGTGGCCGCGAGATCGAGGACGAGCGCCTCGTCCACGCCGGGCAGGGTGTCGTGCGGCCGGAGACGGACGCGGTCCAGGGTCACGTGCGCGATCGAGCGGGAGAAGTCCAGCGGGCTCGCGGGGTCGATGCGCACCCCGGGGGTGCCCGGCGCGACGGCGACACAGCGGACGCCATCGACGCCATCGACGGCGCCGCTCCGGACTGGCAGCAGCAGGTACGCGCCGGGTTCGGCGTCGAGTACGAGCCCCGGGCTGCCGCTCACCAGCAGGTCTCCCTGATCGCTGACGGTGGCGACGAGGTCGCCCCGATCCAGCGCCACCGCGGCCCGGACACGGCCACCGGCCAGCGCGGGGCCCAGCTCGGTGGCGACGGGAGACTCGGGCGCGCGGGCCAGCAGCAGTCCCGCCAGCACACCGCCGAACACCGGCCCGGGCACCAGCGCCGCGGAAACCTCGGCCAACCCGGCGGCGACGTCGGCGACACTCGCACCGGCGCCCCCGAGTTCTTCGGGCAGCCCCATCGCGAACAGGCCGATGTCCGCGAGCTCGGGGAGCAGGTCGGGGCCGTCGCCCGTCTCGCGGGCCCGGACGGCGGAGGTCGGGGCCCGGTCGGCGGCCCAGTCACGGATCGACTCGGCGAGGGCAAGCTGCTCGGGGGTGATCGCGATCGGCACGTGTTCCTCCATCGGCGAGGTGACCGGCTGACCACGACTATAGAACGTGTTTCAGTTTTTGCACCTGAGGGCCTCGAGTTGAAGACAGCACGACGTTGGGTAGTCTGTCTCCACAAAGTGGAACACGTTTCGGAACAGGGAGAACCGTCGATGGCAGGAAAGCCCAAGGCGGCCACGCAGGCCCGCGCACGGGGCGGGCTCAGCGCGATCGGCGGCGACGAGCTCGGCTCGGCCGCACAGCGCGACCGTCGCAAGCGGATCATCGACGCGACTTTGGCGCTCGCCGCGAAGGGCGGGTACGAGGCCGTGCAGATGCGCGCCGTCGCCGAACGCGCTGACGTGGCGCTCGGCACCCTCTACCGCTACTTCCCGTCCAAGATCCACCTGCTGGTGTCCGGCCTGGCCCGCGAGTTCGAGCGGGCACAGGACAAACTGGACCGGAGCACGATTCCCGGCGACACGCCCACCGAGCGGCTGCTGTTCGTACTCGGGCGCAACACCCGGATGATGCAGCGGGACCCGCACCTGACCGAGGCGATGGTGCGGGCGTTCATGTTCGCCGACACGACCGCGGCCGCCGAGGTGGAACTGGTCGGGCGGCAGTTGGAGAACATGTTCGCCGCGGCCATGGGAATCGATGAACCCACCGAGTCCGACCGGGCCGTCTTCCACGTCATCGCCGACGTCTGGATGGCGAACCTGGTGGCCTGGGTGACCAGGCGCGCATCCGCGACCGACGTCGCGAACCGCCTCGAACTCTCGGTACACCTGCTGCTCGACAAGTAACCACCCCAAGTCGCCGTGGCGGCCTTGCGCGCCGCCACGGCGACTTGTGGCGTCCTGCCTACGCCGTCAGCTTCGGAATGACCTCGCGGCCGAAGGCCTCGATCCACTCGTCCTGGTTGCGGCCCACGTTGTGCACGTAGATCCGGTTGAACCCGGCGTCGACGAACTTCTGCAGCGCGGCCCGGTGCACGTCGGGGTCCGAGGACACCACCATGCGGCCCTCGAAGTCCTCCGGCCGGACGAGCTTCGCCATCTGCTCGAAGTCGAACGGCGACCGGATGTCGGCCTTCGGGAACTTCATCCCGCCGTTGGGCCACTGCTCCATCGCGTTCGCCCACGCCTCCTCGTCGGTGGCCGCCCAGGACAGGTGCACCTGCAGCAACTTCGGCATGGCGTCCGGGTCCTTGCCCGCCTTGCGCGCGCCCTTGCCGAAGTTGTCCAGGATGCCGCTGAGCTTCTCCAGCGAGGCGCCCGGCGTGATCAGCCCGTCGGCCAGCTCGCCGGTCTTGCGCGAGGTGTACGGCCCGGCCGAGGCGATGTAGATCGGCGGCGGCGAGTCCGGGAGTGTCCACAGCCGGGTCGTGTGCAGCTTGAAGAATTCACCGCTGTGCTTGACGTCCTTGCCGGAGAACAGCTTGTTGATGACCTCCAGCGCCTCGAACATCCGCCGGACCCGCTCGGGCGCTTCCGGCCAGTAGCCGCCGATGACGTGCTCGTTGAGCGCCTCGCCGGAGCCGATACCCAGCCAGGTCCGGCCGGGGTAGGTCGCCTCCAGCGTCGCCGCCGCCTGGGCCACCATGGAGGGGTGCAACCGGAACGAAGGACACGTCACACCGGGTCCGAGGTCGCCGGTCGTGTTCTCGGCGAGGGAGGCCAGCACGCTCCAGACGAACGAGGCCTCCCCCTGCGCCGGTACCCATGGCTGGAAATGGTCGGCCGCCATCTGCCCGGAGAACCCGTGCTGCTCGGCCAATGCTGCCAGCCGGATCGACTCCCGTGGGGAGAACTGCTCCAACGCCGCAGCCATCCCGATCTGAACGTCACCCACGCGCACACTCCCGCACTCGCCTGTTCCTGTCCTGGGCGCCAACCTACCGCGAGCTAGCGTTTCTGCCGAAAACGCACGTGTCACGTCGTACAGCCACCGGCACCGCAGGTGCTTGTTCAGCGGTAGTCGTCGGCCAGCTTCGCCAGTTCGTCCAGCCTGCTCAGCGTCTCGGCCTCCGGCATGGTCTTGAGCAGGAAGGTGACTCGCTCGATGCCGGCCTCTCGGTAGCCGTCGAGGACACCGCGATCGGTCCCGGCACCGAAGATCGTGAACGGGATGTCGGACCGCCCCTGCTCGGCCAGCCACCGCCGGACGCGGACCAGTTCCGCCGGCGGCGTGTGGGCCCTCGGCAGCCAGCCGTCGCCGTGCTCGACCAGCCGGGTCAGCGCACCCTTGCTCTCGCCACCGATGTAGATCGGCGGGTGTGGCGTCTGCACCGGCTTGGGCCAGGCGTAGAACGGTTCGAAGTCGAGGAGTTCGCCGTGGAACTCCGCCTCGTCCTTCGTCCAGGCCTCCTTGAGCACCGCGAGCTGCTCGTTCAGCAGCTTTCCCCTGATCGTCGGGTCGGTGCCGTGGTCGCGCATCTCCTCCATGTTCCATCCGACGCCGACGCCGAACGCGACTCGGCCGCGGGAGAGCAGGTCCAGGCTGGCGACCTCCTTGGCGGTGTGCAGGACGTCGCGCTGGATCTGCAGGGCGATACCGGTGCCGAGGACCAGCCGCGAGGTGGTGGCCGCGGCGGCGGTCAGCGCCACGAACGGGTCGAGCGTGCGGTAGTACACCCGGGGAAGCTCGCCCCCGCCCGGATACGGGCTCTGCCTGCCGACCGGGATGTGCGAGTGCTCGGCCAGGAAGAGGGAGTCGAAACCCCGCTGCTCCAGCGCCGCGCCCAGCACATCGGGACGGATTCCTTCATCGGTGACGAACGTCGAGACTCCGAACTCCATGTGAAGATCGAACACACTCCGGCGCGCGGGCATTCCCGCGGTCCAGAACGAGTCGGTTCCAGGGCGACCACGCGATGGACACAGTCTGCACACGGAAAGTGACGCAGAGTTGCACAATCGGGCGATATCGAGGGCCTTCCAGCCTGCCTACGCTCGATGACGACGGTCACACCGAGCGCCGCGTGCGGGAGGAAGTCCGATGATGGGTGCTCCGCCATCGGTACTCGACACACTGGGGGCACTTGCCCTGGCGGGTTGGACCGTGGCCATGTGGGCGGCGGTGGCCGTACTCGCGTACGCGAACCGCGGACCGGTCCGGCCTTGGGTGTACCGCGCGGCGGCGGCGCAGATCTTCCTCGGCATCCTCGGCCAACTCGGCCACGTCCAGGAGCACGTCGCTCAGGTCGGCTACTGGGTGGGTAATCCGAACGCTCCGGCCTGGATGACGCCCTGGGGCACGGGGCTCGCCGACGGCTTCGGCCAGCTCGACCGGTCAAAGCCGTCGCTGGGCATGGAGATACTGCACTTCACCGGGAATCTGCTGTTCCTGACCGGCATCGTCGGGGTCATGTTGATCACCCACAGAGCCGTGCGGTCGAAGGCACGCAAGTGGGCCAGGATGGGTGTGTGGACGCAGGGATTCCACGGCCTCGAACACCTGGTGCTGATGCTGACGGTCTGGCTCGGCGCTCCGCGGGCCATCGGGTTGTCCACCTGGTTCGGCCTGCTCGATCCCGGTCCCGGCCTGTGGACCTACCGCATCTGGTGGCACTTCGTCGCGAATGTCGTCGGCTCGGTGATCTTCGCGATCGCGGTATACCACCTGTGGCGCGAGCGCGACCGGATCGCGGCCACCCACCGACCGGCCGCCGCCGGGAGCGAGCCCGGGGTCGAACCAGCGCTCACGCGGTAGGCGGGCCGGGTCCAGCCACCGCGACGTCACCGATACCGCGCGGGGACCTCCGCCATGCGGTCCAGCATGCGGAGCGTGTCCGCCTCTGGCACGGCCGGCAGCCCAAGGGTCACGCGATCCACACCGGCCTCGGCGTAGGCGTCCAGGACGTCGAGGCGCTTGGCCGACGCGCTGGTGGCCGTTACCGGCACGTCGTCCCCGGCGTACTCGCGCAGCAGGGCCAGTTGTCCGGCGACCTGGTCCGGCTCACGTACGGCGTTCGGCAGCCAACCGTCGCCGTGGGCGGCGACCCTGCGTACCGCGGGCTCCCCGTTCCCGCCGACGTAGATCGGCGGATGCGGCTGCTGCACCGGCTTCGGCCACTGGAAGATGGGGTCGAAATCCACGTACCTGCCGTGGAACTCCGCCTCGTCCTTGGTCCAGATCTGTCTGAGCGCGTCCAGCTGCTCGTCCAGCAGCGCCCCCCGCACGCGCGGGTCGGTACCATGGTTGCGCATCTCCTCGCGGTTCCAGCCGACGCCGGCGCCGAAGACCGCCCTGCCTCCGGAGATCAGGTCCAGCGTGGCGACCTCCTTCGCGGTCTGGATGACGTCTCGCTGGATCAGCAGGGCGATTCCCGTCCCCAGCCGCAGGGTGGTGGTGACCGACGAGATCGCCCCGAGTGCGACGAACGGGTCCACCGGCCGGTAGTAGCCGCGAGGCAGGTCACCACCCATCGGGTGCGGCGTCTCCCTGCGCACCGGGATGTGCGAGTGCTCGGCCAGGAACAGCGACTCGAACCCCCGTTCCTCCATCGCCCTGCCCAGCGCGGCGGGAGTGATGCCCTCGTCGGTCGCGAAAGTCGAGATGCCGATCCTCATAGGACAACGGCTATCACAGTTCACGCCCGATGTGTTCCGCCGAATGCCGAAGCTGGCAGCGACCAGCCCTTGGCAGGAAAGCCTCGCCGCCCCGTCAGATGTTGCGCCGGTACTGCCCGCCGACCTCGAAGAACGCCTCGGTGATCTGACCCAGCGAGCACACGCGCGCCGCGTCCATCAGCACGCCGAACAGGTTCTCCCCACCTCGGGTCGCCGCCTCGCGCAGTGCGGCCAGTGCCTGCTGCGCCTCGTCCTGACGCCTGCTCTGGAAGTCGGCGAGCCGGTCGAGCTGGGACTGCTTCTCCTGCTCGGTCGCCCTGGCCAGCTCGACCGTGACCTCGTCGTCCTCGGGATGCGGGTTGCGGAACGTGTTCACCCCGACGATGGGCAGCGAGCCGTCGTGCTTGAGCCGTTCGTACAGGATGGATTCGTCCTGAATCTTGCCGCGCTGGTACCCGGTCTCCATCGCACCGAGCACACCACCCCGCTCGGAGATGCGGTCGAACTCGGTGAGCACGGCCTCCTCGACCAGGTCGGTGAGCTCGTCGATGATGAACGAGCCCTGCAACGGGTTCTCGTTCTTGGACAGGCCCCACTCCTTGTTGATGATCATCTGGATGGCCATCGCCCGGCGCACCGAGCTCTCACTCGGCGTGGTGATCGCCTCGTCGAAGGCGTTGGTGTGCAAGGAGTTCGCGTTGTCGTAGAGCGCGCACAGCGCCTGCAGCGTCGTGCGGATGTCGTTGAAGCTCATCTCCTGTGCGTGCAGCGACCGGCCCGAGGTCTGCACGTGGTACTTCAGCTTCTGCGAGCGGTCGTTCGCGCCGTAGCGTTCGCGCATCGCGACCGCCCAGATCCGCCTGGCCACCCGGCCCAGCACCGAGTACTCCGCGTCCATCCCGTTGGAGAAGAAGAAGGAGAGGTTGGGCGCGAACTCGTTGATGTCCATCCCACGGGACAGGTAGGACTCAACGTAGGTGAAGCCGTTGGCCAGAGTGAACGCGAGCTGCGAGATCGGGTTCGCCCCCGCCTCGGCGATGTGGTAGCCGGAGATCGAGACCGAGTAGAAGTTGCGCACCCCGTGCTCGATGAACCACTCCTGGATGTCGGCCATCATCCGCAGGGAGAACTCGGTGGAGAAGATGCAGGTGTTCTGCCCCTGGTCCTCCTTGAGGATGTCGGCCTGCACCGTGCCGCGGACGTTGCGCAGTGCCCACTCCCGCAGCTCGGCGTACTCCGCCTCGTCGGGCTGCCTGCCGTGCTCGGCCACGAAGGCGTCCACTCGCTGGTCGATCGCGGTGTTCAGGAAGAACGCCAGGATCGTCGGAGCGGGGCCGTTGATCGTCATCGACACCGAGGTGTTCGGGGACGTCAGGTCGAAGCCGTCGTAGAGGACCTTCATGTCCTCAAGGGTGGCGATCGAGACGCCGGACGTGCCCACCTTGCCGTAGATGTCGGGCCGGGTGTCCGGGTCGTGGCCGTAGAGGGTGACCGAGTCGAACGCGGTCGAGAGCCGCTTTGCCTCGGAGTCCGAGGAGAGGTACTTGAACCGGCGGTTGGTCCGGAAGGCGTCACCCTCCCCCGCGAACATCCTCGCCGGATCCTCGCCCTCCCGCTTGAAGGGGAACACGCCCGCTGTGTAAGGGAAGTAGCCGGGTAGGTGTTCGCGGCGCAGGAAGGAGAGCAGCTCACCCGGATCGCTGTAGCGGGGCAGGGCCACCCGCGGGATCCGGCTGCCGGACAACGTCTCCCGCCACAGCTGGGTGTGCAGCTCCTTGTCCCGGATACGGACCACGAGCTCGTCGGAGCGGTAGGACTCCGCGAGTTCGGGCCAGGACTCCAGCAACCGCCGCGACTCGGCATCCACTTCGGACTCGGCACGCTCCACCAACGCGCCGATCGCCTCGGTGTCGGCACCCTCGGCGGCGAGCGCCTCGCGGGCCGCCGTCAGGTGCTCGCGGGTGCGCACGGCCTCGGCCTGCTCCCTGGTCCGCTCGTGGTAGCCGCGCACCGTGTCGGAGATGTCGGCGAGGTAGCGCGCCCGCGATGTCGGGATGACCGTGGACGCGTCGGTGGAGACCTTGCCCTCCACCCGGGGCAGCACGCCGGGAGCCACGGCCAGTCCCCGTTCGGCGAGACCGTCACGCAGGTGCTGGTAAAGCGCCGTCACGCCGTCGTCGTTGAACTTCGCGGCACTCGTGCCGAACACCGGCATGTCCTCGGGCGAGGAGTGGAACTCCTCGCGGTTGCGCACCAGTTGCCGGGCGACGTCCCTGCGCGCGTCCTCCGCGCCGCGCCGCTCGAACTTGTTGATCGCGACCACATCGGCGAAGTCGAGCATGTCGATCTTTTCCAACTGCGACGCCGCACCGAACTCGGGAGTCATCACGTAGAGCGAGAAGTCGACATGGTCGATGATGCCCGCGTCGCCCTGACCGATACCCGGGGTTTCCACGATGACCAGGTCATAGCCCGCCGCCTTGCAGGCGAGCACCGCGTCGTCCAGGCCCGCCGGGATCTCACCGCTGGTGGTCCTGGTGGCCAGTGAGCGGAAGAAGACGGGCGAACCGTCGAGGCAGTTCATCCGGATACGGTCGCCGAGCAGTGCGCCACCACCCCTGCGCCGGGACGGATCCACCGCCAGCACCGCGACGCGCAGCTTGTCCTCCTGGTCGAGGCGGAACCTGCGGACGAGTTCGTCGGTGAGCGAGGACTTGCCCGAGCCACCGGTGCCGGTGATGCCCAGTACCGGCACGGTGCGGTTGACGGCCGCCTCGGCGATCGCCGAACGCCACTCGTCCGGCAGCGTCTCCTGTTGCAGCTGGGTGATGGTCCGCGCGAGCGTCGGCACATCTCCGGAGTACAGCCGGTCCACCGAATGCGAGCCCTCGATCGTCAGCTCGGTGTCGCACTCCCGGATCATCAGGTTGATCATTCCAGGCAGGCCCATCTCGTAGCCGTCGTCCGGTGAGAAGATCCGCGCCACTCCCCTGGAGTGCAGGAGTTCGATCTCCTCCCGCACGATCACACCGCCGCCACCGCCGAACACCTTGATGTGACCTGCTCCGCGTTCGGCGAGCAGTTCCACGAGGTAGCTGAAGTACTCGACGTGCCCGCCCTGGTACGCGCTGATCGCGACACCCTGCACGTCCTCCGAGATGGCCGCGGTGGCCACCTCGTCCACCGAACGGTTGTGCCCGAGGTGCACGACCTCGGCACCCTGGGACTGCAGGATGCGCCGCATGATGTTGATCGACGCGTCATGGCCGTCGAAAAGGCTGGACGCGGTGACGAACCGGACCGGGTGCTCGGGACGGTGCAGTGGGGCGCTCATGCTTCCAAAATACTTGGACTTCCTACTATTTTGAAGCGCTGGAGCACCGTGACGGCTATCTCAGTCGACACTTTCATGGGAAAGTGCGAGGTCAGGGTGTCTCCCCGGCCCCACTTTCGTGGGAAAGTGCGCGCTACTGGGCCACCGGCGAACGCATCGCGATCCACTGCCGCATCGCGTACTCGACCAGGGTGATCAGCGTCTGCTTCGTCGACTCGCGGTCCCTGGCGTCGCACCGCACCACCGGGGTTCCAGGATCGATGGACAGCGCTTCGCGGACGTCGTTGAGGTCGTGGTGCAACATGCCGTCGAAGGTGTTCACCCCGACGATGTAGGGCAGACCGCGGTCCTCGAAGAAGTCGACCGGGGCGAACGAGTCGGCGAGCCTGCGGGTGTCGGCCAGGACCACGGCCCCGATCGCTCCGCGGACGAGGTCGTCCCACATGAACCAGAAGCGCTGCTGACCCGGCGTACCGAAGAGGTACAGAATCAGGTCCTCGTCGAGGGAGACACGGCCGAAGTCCATCGCGACCGTGGTGGTCGACTTGTTCGGCGTCGCCTCGAGGTCGTCGATGCCCGCACTCGCGTCGGTCATCATCGCCTCGGTGGTCAGCGGCACGATCTCCGACACCGAGCCCACGAACGTCGTCTTGCCCGCGCCGAAGCCGCCGGCCACGACGATCTTGGCCGAGGTCATGGTCGACGACGCGGTCTCCCGCGGTGCCTTAAAGCCGACGGAGTCCACTCAAAACCCTTTCCATCAAAATCAGGTGTTCCTCGGCACCTTCACTGCCCGCGGCGGTCTTGTGCACGGTGACCAGCCCGGCGTCCGCCGCGTCGCTGATCAGGACCCGCGCGACGCCGAGCGGAACACGAAGGGTGGAGGCGATCTCGGCCACCGACCGGGGGGTACGGCACTCTTCCATGATCGAGCGGTGCTCGATCTGCTCCGGTGCCGCGTCACCGGCACCGCTTTCACGTGTGGAGATCAGTGTCTCCAGTTCCAAGGGATAGTTCGCCTTGGTGCGTCCTCCCGTAATCGCGTACGGGCGAACAAATCCTGTCTCTTCCGTCGGATGCAAGGGTATGGCTTCGGCCGACACAAGTCGCTCCTCTCCGGTCGAATACCCGGGGCCCTCGTGGTCGCCGACGCGTGCAGGCTCGGGCGACGGGGCGGCAGCGCCGCCCTGGGAGTTCTTGTCCTTCTTGCGCTTCCGACGACCACGTCCGGAGTCCAGCGTGAACGAGTTGAGCACGTCGGCGAACGTGCTCGCGTCATCGTGCCCGGCGGCGCCGCTCCCCTCTTCCGGGGAGTACCGGTTCGCCCCGGACCCTTCACCGAATGGTCCCGGTCCCGTGCTCATCGGGATATCATCCCACTGGCTCACCGATCAGCGATCCACCAGCACCCTGAAGCTGCGCACGCAGCTCCGGGGTGAGGATCTGCCCGACCCGGTCCACCAGCAACGTCATCTCGTAGGCCACCTGCCCAATATCGCAGGTCGGCGCGGCGAGGATGGCAAGGCACGACCCGTCGCTGATCGACATCAGCACCATGATCCCGAGTTCCATCTCGACCACGGTCTCGTTGACCGCGCCTGCCTCGAAGCACCGCGCGGCACCTTGCGTGAGGCTGACCAGGCCGGAGGCCACTGCGGCGAGCTGGTCCGCCCGGTCCAGTGGCAGCCGGTTCGAGGCCGTGAGGAGCAATCCGTCCGCCGACACCACCACGGCGTGCGCCACGCCAGGTACGCGCTCGGCGAAGTCGTTGACCAGCCAGCCGAACTGGTTCTGCTGCGGCTGTGCCCTATCCGGCGAGCTCATTCACCCTCCACTTTCTCGTGCTTCACGTCGGTCGTCTGAGCCGTGTGATGGCGCCCCCGACGGATCCCCTGCTGGAAACTGCTGAGCCGCCCGCGAACGTTCTGCGGATCGCGCTCGGGACGCGGGGCCGGTGCGCCGGCCCCCGACGCCGCGCTGCCGGGTAACAACTGTTCACCACGACGGCGCCGGGGCAGCCCCGCCGCCGTGTAACTCGCCGGCGTCTTGTCCGACGCGGACTGCGCCGCACGGACCTTGTCGTCCGCCGCGAAGCTCCATGCGGACAACGTGCCGGACTGGCCGGACGATTCCGTATCCGACGCGCCCTGCTCCGCAGACGTTCCCTGGGACTCGGCCGTGGTTTCGGCGATCCCGTTCTCGGCGGAGCCGGTGTCCTTCTTGGACGTACCCGCAGTGGCTCCGGTGGTGATCCCGGATCCCTTTGCGGGCTTCGGGGACTCCGCGGAGCCGGCAGCGACCGCCGACCGCGGCTTGCGCTGCGGCAGTGGCTTGGGCGGCTTGGACGGCTCGGCCTTCGCGTCGTCGGCGCCGGGCTGGTCCTGCTTGCCCGGCACGACCGGTTGCCCCTGGGGCTTCTCCTGCCGCGCGGCCTCCGTCCTGCTCTGCCTGCGTCCACGGTGCACGCCCTGCTGGAAGCTGCTGAGCCTGCCCCGCACGTTGTCCGGGTCGCGCGCGGGCAGATCCGGCTCGACGGGAGTGGGCGACAGTTCCGGAACCGGAATCGGACCCGCACTGCCGGGCATGAGCTGCTCGCCGCGCGTCCTGCGCGGCAGTCCCGCCTGCGTGTAGCTCGACGGCTCGGCCTGGGACACCGCCTGCACGGTGCGCCAGTTCTCGTCGGTCGCGAAGTCCCACGTGCTGACCCGTGTGTCCGCGGACTTCGCCGACGACCGCACGGGAGTGCCGTGCGTCTCCTCGGTGTCCTTCGCCGCCTTCTCGTCCTTCGCCGCCGCGGGCTTCTTTGGCGCGCCGGGCTGCGCACTGTCGCTTCCCGCCGGTGCGGACTCGTCCGCCGCGGTCTCGGGAGTCCGGAACCAGGCGGAGAGCATGGCGTCGAAGATCGGGGTGGTCTCCGATCGGGCGGGCTTGGCGGTCTGCTTCGCGCGGCGTTCCGCGTCGCTGACCGTCGTCGCGGCGCTCCACCAGTCGCTGAGCACCCTGCTGTTGGCCTCGAACAACTCCTTGCCGCTGGGCAGCGCCTCGTCCGCCCTGCGCGCCGCGGTCTCCGGGTCGGACCGGTCGGCGGGCGCCGAGGCCGCGGCGTCGCCCGTGCCGGATGCGGCGGCAGCGGCTTGCTCGGCACTCGTGGATTCCTGGTCCGGAACCTGCGGCTCGATGGACCCGGTGGACTCGATCTCAGTGCCGCTGTCGGCTCCGTCGGCTCGTTCGGGTGTGTCAGCCGCGGTCTCCGCCTGATCTGGCTCGGCGGGACGAGGCGGTGGCACCCGCTGCGGCTGCCCTGTCCCCTCGTCGTCGCGCGAAATAGGGCTGAACAGCGCCGTTCCGGAGACCTCCATGTCCGTCGGCGGTCCCGCGGCGTCCCGTTGGGAGTCCGCGCCCGCGAGCCTGCGTTCGATCGCCGATCCCGGGGACGGGGACGGCCTGCCCTGCAGGTTCGACAACACACCGGATCGGGACGCCCCGTTGGCAGGCCGCCTGCGCGGAAGCTGCCCCGAGGCGGCGGGATGCGGCGCCGCGGGCCCTTCGGACTGTGGCGCCGGAGTGATCTGCGGGGACTGCGCTGTCTGGGGCGGCTGGGACATGGGCTGCCCCGGCGAGTCCAGCACGAGCGCGGCAGGGACGGTCACCGTGGCACGCACGCCGACGATGTCCTTACCGCCGTGCAGCGCGACACCGAAACCCTGCCTGCTCGCGAGCCTGCCGACCACGAAGAGGCCCATCCTGCGTGAGGTTGCCAGATCGATCGATCCCGACTCCGACAGTCGCGCGTTGGCCTCGGCGACCTCGGCCTCGTTCATCCCGATGCCCTTGTCCAGGATGTCGACCGAGAGCGATCCGTCCTCGGCGAGCCGGGTCACGACGGTCACCTGCGTTTCGGGCGCGGAGAAGGCGGTGGCGTTGTCCAGCAGTTCCGCGATCAACCGCATCAGATCACTGGCGGCGAAGCCGACCACCCGCACCGGGGGTGGCGTTCGCACGTTGACCCGCTGGTACTGCTCGATCTCCGACACCGCGGCTCGCATCACGTCGGTCGCGGTGACCGGCTGACCGGACCTGCGACCCGGCTCGGCCCCGGAGAGCACCATCAGGTTCTCGTTGTTGCGGCGCATGCGGGTCGCGAGGTGGTCGAGCTGGAAGAGCGTCGCCAGTTGGTCGGCGTCCTCCTCGTCGCGCTCCAGCCGTTCGATCAGCTGCAACTGGCGCTGCACGAGACTCTGACTCCGGCGCGACAGGTTCACGAAGACACTGCTGTACCCGGTTCGCATCGCGGCCTGTTCCACGGCGAGGCGCAGAGCCTGCGTGTGGACGGCGTCGAATGCCCTGGCCACCTCGCCGATCTCGCCGCCCGCCTGAACCGGAACCGGCTGCACGTCCGTGCCCTGTGCCCGTCCTTCCTGAATGTTCACCACAGCCGCGGGCAGCTGGTTCTCCGCCACGTCCATGGCACCGGCACGGAGCTTGCGCAGCGAGCGGAGCAGGTGTGTGGTGATCACGAAGACCACCGCGACCGCCAGCGCGAGTGCCGCGAACAGCAGCACGGACAGCACGCCTGCCGCACTGCTCGACTCGTCCACGAGTTCGGCGGAGACACGGCTCAGCTCGCCCCCGGTGCGAGAACTCAGATCGGCCAGTCCTGCCGCGACAGTGCCGGAGGCGTCGGCCCACTCCCCGCCCGAGAGCCGGGTCAGGGCTTCGCCTGCGGCCGCACCCTGCTCTCCGAGGGCGGCCGACACCAGCCGGGCGCGCGTGTCGAGCGCGGCGCTGGGCACCGTGGCCTCGAAGTCCTGCCGCTGCTGTTCGGTCGCGGCGGCCCTGAAGTCGGCGAGGCGGTCCGCGAACCTGATCTCCGTGGCCCGCAGGCGGCTGAGTTCACTCGGGGTCAGTGAGGCACGGGCGATGCCGTAGCCGAGCAGCGAACGCTGGACCGCGAGTTCCTCACCGGCTGCCAGCGACGCGTGCAGTGCGCTCGGTGTCCTGCCGATCTCCGGATCGTTGACGGCGGCGACAACGGCGGTGTCCAGGCCGAGCAGCGCGCTGGCGATACCCGAGTACGCGGTGAGTGCCGCGACCGGTTCCACCTGCCCCGCAGCGACCTGCTCCCGCAGTCCGGCGAGCTCGCCGAGCTGCTCCGTGACATCTCCGTTGGCCGCTGCCAGTGTGTCGTCGATCTGCAGGGCGCGCGTGGTGGCACCGGCCAGCTCGGGGACCACCCTGTCGACCTCCGCCCGCGCGGCGTCCAGCTCGTCCGACGAGCCTGCCGTGCCCCGGGTGAGCAGTTGCGTGGTGAGCGCACGTTCCTGCTGCACGGCGTCGAGCGCCGATCGCGTCTGTCCCTCGACGGCGACGAAGGCGTCGATCCGCTCGTGGGAATCCGCGCGTTCGACCTGCCCGGTGATGGTCGTGATGCCGAGCACGAGCGCGATGAGGATCGGCACGAGCGTCACCGCGGCGAGCTTTACCGGCAGGCTCCAGTCCCGCCACTGCAGTAGAGCGCGCCACCTCGACGGCTCGGGTGGCTGTTTGCCGAGAAGTTTGCCAACAGGCACTTGGCCTTGTCCTGCGACGGTCACGAAGGTGACTCCCTGTCCGGCGTGGTCGGTGCGTGCAGAGCGTTCACGGTGCCCCGATCACCCGACCGGGATCGCGCGGGACTTCGCGCAGATTCCGGCCACTGGTGGCGTCGTGCCTCGCCTCAGTGCCTGTCCGAGAACTCGGGTCCGCGATCGAGTCGCCAGAGCTCTGCCCTCCGGAGCCCGTCCAGCATCGCAGCAGGACGCCCTGCCGGCTCGATAGCGGGACTTTGTCGGCCGAGTTCCGCGGATCACCATGACACCGCAACCCGCCGTTCTCAGGCGCCCTCTCAGCCGCATCCGATCCATCCTTCTCACCGCTGGTTCAGTAGTCCATGGTCCCAGTAGCCGCGTCGGCGGCCCACCGCCGGTCGTCCCAGGTGATCGGGCGACCCCTCGGTCCGCGCTCCGCCCGGATGCAAGTGCAGCTGCACGGGCATCCCGGCAAGAGCGACGGCTTGTCGATCACCATGGCGGACGTGGCCAAAGAAGCGTACACCAATCGAGTGGAAATCAATTGCTCTCAGAAAGTGCCCCATGACCAGCAATTATGACGTTGTGAACGATTTCGCAAGCCACCCGATCGGGCGGTTCGCATACGACTGGTAAATCCGGTTACAGATTCCACAGGACAAACCCGCGGCCCATCACCCACTTAGCCCTTGCGTACTGCCCGAATCACCCAAAAGTCCTACCGCCTGTGCTTACACAGGGAGACCACCAGCGGAAATTATCCCCGATGTTGTGGTGTTCCCTCTGTGCGCCCCAAACAGGTGACTCCGCGACCAGACGCAAGCACCACCAGCATGTTTTACCCCTGCACCGGCTGTGCGAATAGGCGCCACAGGGAATCGCCGACGAAGTATGGGGCCGGTCCGACAGTTACCGACCGTGATAATTGTCGTGATGCAGTCGAGATCGGTTCCTTCGTCTGTCCCATTCCCGTGAGTAGGAACAACGGGCGGTCTGACCGTCCGGCACAGCAGAGTGACCGGAGGGCAGGGAGCGCCGCCGTGTCCCGTGGCTACGATGAGCGCCCGCCGGAAGGGTTTTTCACAGGTCGGCGACCGGGACCCGGCGGGTGGAAGCGGTTCAACACCACCGGCGTCCTCCGGGGCATCTACGGCGGCCTCGGGGCGTGCCTGATCCTGGTGTTCTTCTCCCGCGTCGTCCTCCGGCTCACCCGACCCGACCTTCCCGGCGTCGACTTCCACTGGCTCCCCCTGCGCAACCCCGGGCTGGTCTCGATTCCGTTCTCCTTCCTCTGCGGCTTCCCCGGGACGGTCCCGCCAGGTGGACAAGGCCGACCCGCGCAGGCAGGCGAAATGGAGGTCCGTTCACTCACCGGAAACCGTTCCTGAGAGCCTCGTGGGTGTGAGTGACACTCGTACGGAGATCCGCCGCTTCCTGGACCGGCATCCGCTGCCGACACCGTGCCTGGTCATCGATGTCGACGCGGTGCGCCAGCGCTTCCGGGAACTGGCCACGGCTTTCGGCGCCGCCGGTGGAGCGCGCGTCTACTTCGCGGTCAAGGCCTGCCCGGAACCCGCTGTGCTTTCCGCGCTCATCGCCGAGGGAGCGCACTTCGACGTGGCCAGCCCCGGCGAGATCGACCTTTGCCTGAGTCGGGGTGCCCCCGCGACCTCCCTCTCGTACGGCAACCCGATCAAGAAGGCCTCCGCCATCGCCCGCGCGCACGCCGCGGGCGTGCGTGAGTTTGTCTGCGACGCGGAGAGCGACCTGGACCACATCGCCCAGCACGCACCGGGGGCGGAGGTCTCCGTCCGGCTGCTGGTCGACGCCCCCGACTCGGTCACCCCGTTCGGTTCGAAGTTCGGCTGCGAGCCCGAGGTCGCGGCACGCCTGCTGAGCAAGGCAGGTGAACTCGGTCTCGACCCAGCCGGACTGAGCTTCCACGTCGGCTCCCAGCAACTCGACGTCAAGGCATGGGATCTCGCGATCGCCACCGCGGCGAAGGTGGCCGCGGCGGCAGGCGGCACCGTACGCAGGCTCAATCTCGGTGGCGGGTACGCGATCCCCTACCGTGAGCCGGCCCCAGCACTCACCAAGTACGCAGAGCAGGCCGCCGTTTCGCTGCGGTCGCACTTCGGCGATGCCACCCCCGAACTGCTGATCGAACCCGGCAGAGCCGTGGTCGCCGATGCGGGGCTGATCCGCACCGAGGTCGTGTTGGTGACCCGTAGACGGGCAGCCGACCCCCGCAGGTGGGTCTATCTCGACATCGGCAGGTACAACGGACTGGCGGAGGCCGAGAACGAGGCGATCGCCTACCGTGTCGAGCGCGCGGGGGGAGATCGCGGTGAGCCGGAAGGGCCGGTCGTGCTCGCGGGTCCGACCTGCGACGGGGACGACGTGCTGTACCAGGACACGCCGTACCAGTTGCCGTTGTCGCTCCAGCCGGGTGATCAACTCGACATTCCCGGAACCGGCGCGTACACGGCGAGCTACTCCTCGGTCGCCTTCAATGGGATCGAGCCGCTACGAACGTACTGCGTTTCAGGAGGGAGATTGATTTGACGAGGGTATGCCCCGCACCACCGGACACCGAAGGGCAGACTCCGGTCGGCCTGTTCGCGGGCAAGCACGTGCTCGCCGAACTGGAGGGCGTGGACGAGACCGTACTCGACAACGCCGATCTGCTGCGGCAGGTGCTCGCGGAGGTACTGACGCAGGCGGGTGCGACGGTTCGTGAGGTGATCGCCCACAGCTTCGAACCACAGGGCGTCACGGTGCTCGCGATGCTCGCCGAGTCCCACGCTTCCGTGCACACCTATCCCGAGATCGGTGCCGCCTTCGTCGATGTCTTCACCTGCGGCGACAAGGCGAAGCCGGAACTCGCCGTCGAGTTGCTCTCCGGTGCGCTCGGCTCCGGGTCGTTCACCATGTCCACAGTCGACCGCGGGCACGGCGCCGCGGACACGAGGAGCTAGTCCCATGCCCCAGGAGATCACCGAACCGCTGGGCCCCGGCCTTTCCCGGACCTGGGAGCTGTCCGAGGTGCTGCTGGACACCCGAACCCAGTTCCAGCACGTGGTGATCGGTCGTACCAACCAGGGCATCTCACTGTTCTGTGACAACGACCGGCAGAGCACCGACGAAAGTCAGCTCGTCTACCACGAGGCGCTTCTGGTGCCCGCGATGCTGCTGGCCGAGCAGGTTCGCCGGGTGCTCATCATCGGCTCCAGCGAGGGGGTCCTCAGCCAGCTCGCCGTCGCGCACGGTGCGGAGCAGGTGGATCACGTCGACATCGACCGCGAGGCCGTCGCCGCCTGTGCGCGATGGCTGCCCTACGGCTATACGCCGGAGGAGCTGGCCGCGGCGGAACAGGGCGCGGGCGCGGTACGCGTGCACTACCGGGACGGCTGGGAGTTCCTGGCCGAGACAGCGAACGGGCACATCCGGTACGACGTGGTCGTGATCGACCTTCCGGACGAGAACGCCGACGCCGACGCACAGCACAATCGCTTGTACGGCAAGGATTTCCTGACCCGGTGCGCTGGGGTGCTCGAACCGGGCGGCGTCTTGGTCGCCCAGGCCGGCTGCCCGACGCTGTGGCGAAACCAGACACTGCGCGAGGCCTGGCGCCGGTTCCACGAGGTGTTCGGAACCGTGGTCTATTACGGTTCCGACGAGCACGAGTGGGCGTTCCTCAGTGGACGGACCGATCGACTGGACGCGCCAGTGCCCCAGTTGATCCGGAAACTGCCCGACGCGGCCTACCAACCATCCACTCTGGACGCGGACTCGCTGCGCGGGTGCACGGTCGCGCCGTTGAGCATCCGGCAGGGATGATCAGATCTTCTGGCCTGCCTGGACCCGGCGAGTCACCGCCCGCTCGACGACGAAGGACACGAACGGCACACAGCCTGCCAGCAGGACGCCGACCGTCCCCTTCACCGACCACCGCGCCTTGATCGCCAGGTCAACGGTGAGGACCAGGTAGACCATGTACACCACGCCGTGGATCGGCGAGTAGACAGCGGAGGGACCCGGGTTGCCGAAGGCGTAGCGCCACACCATCACGACGACCAGACCGAGCAGGCCGACGCCGGTGACATAGGCGGCGATACGGAAGCGGGACAGGGGCCCCCGTAGCGCGCTCGTCGGGGTCGATTCGTCAGTTCGCGTCGTCATGGTGGTGCGCGCCCTCTCTCGGATGAACTATCGGTCCTGCTGGTCACGGCGGTGCAGCTCGGCCAGGTAGCGGTTGTAGGCCGCGAGCTCGTCATCGGGCTCACCGTCGTCTGCCGGTCCCCGGCGCCCCGCGGCGGACTGGGCCGGTACCGCGTCCGCGGGAGGCGGCGAGTGGCCCCACTCCCGTCGCCCGCTCGTCCTGACTCGCTCGCCGACGGCGCCGTCAGCATCATCAGCGCCGTCAGCGCCGTTCTCGGACGCCGCCTGCTCTTCGGCCGCGCGCCGGCTCAGGACGCGGATCCGCCAGAACATGAAAGCGGGGAAGAGCCCGAACAGCGGCCATTGCAGGACGTAGCCGAGATTCTGGTAGGTGCCACCCGCCGAGGAGAACCGCTCCCACTGCCACCACGCGAGGCCACAGCAGAGGACGAGGCTCAGCACGCAGACGCCCGCGATCGCGAGACGCCGGAAGACCGTGGAGCCGAAATGCACGTTTCGACGCTAGCACTCGACGTGCTATGGGCCGATTCAGGCCCGGGGTCGCCTCACCCGCGCTGGGCGCCCGCCGCGTAGCCGTCAGCGAGACCGAAAACCTTCTGCGCGTACTCGACCGAGTTGTTGTACGACATGATCCCGGCCCACCAGCCCTCGGCGCTGGCCATGTTCCGGTCGTTGACACACAGATAGCGCGCGGCGGCGAGCGCCGCGTCGTCGATCTGCTGCGGATCGCCGCGGCCGTCCCCGTCGCCGTCGGCCGCGTACCGGGCCCAGGTGGAGGGGATGAACTGCATCGGGCCGACCGCGCGGTCGTGAGTGGGATCACCGTCGAGCCTGCCGCCGTCGCTGTCGGAGATCGCCTGCACTCCGGGAGAACCGTCCAGCGGAACGCCGATGATCGGCTTGGATGGCCTGCCGTCCTCACCGAGCGTCGCACCACCGTAACGGCCGTGGTTGGACTCGATCCGGCCGATCCCGGCGAGCGTGGCCCAGGAGACCTTGCACTCCGGCTGCGCCGACCGCAGTGCGAGCTCGGCGTTGCCGTACGCCATCAGCGCCCTGGCCGGCACGTCGACCGCGGCGGAGGTGCGTTCCGCCCACTCTTCGAGGGAAGCGGGGCCGCTACGCCGCTCGGTTTGTTCCTGGCGTTCCCCGGCACCTGTGCCAGCTGGGGCACGTCCGCCTGCCAGTGGCGTCTTCACCGGCGCGGCACTTCCCGGCTCAACCGGCGCGGCCACGATCTCCAGTGCGGGGATCTCGGTGGTGGTCGGTGCGGCGTCCGGGGTCGCGACGCTGGTCACCAGCCACATACCGCCCACCGCCATCGACAGCACGACCACGACGATGGCCAGCCTGCCGAGGACGGCGAAGCCCGGGCCCCGTGGCCGCGGCCGGTCGGCGACAGCGCCGTCCGGACCCGGAACCTCGGGGTGGTCGCCGGTCTCCTCCACTGAATCGGGCGTGCCGCGCACGAAATGAGCCTCCAGCGTGAGAGCCGTTTAGCAGAACAACGATCCCGCGCAGGTTAGCGTTACGCATCGATTTCCGCCGGAGCCGTGCCGGGCGGGACAGCGGTCAGCTGGCGGCGTCGCGGCGCTGCCTGGCGAGTCTGGCGACACACCACGCGGGCGCACTGCCCCTGCGCAGGTGCTCCAGCACCGTCAGCGGGCCGAGCCGCCTGGCCAGATCGGACGGTGCCAGTCCGGCCGCCCGGTAGTCGAGGGCGCGCTGGTCGAGCGGGCTGATCCCCGCGTCCCACCACTGCGCGGCCTCGGCGACATCGCCGATCATCTGCCACCAGCCCGCAGCGGCGGCGAGCAGGTCCTCAGGGACCTCGGGCAGCCTCGCGCGCATCGCGGCGAGGTAGCTGGGATCCGCATCCACCTGTGCCCACGTGGCGGCACCGGAACGCTTGCGCTGGCCGGGAATGCCCGGCGCGGACTGGGGTGCGTCGGCCAGCCAGGCCGAGGCGATCTGGTTGATCTCGCGGTCCTCCGCGCTCTGCTCGCGCTCGGCCGCCCACTGCTGGATCAACGCGTCCACTCCGGGATCTCCGGTCATCCCTGCCTCCTCCGCAACGCACACTGCTGTAGGCCAGAACTGGTCGTGACTTGAGACGTGTAGAGCAATCCTGTCTGCGTGGTGATGGCCCCGCGACCACCAACCGATCACGCAATGTGAGCACCGTAGGACCGCGCCCCTGGTATCCGCCAGACCTCCGGTACGACGAATTCCTCGACCAGCGCCTTTTGCGGGCCAATCCACCCGGATGGTGGAGTAATCCCGGACACTACTCACGGGTACTAACAATGAGTAGTCACTACCGGAAGTGAACAGCACAACGACCGGCACCACTATCGTGGTCCCGGCCGGTTGTGCGTCTGAGATCAGGCGAACAAGCTCTTCACAAAGGTGACGATGGCTTCCGCGCCATCACGCAACCAGCCCAGGGCCGTCTGCACGGCCTCTGCCGACTGGGTGGGCTGAGTTATCAGCAGGAACAGCACAAGGGCCACGACGCCGATCACGAGAACGTTCTTGATTGCCGGCGACATAGCTCCATCCGATCAGCTGTCGTCGGCCCCGCCCGAGTCCGCGCCCCTGTCGAGGCCGTTGCCGAACCCTGCCGGAGCCCGGTGGTTCCCATCGAGCTCGATCATTCTCCCCGGCGGTGACGGGGATGGGAAACATGATCGCACTAATGAGTGGACCTGCCTACGTCCGATTACTCATCCGACTCCCCCTATCGGGGGGTCCGACCCCCACTGTAGAAGAAGAACAGCGCTCGACCCACCCGGACACGCGGGATGGGCCGAGCCGTCGTGGACACCCATTCGGTGTCGGTCAGTTCACCGCGCCCGCCGAACGCAGCGCCGCGACGTCCTGGTCGCTCAGGCCGAATTCCGCGAGCACATCGGCCGTGTCCGCACCCTTTTCGTGCGGGGCCTCGGGCACGCCCGGCGGGGTCCGATCGAACTTGGGGCCGGGCGCGGGCTGGACCGTGCCGTCGATCTCCACGAAGGTGCCCCTCGCGACGTTGTGCGGATGCCCGGCCGCCTCCCACGGCGAGAGCACGGGCGTGAGGCAGGCATCGCTGCCTTCCGCCTTGGCCACCAGTTCGTCCCTCGTGTACCTGCCGATCGCCGTGGCCAGGATCTCCCGCAGCCGCGGCCACTCGTTCTTATCCAGATGAAACGGCAACTCATCGGCATCCAGTTCGAGCACCCGGACCAGGTCTGCCCAGAACCGCATCTCGATCGCGCCGACCGCGACGTACTTGCCGTCCGCGGTCTCGTACGTGTCGTAGAAGGGGGCTCCCCCGTCGAGCATGTTCTCCCCACGTTCGCCCGCCCACACGCCGGACGCGCGCAACCCGTGCAGGTGCGTGGTGAGCAGCGCGGCGCCGTCCACCATCGAGGCATCGACGACCTGTCCCTGTCCGGACGATGTGCGTTCGTACAGGGCCGCGAGGACACCCATCGCGAGGAACAGCCCGCCGCCGCCGAAGTCGCCAACCAGGTTCAGCGGCGGCACCGGCCGTTCCCCCGCGCGGCCAATCGGTTCGAGAGCTCCGGCGAGGCCGATGTAGTTGATGTCGTGCCCCGCGGCCGTCGCCATCGGGCCGTCCTGGCCCCAGCCGGTCATCCGGCCGTAAACCAGGCGGGGATTGCGCGCCCGCACCTCGTCCGGCCCGAGGCCGAGACGTTCGGCGACGCCGGGCCGGAAGCCCTCGATGAGCACGTCGGCCTTCTCCGCGAGCCGCAGGACGAGCTCGACTCCCTCGGCGGTCTTCGTGTTCACCCCGATCGTGCGCCTGCTACGCAGCAATGGGTCGTTGGAGAAGCCGATCACGTCCTCGCCGGGCTTCGCGCGATCGACTCTGATCACCTCGGCGCCGAGATCGGCGAGCATGGTGCAGGCGAACGGCGCGGGCGCGAGCCCGGCCAGCTCGATGACCTTCAGACCGGCCAGCGGGCCACCACTCATTGCGGTTCCTTTCTGTGTCTTCCGGGCGGATCAGAGCGTGCGGGAGATGATCTCCTTCATGATCTCGCTGGTACCGCCGAAGATCCGGGAGATGCGGATGTCGGCCCAGGCCCGCGCGATCGGGTACTCGGTCATGTAGCCGTAGCCGCCGAACAACTGCAGGCAGTCGTCCACGACCTTGTTGACCCGCTCGGTCGTCCAGAGCTTCGCCATCGCGGCGCCCTGCACGTCGAGTTCACCCCGGAGGTGCCGTTCGATGCACTGGTCGAGGAAGGCCCGCGACACCGCGGCCTCGGTCGCGGCCTCGGCGAGGGTGAACTTGGTGTTCTGGAAGTTGAAAACCGGCCTGCCGAAGGCCGTGCGGTCCTTCGTGTAGGCGATGGTCTGGTCGATGGCCGCCTCCATGCCCGCCACCGCGGTCACCGCGATGATCAGGCGTTCCTGCGGCAACTGCTGCATGAGCTGGACGAAGCCGAGTCCCTCCTGCTCGCCGAGCAGGTTCTCCGCGGGAACGCGGACGTCGTCGAAGAACAGCTCGGCGGTGTCCTGCCCCTTCAGCCCGACCTTGTCGAGCACCCGGCCGCGCCGGAAGCCCGGCGTCGAGGTCTCCACCGCGATCAGCGAGACCCCCTGCGCACCGGCGTCCGGGTCGGTCTTCACCGCGACCACGACGAGGTCGGCATGAGCGCCGTTGGTGATGAAGGTCTTCGCGCCGTTGATGACGTAGGAATCACCGTCGCGAACGGCGCGGGTCTTGATGCCCTGAAGGTCGGAGCCGGTACCCGGCTCGGTCATCGCGACCGCGCCGACGAACTCGCCGCTGGCGAACTTCGGCAGCCACTCCCGCTTCTTCTCCTCGTTCGCGTACGCCAGCAGGTAGTGCGCGACGATGCCGTTGTGCACCGACACGCCCCACGCGCCGTCGCCGGAGCGCGCCTGCTCCTCGTAGAGCACGGCCTCGTGGGCGAAGGTGCCGCCACCGCCGCCGTACTCCTCGGGGATCGAGATGGCCAGCAGCCCGACTTCGCCGGACTTGGTCCACAGTTCCCGGTCGACCTGCTTGGCCTCGATCCAGCGCTCCTGGTTCGGCGTCAGTTCCTTCTGGCAGAAGGTCCTCGCGAGATCGCGGAAGTCCTCCAGGTCGTCGTCACTCCACGAGCTCCGGTGAATCTGCAGCGGCACGGCGAGCCTCCTGGTTGCGGGCAGTGGAAAACATTCCATCTGGGATGTAAGTTCTAGCCGGAATGTACAGCCAGGGTCCGCAGTGGGTAAAGAGCAATGTCAGGAGGGACCTGTGACCGACGCCACGGCCGATGACGGGCCGGACCAGCAACTCCCGGCCTCCCGCCCGCCCGGGCACCGGACGCAGGCGCAGCGGCGGGCACAGACCCGCGCGGCCCTGCTCGACGCCACCATCGAGTGCCTGGTCGACGTCGGCTACGCGCGAACGTCGATGCAGGAGATCTGCGCGCGAGCGGGGGTGTCCAAGGGGGCGGTGCAACACCACTTCAACGACAAGGCCGAACTGATGGCGGCGGCCGTCGAGCACCTCACCGACAGGCTCAAGGCGCAACGCCTCGCGGAGGTGGACGACCTGCCCGCAGGTGCGGAGCGCGTCCGCACCGCGATCGACCTGCTCTGGGAGACGTACTCCGGCACCCTCTCCACAGCGGTGACCGAACTGTGGGTGGCCGCGCGCACGGACCCCGACCTGCGGGCGGCGATGCGGCCCGTCGACCGGGCGCTGGGCCGTTCGGTGCTGGAGAACATCGCCACGGTGGCGGGGCCGGTGCCACGGGAGAAGGTCGAGACACTGTTCTGGCTCACCGTCAACCTCACCCGCGGGCTCGCGTTGGACGCGGAGCTGGGCGGCGACCCCGCCCGGCGCAAGCAACTGCTGGAGGAGTGGAAGCGGATCGCCGTACAGCTCTACACCGGCGACTGAAGCGCACGCGGAAACCGCACGACCACCAGCGCCACCGTTTGGGCGGCGGCGGGAGACGGGCGGGCACGACAGCGGCGCGCAGCGCCACCGTTTGGGCGGGGGCGGGAGACGGGCGGGCGGGCCGGTCCGGCCCTCGCCCGGACCGCCCCACCAGTACCAGTAGAGAGGGCGAACCCGCCCCGTCATGACGGGGCACCGGAAATTCCCTCGTCCACCCGGTCCACCCGGTCCACCCGGTTCGTCACCTCCCGCATGTGTCTCCCAATGTGGCATTGGGGGACTTGGATGTCCCCAATGCCACATTGGGGACATCCGCATGGGCTTCACAGCGGGCGTACCGGCGGTATGGTGTACCCATCGGTAACATGTATCGGCAGGGAACGGAGACGGTATGACCAGCACGAGCCCGGTCAGCGCGGATCAGGCCGGCGGCACGCCAGGCACCATCGGCGGCGTCGACGGCGGGCCCCATTCGTCGCGAGCGGCCGCGCTGGTCGCCCGCGCCGTGGGGGGCAAGGATTCCGCTCCGGTGACCATGACCTCGCCGTTCACCGGCCTGCCCACGGCCACGCTCCCGCAGGCCACCGACGCCGACGCGAGGGCCGTGTTCCACGACGCCCGCGCCGCACAGCGTGCCTGGGCCGCCCGCCCGGTCGCGGAGCGGCAGCGAATCCTGATCCGGCTGCACGACCTGGTGCTCAAGCGGCAGCGCGAGGTGCTCGACCTCGTCCAGGTCGAGGCGGGCAAGTCCAGGATGGACGCCTTCGACGAGGTCTGTTCCACCGCGCTCGTCGCGGCCTACTACGGCAAGCACAGCGCGAAGTTCCTCGCGCCCAAGCGCTCGGCGGGCGTCATCCCGCTGCTCACCAAGGCGGGCGTGGTCCGTCACCCCAAGGGCGTCGTCGGGGTCATCTCGCCATGGAACTATCCCCTCGCACTCACCGCCATGGACGTGCTGCCCGCGCTGATGGCGGGCAACACCGTGGTGCAGAAGCCGGACAACCAGACGGCGCTGTCCGCGCTGTGGCTGCACGAACTCGCCGAGGAGGCCGGGTTGCCGGCCGGTGTCTGGCAGATCCTGCTCGGCCGCGGCTCCCGTATCGGCGACGCGCTCGTCGAGGAATCGGACTACCTCTGCTTCACCGGCTCGACCCCCACCGGGAAGAACCTGGCGGCCCAGGTCGCGAGCAGACTGACCAGCTACTCGCTGGAACTCGGTGGCAAGAACCCGATGGTCGTCCTGCCCGACGCCGACGTGGCGAAGGCGGCCGCGGGTGCCGTCACCGCCTGTTTCTCGTCCGCGGGACAGCTGTGCGTGTCCGTTGAGCGGATCTACGTGCACGAGAGTATCCGCGCGGAGTTCACCGAGGCGTTCGTGCGGCGCACGGCCGCGCTCCGGCTCGGCTGCACGCTCGACTACGGCTCCGACATGGGTTCACTCACCTCGGCCGATCAACTGGAGAACGTGCGCGCCCACGTCGAGGACGCCCGGTCGAACGGCGCCACGGTACTGACCGGCGGACGGGCCAGGCCCGACATCGGCCCACTGTTCTACGAGCCAACGGTGCTCACCGACGTGCCGGAGTCGGCGCGGCTGTTCGCCGAGGAGACTTTCGGCCCCGTCGTGTCGATCTACGGCTACCACGATGTGAACGACGCCGTGGAGCGGGCGAACGACACGGAGTACGGCCTCAACGCCAGTGTCTGGTCCCGGGACGGACGGGCTGGCTGGGAGGTCGCCGCCCGGTTGAAGGCGGGCACGGTGAACGTCAACGAGGGCTACGCCGCGACCTTCGGCAGTGTCGGTGTGCCGATGGGTGGAATGAAGGAGTCCGGTGTCGGGCGCCGCAACGGGGCCGAGGGGCTGCTCAAGTACACGGAGGCACAGGCCATCGCCATCCAGCGCGGGCTCAAGCTCCGCCCGTTCCGTGGCATGCCCGCCTCGGTGTGGACCAGGAGCATGACGGCCAGCATGAAACTGCTGCGCCGCCTCCCCGGCCGCTAGCTGGTGGCAGCCGGCGCGTTGAGCAGTCCGCGGTCGTAGGCGATCGCGACTGCCTCGGCGCGCCGGTTCGCACCCAGCTTCGCCATCACGCGCGACAGGTGCACGCTCACGGTTTTCTCACTGATGTAGAGCGCCGCGCCCACCTGCCGGTTGGTCAGCCCCTGCGCGACCAGTTCCAGCACCGACCGCTCGCGGTCGGTCAGCAGGTCCACCACGTCGCGCCGGACCGGTTCCCCGGGCAGGTCCACTCGCGCCCTGCGGGCGAGACCGCCGACCGCGTCCCTGAGCGGAACGGCGCCGAGCCGCTCCGCCACCTCGGCGGCCAGGGCCAGCTGCTCCGCTGCCGACGCGGTCGCGCCCTGCTCACCGGTGCCCAACAGCGCCTTGGCATACAGCCACCGGCAGACCGCCTGCTCGTACACCGCCCCGTACCCGAAAGCATCCACCGCCCTCGCCCACCGCGCCGGATCTCCGCCTCCGGCCAGCCCGCTCGCCGCGGCCTCCGCTCTGGCGAACCAGGCCCGCCCCTCCGGTCCGAGGCTGCCCGACCTTGGCTGGCCGTGTTCGACGCAGCCGCGCGCGTGCTCGATCAGCGCGGTCCCCTCGGCGATCGCCGCAGCCTGCTCCGCGGCATCCCCGCGAACGCGGGCGGCAGCGGCCCACGCACTGGCCGCCGTGCAGCCCAGCGCGGCGAGGCGCAGCGCACCGAGCTGCCACGGCTCGAACTCCTCGAGCCAGCCGATGACCTCCCGCGCCTTCCTGGCCGCACCCGCGTGGTCGCCCTGCCAGCTGGCGAGTTCGATCGACGCCGCCCCGTACGCCAGCGGGATCCGCAGGTCGTCCCGGCGTTGGGCGCCGATCTCGCTGCTCAGCAGCCGTTCGGCGATGTCGAACCGGCCCTTCGCCACGACGATATGCGCCCAGATCACCGACATCCGCGCCGCGACCACACTGGAAACGCCTGCCTCGAGCTGCTGAGCGGGGTCGTCGCACGGCCAGTCGCCGCTGACATAACGCAGGAACAGATGCTGGGATCGGACGGCGAGCCCGAAGGCGCTCCAGCTCAGCCCCGACTCCTCCGCACGTTCGATGCCTCGCCGATACAGGTCGATCGCGGACTGGATCTCCGCCTGGTCGTCGAAGCTCATCGCCTGGAAGTACAGCGCCCGCAACTCGACGTTCAGCGCGCCCGCCGCCCTGGCCTTGCCTTCGGCCTCGTGCAACCGTTTCCTTGCCTCGGCGGCATTTCCCGAAGCGTCGGCGAGCGTGCCAAGTGTGACCAGTGCCGATGCCTCGGCACCGCCCGCCCCCGCGTCCCTGGCCTCCGCGACTGCCGCCGAGGCACTCGTCAACGCCTCCTCCGGCCGGTCGAGACCGCGCAGGATCTGCGCCCTCGTGGCGAGCACCCAGGCCCGGGTCACGCCCGAGGCGTCGGCCGCGAACTCCCAGGCCCGCCCGATCGCGTCGTAGGACTCCTCGAACGTGCTCTCCAGCGCCATCAGCGCTTCCGCGAGCCTGCGCCAGGACTTGGCCGCCCGATCGGCGGACAGGTCGTCGGTCAGCGATTGCACCGCCGACCGCGCGTACGCGATCGCCCGCTCCGGTTCGCCGGAGGTACCGGCGAAGTAGGAGGCCTCGTGCAACAGCCTCGCCTCGTCGAGCCCCTCCGGCCGGTCGCCGGGTGACACCGCGTCCCAGATCCGCAGCGCCTGCTCGATGTGCCGCAGCGCCGCCCCGGGCGCGCCCAGCTTCTCCGCCTCTCGCCCGGCCCGGACCGACGCGGCCAGCGCGATCGCGAGGTCGTTGCTCTCCATCGCGTGGAAGGCCAGGCTGGCGTCACGCCCGCGGCCCTCGGGCTCCGCGGCCAGCCGTGCCGCGTAGGCGCCGTGCATGCGGGAACGCTCTCCCGGCAGCAGGTCGCCGTAGACCGCTTCCTGCAGCAACGCGTGGCGGAATGCGTAGGAGCCGTCCTCGATCACGAGTACGTGATGCTGCACCGCCTCCCGCAGAGCCTCCTCCAGCTCCAGCTCGCCGAGCCCGGCGACCTCCATGAGGACGTGGTGCGGCACGGGGCCGTTGGCTACCGCGATAACGCGCAATGCCCTGCGGGTGTCGGGCGCGAGCCGCTCCAGCCGGTCCAGCAGCACCTCCACCAGCCCGGCGGGCAGTTCCGAACCATCGGAGCAGGACGCGAGCAGTTCCTCGGCGAAGAAGGGGTTGCCCTGCGAGCGCTCGACGATGCCGGCGAGGACCGAGGGACCGATCGTGCCCTCGGCGAGGGCCTCCACGAATGTTCTGGCCTCCACCGCACCGAACGGCGGCAGGTCGACCCGCTCGACCGTGGGCATCCGGACGAGTTCGGCGAGCACCGGCCGCAGCGGATGCCGCCGGTGGACGTCCTCCTCCCGGTAGCTGGCGACCACGAGCAGTCGCTGGCCGCGCAGCCGGGAGATCAGGAAGGACAGCAGATTGCGGGTCGATCCGTCCGCCCAGTGCAGGTCCTCCACCAGCAGGACCACCGGGCTGCGCTCGGCGAGTTCGGTCAGTGCCCCGAGCATCGCGTCGAACAGCTGCAACTGGCCGAGGTCCTGTTCGGTGCGAACGCGGTGCATCGCCTCCTGGTCGGCCCTGGCCACCGGCTGGTGCTCGGATCCGGCCGCTGTCCCCGCCGGCACGACGGACGTCAGCTGCGGGAGCAGCCTGGCCAGTGCGGGCCTTGCCGCGAGCACCGCGGCGACCTCCGGCTCCGGCGCCGTGGCGAGCGGGGTGAGTGCCTCCGCGAACGGGAGGTACGGCAGACCGCCCTCCCGCACGTCCAGGCATCGTCCGGTCAGCACGAGGGCGCCTTTGCCTGCCGCGTACTCACCGAGTTCGGCGAGCAGCCGGGTCTTTCCGACCCCCGCGTCCCCGGCCAGCAGGACGGCGCCCGCCTGCCGCTCTTGGGCACGCGAGAAGGCCGCCCGCAACCTGCGCATCTCTGCGTTGCGGGCGACCAGTGGGATTCCGGAACCAAGACGGGGCACAAGGTGCATTGTGACCTACCGGACCGACAGTTCCGCCACGAATATCGCCGATGGCGTAGACGGCACGGACACCGTCGCCGGTCGGGCGGCTCTCACCCGGCCGGATTTCCCCCTCATGCCGCGCGATCCGTGCGGACGGAATCGGTGTGGTCGTGCACTCCCGTACGCTGTCGTGGCACCGCCACTTCCCCGTCCGAGCGCGAACTCCCGCCGCTGCCACCGTGCTTCCTGCGCGAGTTGCTCCGGCGCGACGTCACGATGCGCACGAGCCTGCCTGACTTGTGCATCTCCTCGGCTCGGTAGGCGGCCTCGGCGCGAACAGCGTCGTACATCATCCGGTCGATGATCATGGTTTCCCTCGTTTCTCCTGCGAGCGCTTCTCGTCTGCAGCTCACATTCGTCCTGAGGGAACGGTCCCGGCATGGGGTGATCACGCCATGTCCGAGCTCAGCTCGGTCAGCACACCCCTTACCCCGCGGTGTGGCGGTGCGACGGGGTAAGGGAGTAAGGGGCTATCCCCTTCCCGGTACCGCCGTCGCCCGGACGACGGCGAGCATCGCGAGCCACCCGGATCGGCCGGTCACCAGCATTCCCGAGCGCGGGTCCTTGGAATCGCGCAGGGCTGCGCGTCCTTCGTGGAAGGCGACCTCGACGCAGTCGTTGCCGCCACCGCTGTGACTGCTCCTGCGCCAGATCAGGTCCTCAGGCCCGATGTCCCGCACTGTCCACACTGTCCCTGCTCCTTGTCTCGCCACCGATCGCCGACACCCGCCGGACCGCGGCCGCGATCACGTCGATCGTGTCGTCGGGTTTGAGCGCGGCGGCGCGTAGGTGATCGAACATGAGTGAGTAGCGACGCACGTCGTCCGGCATCTCCAGATACGAACCGCCGGACGTGCTGTCCACGTACACGACGTCCGGGTCCGCCTGCTCCGGGAAACCGAGAATCAGGAACGGGCCCTCCATCCCGGGGTGAGCCCCGGCCGAGAAGGGCACGACCTGGATCGTGACGTGCGGGAGTTCGGCCAGTACGAGCAGCTGCTCGAGCTGCTCGGCCAGCACGTCGGGGCCGCCGACCATGCGGTGCAGGACGGCTTCGTCGATCACGGCCCAGTACTCCGGCGGCGCCGGGTCGGCGAGCAACTGCTGACGCGCCTTCCGTGCCGCGACACGCCGCTGGATCTCGGCCTCCTCCGCGTCGGGCCGCATGGCCCTGATGACGGTGCGGGTGTAGCGCTCGGTCTGCAACAGCCCCGGCACCAGGAGCGCCTGGAACGCGCGCAACGAGCTGGCGTCCGCCTCGAGCCCGACGAACGCCCCGGTGAACACCTCGTTGTAGGCGTGCCACCAGCCCCGCTTGCGCGCCTCGCGGGCGAGCTGGACCAGGGCATCCCGCTCATCCCCACCGAGGCCGTAGAGCTCCAGCAGATCGCGCGCGTCACGCGGCGTCACGCCTACGTGCCCAGTCTCGATCCGGCTGATCTTGGACGCCGAACACTCGAGCTTCTCGCCGACCTCGTCGATCGTGAGCTCGGCCGCCTCCCGCAGTCTGCGCAGTTCGGCGGCCAGTCTGCGGCGGCGGACGGTCGGCCCCTGAGCACGTGTCACGGAGTTCCTTCCCCGTCCGATCGATCGTGAATACACCTCACCGCCCGCCACAATAACCAGAGCGCTCCGCAATCGGTGAAACGTTCACCGCCCCGCACGCTGCTCCGGTGTGACCGATCCGCGGACTGCGCGAGGCAGAGTGCCGGGGTAGGCTCGTTTCGTCACTGTCGGTAGTCAGTCTGCACGGAGCGGAGGCATGGTGCGGGATCCCATCGTCAGCCCCTTGCAGGCCGCCGTGCACCGCAGGCTCGCCGAGCTCACGCGGCCGGCTACGGGTGAGGCGAACCGGGGCAGTCCGGACATCGCCCGGCTGGCCGACGCACTGCGCGGGGTGCTCGCCGAGCATCACCTCGATCCACGGGGCCGGTGCTCTACCTGCCGCTCCCGGCGGTCCCGGCTCCGATTCTGGCGGCGCACGCCGACACCGTGCCGCGCCTACCTCACGGTGCAACTGCGGCTCGGTGCGGAACTGGCTGAATCCGATCCGCTGGAGTTCCCGGTCCGCCGGCACCGCAGGCGGAAACCCGGCCCGCACTACGCGCGCTGATCCGGCGGGCCACCAGCCTGCGGTCACACCACGCGGAGCAGGCCCTCCTGCACCACGGTCGCGATCAACGTCCCGTCCTCGCCGAAGAACCGGCCCGTGGCCAGTCCTCGCCCGCCGGAGGCCGTCGGCGAGCCACTGTCGTAGAGGAACCACTCGTCCGCACGGAACGGCCGGTGGAACCACAACGCGTGGTCCAGGCTCGCGCCGATCACTTTGTCCAGGTCCCAGTAGACGCCGTGCCGCGCGAGCACGGAGTCCAGCAACGTCATGTCCGACGCGTAGGTGAGTACGCACACGTGCAGCAACTGCTGGTCGGGCAGCGTGCCGTCGGCCCGCATCCACACCTGGTTGCGGGCAGGACGCTCGCCCGACTCCCTGGTGACCCAGGGCGGTTCGTTGACGTACCGGATATCGATCGGCCGTGGCATGCTGTGCAGCCCGAGCCGGTCCGCGTACTCAGCCGCGCGCTCAGGGAGCGTCGGCAGCGCTGCCGGGCCGGGCACGTCGGGCATCGTCTCCGCGTGCTCGAGTCCGACCTCCTCCTTCTGGAAGGACGCCGAGAGCGAGAAGATGGCCTTCCCGTGCTGGATGGCCACGACCCGGCGGGTGGTGAAGGACCGGCCGTCGCGAATGCGGTCCACCTCGTAGACGATGGGCACGGTGGGATCGCCGCCACGGATGAAGTACGCGTGCAGCGAGTGCACCTTGCGTTCCTCGGGAACGGTGCGCCCCGCGGCGACCAGCGCCTGCCCCGCCACCTGACCGCCGAACACCCGCACCGGCGAGTGCGGGGGGCTCACCCCACGGAAGATGTTCTCCTCGATCTTCTCCAGATCGAGGAGCGCGACCAGGCGGTCGAGGACCACCTGCCCGCCGGATCCTGCCTCGTCGTCCAGTCCGGACGCGGCAGCGCGCGCCACCTCAGTCATACGAGCACCCTAGGCGGTCCTGGACGACCGGCTCAGGCGTGGTCCTCTTCGCCGAGCCGGTGCACCCGGATGAGGTTGGTGGACCCGACGGTGCCGGGAGGCGAGCCCGCGACGATGACCACGAGGTCACCGGGCTGGTACTTGCCCATCTCCAGCATCGCGTGATCCACCTGGCGCACCATGGCGTCGGTGGCGTCCACCTTGTCCACGATTCGGGTGGTTGTCCCCCAGGTCATCGAGAGCTGGCTGCGCACGCTCTCCTCGGGGGTGAAGGCGAGCAGCGGCAATCGGGTGTGCAATCGCGCGAGCCTGCGGACGGTGTCGCCGGACTGGGTGAAGGCGACCAGCGCCTTGGCGTTGAGCCGCTCCCCGATGTCCCTCGCGGCGTAGGAGATGACACCGCGCTTGGTGCGCGGGACGTGGCTGAGCGGCGGGACGACCGGCGAGTCGGTCTCGACGGCGCGGATGATCCGGCTCATCGTCTCGACAGTCTCCACGGGGTATCGCCCCACACTCGTCTCACCGGAGAGCATCACGGCGTCCGTGCCGTCGAGCACGGCGTTGGCCACGTCGGAGGCCTCCGCACGTGTCGGCCGAGAGTTGTTGATCATCGAGTCGAGCATCTGCGTCGCGACGATGACCGGCTTGGCGTTCTCCCGCGCGATCTGGATCGCCCGCTTCTGCACCAGCGGCACCTGCTCCAGCGGCAACTCGACGCCCAGGTCACCTCGGGCGACCATCACGCCGTCGAAGGCGAGGACGATCGCCTCGAGGTTGTGCACGGCCTCGGGCTTCTCCAGCTTGGCGATGACCGGAACCCTCGGCTTGCCGACCCGGTCCATCACCTGGTGCACGAGGTCGATGTCGGCGGGCGAGCGGACGAACGACAGCGCGACGAAGTCCACCCCGAGTTCGAGCGCGAACTCCAGGTCTTCGATGTCCTTCTCGGACATCGCGGGGACCGAGATGTCCATCCCCGGCAGGGAGACGCCCTTGTTGTTGCTGACCGGGCCGCCCTCGGTGACCTCGCAGATCACGTCGGGGCCTTCGACACCGGTGACCTGCAGACCGACCTTGCCGTCGTCGACCAGCAGGCGGTCGCCGGGCCTGGCGTCCTTGGCGAGGCCCTTGTACGTGGTCGAGACGCGGTCGTGGGTGCCTGCGACTTCCTCGACAGTGATCCGCACCACATCACCGGTCCGCCACTCCACCGGGCCCCCGGCGAACGTGCCGAGCCGGATCTTGGGTCCCTGCAGGTCGGCGAGCAGACCGACGGCGCGGCCCGTCTCGGCTGCGGCAGCCCGGATCAGGTCGTAGACCTGCTTGTGGTCGCCATGACTGCCATGGCTGAAGTTCATTCTCGCGACGTCCATACCGGCGTCAACGAGTGCCCGAACCTTCTCCGCCGTGGCGGTCGCCGGGCCAAGGGTGCACACAATCTTCGCGCGTCGGCTCACGTTCGCACAGCCTAGACCCTTGAGCCGCTCTCGTCTGTACCGATCCCGAAACCGATACACCCGGTAGGCTCGCGCGCCCTGGTTCAACGCCCTCTCACCGCCGCGGGTGTTCGCTGACTCCGACGTGGTCACGGGCCCACTCGTTGAACGGGCGAAGCGCTCGCCACGCCCGCCGAACGCGGTTGAGACAGGCCCGCTCGTGCAGCGTGTCGTCCGGCTCCCAGGTACGGACCGCGTAGACCGAGCGGTGTTTGAGCAGGTCGATGCGCGGGTGGTCGGCATCGAACCCGCGGGGCCGGGTGCGGAGCGTGTCCCCCGCGATGGTCCAGCCCGCCCTGCGCAGCCTGGCGAGGATGTCCGCCAGGGCGGTTCCGTGCACCTCGGTGTCGACCGCGCGACGGAAGTTCGCCAGCTGGTCGGTGGCGAGGTGGAAGCAGCCCCCGCCGACACGCAGTCCGGCAGGGCTCACCTCGACGTAGTAGGCGCCGCCCCCGCGCCCCGGCTCGATCACCCCGCCACAGTGCGTCTTGTACGGGCTCTTGTCCTTGGCGAAGCGGACGTCCCGGTGCGGCCGGAACACCTTCGCGGTGCCGAACCCTTCGGCGAACTCGGCAGAGAGCTCGGCGAGCAGCGCCTCCATGGGCGCCCGCACATCGGACTTGTACAGGTGCTGATGCTCCTGCCAGTAGGGCTTGGAGTTGTCGGCGGCCAGCCCGTCGTAGAAGTCGATCGCGTACTCGCCGAAGCCGGTGAACGTCACGCCGGACACTCTATTCGGCGAACACGAACCGGCCGACGAGACTGGGTACCACCCCCAGCGCGAGGAGTTACCCATGAAGGGCACATCGGCCGCCGCCACGCCGGAGGAGTACTTCGACGCGCTCGACGAGCCACGGCGCGGTGAGCTGCTGCGGCTGCACGAGCTGATCCGCGCGGTGGCGCCGCGACTCACGCCGACCATGGAGTTCGGCATGCCGGGATACGGCACGTACCACTACAGGTACGCATCGGGCAGGGAGGGCGACTGGGTACTGGTGGCGCTGGCGAGCAACAAGAAGCACATCTCGCTCCATGTCACAGCGGTGGTCGAAGGGCAGTACCTCGCCGAGTCCTACCGCGACCGGCTGCCGAAGGCCTCGATCGGCAAGAGCTGCATCCGCTTCAGCAGGCTGGCACTGGTCGATCTGGACGTGCTCGGTGAGATCGTTCGCACCGCAGCCGCCCACCCGCCGTATCCACTGACCTGAGTGGACGATCCGGAAACAACACCGAGGCCACCGCGCGCGGGAAGCGGTGGCCTCGGTGTTCCCCGTGTTTCCTGTGGACGTTATCGGTGATGCCGTCGTTCTGGCGGGCTCGGCTCAGCCGTTGTGGATGGCGGTGATCAGCTCACCGTTACCGGTGTCGCCGGACAGCTCCCAGAAGAACGTCCCGCCGAGACCCTGCTGCCGTGCGTATCCGACCTTGCCCCGGATCGTCGCGGGAGTGTCGTAACTCCACCACTCGTTTCCGCAGTGCGCGTACGCCGTGCCCGCGACCGTGCCGGTGGCCGGGCAGCGCGACTTGAGCACCTTGTAGTCCTCGATGCCCTGTTCGTAGGTTCCCCGCGCGGGGCCCGTGGCCGAACCGCCGGGAGCGCTCTGCGTGACTCCGCTCCATCCGCGACCGTAGAAACCAAGTCCCAGCAACAGTTTGCTGGCCGGCACGCCCTTGCTCTTCAGCTTCTGGACAGCTTCGTCCGAGTTGAAGCCCTGCTGCGGGATACCCGGGTACGAGGTCAGCGGAGAGTGCGGGGCGGTGGGTCCCTGGGCCGCCCAGGCGCCGAAGAAGTCGTAGGTCATCACGTTGTACCAGTCGACGTGCTTGGCTGCGCCGCCGTAGTCGGCCTTGTCGAGTTTCCCGCCGGAACTCGCGTCCGCGGTGATCGCCGCGGTGACCAACTGCGAACCGAAGCGGGAGTCCAATGCGGACATCAGCCCGGTGAAGGCCGTCGGCCCACTAGTGTCACAGGTCAGCCCGCAGGCGTTCGGGTACTCCCAGTCGATGTCGATGCCGTCGAAGACTCCGGCCCAACGTGGGTCGTTCACGAGGCGGTAGCAGGACTCGGCGAAGGCGGCGGGGTTCGCCGCGGCCTGCCCGAAGCCACCGGACCAGGTCCACCCACCGAAGGAGAACAGGATCTTGATGTGGGGGTACATCTTCTTCAGCCGCTTGAGCTGACCGAAGTTGCCCCGCAGAGCGCCCGCGTCCCACGTGTCCGCAACGCCGTCGACACTGGCGTCGGCACCGTAGAACTTATCGTAGTCGGCGTAGGCGTCGCCGATCCTGCACTGACCGCCGGTCACGTTGCCGAAGGCGTAGTTGATGTGGGTCAGCTTGGCCGCGGACCCACTCGTGTGGATGTTCTTGACGTGGTAGTTGCGCCCGTAGACGCCCCACTGGGTGAAGTAGCCGAGCGTCTTCCCGACCGCCTGTGCCTCCGGCAGGGCGCCGGATTCCGTGGGCGGGCCGGTGCCGCCTGCCGAGGCAGGGGCGGCGAGGGTGACGACCATCAGGGCGGCGGCGAGAACACCACCCGCTGTGACCAGTCTGCGCTTCACTGAACCGAACATGCGTGCTCCGTAGAGACGGGCGATGCTGCGCCACACCGCAACTGCAGGGGGACACCGCGGGCCGGCGCGAGGCCCGCAGTTGTCGTGCATCCCCCGAAGCCAATTCACCTTCGGTGATCGGAGATGTACAGGGGGACAACCTGAAGTTAAGTGGTTTAGACCACTAGGTCAATGGTTCATACCAGTTGTCGGGACTTTCGTAGGGTGTCAGAAGCACGGCACTTTCCCGGGAAAGTGACATACCGCGCGCGTGCACGTACCGCACTTTCCCGGGAAAGTGCGGGTTTGGTCGCGGCACTTTCCCGGGAAAGTGCGAGTCAGAACTGCAGGCCGAGCACCGCCGCACCGAGGGTGTACGCGGCCAGTGTGATCAGCACGAGGCCGACGACGTTCAGCCAGACACCGCCCCGCATCATCTGCCCCATGGTGACGTGCCCGGAGCCGAAGACGATCGCGTTCGGCGGGGTCGCGACGGGAAGCATGAACGCGCAGGTCGCCGCGAGCGCCGCGGGCACGACGAGCAGCATCGGACCGGTACCGAGGCCCACCGCGACACCACCGAGAATCGGCAGGAAGGCGGCCGCGGTGGCCGTGTTGCTGGTCAACTCGGTCAGGATCAGCACCAGTCCGGCGGCCACCGCCACCAGCAGAATCGTCGGCAACCCACCGAGGGCGCCGACCTGGTCACCGATCCACGTGCTGAGCTCGGTCGCGGTGAACTGGCTGGACAGGCTCAGCCCGCCACCGAAGAGCAGCAGCACGCCCCACGGCAACGTCTTGGCCGTGTCCCAGTCGAGGGTGCGCACGCCGGCGCGCGCGTCGACAGGAAGCAGGAACAGCACGACGGCCACGGTCATCGCGATTCCCGCGTCGGAGATACGCGAGAGCCACGGCAGCGCACCCCCGATCGTCTCGGTATCGGCAAGCACGGGGATGAAGATCCACGACAGTGCCGCGAGGACGAACACCACGAGCGCGTTCCACTCGCCGCGGCTCATCGGTCCCAGCGCGTTCAGCTGCTCGCGGATCATCTCGCGGCCGCCGGGCAGCGTCTTCATCTTCGGCGGGAACACGAACTTGGTCAGCACCAACCAGGCCACCGCGAGGAACAGCACCGCGATCGGCACGCCGAACAGCATCCACTGGCCGAACCCGATCTGGATGTCGTGGTTGTCATCGAGATAGCCGACCAGCAGCGTGTTCGGCGGCGTCCCGATGATCGTGCCGAGCGAGCCGATCGAGGCGGCGTAGGCGATGCCGAGCATCAGCGCGGTGGCGAAGTTGGTGTCCCGCTCGCCGTTGCCGAGCTGCAGCGTGAGGCCGAGCACGGAAAGCCCGATCGGCATCATCATCACCGTGGTCGCGGTGTTGCTCACCCACATACTGATGAAAGCGGTGGCGATCATGAAGCCGGCGATCAGCATGACCGGTTTCGTGCCGACCGCGAGTACGGTCCGCAGCGCGATCCGCTTGTGCAGATTCCACCGCTGCATGGCCAGCGCGAGCATGAACCCGCCCATGAACAGGAAGATCACGTCGTTGGCGTACGGGCTCGCGGCGTCGTCGATGTCCGCCACCCCGAGTGCGGGAAAGAGCACCATCGGCAGTAGCGCGGTGGCGGGCAGCGGCAACGCCTCGGTCATCCACCAGACGGCCATCAGGACCGCCACCGCCGCCGTCGCCCGTGCCGGGGCCTGCAGCGACGTGGGCAGGAGCAGGAACGTCAGCAGTGCGAGCACCGGGCCCGCCGCCAGCCCCGCCCACTGTCGTCGAACGGTCTTCGGACCCACCCCGGGTTCGGCTGCCGTCTGCGCCTCCGGCTGTGACATCGCTCACCTCCGCGTCTCGGTCCGGGCAATCTACCGTGACTTCTCCACACAGTCAGGGCCACCCGAGTGCGCACTCGGGTGGCCCTGGAACGTCTGCGGGAGGTGTTAGCCGAAGAAGACCTGCGCCTCGGCGTAGCGCTCCGGCGGGACCGTCTTCAGTTCGGCGGTCGCCTCGGCGAGCTTCACCCGCACGATGTCGGTGCCGCGCAGCGCCACCATCACGCCGAAGTCGCCGTCGGCCACGGCGTCGACGGCGTTGAGCCCGAAGCGGGTGGCAAGCACCCGGTCGTAGGCGGTGGGGGTGCCACCGCGCTGGGTGTGCCCGAGCACCACGGCCCGCGACTCCTTGCCGGTGCGGGCGGCGATCTCGTCGGCGAGCCAGGTGCCGATCCCGCCGAGGCGCACGTGCCCGAAGGCATCCTTCTCGCCACTCTGCAGCAACTCCGCGCCACCCTCGGGCAGTGCGCCCTCGGCGACGACGATGATCGGCGCGTACATGCGCTCGAACCGGCTCTCCACCCACTCGACGACCTGGTCGACGGAGAACGGCCGCTCCGGCACGAGGATGACGTTGGCGCCACCGGCCAGACCGGAATGCAGGGCGATCCAACCAGCATGCCTGCCCATGACCTCGACGACGAGCGCCCTGTGGTGCGATTCGGCCGTGGTGCGCAGCCGGTCGATCGACTCGGTCGCGATGTGCACGGCCGTGTCGAAGCCGAAGGTGTAGTCGGTGGCGCCGAGGTCGTTGTCGATCGTCTTGGGCACGCCGACCACGCCGATGCCGTCGTCGGTCAGCCGCTTGGCCACACCGAGGGTGTCCTCGCCACCGATCGCGATGAGCGCGTCGATCTTCTGCTCGGCGAGCGTCGCCCTGATCTGGTCGACACCGCCGTCCTCCTTGTAGGGGTTGGTCCGCGAGGAGCCGAGGATGGTGCCACCACGCGTCAGGATCTCCTCGACGTCGTCCAGCCCCAGCGGCCTGCTGTCCCCAGTCATCGGGCCCTTCCACCCGCTGCGGAAGCCGACGACCTCCCAGTTGTTCACCTCGATGCCCTTGCGGACCACCGCGCGGATCACCGCGTTCAGTCCTGGGCAGTCGCCACCGCCGGTCAGCACACCGACTCGCATTAGATCAGACCTCCGCTTGCGCTGATTTGTCCTGCGTCACACTGTCGGCGCCAGCCTAGCGGGAACCGACTTGATCGTTGCAGGAGATCCGCGAGGAACCGGACGAAAGACGCGCGGCCTCTAGCATGTGGCCATGACGACGGACCTGTTCGCGGGCATTCCCGTCCGCGACTACGCGGCGTCGACAGCCTGGTACGAGCAGCTTTTCGGCACCCCGCCGGCGTTCCTGCCCAACGACGTCGAGGCGGTGTGGGAGCTCGCCGACCACAGGTACTTGTACATCGAGGTGCGGCCCGAGCATGCCGGGCACGCCATGCACACCGTCTTCGTCAGCGACTTCGACGCCCGGATCGCCCAGATCGCGGCACGGGGCCTGGAGCCTGCCGAACGCGAGACCTACGAAAACGGGGTCCGCAAGGCCGTCTTCCGCGACCCGGACGGCAACGAGATCGGCTTCGGCGGCGGGCCGGAGTGAGCGGGGCGGAGGGCGGCCGCGCCCCCTGCGTGCTGTGCTACGTTGGCCGCGTGAACGCAGTCGTGCGCTATTTCTGGTTTAGCAGGCCGGCCCCGGGTGGGCCAGCCGGCGACACCGTGCGCTGACTTCCCACCCCTCGAGCCGGATGACAGACCGGCTCGACGGGACATCGACGGGGCGGTCTGTGGAAAGGACCCCCGCGATGCACTCCCCCACTTCGTCGGACACCGACCGATCGGCTGTTGCCGGTATCGATCCGCAGTTTGACCTCGACAACCGGCGAACCACGAGCATCAGCCCGCTGCTCTCCCCCGCCCTGTTACGCCAGGAACATCCCATGAGCGTGGCGGTCGCTAAAACCGTCGCGCAGGGCCGCGCCGAGACCGTCGACATCCTCGAAGGCCGCGACGACCGGCTGCTCGTCGTGGTCGGACCGTGCTCGGTGCATGACCCGGCCGCCGCGCTGGACTACGCACGCAGGCTCGCCGAGCACACCGAGCCGCTGCGCGATCGGCTGCACATCGTGATGCGCGTGTACTTCGAGAAGCCGAGGACCACGCTGGGCTGGAAGGGCCTGATCAACGATCCGGACCTGGACGGCAGCTTCGCGGTGAACAAGGGGCTGCGGCTGGCGCGGCAGCTGCTGCTGGACATCTCCGCGCTCGGGCTCCCTGTGGGCTGCGAGTTCCTCGACCCAATCACCCCGCAGTTCATCGCCGACACCGTGACGTGGGGGTCCATCGGCGCCAGGACCGCGGCAAGTCAGGTGCACCGGCAACTGTGCAGCGCGCTGTCCATGCCGGTGGGGATCAAGAACTCCACCGAGGGCGACGTCGGCGTCGCGGTGGACGCCACGAAGGCCGCCGCATCCGGCCACGTGTTCGCCGGGATCAACGCCGACGGGCTGGCCGCGCTGCTCACCACCTCGGGCAACCCCGACTGCCACGTGATCCTGCGTGGCGGATCGGCCGGCCCGAACTTCGACAGCGGCGCCGTCGCCGACACCCTGGGCAGGCTGCGGACCGCCGGGCTGCCCGAGCGGGTCATCATCGACGCCAGCCACGGCAACAGCGGCAAGGACCACGTCCGGCAGGCCGCGGTCGTCGGTGAGCTCGCCGAGCGCATCGGCGCGGGCGAGCGCGGCGTCACCGGACTGATGTTGGAGAGCTTCCTCGCCCAGGGACGCCAGGAGTTGACCCTCGGCAAGGCGGACGAGCTGCGGTACGGACAGAGCATCACCGACGCCTGCATGGACTGGGCGACCACCGCGGAACTGCTCGACCGCCTCGCCGACGCCGTGACCCGGCGCCGCTTGGTGGCGGTTGACGCAGGTGATGATCTTGCTCGGTAGTACTTGCAGACGTACCTAGCTTGCGAAGCCGCGGCTGCGGCGGACGTCCTCGATCACTCGCCAGCGCTCCAGGTTGTGCCGGGCGTCGGCCAGTGAGTCGTGGGCGTCCTCCGGGGCGGCGGGCAGCTTGGGCTTGCCGACGTCCTCCCAGCGTTGCCGCAGATCGCGGGTGAACCGCGGCAACTGTCGCGGCAGCGCGGGCATCGGGCCCCACAGCTGGGCCAGCGCGACGTGGTCGTAGGCGGCGAACCAGGCCCACAGCTCGATGCCGCCCTGTGGCTTGCCGAAGAACTCGAGCAGGTCCGCCCTGATCTGCTCCCGGCTGCGCCAGGCGCGGTTGGCCGGCGAGGGCAGCTTCGGCAGCACGTTGTCGCGGACCCACGGGCCGGCCCGTCCCGGATCGAACTCGGTGGAGACGGCGTAGAACTCGCGGCCGTCCGTGTCCACGACACCGATCGACACCAGATCGATCGTCACGCCGTCCTCGATGAATTCGGTGTCGTAGAAGAATCGCACCGGTGCACCTTAGAGGGTGCCGTTTGGGTGTGGATCAGCCCGCCTTCGACTGCGGCAGCCGGGCGGCCTCATGGGCCGAGGCCTGCGCGGGCACGGCCGCGCTGACACCGGCGGCATCGGCCACCGCGAGCTCCTTGGCCCGCGCGGCGTAGATGTCGACGTACTCCTGGCCGGAGAGCTCCATCAGGGCGTACATGATCTCGTCGGTGATCGACCGCTCCACGAACCGGTCACCGGCGAGACCTTCGTAGCGGGAGAAGTCCAGCGGTTTGCCGAACCGGATCTCCAGCCTGCGCGGCCACCACATCTTCGAGCCGATCGGGTTGACCTTGTCGGTGCCGATCATCGCGACCGGCACGACAACGCCACCGGACTCGAGTGCGATCCGGGCCACCCCCGTCTTGCCCTTGTACAGGCGCCCGTCCGGCGAGCGGGTGCCCTCGGGATAGATGCCGAGCAGGTGCCCCTCCCGGACCAGCCGGGTCGCGGTGTCGAGTGCGGCCTGGGCCGCCGAACCACTCGACCGGTCGATCGGGAACTGGCCCACGCCGGTGAAGAACCACTTCTTCAGCGTGCCCTTGACACCTTTCTCGGTGAAGTACTCCTGCTTGGCGGGAAATGTCACCTTCCGCTTCACGTACGCGGGCATGAAGAACGAGTCGGCGACGGCCAGGTGGTTGCTCGCCAGGATGGCGCCGCCGCTGTCCGGGATGTTCTCCGCGCCGACGACCTTGGTCGGCCAGAACAGCCGTAACAGCGGCCCGAGGAACACGTACTTCATCAGCCGATACAGCACTGCGACATGCCCTCCTTGACACCGGCACTCCGACCGGCCGTACCCTGCGCGATCAGCAACGACCCACCCCGAACGTTCACCCTAGGAACCGGGACCGCAACCGCACAACGGCTGACCCCCGGTTGCGCGCTCGCAGCGACCCATCTCACAGGACGGACGGCTTCCGCACGCCGACGGTACGCGGGGTGCGTAACAGACGACCACCACCCACCCGACCATGTCACCATGGGTGTTGACACGTACTAGGGAAGGCAATCGGGCATGGCACTGCTCGCTGGCGCGGAACCGTTCTCCCACACCGGCACGTCCGGCACGGGAATTCTGCTCTGCCATGGATTCACCGGCACCCCGGCCAGCATGCGGCCCTGGGGCGAACACCTCGCCGAAGCCGGCTTCAGCGTGCGCGGGCCACGGCTGCCCGGGCACGGGACGACCTGGCAGGAGATGAACCGGACGCGCTGGACCGACTGGTACGACACCGTACGGAGCGAACTGCTCGATCTCCGCACCAGCTGCGACACCGTGTTCGTCTTCGGGATGTCGATGGGCGGCACGCTGGCACTGCGGCTCGCGCAGGAGTTCGGGCCGGACATCGCCGGCCTGGCGCTGGTCAATCCTTCGGTGCTGACCCTGCGCCGCGATGCCAAGCTGCTGCCGCTGCTGTCCGGGGTGCTGGCCTCGGTGCCGGGTGTGGCAGGTGACATCGCCAAGCCGGGGGTCACCGAGCTCGCCTACACCAGGGTGCCGGTGCGGGCGGCCGCGAGTCTGAGCCAGCTGTGGCGGCTGACCAGGGCGGACCTGCACAAGGTGACCCAGCCGCTGCTGCTCATGCACTCGGTCGTCGACCACGTCGTGGAACCGGTCAACTCCCGGGTGATCGCCGAGGGGGTACGCAGCAATCAGCTCGTCGACGTACCCCTGGAGCACAGCTTCCATGTCGCCACGCTCGACAACGACGCTCCGCTGGTCTTCGAGCGCAGCGTCGAGTTCATCCACTCCGTCCAGCAGGTGCAAACGACATGAGCAGAATCGACGGACACGAGGGCCCGGAGGACGTGGACGCGGCCTTCGCCAGGATCGCCGCGGACCTGCGTGCCGAGGGCATCGGCACGCAGGAGGCCAGGGAACGGGACCAGGGAGAACCTGACGCACCCACCCAGGAGGAGCGGCCCCAGGAGCAGACGCGGCCCGCGGAACAGACCTCCACCAGCGGCTGGCGGGACAGCGGCAGCGAGTGGGACGAGACCCTCTTCGGCCGTGATCCCTCGGCAACCAACCCGGAGGACGACGACGAGCACTTCGTCCCTCCCGAGCCACCGCCGTTGCCACGTCCCCGCCGCGGCGCTGTGGTGATTCTGCTGTTCTTCGTGCTGTCCCTGCTTCTGCTGATCGCACCGGGGATACTCGGCCTGTCCAGCAGGGTCGGTCTGCCGCTGGGCATCCTCGGTCTCACCGCGGCGATCGCGCTGCTGCTCCTGCGCGTCAAGCAGGGCCCGCCGGACGGCGCGGACCCGACCACCGGCGCCCAGGTCTGAGTGTTGCCAAAACGCGCGTCACCACGAGTCCTGCGCCCCGCCTCCCGCTCGTGGGCTTCGCCGCGCGCGTTCTTCTGAGGCAGAATTGCCCTGAAGCTCCGGTTCGCCAACAGGCTTCGACACGCCAGGGGCGGGAGGGGGTGGCGCCATGCGGATCGACTTTCATCCGTCTCGCCGTTCCACGGTCGGCGCCGAGTGGGAGATCGCCCTCGTCGACCGGCGCACCGGGGAGCTGGCTTCGGTGGCCGAGCGCATTCTCGACGAGCTGCGGCCCGCTGACGCCGACAGCCACCCCAAGATCAAGCAGGAGTTGCTGCTCAACACCATCGAGGTGATCTCCGGGGTCTGCTCGACCGTTCCCGAGCTGAGCGCGGACCTGGCCGAATCCGTACAGCTGGTGCGCTCGGTGACCGACCCGCTCGGCGTCGAACTGTTCTCCGCTGGTACACATCCGTTCTCCACCTGGTATCAGCAGAAGGTCACCGACAAGGAGCGGTACGCCAAGCTGATCGAGCGCACCCAGTGGTGGGGCAGGCAGATGCTGATCTACGGCGTGCACGTTCACGTCGGGGTGGACCACCGGGACAAGGTGCTGCCGATCCTGGACACGCTGTTGATCTACGCCCCGCATCTGCAGGCGCTGTCGGCGTCGTCGCCGTACTGGGGCGGCGAGGACACCGGGTACGCCTCGAACCGCGCGCTGATGTTCCAGCAGCTGCCCACCGCCGGACTGCCCTTCCAGTTCCGGCACTGGTCGGAGCTCGAACGATATGTCGACGACATGTTCGTCACCGGCGTCATCGACCACTTCTCGGAGATCCGCTGGGACATCCGGCCCGCACCACATTTCGGCACCGTCGAGATGCGGGTCTGCGACGGCGTTCCCACCCTTCAGGAGGTCTCCTCGATCGCCGCGCTGACCCAGTGCCTCGTGGACGACTTCAGCGCCAGGCTCGACGCGGGTGAGACGCTGCCTTCGCTGCCGCCGTGGCACGTGCAGGAGAACAAGTGGCGGGCCGCGCGCTATGGGATGGAAGCGATCATCATCCTGGACGCCGCCGGCAACGAACGCCTGGTCACCGAGGATCTCGCGGACGTGCTGGAGCGGTTGGAACCGGTGGCCAAGCACCTCGAGTGCGTTGCCGAGCTGCGCGGGATCGAGACGATCCTGCAGCACGGCGCGAGCTACCAGCGACAACGGGCGGCGGCCAGGCAGTGCCACGGCAGTCTCAAGGCCGTGGTGGCCTCGCTGATCACCGAGATGCGCGACGGGCTGGGCTGAGCGTCCGCGGCCCGTCCCGGTCAGCGAACCTGGGAGTCCAGCAGGTGCAGCAGCGTCGAGGGGCCGAGCACGTCGGCGCCCTCGCCGCGCACCCGCTCGCGTAGTTCGCGGTCGGCGGTCACCACGACAACGTGATCCCGCGGCCGTTGCGTCCGGACCCTGCGTGTTTCGTCGACGATGGCCGTATCGCCGTCTGTTCGCGCGGCCACCACCTCCACGTCCTCGTGCGGCTCGATCCCGGCGGCACGGCCCTCGACCACCAGCAGCACCCGGGGCCGCCAGCACCAGTCATCGGCATCAGGTACCGGAATGTGGCTGCCGGGGACATCGATGTGCACCAGCGCACCCAGCCGGTCCCGGAGCCGGACGGCCGCGGCCGCCCTGTCCCGCCACCAGCCGTCCGGCCGCGAGCCGACCACGTTCGCGGCATCCACAACCAGCACCAGCCTGCGTTCGAGCTGCGCGCGCAACCTGGGCCATGCCGCGGCGAAGTCGCGGTGCAGGCGCAGCGCGGGAACGTCGTCCGGCGCGACCCAGCGCAGTTCCGCCGTCTCCCTGCTGACCTCCTTCGGCCGTACCTGCGCGCCCACCGTGGCCAGCACCGTCGTGTAGCGCCACGTGACGTGCTCCTCGGTGGACGTCGCCGTGACCCGGACGGCAGCGGGGTCGATCGCGGCCTCCTCCTCGGCCTCCCTGGTGGCCGCCTGCGCCGGACTCTCCCCCGAGCGGATCGCCCCGCCTGGCAGGGCCCAAGTGCCGCCGTGGTGGGTCCACCAGGCGCGCCGCTGCAAAAGCACACCGCGGTCGGGGTCGGACAGCAGGAGACCGGCCGCCCCGTACAGGCCCCAGTGCCGGTGACCGCACGCGCACCGAACGAATCCATCGCCGTCGCCGAGCAACATGAATCCAGCTTGTCACACGCCGGGCCCCCGCCCTTCCGGCCGCAGCTGCTCGGTCAGCGCTTGTCCGAGAACTCGGGTCCGCGATCGAATCGCCAGGGCCCTGACTCCCCGGCACGATCCGGTTCCTCTGGTTGACGCCCTGCCGCCTCGATAGCGGGACTATGTCGGCCGAGTTCCACAAATCACCTCGACCCCGCAAACCACAGTTCGCAGCTGCTCGGTCAGCCGCGCCGCGCCAGCACGTCGCGGTCGCGGGCCAGTGAGGCCGCGCCGACGATGGTCGTCTCGTCCCCGAGCTGCGCCCGGCGGATCCGGGCGAGCGGGCGGTGCCGCGATCCGGTGACGGCGGCCGCGTAGTGTTCCCGCGCCTCGTCCAGGAACAACGGCGCCGATTCCGACACCCCGCCCGCGATCACCACGACCTCCGGGTCGTAGATATCGGCCACCATCGCCAGGCCCTCGCCGAGCCAGCGGGCCAGTTCGGCCATCGCCCGCTGGGCGATCGGGTCACCGTCCCTGGCCGCGGCGGCCACCCTCCGACCGGTCACCGACCCCGGGTCACCCGCCACCTCACGCGCCAGCACCGTGGAACGGCCGGGATGCTGTGCCAGTAGTTCGATGGCGGTGGTCGCCAGCGCCGTTCCGCTGCAGTAGCGCTCCCAGCACCCGTCCTTGCCGCACGGGCACGGACGGCCGTGCGGGACCATGCACAGGTGGCCGAGTTCGGGCGCGACGCCGTGCGCGCCACGGAAAATCGTGCCGTCGAGCATCAGACCCGCGCCGATTCCGGTCCCCAGCGCGATCAGGGTTGCCACGCGTGCTCCCCGTGCCGCACCGAATCGGTGCTCGCCGACGGTGGCGGCGTTCGCGTCGTGCTCCAACGTGACCGGCAGGCCGACCCGTTTCTCGATTCGGTCGGCCACCGGAACCGCCCGCCACGCCAGGTGCGGCGCGAACATCACCGTGCGCCGGTCCGTTCCGACGAACCCGGCGACCGCGAGGCCCACCGCCGCGACCTCGTGCCGGTGCCGCAGCTGCTCGACCACTCCGGCGATCGCGTCCTCCAGCGCCGCCTCGCCGGTGGGCGTCCCCACCCGTGCGGTGTCCAGCAGCGCACCCTGCTCGTCCACGACGCCGGCCCGCACGCTGGTGCCTCCGACGTCGACGCCGATCGCGAGCACTACCGTTGCCCGTTTCCCTGGCCGGGCTGCCACTGCGCCCGTCGCCGAACCTCGATCCGCTGCACGCGCGGAGCCGTCGCCGAGCTGGCATCGGCGCGCACGGGATCCTCGGCGCGGACATCCTCCGGTCGTGGCGCGGGACGGTAGCCCGGCATGTGCACACCCTCCTGCGGCTGCCAGCGATCCGCGAGGACGGCGCGCAGCAACGCGACCAATGCCGCCGCCTGCTCCAGCAACCGGGCGGCGAATTCGGGTCGCTCGCCGCGGACCACCGCAACGATCGCACACAGTGGACACCAGTCGCATCCGGGACCGGTGTCGTCCGGTCGCTCGGCGCCGGCCGTGCCGTGTCCGGCCGCGATCACCCCGTCCAGCCAGGGGGCGGCCCGGTCGACCACCAGCTCGACCAGCAGCCGGATCTCCTCGGCGAGGCTGGTCACGTCCTGTTCGTCCCAGTGTCCCGCCGCACCGTGCTCCGTCATCGCTCGTCCTCCTGGCGCCGGAGCGAGACCAGCAGGCCGCGCGCGTCGGATTCCGCACCGGTGATCTGGCACGGTCGCAACAGCTCCGGCAACGCGATCAGCCTGCGGAATCCGTCCACTGTGATCGCGAGGTCGTCGTCGACCCGCGCCAGGTCCACGGCGGACTGACTGTCGAGCGGTAGGGCCACTCGGAGTTCGTAACCGTCGTCTACTTCGGACACCTGCAGCAGCGGGGTCACGCCGGTGTCGCCTCCGTCGAGCGGGTCGTCGTCGCCGTAGAGTTCACCCGCGATCTCCAGCAGCGCGGTCAGGCCGACCGGCTCCTCCGCCCGGTGCTCCACGGGCCGGATCAGCCGCTGCTCGAGCCCGGAGGCGACGAGGTCGGCGAGCACCTGGTTCTGCTGCCTGCGCCGGGTCCGCAACCAGGACGCCGCCGAGCCACGCCACAGGCCCGGGGCGGGCACCAGGCGATTTACGACCAAGCCGTCCACCCTGATCCCTCGCAGCGCGAGCGAGGTGAGCGTGCGCCCGGTCTCGGCGGCGACCACCCGCTCGGGCGTCAGGACAAGGCGGACGGTGGTGGTCGCCGGGTCGGTCAGCAGCTCGCGCAGCGACTCCAGGTGCGCACCCAGCCGCCGGACGGCGTCGGCTGTCGCACCACGCCCCCTGCCCGCGAATCTCGACTGGCGGACGACGAGCTTGCGCAGGTATCCGGCGATGGCCTCCGGCAGCGCCAGCAGCCGCAGCGTTTCCGCCGTGGGTCCGCAGTCGACGACGACCGTGTCCCACGGGCCGTTCGCGGCGAGCCTGCGCACCTCGCCGAGGGCGAGCACCTCGTCCACTCCGGGCAGCACCGTGAGTTCGGCCGCGTCGAGCGAGTCGACCCCGACACCGGCGAGCGCGTGGCGCACCTGCTCGCGCAGGTCAGCCCAGGACTCGTCGAGCAGGCCGCGTGCGTCGATCTGCACGGCGTACAGCCCGTCCGCCACCTCGGCGGGTTCGCCGGTCAGCGGGCGGTCGACGGCGTCACCGAGTGAATGCGCCGGATCCGTCGAGACGACCAGGGTCTTCCGGCCCTGCCGGGCCAGTCCGGCCGCGGTGGCCGCGGCCAGGGTCGTCTTGCCGACACCCCCCTTGCCGGTGAACAGCAGGATTCGCACCCTGGTTCTACCCCTCCGCTCGGCGCTTGAGCTCCTTCAGGGCGGTGTCCATGATCATCTTCTCGGCCTTGCGGCGCAGCAGCCCGATCATCGGCAGTGCCAGCTCGACGGACAACGTGTAGGTCACCAACGTGCGCTCACCCTTGCGCTCCAGCACGTAGCGGCCGTTCTGGGACTTCTGCATCTGTCCCTTGACCAGGTGCCAGCTCACCGAGAGGCCGTCCGCCGCCCAGTCGTACTCGAGGGTGTAGACGTCCTTGACGGGTCCGGCGTCGAGGGTGAACCGGACCTGCTTTGCCCGGCCGGCATCATCCTCCGCCAGCACTTCCGTCTCGCGGACCGCCTGCGCCCATTCCGGGTACGCGGGCAGGTCGGCGATCACCGCCATGATTCGCTCGGGCGCCGCGTCGACCTCGATCGACTGCGTGGACTGCTCGGCCATGGGCACAACTTACCGTTTCGTCGTCGTCACCAGCGCAGCACGTAGGAACGCTCGGTCTCCTTGAAGTGGCCGACGTTACGGCACTCCGTCCTGCCCCACCGCCGGTGCGCCGACAACGGCTGGTGAACGTGCCCGAACAGCGAGCAGCGGGGCTGCTCCTTCTCGATCATCTCGAGCAGCGCGGACGAGCCGATCTCCGCACGCCGGGCCACGACGTCGTAGGTCAGGTCGGCTATGGCGGGCGGGATGTGCGTGCACAGCACGTCGATCCCGGACAGGCCCGCGACGGCGGCGTCGAAGTCCTCGGGACTGCGCAGGTACGGCCGCCACACCGCGGCCTTGCGGGGGACGACGCCCTCGGGCAGCAGCGCTCCCCCGACGAACCCGAACCGCAGCCCGCCGATCTCGGCCACCTCGCCGTCGAGCACCCGCACGTCCGCACCGGCGTACTCCGGCCAGATCGAGGGGGTGTCGACGTTGCCCGGTGTGGCGTAGGTGGGTGCGCTCAGCGCGCCGAAGAGCGTGGCGTACTGCTCCCTGATCGCCTCGTCCACCGCCGCGGCGGGATCGTCCAGGCTCGACCAGAGCGACCGGGAGTAGGCAACGGTCTCGTCCCTGGTCCCCTCCCGGCGCAGGCGGGCGAACGTCGCGACCTTCTCCGCCCCGAACAGGGCCCCGAGGATGCCGTTGCCGTGATTCTGGTAATCCACGAAGTCGATCAGGTCGCCGAGCACCACCAGTGCGTCGGCTCCCTCGCCCGCCCTGGCCAGTGCCTCGGCGTTCCCGTGCACGTCGGAGACGACATGAACCCTCACAGCACCAGTCTCCCGCACCCGATCAGCGCTCGCCGAATCGCCCCGGAGTCACCAACGGCGGGCCCGGTGTTATCGATTGTTCCTCGGCGGTATCCCGGGTTCCCGCCCGTCCTCCAGGATCTCCTTCAGGCCGAGCGCGATTCCCTTGGCCGCCCGCGCCCTCCGGTCGAACTCCCGGCGCAGTCCGGCGGGACGCAGCGCCAGCGGCGTGCCGTCCTCGGCCGCCGGGGTCGCCCTGAGGAAGTAATGCAGCAGGGTGCCGTCGAGGACGGGCTCGAGCCAGACCTCCATGGTGCCGACGAGCGCGCCACGTACCGTCCAGCGCAGACCCTTGTCGCCACGGTCGGTATAGACCTCGAGCACGAGGTCCGGCCAGTACCGTGTCCAGGATCGCGAGTCCGCGAACGCGGCGGCGACGGTACCCGGAGGGACGGCGAGGAAGGTCTCGTCGACGATGTCCAACGCGGGGACGGAGTTGTCGGAATCGGACACGCGTGCAGAATGTCATGCCAATGAGGAACCTCTGCGACCACCATGGTCAATCAGGTATGGGACAGGTTAAGTTGACCGGCGAGTAACATCCGCTCCCGGTGTCTATTTCGGAGGTCCACGTGCGCGAATACAGCGCTCCTGCAAGTCGGACGGTCGCTGCCGACGAGAATCTCGCCGACGTCGTGTGGGCCAATGCCGAACGCTTCGGTGATGTGGTGAGTTTCCGCCGGCACATCGACGGGTCCTGGATCGACGTCACCGCCCGCGAGTTCGCGGCTCAGGTGCTCGACGCGGCGAAGGGCCTGCTGGCCGCTGGCATCGAGAAGGGCGACCGGGTCGGGCTGATGTCCAAGACCCGGTACGAGTGGACACTGCTCGACTTCGCCATCTGGGCGGCGGGCGGTGTCACGGTGCCGATCTACGAGACCTCCTCTCCCGAACAGGTGCACTGGATCCTGTCCGACTCCGCGGCCAAGGCGGTCATCGTGGAGACCGCCGAGCACAACGCGAGCCTGGACGAGGTGCGCGGCAGGCTGCCCGAACTGGCCCACTCCTGGCAGATCGACGGCGCGCCAGGGGCACTCGAGCAGCTGAGCACGCTCGGGGCCGAGGGGGCCGATGACGACGTGCACACCCGCCGCCGCTCGGTGCCGTCCGACGCCCTCGCCACGATCGTCTACACCTCGGGCACCACAGGTCGCCCCAAGGGCGTACAGCTGACCCACCACAACCTGCTCAGTGAGATCCGCGCGGACATCGCTGCTTTCCCCCAGTTCATGTCGCAGGGCAACTCGCTGCTCGCGTTCCTGCCGCTGGCCCACATTCTGGCCAGGGCCATCGTGATGACCGCGTTCACCGCGCGAGTCACCCTCGGCCACACCGCGGACATCACGAACCTGGTGGCCGACCTCGGCACCTTCCGCCCGACCTCCGTCGTCGCCGTTCCCCGCGTGTTCGAGAAGGTTTACAACGGAGCGAAACTCAAGGCGCACTCCGACGGCAAGGGCAAGATCTTCGACGCGGCCGAGGCCACCGCCGTCGCGTACAGCCAGGCGCTGGACGGCGGCGGCGCCGGCCTCGGTCTGCGAGTCAAGCACACGGTCTTCGACAAGCTGGTCTACTCCAAGCTGCGGGCCGCGCTCGGCGGCCGCTGCATCGCCGCCGTGTCCGGCGGTGCCCCGCTCGGCGCCCGTCTCGCCCACTTCTTCCGGGGCATCGGCGTGCCCGTGTACGAAGGTTACGGGCTGACCGAGACCTCGGCCGCGGCCTGCGTGAACACCGAGAACGACTTCAAGGTGGGCACCGTCGGCAAGCCGGTGGCCGGGACCTCGGTCCGGATCGCCGAGGACGGCGAGATCCAGCTCAAGGGCGACGTGGTCTTCAACGGCTACTGGAACAACGAGAAGGCCACCTCCGAGTCGCTGCAGGACGGCTGGTTCTCGACCGGCGACCTCGGTGAGCTGGACGATGAGGGCTTCCTCAAGATCACCGGACGGAAGAAGGAGATCATCGTGACCGCGGGCGGCAAGAACGTCGCCCCATCCGGCCTCGAGGACACGCTGAAGTCCAACCCGCTGATCAGCCAGGCGATGGTGGTCGGTGACCAGCGCCCGTTCATCGGCGTGCTGGTGACGATCGACGAGGAGTTCTTCCCGACCTGGAAGTCCCAGCACGGCAAGCCCGCCGACGCCAACGTGGCCGACCTGGCCGACGACGCGGACCTGCAGGCCGCGGTGCAGGAGGCGGTCGACGCCGCGAACAAGCAGGTCTCCCAGGCCGAGTCCATCAAGAAGTTCACGATCCTGCCCCAGGACTTCACCGAGGCGGGCGGGGAGATCACCCCGAGCCTCAAGCTCAAGCGCAACGTGGTGAACAAGAACTACGCCACCGATATCGAGGCCCTGTACGGCAAGTGAGGCTCGCGCCCCCGCTCCGGCACCGGGGCGGGGGCAGCAAGGCTGTCGTCAGAGAACCAGCGGGACCACAGGAGTCGGCTTGTCCGACAGCGGCAACTGGTAGCGCTGGGTCAGGTACGAGGCGATGTCGTGGAACAGCGGGGCCGCCGAGTGTCCTTCCGGCAGCGTGGTGTCCGGCGCGTCGAGCCAGATGCCGACGACGAACCGAGGGTTGTCCGCGGGCAGGATCCCGGCGAACGTGATGTTGTACAGGTGGTCGCTGTAGGCCTTGGTGGCCGGATCCACCTGCTGCCCCGTGCCGGTCTTGCCGGAGATCTGGTATCCCTCCACCGCGGCGGCGGGCGCCGTGCCGTTGTCGTTGCCGCCCTCGTTCTGCGTCACGGCACGCATCATGTCCTTGACCGTGTTCGCGGTGTTCGGGCTCACCACCTGCTGCGTACCGGGCGCGGGCGCCGGCTCCCGCTTGCCGTCCGGGCCGGTCTTCGAGGAGATGATCCTCGGCTCGACGCGCAGGCCGTCGTTGGCGATCGCCTGGTACATCCCGGCCATCTGCAGGACGGTCATCGAGAGGCCCTGCCCGATCGGCAGGTTGCCGAAGGTGGTCGCGTACCAGTTCTCCCGCGCCGGAACACTCCCGGGGCTCTCCCCCGGCAGTCCGACGCCGGTGCGCTTGCCCAGCCCGAACCGCTTCAGCATGTCGGCGAAACGTTCCTCACCGACCTTCTCCGCCAGCATCAGGGTGCCGACGTTGGATGACTTGGCGAAGATGCCGGTGGTGGTGAACTTCTGCGTCGGGTGCTCCCAGGCGTCGTGCACGACGTGGTCCGCGACCTTCTTCGAGTCCGGCACCATGAGACTCGACTCGGGGGTCGCCAGACCGTATTCGATGGCCGCCGCAGCCGTGACGATCTTGTTCACCGAACCGGGCTCGAACGGTATGGACACCGCCTTGTTGTTCAGCAGTTCGGGCTTGATGTCGGTCAAATTGTCGTTCGGATTGAACGTCTTGTCGTTGGCCAGTGCGTAGACCTCGCCGGTCTTCGAGTCCAGGATCACCGCGCTGCCGCCCTTGGCGCGGGACTTCTGCACGTAGGCCGCCAGCTTGTCCTGCACCACGTACTGCAGGTCGGAGTCGATGGTGAGTTCCACGTTGGAGCCGGGCGTCGCGGCCTGCAGATCACGCTCGGTACCTGGGATGACCACGTTGGTCCCTTGAGCCGTGTCCACGAGACGCTGCCCCGGAGTTCCGGCGAGCGTGTCGTCCAGCATGCTCTCCAGACCGGCGAGGCCCTGCAGATTGTGCTTGGACACGTCGGGATCCTGCATCTGCCAGTTGGCGACCCCGACGATGTTGGCCGCCACCTTCTCCCCCGGGTACTCCCGTTTGGCCCGCTTCTCCATCCCGATCTCGGGGAACTTGTCGGTGATGTCCTCGGCGACCGAGGGCTCCAGCTCATCGACGAGGAACGTGAACGGCCCGTCCTTGTGGAACCGCTTCAGCAGGTCCGCCTCGGTGGTCTTGTCCGGGGCCTTCCGCGCGATGTACTCCGCCGCCTCGGCGGCCCGCGTCCGGAAGTTCTTGCCCTCCTCCGGATGGTCCTTCGCGTACGTGTCCCAGGTCTTGCGCATGGCCCGCAGACTCACAGTGAGCGTGCGGGTCTCCACGGTGAAGGCGAGCTTCACCCCGTTTCGGTCCACAATGGACCCACGTTGGGCCGGAATGTCGATCGCCTCGGTCCGCTGGCGTTCCGCCTTCTCCGACAGCGCCTGTGCCTCGATCGCCTGCACCTGCACGAGTTTCAGCCCCGCGACGGCGAGCACCACGACGAGAATGATCCGGACCGCGGTGAACCGGTTGCGATTGCCACCGAGTACCTGGGTGTCGCCGCCGCGGCGGGCACCCGCGGAGTAGGTCCGCCGGGAGCCCGCGCCGGAGCGACCACCACGGGACTGGCCCGCCATCAGGGAGCACCGTCGCCGGACTCGCCCTGCGGTCCGGCCGCTCCCGCGACCCGGTCGGCGTCGGAATCACCCGCGCCACCCTCCGGGTCGGTGGCGGCGGGCGACTCGTCGGCGGCCGGATCGGGCTGGGCCGGAGGTGCGGTGCCCTCCGCCTTCTTCGGCTCACCGACAACTCGGATGCTGCCGTCCGGCTCGACGACGATGTGCGCGGGGTCCGTGGCGGGAACCATGCCGAGCGCCTTGGCCCGCTCGGCGAGCGCGGACGGCGACTCCTGCCTGGTGACCTGCTGCTGCAACTGCTCCTTGCGCTCGAGCAGCCGGGCGTTGGTCTCGTTCAGCTCGTCCAGCCGATACGTGTCGGCGATCGCCTGGGTCGACAGCCACAGGGTGGCGGCCACACCCGCGGCGAGCAGGCCCATCATCACCACGACGAACGACGCGCGCGACTGCGGACCCCGCAGGCGCGGCAGCCACTTCCGCCTGCGCGCGAGTTCGCCGCCCCGCCGGGCGCCCTGGGAAAGCTCGGCACGCTGCGCCCGGCGGGCGTAGGCCCGTTCGGCCGCGGACGTCCGCTGCGCGGGCTGCTGGCGAGCGCGGGAAGGCCGGGGCGTCTCGGTGGTCGTGGTCGCCGAGCGGGCCCGCTGCCGGGCGGCGCGAGCGGTCGTGGACCTGGCCCTGGATCGTGTTGGCGCTGTCATCGCACTACCTCCGTGGCGAAAAGAACCTCGGCGGTCATGTCGTCTCCCTGATCCGCTCGGCCGCTCGCAGCCGCACCGAGGCTGCTCGGGGGTTCTGCTCGATCTCCGACTCACTCGCCTTCTCGGCGCCGCGGGTCAGCAACCTGATCTCGGGCCCGTGCCCGGGAAGCTCGACGGGCAGGTCCTCCGGCGTGCGCGACTTCGCCAGCTCGACGAAGGCCCGCTTCACCATCCTGTCCTCGAGCGACTGGTAGGACTCCACGACGATTCGGCCGCCGGGTGCCAGTACCGACAGGGCGGCCGGCATGGCGGCTCGCAACGTCTCCAGCTCACCGTTGACCTCGATCCGCAACGCCTGGAACGTGCGCTTGGCCGGGTGACCGCCGGTGCGCCTGCTCGGGGCGGGCACGGTGTCGTAGAGCAACTTGACCAGACGTTCACTGCGGTCGAAAGGCTCGCGCTCCCGCTCGGCGACGATCGTCTTCGCGATCCTGCCCGCGAAGCGCTCCTCGCCGTACTCCCGCAGGATCCGGGCCAGTTCGGCGGCCGGGTAGGTGTTGAGCACGTCGGCGGCGGTGCGGCCGGTCGTAGGGTCCATTCGCATGTCGAGGGGAGCGTCCCTGGAGTAGGAGAAGCCTCGCTCGGTGCGGTCGAGCTGCATCGAGGACACGCCGAGGTCGAAGAGCAGACCATCCACTGTGGACAGTCCGAGTTCGGCGAGCACGTCCGGCAACTCGTCGTACACGGCGTGGACGAACCGCACCCGGTCCCCGTGGCGGGCGAGCCGCTCCGCGGAGCGCTCGAGCGCGGCGGGATCGCGATCCAGCGCGATGAGCCGTAGCTGCGGGTGCGCGGCGAGCAACGCATCGGAGTGACCGCCGAGACCGACCGTGGCATCGACGAGAACCGTGTCGGGAGCGGCCAGCGCGGGGGCGAACAACTCGAGGATCCGGTCCAGCAGAACCGGAACGTGCTCAGCGCTCTCCGTCATGGCCAACCCCCTTTCCCCGATGCCGCCCGCCCGACGAGGCAGTCGAGTCGGTCGAGTTCCCGGGGCCCGCCCGAGACCGTCGATGTCGTCAGGTCTCCGCCCGCCCGCTACGAACCTGGTGCCGGGGAAGGTGCACCAGGGCCGGTGAGCGGACAGAGGCCTCACGACATCCACTTCGACCCGTTTCGGCTTCGGCGACAGCCGGCCGACCGAACGCGTTTTCTCGACTCAGAAGACGCCCGGCAGGACCTCTTCTCGAGCCTTCGCGTAGCTGTCCTCGTGATCCTCCAGGTAGCCCTGCCACGCCTGGGCGTCCCAGATTTCCAATCTGGTGATCGCACCGATCACCACACACTCCTTGTTGAGCCCGGCATATCGCCGCAACTCGGACGCGATCGGGATGCGCCCCTGCCCGTCCGGCCGTTGTTCGTCCGTTCCGGCGAACAGATAACGCTGGTAGGCACGGACCGCCTCATTGGTGAACGGCGCCTCTGCCACCTTGCGTGCCATCTGCTCGAACTCGTCGCGCGGGAAGACGTACAGGCAGTGATCCTGTCCCTTGGTGATCATCAGCCCACCTGCCAGCGCGTCGCGGAACTTCGCGGGCAACGTCAGCCGCCCTTTGTCGTCCAGCTTCGGGTTGTGGGTGCCGAGGAACATCGGCCGCCACCTCCCTACCGGGCCCGGAGAACTTCACGAGGTAAGAAATCCACCGAAACCCGGCCACGGGGCTCCCTTCTGCCCCACTGGGCACCACCGTACCCCACTTTCCACCACAGTCAACGAGGAAAGCGCTGAATCGGGGGACGGATTTTTGCGTTCCCGCAGGTCACAGCGGTGGGGTCAGAGTGGGGGCTGGTGGGGGAACATCGCCGCCACGGGTGAGAACTCGCTCTCTCCAGCGAGCCGAGAAGCCGAAATCCGGCTGCGGACAACCCCAACGGAGCAGCGCCGCCCACCGGATCCACCTCCCGGTGGGGAACGGTGGGGGGCGACGTGGGGACGCTCGAAGCGGCCGTGCTCAGACGGCTTCGTCGATGATGTCGATCAGGCGGGCGGCGAGGCGGGCACTGTCGACGGGGGCGATGCTCAACCAGTCCTCGCCGCCGCGACCAGGAGCGACGGCGCCCAGGTAGGCGCCGACGTCGGTGACGAACCAGCTCATGCCGCCGACCCGGCACAGCCGTCCGTTCTCCCGCACCCGCACGGAGAACTGGCCTGCGCCGAGCACCGGGCGGGCCTGGATCGCGAGGACCTCGCGGATCTGCTGCTCATGCGCGGCCGACCCCGGATCAGCGGAACCGCCGGCCCCGCCGTCGTCGAACACCGGATCCCGCACGGTGGATCCCAGCGCGGACGCGGGCAGGCTGACGCCGTATCCGGGACCGGGCTCCAGCTCCGGCAGCACACCGACCGCCGCGGGCACCAGTTCGGTGTCGCGGATCTCGGAGAGACCGATCGTGCGCCGGGGTTGTGCCGCGAGAACGGCCTGGCTGCCCGCTGCGGCGGCGATCGCCCGCAGCGGCTCGGCTTCCGCCATGTCGACGAGCGCCTCGCACTCGACGACCAGATCGGCCGAGGCGAGCACCTCGAGCCGGTTACGCAGGTCGGGGTCCAGCTCGCCGTCGGCGAACAGGCCACGCTCGGTCAGGTTGGCGTACACGTCCCGCCGGATCTCGGCTCGCTCCCCATGGGTGCGGCCCACACTGTGCACCAGCAGTGGTCCCGGAGGCTCCCGGTGTCCCAGGTCGGACCAGAGGATGTCGAACGCCGAGGCCGAAACCCGGATCACGGGGCGTCCGAGGTCAGCGCGGGCGGTGCACCGAAGCCGGCCGCGGGTACCGCCGCCCGCAGGCCCGCGTCCCGGCTGTTCATCACGTCGATGGCCTTCTGCCGGGCGCTCTCCGACTGCGCACGCAGGGCGGTGAGCCGATCGGACAGCCCGATCAGTCCGGCGATGTCACCGCTGAGCGCCGTCTCCCTGATCACCGCGCCGGGGTCGTACTCGACCGGCTCGGGCATCTCCGCCTTCGCCTTGGCCGAGATCGCCGCCTGCTGGCTCACCGACTCACCAAGCGTGGACGAGACTCCTGCGGCCTCGTCCGACCAGGTGACCGCGCGCCCGAGCACCGAGCGCAGCGCCTCCCCTGCCGAGCCCTGCCACAACTCCGTGCTGCTGTCCGAGAGCCTGCGCAACCACTCGGCGGAATCATGCATCCGGGCGGCGAGATCGGCCCACTCCGCGCCGATCTCCCCCGCTGCCGCGGGATCGTTGCCCGCCTCCACCTCGGCCCGCATCGCAGCGTGGCTGTAGGACTCGTAGCGCCGCTCGGCGCTCGGCACCTGTCGCTCGCTCATCGCGCACTCCCGTTCTCGCTCTCAGGGCAGCTTCGGTGCGATCAGCCCGGCCACCGTGTCCGCGCGGTCGCAGGCCCGCTCCGTGTCGGAGAAGCTGGTGTTGCTCACGTCGACATGCACCGTTGCCGACTCCCCGGCGGCGAGCAGCACGGCACAGGTGCCGTCGTCGGCGGGTTCGTCCGCGACCCGCAGTGCCTCGCGCCCCTCGATCTCCGCGGGTTCCGCCGTTCCCGGCTCGACCTCGATCTCCGACAACGAGGACTTCTCGTCGACGGTGATCGTCAGACCGAACACCCCCGGCTCGGTCCAGTCGCACGCCGGCGCGGACCCGACGGACTTCTCCCTGCCGAGGACGGTCAGGCCGACGGTGGAACGATCGGTGGGCGAGAGCAGCTCACACGGCTTGAGCGCGGCGAGGTCGGAGGTCGGCGCGTCGTCCCGGACCGAAGAAGGAACGACCTCGTCGGCGGTGGACGGGGAGGCCGCACTCGACACGGGAGCGGAACTCGGCGCGACGCCCGCCACGCCCACCTCGCTTTCGGGCGAGCACGCCGCGGTCAGCACTGTCAGCACGGTCAGCACCGCAAGCGCGCACAGGACCGCACCCCGCCGAACACCGGTCATCCGGTCAGCCGCCCGTGCAGTCGACACTGCGCGTCGCGGCGTCGTCCTCATCCTCGTATCGGCTCAGGGCCCTGTCGATCTGGGACTTGAGGTCCTCGATCTCCCTGCCGAAGCGGGTGAGCGAGTCGACGGCCGATCCCTCCCCGCCGATTCCGTACTGCGCCATGAAGTCGCCGATCTCGCTCGCATACCCGCCGCCGAGCGGTACCGAGCGACCCAGAACCTTTGCCTGCCGGACCATCTCCCCCACGACGTCCTGCAGTTGACTCAACCGCTGGAAGGCGTCGGCTGCCAACTCCGGAGCGACGGCGAACGCTCGCGCGTCCACTGGGACGCTCATACCCACATCGCTCATGGTCGCGGAATACGCCTCTCCGTAGTCGAGCGGATCCGCTTCGAAGCATAGGCCAGAACACACCGTCACGGGAGGCCCCAGGTGCGAGGCGTGCCTTTCGCCCGTTCGGCCTAAGCACGTCGGTTGCGCTGCGTGATATTCGAAACTCGGGTTACTCACCGCCGACCCTGCGGCCATGTACCGGCCTCACCTGCAGTCGGCAACCACGACCACCCCTACCGCGGCAGAAAGCATGCCGCAGCGGGGCCCTTCCGGGCGGCCCCGTCTACCGACTCGTGAATGACCCTCGCCGCGTGATCGCGGGGTTCTCTCGTGACTTTCGCCCGGGTTTGACACACTTCGTGGCAGGCTTGTCCCCGCGGAGGACAGCCGAAACCAGAACGGGTGCTCCTCGCGCCCCGCGGAACATGCAAGGGCATCGGCACCAGGAGGTCGAGTGACGTCGAGAACGCAGGCTGCCGCGCCCGCCGAGACATACGAACAGCAGACGGCCGAGCACACCACGCACGGAGCACACCGGCAGCACGGCGCCGAATCCCAGGCCGCGGGGCTGAACGAACTGCACGAGGCGGCCCGGCGCATCGCGGGCAACGTCGAGCGCGTGCTGGTCGGCAAACCGGACGTCGTCCGGATCGCGCTGGTCACGCTGCTCGCCGAAGGCCACCTTCTCGTCGAGGACGTGCCCGGTGTCGGCAAGACCTCGCTGGCGAAGGCACTGGCCCGGTCCATCGACTGTTCGGTCAGCCGGATCCAGTTCACCCCCGACCTGCTGCCCAGCGATGTCACCGGTGTCTCGATCTACAACCGCCAGACCGCGGACTTCGAGTTCCGCCCTGGTCCGGTGTTCGCCAACATCGTGGTCGGTGACGAGATCAACCGGGCCTCGCCGAAGACCCAGTCGGCGCTGTTGGAGTGCATGGAGGAGCACCAGGTCACGGTGGACACGACCACCTACCACCTGCACTCGCCCTTCATGGTGATCGCCACCCAGAACCCGATCGAGATGGAGGGCACCTACGCCCTTCCGGAGGCTCAGCGCGACCGGTTCACGGCGCGGGTCTCGATCGGGTACCCCGACCAGCAGGCCGAGATGGCGATGGTCGACGAGCACGCGGGCCACAACCCGCTCGCCGACCTCCAGCCGGTGTCCGACGCGGCCGCGGTGAACCGACTCGTGCAGACCGTCCGGAACGTGCACATCGCGCCGGAGGTCCGGCAGTACGCGGTCGAACTGGTCGCGGCCACCAGGCAGATTCCCGAGCTGCGTCTCGGTGCCTCGCCCCGCGCGACCCTGCAGTTCGTCCGCTCGGCCAAAGCTCAGGCCGCGCTGTCCGGGCGGGAGTTCGTCGTGCCGGACGACCTGCACGCCGTGGCGGTTCCCGTGCTGGCCCACCGGCTCGTGCTCACCACCGAGGCACACGCCGCCCGCCGTTCGGCCACCGACGTCATCCGTACCGTCCTGCAGCGCGTCCCCGTTCCCACCGGTTCGGCGGGCAACGGGCAGCCCAGGCGTTGACGGTGCAGCGCGGGGCCTCGTGCCCGCGCGCACAGTGAAGAGGACTTCCAGATGTTGCGCGCACTGTCCGGTCTCACCACACGCGGCCGTTGTCTGCTCGCCGCCGGTGCCGCCGCGGCGGTCTGCGCCGCCGTGCTGAACGAGCGCGACCTGTTGCGGGTCGCGCTGTTCGTCGTCGCGCTGCCCCTGCTGATCGCGGTGTTCGTCGCGGCGGCGAGGGTGCGGATGGGCGCGATGCGCACGCTGCTGCCGGAGCGGATCGCGGTTGGGCACTCGGGCGAGGTCCAGCTCGATCTGTGGCGGGGCGGCAGGCTGCCCGGCGGTGAGATCCTCCTGGAGGACGGTGTGCCCTACGCGCTCGGCTCCCGTCCGCGGTTCGTGGTCGAGCGGTTGCCCCAGCACAGGGTGGTGGCGCTGCGTTATCCAATCCAGCCGGTGCTGCGCGGAATTCAGCAGGTGGGCCCGTTGCGCGCCACCATCACCGATCCGTTCGGGCTGTGCGAGTTCGAGCGGGAACTGATCGGCCACTCCCGGCTGCTGGTGGTGCCGACCGTGGCAGGCCTGCGTGGTCTGCCCACCGGTGCGGGCATCGGTTCCGGTGACGACGGGAGCATTCGCCTGCATGCCGGTCAGGGTGAGCCCGATGTGGTGGTCCGGCAGTATCGCCAGGGCGACGACCTGCGCAAGGTGCACTGGCGCTCGACCGCGCGCCGGGACGAGATCATGGTGCGCGTCGAGGAGCGGCCGTGGCGGGGCGGGACGACGATCCTGCTCGATCACCGGGCCGCCGCGCACCACGGGACGGGCCCCGCGGCCAGCATCGAGTGGGCGGTGTCCTTCGCCGCCAGCATCTGCCTGCATCTGCGCCGGTCCGGACACCGGGTGCGGCTGGTGAGCGAGCACGGCACGCTGCTCGCCGACACCCCTGGCGAGGGCGGCGAGCACTACGACAACCTGGTGCTCGACGCGCTCGCGGCCCTGCAGCCCACGCATCAGCGCGACATCACCTGCGCCTATGACCTGGCCGAGGGCCAGGAACTCATCGCGGTCCTCGGGACCGTGAGCAACGATTCGGTGCACGAACTGGCCAGGTACCGCCCACGGACCGTCCGCAGTCTCGCGGTTCTCCTCGACACACCCGCGTGGTCCGCGAACGTCAGCGCTCCGCAACAGCGCGCTGCCGCCACCGAGGAGTCCGCCGCCCTGCTACGGGCCGCGGGATGGGGCGTCGTCGTCGTCGGTCCGAACAGCCCGATGCCGCAGGTCTGGGCCGAGTTGTGCCGCAGCGCGACTTCACGCGGCGCACTGATCGGCGGTCTGTCATGACCGGCGCCCCGACTCTGCACACCCCGACACCCCGGCCCGCGCAGCCACCGGTGAACTGGGGCAGCTCCCTGCTCGCACCCCTCGCGGCGGGGCTGGCCACCGTCTGCGCCTCGACGTCGCTGACCGGGGTCGTCGGTGGATGGGCCTGGCTCGGGTACGTCATCGTCGCGGTCGTTCTGGTGTCGTGCACCGGGCTGGCCCTGCGCTCCGTTCGCACCCCCACGGCGGTGGTCGGCCTTGCCCAGGTGGCGGTGCTGGCCTTCCTGATCACCGGTGTGTTCACCGGCAGCGGGATCGCCGCGATCATTCCCGGGCCCGCCGCGATCGCGGAGCTCGGCGACGTACTGGCGGCGTCGTTCGAACAGATTCGCACCGGACTGCCGCCGGTCGACTCCAGCCCGCCGATCCTCTGCCTGGTCACGATCGCCATCGGCCTGGTCGCGATTCTGGTCGACACGCTCGCGGTCGCCGCGGCCGCGCCCGCCGCGACCGGACTGATCCTGCTGTGCGTGTACGCGGTCCCCGCGTCCCTGTCCGATTCGATGCTGCCCTGGTGGACCTTCGCCCTCGGCGCTGCCGCGTTCGCCGGGCTGCTCGCCGTCGACGGCAGCCATCGGCATCGCAGCTGGCGCAATCGGGACGCCCCGGGGCTCGGTGGCTCGCCGAGAGCGGCGGTGACACCGGTCGCAGTGGTGGCCGTGGCGCTCGTCGTCGGCCTCGGAGCCGGTTCGGCGGTGACGGCGATCGGCACGGTCGGCAGGCTGCCCGGCGCCGGTGTCGGTGGCCAGGGCCCGGTGAACGGCGGCCTCGGCGTCAACCCGTTCACCTCGATGCGCGGGATGCTCGATCAGGGGCCGAACGTCGAACTGTTCCGCGTCCGGGGCATGAACAACGACAAGCGGCTGCTGCGCGCCTTCACCCTCGACACCTACCGGCCGAATCAGGGCTGGGGACTGCCCGACGGCGCCATGCCCGCGGGTGTGCCCGCGGAGGGGGTGCTGCCGCCCGCGCCAGGTGACGACGGCGAGAGCGACACCAGGGTGATCGAGATCGAGCCGATCAACTGGGTCGACGTGTGGCTTCCGGTGTACGGGGACCCGCGGCGACTGCGCAATCTCGCCCCGGGATGGTTCTACGACCGCGACAGCGCCGCGGTGTTCCGGGAACGCAGGCAGAAGCCCGCGCCCTACGTCGAAGAGGCGTCGCTGGCGGAACCGAGCAAGAGCGAGCTGCGCGCCGCCGATTCGCGGGCCGACGAGGTCTCCCCTTCGTACACGTCGACCGCCGGGATCGATCCCCGTGTCGCCGACCTCGCAGGCGACCTCACCGCGGGTGAGAACACCACGTTCGACAAGGCGACCGCGCTGTGGGAGTTCTTCACCGAACCGGAGAACGGGTTCACCTACGACACGCAGACCGCCGCCGCGGCGGACTCCGACGCGCTGGCGGACTTCGTTCTCAACGGCAAGCGCGGGTTCTGCGAGCAGTTCGCGTCCGCGATGGCCGTGATGCTGCGCTCGCAGGGCATTCCCTCGCGAGTGGCGATCGGCTTCACCACCGGCTACACCACGGCCGACTACCGCTCGATCACCTCACAGGACGCACACGCCTGGGTGGAGGTCTACTTCGGGGACCAGGGCTGGGTTCCCTTCGACCCGACGCCACTGGCCGATGGGCGGGGCTACCTGCCCAGCTACCTGCAGGCCGACGACGCCGGCTCGGATTCCCCCGAGGACACCGGAGAGAACGCGGCCGAGACCCCGTCCACGTCGGCCGCGGCATCGGGGCCGGAGGACGAGCAGGACCCACTCGCGGGCGCGCCAGGGGCCGAGCAGTCGAATTTCCAACAGGCGCCCGCCTGGTCCGGCTGGGGCGCGCTGCTCACCGCGCTGGCCGCGCTGATCCTGACCGCGGCGACGGTGTTCCTCGGCAGGCGCGCCAGTGTCCTCGGTCGGGGAACCGGTGCGGTACCGCGGTGGCTGCCGCCTTCGGTGGCGGCGCTGTGGCTGGTCTCCGTCGTGCTCGCGGGCTGGCAGTTCCACTGGATCTTCGCGCTCGGGCTGCTCGTCGTCGCGGGACTGGCCCTGCTGCCGTCCGGCGTCCGGGAGCTGCAGCGCCGACGCAGGCTGCGCACCATCGCGAGCGGGCACGGCACCGCGGCCAACGCCGCCTGGGCGGAACTGCTGGACGAGTGCGCCGACCGCGGAATCTCGATCCCGCGCAGCGACACCGTCCGCGCCGCCGCACAGAAGGTGGCGAGCAGGCATCACCTCGACGAGGAGGGCCGAGACGACCTCAGGACGGTCGTCGGCGTGGTGGAGCGCTCCTGGTACAGCCCGGCCGCACCGGAGGACCCGAACTTCGCGAAGGCCTTCAACGATCTGCGGGAGAGCCTGCGGCGCACGGCACCGATGTCCTGGCGTGGCCGCCTGCTCCCCCGCTCCCTCCTGCGCCGCCGCCCCTGACTCGGCAGATCCGGTGCCCGAGTTGGCAGGGCGGGCGCACACGGAACGGCGCCACGGATGCGTGGAACGCACACACCCGGGCGCCGTAGGCGAACTCCCGAGGGGGAAGCGGGGACGAGTGAGCTAGCGGTCGTCGAAGCGCTGGCGGAACCGGTCCTCCATACGCTGGGTGAACGAACTCCGCCGCGGTTCCTGTTTCCGGCCCGCTGGGGCGGCTTCCGCGTCCTCCGCACCCTCGGCGTCTCCGTGTTGCCGTCCCGAGGTGACGGCGAGCAGGACCCCGAAGAACATCACGAGGAACCCGAGCACGCTCACGAGCGGGATCTCGGCAACCCGGAACGGCACCACAACACCCAGCACGAGCAGGGCGACGCCGAAAACGAACAGGGCTACCCCCTGCACGCGCCTACGGCGAGCTGGGCGTCGCAACCTGGTGCCACGCACCGTTGACGCGAACTTGGGGTCCTCGGCATAGAGCTCGCGCTCGATCTGGTCGAGCAGCCGCTGCTCATGCTCGGAGAGTGGCATCTTTCCTCCTCCGGCACAGCTGTCGCGGGCGCCGGGCCGCGCAACGTCGTGGACCCAACAGACACTCCCGGTCGGGGTGTCATCTACCAGGATACGAGCCTCGCGCGCCGAGGACTACCCGATCCCGTAGGAACCCGAGAAGGTTTTCCCCGATAGGCTCGTCAGCTCGCGTTTTCCGGGCGGTTCACCGCCCGGCCGGGGGACTCGGTGCCTGTTCGAGACCCCACGACATGATCGCGCCCACCCCTGGCCGACTCGGTTCTCCGACATGCTCTCATGCCGTGTCGGAGGTTTCAGGGGCGCCAGGGCCGCCGGATGGCAGCAGAGAAGCCGGACGGACGGCACCGGTACCGAACTTCGACCTCGCCACGTCCGCCGCGACCTCGGCGTCGCGCCAGCGCGGCTCCGGACTGTCGAAGCTGAGCTGTTCGGGCGCGGCGGCGTCATCGAGGCCCTCGACGCGGACACCGATCAGCCGAAGCGCTCCGTTGGGCGCGTGCTCGGCGAGCAGCGCCGCGGCTGTCGCGTGGATCTCCCGCGCGACGTCGGTCGCGGACGCGAGCGTCCTGGCCCTGGTGATCGTCCGGAAGTCGGCGAACCGCACCTTGATCGACACCGTGCGTCCGCGCAGTCCCCTGCGCCGCAGCGCGGCCGCCACCCGCTCGGACAGCCGCAGCAGCTCGCGGCCGAGCAGGATGCGGTCGTGCAGGTCGACGTCGAACGTCCGCTCCGCGCCCAGCGACTTGTCCGGCGCCTCCGGCACCACGCCGCGGTCGTCCCGGCCGTTGGCGAGCGCGTAAAGGTGCTCCCCCACCGCACCGAGCGAGCGGCGCAGGCGATCCGGCGGCGCCGCCGCGACCGCGCCGACGGTGTCCAGGCCGAGATGGTGCAACTGCTCCTCGGTGCGCTTGCCGACGCCCCACAGCGCCGACACCGGCAGCGGGTGCAGGAAGTCGAGCACCTCGGCGCGCGGCACCACCAACATGCCGTCCGGCTTGGCCATTCCGGAAGCCAGCTTCGCCACGAACTTCACCCCGGCGACACCGACCGAACAGGCGATGCCGTGCTCCCGGACCACCCTCGCGCGGATCTGGGCCCCGAGTTCGGCCGAGGTGGCACCGAGCCGCCGGAGCGCGCCGCTCACGTCGAGGAACGCCTCGTCCAGACTCAGCGGCTCCACCAGCGGTGTCAGCTCCCGGAAGATGGCCATCACACCGTCGGACACCTCCGCGTAGAGGCCGCTGGTCGGCGGGAGGTACACGGCATGCGGACACAGCCTGCGGGCGGCACCCACCGGCATCGCGGAATGCACGCCGTAGCGGCGGGCCAGGTAGTTGGCCGACAGCACGACCGAGCGGGGACCGGACCCGGCCACCACCACCGGTTTGTCGACCAGCTCCGGCCGGGTCCGCAACTCCACGGCAGCGAAGAACGCGTCCATGTCGACGTGCAGGAACCCACACCCGGAGTCATCCGGCCAGGTGTGCCGCTGAGCCGCCTCGTCGACACGGAACCGCGCGAACTCGCCCGGCAACCCCGCATTGCGTCCCATAACGCACACGCTAGCCCGCCCGTCGCCCGACCGCCGCCCCCCATCGAGACGCTCCGCGCCACAGAGCCTGCCCGTCGCCCGACCGCCGCCCCCCATCGAGACGCTCCGCGCCACAGAGCCCGCCCGTCGCCCGACCGCAGCGGCGTCAGCGCGGGCGGCGGGCCAGTGCGTGCAGCCTGCTGGCGATGTCGCGCAGGGGCGGGGTACCGGCGGCCACCGCCTCGAACTCGGCCAGCTCGCCCTCCCAGGACGCCACCGCGTCGGCCGCGTCCTGATCGTCGAGCGCGACCCCCTGGACCGAGTCGGGCATCACCCCGTCGCCCCGCAGCAGGACCAGTTCCAGCCCCGCACCCGCGAGCAGCGCCTCCAGGCCGGAGACATCCAGCCTGCGCAGGACGGTCTCACCGTCCTCGGACAGCACGCCATGCGGTTCGGCCAGCAGCTGCCTCGCCTCGGCCAGCCTGCCCGCCAGCGCCCGCTGCAGCACGGCGGCGTGCCGGTTGGCCACCAGGACGGACACCGCACCCCCTGGTGCCACCGCCTCGGCCAGCGCACCCATCGTGAGCACCGGGTCATCCACGACCTCGAGGAGCCCGTGCGCGAGCACCAGGTCCGCGGATCCGGCGGGGACATGCGCCGCGAGTGCGTCGGAGTCGTCGGCGACCACGGTGATCCGGTCGGCGACCTGCACCTCCTCCGCCCTGCGCTGCAGGGTGGCGAGTGCGTTCGGGTTCGGCTCGACCACGGTGACCAGGCACCCGGCCGAGGCGAAGGGCACCGCCCACACCCCACTGCCGCCACCGACGTCGACCACCCTCGGCCGCTCGACGCCCCGGGCTCGGGCCTGTTCCAGCTCGGCTTCCAGCGCTTGTCGCACCGCCGCTGATCCGCGCGCCGCCGCGGTGTCCGTTCTCATGGGCAGACAGCGTAGTGGTGCGCTCGCGGACGCCGCAGCCCGTCACCGGACAGCGCGCTCGCGACCCCGTTCACCTGCGTTCGACACCTGCGCCGAGGGGCGGCGGATTAAATTCGCCACCTTGCCGGACGGCACACGTGACAACAGACCGTAGGCTGGTCGTTGTGCACACGGTCGCCGTACTCAGCCTCAAGGGAGGCGTCGGCAAAACGACGGTCGCGCTCGGGATCGCCTCCGCAGCGCTGCGCAGGGGTACGCGCACACTTGTCGCGGACCTGGACCCGCAGGGCAACGCGACGGCCTCCCTGGATCCGCCGTTGACGGAGTCGACGCTCGCCGACGTGCTCGAGACACCGCACAGGGCGGTACTGGAGAAAGCCATCGAGACGAGCGGCTGGAGTGATCTGCTCGACGTGCTGGTCGGCTCCGAGGACCTGGAGCTGCTCAACGAGCCCGGCCCGACCGGCCGCCGCATGGAGAACCTGTCGCGCGCACTCGACGAACTGCACGACAACCCCAGGGGCGATCCCTACGAACTCGCGATCCTCGACTGCCCGCCGTCGCTGGGCAGGCTGACCCGCTCGGCGCTCATCGCGGCCGACACGGCGCTGTTGGTCACCGAGCCGACGATGTACGCCGTCGCGGGCGCGGAGCGGGCACTGGAGGCCATCGAGGCCATCCGGGCGGACCAGAATCCGCATCTGCGACCGGTCGGTGTGCTGGTCAACCGGTTGCGGGTGCGTTCGTACGAGCACCAGTACCGGATCGCGGAGCTGCGCGAGTCCTTCGGCAGGCTGGTGATGCCCACCGCGATCCCGGACCGGCTCGCGATCCAGCAGGCGCAGGGCGCGTGCACCCCGATCCACGAATGGCACTCGCCGGGGGCGCAGGAGATCGCACTGACCTTCAACATGGTGCTGGCGAAGATCCTGCGCTCGAACCGGGCGGGCAGGCACCGGCTGGACCGCGAGAGCGAGGAGTTCTCCGGCCAGCCGGAACCGGGTGACACCGAGTCGACCTCGCAGTTCCCGGCGATCCGGGAGTACGCCGAACCCGAGACCGGGTAGCCGGTGCCCGAGGGAGACACGGTCTTCCGGGCCGGGCGGACCCTCGAGCGGGCCCTCGCGGGCCGGCGACTCGTGCGCGGCGAGATCCGCCATCCGGCGCTCGCCACGGCCGATCTGAGCGGGCGCGACGTGCTCGGAGTCCGGACGGTCGGCAAACACATATTCACCCGTTTCTCGGGAGATCTGAGCCTGCACAGTCACCTGCGCATGGATGGCTCGTGGCAGGTGTACGCGGCGGGAGCGCGGTGGCGGATGCCCGCGCACCACGCCCGTGTGGTGCTGGCCACCACCGAGGTCCAGGCAGTGGGTTTCCGGCTGCACGACCTGCGCCTGTTGCCCACCGGGGACGAGTCCACCCTTGTCGGCCACCTCGGCCCGGACCTGCTGGACCCGCGGTGGCCGGACGGCGACCACGAAAGCCGCGCCATCGCAGCGCTGGCGGCGGACCCGCACCGCGAGCTCGGGCTCGCCCTGCTGGATCAACGGATCATGGCCGGTGTGGGCAACCTGTACAAGGTGGAGATCTGCTTCCTGCTCGGTGTCTCGCCCTGGACACCGGTGAGCGAGGTCGAGCCCGCGCGCGTGGTGACGCTCGCCAGGAAGCTGCTGCTTGCCAACGCGTGGCGGCACCACCAGTCCACGACCGGCGAACTGGCGCGGGGCAGGCGCAACTGGGTGTATGAGCGCAGCAGGCAGGGCTGTTTCCGGTGTGGCGGCCGGGTGCTGGTGCGTACGCAGGGAGCCGGGGTGCAGGGCAGGCCGACGTGGTTCTGCCCGCGTTGTCAGCCCGGTCCTGTTCCCCCGGCCTGAACCGGAAACCGGCCGTTCGCCGAGCGCGAAACGCACGGGCGAAATCTTGTTGCCGCACCCGGAAGTCTTCGCCTAGCGTTGCGGGTACACGAGAAGGGAGGTGGTCCGAAGTTGATTAACTACAGGACTCGTGAGGTGACTGTCCGCTAACGGACAGCGTGATGGACTGACGCAGGGACCGCTTCCGACCACCTGTCGGCTCGTCACCTGCCGTCGCGTGTGCCTGCTGGCGAATACCAGGCAGTCACCCGGCCCTCGACGTTTCCGAGTACCAGTCCGACTCGGGCCCGAACGACTGACGACGTTCGGGAGTCACGTCGGGGGCTGCCCCATTTCTCCAAGCCCTTGTCCGGTCAGCGCAAGTGCGTACGGGATCATGGGCCCGTGCTCTTCGACAAGATCCTGCGTCCCACGATGTACCGGCTCGGCCACAATGATCCGGAGGCGGTGCACGAACGCACCGTCCGCGCGCTGGGCGCACTGTCCCGTCTGCCTCCCGCGCTCGCGGGTATGCGCCGCCTCTACCGCGTCGACTCCCCGGTCACGGTGCTCGGGCTGCGATTCCCGAACCGGGTCGGCCTGGCCGCGGGGATGGACAAGGACGGCCGCGCCCTCAGCGCCTGGCCAGCGCTCGGTTTCGGGTTCGTCGAGGTCGGTACCGTCACCCGGCTGCCGCAGCCAGGGAACCCGCGTCCGCGCCTGTTCCAGCTCGGCGAGACCGACGCGATCATCAACCGGATGGGCTTCAACAACGCGGGAGCCGAGGCGCTGGCGGAGCGGCTCGCCACGAACGGCACGCCGCCGGTGCCGCTGGGCATCAGCATCGGCAAGTCCAAGGCCGCGGCGCTGGAGGATGCCGTTGCCGACTATCAGGCGTCCCTGCGGGCGCTGTACCCGTACGCCGACTATTTCGCGGTCAACGTCAGCTCCCCCAACACACCGGGTCTTCGTGCGCTGCAGGATCGAGGCGCACTCGCCGAACTGCTGGCGGAACTGCTGGCGACGTCCGCCGATCTCGCCCGCAACGCGGATCGTTCCCCCACTCCCCTGCTGGTCAAGGTGGCGCCGGACCTCACCGACGACGCGCTCGCGGAACTCCTCGACGTCTGCGCCGAGCACGGCGTGGCCGGGATCATCGCCACCAACACGACCCTGTCCAGGGAGGGCCTCGCCACGGCCGACGCCCGGCTGGCCAAGGAGATCGGCGGGCTCTCCGGCCGGCCGCTGGCCGCCCGGTCCCGTGAGGTGGTGCGGTTCGTGCACCGGCACACCGGCGGCGAGCTACCGATCATCGGGGTCGGCGGCATCCTCGGGCCGCGCGAGGCGGAACTCATGCTCGAGGCCGGGGCGAGCCTGGTGCAGCTCTACACCGGTTTCGCCCTGCACGGTCCCGGCCTGGTCAAGCGCGTCAACCGCGCGCTGGCCGGGCGTTGAGCGGATCGCTCGGAAGTCTCGTTCAGGACAGTTCGCGCAGCGCGATCGCGAGCCCCGCCAGGTGATCGGTCGCGTCGGTGAGCGACTCCCTTGCGGAACCTGCTCCCCCGCTGCTGGCCGCGACGGCCCTGCTCGCGGCGGCGACGAGTTCGCCGTAGCCGGTCAGTCCGTCGTCCAGCTGCTCCCGCAGCGTGCGCACGGCCGCGTCCAGGGCAGTACGTTCGGCTGCCGGGGCGTGGTCCCTGCCGCGTTCCACGGCCTGCAGTCTCGCTGCCAGCCCGCGCAGCGCGGCCGCCGCTTCCCCCGCGGTCTCCCGAGCCTGCTCCACCGACACCTCGGGCACCGCCGACGACGCCCCGGCCACCGGCATCGCGAGCTGGGTGAGCAGCTCCTCGAGCGAGGCTTCGGATTCGCGCAGCCGTTCCATCGGCTGCCGCGCCGCCGACGTGGTGGGCGGCAACGGGGGTGGTGCCGCCATACTGGCCGGCAATTCGACGCGCTTGAGCGTCCGCAGGCGCATGCCGGCCCGCACCCCGAAGGTGCCGAACACGACAACTCCCGCGCCACCAGCGAGAACCGGGGTCGAGGCGACCCCTGCGCCGATGATGCCGGTGACTCCGGCCACCAGCGCCAGCGCGCACAACAGGGTGAGCATGATCCACAGCGTCAGCGCCCGTGAGGTCCTGCGGATGCGTCGCTGGTGCTTCGCCGCGGGATCGTTCCAGCGTGCCCAGGTCGCGCGGGCCTCGGCGACGACCGGGATCTCACCGGGCAGGGACGAAAGCGCGGGCAACGACGGCAGCCCCGGCCGCTGTCGCTGTGCCGGATGATCCGGCCCGGTGCTCGGCTGCCCGGACCGGTCGTCCGCGCCGCTATCGGCGGGCGGCAGGTAGCGCTGCAGCTTCTCCTGCGCCCGCTGCGCATAGTCGGGCAGGCGCTCGACGTGCTTCTCCAGCTTCTCGTTGAACTTGCTGAAGTCGCGGCGACCTGAACCCCTGCCCGACGACATGCGACTACGCCTGGTTCTTCTGCTGCTCGGCCTGCATCCGGGCCTGGATCTCCTGCTGGATGCTGGCCGAAGGAGCGGCGGAGCTGCCCGCCGCGGACTCCGAGACCTGCCCAGCCTGCCCAGCCTTGCCGTCGGTGACCTGGGCGACGGAGTCGCCCTTCATCGAAGCGCGGATCTGCTCCAGCCTGCTGTGCCCGGCCAGCTGCGTGGTCGAGTGCTGGACCTCCAGCATCCTGCCCTGCACCGAGTTCTGTGCGAGTTCGGCGGAGCCCAGCGCCGTGGTGTAGCGCTTCTCGATCTTCTCCCGCACCTCGTCCAGCGACGGCGTGTTGCCCGGAGCGGCGAGTTCGGTCATCTGGTTCAGCGAGGCGGACACCTTCTCCTGCATCTTCGCCTGCTCCAGCTGCGAGAGCAGCTTGGTGCGCTCGGCCAGCTTCTGCTGCAGCATGCTGGCATTGCGCTCCACAGCCTGCTTGGCCTGCGCCGCGGCCTGCAGCGACTGGTCATGCAGCGTCTTCAGGTCCTCGATGCTCTGTTCGGCGGTGACCAGCTGCGCGGCGAAACCCTCCGCCGCGTTCTCGAACTCGGTCGCCTTCTGCTCGTCGCCCTTGCTCCGCGCTTCGTCGGCGAGGACCAGCGCTTGACGGGTGGAGGCCTGCAGCTTCTCCACCTCACCCAGCTGACGGTTCAGCTTCATCTCCAGCTGCCGCTGGTTGCCGATCACCGATGCGGCCTGCTGGGAGAGCGCCTGGTGATTACGCTGCGCCTCCTCGATGGCCTGCTGGATCTGCACCTTCGGGTCGGCGTGCTCGTCGATCTTCGACGAGAACGCCGCCATCAGGTACTTCCAGAACTTCACGAACGGGTTGGCCATCTCCTCCGCCTGCCTTCTTGCGTCCCACTGGCTTGGTCCTGCCGCTGATCCACTTCGACGCCGCGCTCCCCTGATATCGGCAGCGTCACCCGACCCCGGCGTTGTGTTCCATCGTGTCAGGTCAGCGGCCGCGGTTCCAGGCGACCCCGGGCAAAATCAGGGATGGCCCCGACCGAGGAAGGGGTCGGGGTCAGCATCTGGTCCCAGCCGTATGTGCTATCGGAACTACGCGGCGATCGTGGAGGCGAGTTTCGGCCCGCTGATGGTCGTCCGCAGGGTCGGGGACATCGGTGGACGCAGGGTGCCAGCGGCCCGTAGGTCCGCGAGATCGTTGCCGACCACGTCCGGCAGCAAACTGCCGCCCTCGATACCACCGGCATTGGCCTGTGCCGGAGCGTCCTGCCGAGGTGGCGCTCCCCCCTCCGCGGCGCGGGCCCCCTGTGGGGCCGTCTGCGCCGGTTCTTCCACCGCGCCGACCTCGACCCCGTCCAGTGCGGACACGTCGGCGGCGACCTTGTGCAGCAGTTCGGCCAGCGGAAGTTCCAGCGCGTCACAGATCGACGCGAGCAGTTCGCTCGACGCCTCCTTCTGTCCGCGCTCGACCTCCGACAGGTAACCCAGGCTCACCCTGGCGGCGCGGGAGATGTCGCGCAGCGTGCGGCGCTGGTTGGTGCGGGCATGCCGGAGCCGATCACCGATCGCCTCACGTAAGAGCACGGTCATCACGCGCCTCCCTTCGGGTCCTACCCACGTTACCCAGTCCTGACGACCGGCCGCAGGAGATGACACGTCCGTCCGCCAAGGGCGAACGCCCGGATCACACCAGATGTTCCCGCAACAGGTCGAGCGCCGCCGCAACCGAAGCCGCACGCACCTCTGCGCGAACACCGGAAAACTCCAGCGTACGGGTGGTGCGCAAGCCCGCGCCAGCCAGTGCGACGTGGACCGTTCCCGGCGCGACACCGTCCTGCGGGTCCGGGCCCGCTACACCGGTGAGGCCGACACCCCAATTCGCCCGGCAGCGCTCGCGAGCCCCCTCGGCGAGCTGCGCGGCCACCTCCGGGTGCACCGCGCCGTGTGCGGCGAGCAGATCGGGATCGACTCCGGCGAGGGTCGCCTTCAGGTCCGTGGCGTACACGATCAGCCCGCCGCGCACGGCGGCACTCGCGCCGGGCACTCCGGTGAGCGTCGCGCAGACCAGTCCCGCGGTCAGCGACTCGGCGGTCGCGACGGTCTCCCCGCGCCGGACGAGCGCTGCCACGACCGCCGCCTCGGTTGTCGCTGCCGGACCGGGCACCTCCGAAGTCACCGGCCCGCCGTGCTGGCGCGAGCCGTCTTGCGCAGCTTCAGGGCCCGGAACACGTAGTCCAGGCCGGTGGCGACCGTCAGGAGGAGCGCGAAGCCCATCAGCACCCAGCGCACCGGCTCGGCACCGTCCGGCAGCGGCAGCAGGTAGAGCACGATCGCCGCGATCTGCGCCAGTGTCTTGGCCTTGCCCCCGCGGCTGGCCGGGATCACGCCGTGCCGGATCACCCAGAACCGCAGCAGCGTCACCCCGATCTCGCGGACCGCGATGACGACCGTCACCCACCACGGCAGTTCGCCGAGGAGGCTGAGCCCCACCAGCGCCGCACCGATCAGCGCCTTGTCCGCGATCGGGTCGGCGATCTTGCCGAAGTCGGTGATCAGTCCGTACTTGCGGGCCACCCAGCCGTCCACCTGGTCGGTCAGCGAGGCGATCGCGAACAGCGCGGTGGCGATCGCACGCCACACCGTCTCGGACCCGTCCCCGGCGAACAGGGCGCCGATGAACAACGGCACGAGCGCGAGCCGGGACAGCGTCAGCAGGTTGGCGACGTTCAGCGTCGGTACCGGGGTGGGCGCCGGGGCGGGAGAGGATGGTTCCGACTGCCGTTTCCCGCTCTCGGAGCCCGCCTGAGAACTCGGATCACCATGCCGGCGCAACTTCCCGTTCTCAGACGCTCTGTCGGGCGTTCTGTCTGCCGGTTCGCTGGCGGCGGCGCTCACCGGGGAGTGTCCGTCCCCGGTGGGAGCGGGCGGACGACCAGGTCCACCCCTGCCGAATCCACGACCTCGCAGCGGACGAGGTCGCCGACCGACCGCTCCCCCGCGTCCAGCAGCACGCAGTCGCCGTCCACCTCGGGCGCCTGGTGCGCGGCCCGGCCGGTGGTCTCTTCACCCGCGGTTTCGATCAGCACCTCGACGACGTCACCGACGCGGTCCTCCGCCCGCTGCGCGGTCAGTTCCTCCACCAGCGCGGAGATGTGGCTCACCCGCTCGATGATGGTGCCCTCGTCCAGCTTGCCGTCCAGGGTCTCGGCCTCGGTGCCGTCCTCGTCGGAGTAACCGAAGACACCGACGGCGTCGAGCCTGGCCCCGGTGAGGAACCGCTCCAGCTCGCGCAGATCGTCCTCGGTCTCCCCGGGAAAACCGACGATGACGTTGGTCCGGATACCGGCGGCCGGGGAGTACTCGCGGATCTGGTCCACCAGCGCGAGGAAGGAGTCGGTCGAGCCGAACCTGCGCATACGACGCAGGACGGCTTCGCTGGAGTGCTGGAAGGAGAGGTCGAAGTAGTCGGCCACACCAGGTGTCGTGGCGATGACCCGGACCAGGTCCGGGCGGGTCTCCGCGGGCTGCAGGTAGGACACCCGCACCCGCTCGATCCCGTCGATCCCGGCCAGCTGGGGCAGGAGCAGCTCCAGCGCCCTGCCGCCCCCCTGTGCCCTGCCGAAGTCCTTGCCGTACGAGGTGGAGTTCTCACTGACCAGGAACAGTTCCCGGACACCCTGCTCGGCGAGCCAGGCGGCCTCGGCGAGGATCTCGGCCGGCTGCCGGGAGACGAACGAGCCGCGGAACGAGGGAATGGCGCAGAAAGAGCAGCGGCGGTCGCAACCGGACGCGATCTTCAGCGCGGCGACGGGCGACTCCTCGAGCCGGGTGCGCAACACCCTGGGTCCCCAGCCTGGCGCCGTGGTGTCCTGCTGGGCGTGCCCTGGCACCGCGACGCCGTCGGCGGCCGAGGGCCGCTGCACGGGGCTGATCGGCAGCAGCGTGCGCCGGTCGGCGGGCGTGTGCGAGGCGACCGCACGGCCCGCGACGATGTCGTCGAGCCGGTCCGAAAGATCCGCGTAGTGGTCGAAACCCAGCACCGCGTCGGCCTCGGGCAGGCTGTCGGCCAGCTCGTTGCCGTACCGCTCGGCCATGCAGCCGACGGCGACGACCTTGGCTCCGGTGTCGGCCGCCGCCAGCAGGGTGTCGACGGAGTCCTTCTTCGCCGACTCCACGAATCCGCAGGTGTTCACCACCACCACGTCGGAAACTCCGGGTTCGGTCTCGAGCTCCCACCCGCCCGCGGCGAGCCTGCCCGCGAGTTCCTCGGAGTCGACCTCGTTGCGGGCACAGCCCAGGGTCATGAGCGAGACCTTGCGGCCGCCGGACGAGTCAGTGGGAGAAGACACGCCCATCAGGGTAACCGGCGCCCCGGGCACTCCCGGCACACGGCCAGGGCGCGACCGTGCGGTTGCGGCCGTGCGCGGCCGGTGATCACCAGCCCAGCGCCGCCTCGATCTCCCGTTCGGCGATCGGCGCCAGTGTGCGCATATATGTCCCGCTGATGTGATGCGAGTCCATGTGCACGAGGACGTTGCCGATCATGGCGGGGCAGACCTGCTCGAGGCAGTAGTAGTCGGTGAAGTCCAGGAACGAGACGTTCGACGGGACGTCGGGAATGACCTCGTACGGCGCGGGCTCGGCGAACAGTTCGGCTCGGGGCGTGGCGCAGTCCGGGTTGTCGGGCCCCTTGGAGGCAGCGCAGTCGGGCAGCGAGAACGAGTGCCGGGCGTTGTCCCGGATCGCGAGCACCGGGATTCCCGGGCGCTCCAGCTTGCGCCACTGCTCGACGAACCCGGACGGCGTGTACTCGGTCAGCCCGCGCCGGACGTTCCTGGTGGACAGCGCGAGCACCGCGTCCGGCTGCCGCTCGATCAGCTCGTCGATCACGTCGGCGTTCCACTGGATGCAGCCGCGGTCGCCCGGCATCGCGTCGGCGTCGACCGAGAACGGACAGGCACCCTTGACTATCCGGATGATGCCCCAGTTCCGCTTGTCGGCGAGTTCCAGGAGTGTGGTCGTGTACTGGTCGGCATGCGAGTCCCCGATGAGGGCGAGCCATCGTTCCGGACTGGCCGACGGCGCATAGGTGCACACCTGCAGTTCCTCGTTGCGGGGGGAGTACTCACACGCCCCTTTGGTCATCGCGGGCCAGTCGCCGGTCAGTGCGACGAAGGACGGCACGGGATCGACGTCGTCCGCGCCGCGGTACTCGAAGCCGGGCAGCCTCGCCTGGGCGCCCGGATGGTCCAGATTCCCCACCGACACCATCGAGGACTCCGCACGCACCGTCGCCACCGCCTGCCAGGTGCCCGCCACCAGCAGCACCGGCACCAGCGCGGCGACACCGAACCGGTACCCGTTCCACCTCGCCAGCAGCCCGCTTCGCGACTCGCGGACGGGGGTTTCGATGAAGTGGTAGGTCAGCACCGACAGACCCAGCGACAACCCGATCACGAACGCCCCACCCAGCAACCCGACCTCGACCCGATCCCGAATCACCAAATAAAACAACAACACCGGCCAATGCCACAAATACAACGCATAACTGTAATCACCCAACGACCGCAACAGCCGCGACCCCAACACCCGATCCGCACCCCACCCACTCCCCGTCGCCCCCGCCACCAACACCAACACCGCCGACACCGTCGGCCACAACGCCGCATACCCCGGAAACACCGTCCCCACCTGCAACACCAACCCACACAACACCAAACCCGCCACCCCGGCCCACCCCAACACCACCCGCACCCCGACCGGCAACACCACCCGATCGATCACCAACGCCACCAACCCACCCAACGCGAACTCCCACACCCGCGTCCCCGAATGGAAATACGCCAACGGCTGATTCACCACCGTCAACCACACCGACAACCCCAACGACCCGACGAACAACACCGCCAGAACCACACCCACCGACCGATGCAGCCCCCACCCAGCCCGCCGCGCCACCAACACCACCACCGCGATCAACACCGGCCACACCACATAAAACTGACCCTGAATCGACAACGACCAGAAATGCTGCACCACACTCGCCCCCGTGTGCTGCGCGAAATAATCCACCGAGTTCGCCACCAGCTGCCAGTTCTCCACATACAACGCCGACGCGAACACCTCACGAATCGTCTGAAACCACCGCGTCTCCGGCAGAAACAACCAACTCGCCACCATCACCACGAACAACACCGTCAACGCCGCCGGGAACAACCGCTTGATCATCCGCGCCCACAACGGCCCGAACTCAATCCGCCCCCGCACCGACACCCGCACCAACTGACCCGTGATCAAAAACCCCGAAATCACAAAAAACACATCCACACCACCGGAAATCCGGCCAAACCACACGTGATACACCACCACCAACAACGCAGCCAACGCCCGCAACCCCTGCAACTCAGGCCG
>NZ_FOKG01000025.1 GCF_900111885.1 Amycolatopsis marina
GGGCCATCCCCGCCACGCCCTCGGGCAGGCGAGCCTTGGCCAGCCGACGTCCGGCCATGTCCATCAGCTCGATGTCGTGATGGTCCTCGGCCCAGTCATCTCCCACGAACAGTCGCAACGGTCCTCCCGCTCTCGATGCCGATCACCCTGTGCAGCCAGCGGGAGAACCATCAGCGACCTAATCAAGCAGTGCTTCCCGCAACCCTCACGCGGGGCACGACATCCCAGCAGCGATCAACTCTCCCGGCCTACCGGCAGGGGCACTGTCTTTCACCAGGACTCGAAATCCAGGAACCGAGAGTGCTCACCTGCCGGCCGGCTACCAGCAGGAGTGTGCCGGATAGCTCACTCCCAGAACTGATTAGGAACGGGTCCACCATGACTTTGGCGTTCTCGACACGCCGGCTGATCGCAGCGGTCGGCGCTGTCGGCCTTCTGGGAGCGGTCAGCGCATGCTCTGGCGGTGATGCCGCCGTACCCGGCGGCGACTCGGGCGGTGCGCAGGCCACCGAGAGCGTGCTGGACCGGGCTCCGGTGGCGAGCGAAGCGGAGATCGGCGCGAGCACCACAGCCGCCGCGATCAAACAGCGGGGAGAGATGCTGGTCGGCGGCTCGCTCGACGCACCACTGCTCTCCCAGCAGAACCCGACCACCGGTGAGACCGAGGGCTTCGACGCCACCCTGGGGAAGTTGCTCGCCAAGTACATCATCGGCGAGCCAAACGCCGAGATCGTGAACTCGGGGTCGGAGACACGGGAGGCGCTGCTACAGAACAGCACCGTGGACGTGGTGTTCCAGACCTACACGATCACCCCGGAGCGCGCCGAGAAGGTGGCCTTCGCCGGGCCCTACCTGCTTTCCGGTCAGTCGATCGCCACCACCAAGGACAACAACGACATCAACACCCCTGCCGACCTGAACGGCAAGAAGGTGATCGCGGGCGCCAACACCCCGGCCATCGAGGCGATCAAGGAGGTCGCCCCGGACGCCGAGATCGTCACCTTCGGCACCGACCCGGAGTGCATGCAGGCGCTGGAGCAGAACCGCGGCGACGCGTACGTGCAGGACCTCACCCTGCTCGCGGCGAACGCGCAGCTCAACGACAAGATCAAGATCGTGGGCGAGCCGTTCACCAGTGATCCCTACGGCATCGGCCTCAAACGCGGCGACGAGCAGTTCAAGCGGTTCGTCAACAACTGGCTGAAGAAGCTGCAGGCCGAAGGCATCTGGCAGCAGGTGTGGCAGGACTCGCTCGGCACGGTCGTCGCGGGCGAGGCACCGAAACCGCCGGAGATCGGTTCTGTCCCCGGCTCCTGACCTACGCACTTTTGCGGGAAAGTGCGCGGCCGGTGCGGGTAAGCCCAGCTCAGTGGCTTACCACCGCGCACTTTCGCGCAAGAGTGGGGTCGTGAGGAACACATGAACGTCGTGTTCGAGCACGCAGGCGAGTTCGGCGAGGGCATCCTGCGCACACTCCAGCTGGCGGGCTCCTCCTTCGCCGGGGCGGCAGTGGTCGCGATCGTCATCGTGTGCTGCCGGGTCGCTCCGGTACGTCCGCTGCGGGCGTTCGGCACGGCCTATGTCGAGCTGTTCCAGAACATTCCACTGCTGGTCTGGATCATCCTGTTCGTCTTCGGCCTGCCGGAGATCGGCATCCAGTTCGACCTGATCACCACGGCCGTCATCGCGATAGCGCTGTACCAGGGCGCGTACTACGCCGAGGCGCTGCGCACCGGGATCAACACCGTGGCCAGCGGGCAGGCGGAGGCCGCCCGCGCGCTCGGCCTCGGCTTCCGCCAGTCGCTGGCGCAGGTGATCCTGCCGCAGGCACTGCGCAGCGTCATCCAGCCGCTGGGCAACCTCACGATCATGCTGCTGATGAACACGGCGCTGGCCGCGGCGGCGGGAGTGGTCGAACTGGCCGCGTCGGCCAGCCGGGTCAACAACGTCGAGTCCGATCCGATCGTCATCTTCACCGCGGCCGGAGTCGCCTACGGCCTGCTGGCGCTGCTCATCTCCACCGTGTTCGGGGTACTGGAGCGCAGGCTGGTGATCCACCGGTGAGCCCGACGAACCTGCTCTTCGACGAGCCGGGCCCACGAGCAAGGCGGCGGATCCGCATCGCCACGGTCGCCGCGCTCGTGCTCGGCGCGCTGGCCCTCGCGCTGGCGATCCGCCAGTTCGCGATCAACGGCCAGCTGGCGGCCGACAAGTGGGCGCCGTACGGCACCTGGCCGATGTGGCGCTACCTGCTGGACGGGCTCGCCTCGACAGCGGTCGCCGCGGCGTTGTCCGCGGCGATCGCCGCGAGCGCGGGGCTGCTGCTCGCCTTCGCGCGCGTGTCCCGGTTCACCGTCCTGCGCGTCCCCGCCCGTGCGTACGTCGAGGTCGTGCGGGTCATCCCGGCACTACTGCTGGTCTTCGTGGTCCTGTTCGCCCTACCCCGCTACGGCATGGACATGCCGCTGCTGTGGAAACTGGTGGTCCCGCTCGCGGTGTCGCACTCGGCCCAGTTCGCCGAGATCTTCCGCGCCGGGATCCTGTCGCTGGAACGCGGTCAGGGCGAGGCGGCCGCCGCGCTCGGGCTGCGGCCGGCACAGGCGATGTGGCACGTGATCCTGCCGCAGGCGATCCGCAGGGTGGTGCCCTCACTGGTCAGCCAGACCGTCGGACTGCTGAAGGACACCTCGCTCGGCTACATCGTGAGCTACACGGAACTGCTGTTCAGCGCGCGGGTGCTCGCCAACTACAATCACCTGCTGATCCAGACGTATCTGGTCGTGGCGCTGGTCTACTTCGTCGTCAACTACTCGCTGTCCCGGTTCGCCCGGTGGCTGGAGGCGCGGCAGTCGCGTTGAGCGGGTCATGCACCTGCCGGGACCAGCGCCGCACGGCATCGACGTCTACTGTGGACTCCCAGCCACCCGGCCGGACGGCGCTGCCGACGTGGAAGGCCCGCACCCCTGCGGCGCGTAACGGCGCGACCATGCCCTCCCGAAGGCCGCCACCCACCAGCAGCACCGGCGGTTCCGACCGCACCGCGACCTCCGTGAGGACTTCGCGACCGTGCTCGACCCCTGCCGGATGGCCCGCGCTGAGCACGGTGTCGCAGCCGAGCCCGGCCAGTTCCCGGTGCGCGGCGACGACGTCGGCGGCGTGGTCGACCGCCCGGTGGAAAGTCCACGCGCAGCCCGGCAGCACGGCGATCAGTTCCGTGCAGGCAGCCCGATCCACCCGCCCGGCAACGGTCAGGAAACCGAGGACGAACTCGCGCGCGCCCGCATCGGCCAGTTCCGCCGCTGCGGCGCGCAGTCCTGCCGGGTCGGCGGCCGCGAAGGACGCCGAGTCACGCAACATCACCCGCACCGGCAGGTCGGTCGCCGCCAGCACCTCGCGGACGACCCGCACCGCGGGGGTCAACCCGTCCGCCGCCATGTCGGCGACCAGTTCGAGTCGATCGGCGCCCCCTTCCTGGGCGCACTCGGCGTCGCGCGGTCCGAGCGCGATCACCTCCAGCAGGCCGCTGCGCTCGCTCAATCCCAGTTCCCTTCCGCCGCCACGTCCTCGCGTCGCTGGTGCCGCCCCCGCCGCACTCCGTTCTGCAGGCTCGCCATTCGCGAGCGCACGGCGTCGGGGGCTCTGGAGACGATCGGCCCGTCGTCCATCAGCGGGGTGTCGGTCACACTCGGAATGAGGTCGACGTGTGGCACCCGCTTCGGCAACGTGGGCGGCTCTTCACCGTTCTGTTCCGCGTTCGGCCAGACCGGCTGCACCCGCTCCAGCTCAACGGTGTCAGGCTCGCTGTCCCGCGCGTGCGCACCGGTGCCGAACCATTCGGAGAGCACCTTTTCGTAGGCGGGCATTCGCTCGGTCGGCCCGTCGAAGTTGAACTCACCGTCGGGATCGTCCTCCTCGCTGGGCCAGGCAGGCACCACGTCCCAGTCCTCGACCGGCGCCCTGCGGGGCGGACCGTGCTCCGCGAGCGAGCGGTCCAGTGACGGGCGCTCGGCGACCTGCGGTGGCGAAGGGGTCTCCGGCGGATCAGGCAGCGGCTGGATGAGATTCAGCGGCACGTACAGCGGCCCCGGCAGATCCGGCTCCCCCTGCTCGAGATGCCCCGTGTGCTCGGCGACGAGTTCACCGGCAGGTTCGGGCTGCGCCGCGGGCTCCGGCTCCGGCTCCGGCGGCGGCGCGGGCGGTGGCTCCTGCTGTTCGGGGACGTCGGTGACGAGCGCAGCGGGAACGATGATCGTCGCCGTGAGACCACCTTCGATGGCCGCGCCGAGCCGCACCCCGATCTGGTGCCTGCGAGCCAGCCGGGCGACGACGTAGAGCCCCATCCGCCGGGAGACCTCGACGTCCACCTCGGGCGGCTGGGCCAGCCGGGCGTTCACCCGTGCGATCTCCGCGGGAGGCATTCCCGCGCCTCTGTCGGTGATCTCGATCCGCCAGTCACCGGCCACGGTCGCCGAACTGACCAGGGTGACCGGGGCGTCGTTGCCCGAGTACTCGGTGGCGTTCTCCAGCAACTCGGAGATGACGTGCACGAGGTCGCTGACCGCGTCGCCACGAATCGCGAGCTCCGGGGTCGAGACGATCTCGATCCGCTGGTAGTGCTCGACCTCCGAGAGCGCGGCCCCGATGATCTCCTCGGCGGAGATCGCGCCGTCCACTCCCTGTCCCAGGTCCTGCCCGGAAAGGACCAGCAGGTTCTCGCTGTTTCGCCGCATGCGGGTGGCGAGGTGATCCAGCTCGAACAGCCCGCCGAGAGTGTCCGGGTCCTGCTCGTCCGCCTCCATCCGGTCGAGCACCGAGAGCTGCCGCTCGACCAGCTGCTGACTGCGCCTGGACAGGTTGACGAACATCGAGTTGACGTTCTCCCGCAGCAGCGCCTGCTCACCGGCGAGACGCACGGCCTGCCCGTGGACGACGTCGAAAGCCCTGGCGACCTCACCGAGCTCCTCCCGGCTGTACACCGGTACCGGGGCAACCCCGCGCAGCTGGCGGACGCCTTCGGGACGCGGGTCGGGATCGGCCAGGATCTCCTCGACCGCGGCTGGCAGCCGGTGCTCGGCCACGTCCAGCGCCGTGCGGCGCAACGTCCGCAGCGGCCGCAGGAGCGAACGCGCGACGATCGCGGCCAGCATGCCGCCCACCAGCAGGACACCGAGCACGATCGCGGCGTCCCAGGACGCCGCCTCCCTGGCCTGACCCGCCAGCGTGTCGGTGCGCTGGCGCAACTGGACGAGCACCGCGTCCTGCACCTGCTCGGCAAGGTTGACGGTGTACGTGGCGGCCACGTCCCACTGCCCGGCGTCGAGGCCGGCCAGCGGCTCGCCGTCCTCGGCCCGGTTCAGGACCGACTCGACCATGCCGTTGCCGATGTCGACGACGAGGCCGATGACCGTGTCGTCATACATGCGCTGCTGCTCGGCTGTGGCGAACTTCGTGTAGTCGCTGCGGGCCGCGGCGAGTTCGGCCTCCGCGCCCAGCAGGGCCCGCTGCTGGTTGGCCGGAAGCTCGCCGGTCGCGAGCGCGGAGGCCACGATCGCGCGCTTGACCGACATCTGGTCCTTCACCCTGGCGAGGGCGTTGACCGCGAGGCGCATCCGCGTCAGCTCACGGTCGGTGGGCTCGGAGGCTGCCTCGTCCCCGACGTCGAGCAGGCCGGAGATCAGTTCGCTGTACGAGCGCAGCACCGCGCCCGCCGGGTAGGTGGAGTGCTCGCCGGAGTACCGCAGCCCGGTGAGCAGACCGAGCCGGTCCTCACTGCGCTGGAATCCCACCGACGCCGTGTCGGAGAGCCTCGCTCGCGCGTCCGCGAACTCCCGGTCGAACTCGCCGATCGCGGCGTCGACCCGCTCCCGCTGGTCGCGCAGGCCCGGCAGGTCTCCCTGCCTGCCCGCGGCCACGTAGCGGACGGTCAGATCGCGCTCCCGCTGCAGTTCGTGGATCACGGCCGCGAGGCGATCGTCCACCCTGACCCGCGTCGCGGCCTCGGCGAACTGCTCGGCCCGGTCCAGGTCCGCCCCGATCCGCAGACCGACCAGGGTGACCAGGGTGAGGGTGGGGATGAGCAGCACCGCGAGCAGCTTGGTGCGCAACCGCCAGTTCCGTAGCCGCCAACGGCCACCCGTGCTGGTGCCGGCGTCCTGTGGATCCGCCGCGTCACCATCACGGGGACGACTACTGCGACGGGTCACCTGGCTTCCTTCTTCAACCGCTGCGCCTTGCGCGCTACACGACGCTCCGGGGACACCGCGTAAGAAACTACTGGAGGGTAGCGACCGGCATGTGGTTCCGGAACCCGGTCCATCCCCGTGCGGCCCGCCGGCGATGCTATTGCCTCGCACCGCCTAAGCTCCACCACGAAACCAGATTCTCTCGGTCCATGGGAGCCACCGAATGAGGGCCTGTGCGCGAACGGCACTAGCTCTCCTTTGCGCGACCCTGCTACTGAGCGGTTGCTCATTTCTCGGCGGCGACCCGCAACCGGAGCCCCTCGTTCCCGAGCAGCGCACCCTTCGCGTCGGCGTCGGCAGCGCCATCGACACCGCGCCCCTGCGCATCGCGGTCGCCGACGGCCGGTTCCAGCGCGCGGGGCTGCAGATCGAACTCGTGGAACAGACCAATGATACGGACGCGCTGACGAAGCTGGCCGAGGGCGAACTCGACGTGGCTTTCGCGAGCAACGTGGCGCTGTTCAAGACGGCAGCGGACGGAAATCCGCTGCGTTTGCAGGGCGAGGCGTACACCGCGGGCCGTAACACGATGGCGCTGGTGACCCTGCCGGAGTCGGCGCTGCAGGCACCCAACGACCTGCGGTTCCCGGAGATCGCCGTGGACACGCTGGACGACCTCGGCACCCTCACGACGCGCTCGGCGCTCAGCGGAGCCGGGGTCGATCCGGAGCGGATCACCTTCGTCCGGCGCGAGCCGGGGACGATGGTGGACGCCATCAGGTCCGGCGACGTCGACGCGGCCTGGATGACCGAGCCACACATCACCAGGGCGGAGAAGGACTTCGGCGCGCGAATGGTGCTGGACACGGCCCGTGGCGCCACCCTCGGCTTCCCCGTTTCCAGCTATGCCGCCACCGTCTCCTTCGCCGAATCCCGCCCACGAACACTCACGCTGTTCCGGCAGGTCCTCGGCGAGGCGCAACAGCACGGCGGGGACCCGATGGTGATCAGGAAGGCGCTGCCCGGCCTTGCCGACGTGGACGAGACCACGGCCGCGCTCGTCTCGCTCGGCGACTATCCGACCTCGATCAGCGCGGTCCGCCTGCAACGGGTGGCCGACCTGATGCACAACTCGGGCCTGATCGGCGCCCGGCTGGACGTGCAGTCACTGCTGCCGACTCCCGGGCTCGGCTGACCGGCGCGGAAGAAGGGCCTGACCGGCACGTATAAAGGACCATGTGAGCAATGGCCCGCTGATCGTCCAGTCCGACAAGACCGTCCTGCTCGAAGTCGACCACGAGCAGGCCGACGACGCCCGGATGGCGATCGCTCCGTTCGCCGAACTGGAGCGCGCGCCGGAACACATGCACACCTACCGGGTCACCCCGCTCGCGCTGTGGAACGCACGAGCGGCGGGGCACGACGCCGAGCAGGTGGTCGACGCGCTCACGAGCTATTCGCGCTTCCCTGTGCCACAGCCACTGCTGATCGACGTGGTGGACACCATGAGCAGGTTCGGCAGGCTGCAGATCACCAACCACCCGGCACACGGGCTGGTCATGGCGACCACCGACCGGGCCGTGCTGGAAGAGGTCCTGCGGAGCAAGAAGATCAACCCGATGCTCGGCACCCGGATCGACGAGGACACCGTGCTCGTGCACCCGTCCGAGCGGGGCAGGCTCAAGCAGGCGCTGTTGAAGGTCGGCTGGCCCGCCGAGGACCTGGCCGGGTACGTCGACGGTGAAGCGCATCCCATCGCACTCGACGAGCGGGATTGGCAACTGCGGGAGTACCAGCGCCAGGCGGTGCAGGCGTTCTGGGCAGGCGGTTCCGGTGTCGTGGTGCTGCCCTGCGGCGCGGGCAAGACCCTGGTCGGCGCCGCCGCGATGGCCCAGGCAGGGGCGACGACCCTGATCCTGGTGACCAACACCGTCGCGGGCAGGCAGTGGAAGCGTGAACTGGTGGCGCGCACGTCGCTCACCGAGGAGGAGATCGGCGAGTACTCCGGCGAGCGCAAGGAGATCCGCCCGGTCACCATCGCGACCTACCAGGTCGTCACCCGTAAGACGAAGGGCGAGTACCGGCACCTGGAGCTGTTCGACTCCAGGGACTGGGGACTGGTGGTCTACGACGAGGTGCACCTGCTGCCCGCGCCGGTGTTCCGGATGACCGCGGACCTGCAGTCCCGGCGCAGGCTCGGGCTGACGGCGACACTCGTGCGCGAGGACGGCCGGGAGGGCGACGTGTTCTCACTGATCGGCCCGAAGCGCTACGACGTGCCGTGGCGCGACATCGAGGCGCAGGGATGGATCGCGCCCGCGGAGTGCATCGAGGTGCGCGTGACCCTCACCGAGGCGGAGCGCATCGCGTACGCCACGGCGGAGGCCGAGGAGCGCTACCGGCTCGCCGCGACGGCGCACACGAAGACGGCGGTGATCAAGTCCATAGTGGACAAGCATGCCGGGGAACAGATACTGGTGATCGGGGCCTACCTCGATCAGCTCGAGGAACTCGGCGACGAGCTCGACGCTCCGGTGATCCAGGGCTCGACCCGCAACAAGGAGCGGGAGTCGCTGTTCGAGGCGTTCCGACAGGGCGAGATCAACACCCTGGTGGTGTCGAAGGTGGCCAACTTCTCCATCGACCTGCCGGAGGCCTCGGTGGCCATCCAGATCTCCGGCACCTTCGGCTCCCGGCAGGAGGAGGCACAGCGCCTCGGCAGGCTGCTGCGCCCGAAGGCCGACGGCAGGCAGGCGCACTTCTACTCCGTCGTCTCCCGCGACACCGTGGACACCGAGTACGCCGCCCACCGCCAGCGCTTCCTCGCCGAACAGGGCTACGCCTACACAATCCACGACGCCGACGCCTACCTCTGACAGCACCCCTGTGCGCGTCCTGTGCACCCCTGTGCGCGTTCCAGGGACAGCCGTGTGCGCTCTGCGCCGCACCCCCGCGCACCCACACGGATGAGATCCGCTCCAGCCATTCGGGGCGCCCCAAAACTGTCAGACCCTCGAACTAGTGTTCGATCCGTTGTCGCGGACACCGCCGAACACCGACTCGAGGGGACTCGCCATGACCGTGGTCCAGCTGCACCCGCACAACCCCACCACCGAGCTCGCCCTTCCGCCCGGCCGCTGGCAGGGCAGGCTGTGGGTGTCGGACTCCCCGCTCGACGACCCGAACCGGTACCTCGCGTGTGTCGCCGCCCATCCGCGCACCGGCCTGTGGCCGGTGCTGATTCCACGGGACTCCCGCTTCGAGCGCAGCGGTGAGGACTGGACGGTCGACAGGGGCAGGCTCGCGCCCGCGGATGACCGAATCGCCGACGTCGACGTGGCCAGGACACTCGCCGGATGGTGGCGCGAGCCGTGCTGTGACGGCACCTGCCTGCGCCCGTTCGGCACGGAGTTTCCCGGGCTCGCGCAGCGGTCGGCACGCAGGGCCGATCCGCTCGCCGAGGCGGGCAACACGGGCTCGATCCTCGCCGCGCGGGCGAACTGCCGCCTCGGCCTGATCGAGACCGAACGGCCCGCCGACGTGCCCGCGCTACTCGGCTGGGCCGGAATGATCAACACCACCGACGACGTCGCGGCTGTCTCGGCCGTACTGCGCAGCTGGGAGGAGCGGTTCGGCGCGGTGCTGATCGCGCTGGGGTTCGACTCACTGGAACTCTCCGTGGCCGCCCCGCCGAAGTCCAGGGACCACTCGCTGGCGCTGGCCGCCGAGCACCGCGCCTTCTGCCTGGAGAACTTCACCGGCCAACCAGGCGGCATGCGGGAGTTCGGCGCGGATCTCGCCGGCCGCAGGCGATGGCGCTTCTGGTGGGACTGAACGTCGCGCTGCCTATCCTTGTCGGATGGCACGTTTACCGGGTCCGCGATGAGCAGGAGCACCAGCTCCCACGGTGCGTCCGGCGGCGGCTTCATCCGTGACGTGCGGCTCAGCGCGGAGTCCGCCACCGGCCGCTATCCGTTCACCCTGCCTGTGGTGCAACAGCTGGCCGGCATCGAGCATCTGGCGCTCGATCCGGCTGTGACGTTCCTGGTCGGCGAGAACGGCACAGGCAAGTCCACCCTGGTCGAAGGGCTCGCGGTTGCCGCCGGTTTCCTGGGTGACTATCTAGTGCTGCGCTGGGGCATCCACAAACCACGCACCGGCTACTTCCTTCGTGCGGAGGCGTACTACAACGTCGCCACCGAGATCGAGTATCTCGACAAGCAAAGCCCGTACCCGCTGCTACCCGCCTACGGCGGTGTCTCACCGCACGAACGCTCTCACGGGGAGTCCTTTCTGGACCTGGTGATCCACCGTTTCGGGCCGAACGGGCTCTACGTGCTCGACGAACCCGAGTCGGCACTGTCGGTACGGGGCTGCCTTTCCCTGATCACCCGCATCGCTGACCTGGTGGCGCAGGGCAGCCAGTTCGTCATCGCGACCCACTCGCCGGTACTGCTCGCCGCACCCGGTGCGCGGATCCTGCAGATCGACGACGACGGCGCGATCGAGCAGGTCCACTACGACCAGGCTCTTCCGGTGGCCCTGACCCGGAGGTTTCTCAACGAACCCGAAGCCTTCCTGCGGTATCTGCTCGATGATCGCGACGCCACCCGTCCGGACAGTGCGGTGACCTGACGGACAGTGCCCGGATCGCGGCTGGTCCGGATTCGATTCGCGCTGTCCGGGTAACCCCTCGCCGACATGTTGACGAGGAGATGATGACCGAAATCCGGATCGGCACCTCGGGCTGGCTGTACCCACCATGGCGGGGCGTCTTCTACCCCAAGGGGCTGCCCCAGCGCCGGGAACTGGAGTACCTGTCGCGGCGGCTGCGCACGGTGGAGATCAACGGCTCGTTCTACTCGCTGCAACGCCCGGAGCGCTACCGGACATGGTTCGAGCAGACACCGGACGACTTCGTGTTCGCGGTCAAGGGCGGGCGGTTCATCACGCATCTGAAGCAACTGCGCGACGTGGAGACCCCGCTGGCGAACTTCTTCGCCTCGGGACCGCTCGCACTCGGGCACAAACTGGGACCACTGCTCTGGCAGCTGCCTGCCCGGCTGCCGTTCGACGTGGATCGGCTGACGACGTTCTTCCGGCTGCTGCCCCGCAGTACGACGGAGGCCGCGGCACTGGCTCGGCGGCACGATGACCGGCTGAAGGGAGATCCCTGGACCGATCCCGGCGAGGAGCGTCGCCTGCGGCACGCGCTCGAAGTCCGCCACCCCGGTTTCGCGACCGCCGAGCTGGTGGACCTGCTGCGCGAACACGACATCGCACTCGTGGTCGCGGACTCGGCAGGCACCTGGCCGTACCTGGAGGACGTGACGTCCGACCTGGTCTATGTGCGCCTGCACGGCGACGAGGAGCTGTACACCAGCGGCTACGGCGCCGAGGCGCTGGACCGCTGGGCACGGCGGATCACCGACTGGGCCAGGGGCGGCAGCCCCCGGACCGAGCACACGGTCGGGAGCCGGGCGCCGCGCAGCCGGAGGGACGTGTTCGTCTACTTCGACAACGACGCCAAGGTGCACGCGCCGACCGACGCGATCGCGCTCGCCGAACTTCTGGGCGTCGGCGCCGTCCGGAATCCGGACGTGTGAGTACGATATTCGGGTAATCGGCCTTCTCCTCAAGGCCCCGGAGTTGCCATACTGCCGCCGTGACCGATGCCGATCGCGTTGTCGACGCCGCAGCCCCCGCACCGGACCGACCAGACCGGTGGAGTTCCGTACACGGCCACGACTACCGCGGAGTCCCCTACCGTCCGGCACGGATGCCCGTCGAGGCATCGCTGTGCGCCGCCGCGGAACTTCGTGCACGGATGGACACCAGGCGGACCGTGCGGAGGTTCTCCACCGATCCCGTTCCCGAGCAGGTCGTGCTCGACGCGATCGCCGTCGCCTCGACGGCTCCGAGCGGCGCGCACCAGCAGCCGTGGACGTTCGTGCTGGTGGAGGATCCCGAACTGCGCCGCAGGATCCGGGAGGAGGCCGAGCGGGAGGAACGGATCTCCTACGAGGGCAGGCTGGGCGAGGAGTGGCTGGCAGCTCTGCGGCCGCTGGGCACCGACGACGTGAAACCGCACCTCACCGATGCGCCTTACCTGGTCGTCGTCTTTCAGCAGCGGTTCACGCTGTTGGACGACGGGAGTGTGCGCAAGCACTACTACGTCGACGAGTCCGTGGGGATCGCCGTCGGAATGCTGCTCACCGCCCTGCACCTGGCCGGGCTCGCCGCCCTCACCCACACGCCCTCACCGATGAAGTTCCTCAGCGAGGTGCTGGACAGGCCCCGCAACGAGAAGGCGTTCGCGGTGATCCCCGTCGGGTACCCCGCAGCGGACTGCGAGGTACCCGATCTGGTCCGCAAGTCACTGGACCAGGTGCTCGTCCGGAAGTGAGCGTCAGACGCTGCTGCGGGCTTGCTGACGGTGCGCGCCCTCGCCGATCTCCTCGACCATCTTGTCGCAGAAGGCGGGCAGGTCGTCCGGCTTCCGGCTGGTCACGAAGCCCGAGTCCACGACGACCTCCTCGTCGACCCACTCCGCGCCCGCGTTGCGCAGATCGGTCTGCAGACTCGGCCAGGACGTCATCCGGCGGCCGCGGACCACGTCGGCCTCGATGAGGGTCCATGGGGCGTGGCAGATCGCCGCGACCGGCTTGCCCTTGGCGAAGAATTCGCCGACGAACCGCACCACGTCGGCGTTCATCCGCAGGAAGTCCGGGTTGGCCACCCCTCCCGGCAGCACCAGGCCGTCATAGTCGTCCACGGAGACCTCGGTCACCACCTTGTCCACGGGAAAGGTGTCGCCCTTGTCCAGGTGATTGAACCCCTGGATGGTCCCGGGCTCGACGGACACCAGCTCGGGCTGGCCGCCCGCGTCCTGCACGGCCTTCCACGGCTCGGTCAGCTCCACCTGCTCGGTGCCTTCCGGCGCCGCGACAAAGGCCACTCGGCGTCCACTGAGTGTGTCCGACACGTTCGTCACTCCTCACTTGCTGTGGGTTGTGCACTGAATCGGCTACCCGCGCCCCCACGCGCCAAACCGGCCACGCAGGCACTGGCATGATCGGGTGATGGACCTCGCCACTGCCCGGGTTTACGCGATCGGACTACGCAATCGTTTCCGTGGAATCACCGTGCGGGAAGGAGTTCTGCTGCACGGGCAGGCAGGCTGGGGCGAGTTCTGCCCGTTCGGCGACTACTCCGACGACGAGTGCGTTCCCTGGCTCCGGTCGGCACTCGAAGCCGCCGAGCGGGGATGGCCCGCACCGCTCCGGGACCGGGTGCGGGTCAACGCCACCGTTCCCGTGGTGGGCCCGCAGGAGGCATACGACATCGCCGTGGAATCGGGCTGCCGAACCGCCAAGATCAAGGTCGCCGATGCCCGTTCCACCCATGTCGAGGACTGCGAGCGGGTCGCGGCGGTACGCGACGCGCTCGGTGCGGGGGGCGCGATCCGGGTGGACGCCAACGGCGCATGGGAAACCGACGCGGCGGTGTCGGCGATCGCGGACCTCGACCGGGCTGCCGGTGGTCTCGAATACGTCGAGCAGCCCTGCCCCACCATCGAGGAGCTCGCCGCGGTTCGCCGCAGGACGCACGTGCGGATCGCGGCGGACGAGTCGATCCGCCGGGCCGAGGACCCCATGAAGGTCGCGGTCTCCGGTGCCGCCGACGTGGCCGTGCTCAAGGTCGCCCCGCTGGGCGGGGTGCGGCGTGCGCTGGAGGTCGCCGAGTCCTGCGGACTGCCGTGCGTGGTGTCCTCCGCCGTGGAGAGCAGTGTCGGCCTTGCCGCGGAACTCGCGCTGGCCGCGGCCCTGCCGGAACTCGACTTCGCCTGTGGCCTCGGCACGACCTCCCTGCTGTCCGCGGATGTCACCGCCAGCTCACTGACGCCTGTGGACGGCGAGTTGACGGTGCGAACACAAGCGCCCGAACCGGATCTCTTCGGTTACGTCGCCGCCGACCGGGTGACGCGGGACCGCTGGCTCGACCGGCTGCACCGCGTAGCCGGACGCCGGGAGTTCGTCGACGAGTTCCGGTGACGCGTGCCCCGTCACCGGGAACTCGTCGACGAACTCCCGGTCGGCGCGCTCGGGACGGCGGATCGTGTGCGACGCTTCGGCCACCAGTAGCCGTGGCGAGTACGGCGGAGCAGGCGTAGCGAGGACACGGTCGAGCGGCATATCTGCTCCTTCACGAACGCCCCGGCCCTGCCCCGCAGCACCCACTCCTTCGGTGAGTCGTCGGCCCGCACGGCCTGGATGAGTCCGGCCCGCCTGCCAAGGCTGACGCACTGGATGAAGTACCTGAAGTTCAACTGCGCTGGTTCCCTGCCTGCCGCCCGCGCGGTGATCGCATCGGCCGCGTGCGCGCCGACCGGCATCCCCGAGGCACAGGACATACGGAGTTCACCGACACCGGGAACGTGTACCGCAGCCGCGTCCCCCACGGCGTATACATCGGGGTGGGACAGCGAACGCAGCGTGTCGTCGACCCGAATCCGGCCACGGTCGTCGACGTCCAGCCCGGCCTCGGCCGCCAGCGCGGACACGGCGAAGGACGCCGCCCAGACGATCACCTCGGCAGTGATGTCCCCTTTGTCGGTCCGCAGCATCCCTTCGTCCACATGCGACACTCGCACACCTGGGCGCACGGTGACGCCGAGCCGCTCGAGTGCGGCCCGCAGGTATTCCTTGCCCTTTACCGAAAGCCGATCTCCCGGTGCGTCGGCGGTGACGAGTTCGACTCCGCGGCCTGGGTAGGCCTCGGCCAACTCGGCGGCCATCTCGATGCCGGTCAGTCCGCCACCGACGACCGCCACCGACCCGGCACCCGCACGCACCCGCTCACGCAGTTCGCTCGCGTTCTCCACGGTGAACGCGTGCTCCGCCACTCCCGGCGTCCTGGTGTCGGTGCGGCTGCCGAGCGCGTAAACCAGGATGTCGTAGGTGATCTCCCTGCCGCCGCCGGTGTGCACCGTCCGGCGCTCAGGGTCGATCGCGGTCACCGTGTCGCGCACGGTCGCGATGTCCCTGCCCTTCGTGAACTCGGTCAGTGGAATCGACACGCTGGGCCTGCCCGCCACGTACTCGTGCAGGCGGATGCGCTCGGTGAAGTCCGCCGCCGTATCCACGATCGTGACGCGCTGGCCCCGGCCGAGCCGCAGTGCGGTGGTCAGGCCCGCATATCCAGCACCAAGTACAACGACGTGTGTCATGTCTGCCTCCTTCGTATGCAAGGGAGACGACACAACGAGGCAGAACGTGACCATGACTCGGGTCACATCGGGAGATGGCGCAACTTCTCGGGATTGAGCACGACGTCCACCTCGGTGATCAGGCCCTCGTGGACGGAGAACGCGAGCACGCTGTTCACCGCGCCGGATGCCTCCCGGATCACCAGGCCCGGTTCGGAGTTGACCAGTTCCAGCCGCGCGGAAAGCCCTCTCCCGACATAGAACTTCTCGACCAGCCCGGTCAGCAGCCTGCTGACCTTCTCCCTGCCGGAGACCGGAACCCTGGCCGCGTTGACCACTCCGCCGCCGTCGGCGCGCCAGACCACGTCGGGATCCAGCACCGCCACCAGCCCCGGCAGGTCTCCGGTTTCCACGGCCGCGGCGAAGGCCTCCACGGCCTTCCGGTGCGCGGGCAGGTCGACCGACCGCCGTGGTCCGTACTCCTGGACCTGCCTGCGCGCACGGGATGCGGCCTGGCGCACGGCCTGGGTACTCCGACCGACGATTCCGGCGATCTCGCCGAACGGCACGGCGAAGACGTCGTGCAGCACCAGAGCGGTCCGCTCGGCAGGGCTCAGCCGTTCCAGCACGGCGAGCATGGCAACGCTCACCGACTCGTCCATGGTGATCCGCGCTTCCGGATTCGGGTCGCCGGACAGCAGCGGCTCCGGCAGCCATTCGCCCACATAGGACTCCCGCCGAGCGCGGGCGGAGGTGAGCATGTCATAGCAGATCCGGCTCACGATCGTGGTGAGGAAGGCACGCGGCTCGACCACCGCGTCACGGTCGGTGCCCTGCCAGCGCAGCCAGGCATCCTGAACGGCGTCATCGGCATCGCTGATGGTGCCGGTGATCCGGTAGGCCACCGCCCAGAGATGTTGCCGACACTCCTCGAACTCGTCACTCACCCTGCACACTCAAGCACACCCCCTACCGATCTCGGGGTCCGCGGCTCCGGGTGCACTCCGGGGCCTTCCCTGATGTGCCACGACCTCGCGCGGAGCACCATTGAGTCATGACCAACACCACGTACGACACACAAACCGATCAGTCCGTCAAGAAGCTGCGCCGGAGCTCGTCCGACAAGATGATCGCCGGGGTATGCGGCGGCTGGGCCAGGCTGCTCGGCGTCGACGCGGCGATCCTGCGCATCCTGCTTGTCGCGACCACGATCCTCGGCGTCGGAGTGCCGGTGCTGATCTACGCCGCATCCTGGATCCTGATGCCGGAGGATGAGGACTGAGCGGGGACTCAGCCAAGCCAGGGTTTCGCGATCCGGTCGTAGGTTCCGTCGTTGCGGGCGAGATGCAGCCACTGGTCGACCCACTCCTGCAGCACGACATCGCCACGCGGCAACAAGTAAGCCTTCTCGGAGAACGTGAACGGCTGGTCGGGGTGCACCGCACACAGCTCGGGGTGCTGCTCGGCCTGCCACCGCGTCTCGGTGGCGTCGGTGATCATCAGGTCCGCGTTCCCGGCGATGATCTCCGTGAAGATCGTGTTGTTGTCCGGGTGCCGAACGATCGTGGCCTGCCTCAGGTTGTCCTCGGCGAACCGCTCGTTCGTACCACCCGGATTGACGATCACCCTGACCCCGGACCGGTCGATCTGCTCCAGGGTCTGGAACCGCTCCACGTTCTCGCAGCGGGTGATCGGCGTCTTGCCGTCCCGCAGGTACGGCTCGCTGTAGAAGGCCTGCGTAGCCCGATCCAGCGTCACCGAGATACCGCCGACCGACAGATCACAGCGCCGACCGAGGTCCTGGAGAATTCGACCCCAGGTCGTCGGCACGATAGTGAGCCGCACGTCGAGCCGCTCGGCCAGGTCACGCGCCATGTCGATGTCGATGCCGGTCCATTCGCCGGTGACCGGGTCGCGATAGGTGAACGGTCGGTAGTCCCCGGTGCTGCACACCTGCACCTCGCCCCGCCGCTGGATGGTGTCGAGTCTGCTGTGCCCGGGCCGGAGCTCCGCCTGCGCACCCGGGTCCGTGGAGTAGTTCGCGCTCGCGGTGCCGATCCCGAGTACGGCGAGCACTGCCAGCGTGACCGCCGCCGCCTTCCACCTCAACGCTTCACCTTGCCCGCGCACTGCGACAGGTCGACGGTCTCGGTCTCCCCGCGCGCCACCGTCACCTGAACCTCCTGCAGCACCTTGCCGTTCGGCTTGGCACAGCGCAACGTCCAGCTTTCGGCGATCGCGTGGCCGGTCCGATCAGGACGGATCGAGGGGTTGACGTCCCAGGAGAAGTCCCCGGACACCGGTAGCGACGACGTCAGGGTGGTGGGGACCGGCAGTCTCGGCCCGGTGGTGCCATCCGGTTGCCGCACCGGCGCGGTGTACTGGATGAACGACTTTTCCAGGGTCAGCAGCGCCTTCTTCGGTGCGGTACCGGTGATCACCGCGTGGTGGTCGTCGTCGGCCGCGATCTCGAACTGGCGCAGCAGCCCCTCGCGCACACCGCCCTCGGCACCCTCCGCCGAGCCGGTCCCGAAGTACTGGTCGATCACACCCTGCTGATAGGGAATGTGGAAGTTGTCGCCGCCCAGCTCGAACTCGAAACCGAAGCCGCCGGTGGTGAAGTACGACCACTCACCGGTGCTGCCGCTGGTGTCGTAAAGCTGGTAGGACGGGATGCTCCGGTAGCCGGTCGCGTCACCGAGCCGATCGCCGATGGCCGCGTAGGTCTCCTCGTCCACGGTCAGCGGCGTGCTGGACTGCTGCGGTGGCCGGAGCACGAGCGAACCGTAGTTGTGCAGGCTCTGCAACGACGTGACCTGTCTCGAGGTCACCAGTTCGACGATGTTGCGCACCTCCGGCTCGGAGAACGGGGCCGCTCCCCGGTAGGTGCCGCTGGCCGGGTTCGTGCTCGCACCGGCGCCGCCCCAGTTTCCGCCGTAGTTGCGGTTGAGGTCCACGCCCAGCCGGGAGTTGTCCGCGTCCGCGCACTGCGCGGGAGTGGGCACCGCCCCGTCGGCGACCCGGCAGTTCTTGCGCTTGTACTCGTGGATGTAGCTCCTGGAGATGTCGTAACCATCGGCGTTGACGACCGGCACGACGATGATCCGCGCCTGGTCGAGCAGGCCGGTGACACGGGGGTCCTCGCCGTCGTTCTGCACGAGATCGGTGGCGAACTCCATCGCGATCTCGGCGGTCGGCCATTCGCGGGCGTGGTGGGTGCCCACGAGCAGGAATGTCGGCCTGCCGTCCTGCTCCGCGACGTCGTGGCCGATCTCGACCCCGGAGATCGTCTTGCCCAGCAACGACTTGTGTGGCAGATCGATGGGCCGGACCAGATCGGGGCGCTGCGCCACCAGCGCGTCCATCTCGGTGCCGTAGTCGGAGTAGGTGCGGTAGGTGTTGCGCCCGGTCGGCAGCGGCGACGCGGCCATGGTGCGCGCCCGCGCCTCGTCCTCGGCGAGCACCGCCTTCGTGTGCGCGACCAGGTCCGGAATCACCACCTCATAGGTGAAGCCCGCGTCCCGCACCCGGTCGAGGTCGCCGCTGCCGTGGGCGAAGACGTCCACCGAATCGGCGTCGCGATGCTCGCTGACATCCAGGCCGGTGGCGACGAGACGGTTCACCTCGGCGTCCGTCGCCGCCGCGACCCGCAGCAGCGAGACCTGGTCTTCCGGCTCGGCCGCGGCTCCCACACCGCTGGTCAGCGTTGCCGCGGTGAGTACCGCCGCGATCACCGTGGCGAAGCCCGATCTCTTCCACCGCACCGACATTTCTGCCTCCCGCCCGGATTTCCACCAGTTCGTCGAACGTAAGGTGGTTAGTTACCGGTACGAAAGGTCCATCCGGGTTAAGTCAGCCGGTTGACAGGAGCGCGGGCGCCTGCGCGATGAACGTGTCCAGTACCCCGTCGGCCACCTTGATCGGCCCCTGCGGCCTGGTCGTGCCCGGAATCGTCCGGATGGCCGACGCCTGCTCGGCCGACTCGGCAGCCCTGGCGAAATGCGCATCCGCCGAATCGCCTGCCTCGCCTGCCGCCAGCCCGTCCACTGTCGCCTGCAGCGACTGGCCCCACAGTTGTAGCGCGTCCAGCCATGGTTCGGTCTGCGCGATGAAGGCGGGGTCGTCCACCCCCGCGCGGATCCGCGCGGGCGCCGCGGCCAGCAGGTCCACGTACGGCCGCAACTCCCGTAGCGCGGCCTTGCGCTGCTTGGGCTCCTGCCACGCCGCACGGAACTCGTCCAACACGCCCCGCAGTACCGGCGCCTGCGGCTGCCACGCGTGCTCGCCGAACGTCGGAGCGAGGTGCTGTGTGTCGAAGAAGGCGAGCAACGCGCGCGCCGTCACGTCATCGCCGCCCGCCAGGTAGTCCGCCGCGGCACGCCAGGTGCGTTCCGGGTCGTAGTCCTGGTCGTTCCAGGCGAAAGAGGCACCGCCGAACAGTGCCACCTTGCTCGGTGCCGCCTGGTTCATCGGGTTGAGCACGATGCCGCCGAGCGCCTCGTGCAGGCCCGCCTCACGCTTGTCGTACGGCGCGAGCAGCAGCCGTCCCGTGGTCTGGCCGTAGTCGTTGACCGGGTAGTTGTCCCACAGGAAAACCTTGCGCCCCCACACCTGCGCCGCCTGCCGGGCGTCGGCGACGCTGATCGCCGGCGGCACCACGTCCGTTCCGGTCCATTGCACGACGATGCGCTCGTCGAGCGTCTCCCGCAGCACCTTCTTGTACGGAGAGTCCTGCACATCGGCGTACTCGGTGGGCACCATCTGCAACGCCTTCGTTCCGTCGAGCGTGTCCAGGTAGTCGCGCTGGACGGCGTTGAGCAGGTCGGCCTGCGCATGCCCAGCCGCTTCCCGCCCCGGCGCGCCGTACTTCTGCTCGTCGGCCGCGCAGTTCCACTCGGTGTAGCTGATGTCGTCCAGCGCGATGTAGAAGCTGCGTGCGCCCTGTTCGTAGAGGGAGCCGAGCTTGCCGGTCAGGCTGCGCAGGTCGGCCGGGTCGCTGTAGCAGATGGACAGCCCTGGAGAGAGCGCGTACGTGAACTGCACGTGGTGGTAGGCGGCGGCGTCGATGAGTTCCTTCAGCCGCCCCAACTCCTCGGGCGGGTAAGCCTCCCGCCACTTCTCCCGCAGGTAGACGTCGTCTTTCGGGGTGTAGATGTAGGTGTTGGCCTTGACATCGCCGTAGAAGGCCAGCTGGTCGAGCCGATCGGCATGCGACCACGGAGCGCCGTAGAACCCCTCGATGCTCCCCCGCAGCGCCATCAGCGGATGGTCCACAACGGACACGGCTGCGATGCGCCGGTGCTCGGCGAGCTGCCGGAACGTCTGAGCCGCGTAGTAGACGCCGTCGTCGTCGTTACCTGCCAGGGCAAACACGCCGCCACCGCCGTAGGCCCTTCCGGCCAGTGAGTACCCCTCAGGGGCCAGGTCGGCGGGACGTTCACCGCCGGCCTTCTCCAGCGCCGCGGCGACCACCGGGTCGTCGATGGTTCCGAGCACCACCGTCAGCGCCGCCCGCCCTGAGGTCCGGATCTCCCGCGCGCCCGCCGCCTCCAGTGTCGTGCGCACCAGGTCCTGGCTCGCCCGGTCGGCACCGGCGCCCGAGATGACCGCGACCTCCGCCGGGACCCGGACCGCGCGCCCGTTGGCCTGCAACTGCTGCGGCGTCGGCGTGATCACCGGAAGCGACGCGCCGGTCGGCGCCGCGACGGGCTCCGCCGCCGCGATCGAGGACGGCAGGACGAGCGCGAGCCCGATGGCCAGCACGGCGCGGGCGATTCGGGAAGACATGGTCCAGACCTTTCCCCGAAGTGGGCTGTGTGTCAATCGACCGTTCGAAGATCGGCAACGGCCGGACACACAGAGGGACCCGGCCCCGCCGAAGCGGAACCGGGTCCCTGTGTGTAGCTACTCGACTGAACTTCAGTCCGGTGCGAAACCGATCAGAAGTCCATGCCGCCCATGCCACCGGTCGGGTCGCCACCGGCCGGAGCGGCACCAGCCTTCTCCGGCTTGTCAGCGATGACCGCCTCAGTGGTCAGGAACAGCGCCGCGATGGAAGCGGCGTTCTGCAGCGCGGAGCGCGTGACCTTGGTCGGGTCCGGCACGCCGGCCGCGAGCAGGTCCTCGTACTCGCCCGTGGCGGCGTTCAGGCCGTGGCCCTGCGGCAGGCCCTTGACCTTCTCCACCACGACTCCGCCTTCGAGGCCGGAGTTGACCGCGATCTGCTTGAGCGGGGCCTCGACCGCAACCTTCACGATGTTGGCACCGGTCGCCTCGTCGCCCTCGAGCTTGAGGCCGGCGAAGGCAGCCTCGGCAGCCTGCAGCAGAGCCACGCCACCACCGGCGACAATGCCCTCCTCGACGGCGGCCTTGGCGTTGCGCACCGCGTCCTCGATGCGGTGCTTGCGCTCCTTGAGCTCCACCTCGGTGGCGGCGCCGGCCTTGATGACGGCAACGCCGCCGGCCAGCTTCGCCAGGCGCTCCTGGAGCTTCTCGCGGTCGTAGTCGGAGTCCGAGTTCTCGATCTCCGCACGGATCTGGTTGACGCGACCCTGGATCTGGTCGGCGTCGCCCGAACCCTCGACGATGGTGGTCTCGTCCTTGGTGATGACGGCCTTGCGGGCCTTACCCAGCAGGGAAAGGTCAGCGTTCTCCAGCTTGAGGCCGACGTCCTCGGTGATGACCTGGCCACCGGTCAGGATCGCGATGTCCTGCAGGATGGCCTTGCGGCGGTCGCCGAAGCCAGGCGCCTTGACGGCGACGGACTTGAACGTGCCGCGGATCTTGTTGACCACCAGGGTCGCCAGGGCTTCGCCCTCGACGTCCTCGGCGATGATCAGCAGCGGCTTGCCGGACTGGATGACCTTCTCCAGCAGCGGCAGCACGTCCTTGACGTTGGAGATCTTGGAACCGAACAGGAGGACGTAGGGGTCCTCGAGCTCCGCTTCCTGACGCTCCGGGTCGGTCACGAAGTAACCGGAGATGTAGCCCTTGTCGAAGCGCATACCCTCGGTGAGCTCGAGCTCGAGGCCGAAGGTGTTGCTCTCCTCGACAGTGACGACGCCTTCCTTGCCGACCTTGTCCAGCGCCTCGGCGATCAGCTCACCGATGGTGCGGTCAGCAGCGGAGATCGAGGCGGTAGCAGCGATCTGCTCCTTGGTCTCGATCTGCACGGCGGCCTTGTGCAGCTGCTCGGTGACGGCCTCGACGGCCTGCTCGATCCCACGCTTGAGGGCGATGGGGTCGGCACCGGCTGCGACGTTGCGCAGCCCCTCGCGAACGAGGGCCTGGGCGAGCACGGTGGCGGTGGTGGTGCCGTCACCCGCGACGTCGTCGGTCTTCTTGGCAACTTCCTTGACGAGCTCGGCCCCGATCTTCTCCCAGGGGTCCTCGAGCTCGATCTCCTTGGCGATGGAGACACCGTCATTGGTGATGGTCGGCGCGCCCCACTTCTTCTCGAGCACGACATTGCGGCCACGGGGGCCGAGCGTCACCTTGACGGCTTCGGCGAGGGTGTTGAGGCCGCGCTCTAGACCGCGGCGGGCGTCCTCGTCGAACGCGATCAGTTTGGCCATTGCGGTGTGGTCCTCCGATATTGGGCGCTACCAGCGAACAGCCGACTTCTCGGCTGCCCGCTGCAGCAGGACACGTCCTCGGCCAGGCTCGGTGCCCGCGACGGACGACGGAGTTCCCGCGGGGATTCCCGCAAGAACACAGCCTCACCGTCCCGACCTTCAGGCGAGCGGTCGGCGACCACCCGCCTAGCACTCGACGGCGTCGAGTGCCAATCTCGGTTTTAGCACTCTCCGGATGAGAGTGCAAGGAGGGTTGTTCACAAGTCTGCAGACGGGGCCGCCCGGAGGGTGGCCGTGGCTGCCGACCGCAGGTGAGTCTGGTACGTGCCGCACGTGGGCGGTGAATAACCCGAGTTTTAGATAAGACACAGCAGGGTGGTCAGTTTCCGGGCACTACCGGGATGGATGTGGGCGGCGGGTTATCGGGGCGGGACGACTCGTTGCCCCGATTCGGCGCGGACTCGCCAGGACCGACGGGAATCTGCGGAGCGGTCGCGCTCGGCTCGGCCGGGGGCGTGCCGCCGCTGCCCTTGTCGTCGTCACCCCCGAGCACCAGCACCAGTGTGAGGACACCGCCCGCGACGACCACCACCGCGACGAGCAACCAGATGATCCACTTCTTGCCACCACCACTCGGCGGCTGGGTGAAGGCCGAACCACCGGCCGGGGCGGGCGGGCGGAGCCGCATCGGATCACCCTGCTGCGGCCCGTACCCGTGCGGATGCGGCTGCTGCCCCACAGGGCCCTGCTGCCTCGGGCCCTGTGGTTGGCCGTAGCCGGGCACGAAACCGTGCGGCGGCGTGCCAAGCCCCTGCGGTGCGCCGGAGCCGTATCCGGGCGGCGGTCCCTGCTGGTGCGGCTGCCCCTGCTGACCCTGCTGCCCGTAGCCGGGTGGGGGTTGCGTGCCGTGCGGCGGTCGGCCGTTGGGCTGCCCCTGCTGTCCTTGCTGCCCGTACGGCTGCACCGGCGTCCCCTCTCCCTGTCGTGCGGGACCACGGGGCCCTTCGCCGTGGCCCATGGCGTTGCCTGCCTGGGCCGCCGACGCGACCGGGACATCCTTGCGGGTGAGGGCGGACCTGGCCGCCGAGATGAGTTCCCCGCAGCTGCCGTGCCGATCGTCGGGAGTCCGTGCCATGCCTCGCCGGATTACTTCGTCGATGGGCGCAGGCAGCGCGGCCGCCCTGGCCGCCGACGGCGGCTCGCCCCCGAGATGGCCCTTGATGACATTCGGCACGTCACCCTGGTAGGGCGGCCCGCCGGTCAGGCAGGCGTAGAGCACACAGGCCAGTGCGTACTGATCGGTGCGTCCGTCGAGCGGTTCACCCCGCAGGTGCTCTGGAGCCGCGTAGGTGGGCGAACCGAGAAAATCCCCGCCCCTCGTGCGGTGGCCCGTCGCCCCGCGCCGGGTCAGCCCGAAGTCGGCGACGTAGACATGCTCGCGCGCGGACTCCCTGCTGGTGACCAGCACGTTGGCCGGCTTGACGTCGAGGTGGACCAGTCCCCTGCCGTGCAGTGTGTCCAGTGCGTCGGCGACCTGCTCCAGGAGACCCACCGCGCGTTCGGGGGCCATCGGCCCCGCGCTGATCAGGCTCGCCAGATCGGACCCGTCGACGAGCCGCATGGCGATGTACAGCATGCCGTCGAGTTCGCCGAAGTCGTACAACGGCACGATGTTCGCGTGATCGATGGCCGAGGTGTTGCGCGCCTCGTCGACGAACCGCTCACGGAACTCGGCATCCGCCCCGAGGTGATCCCCGATGACCTTGAGCGCCACCTTGCGACCCAGCCGCACGTCGGTGGCCTTGTACATCACGCTCATGCCGCCCTTGCCGAGCACACCGTCGATGCGGTAGTTGCCCAAGCGGCGACCGGTGAGGTCCCCCGACACATCGCCTGTCACGCCGCGAAGCCTAACGCGCCGTTGGGCAGGCTACGCGGAGCGTCTCCTTTTGCCAGGAGGACTGTGCCGGGGCACCGGCAGCGCAGCTCAGGAGACCTTGCGGACGTCCGCGGCCTGACTCCGGCCGTCCCGGCCTGCCTGCACCTCGAACTCCACTCGGTCCCCCTCATCGAGGGTGCGGAATCCGTCGGCCTGAATGGCCGAGTAATGTACGAACACATCAGGGCCTTCCGGGGACTCGATGAATCCGTAGCCCTTTTCCGAGTTGAACCACTTGACCGTGCCGACAGCCACGGCGTCCTCCTTGGATACAGCCGAAAACGACGGCGGCTGCGCCCCGCCGTCGCGTGAAAGCTTCGATCACGCTACCGGAATAACGGCAGCGAGCAATGGGCAACTCGTTTCGAATTCAGCCAACCTCGGCAGTCCCCGTCAACGCCCGTTGGAGGCAGTTGGCGGCATTGTTGATCTTACTTGGGGGTACTTGCAGGCGCTCCATGTCCCTGGAACCGCACTTTCCCGGGAAAGTGCGGTTGCGACCGGGTCTTACGCGTGTCGGCGGACTCTGCCCAACTGCCTCGCTCGTACCTCGCTCCGCGTGCAACGGCCCGCCCTCACCAACCGACCGGGTCTTACGCGTGTCGGCGGGCCTGGACCAACACCGTGCCCGGGCCGGCGAAGTCGAGTTCGAGACCCTCGCCGGTGCGTACGGACTGTGGGCCCGCGGGGTCGATCGCACGCAGGCGGCACTGCAGCGAATCCGGGTAGGCGACCAGGAAACCGGGGCTCACCGTGATGACCTCGCCCCGCTCCAGCGTGAGCGCGTCCACCGGACCTGCCGAGGCGAGCACCAGCTGACCGTGCCCGCTGAAATGCTCGAGGAACCCGGAGTCGGCGCCGAACAGGGACTGCAGTGGCGGCCACGTTTCGTCCGACCGGATCGTCGGCGGGCGGGCCAGCACGACGTTCCTGGCGACCGACCAGCCGGTGCGACCGTCGAAGCTCAGCGCGTACACGTCGCCGGGGTGCCGCGGCGCCAGGTCGACCCAGCCGCCCTCCGCGGGCGCGGTGAAAACCGTCGGTCCTCGTCCTCGCGCGCCGCGCGCCTGCTTTGACTCGCCCAGTCCGAAGCTGCTCGCGACCTTCGCCTCGGCATCTGCCTGCACGGCCTCACCGGCCGACAGCACGACACGGGCCACGCCGAACGTCGGCGTGTGCCTGGTCTGAACCTCCATGCTTCCTCTTCCCGCCCGGGTTCGACGTCTGCCGCAGCACCCGCCTCAGCGTCGTTGGTAAACGCGCGTCACGATCGACTCGGCGGGGCTCGGACTTGGGAACGGTACTCACCAACAGGCACTCAGCGGCTGGGCACCTGCGCGACGATCCAACTCGACAGCGCACTCGGGTTCCGCGTCTGGGTCAGCACCTGCCCCGGCCCCGCGAAGTCGAACACGAGCCCCTCGCCGCTCTTCAACGACTGGATCATGCCCGAAGCCACCTTGCGGGTCTGCGACTGAACCGTGTCGGCGTAGGCAACGACGTGCCCGGAGTCGATCGTGATCATCTCGCCCTGCTGCAGGTTCACCGTCTCCAGCGCGCCGTAGCAGGCCACCACGAGCGGGCCCTGGCCCGTGGCGTGCGTGAGAAATCCGCCCTCACCACCGAACAGCTTGCCGAAGCCACCCCAGCGGGTCTCGGTGTGCACGCCGTGCGAGGACGCCAGCCAGGAACCCTTGGTGACGCACCATCCGGTCCGCCCGTCCATGTTGATCAACTGGATGTCGCCGGGCAGGTTCGGCGCCACATCCACCCAGCCGCCGTTCTGCGGTGCGGTGTAGGTGGAGATGAAGAACGACTCGCCGGAAAGGAACGCCCTCCCGAGCCCCTTCATCACCCCGCCCTGCGAACTCGACTGGACGTGCACGCCGTAGCTGGTCGCCAGCATCGCCCCCGCCTCGACCTGCGCGGGCTCGCCCGGCGCGAGCAGCAGCCTGGCCACGGCGAACGACGGCTGGTGACGGACCTGTACCTGCATCGACTCTTCCTCTCCCCACCCGCGATCCCACGCGGACCCAGCGCGAACGCGGGGAGAGTCTTGCATGCCGGAGGGCTCGGGGGAGGATAGTCGGCGTGATCTCCGTCGAAGACCATCTCGCCAAGGTGAGAGCCCTGCTGTCCCGTCCCGCAGGCGTGGAACTGCCGCTGGCCGACTGTGCGGGCAAGGTGCTCGTCGCCGACGTCCAGGCCGGTGTTTCGCTGCCACCATTCGACAACTCGGCGATGGACGGCTTCGCCGTGCGCTCGGTGGATGTGGTCGGAGCAAGTGCGGAGAAGCCCGCGGTGCTCCCGGTGGTCGCGGACATCCCCGCCGGCCGCACGGACGTTCCCACGCTGCTGCCCGGCACCGCACATCGGATCATGACCGGCGCCGCCATGCCGTCCGGTGCGGACAGCGTGGTCCCGGTGGAGCACACGGAGACCGGCGCGTGGGCGGACAGCGACCAGGACAGCGAACCGGCCGTCCGCGTGCTCGCCGGGGCCGCTCCGGGTGCGCACGTCCGCAGGACGGGTGAGGACGTCACGAGCGGTGCTGTCGCGCTGTCCGGGGGAACCGTGCTGGGGCCGGCGCACCTCGGCCTGGCGGCTGCCGTCGGCCTCGACCGGCTCACGGTCCATGCCGCGCCGAAGGTGCTCGTCGTCTCCACCGGCTCGGAGTTGGTGTTGCCGCCCGAACCACTGCGACACGGACAGATCTACGAGTCGAACAGCGTGATGCTGACGGCCGCACTGCGCGGCCTCGGCTGCGAGGTGGAGACCGTGCGCAGCGTCGCCGACGACGTCGAGACGTTCCGGGCCGCCATCGAGCCGAAGCTGGCCACCACCGATCTCGTGGTCACCTCCGGCGGCGTCAGCGCGGGAGCGTACGAGGTGGTGAAGGACGCGCTCACCGGCATCGGTGTGGAGTTCGCCAAGGTCGGGATGCAGCCGGGCGGGCCACAGGGCTGTGGCCGCTGGAACGGCGTTCCCGTGGTGACCCTGCCGGGCAACCCGGTCGCGGTCCTCGTCTCGTTCGAGGTCTTCCTGCGGCCCGCGCTGCGCACGGTGCTCGGCCAGCAGGACGTGCAGCGCACGAAGGTCCCAGCCCGGCTCACCGAGACCCTGACGTCGCCGCGGGGCAAGCGCCAGTACCGCCGGGGCTACTACACCGCTCCCGACCGGGCCGACTCCGCCGACTCGGCCCTGGTGACCGGTGTCGTCGGCCCGAGGGGCGGACCGGGCTCGCACCTGCTGGCCGCGTTCACGCAGGCGAACTGTCTGATCGTGCTGCCCGAGGACCGCACGGAAGCGCCCGAGGGCAGCGAGGTGGAAGTGCTACTCCTCGGCTGATCACCCGGTCGCAGTAGCGTGGGGCCATGGGCTTCTTCTCCTGGATCATCTTCGGTGCACTGGCGGGCTGGGCGGCGAACCTGGTGGTCGGCGGGCGCGACCGGCGCAAGCAGGGCTGCCTGGTCAGCGTGCTGGTCGGGATCGTCGGCGCCACCCTCGGCGGACTGATCTACCAGCTGATAACCGGAAACGAGAAGACGTTCGAGTTCGACCTCGCCAGTTTCGGCGTCGCCGTCCTCGGTTCGGTCGTGCTACTCGGCGTTCTCCGGCTGGTGCTGGGCGGTGCGCGTCGACGTTGACGGGCTGTGACGTTTCGTAACGTTTTCCACACTTCGGGTTATCAAGCGCACGTCGAAGGCGCTACGATCATCAATTCACCCCAACGGATTGACGGCCGGGCGCATGCGCCGTCGGGGGGTGGATGCGCCCGGCCGGTCCGTGTTTCCCGCCGCTGGCGTAGCGTTGCCTCCCGTTGTGGCGGCCGTGGATAATCGCCGTCACCACTCCCAGCAATGGCACATTGTCAAGAGCCTGTTGGTGAAGGGAGCAATGTGGCTACGGTGCGCCAGAGAACGCGCGCGGCGGAGCCCACGAGCGAGGAGGCGGGGCGTGTGACGTGCTGTGGTGACGTTCCACTCCAGGTCAGAGCCCCTCCGAGTCGATCGTGACGCGCGTTTGCCAACAAACTAAGTCTTCGGACCACGACAGCACGGGGAACCCCGATCACATGAGCGCCGCTTCGAAAGCGCCCGTCCCGCCGACCACCGACGCACCGGCAGGCAACAGCCTCACCCACGCCCTGCAACTCGCCCGCGCTGCCGTGCCCCCGATGCACCCCGCGGGCAGGCCCTTCGTTCTCGGTGGCCTCGCGGCGAGCCTGGTGTTGCGCAAGTTCTCCAAGCGCCTCGGTGGCATCGCCGCGCTCGGGACGGCGGCGACCGCACTGTTCTTCCGCGAGCCGAAGCGAGTACCGCCGCCCGGCACCGGCCTCGCCGTCGCCGCCGCGGACGGCGTCGTGTCCCTGATCGAGGAAGCCACTCCGCCACCCGAACTGGGGCTGCCCGCCACTCCACGGATGCGGATCAGCGTCTTCCTCTCGGTGTTCGACGTCCACGTGCAGCGCCTGCCTGCCACGGGCACGGTGCGGCGGATCGCCTACCGGCCCGGCAAGTTCCTTTCCGCCGACCTGGACAAGGCCAGCGACGACAACGAGCGCAACTCGGTGCACCTGCGCACCGACGACGGCCACGACCTGGTCGTCGTGCAGATCGCCGGCCTCGTCGCTCGCCGGATCGTCTGTCAGATCAACGAGGGTGAGCAGGTGCGGGCCGGTGAGACCTACGGCCTGATCCGGTTCGGTTCGCGGGTGGACCTCTACCTCCCAGAGGGCAGCCGGGTCATGGTCAGCGTCGGTCAACGCACCATCGGCGGTGAGACCCCGCTCGCCGCACTGCCCCCGGTCTCGGCGGCGTCGATCGCTCCGGAGGGCTGAGCGGTGATGGCACGGACAACACCCGGTGTCCGGTTGCTGCCGAACGCGATCACGGTGCTCGCGCTCTGCGCCGGGCTCTCCGCGGTGCAGTTCGCACTCACCGGGGACTACCTGCTGGCGATCGGCGCGATCGGCGTCGCCGCAGTGCTGGACAGCCTCGACGGCCGCATCGCCAGGATGCTCGACGCGACCTCCAGGATGGGGGCCGAGCTCGACTCGCTCTCGGACGCGATCTCCTTCGGCGTCGCACCCGCGCTGGTCCTCTACGTCTGGCAGTTCAACGGTGACCGCATCGGCTGGATCGCGACGCTGATCTTCGCGGTGTGCATAGTCCTACGACTCGCCCGGTTCAACACGCTGCTCGACGACACGGAGCAGCCGCCGTACGCGAGCGAGTTCTTCGTCGGCGTGCCCGCGCCCGCGGGTGGCCTGCTCGCGCTGCTTCCGTTGATCCTGACCCAGCAGTTCGGTGATGGCTGGTGGTCCTCCGGCGTCGTGGTCTGGCTCTGGACGGTGGCGATCGCCGCACTGTTGATCAGCCGCATCCCGACGCTGTCGCTGAAAACGGTCAAGGCACCCGCGAAGGCGGTCGCCCCCCTGCTTGTCGGCGTCGGCCTGCTCGCCGCGGCGATCATCCAGTACCCGCTGATCGCGCTGGCCGCCGCGCTGGTGCTCTACCTGGCCCACGTTCCCTACTCGGTGCGCCGCTACTACTGGCTCGCCGGGCACCCCGAGGCATGGGACGTGCCCGCCCGCGAGCGCAGGGCGATCCGCCGGGCGCGCAGCCAGCGGAGGCTCGGCCTACGGCCGCCACTTCGACGCAGGGTGGCGGGAGCGGCCCGCCGGGCGGTACGAATGCCACGGCACGAGGACCAGCATGTCGCGAGGGTCCCGAGGACGCATCCGCCGGAGCCGCAGGGCCGCGTGTCCGACCACGGGCGGCGGCGCAGCTGGCGGCGAATCGGCCTGCGCCAGCGAGGCAGACAGGACTAGGGCTCGAACGACGATAGTGTGGCGGGGTGACGTCCTCCCAGCATCGCTCATCCCCGCAGATCACCCTCACCGTGCGCCACACGCCGTCCGCTTTGGACTCGCGGCGCGGAGTCGTGCGGCTGCACCCCGAGGTACTCGACGCGCTCGGCCTGCGCGCCTGGGACGCGGTCCGGCTGACCGGTGCACGGGTGAGCGCGGCGCTCGCCGCACCTGCCGAACCCGGCGGCCCGACCGGGGTGGTGCTCGCCGACGACGTCACCATGTCAAACCTCGGGGTGACCGAGGGAACCGAGATCGTGCTCGGGCCGGTCGAGGTCAGCGCGGCCAGAACGGTCACGGTAGCCGGATCCCGGCTCGCCTCGACGTCACTCACGCCGTCGATGCTGCGGCTCGCGCTGATCGGCAAGGTACTCACCGTGGGCGACGCCGTGTCCCTGCTGCCACAGGACCTAGCGCCCCCACCGGGCGCGGACCTGTCCACCGCTCGCACCAAGCTTTCCGGGGCGATCGGCATGACCTGGACGAGCGAACTGCTCACGGTCACCGCTGCCGAGCCGGAAGGAACAGTCGCGATTGGTCCGTCCACAGTAGTCCGATGGCGGGATGGGGCGGGCCGGTCCGACCAGGAACCGGCTCCAGCGGCCACCGTGCGGGGTGGCGGTGCGGACCAGATCCCGGTGAGCACCACACAGCCCGCCGCGGAGATCCTCGATGCGGAACTCGTGGAGGATCTGCAGGACACCGAAGAGGCGCTGCCAGTGGCCGACCTCGCCGGTTCGAGCGCGGCGGCACGTAACCTCGCCGAGTGGTTTGACCTCGCCTTCCACCGGCCGGAACTGCTCGCCCGGCTCGGCACCTCAGGCAGGCTCGGAGTGCTGGTCTCCGGTCCCGAAGGGGTCGGCAAATCCACACTGGTGCGCTCCGTGGCCCACGCCGAGAACGTACGAGTCGTCCCACTGGCCGCGCCGACCGTCGCGGTACTCGGTCCGGACGCCGCCGCGGCGAGGGTGCGCGAAGCGGTCACACTGGCAGCCGACGGCAACCAGCCCACAGTGCTGCTGCTCACCGACATCGACGCCCTGCTGCCCGCGAGCCAGCCACCTCCGGTTGCCACCATCGTGCTCGAACAACTGCGCACGGCCATGAGCAGGCCGGGGTTCGCGGTGGTCGCGACCACCGCGCATCCGGAGTCCGTCGATCCGCGACTGCGCGGCCCCGAGCTGCTCGACCGGGAGATCGGGCTGGCACTGCCGGACGCCCGCGTCCGGTCGGAGCTGCTTGCCGTGCTCTTACGGGAGGCGCCCATGGAACACGGGGCGGACCTCGGAGTCATCGCCGAGCGCACGCCCGGTTTCGTCGCCGCGGACCTGGTCGCGCTCCGCAGGGACGCGGCCCTGCGTGCCGCGCTCCGGCAGCGGGAGACCGCGGAACCCCGGATCTCCGAGGCTGACCTGCTGGAAGCGCTCGCCACCGTACGCCCGATCTCCATGTCGACGTCGGACACTCTCGCCACCGGTGGGCTGTCACTGGACGATGTCGGCGACATGACCGAGGTCAAGCAGTCACTGACCGAGTCGGTGCTCTGGCCACTGCGCTACCCCGACTCCTTCGCCCGGCTCGGCGTGGCCCCGCCACGCGGAGTGCTGCTCTACGGGCCACCCGGCGGCGGCAAGACCTTCCTGGTGCGGGCACTGGCCGGCACCGGCGCGCTGAACGTCTTCGCCGTCAAGGGCGCCGAGTTGATGGACAAATGGGTCGGTGAATCCGAACGAGCCGTACGGGAACTGTTCCGGCGGGCGGCCGATGCCGCACCGTCACTGATCTTCCTCGACGAGATCGACGCACTCGCGCCGCGCCGCGGACAGTCCGGCGACTCCGGCGTCTCCGACCGGGTGGTGGCCGCCCTGCTCACCGAGCTGGACGGGGTCGAGCCACTGCGGGAAGTCGTCGTGCTCGGCGCGACCAACCGGCCGGAGCTGGTCGACCCCGCGCTGCTGCGGCCGGGACGGCTCGAGCGCCTGATCTACGTCCCGCCGCCCGACCAGGAGGCCCGGGCCGACATCCTGCGGGCGAGTTCACGGAACACGCCGTTGGCGGACGACGTCGATCTCGACGCCGTCGCGGTCACTCTCGACGGTTACTCGGCCGCGGACTGCGCGGCGCTGATCCGGGAGGCGGCTCTCACCGCGATGCGCGAGTCACTGGAGGCGGAGGAGGTCACCGCCGAGCACCTCGCAGCGGCCCGCGAAGCTGTGCGGCCCTCCCTCGACCCGGCGCAGCTCGCGGCACTCGAGGCCTACGCGCGGGGGAGGTGACCCCCGCGGTCGTTACTTACCGCTCTTGCCGTTCGACTGGCCGTAGTCGTTGGTGACGATCACGATCACACCGGGTGCGGAGTCCTTGATACCGGCGAACCTGGGCTCCGACCGCATTCCGAAGCTCGCTGCCAGTGCGTCTGCCGCGGTCTGCTCGTCCGTACCCGGCCGGTAGTACGCCGTGGTGGTCGGGATGATCCCCGACGAGTAGTTCGCGACCTCACCGACGTTCCAGCCCTGTCCGCGCAGGTCCTCGGCCGCTTTGCTGGCGAGGCCCTTGGTCGTGCTGTTGTTGTACACGCGGACGCTGACCCATTTGGCCGAAGCCTGCCGGTCCTGCTGCGATCCGTCGGCCCCCGGCGCGGGAGGTCCACCGGGCTGACCTGGCTGTGGCTGACCGGGCTGACCTGGCTGCCCCGACTGCTCCGGCTGCCCGGTCGGGTCAGCCGGGTCCGAGGGCTCGCCGGACGTTCCCGGCGGCGTGCTGGTGTCGCCCGGGGAACTCGGTGGCGAACTTCCGTCCGGGCCACTGGTGCCGGGGTCACTCGGCGAACCTGGCGCCGACGTCGAAGGCGGCGCGGCGGTGTTGTCCCCGTCGCCGTTGGTCAACAGGGTCACCCCGCCGATCACGGCCGCGGCGGCCGCGACAGCGAGCAGGCCGATTCCGGCCGCGCGGGCCGGGCGAGACACTCCACCGAAACTCATGACAGCTCGATCCCCAACCGGCGTGCCGCGCGCGTGCGCTGTCGGCTGGCTCGCATCTTGCGCAATCGCTTGACCAGCATCGGGTCGGCACGCATCGCTTCCTGCTTGTCGATAAGTTGGTTCAGAATCTGGTAGTAGCGGGTCGAGGACATCGCGAAGATCTCCCGAATGGCCTGCTCCTTGGCGCCCGCGTACTTCCACCACTGGCGCTCGAACGCCAGCACTTCCTGCTCACGGGCCGAAAGCGCATCGGCGGGCGCGACCGGGGACTTGGCGGAGTCGGAAGACGCCGACGACACAGGCGGCCCAGACGGCGCGGACGAGGACGACTGGTCCTGGCGGGCCGTCGACTCCGCAGCGTCCATCTGACTCCTCGCAATCCGATCCGTAGGCGAGCATGCCCGAATCACACGGCTGTGATTCCCGCGAGGCCATTAGATCACGGGCAGCAGTGTGTGCGCCGTCATCGCACCCGGCGCGTCACGAGCGGTTGTTCTTCAGTCGGATCTGTCAGTCAGTTCCCTGGCCGGATATTCCCCAGTACGTGGTTCGCCGCAGGTCTACCAGAGGGGTCTGACTAAAATGCGCGGCGTGACCGTCCACGCCATCCGCATCGCCGGTGACCCAGTCCTGCACGCCCCCACCCGCGAGGTGGTCGGCTTCGACGAGGAGCTGCGCACGCTCACCGAGGACATGTTCGAGACGATGTACGCCGCGGAGGGCGTCGGACTCGCCGCCAACCAGATCGGGATCGACCTGCGCGTCTTCGTCTACGACTGCCCCGACGACGAGGGCAACCAGCACAAGGGGCTCGTGGTGAACCCGCGGCTGGAGACCTCGGAGGTCCCCGAGTCGATGCCCGACCCGGACGACGACTGGGAGGGCTGCCTCTCCGCGCCGGGCGAGTCCTACCCGACGGGCAGGGCCAGCTGGGCAAAGGTCACCGGTTTCGACCTCGAAGGGCAGCCGATCGAGGTCGAGGGGACCGGGTACTTCGCGCGCTGCCTGCAGCACGAGACCGATCACCTGGACGGCTACATCTACCTCGACCGGCTGATCGGCAGGTACGCCCGCGAAGCGAAGCGGATGCTCAAGCGCAACAAGTGGGGAGTTCCGGGCAACAGCTGGCTGCCCGAGCCCGCGGACGTCTGAGAGGGCGTCTGACCGAAAGAATGGTGCGACGCCAGGGAAACCGACGCGCCCTTGGCAAGACCACCCCCGGCATGGCATGGTCGGGGAACAACCACACACCGCGGGAGCTCGCGCCATGGCGGGCTGAGAGGGTGGCTGGCCCCAACGGGGATCCGGTGCCGCCGACCGCATGAACCTGACCGGGTAATGCCGGCGTAGGGAGTGATCTTCGTTGACGACGCTGGAAAACAACGCTGCCGACATTCGTCCGAGCGTGACCACCGGACCGATCACCGGATCACACAAGGTCTTTCACCACACCGAGTCCGGCCTGCGTGTTCCCGCACGCCGGATCGACCTGTCCAACGGCGACCATTTCGACGTGTACGACACCTCCGGCCCGTACACGGACACCGACGTCACAATCGACGTCCACAAAGGACTGCACCCGGTGCGTAGCGGCTGGATTGACGGCAGGGAGCACAAAACCCAGCTGGAATGGGCGAAAGCAGGAGTCGTCACCCGTGAGATGGAGTTCGTGGCGGCCCGGGAGCGGATGGATCCGGAATTCGTCCGCACGGAGGTCGCCTCCGGCAGGGCGGTGATCCCGGTCAACCGGAAGCACCCGGAGAGCGAACCGGCCATCATCGGGAAGAACTTTTTGGTGAAGGTCAACGCCAACATGGGCAACTCCGCCGTGTGGTCCTCGGTGGAGGAAGAGGTCGACAAGATGGTGTGGGCCACCCGCTGGGGCGCCGACACGATCATGGACCTCTCCACCGGAAAGCGGATCCACGAGACCCGCGAGTGGATCATCCGCAACTCGCCGGTCCCCGTCGGCACGGTGCCGATCTACCAGGCACTGGAAAAGGTCGACGGTGAGCCGGAAAAGCTCACCTGGGAGATCTACCGGGACACGATCATCGAGCAGTGCGAGCAGGGCGTCGACTACATGACGGTGCACGCCGGGGTACTGCTGCGGTACGTCCCGCTGACCGCGCGGCGAGTCACCGGCATCGTCTCCCGTGGCGGATCGATCATGGCCGCCTGGTGTCTTGCGCACCATCAGGAGTCGTTCCTGTACACGCACTTCTCGGAGCTGTGCGAGATCCTCCGGGAATACGACGTGACGTTCTCCCTCGGCGACGGCCTGCGCCCCGGCTCGATCGCCGATGCCAACGACAGGGCCCAGTTCGCCGAGCTGGAGACGCTGGGCGAGCTCACCCACATCGCCCGCAACCTCGGCGTGCAGGTGATGATCGAGGGGCCAGGACACGTGCCGATGCACAAGATCAAGGAGAACGTGGAGCTGGAGGAGAAGCTCTGCGGCGAGGCTCCCTTCTACACACTCGGTCCACTCGCGACGGACATCGCACCTGCCTACGATCACATCACCTCGGCCATCGGCGCGGCCCAGATCGGCTGGTACGGCACGTCCATGCTCTGCTACGTCACACCCAAGGAGCACCTGGGACTGCCCAACCGCGATGACGTGAAGACCGGTGTGATCACCTACAAGATCGCGGCGCACAGCGCCGACCTCGCCAAGGGACACCCGCACGCCCAGGACTGGGACGACGAGTTGTCCAAGGCACGTTTCGAGTTCCGCTGGAACGACCAGTTCAACCTCTCGCTCGACCCGGACACCGCGCGGGCGTTCCACGACGAGACGCTTCCCGCCGAGCCGGCCAAGACGGCCCACTTCTGCTCGATGTGCGGGCCGAAGTTCTGTTCGATGCGGATCACCCACGACGTTCGCAAGTACGCCGAGGAACACGGACTTTCCACCGTGGAGGCGATCGAGGCCGGGATGCAGGAGAAGTCGGCGGAGTTCGGCGAGCACGGCAACAAGGTCTACCTGCCGGTGGTGGAGCAGCCGGCCGCCCCGTCATGACGGCCACACCGCGGACGGCCCTCACCATCGCCGGATCCGATTCCGGCGGTGGTGCGGGCATCCAGGCAGACCTCCGCACGTTTTTCGCCTGCGGGGTGCACGGCATGACCGCCATCACGGCTGTCACCGTGCAGAACTCGCTGGGCGTGCAGGGATTCACCGAGATCGACACCGAGACCGTGGTGGCCCAGATCAAAGCGGTCGCCGGGGACATGGGTGTCGACGCGGCCAAGACCGGCATGCTCGCCACCGCGGAGATCATCGGCGCGGTGGCGAAGACGCTCGACGATGTCCACATCGGACGAGACACGAACGTCCCGTTTGTCGTGGATCCGGTGGCCGCCTCGATGCACGGCAACGCCCTGCTGCGAGAGGACGCACTGGAGGCGATCCGCACGGAACTGTTCCCGCGCGCGACTCTGGTGACGCCGAATCTGGACGAGGTACGGCTGCTCACCGGTATCGAGGTGACCGGCCCGGACAGTCAGCGTGCCGCAGCGGACGCACTACTGGCGTTCGGTCCACAGTGGGTTCTGGTCAAGGGCGGGCACCTGTACTCGGACCCGGAGTGTGTCGATCTCCTCTCCGACGGCACGCACGTCGTGGAGCTGACCGGCAGGCGGCACGACACACCGCACACCCACGGCGGCGGCGACACCATGGCCTCGGCCATCACCGCCGGACTGGCCAAGGGACTCGGTGTTCCCGACGCGGTGGAGACGGGCAAGCGGTTCATCGAGCGCTCGGTCATCGAGTCCTACCCGCTGGGTGCGGGCGTAGGGCCGGTTTCGCCGTTCTGGCGACTGGACGACAGCGATCCGCGCGGCTGAGTGTTCGCACTCGCTCCGCGCGGCAGGACCTGGCCGAGTACCTGTGGCAGGCCGACCCAGTCGGAGGTGACCACCGAGGCGTTGGCGGTGGCCAGTTCGGCCACCCTTTGCGACGCGTCCTCCGCCGACGGTGTGCGGGAGTCGATCGCCGGTGCGACGTTGTGCGCGTCGGTCATCACCAGAATGTAGTGGTTGTCGTTGTACCACCCGGTATCGATGCCGTTCACGTAAGCGCTGGCGTCCCCGTCGAAGAGCACGAACCATGACCGCAGACCAGTATCGTCGTACCGCTGGCGTGGATCGCCTGCCTGCGCCCGGTGCACCGCGGGAAAGATCTGCGCCTCCCCGATCCTGCCCGCCGCGTGTAGTGACCGGAGGTGGCGTGCGTACTCGACGTCTGTCCACAGTGTATCTGTCGGATTTCCCTCCTCCACCGTACCCGGGATGACCTCGACGATCACTCTGCCGCGGAGGCTGTCCCTGCTCGGCCAGTTGTCCGCCCGCGCCGCCGCGTCCAACGACTCGTACTGTCCGAGCAACTCGGCGGGACGGAGGACCGCGTCGCCCAGGTGCGCACGCAGCGCCGAGTCCAGCCGCTGCGGCCCGAGTCCGTTGTTGCCGGAGAATCCGGTCTTCATCTCCAGTTTCAAGGTCAGCGGACCGCGCTCGGGATGCCGGCTCAGCCACAACCTGATGTTGTCCAGGCAGTGCTCGAGGTTCTTGTTCCTGCTCCCGGTGTAGAGATCGTCCGGCGAGTCAGCGGCGACACAGTTGTTGTCGTTGCCGAACGGGTTGCCATGGCTGACCTTCCACTCCTTGGTGATGATGTTCGGCCAGACGTCCAACTCGATCAGCGAGGCGCCGGAATCCAGGGAACTGGCCAGGTATTCGTAGGCGCTCTTCTCGTAGGTGTTGTGCACACCGACGGTGGTGACCGCGGAGACACGGACGGGATCGGCGACTGCAGGCGCGGCGACCAGTCCTCCCGTCAGGAGCGCACCGACGGTCAACACCGCTGGGAGAGCCCGCATCTTGGTCCCTTCACGTGGCAGGAGGACGGCTCGAACCCGCGCGCCCGTCAGCGGGCTCATCGCGCGTGCTCCACACTCTGGCAGTGAGCTGACCTTCCACTGAAGTGAAGACGGCCGGTCGGCCTACGACGGAAGGCGGGAAGGACACTGGGAATATGGATGACGTCAGCGATACGACCGCAACCGCACCGCCCGCGGCACTCACCATCGCGGGTTCGGACTCCGGTGGTGCCGCGGGTCTGCAGGCCGACCTGCGGACCTTCCTCACCTGCGGCGTACACGGGCTGGTCGCGGTCACGGCGGTGACCGTGCAGAACACCCTCGGGGTGCACGATCGCTCCGACGTGCCTGCCCGGATCGTGGCCGGGCAGATCGAGGCCGTCGCCGCGGACATGCCCGTCGGCGCCGCCAAGACCGGGATGCTCGCGTCCGCCGAGATCATCCACGCCGTCGCCACGGCCTGTGACACCGCGGGTATCGGGCGGGACCACACCATCCCGTTCGTCGTCGACCCTGTCGCGGCGTCGATGCACGGGCACCCGTTGTTCGACGCGGCCGGGCTGGACGCGTTGCGCGAGGAGTTGCTGCCGAGGGCCTCCGTGCTGACACCGAATCTGGACGAGGTTCGCCTCCTCACCGGTATCGAGGTCACCGAGCGGGAGCAGATGCGGGAGGCGGCCGTCGCGCTGCACGCGCTGGGACCGCGGGCGGTGCTGGTCAAGGGTGGGCACCTGACACAGGACCCGGAGTGCGTGGACCTGCTCTACGACGGCCGGACGTTCACCGAGCTGCCCGGGCCACGGGTGCGCACGACGCACACGCACGGCGCGGGTGACGCAATGGCTTCGGCGCTCACCGCGGGACTGGCCAGGGGCATGACCGTCGAGGACGCGGCCCGCTTCGGCAAGTGGTACGTGGGCAACGCCGTACTGCACGCCTACCCGATGGGCGCCAAGGTCGGACCGGTGTCCGCGTTCTGGCGGCTGGCGGAGGAGAACTGGAGCACGAAGGACCCCCGCTGATCGTGTTCGCCCGATAGCATTCGCGCGTTTGGGTTTCCGGCGAAACGTGAGGGGCAGCGCGATGAAATCCCGCGAGCGGCACCGGGATCAACTGCGACGGCTCGTGGAGAGCAAGGGCTTCCAGAACTTCATCATCTCGGTGATCGTGTTCAACGCCGTCACCCTCGCGCTGGAGACATCGAGCAGCGTCCTGGCCGCCTTCGGCGGGGTGCTGCACGCGCTGGACTACAGCGCGCTGGCGATCTTCGTACTGGAACTCCTGGTGAAGTTCTACGTCTACCGGCGGGATTTCTTCCGGGATTCGTGGAACGTGTTCGACCTGCTGGTCGTCGGCATCGCCCTGGTTCCGGCCGCGGGTCCGTTCGCGGTGTTGCGCGCACTGCGGGTACTGCGGGTGCTGCGGCTGATCTCCGTTGTGCCCTCGATGCGCAAGGTCGTCTCCGGGCTGCTCGCGGCCGTGCCGGGCATGGCCTCGATCGCGGCGCTGCTCGCGCTCATCGTGTTCGTGGCCGGCGTGATGTCGACCAAGATGTTCAGCGCGGTCTCGCCGGAGAACTTCGGCGATCTCGGCACGTCGCTGTTCACCCTGTTCCAGGTGATGACCGGGGAAGCGTGGCCGGACGTCGCGAAGGACGTGATGGAACAGGTCCCGATGGCGTGGATCTTCTTCGTCGTCTACATCCTCGTGTCCAGCTTCGCGGTGCTGAACCTGTTCATCGCGGTGGTGGTCAGCGCGATGGAGGACCAGCTGCGCGACGACCTGCGCGAGGAGGAGGCGAAGCAGACCGAGCAGCAGGCGGTGGCCAACGCCGAGATCCTCGCCGAACTGCGCGCCCTCCGCGCCGAGGTAGCCGCACTTCGCCACCACACCAACTGAGCATGGTGCGTCTGCAAGTACCACCAAGCAAGATCAACTTCGTCGCCAACTGCTACCAACCCACGGGGCCGCCTCTTTGGCTTGGTAGCAGTTAAGGCACGTGTTGATCTTGCTTGGGCGTACTTGCAGACGCTCCAACTGAGCCGGGGACGGCTGTCAGGGTTTCTCCTCGTCGGCCAGGAGGGCTTCCAGGGCCGGGAGTGCGGCTTCCAGGGCGGCGCGGTGCTCCGGGGACAGGCGGTCGATGCGCTTGCCGAGTTCCTGCACCCTCGTCGAGCGCACCCCGGAGACCAGCCGCTCGCCCTCCTCTGTCGCGGTGGCCAGCCAGGCGCGCCGGTCGATCGGGTCGGACTCGCGCCGGACGTAGCCCGCCTCGACCAGCGCGGCGACGATGCGCGACATCGTCGCCGCGGCCACCCCCTCTTTCGCCGCGAGGTCGCCAAGACGCAACTGCCCGAAGGCGACGAGCGTGGCCAGCGCGGAGATGGCACCGTGTCCCGGCCCCGGCGTGCCCGCCTGCCGGAGCGAGCGCGAGAGCCGGCCAACGGCGAGGAACAACCTGCCTGGAACGTCCTGTGCGGGCGACGTGGTCACCTGGCGCTCCTTCACGTGTGCGCGTCGTAGGTCCGTGCGTGACACGAACGGGAGAAATTTCGGTCCACCCTACGGGTCGGACGCGCTTTGCCTGCGCCGGAGTGACGCCGTCAGCGTGGCGGGCTCGACGCGTGCGCCCAGAACCGCTGCGGAATGCGTCCCGCTGCCCTGGCGAGCCTGCCGCCCGTGACGGCCGACCGCATCGCGAACGCCATCCGCTCCGGGTCCTGCGCCCTGGTGACCGCGGTGGACAGCAGAACCGCGTCGCACCCCAGCTCCATCGCCAGCGCCGCGTCGGATGCCGTGCCGATCCCCGCGTCGAGCACCACCGGCACACCGGCGCGGGCGACGATCAGCTCGATGTTGTGCGGGTTACGGATGCCGAGCCCGGTGCCGATCGGCGCCCCGAGCGGCATGACCGCGGCACAACCCGCCTCCTCCAGTCGCAGCGCGAGCACGGGGTCGTCGTTGGTGTACACCAGCACCGTGAAGCCGTCGGCGACAAGCTGTTCGGCGGCGTCGAGCGTTTCCACCGGATCCGGCAGCAGTGTCCGCTCGTCCGCGTGCACCTCGAGTTTGATCAGGTCGGTCTCCAGCGCCTCCCGCGCGAGCTGGGCAGTCAGCACCGCCTCGGCGGCACTTCGGCACCCCGCGGTGTTGGGCAGCAGCCGGATGCCGAGTCGCCGCAGCAGCTCCAGCACACCGGATCCGCCCTCTGCGTCGGCCCGCCGCATCGCCACGGTGGTCAGCTCGGTTCCCGAGGCGACCAGCGCCCGTTCCAGCACGGCGAGATTGCCCGCGCCGCCGGTGCCGATGATCAGCCGGGACCGCAGTTTGTGCTCCCCGATCACCAGCAGGTCGTCGCTGCCGTCGGTGACGACGTCTCCAGCCATCTCATCCTCCTTGCACTGCGGTCAGAATCTCGATGTGCGCGCCGGGGGACACGACGACCTCGGCCCAGCTGCCGCGTCGCACCACCTCCCCGTCGAGCGCGACCGCGACCCCGCGCTGGTTGGCGCCGACCTCCGCGAGCACCTCGGCCACTGTGCTGTCGTCGGCGAACTCGCGTTCGGTCCCGTTGACCTTGGCTCTCACGCAGATTCCTCCTGTGTCTCTCGCGTTCGGTCCGGGTGTGCGGCGACGGCCGGGGCGGGCGGCTCGGCGCCGGTCAGCAGCGCGACGACCGCGTCCGCGGTCACCGGGGCCAGCAGCAGACCGTTGCGGTGGTGGCCGGTGGCCGCGAGCACGCCGTCGGTGAGCGCCCCGATGTACGGCAGGTTGTCGGCACTCGCCGCCCGCAGTCCCGCCGCCGTCTCCACCAGCTCGTACTCGGCGATGGCCGGGAACACCCGCTCCGCGTTCTCCAGCAGCTCCCGCACGCCCCGCGCCGTCACCGTGGAGTCGAACCCGGCCTCGTACTGGGTGGCCCCGAGCACCAGCTCACCGTCCGCACGCGGCACCAGGTAACAGGGCCTGCCCTCGACGACCGCCCGGACCGTGCGGCGGGGCGGCGGCAGGCTCCCCCTGCGGGCCCGCAGGCGCAGGATCTCACCCTTCAGCGGACGTACCCGGTCGGCCAGTTCCGGGTGCAGCCCGCAGCTCCATGCGCCAGCCGCGAGTACGACGTGCGCGAACTCGGCCACCGAGTCACCGGTGCGCACCTCGGTGCGACTCACGGTCGTGACTGGCGCGGGCACGAAGCGCACACCCCGGCGGGATGCCGCGTCGATCAGGGCGTCCAGCAGCCGCCGGTTGTCCACCGCGAGATCGCCCGGCACGAGCAGGCCACCGCTGAGCGACGAACCGAGCCCCGGCTGGGTCCGGCGCAGCTCGCGACCACCGAGCACGCTCACCTCGCGCCCGAGGGAGCCGAGGTATCGCGCGAGCACGCTCAGTTGCTCGACGTCGGCTCGGTCTGCCCCCGCGACGACGGTCCCCGCGCCGGACAGTCCGGGGTCCGCGCCCTCCGCGCACAGGTCGTCGGCGAACCCGGGCCAGCGCCGCAGCGACTCCTCACCGAGGCGCAGGACGTCCTCCTCGCCTGGCCAGGCCTCGGCAACCGGCGCCAGCATCCCGCCCGCGACCCACGATGCACCTCGGCCAGGGGCAGGGTCGAAGACGGTCACGCCGAACCCCGCCACCGCGGCCCGCCAGGCCACGGACAGCCCGATGACCCCGCCTCCGACGACGGCAAGCGGCGGCGCCTCCGCGCTGTGTTCACTCATCGCTGTGTTCTTCAAGAACTCACGCTCCCTGCGCCGGCATGATCCGGATCAGGTTCCACGGTCGGAGCGGCTGCGGCTCCCTCTCAGCCCGTGCCTCGGGCTCCCGTGCGGACGCCCTCCACCGTATCGCGACGGCTACGGTGGACGCCATGCCCGGCCTCGAAGGACACCAGATCAGACAGCGGCTCGCCGACGCCCGGCTGTATCTCTGCACCGGCGCGCGGGGCTCACGGGGAGACCTCGCGGAGTTCGCGGAGGCGGCGCTCGCGGGCGGTGTGGACATCATCCAGCTGCGGGACAAGACCGACGGCGCCCCGCTGGAAGCGAGGCAGGAACTCGCCGCGTTCGAGGTGCTGGCGGAGGCCTGTGCCCGGCACGGGGCGCTGCTCGCGGTGAATGACAGGGCCGACGTCGCGCTCGCGGTCGACGCGGACGTGCTGCATCTCGGGCAGGACGACATCCCGGTCCCGCTCGCCCGCCGCATCCTCGGTGACGACGTCGTGATCGGCCGCTCGACCCATTCCGCCGGACAGGCCCGCGCCGCCGCCGAGGAGGTGGGAGTGGACTACTTCTGCACCGGCCCCTGCTGGCCGACCCCGACGAAACCAGGCCGCACGGCGCCGGGCCTGGATCTCGTCCGGGCGACGGCCGCGTTGGAACAGGATCGGCCGTGGTTCGCGATCGGCGGGATCGATCACGAGCGGCTGCCCGAGGTGCTCGACGCGGGCGCGGACCGGGTGGTCGTGGTCAGGGCGATCACCGAGGCCGAGGACCCGGAAGCCGCCGCACGCGAGCTCCGCGACCGCCTGGCCCGCTGACCGGCTCTCAGGAACCGTCGGCCTGTTCGCCGCCCACTCCGGACCCGGCACCACCGGCGTCTCCGCCGGAGTCGGCAGGCGGCGCTGAGGACTGGGAGCTGGGCACACTGCTGGCCGGCGGCTGCGAGGACTCCGTGCCTGTCGAGCTTTCCCCGGTCTCCGGCGGTGCGCTCGACTCGGGGGTGCTCGTCTCGGTGCTGCCGTCCTCGGTGCCCTGGTCCGGGGACCGGGACTCGGTGGGCTGCACATCCCCGCCCGTGCCCGCGGGCACTTCCTGCTGCTCGCGGCCCTGACCCGCACCGCCGCCGATGATCTTGCTGACCGTGTTCCCCGTACCGCCGGACACCGCGTTTCCGGTGGTCAGCTCGAAGCCGGTGAGCACCAGCATGCCGATCACGAAAGCCAGCACGCTGGTTCCGATGATCAACGGCCAGCGCAGCTTGCCGAGGCGGCGGTTGCCCGATTCACCATCCCCCTCGGCGACGAACATGGCCGTGTCGGCGGGGTCGGCCTTGTCGATCGCCGTGGTGTCGTGGGGCTCGGCTCCCGCCTCGACGGTCACCGGAACCGACCTCGGTTGCCGTGTGCGAGCGTCGGTGAGCGCGGCGATCATCCTGGTTCGGCGCGCGGCTTCCTTGGTGCGGCGCAACGAGCGGAGGTAGATCTCGCTGCCCACCGTCGTCGCGATACTGATGATTCCGGCGCCGAGTACGGTTCCGTACACTCCCAGTGACGACCCTACGAACGCGGCGGTGATGGCGGCCAGCGCGGCCGCGGCCACCTGGATGGGTTTTACCGCCGAGTTCTCCTCGGGCTCCTGCCCCTCCACCGGCCCTCTGTCCGGTCTTTCCGACTCTTGCGTTCTCATTCCCGCCCCTACTCGCGTTTCCCCACGTCTCAACGAGTAAGTCGGTTCAGATGCTCCCGTCGTTGCCTCACCGTGAGCACCGACACTAAAGGCAGTCCAGATTGGACAATAAGCCTACGTGGACCTCACAAATGCCCGGGAGACAAATGAAGATCAAGCGCGATAAAGGGTTGTGACGAATTTGTACCGGTCGCCACGGTAAATCGAACGGACGAATTCCACGGGCTTGCCGTCCGCCGCGAACGAGTGCCGGGACAGCAGCAGCATAGGCATGCCGACGTCCGCACCGAGCAGTTCAGCCTCCTGCGGGCCGGCGAGCGCGGTTTCGATGGTCTCCTCGGCACGCTCCATCTCGACCCCGTAGTGCTCCCGGAGCACGGCATAGAGCGAACCGCCCCCGGAGACGTGTTTGCGCAGGCCACGGAACCGGGCCAGCGGCAGGTGGGTGGCCTCGAGCGCCATCGGCTCGGCATCGGCGAGCCGGAGGCGGTGCAGGCGCAGCACCTTCGCCCCGGTGCGAATCCCGAGCAGTTTCGCCAGGTCTGCGTCAGCGGGGAGCTCCTCGATGTCCAGCAGCTTTGAAGAAGGCTCGCGGCCCTGTGCCCGCATATCCTCGGTGTAGGAGGACAGCTGTAGCCGTTGCGCCAGCTTGGGCTCGGCGGCGAAGGTGCCCTTCCCCTGAACCCGGTGCAGCCTGCCCTCGACCGTGAGGTCGGCCAGCGCCTGGCGGACCGTGGTGCGGGAGACGTTGAAGTCACCGGCCAACGCCCGCTCGGTGGGGATGGGCGACCCGGCGGGCAACGCCTCGAGCAGGTCCAGCAGATGCCGCTTGAGTGCCCAGTATTTGGGCTCGCGCTGCACCCGCGCCCCGGACACCTGTCCGGCTTCGCCTGCGGTGGACGTCTCCAACATGACCGACTCCTCGAACTCCGTGTCCCAACTCCTCCACACACAGCATGCCCTCTCGCGGGCGCTGTGGAGCCCCGGGGAGGAAAAGTACCCTTCGCACGTGTGCTGTCGACCAGCTAGCATTGGTCTAGACCTCATCCGACCACTCAGGTACCGCCGGAATCGGGAGCGAGATGACCAGCAGGGACAGCGGCCAACGACCTGGCCAGCACATGAGTGCCGAGGTCGCCCAGCAACCAGACATGCTGGCGGGCCTCGTTGACCGCAGGGGAGACATCGCCGAGGTCGCGAGGAGCATCGCCGCGCGGCCACCGCGGTTCGCGCTGCTCGCGGCCCGCGGCTCCAGCGACCACGCGGCGCTCTACGCCAAATACCTGATCGAGGTGCTGCTCGGCCTGCCCACGGGCCTGGTCTCGCCCTCCACCTCGACGCTCTACGGCGCCAAGCCCGATCTGCGGGACGTGCTGTTGATCTCGGTGAGCCAAAGCGGCGGTTCCCCCGACCTGCTCGAGGTCACCGAGGCGGCACGGCGCCAGGGTGCGCTCACCGTCTCGGTCAGCAACACCCCGTCCTCGCCGCTGCACAGTGCGGCGGAGCTCGCCGTCGACATCGGTGCCGGGCCGGAGAACGCGGTCGCGGCCACCAAGACCTACACCTCGACCTTGCTGGCGCTCTACCTGTTGATCGACGCCGTGCGCGGTGGCGAGGGCGCCCACGTGGCATCGATCGGCGAGCAGGCACAGCGCGCACTCGACAGCACCGAGGACGCCGTGGCCAGGGCGGTGGACCGCTACCGGTTCGTCGAGCGGGTCATCACGACCGGGCGCGGCTACTCCTACGCGAGCGCGGCGGAGTCCGCACTCAAGCTCGCCGAGACCAGCTACCTCGCCGCCCGCGCCTACAGCGGGGCCGACCTGCTGCACGGTCCGGTGGCCGCCATCGACGAGGACACCGCGGTGCTCGCCGTGACCAGCGCGGGCAAGGGCGGTGCGGCGATGCACGACGTGCTCGACGCCGTGACCGGCCGGGGCGCCGACGTGCTCGCGGTCGGCTCGGCCGCGGGAAAGGTGCCCGCGGCGGTGCGCATCGAGGTTCCGGAGACGACCGAGGAGGTCGCCCCCATCCTGGAGATACTGCCGATCCAGCGGCTCGCGCTCGGCCTCGCGCTGGCCAGGGGCGGAGATCCGGACCGCCCGCGCGGGCTGCAGAAGGTGACCAGGACCCGATGATGGACGGGCACGAGGGGCACGTCGTCGGCGTGGACGCAGGCGGTACGTCCACCAGGGCATTGGCCGTCGGCCCCGACGGGTCGATGCTCGGCAGGGGCCGATCCGGCGGAGCGAACCCGAACTCCCATTCCCCGGAGGATGCGACGGCGCACCTCGCCGAAGCGATCACAGCGGCGCTGAGCGGGCTGGACGCGGCGAGAACGCGCGCCTGTGTCGTGGGTATGGCCGGGGCGAGCAAGCTGAGCGACCCGGTCGTCGCCGAGGCGTTCGACCGGACCTGGGACGGGCTCGGGCTCGGCTGCCCGGTTCGCGTCGTGAGCGACGCGGAGGCGGCGTTCGCCTCCGCGACGACCGCGCCGGACGGCACGGTGCTGATCGCGGGCACCGGCTCGATCGCCGCGCGGATTCGCAAGCGCAGGCGCGTCTCGGTAGCCGGGGGTTACGGCTGGTTGCTCGGCGACGAGGGGTCGGCGTTCTGGCTGGGCAGGCAGGCCGTCCGGGCGACCCTGGACGCACTCACCGGCGGGCAGCCGATCGACGGGCTGTCGGCGACGGTCCTCGCCGAGGCGTTCGGCGAGTCACCCTCGGGCACACCGCTCGAGGTCGCGCACAAGCTGATCACCATGGCCAACGCCGAGGCGCCCATCCGGCTCGCCCGCTTCGCGCCGCTGGTGAGTGCGGCAGAGCAGCAGGGCGACCCGGCCGCGGCGAGGATCACCACGCGCGCCGCCGAACTACTGGTCGCGCAAGCGCTTGCGGCCCGGGAGCCGGGCGAGGACACGCCCGTCGTGCTGGTCGGCAGCGTCCTCAGCCAGTGTGGCCCGGTCGCGCGCGAGGTGCGCGCAGGACTGGCGGACCTCGACGTGCTGGGCAGTGCCGACGGCGAACTCGGCGCTGCCTGGCTAGCCGCGGTGGACGCCTACGGCGAGGACGCCCCCCGCCCCCAGCCGTAGGCAGCGCACATCAGCCTCGCTCGTACCTCACTCCGCGTGCAGGGCCTCCGCCTCACCGGAGTCAGCGCGCGCCATCACCCTTGCTCTCGGCGGCGAGCCGCAGGCAGCGCACATCAGCCTCGCTCGTACCTCGCTCCGCGTGCAGGGCCTCCGCCTCACCGGAGTCAGCGCGCGCCATCACCCTTGCTCTCGGCGGCGAGCCGCAGGCCGGGATGCTCCTGCGGGAGCGACTTGTGCAGGACCCAGCCGCTCACCGCGATCGTGAGCGCCACCAGTGGCCAGGAGAGCACCGTGCGGGCGACGCCGAGTGCCACCACCGCACCACTCCACCACAGCAGGCCGAACACGATCACCCTGATCGTGTACTGCAGCACCCAGATCCAACTGGCCCGCGAATAGGCCCGCAGGAGTGCGGGGTCCCGGCGCCAGCGGGTCCGCTGCCCGAGCAGCGTGCCCACCACGACGCCGAGCAACGGCCAGCGGAGCACGATGCTCGCGGACCACACCAGTGCGCTCGCGACGTTCGACAGCAGCTGGATCAGGAAGAAGTCCTCGGCGCGCCCGGTATAGAGCGCGATCAGCGCCCCGGCGATCACCGCTGTCAGGCTCACCACGACGGCCCGGGCCTTGCCGCCTCGGGAAAGCCGCACTGCGCCCACCACGATGCTCACCGCGATCGCGGCAGCCGCGCCCCAGGCGATCGAACTGTCGGCAACCAGCCAGCCCACCACGAAGGCCGCGGGCGGCAGGCTCGCGTCCACCGCACCGCCGCGCCCACCGAGCAGGGTGGCCAGCGATTCCCGCGCCGGGGCGGGCTCAGGCACGGGACTGTCGGTCACGTCCTATAGCGTGCCTCAAATCAGGCCAAGGGTCAGGCCCGGATGAGAGCTTCGTTACATCCATCCGTCCGCGACCCGGGCAGCGGCCGGTATTGACGGAAGACGCAGTAATGCGGATGCAGGATCGGCCGACAAAGGAAGAGACTGGGGACCCTCGTCGGAACCGACGGTGGCGAAGGGCAGGACTACCTGGGCAAGTCGGGATGTTGACCAGGGGACGGACGCACTTGGCGGGGATCGCACCAGGCGCGGATGGAGGGAGACGCAACGTGTACGCCTTCGACAGTTTTGTGGCACTCGGCGACAGCTTCACGGAAGGGCTCAACGACGCGCGGCCGGACGGCACGTTCCGCGGCTGGGCCGACCGTCTCGCCGAGATCCTCGCGGGAGGCCGTACCGGTTTCCAGTACGCGAACCTCGCGCTGCGGGGCAAGATGCTCGGCGAGGTCGTGGAGGAACAACTCCCGATCGCCCTGGAAGTCCGGCCGGATGTGGTCACGCTCTGCGCGGGCGGCAACGACATCATCGTTCCCGGTGCCGACGTCGACGCCGTCGCCGGACGGTTCGAGGCCGCGGTCGCGAAACTGCGCGCCGCCGGGATCAACGTCGTGATCTTCACCGGTCCGGACACCAAGCAGGTATCGGTGATGAACATCCTGCGGGGCAAGGTCGGGATCTACAACGCGCACCTCTGGGCCATCGCCGACCGATACGGTGCCAAGGTGGTCGATCTCTGGGCCATGGACGCGCTGCACGATCTGCGGGCCTGGAGCGACGACCGGTTGCACTTCACCGCGGAGGGGCATCGCCGCATCGCGCTGCGCACTGCCGAGGTGCTCGGTGTTTCCACGGAAGCGGACTGGCGCGAGCCGTGGCCGGAGAACGACGAGCACGCCACCTGGATCACCTCACGACGGTCAGATCTGGAATGGACACGAGCACACCTGCTGCCGTGGATCCGGCGGCAGCTGCGCGGTGAGTCCATGGGGGACGGCCTCGCGCCCAAGCGTCCACAGCTGATGCCGCTCATCGAAGCCGCGCCAGAGCCGCCCGCCATCGGCCTGGTCGACGTCGCCGCCTGCAACCAAGACCTGCGCTGATCCACCGATAGGCGAGGATTTCTCAAGTCGCATCGGGACCAGAGCGGGCTTACAGTCAGCCCATGTCCGGTCCACGCGGCTGGCTCCCGCTGATTCCGCTCGGGCTGCTGGTGACAGGGGTACTCACCCTGCTCGCCGGATGGACAACCGGGCAGGACATCGAAGCCGGTCTTACCGAGCGTTCCGCTGCCGCCCTTGCCGAGGAAGGGCTGGACGGCGGGACAGTCACGTTCGACGGGCGGGACGCCACTGTGGCTGGATTCGCCGGCGACCGGGCAGAGCAGGCCGCCGCTGTCGTGCGCTCGGTCTCCGGAGTACGTGTCGTCGAGCACGCGGGTGCCGAGACCACGAGCGGCTCCGGCGGGCAGAGCATCGAGGAGCTACAAGCCGAGATCGACCGGCTGCTGGAGGACGAACCCATCTCGTTCGTACCGGACACAGCCGAGCTGACCCAGGAGGGTGCGCGCACCGCGCAGCAGGTCGCCGAGCTGCTCACCGGGGCCGGCGGCTACGAGGTGATCGAGGTCGGCGGCCACGTCGCGGCGACTCCGGGAGACGAGTCCACCGCGATGTCGCTCTCCACCGACCGCGCCCAGACCGTGGTCGACCTGCTGGTTTCCGAGGGGCTACCGACTGGGCGGATCACAGCCAGGGGCTACGGCGCGACCCAGCCGCGCACCGACGGCGGCGACGACCGCCGGGTGGAGATCACACTGAGGTGAGAGAGGGATTGCCATGATGTGGCTGGCCGGGCAGATCTGGCTCTGGTTACTGATCTCCTTCGCGCTGGGGGCCGGGATCACCGGGTTTCTCCTGACCCGGCGGCAACCCGCCAAGCCAGAGATCAGTACTGCCGAGCAGCATCCGGAACCGGGCGGCCAGGACCGCGTCGGAACCCGGGCAGAGGACAGCGCAGGCTCTCGGGCCCACACCGAAGCTCCCGAACGGATCTCCGGTGACATCCCACTGCCCGCCGCGGCGTACGACCGGTTCGAGCCCCAGGACGACGATCTGACTCAGCAGATCAACCTCGGCGGTCAGTCGGGAACGCTTCCGCGCGATGAGAGCTGGCGCTCCAGGAACGAATGGCCGGGCGAGGACGACGGACACACCACCGAGATCGTGGACGACTCGGGCCACCGTCCGCGTGAGCGCTGAGACCGAACTGATAAATTCGAACATCCATGCGAGCGAAGGCCGCGCCGGGCCATCTGGGGAATCCATCGATGCGGCACGTGCCGTCCGCTGCGTGGATCTCGCAGGGCGGGTGACTCGCCGCAGGACACGCACCGTAAGGAGGCAGATGGCGCTCCCGCACTGGACGCCGGACAACCTGCTGCCGCCTGGCCGGCATCCCGCCGACCTCTCCGACATCTACGAGCGGTTCGTCTGGGACGCCCCGCACCGTAACGAGCGGGAGAACCTCTTCGGCGCTCTCGGCGGCTATCTCGGTGTCGTCATGCGGATGATCCCGGCGGGACGGGCCTGGATCAGCGGCGGCTTCACCACCCGAATGGATGGTGTTCCACGCGATATCGACGTCCTGCTGCTGCCTGACGACTGGGGCAGTCTCAAGCGTCTGGACAGTGTGGCGAGGGCGGAAATCTATGGCCTGCTGACGCTGCGCGGAGTGATCGTGGAGCAGCCGGTGATGTACTTGGACCAGGTTCAGCCGGTGGGCGGGCTGCTGGACGGCTTCCTCTGCCGTCCCGGCGACGAGGAGACCTGGGCCGAGACATGGTCGGCGGTGCGGGGACCGCACGGCACCGTCGAGGGGCTCGTCAAGGGTTTCGCGGAAGTGACCTGGTGAGGACGGTATGAGGTTCCGGCGCATCGCCGACGACATTCCCGGTGGTACCTGGCTGGACGACCTGGCACGCGCCTCCGCGATGTCGGCCTACGCCAAGTTCGAACGCACCTCCCGAGCGCCACTGCTGCGGGTATCGGTTCTCGGCTCGACCCAATTGGACGCCTACACGTTCTCCGACATCAGCCGCTCCTTGCAGGACGCGACCGCGAAGATCGGACACATCGTTCGCAACCCGCAGGGCGAGATCACCTCGGTGCAACCCGCGGACCGGGAGAAGGCACCGCTGATCCAGCGCGGCCAGGCGGGCAACACCATCTTCTTCGGCTTTCCGGAGATCGGTGCCGAGGACGCGCTCATCCAGGACGGCATCGAGACGCTGTCTGAGCGCGCGGTCAAGGAACTCTGTGACTTCCTCCCGGTCAACGGCTCCGACGACGGCGCGCTCGACGCGGTCCTGCTGCAGCGCGACACCGTGCGCAACGCCGTGAGCGACATCGTCAACGCGGTGACCAAGAACTCGGGAATCGGCCTGACGCTCACCCCCACCTCCGGCGAGGAGGTGGCGCGCAGCATGACCACCGAGCAGGCCAGGGTGCTGCAGAGCAGCCTTCGCGAGTCCCGTGAGGACGTCGGCTACGAGACTGTGACCGGCAGGCTCGACGGTGTGCGTACCCGTCGGCGCATCTTCTATCTGGAACGTGACACCGGCGGAACCATCCAGGGCGCTGTCGCGCCCGACCTGCTCGACGAGATCAAGCTGAAGCTGGATCAGCCAGTCACGGCGCGCCTGCGGGTGGTTCGGACAACGACGATCGACGGCCGCCGCGGCAGGCCGGTGTACGAGCTGCTGGAGATCCGCTCCCAGGGGAGTCTGTTCGACTGAGGCGGGCACAAAACCTCACCACAACGACACCCATCCGCCGAAGGAGACGCACGCAGCGCGCAGCCTGCGAAGCGCTGCAAAATAAACACAGCCTGAGGCGTAGCGATCTCCGCACCCAGCCCTACCTCGCACTTTCCCGGGAAAGTGCGAGCCGGCACGCCCTTGACCTGGTACGGGAGTTTCCATCCCCGCACTTTCCCGGGAAAGTGCGGGCTTGGGTTGGGGGTACTTGACGACGATGTCGATCTTGCTTGGGGGTACTTGCAGGCGCACCATCCCCACGCGACTGGCCGGCCGGAACTCCCCCCACCAGGGCCGGCCGGCCAGCACGCAACGGCTCGTCTCGTGAGACGCCCGTCTTCCTCCGCGCAGCCCTCCCTGCGTCACGAAGGAACAGTGCCGCCACAGCAACTCCTCCCCCTGAAGGCCGCTGTGGCAAGCACTGCGATTCGGACAGTACGCCGAACGATCGTGACGCCACTAAGAATCCGCTAAGCATCAGCGGGCCGCAGCCGCTCCAGTTCTGCCCGGATGTCGACCGCTGAGCGCGGGCTTACTCGTTCGTGGAGTTCGAGTGCGGCCGTGAGCTGCTGCCTCGCTCCCGATACGTTGCCACGAGCACCTAAGATCCGGCCAAGAGTGAAGCGCGCCACACCCTCTTGCAAAACGAATCCGCGCGCGACCGTGAGTTCGAGGGCCTCCCGGGCGTAGCGTTCCGCCTCGGCATGCTCGCAGAGGGCGAAGTGCAGCTCGGCCAGGTTGTTCAGCGACACAACCGCGTAGCTGTCGTCGCCGAGCTTGCGGTCCACCCGCAGCGAAGCCAGTTGGTGCGTGATCGCCTCGGAGTACCTGCCCGCACGTTTCTCGGCCTCCGCGCAGTTGTTCAGCGCCTGGCCCTGCAGCGCGAGATCCCCGGTTCGTTCGGTCTCCTCGATCGCGGTCAACAGCCTGGCGATCGCCTCGTCGTCCCGGCCCGCGAGCACAAGCGCGCAGCCGACGTGGATTTCCGCCGAGATCCGCAGCCGGTCGTCCTGGAGATCCCGCGCGATGTCCAGTGCGGCCTCGGCATCGGTGAGGCTGCCTTCGGCGAGGCCGAAGGTCAGTGCCACCGCACACCGGGAGATCAGCATCCAGCAGCGCCCCAGTTCGCTGCCCGCCGCCTCGGCCGCGGTCAACCCGAGCTCCACGAGCCGGGACCACTCGTCCCACCACGGGCGCACCACGCGATAGGTGTGCGCCACTCTCGCCAACTGCCACGCGTCCTCGTACGCACCGGCAGCACTGGCAGCCTCGATCACAGCCAGCAGATTGGCCCATTCCGCGGCGAACCAGTCCAGCGCTTCGTCGAACGTGGCCAGCGCGGGCACCACAGCACTGCCCTCCGGCAGCAGTCCGGAGAACTCGAGCGGGTCCACGATCCGCAGCAGCCGCCTGCGCGCACGATCCGCGACGGCCTGGTAGTACCAGACCGCATCGGCCAGCAGTTCCGCTCGTTCCGCCCCGGTCAGCTCGGTCTCGGCGAGGTCCCGCACGTACAGCCGCACCAGATCGTGCGGGGTGAAACGGTCCTGCCTCGGCTCCGCCAGCAGGTGCTGGGACGCCAGCAGCCGCAGCCTGTTCCGGGCCTCGCCCACCTCCACGCCACACAGCGCGGCGATCAGGTGTGGGTCCACGGCGCCGAGTGGCAGGACCCCGATGACCCGCAAGGTCGCAGCGTGCTCCGCGGCCAGACCCCGATAGGACAGATCGAGTGCCGCCCGCAAACTCGCCTCCCCACCGTCCGCCTCCAGAGCCGCCAGCCTGGTCCGTTCGTCGGCGAGTTCCTTCAGCAGTTCCTCGCCGATCCACGGTGGACTACCGGCGAGCCGAGCCCCCGCGATCCGCAACGCCAGCGGGAGATAGCCGCACAGCTTCGCGAGCCGCTCGTTGCGGCCGTCGGGAGTCGCGCCCGCCAGGTCCTCGATCAGGCGCACCGCATCGGCGGGAGCCAGGACGTCCAGCGCACGCACCCGCGCGGTGTTGCTGACCGTGAGGCCGTCCAGCCTGGACCGGCTGGTCACCAACGTCATCGACCGGGCTCCGGGTGGCAGCAACGGGCGCACCTGCTCCGCCGATCCCGCGTCGTCCAGCACCACCAGCACCCTGCGACCGGCCAGCAGTGACCGGTAGAGCGCGACCCGCTCGTGCAGCTGTTCCGGTAGCTCCGCCGCGGCGACACCGAGACCGAGGAGGAACTGGTTGAGCACCTCGGCAGGGTTGAGCGCGGGTGTGCGGGGGTCGAATCCGCGCAGCGAGGCGAAGAGCACGCCGTCCACGAACTGCCCCGCGGCTCGGTGCGCCCACCAGACCACGAGTGCGCTCTTCCCGACTCCCGCTGTCCCGGTGACCACGCCGATCGCCCCTGCCCCTGCGTCGGCCCCCGCACCGAGCTGGTCGAGCCACTCCAGCTCTTTGCTTCGCCCCGCGAGGACGGGCAGCGCGGCGGGCAGCTGGGCGGGAACCAGTGGAACCGTGACCCCGGGATTGCCACCGTCCAGGTCGTCCTGCAGCAACCGGTCGTGTAGCTGCCGCAGCTCAGGTCCTGGGTCGATGCCCAGCTGGTCGTTCACGTACCGCGACACCTGACGGAAGATGTCGAGAGCATCAGCCCTTCTGCCCGCCCGGTACAGCGCGAGCATGAGCTGGCCCACCGTGCGCTCGGCTGCCGGGTTCTCCCGCACCATCGGCGTGAGTTCCGCGATCAACTCGGCATGTCTGCCCAGTTCGAGATCGGCATCGACTCGCGCACCGTGCACGGCCAGCCGCAGCTCTTCGAGCGCGGGCGCCGCCACCGACTGCGGGACTCCGCCGAGCACCGGCCCTTGCCACAGGGCGAACGCCTCCAGCAGCAGGTCGGCCCGTAAGGCCAGCGGCGCAACCGCGGCTCGCTCGAGTAACGCTCGCGCGCGGTGTACGTCGATCCGATCTGGGTCGACGTGCAACTGGTAACCCGGCGGCGCCGTGCGGATCCGAGCGGACTCCGCGCTGTCCGCGCGTTTCTCCCCGTACACCGATCTCAGCACGCGCCGCAGATGGGACACGTTGCCGTGCACGATCGTCCGCGCCGTCGCGGGCGGCTCGTGTCCCCACAGCGCGTCGATGATGTCGTCGAGCGTCACGACCTTGTTGGCATCGAGTGCGAGCAGCGCAAGCAGACCGCGAACGCCCGGTCCCCCTACCGGTATCGCCCTTCCGTCCGCCAGCAGCTGCACCGGGCCGAGCAGCTGGATCCGCACATCCGGCCCTGTGCCATCACGAATATCCCGTTCGTTCACGTCCGTCCCCCCGGTCGGCCTTCAACGAGAAGCCGAACGTATCGCGAACGCGGGGACGGCGGATGCGCAAAGGCGATTCCCCGGGACTCCACCACCGATCGTCACCCGTTCGGCGGCAGCGCGCACAAATACGGCCCCGTGCCATCAGTCCCGATCTGATGGCGCGGGGCCGTACTCGGTGGTGATTGCGGCGGACTCGCAGGACGATCCACCAGGTGTTGTCGTAGGCAGCGGCGCGGGAGCTCACCCCGAGCAGAAACCCGTTCCACCGTCACCGACAACAGTCACGCTGACGCCCGTCCAGCCGGACCGGCGCGCGTGACCGGCACAACATAACAGGGTGCGGTCGGACCGCTACAAGCGGCCCGACCGCACCCTTGGCGCCCGCCCTAACGGGACAGCGGAGTGAAGTCCCGGCTGCCGATGAAGTTGGGCCGGGGCTTGCTCGCCGCGTAGGGCTGCACCAGCGCGTTCTCCACGCTGTTGAACACCAGGAAGATGTTCGAGCGCGGATACGGCGTGATGTTGTTGCCCGAGCCGTGCATGATGTTCGAGTCGAACCAGAGCGCCGAACCGGCAGGTCCGGTGAACTGGTCGATCCCGCACTCGGCGGCGAGCTTCATGATGTCGTTCTCGCTCGGAACACCGATCTTCTGTTCCTTGAGCGAGGTCTTGTAGTAGTTGTCAGGTGTTTCGCCGACACACTGCACGAAAGTGCGCTGCGAGCCGGGCATCACCATCAAGCCCCCGTTGAACGGGTAGTTGTCGGTGAGAGCGATCGAGCAGCTCACCGACCGAGGGCGTGGCATGCCGTCCTCGGCATGCCAGGTCTCGAAGTCGGAGTGCCAGTAGAAACCGGACCCCTTGAAGCCGGGCATGTAGTTCACCCGGCTCTGGTGGATGTACACCTCCGAGCCGAGAATCTGCCGAGCCCGGTCGAGCACCCTTGGGTCCCGCACCAGCTCGCCGATCAGTTCACTGATCTTGTGCACCTCGAAGATGGAACGGACTTCGCCGAACTCCTTCTCGGTGATGACGCGCTCGTCTGCCTTGAGCTCGTCGTCCGAGGACAACCGGACCAGTTCCTGCCAGTAGCCCTGGACCTCCGCAGGCGAGAGCAGTCCTTCCACGACCGAGTATCCCTTGGCATCATGTGAGGCAAGGGTGGCCGCATCGATCGGTCCATCGGATTCGCCGCCCCAGACGGTCGGATCCACGCGGTCGATGAGCTGTGCCTCGCCCGGGATTCTGGTCGGGTAACTGTCCTCCACACGGGTGTCCGTGAGCGTCAAGCTGCTCGCCTCCTAAATTTTATTGTTTTGAATTGCCCCATTCATTGGTGGTGGTGAGGAGCACCGGTCAGTTCGGGTGGTCTGTGGTCGGAACGGCAGGAGCCAGCTCAGTCCTCTTCGCGCACGAGCGGGTACACGCCGTTCTCGTCGTGTACCTCCCGTCCCGTCACCGGCGGGTTGAACACGCACACGGTGCGCATGTCGGTCTTCGGCCGCACCTGGTGCTTGTCGTGGTTGTTCAGCAGGTACAGCGATCCAGGCTTCAGCTGATGAGTCTCACCGGTGGCCTTGTCGGTGATTTCCCCCTCACCCTCGAAAACAAACACCGCTTCGATGTGGTTCGCGTACCAAAAATCGTTGACCGTTCCCGCGTAGAGGGTGGTCTCGTGCACCGAGAATCCAGCCTTCTCCTTGGCCAGAATGATGCGCTTGCTCCGCCAGTTCTCCGTCTTGATGTCGGAGTCGGTGTCGGTGATCTCGTCGAGGGTGCGGACGATCAAAGCGTGCTCCTTGAGGTGTCGTTCAGTTTTGTTGCCCGGAAGGACTGTCTCAGACGGACAGTACGGTCCGGACGGACTCGGTGATGATCTCCAGGCCCTGGGTGAACTCCGCGTCCGTCGTGGTCAGCGGCGGCAGCAGTTTCATGACCTCACCGTCGGGGCCAGAAGTCTCCATGAGCAGGCCACGCTCGAAGGCGGCGGCGCACACCTTGCCCGCGAGCTCCCCGTTGGGGAACTCGAGCCCACGCGCGAGCCCGCGGCCCTTGGCCGAGAGTCCCGCGTCCGGGTACGAGTCGGCGATCTCCGACAGTGCGGCACCGACGCGCTCGCCCTTCGCCCTTGTCGCCTTCTCCAGCTCGTCGTCGCGCCAGTAGGTGCGCAGCGACTCCGCGGCGGTGACGAAGGCGGGATTGATGCCCCGGAACGTGCCGTTGTGCTCGCCCGGCTCCCAGACATCGAGTTCCGGCTTGATCAGGGTCACGGCCATCGGCAGGCCGTAGCCACTGATGGACTTGGACAGACAGATCATGTCCGGCTCGATGCCCGCGTCCTCGAAGCTGAAGAACGGGCCTGTCCGGCCGCAGCCCATCTGGACGTCGTCGAGGATCAGCAGGATGCCGTGCCGCTTGCACAGCTCGGAAAGGCCCTGCAGCCACTCCAGGCGCGCGGCGTTGATGCCGCCTTCACCCTGGACGCTCTCCACGATGACGGCAGCGGGCTCGTTCAGTCCACTACCCGAGTCCTGCAGCAGGCGGTCGAAGTAGAGGAAGTCGGGGTAGGCGCCGTCGAAGTACTTGTCGTACGGCATCGGGGTCGCGTGGACCAGCGGAATGCCGGCACCCCCGCGCTTCATGGAGTTACCGGTGACCGAAAGGGCACCCAGGGTCATCCCGTGGAACGCGTTGGTGAAGTTGATGACCGACTCCTTGCCGGTCACCTTGCGCGCGAGCTTCAGCGCGGCTTCCACCGCGTTCGCGCCACCGGGTCCAGGAAAGACGACCTTGTACTCCATCGAGCGCGGCTTCAGCAGCACGTCGTCGAGGGTCTGCAGGAAGTCTCGCTTCGCTGTCGTGTACATGTCCAGTGAGTGGGTGACCCCGTCACGGGAGATGTAGTCGATCAGCGCCTGCTTCAGCACCGGGTTGTTGTGCCCGTAGTTGAGCGCCCCCGCTCCGGCGAAGAAGTCAAGGTAGGCCTTGCCGTCCTCGGCGTACTGCCAGCTACCTTGCGCTCGATCGAACACCACGGGCCAGCCACGACTGTAGCTGCGCACTTCCGACTCGAGCGTTTCGAAGATGCTCACGCTTGCTCCGTCTCTCAGTTCTCGTATCAGCATTGTCCCCTGTGGAGGACTCAGCCGCTTGCCACGTTCCGGGGCGCCAACGGCCCGATCAGGTAGTGGTCCTCCGGCTCGTGTTCGTCCGGGAAGTCGTCGGCCGCGAACAGCGCCGACGACTTCAACTCGGCGTCCCAGCGCTTCGCGAATGACGCGAACAGCCGAATCGAGGCCTCGTTGTCCGGGGTGATCGTCGTCTCCAGGTAGCGGACCCCACCGCCGCCGACGAGCCCGTCGAACAGCGCATCCAGCAACTTCCCCGCGAGACCACGTCCTCGTTGCGACGAGTCCACCGCCACCTGCCACACGACGACCGCATCCGGCGCGTCTGGTCTGCGGTAGCCGGCCACGAAACCGACGGGCTCGCCGTCGACTCTGGCGACGACTGAGGTGGAGGCGAAATCGTGGCACCACAAGAGGTAGGCGTATGACGAGTTGAGATCCAGCTTTTGTGAATCTCGCGCAATTCGCCAAAGCGCCGCGCCGTCGGACTTGGACGGGTTCCCGATCACCACGTCGCCGACCGCTCGATTATCGCCGTTGGCACGGTCTGAGTGCTTTCCGGACATATCAATGCAACTTAACAGACCAGTTTCCGCAGCTCAGCCCACGCCACAACGAGCAAGCGAGCTACCTGCGAAGATGACGAATCACCTGTGACAATGACGACATAGATCTACCGATCATGCCCGTTCGTGTGCTATGTGCGCAAAACGACCGGCCGCCGTACTCGCCAGCGGCGTGCAGGACCGTGACCAGCACCGAGGCTCCATCTGCCGCTTACGGTAGTGGTATCGCCACAGAAATGCGAGCGCTACGACGGACGATTCCCGCTGTTCCACGGCAGCCATGGCGACGGAGTGTGACCAAGCGGTCCGGGACCGCTATTAGCTTGCCCATATTCTTTCCCAGTCGTGCACCTTTTCGGAAACGTGATCTGCCCGCCATCGCAGCGTCACTTACCGTTCGACAATTTCCGGGCCTTCACCAGTAAATAGTGAAATGGGCCACTCGCATCCTTATTACTTCCGCTATATCACACCGTCGGGCGGATTCGGTAATCTTCGATCATGACGACTCCGGATGCCGGTGCTCTGTTCGACGGTCTCGCTCCCGGCTACGACGGCGACCACTTTCACGAGTCCGTCGCCGAGGCACTCGTCCGCGGGCTTCCCGCGACGGTCTCCCCGCGACTGGTGCTGGACGTGGCCACCGGTACCGGTGCGGCGGCGTTCGCCGCGCTGCGCCACCTGGACGCGCGCAGGCTCGTCGGCGTCGACATCTCCCCCGCGATGATCGAGCGGGCGCGTGGCCGGGCTGCCGTGCAGGACGCGGACGGGCGGATCGACTGGCAGGTCGGCCAGGCGGTCCCGGCGCCGATGGCAGACGACGCGGTCGACATCGTGCTCTGCGCCTCGTCGCTGCACTTCCTCGGCAGAGCGGCGCTTCACGACTGGCTTCGTGTCCTGCGTCAGGGCGGCCGGGTGGCCTTCACCCTGCCGCCTGCCGAGACCTTCCGCCCGTCCGGCGCCTTCGCCAAGCTCGTGGCCACCGACCTGCCGCTTCCACAGGACAACGGGCAGGCAGCGGCGCTCGCCACCGCGGCCGGGTTCGAACAGGCCAACGCGACCAGACTGGACATCACCGGGGAGCGGCCGAGGTCCGTCTTCCTCGTGCACGCGAGCGCGCCGTCCCGCACTGCTTGATCAGCGCTCTGCACCTGGCGGGTCGAGGTTGAGCGCGGGCATGGCGGAGCCGCCCGGTTGCCAGGTCCGCAGGAAGCCCTCCTGAACCGCCTGGTCGACCAACTCGATCCGGGTGCCGAGGCTCTCCAGGCGGTGGTAGGTGAAGGAACGGCCATACGGGCAGGAGTCGAACTCGATCGGGGCGCCTCGGGCCGCCAGCCGATCCTTGTCCGACTGGACGTCCGCCGACCAGTAGCCGATGTGGTCGAACCGGGACCCCATGGTCGCGTCCCACGGGCTACCTGCGGGACCTTGGATGATCTCGAAGAACGGTGGTCCCTCGACGGAGAAGACGATCTCGTACTCCCAGGAGCCCAGTCGCCCCTCCCGGATGGGACTCCACGTCACCCCCACGGTGCGCGTGAGGTCCTCGGTCGCCTTTCGCACATCCTGCACGACGAAACACAGGTGGTAGAAGTTGTTCACCGACCCCTTCTAACAGCTCGCACAGTCCCACCTCATGGCAGGACCGGCCCCAACGAAAGCACCGTCAGCGATGTGGGTCATGGTGAGCCGGGGATCGCCGTGCCAGGATGACGTCATGCCCAAGAAGCTACGACTGACCGGCGACGCAGAGGCCGACAAGCTGCTCAGCGAGGACCCGTTCGCCTTGCTCACGGGGATGTTGCTGGATCAGCAGATCGCGATGGAGGTCGCCTTCAACGGGCCGAAGAAGATCGCCGACCGGATGGACGGGTTCAGCGTCACGAAGATCGCCGAGGCTGATCTCGAGGAGTTCGTGGAGTTGTGCGTGCAGAAACCGGCCATCCACCGCTACGGCGGTTCGATGGCTCGCAGGGTGCACGCGCTCGCGGAGCACATCGTGGAGAACTACGGCGGGAAGACCGACCGGATCTGGAAGACGGGCAAGCCCGACGGTGCCGAAGCACTGAAGCGACTCAAGGCGCTGCCAGGGTTCGGCGACCAGAAGGCCCGCATCTTCCTCGCGCTCCTCGGCAAACAGCTCGGCGTCAAGCTCGATGGGTGGCGCGAGGCGGCAGGCGCATACGGCGAAGAGGGCTCTCGCCGGTCCATTGCGGACGTGACCAGCGCCGAGTCCCTGACCGAGGTCCGCGAGTTCAAGAAGGCGGCGAAGGCCGCGGCCAAGAAGTAGCGGCTTGCACACGGCACAGGTCTCAGCCACTGAACTGGAGCAGGACCTGCACCTGTAGCTCACCGACGGCCGCGCCGAGCAGCGCGCCGGTGGCGATGAGAATCCACTCGTCCTGCTGGAACGCGGGTCGCAGCAGCCCCTCGAACTCCTCGGCGTCGAGTTCCTTCATCTTCCGCACGAGGACGTTGCGGATGTCCATCGCGTCCTCGGCGTAGTCCTCGACGTAACGCATGGTCTCGGGCAATCTGCGCATGATCTGCTCGGAGATCCCCAGCTTCATCTCCTGGTAGCGCTTGCTGCCGACAGCGAGAACCACCAGTGGTTTGGCGACGCTGACGTGCTTGGCCAGTTCCTCGTCCACCTGCCGCTGGATCAGCCTGAGCACCCTGTCCGACAGCGGTCCCCGCAGTACCGCCTCGATCACGTTGTGCGGGGTGATGATCTCCTTGGCGATCAGCGACGCGTAGGCCTCCGACACCTCGGCTCGCCGCTTGAGGAACAACCCCTGCCATTCGAACAGGCCGAAGTACCGCACCGGGTATCTCGGATGGAAGATCATCTTGAGTGCCAGCCAGTCGGTGAACCACCCGATGAACAGGCCGAACAGCGGCATGATGATCGGCAGCTTGAACAGGATCCAGACGGCCATCTGCACGATCCCGATCACCGCGCCGAAGTACAGACCGGACCTGGCGATGAACTGGAACTCCTTGCGGCCCGCCTCCTGGAAAATGCGGTTGAGCAGTTCCTTGTCCTTGACCAGGCTGGTGACCACCATGTCCTTGAGGTCGAACACCTCGTCCACATCGGCTTTGATGCTGTCCATCACCGCGCCCACCATCCGCGGCGCCTCGGACTGCACCCGGCTGATGATCAGCCGCTGCACCTGGTTCGGCAGCGACTCCCACAAGCCCGGCTGGTACTCCGCCGCGACCTCACGGACGATCTCCTCGACGGCGGCGAGCAGTGGTTTCTCGATCTCTTTCGCGATGCGGTCCGCGTCAAGACGGTCGACCACCTCGGCGGGCCGGATGAGCTGCTGGGTCATCGTGTCGCAGGCGATGCTCGCCATCCGGGCGGCCCGCTTCGGCACGATGCCCTGCCAGCCGAGGAACGGCTTGACCCCGACGAACTCCAGCGGCCGGAACATCATCCGGATCGCGACCAGTTTGGTCAGATAGCCGATGAGTGCCGCGACGACCGGGATGGAGCTGTAGAGCACCCAGTTCTCGATGAAGTCGTCGACGAGCGCACCCATGACCACCTCGGCTTCCACTTGATCACCGCAACGAGTGACCATGGTCACACGGCAGTGGAAAAAGTGCACCTGTTCGCAGGAGCTAGCGGCAGGCAGCACGCACGCGCATGACCGAGTCGAGGAGCGGGCCGAAGCTAGAGCGGAACACTGGAGTCCCCCTCCATGACGGCATGAGCCGTCGGCCTGGGCCTAACGCAGAGCGGCGCCGCTCGGGTCACAGGCCTGCCAGAAGTGGTTGCCCAACCGCGAGATGTGCACCGTGCGGCGGACGAACCTGGCCCGCTTCACCGAGTCCTCTGCCGCGCGCACCGTCGCATCGGTCATCAGGATCTCGTACTGGGTGTCCAGTCCGGGTGCTTCCTCACCGAGGTCGACGAGACCGAGTCCGATGAGGCGGGTGAGGTAACTGGGGACGTGGTCGAGCAGCGACACCCCGGCCGACTTGCCGACGGTGGAAGCGTTGCGCAGCACCACGCGGCCACCTCCGCCGAGGCCGGTGCGCTCGACGACGTCGAGCGCCGGAAACGGCGCGCCGTCGGAGAGCGCGGACAGGATGCGTGCCTCGTCCGGGGTGAGCTGGCGCAGAATCACGGCGTACAGGTACTCCCGTGCCCGTTCCTTGCCGAAGCCGATCGACTGGTTGAGCAGTTCGCCCATCGCCGCGCGCAGCGGCTCGACCTGCCCGGGCGCCGTCGGTACCACCGTGGCGGTGGCGCGGACCGCGACCGGATCCTGGGCCCTGCCGTTGTCCGTGTGCTGTGTCATCGCCGATGCCTGGGTCAGTGCGGCGTGATACGGGTCGTCGACGTCGTCGAGCCTGCGGCGGAGCTCGGTGAGGGCCACGCGCTCCAGCGAGCGCAGGCCCCGTTCGGCCACCTCGGCTCCCGGCAGCCGCCTGCCGAGAGAGACGCCGGTGCGCGCTGCCCAGCCCGCCAGCGAACCGGCTCGGCGAACCAGGTCGGGACCGCTGTCCCCGCTGTTCGCACTCCTGCCGGACGAACGATCCACTGGACCCACGGTGCCTCTCCCTCCTGCCGGAGTACTGATGCTACCCGCCGGTAGGCACAACAGCACCGGCCAGTTGCGCGGCAGTCACTTCGACGATGCGGCACGCAGGCGCCGTAGCCCCGGCTCGATATCGGCGAGCTGAACGGCGCCGTAGCCGAGAACGAAACCGCGCGGCCCTTCGCGGCGCATCCCGAAGCCACCGAGCGAGAACAGTGCCACATCCAGTTCGCGGGCGGCACGAACGAGATTCCCCGTAGGCCGCTCGGTCAGCACGCTGACGTGCAGTCCCGCCTGCGCCGGGACGGGAGTGCCCAGATCGGCGAACTCGCCGACGAGTGCCTCCGCCAGCCGGTCGTGCCGTGCCCGGTACTCCCGCCGCGCCCTGCGCACGTGCTTCGCGAACGAGCCGTCTTCGATGAACCGCGCGAGGGTGGCCTGCACCGGACCGTTCGTCTGCCAGTCACTGAGGTGCTTGGCCTTGACCAGCGCGGCGCGCAGCGAACGTGGCGCGACGACGAAACCGAGACGCAGTGCGGGCAGCAGTACTTTGGAGAACGATCCGATGTAGACGACCCGGCCGCTCTCGTCGAGACTGTGCAACGGTTCCAGGGGCCTGCCGGTGTAGCGGAACTCGGTGTCGTAGTCGTCCTCCACGATTACCGCGTCGTGGCGGCGAGCCCACTCGATCAGTTCCAGCCTCCGGGACAACGACATGGACATGCCCAGCGGGAACTGATGGGACGGCGTGACGTAGACGGCACGTGTCCCGTCCGGGATCTCCGAGACGACGAGTCCTTCCTCGTCCAGCCGGACCGCGACCGGATGCACTCCGAGCGCGCCCAGCAACCGCCGCGGCGGCGGGTAACCGGGATCCTCCAGCGCGACGCGGTCACCCGGCCGCAACAACACGCGTGTGAGAAGGTCGAGCGCCTGCTGTGCGCCGTTGGTGACCACGACGTCCTCACCGGTGACCCGCACGTCCCTGGAGACACCGATATGGCGGGCAATGGCCGCACGCAGCCCGGAATGCCCTGCCGGATTTCCGTACCCGAGGATGTCCGGATCACTGCCCCGCAGTTCTCCTGCCGATAGTCGCCGCCAGGTGCCGAACGGGAACAGGCTCACGTCGGGAATCCCCACGCGGAAGTCGTACCTGGGCCGCGCGTGGGAGAGCACGGGTGGCGCGGGAACCTCGTCCCACTCGGCCAACGGCCGCAGTGGGTCCGGTTTGCCTTCGGCTTCGGCGCCGGTGGCGCCGGCGCGCACGAAGGTGCCCGCACCGACCCTGGTCACGAGGAAGCCCTCGGCCGTCAACCGGTCATAGGCGGCGCTGACGGTGTTGCGGGAGACGGCGAGCCGCTGCGCCAGCTCCCTGCTGGGCGGAAGCGCCTCCCCCGCACGCAGACGTCCGTCGAGCACCGCGGCGCGGATCTGCCGGTAGATCTCGTCGCGGCGGCCGCGCCCGGCCTCCGTGTCGATCTGGACGTCCATGGCCACAGCCTAGATTGGCCCAATAGAACCTGCGCTGATTTGGCTCTTTGACCGGGCCGCTCCGCTCCGTAGCGTGTTTTACATGGACATTCGCGAACTCGACCGCCGCGCGCTGGAACACCTCGACAAGATCGTCGCCGGAATCGGGACCGCCGACCTCACGCTGCCCACCCCGTGTGCTGGCTGGGATCTCGGCGACCTGATGCGCCACCAGGTCAGCGAGAACAACGCGTTCGCCGTCGCCGCGCGGCACGGCAGTGCCGAGGACTGGAACGGCGGGGACCTGGGCGAGGACCCGTACGAGGCTTATGCCACCTCCGTGCGTGCGGTGCTGGCGGCCTTCGACGACCACGGGATGCTCGACCGGCAGGTGACGATCCACGATTTCGGCCCGTTCCCCGGCGCAGTCGTAGTGAGCATGCACTTCATCGACTCAATCGTGCACGGCTGGGATCTGGCGAGCACACTGGACGCGCCTTACGATCCCGAGCCGGATCTCACCGCGGCGGCGCTGAGGATCGCGAGCCAGATCCCGGCTGGGCCGGACGATCGGGGCGCGGGCAAGGCCTTCGGCGCGGTGGTCGAGGTGCCCGGCGACAGCAGCGATCTGGACCGGGTGCTCGGGCTGCTCGGCCGCGATCCTGCCTGGCGTCCCTGAGCGTCCGACAAAACCGGCTAGCGCACGGTTCTGCGTGAGGACCGGTTTTCCTTGCGCAGTTGCAGAATCCTGGCCCCACCGACGAGAGCCACCAGCAGTGCGCCTGCGATCGCGGAGAAGAGCATCGCGACAGCCAGCGGCAGGCTGCCGGACACCCCGAGGAAATGCACGGTCGCCGGGTCGAGGTTCTGCAGGATGAAAACGAGCAGGAAGATCAGCAGGACCGTGGCGACGACGACCGCGACCCACACACCGCTGATCCTGGTGCGCTTGTGCTCGGAGCGCGGCGCATCCCGTTGATCCTGATCCTCCACAGAGGACCCGAGAGGTAGCGGTTCGGCCTCGCCGTCGGCGGAGGAGGTCCACTTCCGGTCCTGCCCGTGTGTCATGCCGGATATTGTCTCCCTGACCTGGCTTCCGCGCAGTTCGGGCGAGCCGAACGGGTGACGCGCCGGATGCTCAGACGTCGCGGTCCAGGGTCGTGCTTCGCGGGGTGCTTCCGCACCAGTTCGGATCCCACACCGCGCCCGCGCGCGTGCAACAACCGTCCGGCCCGGCTGCGCGAATGCTCACCGGGCGGACGGTAGTCGTCGTGTTTTCCCTTGTAAACTAATAAAAAATCAGCGTCTCATTCAGCACTCGGGCTATTCAGACCCGTAGCATTCCTCGCCAGTGCGGCCCGTGGTCGCTGGGCCGGTGCTGAACAACCCTCTCAGTCGTTGAGCCATTTCTGCGCGGCCCGCACCCCTTCCAAGGTGAGTTGGTGACCACCCGGATGACGGTGTGTGGTGACCTCGGCCGCCCGCTCCCGCAGCTTGCGCACCAAGCTGTCCGCGGAATCCAGTGGCGCCATCGGGTCCTGCTCGCCGTTGGAGAGGAACACCCGTGATCCGGACAGGTCGTGTGGCGGAGGTTCCGGCACGGGCAGCATCGCCGCGAACAACGCGGCCTCGCGCACGACGTCGGGATAGAGGAGAGCCACAGCGGCCGCGATGTTCGCGCCGTTCGAGAAGCCCGTCGCGACCAGCCGCCGGTCGCCCAGTTCGTAGTGCTCCCGCGCCGTTCGCACGAAATTGGCCAGTTGGCCCGCCCTCGCGACGACGTCCTCGAAGTCGAAGACGCCCTCCGCGAGCCTGCGGAACCACCGCCTCGCGCCATGTTCCGACACCGGCCCCGCGGGGGCGAGCATCGGCGAACCGGGGCTCAGCTCCCTGCCGACGTCCAGCAGATCGTCCGGCCCGCCGCCCGTGCCGTGCAACAACAGCAACACCGGGCTTCCCTGCTCGCCCTCGACGAACCGGTGCTCCAGGGACAGCTCGCTCATGCACGCTCCAGGTTGTTCTCGTCCGGCAGTTCCAGCTTCGGCAGCATCGCCTGGATCTGCTCCCGGTTCGGCTCCAGCCACGGCGGCAGCTTCAGGGCTCGGCCCAGCTCCAGCAGCGGCTCGTCGATCCCGAAGCCGGGCTCGTCCGTGGCGACCTCCAGCAGCGTGCCGCCGGGCTCGCGGAAGTAGATCGACCGGAAGTACTGCCGGTCCAGGATCGAGGTCACCTGCACGCCGCGGTCGACCAGTTCCTCGCGCCAGGCCGCCTGTGTCGGCTCGTCCGGCGCGCGCCAGGCCACGTGGTGCACGGTGCCAGCGGCGACCAGTCCGCTCGGCGCGTCCGGAGTGACCAGGACATCCACCAGTGCGCCTGGGCCACCCTCGCCCGCGGTGAAACGGAACCGGTTGCGGTCCTGGTTGGCGAAGCCGAGGCCGAGTCCCTCGGTCAGCATCCCTGCCGTGGCTTCTTCCCGGTTCACCGAGAGCGTCACCGAGTGCAGGCCGCGGACTGCGTGCTCGGCGGGCACGTGCCCGTTGTCCCACGGTTCCCTCGGGTCCCCCTGCGGATGGGCAACCAGCGCGAGCTCCAGCCCGTCGGGGTCGCGGAAGGTGAGGACGTCCTCCGCATCGCGGTTCGTCACCCGGCTGGTCTCGACACCCGCGTCCTCCAGGTGCTGCTTCCACCACCCGATCGAGGCCTCGGGCACGGAGAACGAGGTGGTCGTGGCCTGGCCGGTGCCATGCCGCCCGCTCGGCGCGTCCTTCCAGGGGAAGAACGTCATGAGCGTGCCCGGCTTACCGGACCGGTCGCCGTAGTACAGGTGGTAGGTGCCCGGGTCATCGAAGTTCACGGTGGTCTTCACCAGGCGCAGCCCGAGGGTGCGGAGGTAGAAGTCGGCGTTGCGCTGCGGGTCACCGCCGATGGCCGTGACGTGGTGCAGGCCGCTGGTGCTGATTGACATGACAACTCCGTTCGAGAGGTGTTTTCGACGCTAACCCGATAACCTCTTGCGCGCAAGATATATTCCGGCGAGATAAATCGAGTACACTGTCCCCGTGCCGACCGAGCCTGACCCTTGTACGGACGACGACGAGATCGTGACCTGGTGGGGACTGGTCATCGAGGGATACCTCGCCACGCAGGACCGGCTGATGGGCGAGATCGCCGAGCGGTTCGACCTGGCGCCCGCCTCGTTCGACATCCTCATCCGCCTCATCCGTTCTCCCGACCACCGGATGCCGATGACCCGCCTCGCGGGTGAAGCGGCACTGTCCAGCGGTGGCTTCACGAAGGTGGCCGACCGACTGGTCGCCGCCGGCCTCATCCGCAGAGTGCCCAGTCCCGAGGATCGCAGGGTCACGTTCGTGACGCTGACCGAACACGGTCTCGACATCGCGGACAAGGCCAGACGGGCCTGCGCCGAGATCCTGCGGCGCAGGGTCCTCACCCCGCTCGGCCCCGAGGCTTCCGCCTCCCTTGCCGACGCGATGCGGACCCTGCGCGCGGTCAACTCGCCCTAATCCCGTTCGAGCGCCACTTTCGGCAACAGCCTGGCCATGGGCCTGGGCAGCCTCCAGGCCCGGTCGCCGAACAGCCGCATCACCGCGGGCACGATCAGGCAGCGGATCACGAAGGCGTCCAGCAACACCGCCACCGCGAGCCCGAGCCCGAACTGCTGCAGCATCCGGTCGGGACTGAGGACGAACGCGCCGAAAACGACGATCATGATGGCCGCGGCGGCGGTGATCACGCTGCCGGTCCTGGCCAGCCCTTCCCGTACCGCGCCCTGTGCGTCGCCGGTCCGATGCCACTGCTCGTGCATCCGCGACACCAGGAACACCTCGTAGTCCATCGAGAGCCCGAAGACGATCGCGAAGATCAGCACCGGCACGAAGGCCTCGATCGGCCCTGGCTGTGCACCGAACCAGCCCTGCCCGAACACGAGTGTGATGACGCCGAGACTGGCGCCGATGCTCAGCAGGTTCAGCACCGCGGCCTTGAGCGGGATCAGCAGCGAGCGGAACACCGCCATCAGCAACAACGCCGAGAGTCCGACGACCACGAGGATGAACAAGGGGAGCCGGTCGCTGACCGCGGCGGCGAAGTCGTCGGCGGCCGCGACCGAGCCACCGACCAGATAGGAGTCACCTGTGCGTTCCGACAGCGCGGGCAGGACCTCGCCCCGAAGCCGGGTCACCAGTTCATGGGTCTCCGCGGACTGGGGCGCACCGGCGGGGAAGGCCATCACCGTGGCGATTCCAGCGTCCCCCAGCACGTGGGGCTGCGAAGTGCCGGCGACTCCCGGTGTCGTGGCGAGCGTCTCGCGCAGTTCCGCACCCGTGGCACCCCCCTTGGCGAGTACGACGAGCGGCCCGTTGATCCCCGGCCCGAAGCCCTCCGCGAGCAGATCGTAGGCCTGCCTGCTGGTCGAGTCCTCCGGTTCCGTGCCCGCATCGGCGAATCCGAGGCGCAGGTCCAGCGCCGGGATCGACAGCGCTCCCAGCGCCACCACGGAGAGCACCAGCGGGACCAGCGGCTTGCGCTGCACCGCGACGGCCAGCCTGCGCCAACCCGCTCCCGGCGCGCGCCCCGCCCGCTCGGCCCGGTCCGCACGCCGTCGCACACTGCGTTCGATCCTGCGGCCGAAGAGGAACAGCAGTGCGGGCAACAGGGTCACCGACGCGACCATGGTGACCAGCACTGTCAACGCGACCGCGAAGGCGACGCCCTGCAGCGAGCCGAGACCGAGCGCCAGCAGACCGAGCAGGGCGATGATCACCGTGCATCCGGCGAAGAGCACCGACCTGCCCGCGGTGTCCAACGCGGTGCGCACAGCACGGTCCCGATCGGCGCCGTCCAGCAACTCCCCACGGAATCGGGAGAACACCAGCAGTGCGTAGTCGATGCCGACGCCGAGACCGACGAGCATCATCAGTGGAGCCGAGTAGCTCGGTATCTCGAGCAGATGTGACGCGAGGGCGATGGTGCCGAGAGTGCTGCCCACCGCGAAGACGGCGGTGACGAGCGGGACGCTCGCGGCCAGCAACGACCCGAACATCAGCACCAGGATCACCAGCGCGGCAAGGATTCCGGCGCCTTCGGCAGCACCGCCGCCGCCTTCTTCCGCCTCGCGGACCGGATCGCCGCCGACCGCCACGGTCAGCCCGTTCGCCTCGGCCGACTCCGCGGTGTCGACCAGCGTCCGGACGTCCGCTGCGGGCAGATCCGCCGCGCCGGAGTCCATCGACACCTCGGCATAGCCGATGGTGCCGTCGGATGAGATCGCTCCGGGCGAGTCGTAGGGACTCCGTACGTCAGCCACGTTCGGAAGGGCACGGACGTCGTCCAGCAGGGCCTGGATCCGCGATCTGGTGTCCTGCGCCGCCAGACCCGTTTCGTGGGCGACGACGATCCGCAGAGACTCCCCTGCCTGCTGCGGCGCGTTCTCCTGGAAGGTCTCGACAACCTCCTGCGACTCGGTTCCCGGTAGCGAGTGGTCGTCGCGGTAGTCGCTGCCGATGGCCTGCGACGTCAGAGTTATCGCGGCCAGCAGCAGGATCCAGAGGCCGAGTGCGAGCCACCGCCTGCGCTGCGACCAGGCGGCCAACCGTTCCAGTTCGCTCGGTGACGTGGTTCGAAGCTGGGTTGTGTGCATACCGGAAGCGTCGGACAGCTGTACCGCCATGCGCGTCCTGCGCAGGCGGTGATCTCTTCTTCGACTCCGGTCGCCCTGTCAGGGTCTTCCCGTACGACCGTGGTTGCCCAGCAGCGGTGCCGTCAGCCGAGCCACCTCGGAGTGACCATTGCGGACTCGTAGGCCAGGATCACCAACTGGGCCCTGTCCCGCACCCGCAACTTGGTCATGATCCTGCTGACGTGGGTCTTCGCGGTGGCCGGTGAGAGCACCAGTCGTTCGGCGATCTCGTCGTTGGACAGTCCTTCCGCGACCAGGATCGTCACCTCCCTTTCCCGCTCAGTCAAGGAGTTCAACCGAGGGCTCGGCGCGGGGCGGCTGACGCGCCCGGCGAACTCGGCGATCAGCCTGCGGGTGACCGAGGGAGCCAGCAGCGCGTCACCTCGGGCCACCACCCGCACGGCGTGGATCAGTTCCGTCGGTTCGGTGTCCTTGACCATGAACCCGCTCGCGCCGGCACGCAGTGCGCCGTAGACGTAGTCGTCCACGTCGTAGGTGGTGAGGATGACGACCTTCACATCGGCCAGCGCCGGATCCGCCGCGATCCTTCGGGTGGCTTCGAGCCCGTCGATGCCCGGCATCTGGACATCCATCAGCACCACGTCCGGCCGATGTTCGCGAGCGAGCCGGAAGGCACTGTCGCCTTCGGCGGCCTCCGCCACGACCGAGAGGTCGTCCTCACCGTCGAGAATAGAACGGAAGCCTGCCCTGACGAGGGCCTGGTCGTCGGCGAGCAGCAGCCGGATCATGCCGCACCTCGCGGCAGCCGCGCACGCACCCGGAAGCCGCCTTCCGGTGTGCTTCCGACCGTCAGTTCGCCGCCGAGCGCCCGCACCCGTTCCCGCATGCCCCGGATTCCGTTTCCGCCGGTTTCCCTGCCCGATGCCACTTTGCCACCCTTGCCGTTGTCGTCGACGGTGATTCGAAGTTCCCGCGGGTCATACTGCACCCGCAGGGTGACGGTGGTCGCACGCGCATGCTTTGTGACGTTGGTCAGCGCCTCCTGCACGAGTCGATACGCAGCCAGGTCCACCTCGCGCGGCAACGTGGTCTGCGCGCCGTCGACCTCGGCCACCACGTCGAGCCCGGCACCGCGGGTCTGCTCGAGCAGCTCGTCCAACCGGGACAGTCCTGGCCCCGTGTTCGCCGGGTCCGCGTGCCGCAGCACGCCGAGGGTGCCGCGCAACTCCCGCAGCGTTCGCCCGCTCGCCTCCTTGATCACCCGCAGCGCCTGCTCGGCCTGAGCCGGGTCTCGCTCGATGCGGTGCAACGCCGCGGCGGACTGGACGTTGATCATCGAAAGGTTGTGCCCCAACGCGTCGTGCAATTCTCTGGCGATGTGCAACCGCTCCTCGGTGGCCGCCCGCTGTTCCAGTTCCCGCAGGTACGACAGGCGGGTGTGCCGCGCGCCCCCGAAAGCGACCACCGCGGCAAGCCAGCCCGCGAACATCACCATCGCCGTGTCGTCGACGTGCCGCTCGTCGCCCATCACCTCTCCGTAAGCCGTGACCGCAAGGGACACGAAGGCAAAGCCTGCGGCGACCAGAAGATGCCCCTCTGCCGCCACCGTGAACAGCGCGACGATGAAGGCCAGCATGATCGGCCCGTCCGGACCTGTGAGCGGGTAGTAGAGGACACTCGCCAGCAGGGTCACCGCCGCGACCGGAATCGGATACCGCCTGCGCAGCACCAGAACGCCGGAGGCGCCAAGCATCAGCGCCCACGCCGCCACCCCCAGCTCCCCCGACTCACTGCCGAACTGCCGGCCCAGCAGCGTTCCGCCAACGATCAACACCGCGACGACGACCGGCACCAAGACGTCCTGCGAGCGCGCAAACCTGACAGACAACACGCCACGACAATCCCAGCAACCACCCCACCCCCGCATCCGGAACTCCCCTTAAGGGCCCGAATTTGCACTTTCAGGGCGTGAGTTTGCAGGTTGTGGGGGTGCCGGGGACACGTGGTGGGGTTTCGGGCACGCCTTCGGCGCGCCCTGCGCAATTGTCGCTCCACGCATCACCCTTTCGGGGTGGCTGGTAGCGCCAATTACCCAGGGAACGGGACCGCTGCGCCGGTTTCTGTCGTACCCCCTTTCTATAATTGTGGGGTGACTAGTTCAGGGGGAAACGTGGTGGTGCCGGGGCTTTCCCGGCGAAGATCGATCCTGTTTGGGCGGCTGCAGTCTGTGGAGCGGACACGGTCTAAAATGGAGGCGCGGCAGCTGTGTGACATCGCCGAGCTGGTGTCATCGTCGTCGGGGATTTCTCGGGATGTGGCGCAGGAAGTGGCGTTGGCGTTGTCGATCACTCCGCGTGCGGCGGAGCGGATGGTGTCGTTGGCGGTGG
>NZ_FOKG01000035.1 GCF_900111885.1 Amycolatopsis marina
GTTTCAATGCGGTGCATATTCCTGAGGAGTTCGCGGGTCAGGGTGCGGATGCGGTGTCGGCGTGCGTTGTGATCGAGGAGGTCGCGCGGGTTGATGCGTCGGCGTCGTTGATTCCCGCGGTGAACAAGTTGGGGACGCAGCCGATTTTGTTGTCGGGGTCGGAGCAGGTGAAGAAGTTGGTGTTGCCGGCGATCGCGGCGGGGGAGATGGCCTCGTATGCGTTGTCGGAGCGGGAGGCGGGCTCGGACACGGCGTCGATGCGGGTGCGGGCGCGGTTGTCGGGGGATGAGTGGGTGCTCAATGGGACGAAGTGCTGGATCACGAATGCGGGGGTGTCGTCGTGGTACACGGTGATGGCGGTGACGGATCCGGCGGCGGAGAAGAAGGCGGATGGGATTTCGGCGTTTGTGGTGCATGCCGATGATCCGGGGTTTTCGGTGGGGGCGAAGGAGCGGAAGTTGGGGATCAAGGGGTCGCCGACGTGTGAGATCCATTTCGAGGATTGTGTGATTCCGGGGGATCGGATTGTCGGGGAGCCGGGTACGGGGTTGCGGACGGCGTTGCGGACGTTGGATCACACGCGGCCGACGATCGGGGCGCAGGCGTTGGGGATCGCGCAGGGTGCGTTGGATGCGGCGTTGGGGTATGTGAAGGAGCGTCGGCAGTTCGGGCGTGCGGTGGGGGAGTTTCAGGGGGTGCAGTTCATGTTGGCGGATATGGGGACGAAGATCGAGGCGGCGCGGCATTTGGTGTATGCGTCGGCGGCGGCGAGTGAGCGTGGGGATGCGCGGGCGAGTTTCATGGCGAGTGCGGCGAAGTCGTATGCCTCGGATGTGGCGATGGCGGTCACCACGGATGCGGTGCAGTTGTTCGGTGGGGCGGGGTACACGCGGGACTTCCCGGTGGAGCGGATGATGCGCGACGCGAAGATCACCCAGATCTATGAGGGCACGAACCAGATCCAGCGCCTGGTCATGGCCCGCCAACTCCTCAAAGGCTGAGCCCTGGGAGTTCCCCAATGTGGCATTGGGGGCATCTGACGTCCCCAATGCCACATTGGGAACATCCACCCCGCACCGCATCCCATCCTTAGGTCGGTGTGCGGGACACCACAGGATCGGTAGCGTCTGCCTATGTGGTTCGTCGTGGGCGTTTCCGCTGTCGTTGTCGCGTTGCTGGCGGTGGCGGTGGTGGTTGACCTGCGCGACCGCAAACGAGGCGGCACGCGCAGGATTCTGCTGCCCGGCTGGCTCGAACGCAGGGGTCGCGGTGCGATGGCCGCCAGTCCGATCGCCTGGAAAGCCGAGGACTACCGGCCGAGGTCGCCGAGGGAACGCGAGCACGAATAGCTTTCACGTCGACTTCAACACTCCAGCTCTACCGTGATCCCTGATAGTTGAAAGTTCAACCTAGAGCACAGGGAGCTGTTGGGGATGTTCGCTCGAGTGCAGGACGCGGTCGCGTTGCTGGGCCGAATCGGGGTGGCCGTGGTGTTTCTCGCCCACGGTCTGCAGAAGTGGGACAACGGAATCAGTGCGACGGCCGACGCGTTCGACGGCATGGGAATTCCGCTGCCGACCGTGGCGGCCGTGTTCACCATCGCCGTCGAAATCCTGGGGTCGATCGCCTTCCTGATCGGCCTCGCGCTACCGCTGGTCGGTGTCGGGTACGCGGTCGTCGGACTCGGCGCGCTGCTCGGCGTGCACCTGGACAACGGGCTGACCGGCGATGGTGGCTACGAGTTGGTGCTGGTGCTCGCGCTGGCCGGGCTCGCGCTCGGTTTCAACGGTGGCCGGATCTCCCTCGACCATGTCCTGCTGCGTCGCGGCCGGGCCAAGGAGCCGCAGGCCGTGTGACGCGCGCCGGTCAGGGGAGCAGGTCGACCGTGGTGCGCTCGGCGTTCCTGCGGTCGGCCAGCTTCGCCTGGTCGGCGTGCGTGACCTGCACCAGATGCGCGCCTGCGGACAGCGGCGCGAGCAACCCGACCAGTGCCCCCTCGGGCAATGCCCAGTCCAGTGTGGACAATACTCGGTCGGTTCCGGAGATGCCCGAGGTCTCGGCGTGCGAAGCGGCCCGCGCCAGCACGTCGTCCACCGTCTCCCCGAGGAGTGCGGGAGTGGTGCTCGGGATCGGAAACATCGGGGCGAAGTCGTCACCGGCCAGCCGCGCCTCCGACAGGTAGTCGAACGCACCGTCCGCCGGTGTGCTCGGCAGCCCTCTGCCCAACGGGTCCAGCGCCACGACAGCGGTGGCTTCGGCGGCACTCGTGCTCGTGTCCGGTCCGACGAAGGCCACCTTCGCTCCCGCCGCGTCCGACGTGACGTCGGCTCCGCACCACCACGCACCGAGCAGCACGCCCGCGGTCTGCCAGTGCGCGGGCAGCGCGACGGCGACCCTGTCACCCGGCTCCACGTCGAACTCCTCGACCAGCCAGTTCGCGGTCTTGGCCGCCCAGTTGGCCACCGTCGCCACCGACAGCTCGATCCGGCTACCCGCCTCGTCGTCGTAGTGGGTGATCAGTGGACGGGCCGCGGCGGTGTTCAGCAGCGGGCGCAGAAGATGCTCGGTGATGCTCACCCCACGAACCTAACCGCCCGCCGGACCCGGAAAGCTGACGGGGCACTAATTCACGCAGACCACCCCGTCAGCGGTGATCTCCGTCTGCGCGCGCGCCGAGCCCGCTGCGCTGCCCCCGCCCTGCGCCGGGGCGGAGGTCGGCGTCGTCCCGGTGTCCCGGCCGGCCAGCGCTGCCACAAAACCGCGCACGGCCGCCTCGTCGACCTCGATGATGCTCTGGCCGTCCGGGCTGCGGCTGCCGACCGTCACCACCGGAATCGTCACGAAGCTGATGTCGCCGGAGGCGATGCCCTTGGCCTGCTCGGCGAACTCCAGCAGGTCGAGATCCGGATCGAGCACCAGGGAGCGATGCACCGTGTCCACCAGTTCGTTCAGCTTCGACGGGCTGGTCAACGTGCCCGCGGAGAGCACCTGGTGCAGTGCCGAGGCCAGGAACGCCTGCTGCCGGACGATCCGGTCGAGGTCACCGCGCGGGAGGTTCTTGCGTTGACGCACGAACGACAGCGCCTCGCCCCCGGAAACTACCTGCGGTCCCGCCCGGAAGTCGGCGCCGGAGTCCTTGTCCTCGGTGGGCTGGTTCAGGCAGACGTCGACCCCGCCCAGCGCCTCGGTGAGCAGGTAGAACCCGAGCAGGCTGACCTCGGCGTAGTGGTCGACGCGGACGCGGGTGAGATCCTGCACCGTTCGCACGAGCGCGCGACGGCCCGCCTGGTCGGACTCCCGCTCGATCTCCGCCTGGTCGTTCATTCCCTCGGCGCGCAGCTCAGCCGCGGCGGCGGCCTTCGCGACCCCGTAGGCCGAGTTGATCTTGTCATTGCCGCCGTGCGGGACGTCGACCCAGGTGTCCCTGGGGATCGACACTCCTGTCGGTTCGCCACCGTCCTTCGGGATGCGGAGCAGGATCAGGGTGTCCGTGTTGATTCCGGCCTTGCTCTCGGTGCGCAACTCCTTGAGCACCTCGAGTGGCAGGGGGTGACCCTGCATGTCGGTGCGCGCATCCGTGCCGACCAGGAGGATGTCCGTCGCCCCGTCGTCCTGTGGCGGCGCGACGCTTTCGTCCTGCTCGATGAGCGCGTCGGTGGTGCGGACGTTGTCCTGCACCCGATCCAGCGTCGCGTAGGCGTAGCCGGTGGCGACCAGGGCCGTGGCCGACAGCAGCGCCACCAGTGTGCGGACGGCGGCGCGGCGTGCCCTGCCCTTCCGGCGCCGCCGGGGAGCCAGCGGCGCGGCGACGCCGGACCGAGAGTGCGGCGTCGGCTCGGGCTTCTGGGTGTCCGCCGTCCCGGTGGCTCCGGTCGCGACGACCTCGTCGGTCTCGTCGGTCTCGTCGGGCTGGGAAGACTCCGGGGAATCGGCGGGCTCGGGGGGATCGGCGGTCGTCTCGTGCTCGGCCCCGGTGTTCTCGTCCTCGCCCGCCCCGGGATCCCGATCGTCGCTGTCGGTCACACCGGTCACCTCCCCTCCCCGCCTCGGCTGCTGCCGAAGTCTGCCCTGACCAGGCTAGGGCACCGGAGCAGTACCGGTGGCCATTGGCGGGAACATCACCGGTCCGGCCGAGGTCAGTTGACGCAGGTCACGTCACCCGCGGTGATCGGCTTCCGCGTGGCGTCGCCGCCGGTGTCCCTGGTGTCGGTCTCCGGGGGTTGCTGGGCCGCTGCGCCCTGTGGGCTGGAGGAGCCCGACGAGTAGTCCGTGCCGAGCAGCAGTCGCACATGGCCCGCTTCGACGTCAGTGTCCGGCTCGCCGGTCAGCGACATCCCGAGTACCTGGCTCAGCGCCTCGACGCTGTTCCCCTCGCCGGGTGGGTGCCGGACGACCGTGGATGATCGGGTGGCGATCGCGGTGGTCCCGCTGCCGTCGAACCCGGCGCTGTCGAGCTGTGCGCGCACCCGGTTGCCCAGCGCGGAGACGCCTGAGGCGTTGAACAGTTCCACCGTGATCGACTCCGCCCCTGCGATGTCCGCGATGGCGCCTTCGTCCTTCCGGGACTCGCCCTCGGTGCCGATCACCTCGTCCACAAAGGTCTGGACCTGCTGGACGTCGACCTCGACCACGTCGGCCCCGCCGATGCGGGCATTGCCCACCACCGGAATCGTGCGGAACTCGATGTTGCCCCCGGTGAGCCCGCGCATCTGTCCCGCGAACTCGAGCAGGTCCCAGTCCTCGGAGAGCACGACCGACTTCTTCACCGCGGACACCAGCTCGGAGATCTTCGACGGGCTGGTGAGCACATCGGTGGAGATGACCTTGCGGGCCAGGCCGGACAGGAAGGCCTGCTGGCGGGCGATCCGGTCGAGGTCGTAGTTCTCCAGTTCATAGCGCTGCCGGACGAAGGCCAGTGCCTGCACACCCTCGATTGTCTGCCTGCCCGCGGGCAGGTCGATTCCCGACCGGATTTCCTTGACCGGTTCCTTGAGGCACACTTCGATGCCGCCGATGGCGTTCGTGATCTCGTAGAAACTCGCGAGGTTGACCTCGGCGTACCGGTCGATCAGTCCCGGCTTGCCGACGAACTGTTCGATCGTGGCGATCAGGTTCTTCCTGCCTGCGGTCTTGGCCCGCTCGTCGATCGCCTTCAGGTCGTCCTCGCCCTGCTGCATCAGGGTGCTGTGGGTGTCGTTGTAGGCGTAGGCGAAAGCGCTGTTGAGCTTGTGTGTCCCGTACCCGCCGTTGATTTCCACCCAGGAGTCGCGGGGGAAGGAGATGGCGACGGCGCGGGTGCCGTCCTGGGGTATGTGCACCAGAATCATGGTGTCGGTCGATCGCTGCCCGTCGGCCTTGCCCGCGTGCAGCTGGTCGAGCACCTCGCGCGGTAGCGGATTGCCGTCATTGTCGGTCCGGCTGTCCTGCCCGACGAGCAGAATGTCGATGGCACCGTCCAGCGGGACGGCCTGTGGCTTCGAGTCGAAGACGTTGGTGGTGGCGAGGCCCTCGTTGAGGCTCCCGACGAACTGCCAGCCGTACCAGGTCAGGGCCAGCACCACCACGGATACGACGGACAGCAGTGCCTTGCCGCTGTACAGCATGAACACCGCAAGACCGCCGCGGTCGCGCACTACGGGCTTCTCGGTCATGCGTCGTGGCCAGTCGGTCACGCCCTGCTCCTCCCAGACGGCTGCGCCCTCACCCGCGTACCCAGCGTGGCGTGGCTACGGCCGTGTCATCTCCCACATTACTGATTTTCGTGTGAGACGTCCGTGGGTTCACGAGAGGTTGTCGATCGCCCGAGGTGACACTCGGATGTAGCAGCCGTGGCAGACTGCCCGGGTCGTCGTGCGGAATTCGAGGAGTGAGTGACAAATGCGGGTGCTGGTCACCGGGGGAGCCGGATTCATCGGATCGCACTATGTCCGGCAAGTACTGTCCGGACAGTATCCGACACTCTCCGAAGCCGATGTCGTGGTGCTCGACAAGCTGACCTACGCGGGCAGTGAGGCCAACCTGGCGCCGGTCGCGGACAGTCCGCGCCTGCGGTTCGTGCGCGGGGACATCTGCGACGCGGTGCTGACCCGTGAGCTGATGCACGGCACCGACCTCGTGGTGCACTTCGCCGCTGAGTCGCATGTGGACCGATCAATCGCTGGATCGACGGATTTCGTGGTCACCAACGTAGTCGGCACGCAGACCCTGTTGCAGGCGGCCCTGGAAGCCGGAGTCGGCAGGTTCGTGCATGTGTCCACGGACGAGGTCTACGGGTCCATTGAGGAGGGTTCCTGGACGGAGGATCACGTGCTGGAGCCGAACTCGCCCTACTCGGCGTCCAAGGCCGCTTCGGACCTGCTGGCGCGCTCGTTCCATCGCACCCACGGTCTCCCCGTGTGTGTGACCCGGTGCTCGAACAACTACGGTCCGTACCAGTTTCCGGAGAAGGTCATCCCGCTGTTCGTCACCAACCTGCTCGACGGTGGCCAGGTTCCGCTGTACGGCGACGGACTCAACGTGCGTGACTGGTTGCACGTGGACGATCACTGCCGGGGAATCCAACTGGTCGCCGACGGCGGCAGGCCAGGGGAGGTCTACAACATCGGCGGCGGTACGGAGCTGACCAACCGCGAGTTGACCGAACGTCTGCTGGCGGCGGTCGGGGCTGGCTGGGACAGGGTGCGTCCCGTCGAGGACCGCAAGGGGCACGACCGGCGGTACTCGGTCGATATCAGCAAGATCAGCACGGAACTCGGTTACCGTCCCCAGGTGGACTTCGACGCCGGTCTCGCCGACACCGTGCGGTGGTACAGCGAGCACCGGTCGTGGTGGGAACCGCTCAAGGACCGTGCCGCGCTGGTGGAAAGGTGACTGTGATGCCCGGACTCGTCCTGCTCGTACCCGGAGGAACAGGCCAGCTCGGCCGGGACCTCGTGGCGCTGTCCGGCGGGGATGTCGAAGTGCGGGCACCCGGTTCCGCCGAGCTCGACCTCACCCAGGCGGGCGCGGTGGTCGAGGCAATCGCGACCATCGCCAAGTACGCCCGCGAGTCCGGGAAGCGTCCCGTGGTGGTGAATGCGGCCGCCTATACCGCAGTGGATGCCGCTGAGTCCGAAGAGGAGCGTGCGTTCGCGCTCAACGTGGACGGTCCTCGGGTGCTGGCCGCGGCCTGCTCGTCCCGAAATGTGCCGCTGGTGCATGTCTCGACCGACTATGTGTTCGCCGGGGACGCGGACCGGCCCTACGAGCCGGAGGACGCGCTGGCACCGCGGACGGCCTACGGCCGGACGAAGGCGGCCGGGGAGGACGCGGTGCTGGGTTCCGGTGCGCGGGCCTGGATCGTGCGCACCGCGTGGTTGTACGGAATGGGCGGCGGTAACTTTGTCAAGACCATGGCCCGGTTGGAGCAAGAGCGCGAAACCGTGTCCGTTGTAGACGACCAGCACGGCTCACCGACCTGGTCGGCCGACCTGGCTTCGGGTTTGCTGGAACTGGCCACGCGAATCGTGTCGGACGAGGCGCCCGAGCACAAGGTGCTGCACGGTGCGGGCGGTGGCGAGACGACGTGGCACGGTTTCGCCAAAGCGATCTTCACCGAGCTCGGGGCCGATCCGGAACGGGTGCTGCCCTGTGCGAGCGCCGAGTTCCCCGGGCCCGCACCGCGGCCCGCCTATTCCGTGCTCTCGGACGCGTCCTGGCGCGCGGCGGGACTCACGCCGCTGCGCCCGTGGGAAGAAGCGCTGCACGAGTTCATGACGGTCAACGCCGGGTCCCTGCGTACTGGGTGAGCGTTGTCCCGCTCCGCGGATTCGCCAAGCCCATGACGACGATCAACGTTCCAGCCGTGACGCAGCGCGCCCGCGCCGGCTGAGAACACTGCCGATGCCCGCGCCCGTCAGTGCCATCCCGGTCGCCAGGATGCCGCCGGTCAGTAGCAGGCCGAGTGCGCCGGCGCCGAGGTCTCCTACGTCGAGCAGGTCGCTGGTGATCCGGAAGGTGGTCATCGGGAAAGCCAGTACGAACAGGCCGGGAAGAACTCCCCACACCAGCCCGCCCGCCAGCGGTCCCAGCGGGGACAACCGCCCCAGCAGCGCGACCCCCAGTAGGACGAGCCCGCCCGCGACCATCGCCGCCGCGCCGGTGATTCCGGTATTGCCGGGGAGTTCGGCGATCGTCCTTCTGAGCTGACCGCTGCCGTAACCGATCAATCCGAGTCCGATGGGCGTGGCGAGCAGGCCGAGCGTGCCGCTGACCAGGTGCCGGGGGAGTCGGGCCCGACCGGTGGGTCCGGCCGCACGGACTTCGGCGGTCGACACCTGATTCTCCGAGACCGGGTGCGAGCTCGACGACACGTGGTGCCTCCTGATGTTGTTCGCGCGTGCGTTGTCGTGGACGCCAGAAGGCGGCAGTGTATCGGCCCCGCTCGAGGGCTCGGTGGGAAACGGAGTAATCGACTACGACGTTGGCAGGCAGTTTGTTGACTGTTCCACGAACTCGCTTCTACGGTCGGGCGGCCGGTGCAGCACCGGCCGCGTGGGGTCTGGGGATTCGAGGGGTTCGGGTCAGTCGTGCCGCGCACCTACTGAATATCGCTGGGGGCAGCAGTGTCGTTGTCACGACGCGCCTTGACAGGCGCATTAGCCGCAGTTTTCGTCGTCTGCCAGGTGAACGCGGGAGCGATCGCGCAGGCCGAGCCAGATGAGCAGCCGCCCGCTCCGGTCACGAGCGCCGCGTCGCAGCCCGCCGTCGGCGAGACCGTGCCCACCAATCTCGTCAGCACGCAGGATGCCGACGTCGAGCCGCAGCTGACCACTCCGATCTCCCCGGTTCCCCCCGTTGAACAGGGCGAAGACGGATCGGTCGGCGTCGAGCGCGGACCATCCAAGGCACTGCAGTCCATTCCCCCGTTGCCCGCGCTGGACCCGGGAGCCGGCACGGTGCCGGTCGAGCGGTCGCCGGTGACTCCCGACCCACCGGTCCGGCCGGAGAAGCTGACGCTGCCGGAGCGGCCCGGTCAGGAACTGGTGGACGCCACGACCGCCGATGCCACCGAGACACTCCGGCGGGCGGGCAGGCTCACCCCGGACGGCGCTCCTGATCTGGCCGCGAGCAACCTTCAGCCGCAGGTTTCCTCGGCGCAGGTCGTCGATCCCAGCAGACGGGCGACCCTGCAGGAGCTGATCGACGCACTGACATCCGGCGAACTGCCACCGCCGCTTCCGGTGGATCCGTTGGCACTACTGGAAGAACTGCCGGACGGAATTCCCCGGATCACCTACCGCGTCTGTTCGGAGTCGGAGACCAAGCAGGTGTCCTGCTCGCTCACCCTGCCGCTCGGCGTTCCTGCCGTCGTCGACGTCACCGGCGACCGGACCCCGGACGTGCTCGCCGACCTGCTGCCCGCGGTCGCGGTCGGCGACATTGTCGGCCCGGTGCGGGAGATTCTCGACCTGGAACGCGAACTCGACGAGGTGACCAGCAGGCTCGGTGTGGTGCTCGAACTGCTCGAGGATCCGCTCAACGCCATTCTCCACCCCGAGTTGCTGGTCGAGCGGCTGCGGTTGCAGGACCTGGTGGCCAGCCTCACCACGACATTGCAGGAGAAGGTCGAAGCCCTGCTGCGGGTGATCAACGTCGGGTTGGCGATGCTTTCCCTGCGCCTGCCCACCAGTGAGCTGGCAGGCGAGGACCTGCCAGGGCATGTCTGGGCGGTGTACGACATTCCCGGCCGGAAGCGGCTTTCCCTCGGCTACGACGGCTTCCGCCGCGGCAGCAGTCTGCCGACCGCATCGCTGGGTGTCTTCACGCTCAACCCGTTCGAGGCGGTCCGGGGAATCTTCGACATCAAGGCCTCCCTGATCCAGGTGGGTGCGGGCGAGTCCCTCGCGGTCACCGCGGGCATGGCGTCGGTGACCGAGGACGATGCGGGCAGAGCGTACGACCCCACGGTCGCGAGCTCGAGATTCTCACCGGTGCCGAAGTTGTTCCACGCGCACGCGTTCGTCGACCCCGGGGCCGCGGACCGAAGTCAGCAGGCCACGGTCGACGCGAGCAGCAGCAAGCAGACCCAGCTGGACGCACAGGTGTTGTCGAACCGGCACTCCACCGGTCCGGGCACGGATCGCTTCGATCAGTTGAAGGTCGACATGCTGCCGACCGAGGTGTCCGCGTCGCTCACCCGTCCGGCTGCCGGTGGCGACGCGACGCTGGATTATCAGGCCGATTCGACGATCGACGACGTGCTCTTCGCCGACTTCGTCTACTCAGGACAGAGACTGGATCGTGCCGTGCAGGTGCGGGCCGCCGCCGTGCCCGCACAGTGGCACGCGGTCCTGACCTCCTCCGGCCAGGACACGTCGCTGGGGTATGGCGCGAGCAGCAGGCTGGAGTCGCTGAACGCCGCGTTCTTCGACCGCGATCCGGCCATCGTCCTGCGTGGGGCGCTGCGGAAACTGCCCACCGCGCTCGACCTGCTCGTGGATCCCCAGGCGAGCCATCTGAACGTCACCGCCGAACAGGCGATCGGATCAGCGGCCGTGTCGGTGTCGAAGAACCTGGGCTCCTTCGCCCCGCTGGAAGGAGATCACGCCACGGTCGTCACCGACGGCGAACAGGTCGGTGCCAGTGCCCACGTGTCCGGGATGCGGCTGGTGGATGCCTACTACGACGGCCACACGCGGCTGAACACCACGTTCGATCCGGGTGGGCAGTCCTTCGTCGGAGCCGCTGACATCGACGGCGTGCACAAGGCGCGGCTGGAGATCTCCAACCTGCCGAGAACGGCTTCGATAGACGCCGACACGGCTGCTCGGAGAATCGCGTACCGGGCCAGTGAGGTGATCGACAGGGCGCATGTCGCCTACACGAACACCCAGAACGGTCCCACTGTGTCGGGCACCGTACTCGAAGTGCCATCCACTGTGGACCTGACTTACGAGGTCGGGGAACAGTCGAGCCTGCATTACGAGGCATCCAGCCGCATCCCGAGAATCGAGCTGTTCGGCAGCCTCACCCACATCGAGGACCTGCGACCCCAGCAGGACCACTATCTGTCCGCGGCGACAGCCGGGGTACCGACCCGGATGGACCTGCTGGTGGATCAGGCGGCCAAGCATCTGCAGGGTGACCTCGAGCAGTCCATGGACAGCATCGACGTGGTGGCTCGGGTGCCCGCGGCGGGCCGCGACTGGACCGCCATGGCGAACCTCGCCGGAATCCCCGCGCGGTTCGACGCCGACTGGCCTGCCGGTACCTACCGGTTCCGTGGCCTGTCCGGGCCGCTGGAGTCGGCGCGGCTGGCCGTGCACAACCACGCGGGCGCCGTTGCTCCGGACGGCCTGCACCTGGCCGCGCACTACCGCGAGTCCACAGGAGACGTCGACGGCAGCATCTCGGCGCGCGATGTGTCGCATGTGGAGTACTCGCGGACGGAGGGAAACCAGACCTTCCGGCTGGACACCGATACTGGGGGTGACCCGGTCTTCGTGGACGCGGACGTCGTGCTGGCGGCGGGCGGCGCGGACGACACGGTCTTCACCGCCCTCGGCAGGGTGGACAACCTCCCCAGCACGGTTCGGGTCGACTACGGCGAAGGAAAGCTCAGCTACGGCGCCGACCGCAACGTCGGGCTCGCACTGGGCGTGCGGTTCGGCAAGCTCGCCGCGCTGGACGGGCTCGGTGCGCCGCTGTTCGACAACGGCGTGGCAGCGGTCGCGCGAGGATGCGACGACGGCGCCGGATGCGTTCGCGACGAGAGCGCCTTCTGCCAGACCTTCCCCCGGTGCTTCGGTGTCGTCGGCACCGTCAACCTGCCCGGGCTGCCGACCGGTCTAACCGTGGACCTGACCGAGCGGCAGGTCGTACTGGACGACTACCGGCCGACCGCCGCCCTGCAGGCGTACATCGGGGTGCACGGGCTGATCGAAGGAGTCCCCGACTTCAAGGCGATGGCGACGCTGGACGGCCTTTCGTCGCCAATGGACCTGACGGTGGGGCCGATCACCGTCACCGGTGGCACGGTCGACGTCGGGTACACGGCGTCCGCCCCGCTGGGCACACTGTCCGTCGAGGCGGACGCCAGGACGACCGACCAGCGATTCCCTGTGCTGCGCGGGAAGGCGACCGTGGACCAGCTGCCCGCGACGATGCACCTGACCGGTCGCCTCGGGGGCACCACGTCGGTGAGCATGCGAAACTCCGCGCCGGTGGACGACATCGCGATCACGGTCACCGGTGACCGCTCCGGATACCTGCGCGCGGGCGTGAGTGGCGTGCCCGCCGAGGCCGATGTGCTCGTCGACGCGGTCGCCGGACACGCCGAGGTCACCATGTCGGCCCCGATCAGGGCGGTGACGGCACTCGTCCGCGACATTCCGGCGAACGGGCGGACGTGGTCGGCGTTCGGCGAGCTGCGGGACATCCCCTCGACGTTCACCGCGGACTGGTCCGGTGGGCGCTACCTGCTCGACGTCGAGTCGGGGCGCCTCGGCTCGGCGTCCTTCGCGGTGACCAACCACGACGGCGCGGTCGCGCCGGTCGGGTCGCATCTGGCGGTGCACTACAGGGAGACCACCGGCAACGTGGACGCCAGCGCACGGATCGCGAACGTGTCGAGGGCCGAGTACAGCCACACGGGTAGTGACTTCACCACCCGCTTCAACGCGGCTTCACAGGAACTCGCGCTGGACGGTGATGTGGTGCTCGCCGCGGGTGGAGCCGACGACGTTCGGCTGGCCGCGCTGGGCACGCTCGGCCCGCTGCCGAACGAGCTGACGATCAGTTCCAACCAGGGGGTCGTGACCTATGCGGCCGACCGGACACTCGACATCGAGGCCCAGTTGTGGGTCGGCAAGGTCGCCGCGCTGCGGGACCTGGGCACACCCCGGTTCGAGAACGGCATCTCGGTGGTGGACCGAGCCTGCCGTGCCGGTGCGGGATGCGTGGTCGACGAGGGGCCGTTCTGTCTCGACGGCGAATGCTTCGGCGCGACGAGCATCATCAACGTGACCGGACTGCCCGCCTCGATCACCATCGATGCGGCGAACTCACGGTTCGCGTTCTCCGACTACCGTCCGTCCGTCGACCTGCTGGAGTTGTACGTCGCCGACTCGGTGTTCACCCCGGCGCCGCTGACCGGTGCCAGGGCGAAGGTGGAGCTGACCGGTCTGCCCCAGGGCATCGACTTCACGCTGGGGCCGATCACGCTCGATGACGGCGTCGATATCGCGTACGACGCCAGCGTGGAACGGGTCGGCTCGATCGAGGTGCACGCGGAGGCCTACGACGTCCCGGAATTCGGAACCGCAAGGGCGCTCGCGCAGCTCGACCCGATCCCGGGCAAGGTCCGCATCACCGGCAAGTTCGGGCAGGCCAGCGACATCTCGGTGGAGAACTCCACGAGTGTCCAGAACCTGCTACTCAAGGCGAGCGGAACCTTTGAGGGGACATCGGCGACGGGAGTGGTGCAGTTCCAGGACGTTCCGTCGAAGTTCGGCATCACCACCGATGTCACCGGCGCCGGGCTCACCGTGCCGAACTTCGCCTACCGCTCGCCCGCGAGCACACTCGACGGCCTTTTCGGTCTGGAAGGCAGGCTGGTCCGGGAGACCGGGCCGGTGGAGGCCGGGATCAGCGGGGTTTCGTTGAACTTCACCGACCTCGGTGGGGAGACCGACGTCCGGCTCAACCAGGACTCCTCGGTCACGCTCACCTCCTCGCCGAAGACCTCGCTGCTGGAGTTCCACACCGGACTCCTGGTCGGTCCGATGGACCGGGCCGAGGTGAACGAGGAGCTCTTCTCGTACGCGGGTGGCTTCTTCACCGGGCATCTTCGCGGCCACTACGGACTCGGCGAGAGCAGCATCGACGACATCGGATTCGCGATTCACGATGTCGGCGACCTGACGGTCCGTCCCGGCAAGATTCCGTTCGGCTCGGGCGACGTGCCACCCGCCGCCGGGTACCTGATGCCCGCCTTCGACGAGGGCGACTACGATCGCGTGGAACTTGGGACGAGTGGTGTGGATCTCCGTCCGGACGTGGACCTCACGTTCACGATCGAGCGGCCGACACCATTCCCGGACGCGTTCGAGGAGTCCGTGGTGCTGGCACCGACAGACACGATCCAGTTTCACCGCTACGACCAGGAGTATCGCCCGGTCAGCTCGAAGCTGCAGCTGTTCGTCGGCCCGGCCGACCTCGGGTGCCTCGAGCTGTCGAGCAGGCCGGGCAAGGTCGCCACCGGTGCGAACGGAATCGTGGTGCGGGGTGCCGACGGCCAGCAGATGGTGAACTTCCTCGACCCCGGTGACGCGATTCCGGACTACGCCATCGACCTGCTGGCGAAGTTCCTGTCCCCGTTCGCCGACGCGACACTCGATGTCAGTGACTGGAACCTCGGTTCGTGCTGACCTCCCGGGGCCGCGCGCGTTTCCGCAGGGCACCCGTGTCGTTCGGTTCGGTCCTGCTTGTGTCGGCGCTGGCGGTCGTCGCTCCGGCAGGGCTGTCCGGGTGTGGGCCGGACTGCACCGAGGCGGAGTTGCGGGTGCCACCGGTCGCGGCCGAGAGTCCGCAGACTCCACTCACCCTGCGCGGCACGCTGACCTCGGACGGCGCGCCCGTGAGCGGCGCGCGGCTGGCCTTCTACTCGGTGCGTGCGGGCGGCAAGGGCAGTCTGATCGGGTACGGGACCACCGATGGCTCCGGGACAGGTGAGTTGGTCGTCGGCGGCGGACTGGCGGCGCTGCCGTATCCACCCGAGTCGGTCACCGGGTACGAGGTGACGTTCGACGTGCTCGATACGGTTGACGGCGTGCGGTACTGCGAGACCAGGGCGACGGCGGCCCTGTCATGACCCGCGGTGCCTGCGCCGCACTGCTGGCGCTCGTACCGGTCCTGGCGGCGTGCGGCGCGGACCGGGCGCCGGATTCGGCCGACTGCACGAGGGTCAGTTCGCTGTGGTCCTCGGGTCAGCCCCTCGCGCAGCTGAACCACGAGACACCGCCGCCGATCCCGGACACGGTGACCGACGTGCACGCGACCGTGCTGCCACCCGAGCCCGGAATCACCGAGATCCCGGCCGGGGAGTCCACACTGGCCAGGCCGGACGCGGAGGTCCCCACGCTGGTGGCGATCGGCAGGATGAGCGGTGCGGTGAGCACCACCAAGTCGGAGTTCGAGCAGATCCTGGCCGAGCGGGACTGGCGTGCGGGCAGCGGCAGCGAGTCGAAGTCCGGCGGCGAGCTACGCCGTTTCTCCCAGGCCTACGAAGGGCAGGATGTCACCGGCTCGGTCGTCGTACTCGACTGCGGCGAACCCTGGTACCTGGTGAGCCAGCGGTGACCGAGCGGCCGTAGCCCCTCGGCCACCACCCTGCCCCTCTCGCACTTTCCCGGGAAAGTGCGAGACCGGAAACTCCCCGGCCCAGGTCGCGCGCTTGTCCGCTCGCACTTTCCCGGGAAAGTGCATTACGGCACCCACGTCTCGTACAGGCCGCGGCCGAACGTCGCGGCCACCAGCCGGTGCTGGCCGTGGTCGTACTCGATGTCGTCCACGGGGACCTGCGGGAGTCCGTCGCCCAGCCTGCGCCAGTGGCCGCCGAGACCCGCGTGGCTCACGAACACACCCTGGTCGGTGGCCACGTACACGAGCCCGGCGAAGCCCAGGATGACGTCGTTGACCGGTGCGTCCGGCAGGTTGCCGGACAGGTCCCGCCAGCGCTTCCCGCCGTCCTTGGTGCGCAGCACATGCGCCTGGTCGGAGCCGGACCGGTAGCCGGACAGGGTCACGTAGGCGGTGTCGGCGTGCCGCTCGTCCACGGCGATCCGGGTGACCCAGGGCTGGTTCTCCAGCACCTTGGTCCAGGTACCGCCCAGATCGCGGGTGACCCACACCCGCCCGTCGTCGGTGCCCACCCAGATCGTGTCGGGATCGGACGCGGCCGCGCTCACCGTGGTGATCGTGCCGTAGGGGTAGTTGTCCTGCCCGGGGCCGCCCGTGAGGTCCGGGCTGATCGGCGTCCAGGTCGCGCCACCGTCGGTGGACCGGTTGAGCCGGTTTCCGCCGTAGTACATGACCTTCGGGTCGTTCGGGTCGAACTGCACCGGCGTGAACCAGTTGCGCCGGTCCGCGGTCGTCTGCGGCGTGAAGTACGTCATCGTCTCGCCGCCGTCGGCGGAGCGGAAGCAGTTGCCGTACTGGTAACAGGCGAAGACGTTGTCCTTGTTCGCCGGATTGATCAGGTTCTCCTCGCCGTCACCGCCGAGGTACTCGTTGAACCGAGGCCCACCCCACGAGCGCAGGGAGCCGTTGTCCTGCGTCCCACCGGAGATCCGGGACCGGTCCTGCGGAGAGATCGCGGCACTGTAGAACTGGGTGTACGGCTCGTGCTCCGCCTTCACCCAGCCGCCGTCGCCGTCGGCATCGGAGCGGTACACCCCGCCGTCGTTGCCGAGATAGACCCGGTCCGGGTAACGCCGGTCCCACACCATGGCGTGGTGATCGACGTGGATGCTGTCCGCGTCGGCGGTCCAGGTCTCCCCGCCGTCCTTTGTGGTCAGCAGTGGAACGCCGGCCACGTGCACATGCCGCGCGTCGTCCGGGTCGACCCACAACTTGCCGAACCACCAGCCGAAGGTCGACTGCGAGTCCTTCAGTTCGGGTGGCTCCGGCAACCTCGTCCAGTTGTCGCCTGCGTCCGCCGAGGTGTAGAAGCCGGCGAACGGGCCCGCTGTGGAGTTGACTATCGCGTAGAGCCTGCCCGGTTCCGTAGCCGCCGCGGCGATCCCGATCCGCCCGACGTCGGGCCCGGCCTCCGGCAGACCACCTTCGAGCCGCTGCCAGCTGACGCCGCCGTCGGTGGAGCGGTACACACCGGAGCCGACCCCGCCGTACGTGCGCTTCTCCGGGGTGCGCCGGTGATCCCACAGCACCGCGTAGACGCGCTGCGGGTCGGCCGGGTCGAACTGCACGTCCACGGCACCGGTGAACTCGTTCGGCACGTCCAGCGTGCGCCGCCAGTTGGTGCCGCCGTCTGTGGTGCGGTAGACCCCGCGATCGCCGCCCGGGGAGTACAGGGAACCGGTGGCGGCCGCCAGCAGGATGCGGTTGTCGTTGGGGTCCACCTCGACGGCGCCGATCGCGCCGGAGTCGCGCAGCCCCACGTTCGTCCAGGTCTTGCCGCGGTCCGCCGACCGGTAAACGCCGGTGCCCTCGTAGGTGATGCTGCCGCCGCCCGGGTTGGCCTCGCCGGTGCCGACGTAGATCGTGCCGTCGGTCGCGGTGCTGACCGAGCCCATCGCCTGGGTCGCGTCGTCCGGCCAGGCCGAGGCGAAGGTGCGGCCCGCGTCGGTGGACTTCCACAGCCCGCCGCTGGCGGCCGCGGCGTAGACGGTGTCCCGCTGCTGCGGGTCCAGCGCGAGGTCCACGATGCGGCCGCCGATGTTGGTCGGGCCGGTGAGCTTCCAGGGTGCGCCGGTGCTGGGTATCCGGCCGGCCTGCTCGGCGGCCTCGGCGTGGGCATGTCTCGGCAGGCTCTCACCCGGCAGGGTCTTCTGCAGGAATCGGTGCTCCGCGGGTGCCGAAGGACCGCGCACGGGACGGTACTCCCCGGGCTGCCCGGTGCCGGGTGGATCGGCCAGCGCAGGGGCTGTGGTGGCAAGCAATCCGGCAGCGAGGCCGAGTACGAGCGCTGTGGACAGACGATGACGACGACGCATGGCACCCCCAGAGGCTGGCAGCTGAGCAGCCCTACGAAGTTATTGCGCAACGGCCGGTGCGGATACCCGCCGTTCGTCGGCACTTGCGGACGCCGTGCGGCGGTACCACCGGGAACGCCGGTATGCGTCAGTGGCGCGCCGCGACAGCCGTCCGGTAGGCCTCGACCGTCTTCTCGGCGCAGTGCCGCCAGGTGAAGCCGGCGGCATGGGCCCTTCTGGCCGCCGAGGCGGATGCGGCGTGGGGCTCGTGCACCGCCGCGCGCAGTGCCTCGGCGAGGGCGGCGTCGTCCCCGTAGGGCACCAGCTCGGCATGTCCGCCGGTCACCTCGCGCAGCGCCGGTATGTCCGAACACACCACGGGGACGTCGCAGGCCATCGCCTCCAGCACCGGCAGCCCGAAGCCCTCGTCCCTGGACGGCAGCACCAGGGCGGTGGCGCCGGCCACCACACTGCGAAGATCTACATCGGACAGATAACCGGTGCGCAGCGTGCGCTCGCCGTTGCCGTGCGGACCGGGGCCCGCGAACACCAGCGGCGGCAGGTCCGGCGTCGCGGCGTGCACACGGGTCAGCCATTCGAGGCCCTTGCGTGGTCCGCTCGCCCCGACGAAGAGCAGGTAACCGGCAGGCAGTCCCAGACGCGCCCGCAGCACCGGATTCGGTGGTCTGCCGGTGAACCAGGCCGGATCGACGCCGAGCGGTGTCACGACGACCTTGCCCCGGTCGACACCGAGCCGTTCGGCCACCGCGTCGGCCACCGCTGCGGTCGGGGTGCAGATGACGTCAGCCCTTCGCGCACCCGTGCGCACGAGTTCCGGCAGGTTGCGATCGCTGGGCGGAAGTTCGTGCGGAGCGTCGAGGAAAGCCAGGTCGTGGATGGTGAGCACGCCTGCCGCGCGCGCGGTTCCGGGCAGCACGAAGTTGGTGCCGTGCACGACGTCGGCCGGGCCGGCGAACAGCTCGACCGGGGGGAAGGCCGAGCGCAACCAGCAGGCACGAAGCAGGCGCGCCGACACGGGCATCCCACGGGCACGAGCGCCGTGCGGCAGCACCGAGCGCAGTTTGCGCCAGCCGCGCAGGGTGAACGCGACCGCGCGAGTGTCCAGTTCGGACATCGAGGCGAGTTCCTCGGACAGTGACGCGGTGTAGCGTCCGACACCGGTCCGGTCGCCGAGCAGGGGAGTGCCGTCCAGCAGTACGCGCAACTGGCGTGCTGTCACCGTGCGCTCACCGGCCCTGACCGCGCGAGCGGGCCAGTCGCAGCACCCTGCCGCCCGCCCTGCGGGCGAGTTCGCGCGGGCCGCCGTCGGTGAGGTACTCCCGCACGAGCGCGAGGTCCCTGCGGAGCAGTTCCTTGCCCCGCACGGGATCGGACTCGGTGAGGTCGGCGGAGCCGGGCAGCCGGTCGGCCGCGGGGTGCGGGTCGCGGCAGAACTCCACCAGCGGTGCCAGCGCCCTCGGCCACGCGTAGCGCTGTGCCACCGCCGCCATTCTCTCGCGGCAGCCGTCGGCGAACTCCGTGTCGTAGAGGCACCGGTCGAGCGCGTCGGCGAGGGCGTCGGCGTCCTCCGCGGGCACGACCACGCCGAGCCGCTCCTCACGAACCAGGTCCGCGAACGAGTCGCCGTCGGTGGTGACGATCGGCAGGCCGGCCCACAGGTAGTCCAGCACCCTGGTGCGGAACGCGAACGTGGTCTCGACGTGCGAGTAGTGCGTGGTGACGCCGCAGTTCGCGTCGAGCAACCAGTTCTGCCGCTCGCCGTAGGGCACCCACTCCTGGTTGAAGAAGACGTGCTTGTCGGTCAGCCCCAGCGAGTCGGACAGCCTGACCGTCTGCGTGCCGATGTCCATTTCGGACACCTCGGGATTCGGGTGCCGCATCCCGAGGAAGACCAGGCGGACGTCGCCACGTCGTTCCCGCAGCCGGTCGATCGCCCGGATCAGGGTCAGCGGGTCGAACCAGCTGTAGACCCCGCCCGCCCAGAGCACGACCCGGTCGGACTCCGAGACGCCGTCCAGGGTCGCGCGCAGTCCCGGCCCCGTGCGCTCCGGCGCCAGGGCCGGCAGACCGAAGGGCACCACCGACAGCAGTGAGCCGGTGGTCGGGTCGGCGTCGTAGAGCCGGGGCGAGAGCCTGCCGAGCGCGGCAAGGTGACCCAGCCAGAAGTGCCGCTGCCGTTCCGACGCGCAGAGGAAGAAGTCCCCCCGCTCCAGTTGTGCGTCGAGCACCCGGGTCACCCCTGCCAGATCGGCCGTGCGCCGGTCGTCCGGGGTGTCCTTGCTCTGCTCCAGCAGTTCCAGATGCATCGGGTCGTAGAGATCGCAGACGACGATCTTGTGCGCCTGTTCCGCGTGCAGCGCGGGCGCCATCTCCAGCACGTGGCCCTGCAGGATCACGATGTCCGCCCAGGCCACCGGCTCGACCAGATCCCGTCTGCGGGCCGCGCTCACCGAGAACGGCGCGGGCGGTGGGTCGGCCAGCGGGTTCACGGTCACCAGTCGCACTTCGTGCTCCGCCGAGAGCACGGAGGCGATGTTCCAGGCGCGGATCGCCGGGCCTGCCATCCGTGTGGTGATCGCGTCCCCGGTGATGACCAGGACCTTCCGCCTGCTGCCGAAGGCACGCTCGATACCGAACGCCTCGACCAGGATGTCGTGCGCCCGCAGGTAGCGCGGCAGTGGGTAGGCGGGTTCGAGTGCCTTGCGCAGCAAGGGGATCAGGTCGGCGTCGGTGCGCACACGGGCGGCCTGCTCGGCCGCGCGGGACTCGGCCAGTGCCGGTAGCAGCTCGACGAACTGGTCCACGGCGAGGATTCCCGCCAGCGCCGGACGGGGCACCGGGACCGGCTCGGTGTCGATGGGGCCGACCCCGCGCTGCAGGTCCAGCTGCCCCGCGTCCAGGTCGCCTCGGGCGGTCGCCCTGCGTACGGTCAGCGCGAGCGCGGCGGGCAGTGCGCGGGCCAGCGTCTCGTCGGAGAGGTTCTTGTACATGGCGGCGAGCGCGTTGCGCTCCAGCAGGAAGGTCTCGCGCCCGGTGTCCGGGGCATCGACCTCGGCCATCGTGCCGTGGTGGCGGTGGTAGGCGATCGACTCGGGAACGTAGCGCACCCGCCAGCCGCGCAGGTTGAGCCGCCAGCCGAGGTCGACGTCCTCGTAGAACATGAAGAACCGCTCGTCGAAGCCACCGAGTTCGGTGAACGCCCCGGCCCGGACGAACATCGCCGATCCGGTCGCGAACAGCACGTCCTTGGCGAGCTCGTGTTCCTCGGCGGGGACGTCGGCGATGCCGGAGCCAGCATGGCGCTTGTAGCCCATACCGAACCAGGTCAGCCCGCCGTCGACGAAGTCGGCCTTGCGGGCGTCGAGGTCGAGCACCTTGCTGGCGACCGCGGCCACCGCCGGTTCGGCCCGCAGGGTGGCGACAGCGGCGTCCACCCATTGCGGGTCCGGCCGTGCGTCGTTGTTCAGGAACGCGAGCACCGTTCCGTTCGCGCGGCGCGCGCCGAGGTTGCAGCCGCCGGCGAAGCCGAGATTCTCGGTGGATTCGACCAGGGTGACCCCCGGCTCCGCGTCCCGGATCCGCCGCACATCCGCGTCCCCGGACGCGTTGTCGACACAGATCAGCTCGAGTTTGTCGGCCGGGTAGTCCAGCTGCTCGCGCAGGGCGCGCAGGCACGCCACCGTGTCCTCGGCTCCCCGATAGTTGACGATGATCACCGAGACCACCGGCCGCGCCTGTGTCGCACCCTCCGGCACAAACCCTCCTCGAATATTTCTCAGCCCCAACTCACGCCACCCCCCGCTCAGGTAGGAGCGTCTGCAAGTACCACCAAGCAAGATCGACATCGCCTTTTTCCGCCACCGGGCGCCGGGGCGCCCCGGCTTGGCAGCGGAAAACGACGGTCTTGATCTTGCTTGGTGGTACTTGCGCACGCTCCGGGGTCCGGTGGGGTGGCGGGCTCCAGCCTGCCTTACCGCCGTGAGTGGTGTCCGGGCAACCGGTGGATCTGGTCTCGCTTGCGTTCACGTGCCCGCCCACGCACGCCAGACATTCCCGCGCGGGACCGTCGCCAGCCTGCCGATCCGGACTCGTTGCCACAGCGTCGCGGGCAGCCGGGCCAGCACCGAGGCGAGGACCGCGCAGCGCAGGCCGAAGCGGAAGTTCGCCGCGGCCGGCCGTTGCCCGCGCAGCGGGAGCAGCAGGGTGATGGCGGCGAACCGGAGTAGCTCGCGAACGACCACCAGGCCCGGCGCGCAGCGCAGCAGGGTGAGTAGCCGGTTGCGCTCGTTCCACCGGTGGAACGCCCTCGACCCGGGCCGCGTGCTCGCGCCGTGCCGATGACGCACCGCCGCCGCGGGCACGGCCGGGGGAGCGGCGATGCGCCAGCCCCGCAGCCGTAGCCGCCATGCGGTGTCGGTGTCCTCGTAGTAACAGAAGTAGTCCCCGGCCACCCCGCCCGCGGCGCGCAGTGCGGACGTCCGCAGCAGGACCGCTCCGCCGCAGAAGCCGAACGCGGGGGCCCGCGTGCCCAGGTCGGCGCCGTGACCGTCGGCGGTGAGCCGGACGCCGAAGGACTGCGGAGTGCCGTCCGCCAGCTCCAGCACCGACCCCACGGCCGCGGCGCCGGGATCCGCGGCCAGCCCGTCCTCCAGCTCGGCGAGCCAGCTCGGTCCCGGTTCCGCGTCGTCGTTCAGCCAGGCCATGTACTCGGTGTCCACGACGGAAAGGGCGGCGGCGATACCGCCCGCGTACCCGGCGTTGCGCGGCAGCCGGAGCACCTTCGGCGCCGACGGGTGCGCGGCCAGCAGCGCGGCCGTCCCGTCGTCGGAGGCGTTGTCGACCACGAGGGTCTGGTGTGGACGGTTCTGCGCGGCGAGGGCGTCGAGGCAGGCGGTGATGTGCTCCGTACCGCGCCAGGTGACCACGACGACGGTGGTCGGGACGGACGGCGGCATGACCAGCAGAATAGTGCGCGTGCCCGAACTCGTGGTGATCGCCGAGCAGTTGCTGGCGCCGGTGCCCGGTGGCACCGGCCGCTACACCGCCGAGCTGCTGCGCGCGCTCGCCGAGACAGTCCCGCCGGGCTGGCGGCTGAGCAGTGCCGTCGCGCGGCACGCCGACGTCGAACCGGCCAGGATCACCGGCGTCGACGGGCCGCGGGTGCTGCCCTTGCCGCGCCGTGCGCTGGTCGCCGCGTGGCAGGCGGGCATTCCCCTGTGGCCGGGCGGACAGGCGGTACACGCCCCGACCCCGCTGGCCCCGCCCGGTGCCGGCGGGCGTCACTCGCTCGCCGTGACCGTGCACGACACGGTCCCGTGGACACATCCGGAGACCCTCACCCCGCGCGGCGCGACCTGGCACCGTTCGATGATCGCCAGGGCGGCGGGCAGGGCCGACACACTCGTCGTTCCCACCAGAGCCGTCGCCGACGAGCTCGCCGGGCTCGTCGGGGGGCGAGCGCGGATCCGGGTGATCGGGCACGGGGTGACCACCGCGCTCACCGCGCCCGACGGCCCGGTCCCGGACCTGCCGCCCCGGTTCGTCCTCGCGGTCGGCACGATCGAACCGCGCAAGGGGATCGAGGTGCTGATCCAGGCCGTCGCCGCCCTGGACACCGACGTCGCGCTCGTCCTGGTGGGCCAGCCGGGCTGGGGTGATCTCGATCCCGTCGCGCTGGCGCGTGCGCACGGGCTGGCCCGGAGCAGGCTGCACCTGCTCGGGCGGGTCAGCGACGCCCAGCTGGCGCACGTCCTGCGCGGGGCCGCGGTGCTCGCCGCCCCGAGCCTCGCGGAGGGGTTCGGGCTTCCGCTGCTGGAGGCGATGGCCTGCGGGGTGCCGGTGGTGCACTCCGACGTGCCAGCGCTGGTGGAGGTCGCGGGCGGGGCGGGGCTCACCACGGCGCGCGGCGACGCGCGAGCACTGGCGGACGCGCTCGCCGAGGTGGTCGGTTCCCCGGCGCGAGCCGCGGAGCTGGGGGCGGCGGGCCGGGCGCGGGCCAGGGCCTTCTCCTGGCGGCGCGCGGCCGAAGAGGTCTGGTCCATCCACCAGTTTGCCGGTTCCCGACCACGCGGTAGGTGATCGGTCGTACCCTGCACTGGTGGCAGCCGAACCACGCGTACTGATCGACGCGACAGCGGTCCCCGCGGACCGGGGAGGCGTCGGCCGTTACGTCGACTCACTCGTCGCCGCGCTGGACGCCGACCGGGCGCCGATCACGGTTGTCTGCCAGCCCCGGGACGCGCAGCTCTACTCCCGCCTTGCACCGCACTCACGGGTGATCCGGACCGCGGAGTCCACGGCCACGCGCACGGCCCGGCTCACCTGGGAACAGACGACTCTGCCGCTGCTGGCGCGGCGGCTCGGTGTCGAGGTCGTGCACTCCCCGCACTACACGATGCCGCTCGCGGGCCGGGCCGTGTCAGTGGTCACCCTGCACGACGCCACGTTCTTCACCGACGCCGTTCTGCATGCCGGGGTGAAGGCCCGCTTCTTCCGGGCCTGGACCGTGGCCGCGCTGCGCAGGGCCGCGCTGTGCGTCGTGCCCAGTGAGGCGACGGCGAGCGAGCTGGCCCGGGTCACCAGTGCCGACCCCGCCGAGCTCGAGGTCATCCAGCACGGGGTCGACGTCGAGCGGTTCCACCCCCCGACACCGGACGAGGTGCGTGCGGCCAGGGAGGCGATCGGTCTCGGGGACACCCCCTACGTCGCTTTCCTCGGCGCGTTGGAGCCCCGCAAGAACGTGCCCGCCCTGATCCGCGGATTCGCCGCCGCGGTCGCCGGCCGCGCCGAGCCGCCCGCGCTGGTGCTCGCAGGCCAGCCCGGATGGGACAGCCAGGTGGAGCGCGCACTGGACGCGGTGCCGCACCGGCTGCGGGTGATCCGCGCCGGATACCTGCCGTTCGACACGCTCTCGGGCTTCCTCGGCGGAGCCGAACTGGTGGCCTACCCGAGTCTCGGCGAGGGATTCGGCCTTCCCGTGCTCGAGGCCATGGCCAGCGGTGCCCCGGTGCTGACCACACGGCGCCTCTCCCTGCCGGAGGTCGGCGGGGACGCCGTCGCGTACTGCGGTGTCGGCGCGGGCGACGTCGGAGCCGCGCTCAGCGAACTGCTCGACGACCCGGCCCGCCGCGCGGCACTCGGTGAGGCCGCACTGCGCAGGGCGAAGGAGTTCTCCTGGTCCGCGAGCGCGGAGCGGCACAGAGAGGCATACGCGAAGGCGTGGGCCGTACATCGGCGCCGCGATCGCTGACCGCCCGCGATGGGGCGTGTGCACCTGGGTGCCGTGCGCCAGGGCACAATGTGGCGCGTGACCGAGCCGACATCCAGTGAGCCAGAGACGTACGGCGATGGTGTCGCCGTGGTGGTCGTGACCTACTTCCCCGGTGAGACCCTCGACCGCTTCCTCGACACGCTCGAGAAGGCCACCACACGCGAGGTCCAGGTCGTGCTGGCCGACAACGAATCGACCGACGGTGCCCCGGAACGCGGCGCCGAGCGGGAGCACGTGCGGCTGCTGCGGATGGGCGAGAACCTCGGCTACGGGGCCGCCGCGAACCGCGGGGTGGCCTCGTTGGGCGACGACATCGGCTGGGTGGTCGTGGCCAATGCCGACCTGGAGTGGGAGCCGGGCTCGCTGGACACGTTGCTGGAGGTGGCCGGGCGTTGGCCGAGGGGAGCCGCGTTCGGCCCGCTGATCCGGGAGCTCGACGGCTCGGTGTACCCGTCGGCACGGCTGCTGCCCTCGCTCGGGCGCGGGATCGGGCACGCGGTGTTCGGCAAGATCTGGTCCGCGAACCCATGGACCCGCGCCTACCGGCAGGAGAACGGGGAACCGAGCGAGCGTACGGCGGGCTGGCTCTCCGGTTCCTGCCAGCTACTGCGCCGGGAGGCCTTCGACTCGGTGGACGGGTTCGACCCGCGGTACTTCATGTACTTCGAGGACGTCGACCTCGGCGACCGGCTCGGCCGCGCCGGCTGGCAGAACGTGTACGCGCCCTCGGCCACGGTGATGCATCTCGGCGGCCATGCCACGTCCCGCGCACCGTCGCGGATGCTTGCGGTGCACCACGAGAGCGCCTACCGCTATCTCGCCGACCGGCACAAGGGACCGGCCTGGAAGCCGGTACTCGCGGCCATCCGCGCCGGGCTGGCCCTGCGACTCAAGCTCGAGACGCGGCCCGGCCGAGCCACCAACTGACGGTCACAGACCCTCGAGACGGCGGGAGAGCGCCGACTGTCCGGGCTGGGTGGTGACCGTCGGGATGAGCCCGTCGAGTTCCTGCTCCTCGACGTCGTCCACCCGCCGCGGCCCACGTGCCTGTGGCGCGGCCCTGGACTCGCCGTCGAGGCGGTTGGTCGGGGTGGACTCGGCGAGGTAGTCGTTCGCCTCGATCACCGAGGCGGGCAGCTGGGTCGTGCTGTCCGGGTCCTGGTCGATCTCCGAGACGACGGACCGCGGAATCTGCTGCGTGTTCGAGGCGTCCATCGGTGACGTCATGTTGTCCGGCGTGACCACGCCCCTGCGCGCCTGAGCGCGCGAGAGCAAGGCGTCCGCTCGATCGCGGGGATCCATGCCCACGCCTCCCCGTACTCACCCGGGGCCCTCTCCGAACGGGCCCGCCACCGTTGACGTCTAGGGTATGCCCTCCGGGCGGTTGTCGTCATTGTTTCCCGCGGTCTGTCGCCCATTGATCGTGCAATCATCGCGCCGGCGCGAGAGGGGTCTGCAACGCATGGAGTTCACACCAGGGATCGACGCCGTGGTTCTGGTAGGCGGCAAGGGAACTCGGTTGCGTCCATTGACGTTGTCCGCGCCGAAGCCGATGCTGCCGACGGCCGGGGTCCCCTTCCTCAGCCATCTGCTCTCCAGAATCCGTGCGGCCGGAATCACGCATGTGGTGCTCGGCACCTCATACCGGGCCGAGGTGTTCGAGGAGTACTTCGGCGACGGTTCGGCGCTCGGGCTCGAACTGGAGTACGTGGTCGAGGCGGAGCCGTTGGACACGGCGGGCGCGATCCGCAACGTGGCCGATCGGCTGCGAGCCGAGGACGTCGTGGTGTTCAACGGCGACATCCTCTCGGGCGCGGATCTCGGCAAGCTCATCGGCACGCACCGGAATGCGGATGCCGACGTGACGTTGCACCTGCAGCGGGTGGCCGATCCGAGTCGCTTCGGTTCGGTGCCGACCGACGCGTCGGGTCGTGTGCTGGAGTTCCTGGAGAAGACACCGAACCCGCCGACCGACCAGATCAACGCGGGCTGCTATGTCTTCCGTCGTTCCGTCATCGAGTCGATCCCGCACGGCAGGCCCGTCTCCGTGGAGCGGGAGACGTTCCCCGGACTGCTCGAGGCAGGCGCGTACGTGCAGGGTTTCGTGGACTCCTCCTACTGGCTCGATGTCGGCACCCCCGAGGCATTCGTCCGCGGTTCGGCCGACCTCGTGCGCGGAATCGCCCCGACCTCGGCTCTGCCGGGATCGCCGGGCGAGTCGTTGCTGCTCGATGGCGCCGACGTCCACGAATCGGCCACTGTGGACACGGGTACGACGGTCGGGGAGCGTGCCGTCCTCGGCGAAGGGGCCAGGGTGGCAGGCTCTGTGGTGTTCGACGACGCCGTGGTCGAGGCGGGCGCCGTGGTGGAGAACTCGGTGCTCGGCAAGGGCGCGCGCGTCGGCGCCCGCACGGTCCTGCGCGGTGTCGTGCTCGGCGACGGTGCCTCCGTCGGCGCCGACTGTGAACTGCTCGAGGGGGCGAGGGTGTGGCCAGGGATCGCGCTGCCCGACGGGGCGGTGCGGTTTTCCAGCGATGCCTGAGAGGGCCCGGCACTGGCGGCCGCCGTTCGTACTCGACGCCGCGGTGGTGCTGGCTCCGCAGCAGCGCGGCAAGGGCGATCCGGCGATGCTGCGGGACGCGGCCGGGATCACCTGGCTGGCCGCGAACACGCCGGACGGTCCCGGCACCCTCGCGCTGCTGGGCAGGGCATCGGGCGAGTTCGAGGCGACGACGTGGGGACCCGGTGCCCGGTTCCTGCTGGACGGGCTGCCCGCGCTGCTCGGCGCGGCCGACGACGACACGGGGTTCGCGGCGCATCACGATGTGGTGGCGAGGGCACGGCGGGAGCTGCCGGGGCTGCGCATCGGGTCCACCGGCCGGGTCTGGGACGCGCTCGTGCCCGCCGTGCTGGAACAGAAGGTCACCAGCATCGAGGCGCGGCGGTCGTGGCGGGAACTGTGCCTGCGCTTCGGCGAGCCCGCGCCAGGGCCCGCGCCCGCCGGTCTGCGGGTGCCGCCTACCCCGCTCGCCATCCGGTCCATCGTGGACTGGAACTGGCACAAGGCGGGCGTCGACCTGACCCGCCGCACGACGCTGATCGCCGCCGCCCGGGTGGCGCACCGGCTGGGGTGTGCGGCGGAACTGGGAGGAGCGCAGGGGCGCGCGCTGCTGCGCAAGGTGCGCGGGATCGGTGTGTGGACCGCAGCCGAGATCGCCCAGCGCGCCTGGGGAGATCCGGACGCGGTGAGTATCGGCGACTTCCACATCCCCGCGATCGTCGGGCACGCACTGACCGGGAGGGCGCTGGACGACGCGGGCATGCTCGCCGAACTCGCCCCCTACGCCCCGCAGCGGCAGCGGGTGGTGCGCTATCTCGAGGCGGCGGGCTTCTCCCGGCCGCGGTTCGGCCCGAGATATCCGGTGCGCGACTACCGGGCCATGTGAGCGGGCGTCTGAGAACTCAGCGCGGCGGTCGCTGGAGGTAGGGCGGCGGCCGGTACTGCTGCTGGGGGTGCTCCGGCGGCGGGTACTGGACGTGGCGAGGTTTGCTGATCTTGACGACCAAGAGGACGACCGCGACAACGGCGGCGATTCCCAGGACGACGAGCAGAAGCTGGACTACCCCGATCAGTGCCATGGCCGCCCCCTGTGACGCCTGCCAAACGCTCGTGCGTGGTGGTCCGTTCAGGTTAATACTTAGATGGGTATGCGCGGAGAGTGCGCAACGGATAGGTTCCGCATCGTGACCGTCCCACGTTTGTCCCCGACGAAGGTGAGCTATGACTACCCTTCGGGTGGGCTGGACCCCTTCGACGTGGACGAGCCGAGGACCCAGCATCTGTACGAGGCTTGTGGCTGGTCCCGCGCCTGGGTGGCCGGTGAGGCGTGGGCCGGGTGGTCGGCCGAGTCCCGCGCCACCAGCGATGCGATCCCCCTGCAGTACAAGTCCCATTCGCTGCTGGAGAAGCTCGCCGTGGTGGTGAACGGGATCGTCCTGCGGGAGTGGCCGGAGACGCCACAGCCCGCCTATGCCCTGTGGCGCGCGGTGGAGCGCGCGCAACGGTCGGGCGCCCGGCGGGAGAGCTGGATGCTCCCCTACCGGCTGATTCGGCAGAGCGGTAGCGGCCGCAACGCCTTCGACGTCTACGAGGACGCGATCGCCACGGCCGTCCGCCCGAGCCCGCAGGCGGTGACCTGGCTGGTCTGCCGGGTGCTCGCGCATCACACCGCACCGGGTTAGCGTTCGGCCCCACTCAGCCAGCCGACGAGCTCAGCTCAAATGTTCGCTCCAGTGCCTCGATCCGGTGCTCCACCTGGTCGAGTTGAGTTTCGGTCGTGGCCTCGCCGAAGGAGTGCAGGATCAGCACGTAGTCCCCGGCCGCCTGGGCGTCAGGTGGCCCGTGTGGATGCAGCACTCGATCGGCGAGGACGTTCAGCCTGGCGTCGACGGATTTGCGGCGCCGGGCGAGTGCCCGATCTCTGCGTCCTTTCGCTCCCAGGAGTTGTCCGCCTCGGCGCAGCAGGAGGAACAGCGCGACCGTGGTCAAAACGGTGCCGAGCGCGGCGAGTGCGAGCGGCCGGAACGACATGGTGTCGCCGACCTGGCTGCGCGTGAGTATCTCGCCGTAGCGTTCGGCCGAACGGGCGTCGAAGGCCAGGACGAGTTCCTCGATCTCGGGAGTCACGTTGCCGGCGGTCACGCGGTAGCGGGAGCTGTCAGTGACCGCGGTGACCAAGCTGATGTTGAAGTCGTGGGCGGTCCATTCGCTCAGTGGTGAATCGGGAAACGCGGGCCCGACACAGATCTTGCTCCGGTATTCACCGTAGAAGCCCTGTGCGTAGACGAGCACCACGTTGGTGGGGGTGAGTTCGGCCAGGTCGCGGCACAATTCGAGGGGCGGGCTGGTTGCTCCCTCGTACTCGGTCAGCGGGGCATCCTCGAACAGAGCCACGACGATCGCGCGGTCGCCGATCACCTCGCGTGCGTGCTGCTCGTCCACCACGTCCCGAGCCCCCGCGGCGACATGGACCGGGGAGTCGCGCAGCCCTTCGGCCGCGGTGCGTGCCCGTTCCTCGACGGTCGTCCACGGCCGTACCACCACGGCGAAACCGACCAGCCCGACCACCACCGCGAGGTAGATCCAGCGACGTCCGCCGAAAAGGTCACCGAGTCTCACTGCTCGTGCCGATCGTCGCGCGGGTGCTCGTCGAGCAGCCGACTGCCCTGTTCGGCGATCGAGCGGACCTCCGCCATCGCGGCCGGTGTGGTGGACCTGTCAAAGAGCGCGGTGGCAGTGGAGTGACGTTCGGCGGCTTTGACCATGACCGGAGCGGTGGCGGGGTCGGCGGCCAGGAGGCGCCGCCCGAGCTGGGTGATCGCCGCGAATGCCTCGGCGCTGGTCTCCCGCAGCGCGCCGCGCCGGGCACGGGCGTTCAGTGTCTTTCGGGAGATGGTGTGCGCGAGCCCGCCCCCGCCCAGTATCAGCGCCGATCCCAGGAACAGCCACGGTGCGCCGGTGATGATGATTTCGCGCAGGGGAGGGGTCTGCGGTCGGCTGAACGGCCGGTCGGTGATCAGCCGGTCCGCGTTCCGCAGCATCTTGACGATATTGGAGTTGACCGTCGGCAGAAGCGCGTGCATCCGTCCTTCACTGCGACCGAGGGTGGAGTCGCGGGAGGAGGTGAGCTGAGCCTGGTGCGGGCCCGCGACCTCCAGCCATGCGCCGTAGGCCACTACTATCACCTCGCCCGGAAAGTGCTCGGCGAGTGCGGGCGCGTGGTCGACGAGCGGGTCGGCGGGATCCGCCACGGGGAAGGCCGCCACCCGCACGTCGAACCCGGTTTCCTGGCGGATCTCGGCGACGCTCAGGCGTATTTCCTCGGTCCGGCCAGGTGCGTTGTGAACCGGGTTCTCCCGAAGCAGGTCGGCCAGCTCGGCTGTCCGTGCCGGGCTGGCCTCGGTCAACTCGGCGACCGGGTGGTCGAGCAACATCGGATCGTCGGTGGTGTCCTTGACCTGCCGGACGCTGCGCCACACCGTCGCTGTCACGTCGTGTTGCGCGACGTGCTGCCGTGCCTCGGCCAGTGTGTCCGGCACCATATTTCGACGCTGGAACTCGCCGGGGCCGCCGAGGGGCGAAGGCGGGAGATACCGGTAGGACACGTCCAGCCCGATCACGGAGATCAGTCGTAGACCCGTTTCCTTGGTCCAGGCATCGAGCTTTCTTTCGACCTCCTGGAAGTACTGGTCGATGTCCTTGTAATGGCCGTTCCCATCGGTCGGCCCGCGCGGCGGCGCGACGAGAACTCGCATGTTCCCGGTCATTTCGTCACGAATCAGGTCCTCGTCGAAGTGGGCCACCGCGCCGGGGACGCGGTGGATCTGTTGGGTGCGCAGGGCGTCGAGGGCGGCCTCGACATCAAGTTTCGGTGGGAGTGCGATCTCTTGTGCGGTGGCCACGGGGGCAGCGCCGAGGGCGAGCAGGGGCAGCGCGAGGATGACTGCCATCGTGATGACGGATCTCACGAACAGGACACTATGGGCGATTGTCAACGGCTCTGTCGTCGACGGATCTCAGGTGCTCTCGTGTCCGGCCTCGATTCCGTCCAGCAGGATGGACAGGCCGACCGCGAAGACCTCGTCGAGTTCGTGCTGCCACGACTCCGCTGTCCGGTGCGAGGGCGCTGTTTCGCGTGCGAGGCGCACCGAGTGCGGGAACCGCTCGGCGAAGCCGGGCGCGACCTCCTGCAACAGGGCCGAGCGACTCGACCACCATTCCTGGTCGGAAACCCCCGTCGCGTTCGCGGCCTGCCGGGCTTCGGCGGCCGTCTGGGCGGATCCGCGAATGTGGTTGAACAGCGAGTTCACGCCTGCGCGCAGGATCGGGGCTGGCAGGCCGGTCTCGAAGAGGATGCCCAGCAGCGTCTCCAGGACGGCCTGTTCGTGCGGACCGAGCACCGGCCGCGCGTACGACACCTGCAGCACCCACGGATGACGCAGGTAGAACGACCTGAGTTCGGTTGCCCATGACGTGACGGCGGCACGCCAGCCCTCGCCGCCGTCATGGTCGCCTGCCAGTTCGGCGTGCACGCGGTCGTACATGAGGTCGAGCAGTTCCGCTTTGCCCGGGACGTACGTGTAGAGCGCCATGGAAGTGCGGCCGAGTCGCTCGGCCACAGCCCGCATCGACAGTCCCGCGATGGTTTCCGTGTCGGCCACCGCGATCGCTGCTTCCACGATCGCTTCGACGCTGAGAGCGGGGCGGGGGCCAGGGGCGGTTCGGGTGCTCTGACTTCCTGTTTCGCCCCACAGCAGGGCCATGGACACGGCGGCGTCACCCTGGCCGGCGAGGACACCCACGATATCTCCTTACATCATAATGTATTGTTCCTTCCGTTATTACTTTACAGCCTAAGGGAACAGGGGAGAACGGTGACTCAGGCGAAACTGCACGACGGAAGTCGCATTGAGCTGGAGATCCACGGAGCCGGGCCGACCCTGCTGCTTCCGGTGGATCCGCGACCGGCCACGGGCAAGGCCGCCGAGGAGGCCGGGAAGTGGGGAGTCGATCCCGCGCTCGGCCGGTCCCTCGTCGACGGCCTCGCCGACGCCTTCCGCGTGGTCGCGTTCGGCTACGAGAGCCACGTCCTGGACACGCCGAAGCCCGACACGCTGACACCCGGCAACATCGCCGCCGACCTGCTGGCGGTCGCCGACGCGGCCGACGCCGACGGGTTCGCCTACTACGGCTACTCGTGGCTGGCACTGGCCGGACTCCAGCTCGCGATCCGCACCGACCGCCTCACCGCGCTGGTGATGGGCGGGTTCCCGCCCGTCGCGGGGCCGTACGCGGAGATGCTGCGCGTCACCGCCGCCACGCACGAGATGGCGGAAGCGGGCCCGAGCACGCAACCCCGGGAGCCCCAGCGGACTCAGGAAGCCGACTGGCCGGCCGACGACTTCGACTGGTCGGCCGTCGAGGTGGCGTTGACGGAGCCGCAGACCCGGCAGTTCGTCCGGCTCTACGAGTCGCTGCGGGACTTCGACGACAGGGCCGCGCAGGCTCACCTCGGCTGCCCCCGCCTGTGTTTCGCCGGCTCGGCGGACACGATCCCCTATGGCGAGCGCTGGGGCGGCGTCACCGTGGACATCGCGGGTCCGTTGACGGAGCACCGCGCTGAGCTGGAAGCCGCCGGATGGGATGTGCGAGTGCTGGACGGGCTCGACCACACCCAGGCGATGCAGCCCGCGAATGTGCTGCCAGTGCTGCGGCCTTGGCTGGTCGACCGGCTGACCGGCTGAGCGACAGCGCTCGGTGTCCGTGCCGAGAACTCGCCGACCACGATCAGGCCGTGGTCCCTCCGCCGCTCTCGATCACCGCGGTGACGATCGCGAGTGCCTCGCCGCCGGTCAGGCCCAGTTGCCGCGCCGTGGTGGCGTACTCGGCGGCCGCCTGCCTGGCGCGGCCGCGGCTTTCGTCGCCACTCGCGCCGACGAAACTGCCCGCCCGGCCTCGGGTCTCGATCAGCCCGGCCTCCTCGAGTTCCCGGTAGGCACGGGCGATCGTGTTCGGGGCGACACCGAGATCGGCGGCGAGTCTGCGCACGGTCGGCAGCTTGGTCCCCACGGCCAGTTCACCGTCGTTGATCTGCCGGGCGAGTTCGCCACGGACCTGCTCGAACGGTGGCACCTTCGAGGTGGCGTCGACGTTGAGGATCATCACGGCACCGCCAGCCGGACATCGACAACGCGCACTTTCCCGGGAAAGTGACCTAAGTGCATACGCAACTATCGCACTTTCCCGGGAAAGTGCGATTCGGGGACGAACACACTGTCCGCGACCTCGGTCGCCGAGGCGATCATTTCGGTCAGGTCCGTACTGCCAGGTGGCAGCGCCGAGATCGGCCACCAGCGCAGGTCGTCCGATTCGGTACTGCGCACCGGCTGCGCGTGCCTGGGGGCGCGGACCACGAACCGCACGTCGAAATGCCGGGTGGGCACGCCCAGCGAGCAGGTGATGGGATGGACGTCGAGGTGGACCGGCGTCGGATCGATCACCAGATCCGCCATGCCCGACTCCTCGTGCGCCTCCCGGAGCGCGGCTCCGGCCAGGGTGGTGTCCTCCGGCTCGCAGTGCCCACCGAGCTGCAGCCAGCGGCCGACCCGCGGATGCAGGGTCAGCAGCACCCGTTCCCCGGGCTCGTCCAGCACGACGGCCGAAGCCGTCACGTGTCCCGGCGCGCACTCACGGGCGCACGCGTCCTCCCGCGCCGAGATGAAGCCGAGATAGCTCTGCCGCAGTGACTCCTGCGCGGCGGTCGCGGGCCGCCAAGCCTCCAGGGTGGACAGTGCGTCGGTGTGCAGCCGAGCAGGCCCGGTCACCACTCGATCAGTCCCTCGTCCAGTTCACGCGGCGGACGCGGGCCTGAGGGGCCGTCCGCGGGATGGCCGATCGCGACCGCGCCCAGCGGCTGCCACTCCGCACCGAGACCGAGTGTCTCCCGCACCACGTCGGCGGCGAAGATCGTCGAGCCGATCCAGCACGAACCGAGGTTCTCGGCCGCGAGAGCGACCAGCAGGCCCTGTACGGCGGCTCCGGCCGCCACCGTGAACATCGTGGTCTCGCAGGCGTTGCGGCGCGCGTCCGGATAGGTGTGCGCGCCCTCGGGCACGAGGAACGGAATGACGACCTCGGGCGCATCGAAGAGGATGTCGCCTCGGCGCAGCCGCGCGGCGATCTGCTCGTCGGTGAATCCGTCGCCCGCCAGATCCGCACGCCATGCCGACCGCATGGCGTCGAGCAGTTTGCGCCGCTGGGCTTCGCCGCGCAGCCAGCCGAACCGCACTGGTCTGGTGTGGTGGGGTGCGGGCGCGGTCAGGGCCGCGCCGATGGCGGTGCGGAGGACGGCGGGGTCCACCGGTTCCGGGCTGAACTCCCGCACCGAACGGCGCGCCAGCACGGCTTCCCTGCGGCCCTGTGCGATCGCCTCGTTCGTGCCGAGTCGGAAAAGGTCCTCCCCGATCGGCCGGATCAGGTCGCGGGCGCTGGAACCGTCGTCGGCGAGCCGCAGGCCGCGGATGACCGCGACCGGGGTCCCGCCCAGTTTTCCCTTGACCAGGTCGGCGGCGGCCGCCACTTCGTCGGCGACGGCCACCTCGGTCACCGCGAGCTCGTTGCCCTGGCCGTCGACCGCGCCCGCATAGGAGTGCAGCACGCTCAGGCCGGAGCTGCCGATCGCCGCGTCGGTCTGGCCGATGCGCCACGCCCTGCCCATCGTGTCGGTGACCACCACGGCCACCTCGACGCCGAGCCGGTCCCGCAGCCCGCCTCGCAGGGCCACGGCCGAGGCGTCCGGGTCGGCGGGCAGCAGCGCGACCTCGTCGCGGGCCACATTGGACGCGTCGACACCCGAGGCCGCCTGTACGACGCCGATCTGGTTCTCGGTGATCTCGGTCCGGCCGATCGAGGCGATGACCCGCACGGTCTCGTCCCGGACCAGCCTGCGGCGGGCGGCCTCTCGCTCCTCGGGGTCGTCGGGCACCCGGACGAGCCTGCCCTCGACCTTGGAGACGATCTTGCTGGTCACCACCACCACGTCACCGGACCGCAGCCAGCGGGCGGCATCGGCGATGGCGCCGGTGAGGTCGTCGCCGGGGCGGAACTCGGGCAGGCCCTCGACCGGCAGGATCTCCAGCCGGTTGGCGGAGTGGTCTCCGTGACCTCGCGATCCGCCGTTCTCAGCTGCCATTTCAGTCAACGTCAACTCCGGACAACTCGAGAGCCGCCTTGGCCATCTTGGCTGTGGCGTCCACATCGGACATGAGGAGCGGGACGGCGCGTACGGCTACGCCCGGTACGTCCACCGATTCGCCGGACTGGACCAGCCAGCCGTCGAGCAGGCCCTCGTCGGAGGTCTGCCGGGAGCCGTAGTGGCGGCCGACCGCCTCGGCGGAGGTTTCCACCCCGATCGCCGTCAGGCAGGCGTCGGCCATGCCGCGCAACGGCTTGCCGCCGATGATCGGGGAGATTCCGACAACGCCGGCCTCGGTCTTGCGCAGGGCCTCGCGGATACCGGGGACCGCGAGCACCGACCCCACGGACACCACCGGGTTCGACGGCGCGAGCAGCACCGCGTCGGCCTCGGCGATCGCCTCGGCCACCCCGGGTCCGGCGACTGCCTCGTCGGCGCCGACCGGCACGATCGAGTGCGCGGGCAGTTCGGCCCGGTAGCGCACCCACCACTCCTGGAAGTGCAGTGCCTTACGGCCCGGCGTCGCGTCGGTGTCGATCGCACCGTCGCCTGCGTCCGGATCGTCCACGACGACGTGGGTCTCTACCCGGTCGTCGGTCATGGGCAGCAACCGCACGCCGGGCCGCCACCGATCGCACAGGGCCTCGGTCACCGCCGAGAGGGGGTAGCCCGCCCGCAGCATTCTGGACCGGATCAGGTGGGTGGCGATGTCCTTGTCACCCAGGCCGAACCAGCTGGGTTCGGCTCCGTACGCGGCCAGTTCCTCCTTGACCGTCCAGGTCTCCCCCGAGTGGCCCCAGCCCCGCGCGGTGTCGATCCCACCGCCGAGCGTGTACATGCAGGTATCCAGATCGGGGCAGATCCGCAACCCGTGCATCCACACATCGTCCCCGGTGTTGACCAGCGCGGTGATCTCATGCGGTGACTCCGCGGGGCCCTCGCCGATCGGTGGGAGTCCGAGCGCGGCCTTGACGCCGAGCAGGAAGCGGGCTCCGCCCACTCCGCCGGCAACTACGACAACCTTCACGCTGACGGATCCTAATCAGTTCTGGGAGTGAGCTATCCGGCACACTCCTGCTGGTAGCCGGCCGGCAGGTGAGCACTCTCGGTTCCTGGATTTCGAGTCCTGGTGAAAGACAGTGCCCCTGCCGGTAGGCCGGGAGAGTTGATCGCTGCTGGGATGTCGTGCCCCGCGTGAGGGTTGCGGGAAGCACTGCTTGATTAGGTCGCTGATGGTTCTCCCGCTGGCTGCACAGGGTGATCGGCATCGAGAGCGGGAGGACCGTTGCGACTGTTCGTGGGAGATGACTGGGCCGAGGACCATCACGACATCGAGCTGATGGACATGGCCGGACGTCGGCTGGCCAAGG
>NZ_FOKG01000036.1 GCF_900111885.1 Amycolatopsis marina
GGATCGAAGAGTGTTTCCAGCAGGCCAAGAACGAAGCCGGACTGGATCACTACCAGGTCCGGTCCTGGCGGGCGTGGTACGCCCACATCACCCTGTCGATGCTCGCCCACGCCTGGCTCGCCGTCGCCAAATCCCTTGCCATAAAAGGGGAATCGGTATCGCCGAACCAGACATGATCAGCTTTACACTACCGGAGATCCGGCGCCTGCTCACCAAGCTGGTCCTGCGTGTCGCCGACGCCGCCGAACACATCTGGTCCTGGTCACGCTTCCGCCGCCGACGACAACACCAAGCCCGCCTCAGCCACTACAAACGCCGCGGCTACCCACTTCCTTAACTGCCGTTGCAGTACTAAGCGTGGGTGGCCGGTAGGCAGTCGGACACTATGGAGACGGTCACGACTCGTGCTGCGCCCGACGAGCGGCGAACAGCTCACGGAGATTGCTCGGGGCCGGTCGCGGCGGCCCGAAGCCGGGCGATCTCCTGGTGCTGGGCGGCCAGCCGCGACAGCGCCAGGGTGCGAAACGCCGCCAGATCGGTGTTCTCCTGTTCCACAGCACAGCAATTCGGCCTCGACGACCTCGCGCCCTGACGGATCGGCGTCTTAGTCGGCGCGGGTTCAGAGCTGGTCGGGCTGGTCTACCAGGTCAGGGGCTTGTGAGCGCCAAGGTGATGTCGCCCCCCGAGGCGCCCACCACGGTGACTCGGTGCGCCACGCGGGCCAGGAAGTCGCGGAAGCTGCGACAGCCGTAGTTGCGCTCGTCGAACGCCGGGTCCAGGGACGCGGACGGCAACCACCAGTCCAGCGGCGTGGAACGCGATGTGCCCTGGGTCGCGATCACGCCCGTGGTCAACGCGATCCGTGTCCTGGAACGCATGGTCCCCGACGGAAGCCTGCTGTTCGACGGCCGTGCCCATGATCTGCGCTACCACCGGCCCGGCACCGGGTCGCTGAAACCTGCGGCCATCCGGCACCGGATCGAGGACTTCGTGGCCTGGGCGAACACCGAGGCCCTCACCCATCACCTGCCGGGCGAGGCGATTCCCGCCGACCCGCACGGCAAGATCGGCACCGCCCGGTTCCGCCGGTCGCTGGCCTGGCACGTCGCTCGCCGCCCGAACGGCCTGGTCGCCCTGGCCATCCAGTACGGCCACCTGCGCACCGCCGTCTCCGGCGCCTACGCCTCGCGCGGACGCGGCGGCATCCACGAACTGCTGGACATGGAGACCGTCCGCGCGGTCGCCGACACCGTCGCCGATCTGCACGACGATCTGGACAGCGGTGGTGGGGTCTCCGGTCCCGCCGCCCGACGCGCCATCACGGCCGCCGCGACGGCACCGCGCTTCGTCGGCACCGTAATCACCGCCCGCACCGCCCGGCGCCTGCTGACCAACGAGGACGCCATCATCTACGACAACCCGCACGCCCTCCTGCTCTGCCACTACAAACGCGAACAGGCACTGTGCCATCGCAAGGGTCACCGCGACGGTGTCAAGGATGGTGTCAAGGACACCCCCAGCCTGGACCGCTGCGTCCCCGGTTGCGGCAACATCGTCCGCACCGACCAACACGCCATCCAGCTCCGCCGCCGAGCCGACGCCCTGGACAAGCGCGCCGCCCTCGCACCGCATCCCGTCGCCGAACGCCTGCGGGCCAACGCCAGAAGGCTCCGCGACTACGCGGCCACGCACGACCGGACCCGCATGATGGCGGAGAACCCCGCCGAATGAGCCCCTCACCCGACGAACGCGACCGGATCCGCGCCGCAATGGACCGCATCCTTGGCGGTAAAGCGGAGAACTCCAATGGTGCCCTGACGATCGTCGCTCTCGCCCAGGAGGCCGGTGTTCCCCGCAACGCGCTCACCCAACGTCACACCGATCTCAGGGCCGAGTTCTACACGCGGGTCCGCGAGAACGGCGGCCCCTCCGAGGTTGAAGACCGGCTGCGCCAGACCATCGTCCGGCTCAAGAACACGATCGCCAACAAGAACACCGAGCTTGAGCAGTTCCGCGAGGACGTGTCCTCGCTGGTTCGCGCCATCAACGTGCTCACACTGGAAAACCAGCAGCTTCGTGAGGCCAACACGCAGGACGAGCCGGCCGTTGTACCGCTCCGGCCCCGACGCCCAACCACGACGGGATAGGTGACGCACTGAAACGCAAGCCACGGCCGGCGCGGCTTGCGACGTGACAACAGCTGGTCCGGCCGTCGTAGACCCGTACGCTGCGGGCGCTTCGACGATCGATGGGCATGTGGGCTCGATTCAGGTGAGGGGAAGCCCGAGCAGTGCGGCGGTGGCGCCGAGGCCGGCGCAGACGGCCAGGGTGCGCAGCATCGGCCAGCGGAGCGCGAACACCAGGACGAAGGCGATCGCGGTGATCGCGGCGGGCACGGAACGGAAGCTGGCAAGTTCGGGCAGGTTCAGCTGTAGCGGGCCGAATCGGTGGGCCTCGCTGGTGGTGAAGAGGGTGTGGAGGGCGAAGTAGAGGGCGAGGTTGGCGATCACTCCGACGACAGCGGCGGTGATGCCGGTCAGCGCGGTGGAGATGGCGCGGTTGTGGCGGAGGCGTTCGACGTAGGGGGCGCCGAGCAGGATGAACAGGAAGCAGGGCACGAAGGTGACCCAGGTGGTCAGCAGCGCCCCGAGCACCCCGGCCACCCATGGGTCGAGGCCACCGGGGTGGTGGTAGGCGCCGAGGAAGGCCACGAACTGCACGACCATGATCAGCGGGCCGGGGGTGGACTCGGCGAGCGCGAGTCCGCGCACCATGTCTTGGGCGGAGAGCCAGCCGTAGACCTCGACCGCGCGCTGGGCGACGAAAGCGAGCACGGCGTAGGCGCCGCCGAAGGTGACCACGGCGGTGCCGGAGAAGAACAGCCCCTGCGTGGTGAGCGTGCTGCCCACGCCGGTGAACACCGCCACGGCGGCGATCGGGGCGGCCCAGAGCAGCAGACCGACACCGAGCACGGTCAGGCCGCGCCGCGCCGAGGGCGGTTCGTGGTGCAAGGTGTCATCGGCGATCAACGGTGCTGGTCCGTCGGCGGCGCCGTTGGTGGGCGGGGGTTTGATCGTGCTGGGCGCGAACCGGCCAAGTGCCCAGCCGATGGCCGCTGCGGCGGCGATGACGATCGGGAATGGGACCGCGAACACCGCCAGCGCGATGAACCCGGCGGCGGCGATCGCCACGAGCGCCGGGTGGTGCAGGGCGCGTTTGCCGACACGGGCGACGGCTTGAGCGACGATCGCGACCACGGCGGGGGCGAGCCCGGCGAAGATCGCGGTCACCAGAGTGGTGTCGCCGAACGCGACGTAGATGGCCGATAGGGCGAGCAGGGCGAGCATGCCGGGCAGGACGAATAGGGTGCCGGCGATGATCCCGCCGCGGCGGCCGTTGAGCAGCCATCCCACATAGATCGCCAGTTGTTGGGCCTCCGGGCCGGGTAGCAGCATGCAGTAGTTCAGTGCGTGCAGGAAGCGTTGGTGGCCGATCCAGCGTTTCTCCTCGACCAGGGTGCGTTGCATGACGGCGATCTGGCCGGCGGGGCCGCCGAAGGTCTGCAGCGAGATCAGAAACCACGCCCAGGTCGCGGTACGCAGTGGGATCACGTCCAGGCTCGCAGGCTCCGACGATGGTGGGTGTCGTTCCTCGTTCTTCTCCACCGTGCTATGTAACCACGGTTGCAATTGGCTGTGGGGAGTGTCACTCACCGCCGCACACCTACGGCCGTGACCTGCTCGCATTCCACGTAAGTGCGGCGGTGGGTGTGCTCGGTTAGTGGGGTTCGGGGAGTGAGATGAGGCGGTGGGCGTGGTCGAACAGGGCGTGTTCGGCGAGTCGGGCGGTGGTGAGTGCGGCGAGGGCGGTGGCGGCGAGCAGCATGTACATGACCAGATCTGGTAGCGGATGGCGGTGAGCGGGTCGACGCCGGCGAGGATGAGTCCGGTCATAGCGCCGGGCAGGCTGATCAGGCCGACGACCTTGGTGGAGTCGATCGCGGGCAGCAGCGCGGAGCGTTGGTGGTGGTGGTGAGCAGCACCGGGCTGTTGCGCGACCAGGCCGACCCGGCGCCGCAGTGCCAGCACATCGAGCTCGGTGAGCGGGGTGCCGTTGAGCAGGATCTGGCCGGTGCTGGGGTCCTCCAGCCGGTTGAGCAGGCGCAGCAGGGTGGACTTGCCGGCGCCGCTGGGACCGACCACCGCCGTGCACGCTCCGGCCGGGAGACGGGCGCAGACTCCGTCGAGCAGTCGGGTTGGGCCGCGGGTCACCGTGACCCGGTCCAGCAGAAAACCGGGCACGGTGCTCATCCGGTTGCGGCGGCCGGGGCGTCCGGAACGGTGGCGTCGGGACGGTTGGCGGCGGGGAGGGTGAGGATGACGGTGGTGCCGCCGTCGGGATGGTTGGCGGCAGTCGCGGCACCGCCGTTGCGGCGGGCCAGCGCGGCGACCAGGGCCAGGCCCAGTCCGGTGCCGCCGCCGGTGCGGGCGTCGTCGGCGCGGGTGAAGCGGTCGAACGCGTGCGGCAGGAACTCGGGGGCGATGCCGGAGCCGTGGTCACGCACCCGGATGCTCACCCCAAGCTCGGTGTCGGGCGGGCTGGCCGTGATGATGACGGGTGGCTGCCCGTGCCGGACGGCGTTGTCGATCAGGTTGCTCACCGCCCGGTCGAGATCGCCGGGATCGGCGCGCACCGTGAGCTCCGGTGCGCAGTCCAGGAGCACTTGGTGCTCGTCGAGGGTGCTGCGGTAGCGGGCGATCACTGACTCCAGCACGGGCCGCACCAGGGTGGGCTCGCCGGGCCGGGCCGGCGGACCGGCCTGGTCGGTGCGGGCGAGCAGGAGGAGGTCCTGGGCCAGGCGGGACAGTCGTTCGGTTTCCTCCAATGCCGAGCCCAGCGCGGCGGTCAGTTCCCGTGTGGTGCGGGGTCGGCGCGCCGCGAGTTCGAGTTCGGTGGTCAGCAGGCTGAGCGGGGTGCGGAGCTCGTGGCTGGCGTCGGCGACGAACTGCCGTTCCCGCTCGACAGCGGCGTGCAGGCGGTCGAGCAGATCGTTGAACGTGGTGCCCAGCCGGGAGATTTCGTCGCGAGCCGACGGCACGGGTAGACGCTGCGTGGGGTGTGCGGCGGTGATGGTGGCGGCGCGGGCGCGCATCCGTTCCACCGGGCGCAGTGCGGCGGCGGCCAGCAGGTAGGCCCCGACCGCGGCGGCGAGCAGCGCCAGCGGCAGGCCGACCGCCAGTTCTTGGCGTAGGTCGGCCACCGCGGCGTCGCGGTCGGCGAGGGTCACCGCGGCCACGGCGATCCGGCCGTCCGCACCGGTGGGGGCGGCGGCGATACGCACCGGCCCGTCCAGCTGTCCGGCGGTGGCGTGATCGACCACGAGCTCGCCGCGCCGCGCGGTCGCCAGCTCCGCTGGAGTCAGCAGGGGCTGGTCGGCCACGTCCGGGGAGCTGGCGATGATCTGGCCTGCGTCGTCGAGGACCTGCTCGCCGGTGTCCCGGCCGCCGCTGGACAGCACTGGTGCGGCGGTGGTGGCGATCGGTTGGAGGTCGCGCAGCCGGTGCTCCAACGATTCGCTGATCGAGGCGTCGAGCGATTCGCGGGTGTGCGTCACGGTCACGATCCCGACCCCACACAGCACCAGCGCCATCATCACCGTGAACGCGGCGGTGAGCCGGATCCGGATCGGCCACCGCCGGATCATCGCGCCCCCACCTCGACCCGTGGTCGCCCGCCATCCGGGCGGAGCCGGTACCCGGCGCCGCGCACGGTCTCCAGCGAGACCACCGCGAACGGCCGGTCGATCTTGTCCCGCAGCGCGCGGATGTGCACCTCGACGACGTTGGAGCGCGACTCGTAGGCGAAGTCCCAGCAGTGCTCCAGCAGCAGCTCGCGGGTGAGCACCACGCCGGGCTGGCGCAGAAACATCTCCAGCAGCGCGTACTCCTTGGCCGTCACCGCGATCTCGGTCTCGCCGCGCCAGCACCGCCGGCTGGCCGGGTCGATCCGCAGATCCCTCGCCGCCAGCACGGTGGGGCGGGCGACCGGGCCGCGGCGGGTCAACGCCCGCAACCGAGCAAACAGCTCCGCCAGGTGAAACGGCTTGGTCAGATAGTCGTCCGCGCCGCCGTCCAGGCCGCTGATCCGATCGGTCACCGCGTCACGGGCAGTGAGCATCAGCACCGGCACCCACACCTGCTGGCGGCGCAGTCGCCGGCACACCTCAAACCCCGACAGCCGGGGCAGCATCACGTCCAGCACCACCGCGTCGTAGTCGCGGCTGACCGCCGCCCCGAACCCGTCGGCCCCGTCCGCGGCGACATCCACGGCGTAGCCCTCCTCGACCAGGCCACGGCGCAGCAGGCCCGCCATCTTCGGCTCGTCCTCCACCACCAGTACCCGCACCATCCATCACCTCTCTTCAGGCGCCACCCCCGAGCACCCTGCACAGGCGCCCCTTCACGGGCACGGTGCCACCACATCCGGGTGACCGCCGTCGTGTCTTCATCACGGCTTCATCTCCACCGACTACCCATACCCATGCAACCACCTCATGCAACCACGGTTACAGGAGCGTGGAGAATGGAGAAGGCATGAACCGCAAGACGAAGATCGGGATCGGGATCGCCGCCGGAGTGCTCGTCCTCACTGGTGGGGGCGTGGGCCTGGCCTCCGCGATGTCCGGCGACGGCGACGAGGTCAGCGGCCCCGCGGCCGACCAGGCACGAGCCGCGGCCGTGCAGACGGTGGCCGGCGGGAAGGCCGGCGCTGTCGAGACCGAGACCGACGAGGGTGCCGCCGCCTACGGCGTCACCGTCACCAAGCCCGACGGCTCCACCGTCGAGGTCCACCTCGACAGCACCTTCCACGTCGTGGGCACCGAGGCTCCCGGCCAGGACCACGACGCCGACGGTGACGAGGGCTGACCGCGTACCACCGACCACGATCTACACCGACCACGATCGAGTTCGAGGAGGGCAAGGACATGCCGTTCACCCCCGCCCGCGCGGCCCGCGTGGTGTTGCCGCTGGCCGCGCTGCTGCTGGTCCCGCTCGCCGGCTGTGGCACCGACACCACCCCCGCCAGCGACACCGCTGCCGACGCCGAGCATCGGCGCCACCAGCCGATCCCCACCACCGAGGCGGACTGGAAGCCGGTCACCGACACCCTGGGCCGCACCGGGAAGTTCGGCGACAACAACACCGTCTACCGCATCGGCCTGCCCCGCACCGACCTGCAGGTCACCTCCGGCGGCGTCGAGATCAAACCAGGGCTGTCGCTGGGCGGCTACGCCGCCTTCGCGAAGTACCGCGACGGCGTCATGCTCATGGGCGACCTGGTGGTCACCGAGGCCGAACTGCCCAAGGTCACCGACGCACTCCAAGCCCACGGCATCGCGCAGACCGCGCTGCACAAACACCTGCTGCAGCAAACACCGCCGGTGTGGTGGACCCACATCCACGCCATGAGCGACGACCCCGCAGCGCTCGCCCAAGGCGTGCAAGCCGCACTGGACGCCACCGCCATCCCAGCCCCGGCGCCACCAGGTCAGCAGCCGCCGATCGACCTGGACACCGCCGGCATCGACCAGGCCCTGGGCCGCAAGGGCACCGCCGACGGCGGCATCTACAAGTTCAGCATCGCCCGCAAGGAGACCATCACCGACGACGGGCATGTCCTTCCGCCCACGTTCGGGGTGACCACCGCGATCAACTTCCAGCCACTCGGCGGCGGGCGGGCCGCGATCAACGGTGACTTCGTGATGACCGCACCCGAGGTCCAGAAGGTGATCCAGGCGCTGCGTACAGGCGGGATCGACCTGGTCGAAGTGCACAACCACAGCCTCACCGAGCAACCCCGCCTGTTCTACATGCACTTCTGGGCCGTCGACGACGGCGTCACCCTCGCCAAAGCCCTCCGCCCCGCGCTGGACGCCACCAACCTGCAACCCCCAGGCTGATACCACTCACGCCGACAGCGTTTCCGGCCCCGTCGTGACGATCGGCGGGGCCGGACAAGCACCATGACAACGAGCATGACAACGGGAAGGAGCGCAGGATGCGGCCACGCACCGTTTTGGACTGGATCGCTTTCGTGCTACTGCTGATCGGCGCGTTCGCCTGGGCGGCGTTCGTCACCGACATCAACGTGCTGGATCGGGCACTGGAACCCATCGCCGATCCGCTCGACGACATCGTGTTCGTGCTGATCGGACTCGCGGGCCTGTACTGGATCGGCCGCGTCGTCGTCGGAGACCGAACACATCAGTGAGCAACTCCACCGATCCAGCGCACGAGCGACCATCGACGGGATCGGCAGCGCCGCGGCAGGCAGGGCAGCGGGCAGGGCAGTGGGTGTTGCTGTCCTACCGCATGCCCCGCGAGCCGTCCACCCCGCGGATCACGGTCTGGCGCAAACTCAAACGCCTCGGCGTCGCCCAACTCGGCGACGGGCTGGTCGCGCTGCCCGCCGACGCCCGCACCCGCGAACACCTCGACTGGATCGCCGACGAGATCCTCGCCGCCGGCGGCACCGCCGGCGTGTGGCTGGCCCAACCAACCAGCCTGGCACAGGAACGCCGCCTGGCACAGACCATGGCCGCCGCCCGCGCCGCCGAGTACCGCGCCGTGCTCACCGAAGCCGAACAAGCGCGCTCACTCGGCGAGGCCGAGCGACGACGCGCCCTGCGCACCCTGCGCGCCGAGCTGCGGCGTATCCACCGCCGCGACTACTTCCCCCCACCCGAACGCGACACCGCGCAGGCCGCTGTGGACGCCCTGCACCCCGACCACCACACCGAGGAGACCGCATGAAGTGGGCCACCCGCGAACACATCCACATCGACCGCGCCGCCTGCGCCTGGCTCATCCGCCGCTGCATCGACCCGGACGCCGCCTTCGTGTTCGTCACCGACCCCGCCGACGTCCCCCCCAGACGCCACCCCGTTCGACATGCGCGGCGTCGACCTCGGCCACCACGGCGACGACTGCAGCTTCGAAACCATCCTGCGCCGCCACGACCTCACCGACCCCGTGCTCTGGCGCATCGCCGAAATCATCCACGAAGCCGACCTCGACGACGAACGCTACGACGCCCCCGAAGCCCCCGGCCTCGACGCCATCCTCCGCGGCCTATCCATGATCGGCGACGACCAGCACACCCTCACCATCACCAAACCCATCTTCGACGGCCTCTACGAGTACTACCACCGCGCCCAGATGCTCGGCCGCGAACCCGCATGACCGCAGGGAACATCCGCCGCGCCACCCTCGGCATCCTGGCCGCCCTGCTCTGTGCAAGCCTGCTCGGCACCGATCACCCCGCGACAGCGACCCCCTCATCAGCGGTGCCCTTGCTGGAAGAAGCCACCCCACCAGCGAATGCCGTCCTCACCGAACCGGTCGACTGGGTGTACCTGACCTTCGACCGACTGATCAACACGTTCAGCATCCGGGTCACCGGCCCCAACGGCCACGACGTCGCCCGCGACAACGCCATCGTCAAGCACGACATGATCTCCCAGCCACTGCACACACTCACCCAGCCGGGCACCTACCGCGTCACCTGGCAGGTCATCGACCTCGACGGCCACCAGGCCAGCGGATCACACAGCTTCACCATCACCCCCGGCGTCACCACGACCCCCGAAAACACTGCCACCACACCAGCCACCACCCCCCACTCAGTACCGCCGACAGCGCCACCAGCCACCAACCAGTCCACGATCACCACGCCGCTGGCCGCCACGATCGCACTCAGCCTCCTGGCAGGACTAACCCTCCTCACCATTCGTCACCGTCGACGCGTCCGCGCATCACGTGCGCAGCGGCCAGACCGGACATGACGACAACCGCAGTCACGAGACATTCGGTCGGCATAGCTCCCGTAGTCCTGGCCTACCAGCGCGAAAGCCAATGCGGTGTCAGATTCCAACAACACCAGAGCCATCGACTCACCGCCAGCCTGGCCGTGAGAAGCTCAACAAGCTGACTTGACAGGGAACCGCAACGGGGCGACCAGCCGTTCTCCAGGTGCGAGCTGCTTCCACCACTGGGCGGGGATGTCCCACGGTGAGACCGTGGCGATCATGCGGTCGTACGGGGCGTGGTCGGGGTAGCCGAGCCCGCCGTCGCCAGTGATCACGTGCACGTCGCCGTAGCCGGCGGCGGCCAGCGCTTGTGAGGCTTTCGCGGTCACGTCCGGGTCGACGTCGATGGTGGTCACCAGGTCCGCGCGGCCGGTCAACTGGGCGAGCAGGCTGGCGTTGTAACCGGTCCCCACTCCGATCTCCAGGATGCGGTTGCCCGGCTGGACGTCGAGTTGGTCGAGCATCGCGGCTACTAGCCAAGGTGCCGACGCGCAGGACAACGACCGGCCGTCCTCGAACCGGTGGGTGACCACCGCCTGCCACGGGTCGTAAGCGACCGCCAGGTCGGCGTCCGGCACGAACTCGTGCCGCGGTGTGTCGCGCAAAACCCGCTCGACGTCGCTGTGCTTTGCGTGCCCGGCCTTCTGGATCCTCTCGACCATTGCCGCACGTAGCGCTTCCGGCGAAGTAGTGGTGGTGTGCATCGTTCCTTCGTATCAACGATCGTCGGGTTGGCGGGCATCGTTAGTGATCGACACGGGCTGTTTCTCGGGCCGAGGAAGCAAACCCGTTGTGGTGCAACGGCTTCACTAGGACCCGCCCTACGGGTTCGCTGGAGCGTTGACGTTGCAGGACATCGTCTTCACGCTGCGTGCCATGGCCTCTTCGGCGCAGGCTAGTGCTGTCGTGAGGTCTGCCAGCAGTGTGGCCGGGAGCGTGCCGCTGCCGAGCGCGCACGCTTCGACCGAATCGGACAACTCGCGCGCTTGGGAGTCGGTGAGCAGCTCGCGGCAACCATTGTGGGCGAGTACATCGCGAGCGACGTATCCGTCTCGTGTCGCGGCGGCGTAGTCGATCAGATCAACGGCGATCTGGTGCACGGGTGGATCGTCAACGGTGCCGATGGCGTCGATGAAGGACAACCCGAGCCGTGTGTGGAAGACCGCCAAGCCGGGCGCGGAGGTGTCGAGTCGGTGGTACTGGTTCAGGAGCGTGGGCAGATCGGCGACGCCCGAGGCGCCGTGGCACTGGATGGTCAGGCAGGCGGTCACGGCGTTCTCCCAAGGGTCTCCTGGTGTTGTGTCGGCCAAGAGGGTGAGGGCGCTGTCGGTGTCCCCGGATACGGCGTGGGCGATGACCGCGATCTGGCGACCGTCAAGCATCCGTCGCCCGACGCCCTTGTACGCGTCGAGCCGGGCGCGTGCCTCCGCCCAGCGGCCGGCTGCGGCCAGAGCGCGGCCACCGGTGGCCAGCAGGACTGCCCACAGCCAGCTGCGGATGTGCTGGTGCGTCTCGGCGGAGTCGGTGAGGTCGGCCGGGATCTCGATGCCGTCGACGATGGCGTCAGTTCGGGCGGAGACCGCGGTGAACAGGGTGTCGATCAGCGCGAAGGCGCGCTCGCCCTGACCCTCGCGGATGTAGAGGCGGGCGAGGTTGGTGATCGGTTCGAGAGCGAGGCGGGCTACCTGCGCGCCCAAGGGGCGGGCGCGCAGGTAGATGTTCACCTGCTGGTGGCACCACCGCCGGGCCAGTTCGGGCAGGCCGCAGTCGGAGGCGATGAGCGCCGCGTTGTTGTGCACGGCGGCGGCTTCGGCGAGCTCGCCGCTGTGCTCGACTTGGCGTGCTCGGTCGCACAGCTCGGCCACCCGCCGGGCCAGCGGGAGGCAGGCCGGGCGGGTTCGGGCAACGAGGGGGAAGCGGCGGGCGAACTGGCCGGCGGGGTCCACGGGCGTCACTCCCAGGTGACGGTCATGGGCTTGGTGGGGCGGTCCAGGACCACGAAGCCGGGGTTGGTGTCCGGCTGGGGCGCGGTGTCGGGAATGGCGAATCGGACGGTGCTGGCGCGGAAGCCCTGGTCCCAAGTCGAGATCTCGACCGAGACCTGCTCGGCGAGTTCCTGCGCGTTGGGGCCGTGGCCGATGACGCCGACCTCGTAGCGTCGGCCGCCGTCCGGATCGGGGTCCGCGGCGCGGATGGTGAGGTAGGCGAGGCTGCCGTCGGCGGCGGTGGTGGCCATCGCCACCGAGGGGAACATCGGCCGCACAAGGCCGCTTTCCTTCGCAGCGGGAGCGACCTCCATGCGCATCAGCGGGTTGGGCAGGTGGCAAGCCAGCCAGAGATCCAGCCATTCGAAGGATTCCATCGGGACGAAGTGCACGCCGGTCCACACTTCGCAGGCAGGGCTGTCGAAGACGCCGGTCAGGGTGTCCGGGTCGGTGGCGTGGTTGTTGTCCTTATGGATTTGCAGCGTCACCTCCCCGGTGCCGGTGAGGTCCAGAACGCGGCGAGCGTCGTCGCCAAGGCCACGCAGCGGCATGAAGATCGCCATCTCGCTGCCCAGGCTGCGCCAGCCGTCCTGGTCGCGTTCGAAGACGATGCTGCGAGAGGCACAACCACGCAGGCGCACCGGAGCTACCAGACGTCCGCCGGGTGTGAGCTGGTCGAGCCAGGCAGCCGGGACCTCGTGGGCACCGACGGTAGCGATGACGCGGTCGAAAGGCGCAGTTTCTGGGTGGCCGAGTGCGCCGTCGGCGGCGACCGCCTCGACGTTGTCGATGCTGGCTGCGGCCAGGTGCTCGCGTGCTCCGGCGACGAGGTCCTCGTCGATGTCGATCGTGGTGACATGCCCGTCGGCGCCGGTGAGGGTGGCCATCAGGGCGGCGTTGTAGCCGGTGGCCGCGCCGAGTTCGAGCAGCCGTTCGCCGGGCTGGATGCCGAGCTGTTCGAGCATCATGGCGACGATCTTGGGCTGGGACGCGGCGCTGATTCGGGTGCCGTCGCCCTCGTGTTTGGTGTAGACGGGCTCGTCGGCGTACGCCTCGACCAGGGGGACGTCGGGCAGGAACAGGTGTCGGGGCACCTGCCGGAACGCGGCCTCCACAGCGTCGGTGCGGACGGTGCCGTCCTTGACGAGGCGGTCGGCGAGCTTGGTACGCAGCTCGTCGGCGGAGCCGGTGGAAGCGTCACTGACGGTGGTTGTCATTGCGGGAACCCTAACGGTGTTGGAGGTGGTCCCGGCTGGTGCCTGCCGGGTAGGCGTGCTGTAAAAAACGGTGTCGACGGCCAGCGCGGCGAGGGTGGCCTGGTCGGTGCCGGAGAGACCGGCGCGGTTGGCGTGGAAGATGAAGTGGTGCGCCAGGACGGCGCGCAGGCCCCGCTCGAGGTGTCCGGCGCGAGCGAGTTCGGCGAGTTGGCGGCCGGCCGTGTCGAACGCTGTCCACCAGGTCTCGGGAACCACGTCGGGGGCGACGTCGGCGACCTTGTGCGTGTTGGTGGTCATCAGTCGGCGCACGGCTTGGCTCAACCGCTCGGTGTGCGGAGAGTTGTTGGAGTGGGGTTGGGCGGTGGGCCGGAGCGCAGCCACCTTGTCCCAGACGTCGCCCTGCTCGAACCAGTCCAGCCCGGCGGCGCGCAGCATCGAGCTGAACAGCAGGACGGTGGTCTCTCTCTGACCCAAGGCAGCGGGTTTCGTGGCACGGGCGAGGCAGTGGCGACTGTCGTGGTGAAACAGCGAGTGCGCGATGTCCATCGCGGCGGGTCCACCGAAGGCAAGGGTTTCGGGTTCGTAGATGCCGCGAGTCCAGCGCGCGAGATGCCCATCGGCCTCCAGGTCGGACAGCAGCGTGTCGACCGCTTTCGTCTCGGGGTTGACCGGTTGGTAACGCAGCCGCCAGGCGGGTGTCTTGCGCAGGTGCCACCACGTGTCGAGTTCGCCGTCCTGTTGGGCCTGGTCGAGAGCGGGTACGAGCAGGGTCGCGGCGGTGTGCTCGGCCGTGGTCGGGTCGGCGAACTCGACCAGGTAGTGGTGCCAGCTGTCCGGCAGCATCAGCGCGGAATCTCCTCTCGGTCGGACGGATCGCGTTCGGACGGATCAGGTGATGAGCAGGCCGGTGCCCCAGCCTGTCGCGGGCTCGATCTCAGCGGCGAGGGCAGCTAGGCCGACCCCGGCAGCGCCTTCGAGGAAGCCGGGGCCTTCGGGAACGGCCTGGGCGCAGGCGCGGTGCAGCATCTCGGTGGCCAGCGCGCGGAGTCGGGAAGCGGCCGGCTCCGGTGTGTCGATGGCGGTATGAGCGGTGATCCGGGCGAGTCCGGCGTAGCCGTGGCACAGCGAAGCGTCGCTGATCAACGCATCCTGTTCCGGGTCGGTCACCGCACTGATCACGGCTTCCTCGGCGATCTGGCGGCGATCGGCGTCGTCGAGGGCCAGGGCGGCGAGGTGCAGGGTGCGGGCGATGCCCGCTGTTCCGTAGCACCAGCTCGGGCGTCGGCTGGCCCCGCTGTGCCGCACGTACATCGGCGTCGAACGCGCCTCGTCTCGGGTGACCATGTAGGGCCACCGGTGCCCGCTCGGAGTGCTTATGCGCCAGGAGTCCAGCCACGCGCAGATCGTCGCGACGGCCTGGCGCTGCCCGTCCACGGCGATGCCCCGGCGCAGGGCCTGGGCCAGCAGTGCCAGCGGGCCGCCGATGCCGTGTGCTACGCCGAAGTTGCCGTGGCCTCCGGGGAACTCGTCGTCCTCGTGGCCGGTGGGACCGGTGAGGGTCCACCACCCCGGCAGGGCCTCTCCTTCGACCATCACCGGTTGGGTGAGCCGCACGAGGGCGCCCAGAACGGCCGGCAGGGCGGTGCCGTCGGGGTCGTGGTGCAGCAGATGGGCACCGAGACCAGCGAGGCCCCGAATCGTGTCGAACTCGGCCATCTGCGGCAACATCCCGACGACGTCCATGCGCTCGTGGGCCTTGTCGACGCGGTTGTGGGCGTCGGCGGCGATCTGCCGGGTCAAGGGCGTGAGGGCGGACTGGTACGTGCCGGGACGGACTGTGGCGGCTCCCGCGAGGGCGCGCGCGACTGCCGGCGCGCCGTAGAACAAGCCGGTGCTCGCTCCGGCGGTGATCGGCTTGCTGGTGACGGCGGTCAGCCAGTCATGGGCGCGGTCGAACGGCCGTATCCCGGCGGCTGCCAGCTCGATGTGCAGCAGTGCCACACCAGGAGCGCCGTGGGCGAGGGATTGGTGCCACCACGGCTCGTCCGTGGGCAGGTGGGGGGCGTCCGGCCGGGCGAGGCGATCGGCGATCCCCGTCGCGTACTCGACCGCGGCATCCGAGGCGAGGTCGGCGTTCATCGCGGTCCTCCGGTGCGGGCGGCGAAGGTCAGGGCCGCGGTCCGGGCCAGGTAAAGGCACACCGCCTTGTCGTCGGGCTCGATGCCGTAGGCCCGCAGGAAGTGCGTGTGCAGCAACGAGCCCAAGGCGGCGTCCGGGTCGACGCCCTCGGCCTCAGCCCCGGACAGGTGCGCTCGGTAGGCAGCTACGGTCTGGGCGCGCTCGGCCCATGTCGCGACGACCGAAGCCGCACCCGGCGTGCTGCGCAAGGCGCGGAAATTCTCGGAGGGGTCGGCGAGGCATTGTGCCTCGGTGAACACCGGCCGGGGCACGACGGTAGGAGGTTTGGCCGGGACATGGTCGACCAGCCACCGCATCCCGGCCTCGGTCCCTCCCATGAAGGCGACGGCGATGGCGGCGAAGTTCGCCGCGGCCAGAGCATGGTCGTGCGGTCGCGCGGGCCAGGCGAGCTCGGCGAGCACGGCGCGGGAGTCAGCCGTGAAGAACGCCTCGACGGCTGATAGTGCCGCACCTGAGCCCCAGCGGCCGGTCTCCGGGTAGGAGGTCGCGAAAGCGATGTCGCGCAGCAGGCCGAGGCGGCGGAGCCGGTCGGCCCAGGCGCTGACCCGGCCGGCCGCCTCGCCGAACACCACTGGCTCAGTGCTGAGGAGACTGATCCGCAAGCGCAGGTAGTGCTCGTTGCCCTCGCGGAATCGCAGAAACCACCACCGCGGTTGGGCATCGCCCCACTCCGCCAGCAGTGCGGGCAGGTGCTTGGCGAGCACGGTGTTGTGACGTTGCGGGTCGCCGTAGAGCTTGGCGAACAGCATGGGGGAACCACCCGGCGACAGCCCGTGCTCACCTGGCCGGACGATCCGCTGGGGCGTCGGGCGCGGTGGCCGCGTCGTGGCCTGCGGCTGACAGCTGGCCATGGGCACGACGACGTCGTGAGCACGGCCATCGAGCCATCCGGCGGCGTCCTCAGCGGGTCCTTCCTCCAGCACCGCGTGGGGGTGGGTACCGAGGTGCTCGCGCAGCAGGACCCGGTGTGCGTCCTCGACGAGATCGAGCGGCAACCGCCAGTCCCCGTCGACCAGGAACACCGCCTGCGGGAGGCGGCGGCGGGTGCGCCACTCGGCCAGGGCGCTGTCCCAGGTCGCCCAGCTGGAGGTCCGGTCGGGAAGGTCGGCTGCGGCCAACCGCCACCGGGCCGGGGACAGCACGATGCGGCCGAAGCGCAGCCGAGGAAGAAACGGCAACGTGGCCGCCGTGCCCCAGTCGAAGTCGGTGACCTCCGCGCAGTGTGCGCGGGTCAGTTCGACCAGGAGGCGGGCCAGCGGCGGAGTGTGTTTGCGTAGGTTGAGTGCGTGCAAGCCCCACGCTTCGACCCTCGCGCCGAGGGCGGGTGCGGTCAGATACAGGCGGTCGCTGTCGCAACTGACCGCCAAGTCCGCCGCCGTGAGGACCGCCGTTGACGCGGCGGTGTCGCGGTGTTCGGCGAGGCTGACGATGGTTGGCAGGACCTGGGCGCTGCGGGCGACGTGTGCGGTGGCGGGGTCCAGAGGCGGGAATGACAACTGGGCCTGGATTACCCCGTCAGACGCGGGCGGGGCGAGCGGCGTGATCAGCATTCGGCGGTCGTGTTCGTCGAACAGGTGCAGGAAACGGCCGCTGACGACGCCGGCCGATCGCGAGACTGAGGTAACGACGAGCTGGAAGTTGCCCTGCTTCAGGGCTTGCAGGCTCGGGGAGTCGACACGGGCGCACAACTCGAGGTGCGAGGGCAGCCGCATCGAGTGCACAGGCGCCAGCTCCAGCTCGGCGATCAACCTCTCGCCGAGGACGACCTCTTGCTGACCGTCCAACGCGGCGGCCTGGGCCAACGCCAGCAGCCGTTCGTCCCGAGGCGTCTGCTGGGGTCGTGTGACCACTCCGCTGGTGCCGGGGTAGCCGTCAGGCCAGCCGATCCCGCTGTCGGCAATGACCTCGAGCAGTGGCACCTGTGCGCCGGTGCCGAACCGCTGGTAGAAGCGTCGGTGGAAGTCCGCCCAGGCTGCCGTACTGCTGGCGCGGGAGGTCAGGCGCGCCAGGACCAGCGCGGCACGTTCCGCTTCGCGGGCGACTGCGCTGGGGAGCACGACGTCCAGGTCCAGCCGCAGGTCGACCGTGACTGGGCTCCGCCGTGACGGAGCCAGGCGGCTCATGGACGCGGCGGCGTCGGTCCGTAGCCTGCGCCGCGCTTCCGCTGGGCTGTTCCGATGTCGCCGCAACATGTCGTGGATGTCGTTCAGCGTCATGCACCGCTCGGTGGCAGCCTCGCCGACCGTGGCCAGCTCGCGCACCAAGTGGCCAAGTGCGTCGGGCTCCGTGCTCGGCGCATGGAGGTTGGTGACGAGCACGCGACGAGCGACCAACGTGGCCAGCAAGCCGGTCACCGTGCTCCCGGCGGTGCTCGGGAACTCGGCCTGTACCTGCTCGCGCATGTCATCGAAAGGAATCGGTGTCCGCGCAGCTCGCACGGCCGCGCGCACCGGGCCGGTGTAGCGAAGTTCGACTTCGACTGCGCCGGTGCCTCGATGGTTGACGGTCGGCTGGTACGGAACCACAAGCCGCTCACCGCGCACCATCAACGTGGAGTTCGCGACGAGGACCAAGCGCTCCAGGATCTCGGCCTGACCTTCCAACCGTCGGATGACCTCGGCCAGCCACCCGGCGTCGGCCGCAGCGTCCGCGCGATGATCATCACCCCAACGCTGAGAGGGATCCGCGTCGAACCGCGCGGCGGTGACCCCGGCGAACAAGCCGTTGGGAGTCGGACGGCCGGTCAACCGTGCCAGGTACCGCAGAACGGACAGCACCACGCGCCGGGATTCGCGCTCGCTGGCAACCTGAGCGCCACACAGGTTGTGGACGCGGTCAGCAAGGACAGGGCTGGCCAGGCCGATGGCGTCACGGACGGCTTCGACCTCCCACACTTCGCGCAGCCAGTCCACCCACGCGGTGACGGCGTCGGCCCCGGTCGCGGTCAGCGTCGGCCACGGCGGAAGTTTCAGCTCGCCCTCTGCAACAGCCCGGACCAACAGGCCACCCGCGGCTCGAAAGCCGACGCGGTCGGGCAAGGCCGTGGACACGGGACACCTCTCCAAAGCGACGGATGGAAACCGGACGCCCGCCCAAGAAGCCCCTGGCGGGCGTCCGGTCGCTCGTGACAATCAGGCGGCGCTGATGCAGGTCGACTTCTCGCACGTCGTCCCGCAGCCGTCATCCGTCATGTTGATCAGATGCGCCGGGTCCACCACCTCGACCAGCGTGATGTCGAGGTCGAACTCCGAGCCCATCTCGACCTCCGCGGCGGGCGTGGCCACCGTGGTCGGCGACCACTCCATCTGAACCGTCACAGATCCTCCTTCGTGGGTTTTACGCTCCGAGTCCCGGCGAGTCGGCCGTGACTTCGCCCGCCAGGCGGACCAGCCCGGAACTCGACCGAGGTACCGAGCGCTCCCGCCAGCACACCCGCGAGCGGAATTCCATCGAAGTGGAGGGCAGTCCTACCACCACACACCCCTCGACGGCACGTCCCGGTGAAAGACGCTTCCGGATACTCGGGCTGCGCCGAAGCGGAAGCTCGCCCGGACCGCAGCGATATCAGTCAAACCCCTGGTGATCAACGATAGCCAGAGCGCCGACGCGGCGTCGATGAGGCGGCAATGAGGCGTCATCACCTCTGACCTGCATAAACGCCTTTTCAGAGGCGGTAGTCCGAACGGGTACAGCTCGCCGAGCGGGTGATCAGCCTTGACCCGTAGCTGGCTATCGTGGCAGGTGACCGACGGGGTGAGGTGGTGTTCATGAGTGACCGACGAGATGCCTTCGCCGCGCGGCGTGAGCAGATGGGCTACACCCAGGAGAGCTTCGGCGCGGCGGTGGGCGTGGAGTTCTCCACGGTCGGACGCTGGGAACGCGGCACCCTGACCCCGCAGCCGTACCGTCGACCGTGTTTGGCTAAGACCCTCGATGTGAGCCTCGACCAGTTGGATGCGTTGCTCACGCCGAACCGGCAAGCTTCTACCATTGCCACTGAACCAGCCGACCCTGCGGAGGCCGACGACATGAACCGTCGTGACCTGCTGCGCTTGTTCAGCATGACCGGCGCGTTGCTCGCGCTGCCTGCTGGCGAGACAGTACTCGGCGACGTCGACCGGCTCGCCGCCACAGCTCACGCGGGCACGGTGGACACGGCGGGAGCAGCGGAGTTCGCCCAGCTCAACTCCCACCTGTGGCGCGTGTACGCACTGTCGCCGACCAAGGCCCAGGTGCTGCCGCTGGTCCGAGCCCAACTCGGTGTACTCAGCGACTCCTTGCGACGACCGCAGACACCGACCATCCGACAACGGCTCTGCGAGCTGACCGCCGACCTCTTCCAGTTGGCGGGGGAAATCTTCTTCGACGGCAACCGATACACCGACGCCGCTCACTGCTACACGCTTGCGGCAACAGCGAGCAAGGAGGCCGTCGCTTCCGACCTGTGGGCCTGCGCGTTGACCAGGCATGCTTTCGTCGCCGTGTACGAGCGCCGATTCGCGGATGCCGCGCCGATGCTCGACGTGGCCGCCACCATCGCACGTCGAGGCGACCCCAGCCTGTCGACCCGACACTGGGTCGCCGTGGTGCAGGCCGAGACCTTCGCCGGCCTCGGCGACTTTGACTCCTGCCAACATGCCCTCGACACCGCTGCTGAGGTCCAGCGCCTACGGGGCCAGGTGCACAACGGCGGCTGGCTCCGGTTTGATGGCTCCCGCTTGGCTGAAGAACGCGGAACCTGCTACGTCACGCTGGGCCGCCACGACCTAGCTGAAGCGGCTCTGGTCGACGCCCTGCAGGGCACCTTGACCGCCCGCCGGAAAGCAGGCGTCCTGACCGACCTGGCGATGATCGGCGTGCACCGTCGCGACCCGGACCAGGTCGTCACCTACGCCGACACCGTCCTGACTACCGCCCGCCAGACCCGCTCGGGGGTCATCGCACAGAAGCTGCGGGTCCTTCAGCCACACCTTGCTTCCTTGCTCAACGACCAACAAATCCAGCGACTCGATGCCGAGATCACCAAACTCGTCGGCAACCGCGCCGCGTGATGGAGGACGACCGAATGCACAACGACCGTGGCCGCGTGTTCCGCGAGGCGTGGATCGCCGGAGTCACCAAGCACTACCCCGGTGAGCCGAAGCCTGGCTACATCACCCCGTGGGACCAGACCCCCGACTGGGAACGCGACGCCGCGACCGCCGTGTACGACCAGGTCGTCGCCTTCATCAAGGCCACCGACGGCGCCACCACCAAACTGACCCCAGACCAGAAAGGCCGCTTTGTGGCGTTGTGCTGGATCGGCCAGATCTTCAAGCACTTCCCCGAGCCGAAGCCGTCGTACGTCGCGGACTGGAACGATTTGCCGGACTGGCAGAAGGCGACGGATATCGACATCTTCGAGCGCATCGAACGCGATGCCTGACCAGGCGACGATCGACGCTGCGGCCGTCGATGCTCGCCTTGCCGAGACCGAGTACGACGACGCTCAGGCGTGGCTACACGCACGTTCGACCGCGTTGGAGCCGCTCGCAGCCGAGGTCTGGGTCACCGACCCGGAGCACCGCCACGTGCTGCTCGTGCGGCACCGGGTGCGAGGCTGGGTACCGCCTGTTATGGCAAGTATTTGAGCCTGTCTCACCGTTCCGTGGCGTTCGTACCGCTCTGTCGCCTTTGATTCGTGCCCGCTAGGTTCTGGGAGCCGTATAGCTCTCACTGAGGGGCGAACGATGGATCACTTCTTCGTGTCGAGGGACAAGGTCCGTCGATATTTTGAGCCCGTGCCTGGTCTTGGCGTTGACGGTCTCACTGTCCTGCGGCGGAAGGGTTCGCCGCAGGATGGGACTCCGTTCTTCCTCGGACGGGATATGCGGCCGGTCGAGCCACTGTGTTCGTTCATGTTCGAAATGGCCAAGACTCACCAACCTAAGACGTTGTCCGATTACACCTACGACCTGCTCGACCTCGTCGACTTCCTGGCTCAGCTGGAACCGTCGACTGACGTCCTGTCGGCGACTGAGGAAAACCTGATCGCCTACCGCGCTGAGCGGACCGAGCTACAGGACAAGCCGAACGCGCCGGCGACCTGGAAGCGCCGACGAGCGCTGATCAACAACTTCTATGAGTGGGCGGTCGAGGCCCAGTGGCTGGACCGCAAGCCTTATCGCCGGCTGCGCAACGGCCGGGACGTCCTGGCCTGGGGTGCGGTATCGGATCTGGACATTCGCCATCTGACCCACCGGCAGTGGCGATTCCTCAAGCAGGTCGGCTTGCGGGGAATGCTTCCAGCAGACCGGGTCGACCTGTCGTTCCGAGGTTCGGCTCCGCTCAGGAACGCGGCGGCAGCGGAGCTCGCGGTGACGACAGGGATGCGCTTGAGGGAATTCACCTCGCTACTGGACATCGAGGTCGGACTCCCGCGTCGTGACTGCCTGCCGGTCGACGTACGGCTGGAGATGATCGCGAAGTACAGCCTGCCCCGCGATGTGACGATCCAGCATTCCGTGATGAAAGAGCTCGACCTTTACCGGCGCACCGAGCGGGCCGCCACGATTCGCAGGGCGGCACCGGCGTTGACCAGGCGCAGAGCCGAGCTGTTCGTCGTCACCGATATCGACGAGCGGCAGATGAAGGTCAGCGGGCGGCTGCATGGGAGACGCCGGACGTTCTCGATCGAGAAGATGACCGCGGAGCTGCGGAGAATCGCGGTGACCGAAGGGCCTTGCGGTCTGGAGCCGATGGCGTTGTTCGTCGGCCGTGGTGGCCGGATGCTCAGTAAGCAACGGTGGGAACAGATCTTCGATGATGCGCACGCCAGATCTCTTCGGATTGCAGCTGAAAACGGTGTCGATATGGTGATGCCGCGCAGGTTCAGAATCCACGATCTACGGCACACGTTCTCGGTTTACATGTTGGAGCAGCTCACCCAGTTGGTGATTGCACAGGAGACGGACCGCAGACTCAACGGTGGGCACAATGCTTACCTGGCCGACCACATCTGCCGCAATCCGCAGTTGATCTTGCAGCGGCTACTCGGACATCTGAATCCTGGGTCGACGATGAAGTATTTGCGTTACGTCCGGAACACCAACGTTCTTGTGGCCCAAGCTATTGCCGAGTGGAATGAATCAGACAAGACCTACGCGGAGTACGCGGCTCTTGCCGCGGAACGCGCGGTCCTGTGATGGCCCGCAGAGGCGAACGTGCTTCGCGCCCACGTACGATGGTGGTGCCAGAAGTGAAACCCGCCAACTCCGATAGGATCGGGGACCGGGTTATAGTCCGGGAACGGCGAGGGCGAACGGTGCGGTTGAGTATCGCCCCCTCCCTGTTCCGATGTTCCGTCCTGGTCGCGGAGCTGGCGGACGAGGCTGTGGCGTACGCCCATCGGGTCTCGCTGCGCAAGCCCGATTGCTATTTCACGGCCGTGCGGGAGCTGGGAACGTTCCTCGATGAACACTTGCCGACCGTCGGGTGCGAGCCTGCAGAGGCGCGTTTGGCCGGGATGAAAATCGATCTGATCGAAGCCCTCTTCTGCTGGGAGGCAGATCTGCGGAGGCGGCACGGGCTGCGATCAGCGGAGCCCTACCGCAAGGCCGCGGCTGTGCTGGCGCTGATCGATATGCGTGCGGAGCGCGACCCGAATGTTCCGGAGACCCTTCGTCGTCGCGCGGCGGGGCCTCCGACATACAAGCGCCGCCCCAACGCGGTCCTTGACGAATACTCCAACGAGGAACGGTTGGCACTGCAGGAGGCCGCAAGGGCCGACGTCCGGGCACTGGAGAAACGCCTCACTCGGGGGCAGCATCTGCTGAGATCCGGAGCTGACCCCCGCCGCGAAGGCTGGCATGACCTCGCCAACCTGGTCTGGGCCGCCAAGCATCGCCTTCTGACGACCACAGATCTCCTCGAGCACCTGCCCATGAATTCGTCATCGTGGTCGCAGCCGATCAAGGACGTTATCGAAGCGAACCCGCCTGGCAGGGAACGTGGAGTCTATGCCTGCTTGAAAGCGATCAACCGGTTGCTGTTCCCGTCCGAGCAGGACCTGCAGCCCTTCCGGGTACTCCTGCTGCTGGGCATGGCCGACTGCACCCCCGAGGAACTCCTCGACCTGCGTATGGCGGACCTGGAGTTCTCTGACGCGGGCGTGCGAGTGCGGCAGACCAAACTCCGCGCGAATCGCATCCGGGCTGATTTCCACCCGGACCTTCCTGATAGCAAGGCCAGCACAGGCGATGTCGCGGATCTGGATGGGGACACCGGAAGCGAGGTGTATCTTGCCGTCGGCAGGTGGGATGTCGGTGGGCTCCTACGGCGGTTGATGGAGGTCACCTGGCAGGCACGCGAATCGTTCGACTCCGAGGACGTGCTGTTCCTCGCGGTCGAAGCGGGCCGTCCCAGGACCACTATGCGGGCCAGAGTCGCCACATGGACTGAGGACCACAACGGGTTCAGCGCGTGGATCAGCTGGCATCGCAACGACGACGGCACACCCGCTATGGCGATCTCTCAGCCGCACTACGCCCGAAGGCTCCGCAAGACCGTGAAAACCGCCCGTGTGGCCGCCCTCGGCGGAACCCTCACCGATGTGGCGGCGGACGACCATCACATCGAGGTCTTCCGTCACCATTACGCCCACGGAACGACGGCGCTAACACTCGCCGGACGATCCATCAACCGCGCACAAGAACGCGTCTTCCACACGATCACGACCAAGCCGATGCTCCTCGACACTCAAGCAGAGCATCGATTGGCCGAACCCGAGGTCGCCGAGGCCGCGGGGATGACTGTGGAACACGCCGCCGCGATGCGCGCCGGGGAGTACGACATGGGCCTGACTCACTGCCGTGATCCCTACGATTCGCCATTCACCCCTGGCGGGAAGCCCTGCCACGTCGCCCCGGCGATGTGCATGATCTGCCGCAACGCCGTCGTATTCATCTCGCAGCTGCCGAGGCTGCTGCTGCTGGCAGCCCACATCGAGCGGATGCGCGACGCCCTGGACCCGATCCGCTGGACGGCAATCTGGGGGACCCAGGCCACAGCCCTGGCCGAGGTGTTCGCGGAATGCACAGCACAGCAGCTCCACGACGCCCACGAAGCGATAGGCGACCAGGGGCTGCGGCTGGACCTGCCGCTGGGTATGAGGACGGAGTATGACCGGTGAGCACGACGCCCCAGCCGACGGCAGTGACTTCCACCCTTGTTTCCGCTGATGAGGCGGTCTTCGGATCCGGCCACCCGCTCGTGGAAGGCGTCCCTATTCCCGAGTTCGGCGAGAGCAGGTCCTGGAGTTTCGGGTGTATTCGCCGTCCGAGCAACGTCCGCCCGGCGGCGTGGAAGGTCAACTTCACGGTGATCGATTCCGTCTGGAACCTGCGGATCCGGGAAATCTGCTTCAGCATGCTCAACCCCACGCACAAAGTCATTCGGGACGCGGGGATCGCTCTTGTCGCCGAGCCGGCGGCGCACAGCACGGTCCGGCAATGCGCCTACACACTGGGCAAACTCGCTGCCTGGGCGTTGGCCAACGACATGCCCGCCGACATCGCGGCCTGGCGCGAAGAAGACTGGGCCGGATTCGTGGAACACATCACCGCCAGGGCGAACGCGCTCAAACCCGACGCGACGGCGCTGAGCTGGCTCTCGACGCTCGCGCCGGTACTCACTCACGGCGGCATGGCTCAAGGGCTGTGGAACACCGATACTTTCCGGGAGATCAGGCACCGCAGCGATACTCCGTCGACGGCATCCATACCGCCATCAACGTGGTGGCCGCTTCTGCGGGCCGCATGGGCCTACATCCACGAGTTCTCGCCGCACATCCTCGACCTACGCGATCAGCTGGCGCAGCAACCAGATCCTGGCGACAGCCCTGAACGTCGACCGGCCTTCCGCACTCCGGCGGGAAACGACGAGCTGGTGGACAACTGGCTCGCGAACCCCGACAACCTCGTTCCAGTCCACAAGTACGACCACCAGACGAAGTCGGCTGGGGAGCCGATCTGGCATCATCTCGCGCTGACGATCACAGGCGGCACCAACACGGGGCTCTTCCAGACCACAAGGAAGGGAGCGGCGCAGCGCCGGCGAGACGCCGTCCTTCGAGCCGTGGAACGGGGGCAGGTACAGGCCTACTCCTGGTCAGAGATGCGGGCCCGGACCGACGTGGTCAACCATCCCGCCATTTACCTCGGCCGAAGCACAGCTGCACTCGATCAGGTTCTCGACGACTGGCTTACCAATCCCGACAACCTGATCCCAATCCGCACCAAGCAGCCACGTGCGCCGCGCTCCGACCTCGAACCTGGAACGATCATTTGGACTGCACTGGAAGCACTGATCTACGGCACCGCGGGCACAGCACCCTTTACACAGCGCTCCGTGACTAGCGCCGCGCGCAGACAGAAGGTCGAGGACGCTGCCGCGGCCGGGCGGGTACAGAAGCTCGCCGGAACCATGACGACCCGCTCACTTCCGATGCCCTGCAAGGACTTCACCTCAGTCACCCGTCAGGACGGAACCACGCGGCCGTGGCGCGGCCAGATCAGCGTCGAGGAACTCGCGGACGAAATCCGCATGGTCAGGGCGGCATGTTATGTGTTCATGGCAGGACTGACGATGATGCGGGACTCAGAGATCCAGGAAATCGAGCGCGGATCCCTCACTGCCTATTACGGAGCGCCCGCAGTCAAGTCCCGAAAGCTCAAGCACGACCCGGCGCAACCGGAACTCAACTGGTGGATCAGCGCGCCGGTCGTCGAAACTCTGGCAGTTCTTGACCGGTTGTCCTGGCATCACACTCACCTGTTCGTCGCTCTCGATCCGCCCAGGGTGACCGCTCACAACGAGGACACGGTGCGCGGAATCGATGCCGCCGGCGAGATCGACTTCTTCGTCGCGGGAGTCAACGCTTCCCTCGAACGAACGGGTTTGGAAGAGATCCCGGCCGGCCGCATCCGTCCGCATATGTTCCGAAGAACCATGTCGATCATCTGCAGTCAAGAGCCCGACTCCGAGATCGCCCTCGGCCATCAACTCAAGCACCTGGCCCGTCGTACCTTGGCCAACCGAATCACCCAGGGCTACTCCCGCATGGATACCCACTGGGCCAAGGAGTTCGACAACCAGCTCGAACTCGCCGCCGCTGGGCGACTCGTCGAACTCCTCAAATCCCGCCGGTCCGGCACCGACGTCGCAGTCGGTCCCGCAGCGGCCAAGCTCCACTCCGGCCTCGACAACGTGATTGCGACGATGAACAGAGCCCCAGCTCTGCGAGCTCAACTCGCTGACGAGCAAATCGAGGTCCTGCTGTTACGGGATGAGTTTGCTGACCTGCATTTCGGCACGGTCAACCACTGTCTCTGGGACCCCGCTCAGGCGGAATGCCAGAACTCGCTACCCGAAGGGCAGCGAGGGAAAACGCCCGTCCTGGGAGCCTGCCAGCCCGCACGGTGTCGAAACTCGGCAGTAGACCAGGACAAGCACGGCCCAGTCTGGCTCGCCGAGGACGCCGATCTGACGCGCATGCTCCGCGACCCGCGGCTGGCCACACCCCGCCGCGCAGCCCTCGAGAACCGCCTGTCCGAAGTCCGGCTGATCACCGGTACCTGGCTGACCAAGGAGCGCCCCTGATGGCCGTCTCGCCCCCGACCGAGACCAAGCTCCGAGCAGCGATACAACGACTGCTCGACGGAGTTCCGATCCACACAGACGGCGCACTGACCAAAGAAAATCTGGCCCGCGAAGCGGGCGTCAGCCATGCCACCGTTCACCGTGCTGGCGAGATTCTGGCCGAGTGGGACACCCGAGTTGCCCGGCCGGTCCTGCGCTCCACCGGTGAGGTTCGTCGGGCCGAGAAGATCGAGGCACTCACAGCCGCGCTACGCGCCGAAAAGCGGGCCGTCACCGAACTGCAGGGGAAGCTCGATGCGCTCGCTAGCGTGACCGCCGACCTCTACCACGAGAACCTGACGCTGAGGAAGAGGCTTGACAAACAACCTCCAGTGACCTCAATGGATACCAGAGCAGCCAGGTCCGAATCTTCACCTGTTCGTGGCATCGAGCGTGCACGAGGTCATCGGCAAACCCGCCCGCTCTAGCCTGGATCGGTGACCCCTCACGCCCCTGGTCCGGACACACTGCACGCGGCCATCGTCGACGCCGGTCTCGCGGAGTTCGAGTTCGACGACGCACGAATGTGGCTGAAGAACGCGTGCCACGGCCCCATGGCCCCTTTTGCCGCCGACGTCTGGGCCTTTGACAGCACCTTCCAGCACATCCTTCTTGTCCGCCACCGGTGGCGGGGCTGGGTTGTCCCTGGAGGAATGGTCGAACGAGGAGAGACACCTCGACAGGCAGCGCGCCGTGAGCTGGAGGAGGAAACGGGGATGGCCGCCGACCTCCTCGAACTCCCTGCTGCGGTGACCGTCCGTTCCTACCGCTCGGATTGGACACCCACGCTCGGGCTGACCTATGCCGCCGTTGTCGACCCCTCGCTTCCCCTGAACGGCGAACGTCATCAATCCGCAGCATGGAACCCATTAGCGCAGGACTGGACAGGCGCCTTTCCCGAGGACATCACAAGAATCCGACGCTACGCCCAGGCAGGGGCATCAGCGCAGTAGTCGGGCACTCGTGGGATGCCGCCGGGGCGATAGACCATCGGCTCGTCCTGGTGGTCGGCGGCCTTTCAATCTTGTCGAGCATCGAGACGAGGCGCACCGTACGTGCTGGTCGCCGCGGGCGCTGCCCAACTCGGGTTGTCGGTGGCGGCGGTGCCGAGGTTGTCCGCGGCGTGCATGACGGTGAGATGCGACGATGACGACATGGAGGACGGCCAGAGCGAGAAGGGCGCGTCGCAGCTGCCAGATGGCCGCGGTGGGCTGACGGTGGTGGCCGGAGCCGCGGTGATGGGGGCGCTGACCGTGGCGGTGACGACGATGGTCATTCTGTCGTCCGCGACAGCTGAATGCACCGACACCTCTGGGTCGATCCTGTGGTCTTGCAGGCCTTCATCATCGGTTGCGTTGCTGCTGCCGATTGGGGGGTGGGTCGTCGCGCACCTTGTTGTGCTGGTGACGGTGCCGCGGCTCCGACGTGCCCGCGATACAGTCCTGCCGCACACAGCCCTGCTTCTGGTGTCGGTGGCGATCCTCGTGAGCAGCGGGCTCACTGTGGTCTGGGTGGTGTGGGCGTCGTGGGTGCTGTCCGCGGTTGTTGTTCTGACTGTCCCGATGGCGGGGGTCGTGGCCTTCGCGGTCGCACGGTACCGGTGGTCGGCGGCACTTGTCGCCATTCTCGCCGCGGCGGTGGTTTCAGGCGGTGTGGTCGGGCTCTATGATGTCCTGCCGCTGGCGCCGGTTCTGGTGCCGTTGCTGTCGGCGGTGACGCTGACCGTCACGATGTCGGTCTACGCACGCTGGGCCGCGGGCCGGTCTGTGTCTGTGGCGCGGCGCTAGGCTGAGCTGTGAGGCTCCGCCGGATGTTTCTGGACCAGCCTGTGAGGGTGCGCCTCGACTTTTCTGACGTTGCCCGTAGGGTGTGTCGGCCAAGGATGTTTCGTTGTTGAGGAGCCGGTCGGGTGCAGGCACGGGCGAGGATGGGCCGATTCGGGCTCGTGCTTGCTCTGCTGGTGATGCTGCTCGGGATGAGTGCGGCTCCAGCGCACAGCACCGACGGCGGGTTTGCCGGGCAGCACCCGGTGTCGGTGATTGGCGAATCCGCGTCGCCTGTGCCGTCGCCGGACAAAGGTCTTCATGACCGGCCGCACCTGTCGGAGGCGGCGCGACATGTGCTGGCCACGGCGCTACCGGAGACCTGCTGGGCTGTGGGCCCGGGCACGAACCGTGGATGCTCCCTGCAGCGATGCTCGGCCGGCAAGGTCGGCGCTGGAGGGATAGCGGCTGCGGCGTCGACACGGCAATCGTGTCGGGCGCCCCCGGTCCGCGTGAACGGAACGATCCAAGCCTGACGCTGTTCACGTCGCTGCTGCGCGCATTCTGCGACGTGACTGTGCTGCCTGGCCCCATCGAGAGCGGGCCGGTGATCCCGTAATTCTCTTAACCACTGTCCTGGGTGCGTTCAGCCCGCCATGTGCTGGGCGGATGGCGGCGTTATCCGGCTCTACCCCTGGTTCCTGGAGGACCGAAACATGTCTGTTGTCGTGCTGGCACTGTTGATCATTTCGCTCGTGGCCGCGGCCGTGCTGATGGTGGCGATGCTCGTGAAGGACAAGCCGTTTTACGGCGGTATTGGTCTCTGTGTGTTGCTCGGGCCGGGTGCGGTGCTGACGTTCTGGTACACGACCTTGTCCTGGGGTTAGACGCGGCCCGCGCGCCGTCGTCGCGGTTGGGGCGTTCAGGGCGGGCCGTGGCCGGTGTTCAGGCGTGCCCACTCGTGTGCCCAGTGGGCGTAGCGATGCTGGTCAAGTCCTGCCCGCAGGAGCCAGAAGGCGGCCGACAACGCGCCGACCACAATCAGCCAGGTAGCGATGGCGGTGGCTGCGGCATGACCGGCGGCGTCCTGCGGCGTGGCGGGTGACGACGTCACCTCGCCAGCAGTGTCAATCCAGATCGGTACCTCGCTGCCCGCGGACATCCCGGAACTGGCCGGGACAGCCCCCGTGAGCTCGATGCCCTCGGATGTGGTCCACCGGGCCTGCGCGCGCGTGCCGTTCTCACTGACTGGCCCGCGCCCAGCTCGGGGTCTCGATGGGGCGTCGGCGAGCAGGGTGGCCGTGGTTTCGTACCGGCTGGCCATCGCTTCCTCGGCGATCTGGCGGTTGTGTGCGTAGCTGCGCTGCCCGTGAGTAACGACAACGGGGATGGTCAGCAGCGACAGCAGCACAACGATCACGAGAGCAGCGGCCTCGATTCGGTCGGAGCCTCGCGCCACAGGGCTTCGCCCCGGGCGGAGACGCCGGGCGAGCCGCAACAGGTACATGGAGGTATCGGGCATGCCGGGCGACCTCCTCCGGTCCCGATCGCCGGTTGAAGCCACCTTTCAGGGTACGACTGACACGGGCATCGGACATGTTGATCACCGCTGCCCTGGGGAGATGCGTTCAGGTGACGGGAGCGACGAGGACGGGGGTGGGACTGCGCGTGAGCAGTTCTGTGGTGACACTGCCCAGCAGGAGTCGGGTGAGCCCGGTACTCCCGTGTGTGGCGGTGATCGCGAGTGT
>NZ_FOKG01000037.1 GCF_900111885.1 Amycolatopsis marina
CCGCTGCACCTCAGACAACGAACTACGCGGCTCCATACAACTACTCCCCGAGAGTCAGAACTGAATTTTCAGTCCAACTCCCGGGGAGCAGTTCAAACGGCCGGGGGCACCTCGATTGGTTCAGCGCGTCACCACTGCTGCGGCGGCTGTCCCTGCTGACCGGGCTGGCCGTAACCGCCGGGCTGCTGCTGCCCCGGGGGCGGGCCACCGAAGCCGCCGGGCTGGCCAGGCTGCTGCGGATAACCGGGCTGCCCGAAGCCACCACTCGGCGGGTTCTGCCCTCCTGGCTGACCGTAACCACCGGGCTGACCATAACCGCCAGGCTGGCCGTAGCCGCCGGGCTGCTGCTGACCGGGAGGCGGGCCACCGAAGCCACCCTGCTGACCGGGCTGCTGACCAGGGGGTGGGAAACCACCGGAAGGCGGGCCGTACCCACCGGGCGGCGGGCCGAAGCCGGCGTTCGGCGGACCAAAGCCGCCGGGGCCGCCGTAACCTCCGGGACCACCCTGGTTCGAGCCACCGCCGAGGCCGACGAACTGTGCCGTGGCCGGGATCAGGCCGAGCACACCGACGATCAACGCGATGATGCCGAAGATCAGGTACAGCATCGGTGTACCTGTGGCGGCGTCCGACACCTCGCTCGAGAACGCGGTGAGGATCAGGATCGCACCGACCAGCATGAGGACACCACCGACGGCGGCCACGATCGGCGTGATCTTCCGGAGGCCCGCGCCGAGTTTACCCGCGAGCGCCAGGCAGACACCGGCGGCAAGAGTCGCCAGCGAGCCGACCACTACCAGGCCCATGTAGAAATACAGCATGCCCGCGCTGGGCAGCCCGATGCTGTCGAGCTGCTGCTGCGGAACAGAATCGAGCAGGTCCGCATACTCCCCGACATCGGCGAAGTCGATGATCGCGAAGATCAGCGCGACGAGACCGAGCAGAGCGGTGACACCGCCCGCGATCCAGCCGAACAGCTGCTTGTTGCCGCCGCCGCCACCCGGTGCGCCGTACGGCGCCTGCGGCGGGCCGCCGAAGCCGCCCTGCTGCTGGCCCGGGTACGGAGCGCCAAAGCCACCCTGTCCCTGCTGCGGGTCGAACCCGCCTGGCTGACCGAATCCGCCGGGCTGCTGGCCCGGCTGCGGCGCGCCGAACCCCTGCGGCTGCCCGGGCTGCTGCCCGAAGCCACCGGGCTGCTGCTGTACGAAGCCGCCCTGCTGCGGGTTCATCGCAGCCGGGTTGTCGGCCGCACTCGGCGGAGGTGCGTAGGGGATCGACTGCGGCTGCTGATCCGGCGGGACCAGCTGAGTCGACTCGGCCCCCTGCCCCCCGCTGGAATCGCCCTGCCCCGGGTGCACCACCTGCGTGGGCTCAGGACTGTCACCGAACTGGTCGCCCTGAGATTGCGACTGATCCTGCTGCTGGGGCTGTCCCGGCTGCACGACCTGGGTCGGTTCGGCCGAACCGAACGGGCTGTCCTGCTGTGGTTGAGGGCCACTTGACGGGCCCTGCGACGGCTGCTGCTCGCCGCCCCAGGGCTGGTTAGGTGGCTGCGGAGCGCTCATGTGGGTCTTGAACCCCCTTGACGAGGACCTGGTGGATTGCTTGAGCACACGCTATCGGATAGCCCGGCCCGCCGTGCGTAACGCCCCGCCCAGGGCACGCGATGCACATGTTCCGATTTCCTGGCCGTTACTTACCCGCGAGGAACGCCAGCAGGTCCTGCCGAGTCACCACACCGGCCGGCTTTCCGTCCTCCAGCACCAGGGCGCCGTCCGCGGTGGTCAGGGCCTTCATCGCGGAACTGACCTGCTCGCCTGCCCCGATCGTGGGCAGCGGTGGCGACATATGGAGGTCAAGCCGGTCGGCGAGCTCAGCCTTTCCGGTGAACAGCGCCTCGAGCAGATCCCGCTCGTTCACCGCGCCGACCACCTCTGCCGCCATCACCGGCGGTTCCGCGCTCACGACCGGCATCTGACTCACGCCGAACTCGCGCAGGATCGACACCGCCTCGGCAACGGTTTCCGTGGGGTGGGTGTGCACCAGGTCCGGGATCGCCCCCGCGACGCTGCTCTTGCCGCGGAGCACGTCGCCGACGGTCGCGTGTGAGGAGTCCGGCGGCAGGAAGCCGTAGGACGACATCCACGCGTCGTTGAACACCTTGGTCAGATAACCGCGCCCGCCGTCCGGCAGGAGCACGACGATCACGGCGTCGCGCTGTCCCTCGGCGGCGAGCCGCTCGCCGAGGCGGACCGCGGCGGCAACGGCCATCCCGCACGAGCCGCCGACAAGCAGCCCCTCCTCACGGGCGAGCCTGCGAGTCAGGTCGAACGAGTCGGAGTCGGAGATCGCGATGATCTCGTCGGCGATGTCCCGGTCGTAGGTCTCCGGCCAGAAGTCCTCGCCGACACCCTCGACCAGGTACGGACGTCCTGATCCGCCGGAGTACACGGACCCCTCCGGATCGGCGCCGACGACCTGAACGCGCCCGTCCGAAACCTCCTTGAGGTAGCGGCCGGTGCCGCTGATGGTGCCTCCGGTGCCGACGCCGGTGACGAAGTGCGTCACCTTGCCGTCCGTCTGCTGCCAGATCTCGGGGCCGGTGGTGTGGTAGTGGCTCGCGGGATTCTCCGGGTTGGCGTACTGGTTGGGCTTCCACGCGCCCTCGATCTCGCGCACCAGCCGGTCGGAGACGTTGTAGTAGGAGTCGGGGTGCTCCGGCGGGACCGCGGTCGGGCACACCACCACCTCCGCGCCGTAGGCCTTGAGCACGTTGCGCTTGTCCTCGCTGACCTTGTCGGGGCAGACGAACACGCACTTGTACCCCTTGCGCTGGGCCACCATCGCCAGGCCGACCCCGGTGTTGCCGGAGGTCGGCTCGACGATGGTGCCGCCCGGCCGCAGCTCACCGGCGCGCTCGGCGGCCTCCACCATGCGCAGGGCGATGCGGTCCTTCACGCTGCCGCCAGGGTTGACGTACTCGACCTTGGCCAGCACGAGCGGGCCTTCGCCGATTCCGGCGGTGACGGTGTTCAGTCGGACCAACGGGGTGTTGCCCACGAGGTCGACGACATGTTCGACGTAGTCCACCCGCCCAGCCTAACCGTGGGCCCTGCTGGACGTGTTTCGAATCGCGTTCCGGTTTGCCTGGAGGCCGCGACCCGGCAGGATGTAGTGAGCAACCGCTTAGCTACGTGTGCGTGTGCCGCCGAGCGGAAACACTCGGACCACGAGCGCCAGCATGAGCAGAGCCGACCCGAAGGAGTGTCCGCAATGCCCGAAGCCGTGATCGTCTCCGCAGCCCGCTCACCGATCGGCCGCGCAGGCAAGGGATCGCTGGTGAACATGCGTCCCGACGATCTCGCCGCGCAGATGGTGCGGGCCGCGCTGGACAAGGTGCCCCAGCTCGACCCGACGCAGATCGAGGACCTGATGCTGGGATGTGGCCTGCCCGGCGGCGAATCGGGATTCAACATGGGTCGCGTGGTGGCCGTCGAGCTGGGCATGGATCACCTGCCCGGTTGCACGATCACGCGATACTGCTCGTCGAGCCTGCAGACCACCCGCATGGCTCTGCACGCCATCAAGGCGGGCGAGGGCGACGTGTTCATCTCCGCGGGTGTGGAGACCGTCTCGCGCTTCGCGAAGGGCAGCTCCGACTCCTGGCCGGACACGCACAACCCGCTGTTCGCCGACGCGGAGGCCCGCACGGCCTCGGTCGCGGAGCAGGGCGCGGATTCCTGGGCCGACCCGAGGGAGAACGACCAACTGCCCGACGTCTACATCGCGATGGGGCAGACCGCGGAGAACCTGGCGCGGCTGAAGAACGTCTCCCGCGAGGAGATGGACGAGTTCGGCGTGCGCTCGCAGAACCTCGCTGAGAAGGCGATCGCCGACGGCTTCTGGGCGAAGGACATCACCCCGGTCACCCTGCCCGACGGCACGGTCGTGGCGCAGGACGACGGCCCGCGTGCCGGCGTCACCCTCGAGGGCGTTTCCGGGCTCAAGCCCGTGTTCCGGCCGGACGGCCGGATCACCGCGGGTAACTGCTGCGCACTGAACGACGGTGCGGCCGCACTGGTGATCATGTCCGACACCAAGGCCAAGGAACTGGGCATCACCCCGCTGGCCAGGGTGGTGTCCACCGGCGTTTCGGGTCTCTCACCGGAAATCATGGGATACGGCCCGGTCGAGGCTTCCAAGCAGGCGTTGGAGCGCGCCGGAATGGGGATCGGCGACATCGACCTGGTCGAGATCAACGAGGCCTTCGCCGCGCAGGTCATCCCGTCCTACAAGGACCTCGGCATCGACCTCGACCGGCTGAACGTCAACGGTGGGGCGATCGCCGTCGGCCACCCGTTCGGGATGACCGGCGCGCGCATCACGTCGACGTTGATCAACTCCCTGCAGCACCACGACAAGCAGTTCGGCCTGGAGACCATGTGCGTCGGCGGCGGCCAGGGCATGGCCATGGTGCTCGAGCGCCTGAGCTGACGCCGTCGCTCGATGCGGGTGCCGGGGACTGTTCGGTCTCGGCCCCGCACCGAGCGCGGCCGACCGCCACCAACGGAGGCTGCACTCCGCCACCGGTGTCAATATGGTGAGCACATGAGGTCCCTGCTGGCAGCCGTGTTCACGCTGGCTGGTGCCGTCGCCGCGGTGTTCGCCATGATCCGTCCTTGGCAGGACGGCCGCACTGCATCGGAGTTCGGTCTCGCCGGCCTCTTCGGTGACGCCGACGCAGGCAGTTCCGGATTCTTCACGTCCATCGCGTTCCTGCTGGCACTGGCGATCGCCGCAGGCGTCATCGGCCTGCTGACCCGCCTCAGGCTGATTCTCGCGGTCGCGCTCGTGCTGTGTTTCGTGCCGACCGCACTGTGGGCACTCGAGCGCGCGGACGGATTCACCATCGAAGGAGTCGAGTCCGGACTCACCAACGCGGCGGCGGCGTGCGGCGCGTTTCTCGTCGCCATGCTGCTGCTGCCCCGCAGGTGAGCAGGCAACCCGCTACTCGAAGAAGCACAGATACTGGTCGGCGGCTCGCTGTAGGTGAGGCCGCCGCGAACGCCCCACCCGCGGGCGGCAGGCCCGAGATCAGCACCGCGATCGAGGCCACCGGCAGCGCCCCTCGAAAGAGTGACGACCGGCAACGCAAAAAGAGGCTCCCAGCCATTGGCCGGGAGCCCCTTTCGCCTGAGCTGTCGAAGGTCAGTCGCTGTTGAGCGCCGCCATCAGCCGGACCATTTCCAGGTACAGCCAGACCAGCGTGGTCATCAGGCCGAACGCGGCGAACCAGGCCCACTTGGCCGGCATGCCCTCGCGGATCATCTTGTCGGCCATGTCGAAGTCGAGCAGCAGCATGAAGGCCGCGATTCCGATGAACAGCAGGCTGACGCCGATGGCGAGCGGCCCCGTTCCGCGGATGCCGATGCCCTCACCGTTGAACAGGCCGACGACGAGGTTCGCCAGCATCAGCATGGCCGCGCCCGCCGCCGCGCCGATGACCCACTTGGTGAGCCGCGGGGTCACCTTCACCGCGCCGGTCTTGTACACGAAAAGCATCGCGACGAAGACGAGCGCGGTACCGAGGATCGCCTGCAGAGCAATGGGTTCACCCGGTGCGACCAGGGTCTGGAACACACCCGTGAAGGCACCGAGGAAGACACCCTCGGCCGCGGAGTACGCCAGCGTCAGCGGCCCACTGGCCTTCTGCTTGAAGATGATGAACAGCGAAAGGCCGAGGCCGACGAGCATGCCGATGATGAGCGCACCGAAGACGCCGCCGGTGGACCCGGCCTCGAGCTGACCCTGGGCCCAGATCGCGGTCGGCACGCCGGTCAGCAGCGCCGTACCGATCGAGGCACCGGTCTTCATGACGACATCGTCGACCGTCATCGGACGGTCAGCGGAATCCGCGGGCGCCTGCGGTGCGCCGTAGCCCGGCACGCCGCCCTGCGGCTGGTTGAAGCCCGCGTACTGGCTGTGCGCCGCACCACCCGTCGGGAGGTTACGGAAAGCGGGATTGCTTGAGGTACGCACCTGATCCTCCTGGATCTCCTGGCACTTGCATTGGGTTAAACGACCGCCCGTGCCGGCCGGTTCCCGTCGGTAAAGGCGACTTTACCCACATCGTCGAGCGGCGAAGTGAAGGGCGGTGGCCGGAACCACACCGACCGCTCGACGTACGTCAATCCCTTGGCCTATTGCCTGCGCACCGCGCGGCGCGCGATGCTCACCACGAGTGTCCACGTGGTCACCTGAGGCGTGTCGGGGGTCTCTGTCGATCGTGTGCCTTTGACCTGGGCAAAGGACACCGGAACACGGTTCGTGACGGACATCGGCTAGGCGCGCGACCGCCACACGGGAGTGACGGGCAGGGCCGCAGCATTAAGGAGTCAACAGGATATGGGGTGCACGACACACCCGGTTGCCGGAGTGCGCGCGCCGCGCCGACTGGTGGGGCTACTCACAGTGGCCCTGCTCGGCGCGCTGTCGCTCGTCGCACTCGCGCAGCCTGCCTCGGCCGCCGTGGACGAGGGCATCGGCCACGAGGTCAGCGGCCAGCCCTACCAGGGCAGCGGCGGGGGTACCGACTGGCTAGGGTCCTACATCGTCGGCGGTAAGCAGGTCTTCTGCGTCCAGTTCCAGTACAAGGCGCCGGACACCGACGAGAAGTACGAGCCCGGTGACGAACTGCTGACCAAGTGGGGCGACAAGCTGTCCGCCGATGTCGCGGCGAACATCTCCTACCTGCTCCTGCGCTACGGCGACACCGAGAACGCGGATGAGGCGGCCGCGCTGGCACACCTTCTGCATTCCTGGACGGCGGCGCCACGCAACGCGAAGGATCTCGATCCGAAGAACACCTTCAAGACGATCGGATACGACGTCGACCTGCACTTCGACGGACTGCCCGCGAAGGCGAAGCAGGCCGTGGAGAAGTTGCGATCCGACGCCGAGGCCAACCGTGGTCCGTGGACGGCCGAGATCACCCCGCCGGAGGACGAGCAGCTGATCGGTAGCCCGGCCGAGTGGAAGGTCACGGTCAAGAACGCCAAGGGCGCCGGTGTGCCCGACGTACCCGTCACCCTGACCATCGCGGACGCGATGCTGGAGGAGAGCGGGGACGCCGAGGCCGCGAGGACGGCCAAAGAGGGCACCGAGGGCACCGAAACAGCTGAGACCGCCAACGCCGAGACGGCAGAGACCTCCGCGACCACGGTCACCACCGGCGAGGACGGCACCGCGACCGTCACACTCGTCTCCACCGGCGAGAACCCGAAGTTGACCGGGGCGCTGTCCGCGCCCGCCGACCGCCCGTACGTCCGCTTCCCGGTGGACGGCGACACGCAGCGGGTGGTGTCCACCGGCGGTGAGCAGGAACTGACCGCCGAGGCCACGACGACAGCACGTACTCAACCGGGCATCGTGCAGATCACCAAGAAGAACTCCAGGACAGGCGACGGTATCGCCGGTGTCTCCCTGCGTCTGACCGCGAAGGACAAGACCACCCCGGCCGTCGGCCAGGACGGCACTCCCCTCGAAGGCGAGGACGGCAAGCCCGTGGTGCTCGAGACGGACGGCAACGGCATCGCGACGGTCGAGAACCTGCGCACACCGCAGGAGGTCTGCATCGTCGAGGTCAGTGCGCCCGCGGGGTTCGATCAGGGCTTCGATCCGGACAACCCGCCGTCCGCCTGTGGACAGCTGGCGCCGGGCGAGACCCTTGCCCTTGAACTCGCCAACGCACCCAACGAGGTGCCACGAACGATCCCCGCAGGCACCCAGCCCACCGTGATCGCGAGCACCGCAGGCACATCCGGACCTTCCACCGGCGCGCTGGTGGGCATCGGCAGCCTCGCGCTGCTCGGCACCGCGCTGGTCGGCTGGACGGCGCGCCGGCGGTTCGTTAAGCAGTAACCATGCCGGTACGGATATTCCAGCGGCACAGGCTGACCACCTCGTTCCTCGCGGGTGTGGCCAGCCTGCTCGTCGTCGAGCTCGTCATAGCGGGAGCACTGCTGCTGCCCGCCGAGGAGACCGTCTCGGGCACCGCGCTGCCGGTGGCCGCCGCGCCACCGAAACCGGTCGCGCAGGAAAAGCAGGCGGTTCCGGCCGAGGCTGAGCCCGCACCGGCTGCGGCAACCAAGGAAAAGCCGGCCGAGCAGCCAAAAGCCGAACCACCCCCGCCACCGGCCCCGGTTCAGGGGCAGCGGCCGAACACCATCCGACTGCCGGACGGCGGCACCGCCGCGCTCGTACGCAAGGAGATCGTCGGACCGAACGCCGTGCTTCCCGTCCCGGAGAACCTCAATGAGGCCACGTGGTGGGGCGCGGGCCTCGGCGCGAACAGCGGCGCGAGCGTCTTCGCGGGCCACGTGAACTGGCAGGGCGAAGTCGGGCCGTTCTCGGAACTGTGGCAGGCACAGGTGAACGAGGACGTCGTCGTCAAGGACGAGGCGGGCAAGGAGTGGAAGTATCGCGTCTCGCAGTTGGTGACCGTGCACAAGGACGAGCTGCCTGCCAAGGCCGACGAGCTGTTCAGTCAGGGCGGTGCGCACCGGATCGTGCTGGTCACCTGTGGCGGACGCTGGCTCGGCGGAGCCACGGGCTACGCCGAGAACCGGATCGTGATCGCCGATCCGGCGTAGTCAGCGGCCGGCGTTTCCCAACCACCGCGACTCAGGGCAGAATCCCCATGGTTCGCACTCACGCACGACGAGGAGGGGATCGATGGCGACCTATCTCGTGACCGGTGCCACCGGCCTGATCGGCCGCCACTTCACCCGGCTGCTGCTGGAGCGGGAGGACACCGAGCAGGTCGCGCTGCTGGTGCGGGAGCCCTCTCGCGAACGGCTCGCCGCACTCGTCGCGAGCTGGCCGCACCCCGAGCGAGTCAGTCTGGTGACCGGCGACCTCGCCGGGTCGATGCTCGGTGTGGAGGAGGAACTGCGCGAGCGTTTGCGCGGTTCCGTCGACCACATCGTGCATCTCGCCGCCCTCTACGACCTCACCGCGGACGACGAGGCCAGCATCAAGGCGAACGTCGAGGGCACGCGCAATGTCATCGAACTCGCCGCCGACCTGCGCGCGGGCTGTCTGCACCACGTGTCCTCGGTCGCGGTGGCAGGCGACTACGACGGTGTCTTCACCGAGGAGATGTTCGACGCGGGACAGCGCCTGGTCACGCCCTACCACCGGACGAAGTTCGAGGCCGAACGGCTGGTGCGCGAGCAGCACGAGGTGCCGTGGCGGGTCTACCGTCCCGCGGTCGTCGTGGGCCACTCGAAGACCGGCGAGATGGACAAGATCGACGGGCCCTATTACCTGTTCAACGCCATCAACAGGCTGACGTCGGTGCCGAACCTCCCGATGGTCGGCCCGGACATCGGCGACATCAACGTGGTCCCCGTGGACTACGTCGCCGAGGCGATGCGCGAACTCGTCACAAGGGACGGCCTCGACGGCAGGACGTTCCACCTGGTCAACCCCGAACCGCAGTCGGTCACGTCGGTGTACAACGCGTTCGCCGCCGCGGCGGGCGCGCCCACCATCTCGATGGAGCTGAACGAGGGCCTGTCCCGCCGGATCGTGCAGCTGGTGAAGCTCAGCGAGCACGTACCCGGCGTCACCATCGCCAGGGACGCGGTCATGGAGCGCATCGGGATCCCGCCCGTGCTGCTCGAGACGATGACGTTCCCCTCGGTGTTCGCGTCCGCCTCCACCCGCAAGGCGCTCGCCGGGTCCGGCATCGAGGTTCCGCGCCTCGAGGAGTACGCGCCCGCGCTGTGGCGCTACTGGCGCGAGCACCTCGACCCGTTCCGTGCGCGCAAGCACGGCCCGCGCGGGGAGCTGGACGGCAGGCGGGTGGTCATCACCGGTGCCTCATCCGGGATCGGCAGGGCCACCGCGCTCAAGGTGGCCGAACAGGGTGGCGTTCCGCTGTTGGTTGCCCGGCGCCAGCACGAGCTGGAAGAGGTCAGGGACGAGATCATCGCCGCAGGTGGACAGGCGTCGGTGTATCCGGCAGACCTGACCGACGAGGAGTCGGTGCACAAGGCGGTGGCCGCGATGCTCGCCGATCACGGCAGGGTGGACATGCTCGTCAACAACGCGGGCCGGTCGATCCGCCGCTCCATCCGGCTGTCCTACGACCGCTTTCACGACTACGAGCGTGCGATGGCGATCAACTACTTCGGTGCGGTCCGGCTGATCCTCGCGCTGCTGCCGCATATGTCCGAGCGAAAGTTCGGACACGTCGTGAACGTGTCCTCGATCGGTGTCCAGGGGATCGCGCCGCGGTTCTCCGCCTATGCCGCGTCCAAGGCGGCACTGGACTACTTCGCCAAGATCGCGGCGACCGAGACACACGGCGACGGGATCACGTTCACCACCATCCACATGCCACTGGTCCGCACGCCGATGATCCGGCCGACCAAAATCTACGATGCCTTCCCGACGAAGTCACCGGATCAGGCAGCGGACATGGTACTCAAGGCGCTCAAGGACCGGCCGAAACACATCGGCACGCCCATGGGCCAAGCCATCCAGCTCGCCTACGCACTCACCCCCGGCCTGACCGACGCTGTTGCCTACCAAGGCTTCCGCATTTTCCCGGACTCCGCGGCAGCAGGCGGATCCGGCGGGCTGAAGATCGGCCGCGGCGACCGGCATCTGTCCAAAGCAGCCACCGCCCTCGCGAAACTGAGCCGCGGATTCCACTGGTGACACCGCACTCTCGGTAGTGGTGTGCGGCCAACCGGGCGGGATGTTGGTCCTGCAAGAGGGAACTCGTCACTCACAAGCCTGCCTGACGGCGACGACACGGGGTGCGCGGGTACCGTTCAGGGCATGGTGTCTGAGCGAGACAACGGACTCACCCCGCTGCGCCGAGAGTTCGACCAGGTTTGGCACGGATTCGACCGCAATCAGGTCCGGCAGTACGTCGATCATCTCGAAATGCACGTCGGTCGGCTCATCTCCGACCGCGACGCGGCGATGGCACAGGCGAGCACGCTGTCCCGGGAGCTGGAGAACTCGCGTCGCGAGATGGCGAAACTGCGCGAGCGGGTCGAGGAACTCAAGAAGCCGCCGGAACGGCTCGAGGATCTCGACGAGCGCATGCAGCGCACGGTGGATCTGGCGAACGCCAGGGCCGAGGAGATCACTGCTCGGGCGCAGATCGCCGCCGAGGAGCACTGGGCGAAGACCACCGAGGCTTCGGAGCGCCTGCGGGAGCGTTACCGGTCGCTGCTCGAGTCGCTCGACTCGCACGCCGAGCAGATGCAGCACGAGCACGAGGTCGCGCTGGAGTCCACCCGCGTCGAGGTTCGGGAGCTGACCAGCGAGGCGGCTCGCAGGCGCAAGCAGATGGATGGGCAGTCGGAGAACCGGCGCCGCACGGTCGAGCGCGAGTTCGACGCCAGGATGAGTGCCGAGCGCGCCGCACTGGAGAAGCACATCGCCGACCAGCAGACGGCGAGCAAGAACCAGGCCGAACGACGTATCGCCGAGGCGACGGCGCTGGCGCGGCGGAAGGTCGACGACGCGGCGGCCGAGGCGAAGAAGCTGGTGGACGAGGCCACGGCGGACGCACATCGGCGCACGACGGAGGCGAACGAGATCGTCGGCCGCCTCACGAAGGTGCGCGAGGACGCGCTGACGAGGCTGCGCGAGGCGAACGAGGTCCTCGAACGCGGCGAGTCCGCGTTGACGCCGCTGGAGGAGGAGGCGGCCGAACTGGCCAACGCCAAGTCCGAGGACCCAGAAGCCCCCGCCCCCGACGACGAGACCAAGAAGCCCCTCGAATCAGCAGGCAAGCGCACCTCATAGCCCACCAGGGTTGGGGCGTCTGCTCCTAGCCACGTGGCGAAGGTGCGATCCGGGACGGGTGAGTCAGGTGTCGGCGGTGGTTCTTGGCCAGGGGTTGAGATGTTCTAGCTGCGCGGCGATGCCGAGCAGCAGCGGCTCTCGACCCGGCGCGGCCACGAACTGCACCCCCAGCGGCACACCGTTCGGGTGGCTGCCCGCGGGAACGGACAACGCCGGGTAGCCGGCCAGATTCCACAGCCCGGTGAACCCCGCCAATCGCATCGAGGGCACCGCGTTGCCTGTCCAGGAGCGCTCGTGCCAACGAAGCGCCCTCGGCGGGAGGGTGGCGAGCGTCGGCGTCACCAGCACGTCGTGCTCGGCGAAGAACTCCTCCGCACGCAACCGCCATTCGCGCGCGGTGCCGGGCCGCACCAGGCCCGCCCTGCGCACGAGCGCACCGGCCCTGACGTGCGTCCTGGATCGACGCTGAAGTAGCGCGGTGTCGAGGTCGGCCGCCTGCTCGGCCGGGCCCGCAACCCAGCGGGTGAACAGCCCGCCCACCGCGGCGGCCGGGTAGTACGGCTGCGCGCTGACCACCCGGTGCCCGGCTCCACTCAACAGTTCCCCGGTCCTCACCACCGTGGCCCGCAACGGCCGGGGAACCGGCGCACGGGTGAGCGGGACCCGCGTCGAGGTCGCCACTCGCACCGGAGCCGGGTCGGCGAGTTCGATCAGGTCCGGACGTTCGGCCAGCACGCCGAGCAGCAGGGCCGCGTCGGCCACGGTGGTGGCGAGCGCCCCGTGGGTGGCCATACCGAACCAGCCCCCGTCGTGTGGTTCGGCAACGACACCGGCTCCCGGCTTGATCCCCACCAGCCCGCACATCGCGGCAGGCAGCCGGACCGAGCCGAGCCCGTCAGTGCCGTGGGCGAGCGGCACCAGCCCGGCAGCCACCGCCGCACCGCTGCCACCCGAGGAGCCGCCCGCGGCGTACGCGGGTTCCCACGGGTTGCGGGCAACGCCGCCGGGGCTGTCGCTCATCGGCCACAGGCACAGTTCCGGCACCCGGGTGATGCCGACGATCACCGCCCCTGCGGCCCGCAGCCTGCGCACGATGTGGTCGTCCGCGGCGGCGGGGACGCGCGAACTCGCCTGCGAACCCCACTCGGCGTACTCACCCTCGACCTCGACGACGTCCTTGACCGCCACCGGCACGCCGGCGAGCGGCAGCCGGGTGAGATCGGGATGCGCACGCAGCGCTGCCGCCTCGGCCAGGGCCTCGGTGGCCCGAACGCGGCGAAACGCCTGGACCAGCCCGTCGGCCGCACGAATTCTCGCCAGGGCCCGCTCCGTCACCTCCACGGGGTCGAGTTCGCGGTCCCGCACCGCGCGGGCGATGTCCACTGCCGTCCACGTCATGCCGGAACTTTACCGGCCAGTAGCGTCCGGGCGGATTACCGGTAAATGCATCAGTTTGCTGATATCGCTGTGACCGGCGGTGACCGTACAGTGCGGATACGACCTCGACGCGCGATCCGGAGTGAGGCCCTTGCCCAGGAGTCGACCTGCCCGAACGGGACGCGGTTCGGCTGCCGATGAACGCGATGTCGTGGTCGTCGGTTCCGGCCCCAACGGGTTGGCCGCCGCGGTGATCATGGCGCGGGCGGGTCTCGACGTCGAGGTCTACGAGGCAGCCGAGGAAGCGGGCGGGGGCACCCGCACCGTGGAATCGATTCCCGGTTTCCGGTTCGACGAGTGCTCGGCCGTGCACCCGATGGCGCTCGCCTCGCCCTTCTTCCGCGCGTTCGGCCTCGCCGAGCACGGCGTCCGGCTGCTGCAGCCCGACGTCGCCTACGCGCACCCGCTCGACGGCGGGCGCGCCGGGCTCGCGTGGCGGGACATCGAACGAACAGTGGCGGACCTCGGCCGCGACGGTCCGGCCTGGCGGCGGTTGCTCGGCCCACTGACCCGCAGGTGGCAGGGAGTGGTGGCCACGGCGATGTCGGACCTGCGCCGTCTCCCCGCGCACCCCGTCACGGCGGCCAGGTTCGCCGTCCGCATGGTGGAGCAGGGGTCTCCCCTGTGGAATCTGCGCTTCCGCGAACAGGTGGCACCCGCGTTGCTCTCCGGGGTGAGCGCACACGCCATCAGACCACCGCGAGCACTGCCGCCCGCGGGCGTCGGGCTGATGCTCGCCGCCCTCGCCCACGGCGTGGGCTGGCCGCTGATACGCGGCGGGAGCCAGGCGATCGCGGACGCCATGGTCGCGGACCTGCGTGCCCATGGCGGCAAAGTGCACCTGGGACATCGAATACGGGACCTCGACGAACTGCCACGTGCGGGTGCCGTACTGCTCGACGTGAGCCCGGCAGAGCTACTTCGGATCGCCGCCCGGCGGCTGCCCGCAGGCTATCGCACGGCTGCGCGCACATTCCGGTTCGGCGGCGGTGCCTGCAAGGTGGACTTCGCGCTGCGGGAACGGGTTCCCTGGAGTGCCCCGGGTTGCGAGCGGACGGGCACACTGCACCTGGTCGGCTCCAGGGAGGAAGCGCTGTCGGTGGAACGTGAGGTCGCGGCGGGACGATGCCCGCCGCGACCGTACGTGCTCGCCGTACAGCCCGAGGTGGTCGACGAAGGACGGTCACCTCGGGGAATGGCCACACTGTCGGTGTACGCCCATGTTCCTCAGGGCTATCCGGTCGACATCGGGAACTCCGTGGCGGCACAGATCGAACGGTTCGCGCCCGGTTTCCGGGACATCGTGCTCGATCGCAGGGTGCGCACGGCGGTCGAACTCGAGCAGTGGAACCCGAACTATGTGGGCGGTGACATCTCAGCGGGCGCGATGTCGCTGCGGCAGACCGTGCTGCGTCCGGTTCCCCGCTGGAACCCCTACGCCACACCGATCCCGGGCGTCTATCTCTGCTCGGCCTCGACCCCGCCCGGCCCGGGCGTGCACGGCATGGGCGGTGCGCACGCCGCGGGCCACGCGTTGCGAGATCGCTTCGGTATCGACGAACCGCCGCTCGCCTTGCTGCGGAGCTGAGCAGCCGGCAGCCTCAGGACTTCCGCTCGGCGATCTGCGCCCGCAGCTTGTCCTCGGCCTCCTTCATTTCCGGAGTCATGACCTCACCGAAGTCCTCCGCCTCGAACACCTGTCGAACCTCGATCTCGCCGTCCACGAACGGAACCCGCCGGGCCCACTCGATCGCCTCGTCCTTGGACTTCACGTCGATGATCCAGAAACCGGCGATCAGCTCCTTCGCCTCGGTGAACGGACCGTCGGTCACGGTCGCGGTCCTGTCCGAGAACGTGACCCGCGCCCCCTTCGAACTCGGGTGCAGACCATCACCGGCGAGCATCACTCCCGCCTTGACCAGCTCGGCGTTGTACTGCCCCATCTCGTTCAGCTCCTGCTCGCTGGGCATAGTGCCCACCTCGGAGTCGGCGTTGGCCTTCACCAGCATCATGAATCGCATCTCGAATCTCCTTCTCGTCACGTGACCCGGGCCGCTGATCGGCCGGGTACGGCCAACTCCTCCTGGCCGCTACAGACGCGTCGAACAACAGCTTGCCGGATCGACAGCACTGGAGAACCTTTTCCGGATTTTTTTCCGGAGGCCGTCGCCGGGAGAGCGACCACCCGCCCGTCGCGCTCTGGCAGGATTCGGTCCATGGTCGATCAGGAGGAAGCCAAGCTGAGAAAACGCCAGTTCAGGGCTGTGATGATGCTGCTCCCCCTCGCGCTCGCCATGGTGATCATGATGGCGGTGCTCGGGGAGTCGAGCTGGCAGATGTGGCTGTTCGGCGGGCTGATGGTGCTCAGCGCGACCGGCATGTTGATCGGGCAGATCATGGAACGCCGAAGGACGGAGGCGGGCGGCAACGGGTAGTTCGAACACCGGCGGTCTCGACGTCGGTGAAGGTGCTCGCTGACCGGCTGCGACGTCCACCTGTGACGAGGAGTCACGCACACCTCAACGCTTGTACCGCTCCAGAACCCCGATCGCGAGCACGCCGACGACCAGCACCACGAGCGGGAGAACCCACCGGAGCGCGCCGGCCGAGTCGTCCAGCACCAGTGTCCAGAGCCCGTTGCTCGATCCGAACACCAGCATGCCCAGGGGAATGACCCCCAGCGTGATACCGATCAGCCCGAACACGCCCTGCCAGGTGTCAGCTGTCTTGGATGTCATGGGACCCCCTTCACCACTTCCAATGCGATCGCATTTAAACATCGTCGTCTCGGCGATGTCAATGCGATCGCATTGATACACTTCGCATGTGCCACGTTCCGTCGACCACGATGCTCGCAAGTCGGCACTTGCCCGTGCCGTGTGGACGCTCGTTGCCCGCGGAGGCCTGGAGTCGGTGTCGCTACGTTCAGTCGCAACGGAAGCAGGCGTGTCGATGGGGCGGGTCCAGTACTACTTCGCCACCAAGGACGACCTGCTGCTGCACAGCCTCGATCACGCCCATCGACGGATGGAGTCGCGGATTCTCGAACGGGCCGAGGAGGCCGGCGGCAACGTGCGGAACGTGCTGGTCACGATCCTCGACGAACTGCTCGGAGAACATCCCGAGACTCGAGACGCGATCCGAGTGCACGCATTCTTTGCCGCACGAGCGGCGGACAACGAAAGCATGGCTGCCGTACTGACCGACGGGGACGACGAGATCCTCGCTCTGGCTGTGGCCGTGGTGGCGCAGGCCAAGGCGGCTGGACGAGTGGGTCCCGACGTCGACCCCGAACACGATGGCTACGCGCTCTTCACCCTCGCACGCGGCCTCGGCTCCGACGTCGCGCTCTACGGCGCCCCGATCGATCGAGCGCGGAAAACGCTGGAGCATTTCATCCGCAGAGTGGCCCCGGCGGAGTGAACAGAAGCAGGACCCCAGCGAGCCGATACGTCTCGTCTGTTTGCTGTTTCGCCGATCGAGTCGGCCGGCATCTCGTCGACATAGGCCGCTCCCCAACCCGGTAGCCACTCGACGACAGGTGCGAGCGATCCGCCCAGTTCGGTGCGCGAGTACTCAACCCGTGGCGGACCGGGAAGGTAATTGTGTACGCCCTCAGCTCGCATTCCCTCAATTCCACACTTCTCGAGGTCACCAAAAAACCTTTTCCGACCAGGGGTAAACAGAAAAACCGGTCGGCGATAAATCAGCGTAGGCCTATCAGCACGGCTCTCGCCACCGCGCACGATCGTGACACCGCAGATGCCGACTCCTTGCTCTTCCCCATTCTTCACGGCATCTCCCACCTGAGAACTCCGGAAGGTACCGCTGCCCGGAGCAGGTGTCCGGATTCGCGATCAGCCGATTCGGCGAGGTCAGCCGGCCGTGCCTGGCGGCGGCTTCGGCAGACCTTTGATCCGGGCACCTTCCCCTGACGAGAGCCAGCTGCCGCTCGGTCCACACCTACTCGGACCGTTCCAAGATCCGCTTGAGGTTCGCCAGGTCCTTCTGGTTGGCCCGGCGCATGGCAGCGCCCATCATCGCCGCGCCTACCTTCGCGAACCCACTTGGTTCGCCTCGGTTGCGCAGGATCATCCGGGTTTGCCCGGCCTCGATCGGTTGCCAGGCGTACGTGGTCTCCATGGGAAACGGACCTTCGGTCGTGCGCATCACGAGCCGCTCGCCCGGGACCAGCTCCACGATTTCGTACGTGTAGACCAGCTTGCGACCAAGGAACTGCGCCTCGAAAGCCAATCTCGATCCAGCCGCGATCGGGGGAGGTGTCTCCCACCGCACCGCCCTGATGTTGACGTACCACTCCGGCGCGTTCGAGGGGTCAGCCGCGTAACTCGCGACTTCCGCGCACGAGCGATCGATCACGATCTCGGTCACCACATCGACGGCCATGTGCATGATCCTATGGGGCCCGTGGTCGACGGGCTGCTGATCGCGGTCTCCCCCTGTGTCAAGCTGATGTTCCAGGTCATCGAGTTCGGCGCGGAGATGCGCCATGTGCTCGGGTGCCCCGACGGAAGGGGATCCGTACCCGCACTGGCTCGATCTCCGGTCGAAGCACGGTCTTGTCGCTCGAAGGAGTCCTTCCCCATGGCCGAGTTGGGTGTAGTCCGTCGTTACGCCTATTGGGCAGACCGACGAATTCGAGCCATCGGGGTAGACAATGGCATCTCCCTCGATCGACGTATAAGTTGGAAAGCCAAGCTTGGCAACATCCCTGGCATTGGCGGGGCCGAGTTCGCACAGGACGCGCGCGCATTGGACCGGACCGAGATAGCGGAGCGAATCGAGAGAGCAATCGGCGCCCGAGCCGTCCAGGATTTCGTCACACCGCCAAAAGTCGATTATGCGAAGGGTGTCGGGCGCGTAGAGTTTGCGCAACTCTCCGGCTTTTACGGGCGTGGGGGTGTCGTGATGCACACCAGCACTCGCAGCAGCTCCGGCGCTCGCGTTGACGTCTGCTTGTTCGGCAGTCTGCAGAACTTGGCTGACTACGCCGGAGCCTCGGACAACCATCCGGGAGGATGGACCTCCTCCGCGGCAGGAGCCATTGAGCTCTACCTCGAAAATCGTGAGGCTGTCAGCAACTCACGGTGGTACGACCCTGAAAGCTTAGCGCTCGAAGCCCTGAAAATTGCCACTGAGCAAGGTGTGACTGGACCTCGGCACGAGCATCAAGGCAAGCCCTCGACACGAGGCTTCACCCTCGGGCAGGCCAAAGAATCCGAGTGGCTCGCAGAGATCTACGAGGATGTCGTGCTCGACAAGGATCGATGGACGTTTTCCCACGACGAAACGGGTCACGGCGTCGACCGAATTCTCATCGGCGCACCACTGTGGATCCGGACTCCAAGTCCTCAAGCCGTCACGCGATTCCGAGACTTGCGCTGATCAGCAACTTCCTTCTGGGGAGTGAGCCGCGGTTTTGCCCAACGCGATTTCGGCACAGGCCCTGGCCGCACCGGGGGGGCACAGCGCCCGTCAGAGTGGGTTGAGGCGGGCCTTGAGCAGACAGAACGCGTTGCCTTCGGGGTCGGCGAGGACGTTCCATTGCTCCTCGCCGGTCTGGCCGATGTCGGCCGGACGTGCCCCGAGCTTCAGGAGTCGTTCGAGTTCGGCGTCCTGATCGCGGTCCGTGGGGTTGACGTCGATGTGCAGCCGGGGCTTTCCCTGCTCCGGCTCGTTCCCGCTTCTGAGGATGATCGTCGGCTGCGGCCCGCCGAACCCTTCACGCGGTCCGATCTCGATGGCGTAACCCTCTTGACCCTCTTGACCCTGTTCGCGACCGAGCTCCACGAAGTCCAGAACCTCGCACCAGAACCGCGCCAGCATCTCGGGGTCGCCGCAATCAAGCACGAGCTCACTAATACGACATGCCATTGACGAAACCTACAGCAGGCAGGCGGCCCGGAAGGGCTGACCTTGAACGCGTGCTGCGTGAAGACGACTGAACGACGTCCGGGGGTATGCCGGGGAGATGATCTTGGACCGTATCTCCCCGGTGCCCTGACCTGGGTTTGGTGCCCCCGACGGGGATCGAACCCGCACTGGGTCGATTTTAAGTCGACTGCCTCTGCCGATTGGGCTACGGGGGCACCCGAGAGCCTATGCGATCGGCAGGACGATCAGGACTTCGAGGCCCTCTCGAACTCTTCCTTCGGCTTGTTGATCTGGCCGAGCGAGACGACCTCGCGACGGAACAGTCCGCCGAGCAGCCAGTCGAACGTGATGCGGACCTTGCGGTTGAACGTCGGCATCGCCTTGACGTGGTACGCGCGGTGCATCACCCAGGCGGGGAAGCCCTTGACCTTGACGTTGAATGTGTCGGCGACGCCCTTGTGCAGACCCAGGCTGGCCACCGAACCGACGTTCTTGTGGCAGTAGTCCACCGGCTTCTCGCCGCGCAGCACCTTGATCATGTTCTTCGCCAGGTGCCTGGCCTGACGCACGGCGTGCTGTGCGTTCGGCGGGCAGGTCGCCGTGGGGTCCGCCTCGGTCCTGGACAGGTCCGGCACGGCCGCGTTGTCGCCCGCGGTCCAGACGTCCGGGTGCCCCGGGACCTGCAGGCTCGCCGTGGCCTGCAGCCTGCCGCGCTTGTCGATCGGCAGGTCGGAGCTGGCCAGTACGGGGTTGGCCTTCACGCCCGCGGTCCAGATGATCGTGTCGCTGTCGAACTCGGTGCCATCGGAGAGCACCACGTGGCCGTTCTCGAACGACTTGGCCGCGGTCGAGAGGTACACCTCGATGCCGCGCTTCTCCAACTGCTCGGCGGTCCACACACCCAGCGTCTCGCGGACCTCGGGGAGGATCCGGCCCGCGGCCTCCACCAGGACCCAGCGAATGTCCTCCGGGTCGATGTTCTCGTAGTACCTGGTCGCGAAGCGGGTCATGTCCTCGAGCTCCGCGAGCGCCTCGATACCGGCGAACCCGCCACCGACGACGGTGAACGTGAGCAAGCGTTTGCGCAGCTCCGGATCCAGCGTGCTGGCGGCTTCGTCCAGCTTCGTCATCACGTGGTTGCGGAGGTAGATCGCCTCACCGATGGTCTTGAAGGCAATCCCCTGCTCGGCGAGCCCCGGGATGGGCAGCAGCCGGGCCACCGAGCCCAGCGCCACCACCAGCACGTCGTAGGACAGCTGCTCGACATGCCCGTCGGCGGCCTCGACCGTCACGACCTTGCGCTCGTGCTCGATCTGAGTCACCCGCGCGGTGAGCACATGGCAACGCCTCAGGACCCTGCGCAACGGGACCACCACGTGCCGGGGCTCGATCGCGCCGGCCGCCGCCTCGGGAAGGAACGGCTGGTAGGTCATATGCGGCTGGGGATCGACGACGGTGACCGACGCCTCGTTGGCTCGGAGCTTTTTCTGCAGACCAAGGGCTGTGTAGAGCCCTACGTATCCACCACCGAGAACCAAGATCCGAGTCGGTTCCGACTTCACTGCGGCCATACGGACATGCTCCCACCTCCGCACCCATCGCGCTCGCGCACCCCGGGCCGCTTGTGACCGGGGTCGCGTCCCGGTTGGAAACGATTCAGAAGGCCGCGCCGTCAGTCCACCAACGCGACCTCGGCAGCCCGGCGCAGCACGTCTCTGAGCATCGCGGGCGTCAGCTTTCCGGTCTGTGTGTTGCGCTGGGACACGTGATACGAGCCGAACACCCGCAACTTGCTCGGACCGTGCAGGACCAGTTCCGCTCCGTGACCGAACTTCGGCCGGGGTACCGGTACCCGCCACCCCGCCTCCGCGAGCACCGGCAACGTCGCCTGCCAACCGAACGCGCCCAGTACCAGCACCGCGCGCAACCTCGGCCGGAGCAGTTCCAGCTCACGCGACAGCCAAGGACTGCAGGTGTTCCGCTCGGCGGGCGTCGGCCGGTTGTCCGGCGGGGCACAGTGCACTGGCGCCGTCACCCTCGTGCCGCGGAGTTCGAGCCCGTCGCCGAGGTGGGTGGACGTGGGCTGCGAGGCGAGCCCGACGTCGTACATTGCCTGGAAGAGCACATCTCCCGACCGGTCTCCGGTGAACATCCGGCCGGTGCGGTTGCCACCGTGCGCGGCGGGAGCCAGGCCGACGATGGCGAGCGACGCGTCCGCGGGCCCGAACCCGGGCACCGGTCGGCCCCAGTACTCCTCCCCCGCGTAGGCGGCGCGTTTGGTTGCCGCCACTTCTTCGCGCCAGGCCACCAGACGCGGGCATGCGCGGCACTCGGACACGGCCGCATCAAGGGCGGCCATCGGTGCGGCGAAGTCGGTCACCCATCCATTGTGTCTGCTCTAGGTTGGAGGGCATGTCGCAGACACCACCCGAAGAGTCCGCCGAGCCACAAGCCGAGGCGGACGACAGCAAGCCCGAACCCACCGACGACCTGGTCACCACCAAGCACACCATGACGGTGAAGCGCCGCAAGCTCGCCTATACCGCCCAGACCGGGCGAATAGTGCTGCGCAAGGAGGTCGTGACCGACGGAAAGTTCGACGGGCACCTCCCCAAGGCCGAGGTGTTCCTGACCGCGTACACCTTGGACGGCGCCGAACCAGGCAGCAGGCCGGTGACGTTCGCGTTCAACGGTGGTCCCGGAGCGTCGAGCATTTGGCTGCACCTGGGGGTTCTCGGTCCACGCAGGGTGGTCTCCGGTGACGTCGACTCCCCCGAGCCGCCCCCGTACGGCCTCGCGGACAACCCCGACACCCTGCTCGCGCACAGCGACCTGGTGTTCATCGACCCGGTCTCCACCGGCTACTCACGTGCCGCCGCGGGTGAGAAGCCGAAGGACTACCACGGTTTCACACCCGACATCGAGTCCATCGGCGAGATCATTCGCTTGTGGACCTCCCGCAACGGCCGCTGGCTTTCCCCGAAATTCCTCGCGGGCGAGTCCTACGGCACGCTTCGCGCGGCCGCCCTGTCCGCGCACCTGCAACAGCGCCACGGGCTCTACCTCAACGGGTTGCTGCTGATCTCCTCGGTCCTCGACCTGGGCAGCGTCTTCTTCGCGGAGGGTAACGACCTCCCGTACTCGCTGTACGTCCCCACCTACGCCGCCATCGCGCACTACCACGGACTGCACGGCGATCGTCCACTGGCGGACGTGCTGGCCGAGGCGGAGGGATTCGCCTCGAAGGACCTGCCATGGGCTCTGTCCCGTGGAGCACGCCTGTCCACTGAGGAACGCGCCGAAGCCGTACGCAGGCTGGCCGCCATCACCGGCCTGAGCGAGTCGTATGTGGACCGGGTGAACCTGCGCATCGAGCACATCCGGTTCTTCACCGAGCTACTGCGTGACCGGGGACTGACCGTCGGCCGGATGGACGGCCGCTTCACCACCTGGGAGCCCGACGGCGGCCGGGAGCACATGAGCGACGATCCGGCGATCTCGCGCATCATCGGCGCCTACTCCGCCGCCTTCAACCACTTTGTGCGCGCCGAACTGGAGTACGAGAACGACCTGCCGTACGAGATCCTGTCGATGGACGTCAACCGCGCCTGGTCGTACTCCGACTTCGAGGGCCGGTCGGTGTCCGCTGTGGACAGCCTCAGCGCTGCCATGCGGGCGAATCCGCACCTGAAGGTGCACGTGGCACTCGGCCACTACGACGGCGCGACCCCGTACTACGCGGCCGAACACGTGCTCGCCCAGTTGGAGATCCCGGAGGAACTGCACGCCAACATCGAGTCGGCCTACTACCCCGCCGGGCACATGATGTACGTCCACGACGCCTCCCGGGTGCGGCAGGGCAAGGACCTCGGCGCGTTCGTCAAGGCAGCCTCAAACCGGTAACAACGAGAGCCACGAAGGAAAACACATGCCTCTGCAGGCAATGAGCACCTTGCACATGCACCAGAAGGTCACCTTCATGGTGAACCGGTACGAGATCTTCGCCGACGACGGGAACGGGGCGCCCGGCGACCTGATCGCCTTCGTCGAACAGAAGCGCATGAAGCTCAAGGAGCAGGTGACGATCTACACCGACAGCACGAAGTCCCGCGAACTCGCGGGGTTTCGCGCCCGCAAGATGATCGACCTCGGAAGCGGCTACGACATCCTGGACGGTGAGGGCAACGTCATCGGGCTCTTCCGCAAGGACTTCAAGAAGTCACTCACCAGCTCCACCTGGCATCTGGAACAGCCGGGGCAGCCGCCGATCACCGGCAGCGAGCGCAGTTCGGCCATCGCGATCCTGCGGCGGCTGTGGAACTTTATCCCGCTGATCGAGAACTTCCCGTTCCCGTTCCGCTATCACTTCGACTTCGCCCGAGACGGCAAGCAGAGTTTCAGCGTGGACAAGAACACCTGGATCCGCGACCATTACACGATCCGGATCGAAGACCCGGCACTCGACCGGCGTCTGGTCATCGCACAAGCTGTCGCCGTGGACGCGCTCCAGGCGCGCTAGTGTCGAACGCCGAATGGCGTTCTCCGGAGTAATCCGGAGAACGCCATTCGGATCGAAACCAGCCGATCAGCCGCGCAGGTAGCGCTTGCCGTTGGTCACCGCTGCCCAGGCGTCGACGGCACCGTGGCCGTAGAAGCCGTTGAAGGCCGGCGTGCCCTCACAGGTCGCGGTGAAGGACTCGTCCCTGCCCTCGTCGAGGTAGTCGACGGTCCGCGGGACCGGGCAGGCGATGTCGGCCGCGGTGCCCTCGAGGACCCGCTGCACCGCGTCCGGCCGCATTCCGAAGCCGCCCCACCTTGCCTTGCCGTACTCGGACACGATCAGCGCCGCGACGCCGCTGGCGTGCGGCGCGGCCATCGACGTGCCCTGCAGCCACTGGTAGTAGCCGACCCGGCCGTCCTCCGCCGTCGCCTTGCGCACCCCGAGCTGAGTGCCGAGCTCGGTGATGTCGCCGTTCTCGTCGACCGTGCCTTCGGCGACCGCGATGTTGTGCGGGTAGGCCGAGAGGATCAGGTTCTCGTTGGTGCGGTACCAGTCCGTGCCGATGTAGTCGCGGTAGTAGCCGCCCGGCGCGGACACCGAGATCTGCTCGGTGCCGTAGTTGGAGTAGTCCGCCTTCGCCTGCGATGGGCCGAACGCGGCGACCGTGATGGTGTGATCACCCTCGACCGGCATGGTCAGGCACGAGCTGTTGTCGATCTCGCGGTCGTGCTCGTTGCCCGCCGGGAAGTTCGGGCTGCTGGAGTCCGGCTTCGGGTCGCCGAGGTCGCTGTGCGAGTTACCCAGCGAAACCACCTTCGTCACACCCTTGCGGTGCGCGTAGCTCAGGGCGCGGTTGACGGCCTCGACCGTCGTGCGCTGCGCCTGCTGCTGTTCCGGGGTGTCGGCCGGGTTCGCGGCGCAGTTGTACAGCCACGGGTCGATGTAGAACGACATGTTGATCACGTCGATGCCCGCGTCGCCGGCATAGGTGATCGCGTCGACCGACGGCTGCAGGAAGAAGTAGCCCGAGTCCTGGCCCGCGCGCAGGTTCGCCAGCGTGACGCCGGGGGCGACCCCGGAGAGGCCGAAGCCGTTGGCCGCGGCGCCGATCGTGCCCGCGACGTGCGTGCCGTGACCGTTGCCGTCGTGGTCCACCGGGTCGATACAGCCGCGGAACTCACACGGTCCGTCGACCTCGGTGCCGTTCTCGTCGGCCGGGATGTCGCGAACGAAGTTGCGGGAGATGCCCTTGTTGAAGTTGGGCGCGATGTCCGGGTGCGAGCCGTCGACGCCGGTGTCGATGATGCCGACCTTGACTCGCTTGTCGCCCGGCTGCACCGTGCGCGCCATGTCCGAGCGGACGGACTTCAGACCCCACAGCTCCTCGTCGAGCGGGTCGGTGCCGACCGGCTCCGCCGCGGGCTTCGGGCCCTTCGGTGCCTTGTTCGGGGCGACGCGCCGGTTCTCCTTCTCGACCTCGTCCGGGGCCGGGGCGCCCGCACGCTTCGGGGCCTGCCCGATGGGGCGCGCCTCCGCGGCGCCGAACACGGCGGGGTCGTCCGCCATGCGCTCGGTGAAGCCCTGCTCCGGCGCGGTCGCGGTGATCAGGCCGACGGCCTTGTTCGTGCGGACGACGGTTCCCCCGGCCGCACGCACGGCCCGCTCGGCCGCGGACACGCTCTGTCCCTCGGCGGCGAGCACGGTGAACTCGGTGGCCGGACCGGACAGTTGCGGTTGTGCCGCCGCCGTGGGTGCGGCGAACCCGGCAATGCCACCCACCAACGGCACGGTCAGTGCCGCCAGCAGAAGTCTGGATCTTCTCACGCGGTTTCCTCCTCGAGAATAGTGAGAAGAACCTACAGAGAGATACACGAACGGGGCGGAACTTCCGACGAAAGTAGCGGGCCCATTCAGGCTAGCGGCGCGGAGCGCCTCGATGGGGGACGGTGGCCGGGTGACGGGAGGGCGAGCGGCGCGGAGCACCCGCACTTTCCCGGGAAAGTGCGACTCCGGAAGCGGCACTTTCCCGGGAAAGTGCGGGTGGGACTGGGGCTCAGGCCAGGGAGAGGGCGATTCCGTCGAGAATGTCGTGCTCGCTGACCACCAGGTTCCTCGGGCCGCCGCGGGTCGCGAGCTGTTCGGCGAGGACCTGCACGATGACCGCACCGCCGCCGATGACGTCGACGCGTCCGGGATGGATCACCGGGTTCGCCGCCCTGCTCTCGTGGTTCACACTCAGCAACTGCTGGGCGAGGGTGTCGATGTCGTCGCGCGACAATCGGTAGAGGTGGGTCCGCTCGGAGTCGTACTCCGGCAGCTCCTGCGCCACCGCCGCGAGTGTGGTGACCGTGCCTGCCACCCCGATCCACGTCTGTGCCTTGGCGACGTCGACGACATCGAAGGCGTCGGCGAGCACGGAGCCCGCCAGCTCACGCGCGGCGGCGATCTCGTCGCCCGTCGGCGGATCCGAGAGCAGCGTGCGCTCGGTGATCCGGACGCAGCCGATGTCCACCGATCGCGCCGCGATGACGTCCGCACCGCGGCCGTCCCAGTTGCCCAGCACCAGTTCGGTGGAGCCACCGCCGACGTCGACGACCAGGAACGGGCCGTCGTCGGGATCCTGCTCCCCCACCGCGCCCGCGAAGGACAGCCGCGCCTCCTCGTCACCGGTGATCACCTCGGCCTCGACCCCGAGCACCTCGCGGGTCATCGCGAAGAACTCGTCCCGGTTCTCGGCGTCCCGAGTGGCGGAGGTGGCAACCATCCGCACCTTCTCCGCACCCTTGCGCCGAGCTGCGATCGCGTAGTCGACCAACGCGGCGCGAGTGCGTTCCAACGCCTCTGGCGCGAGCCTTCCCGTGGCGTCGACACCCTGCCCGAGCCGGACGATCCGCATCTCCCGATGCAGATCGCGCAGGTCGACGGTGCCGTCGTGACGGAGCGTCAGCTCGGCGACCAGCAGACGGATCGAGTTGGTTCCACAGTCGATGGCGGCTACGCGAGGCATGCCGTCACCCTAACCGGCTCGAGGTCAGGTGGTCTGTGTGCCGCTGCCCTCGGGCTCGGTGCTCTTGGTGGTCTCGGTGTTGCCGTCGGTCTCGGACGGCTTCTCTTCCGGCAGCTTGTCCGCGATGCCGTCGCCGTCGGAGTCCACCTCACACGGCGGCAGCTCGTCGCCGGGCTCCGCACCGGACGGATCCCCGGACCCGCTTGTCTCCGCCTGACCCGTCTCCGGATCGACCGGAACGGGCTCGCACGTCGGAGGCTCCTCCTCCGGCGGCGTCGAACCCGGGGGCGTCGTCTCCGGCGGTGTCGTCGGGTCCGGGTCCGTCGAGTCCGGGTCCGTCGGTGTGGTCGGCTTTTCGGACTCGTCGTCCGAAGGCGGCGTCACCTCGGACGGCAGCTTCGTGCTCGGCGCGTCATCGCGGGGCTTCGCGGCCGTGGCCGGTGGCTTGGTCGTCGGGGGTGGTGGGGGTGTGGTGGGGTTGGGTGCGCCGGTGGTGGTGGTGTTGTGGGTGGTGCCGGTGGGCACGGTGCTGTCGGGGGTGGGGGTGACGCCGCCTCGGTAGGCGGCGGCCCAGAGGATGACGGTGTTGACGTAGGTGTCGGAGTGGTTGTAGCGGTAGACGGCGGCGCGGAGCTGTTCGGGGTCGGTGAGGTCGAAGCCGCCGGAGCAGAGGTAGCGGGCGGTGGCGAGGGCGGCGTCGTAGATGTTGTTGGGGTCGGCGGTGCCGTCGTTGTTGCCGTCGGCGGCGTAGTGGATCCAGGTGGAGGGGATGAACTGGGTGGGGCCGACGGCGCGGTCCCAGGTGGTGTCGCCGTC
>NZ_FOKG01000040.1 GCF_900111885.1 Amycolatopsis marina
ATGCCCTTGGCCGTGGCGATCACGTCGCGGGTCCCGAGCGCGGTGCGTAGCTGGGCCTGTTCCTGGGAGCCGATCAGGGCGACGGCGGCGTGAGCGGCGAACAGTTCACCGATGTGCTCGGCATCGGCATCGAACGCGTCGCGCTGTGAGGAGTACAGGTTCAGCGCGCCCAGGGTGGTGCTGGTGGCGAACAATCGGAACCCCAGCACGGACGCCACACCGAGGCTGGCCGCGGTGTCGGCGAACTTGGGCCAGCGGGAGTCGTCGGCGAGGTTGCCGGTGCGGTAGGTGTGGTGCTCGGCGATGGCATCCACGCATGGGCCTTCGCCCAGCTCATGCTGCAACTCGTCCAAGCGGGCCACGAGATCGTCAGACGGCGCGACGGTGCGCAGCTGCCCGGCCTCCAGCAGCGACACCCCGGCGTACTCCGCGCCAGGGATCGTTGCCACCGCGGCAGTCACGATCCCTTTCATGGTCTGGTGCAGATCCGGTTCCGCGGTCAGTGACCGGGCCACCTCGCTGAGAGCGTGCGCTACCTGCCCCAGCGCCTCACTGTTGGCAGCCTGCCGGGATGATCGTTCATCGCCCACCTGCCCCATTCTGTCCGGATATAGACGTCACGGCCAGATGCGGCGCGGTCGGGAGTCGGGGCCGTGGTAGTTAACCGCCACGCTCCCAAGCTCGTGTCCACCGGCGTATCAGGGGTTCAGGCGAGGGCGAGGAACAACTTCTCGAGTTCGGCCTCGGTCAGGGGTTCCTGGTTGTTGTCATCGTTGCCGGTGAGGCATTGGCGCATGCCGGTGGCTACGATCTTGAATCCGGCACGGTCGAGGGCGCGTGAGACGGCGGCGAGCTGAGTGACGACGTCTTTGCAGCCTCGGCCAGCTTCGATCATGGTAATTACACCCGCGAGTTGCCCTTGCGCACGGCGGAGCCGATTGAGTACCTGCGTGATGGTTTCTTCGTCCCCAGTCATACGAACCCTCCTAAAGTAATCCCGACCTGGCACCAGTATACCCCGTGAGGTATCGCCAGTGGGGGGAGTTCGCTTCGCTTCCTGACGGCGCCGGTGGAGTCTCGGGCTGAGGCGACAGGCGGCGGCTGCCTGGTGGACGAAATTCGGCGATTCGTACTGTCGATCGTGTGCGTGGACCAGTGTGGCCGAGGCTGGCCCGCAACGAGACCTGTGAGACGTGCGTACCGCACCACCGGGCCAACTCGTACGAAAATCCAGCAACCTGCACTTGTTGGTCAACAGTTTCGGCTATGGGCAGCAGGCCGAACTCGTGATCGACAGGTTGGGCGTCGATCATTCGATGACGCGCCCGAAAGCGTGCACAGTCCGAGGTGAAGAAGGCTGGTGGGCGTAGGGCCCGCGTGAGAGCGGTGCCTTGACTTGTCGCGCTCTGCCTAGCGGCTGTAGGTGTCCTCGCGGGGCGGTGGTCCGACGTCGGAGTGGCGGCCGGGCAGGATCGCGGCGTGTCGTTGCCCGGGGCCCGGCCGGTGCGACTCGACCTGCTGCATCCTTGGGCGCCAGCGGCCGCGGCGGTCTCTGCCGGTGTGCGCTGTTGGGTGTGGCGGTGATGGCCGCGCTCGATGAGATCGTCTTTCACCAGATCCTGGCCTGGCACCACTTCTACGACCGCTCCACGCGTGCCGTCGGGTTGCTCTCGGACGGTCTGTTGCATACCGCCGAACTGCTTGGGCTGGTCGCCGGCTTCGTGTTGTATGCGGATTTGCGGCGCCACCACACTCTGGCCCCGCCGCAGGCCTGGGCCGGGCTGTTCCTCGGGTTAGGCGCGTTCCAGCTCTTCGACGGCATCGTCGACCACAAGCTGCTGCGCATCCATCAGGTCCGCTACGGCGTCGACATCCTGCCCTACGACCTCGCCTGGAACGGCGCCGGACTCGTCCTGCTGACCGTCGGCGCGGCCCTGGCCGTTCGCGCAGACGCACAGCGTCCGCGGTGCTGTTCCCGCTGTCCGGCGGGCCGTTCACCGCCCACATGGCCCAGCACCTCGTCGTCGCCATGATCGCCCCGTTGCTGCTGGTCCTCGCCCGTCCCCTCACTCTGGCCCAGCGCGCCCTGCCTCCTCAGAGTGCGCGGCGAGTGTTGCTGGCCCTGGCGCACTCCCGGCCCGTCACGTGGCTTGTCTTCCCGCCCCTGGCCGCACTGCTGGACATCGGCGGCCTGTGGCTGCTCTACCGCACCCCATTGCTGGCCGCGACACATCACCAGCCGCTGATACACGCCGCAGTCCAGGTCCACGTCGTGCTGGCCGGATTGCTGTTCACCTTCGCCATCTGCCAGCTCGACCCGCTACGCCACCGCTGGAACCTCGCCTGGCGGGGCCTCACCCTGCTGGCCGCCGGTGCCGGCCACGCCATCCTTGCCAAGACCCTGTACGTCGCCCGCCCGCCCGCCACCACCTACAGTGCGGTCGACCTGCACACGGGTGCGCAGCTGATGTACTACGGCGGCGACCTGGTGGAGATCGCTCTCGCGGCCGTCCTCGCTGTCCAGTGGTACCTCGCCACCGGTCGCGCCCACGCCCGACTCCAGCGCCGCCAGCGGCGACCACCGCTGACAGCTGACTCGCCCCCACACACCTCGCGCGACTTCTGAACCTTCCTTGGCACCCGTCGGCGGGCGGGATAACGAGCGACAGTGGCCGGGGGAGAGACGATGACGGCCCCATTTTTGATTGGCTGATACCCCCTGGGGTATTATAGTAAACCTGGTCGCCATAGGAGGTTCAACGATGTGTCAACGTGCTGTGTGTTCGACCTGCGGGAAGGCCACCTACACCGGGTGTGGGCGCCATGTCGAGCAGGTGCTCGCCGGTGTGCCCGCGTCACGGCGGTGTCAGTGTCAACCAGAGCAGGGCGGATCCGAGCGGAAGTGGTGGAAAATGTTCGGCCGCCGTTGATCACTGCGGCCACAGGGAGCCGGGCGCCACACCGAGGTGCTCGGCTCGCTGTCGAACAGGACCCTCGAACGGTACGAGTTGCACGTTCGTCACCGATGTTTAAGGACCCGCGACACCCTGTCAGGATCTGCGTCGACGCTGATCCTGCCCTTCACTCGCCCTGACTCCAATGGACCGGAAAGCGTGAGAGGGGCGCATTCCTTGAGCCTATGTGTGTCCGTGATGGTTGAAACGGAATAGTCATTGCCGCAACACGGTAAAGTGAATGTCCCCCGGCCCATGGGTCAAAGAACGGCTGTCATGGAGCCCTGAGCGCGGGGGTACTGGAGGAGTCGGCTGTCCGCGTAGAGCGCGGGCGGTGTCATGTCGTGTCTTTGCGAATCGTGGCTTTCTGGTCTATGTCGTGTGTCGGCTCTATGTCGTGTTTCGGCGGTTTCGTGTCGAAGTTGCCGAGGTGCCAGGTCAGCAGTGCGAGGGCGAAGACGAGGATGAACAGTCCAACAAGTGCGAATCCGACGTAGTTGAGGTCGAATTCGGCGATGGTGGTGATGGGGCCGGAATCGGGGTGGAGTGTGTCGGTGAGTAGTGATGCCAGTTGCACCGTGCCGATGAGGAACGCGCTGCCGACGGACAGTGTCGTGACGATGATGTTGTAGAACATTCGGCGAAGGGGTTTGGTGAGGGCCCAGTTGTAGGCGACGTTCATGAGGACACCCTCGGCTGTGTCGAACATGGTCATGCCTGCTGTAAAGAGGGCGGGTAGTACCAGGATGGCGTACCAGGGCAGGGACAGTGCGGCTCCGCCGGCGAGTATGAGTAGACCGATTTCAGTAGCGGTGTCGAATCCGAGGCCGAAGAGCACTCCGACTGGGTAGATGTGCCAGGGTTTGCGGACTGCCTTGGTGGTGCTTTTGAGGAGTCGGTTGAGGAACCCGCGGTTGTTGAGTTGGTTGTCCAGATCTGCTTCTGTGGCCGCCCGGTGGCGCATCTGCCGATACACCTTGATGATCCCGGCCAGCGCGACAAGGTTCATGATCGCGATGGCGTAGAGGAAGGTGCCTGATACCGCCGAGCCGAGGGCACTAGCCGTGTGACGCAGTGCCGATTCCTCGTCCCGGACTGCACCGGCCAGTGCCCGCACGCCCATCGCTAACGCTATGGAGAGCGCGAACACAACTGTGGAGTGGCCGAGGGAGAACCAGAATCCCACGGAGAGTGGGCGTTGTCCCTGAGCGAGCAGGTTGCGCGTGGTGTTGTCGATGGCGGCGATGTGGTCGGCGTCGAAGGCGTGACGGACGCCGAGTGTAAACGCGGTGATACCCAGCCCGATGCCGAACACCTGTGAGCTGTTGAGGGTGTGGTGCTGTGGTATGACAACGAAAAGGAGCATTCCCCAGCCGAGCGCGTTGAGGGCCAGGATGAAACCGGCCATCCCGGCGATCGAGCGTCGTGCCTGTGACGTCGGGATTGCGGCTGCCCGGGCTGGCGGGGGTGTGGTCATGGCTTGATCTTCTCCTCTCGTCGTCGACGATGCGGCCTGTGACCCACACCAGCGCCACACGCGCGGAGCCATCTCACCGAGTCCCACGGGTGATGTGTTTCGGGTCCGAGGGGTGGTCGCGACAGCAGTGGTCACGACCACCCCTCGGGACGTGTCAGTGGGAGAACGTGATGGTCGGCAGTGCTTTACGGAGCCAGCGCGGTGACCACCAGGCGGAGTGGCCGGTGATGCGAAGCAGGACCGGCAGGAGCACGAGCCGGATGAGGGCGGCGTCGAGCAGGACCGCGACGCCGAGGATGATGCCCATTTCCTTCGGGGGTAGCGGGTCGGCGAGGGCGAAGGTGAAGAACACGGCGACCATCACGGCGGCGGCGGCGAAGATCACGCGTCCGGAGTGGGCCAGGCCATCGATCAGGGCGCGCCGCGGGCTGCCGGTGAGTTCGTAGTGTTCTTTGGCGCTGGCGAGCAGGAACACGGTGTAGTCCATGGCGATGGCGAAGATCATCGCGAAGAAGAACACCGGCCCCCAGCCGTCGAGGAACCCCTGTGGAGTGAAGCCGAGGAGCCCGGCGAGGTGACCGTCCTGGAAGATCAGCTTCGCCACGCCGAACGCGGCGCCGGTGGAGAGCAGGCTGACGACGGTACCCAGCAGCGCGATGACCGGGGCTTGCAGGGCGACCAGGAGTAGGACGAACCCGAGGGCCAGGATCACCCCGACGACCAACGGCAGGTAGTCGTTCAGTGCGGTCTGCAGGTCCAGGTTCTCCGCCGGCGCGCCACCGACGAGTGCGCCGTCGGGCAGGGTGTCGCGCAGCCGGTCGAGTGTGTCGCCCAGTTGGGGCGAGGACGGATCGACGGTCGGCATGGCTTGGACCAGGGCGTAGTCGGAGCCGTCGGAGGCGGGTTGCGGCGGGGTGACCAGCGCGATGCCGTCGGTGTCCTCGGCCTGGGCGGCGGTGGCCTGGGCGTCGGCGGCGGGGGTGATGATCTGCAGCATGCCGGGGGCGCCGTCGCCGAAGCTGTCTTGAACGGCTTCGTAGCCCTGCCGGACCGGGGCATCGTTCGGGACGACCTGGATGGAGGGCATCGCGACCTTGAGCCCGAACACCGGCAGGGACAGGGCGATCAACACCAGCAGCGCGCCGAGGGCGAAGGGCCAGGGTTTACGGCTCAGCAACTGCCCCCAGCGGGAGAACCGTGGCGAGTGGGCCTCGGTGCGCTTGGCCCAGGGCAGGGCGAGGGAGTTGACCCGGCCGCCGAGCTTGCCCAGCACGGCCGGGAGCAGGGTGAGGGTGGCGGCGAGGACGAAGACGACGGCGAGCATGATGCCCACGGCCATGGTCCGCACCGCCGGTGCGGGGACGAGCAGCACGGCGGAGAGGCTGACCAGCACGGTGATGCCGGACAACAGGACGGCCTTGCCGGCGGTGTCCATGGTTTCGGCCACCGCGGCCCGCGCGTCCGCCAGCTTGCGCAGAGCGTCGCGGAAGCGAACGACGAGGAAGAGCGCGTAGTCGATGCCCAGGGCGAGGGCGAACATCATGGCGAAGTTCATCGCCCACACCGAGATCGGGGTGATCTCGTTGAGCAGCACCAGCGCACCGGCGGAGGCGCCGAGCCCGGCCAGGGTCAGCAGCAACGGCAGCCCTGCGGCCACGAGCGAGCCGAACGCGAGCACCATGATCGCCAGGGTGACCGGCCACGACACCATTTCGGCCTGAATCATCGCGTCGTGGTTGGCTTCGTTGAAGTCGCTCCACAGTGCCGAGGCCCCGGTCGGGTAGACGTGCACCGACGACGTGGACAGCCCAGTCAAGTCGGCCTTGAGATCATCGACCGCGCGGACCATGTCATCGGTGTTCGCGTTGGCTCCGGCGAGCAGAATGCCGGTGCGGCCGTCCGGGCTGATCGTCATCCCCGGTTTCGGCGGCACGAGCTGCCCAATGCGGTTGTCCTGGGCGAGCACATCCGCCGCCTGGCCGAGGATTTGTTGCACGGCTGGATCACTGATCGGCGCGTCGTCGGACTGCACGACGACCTGGATGGCCGAGGATGCGTTCCCGCCGAAGTGCTGCTGGGCGAGTTCACGGACCTGCACCGACTCGGATCCGTTGGCCTGCCACCCGGCGCCGGCCAGGGAGGTGAACACTGTCGGAGCGAGGGAACCCAGCGCGCCGACGACGAGCACCCACGCCGCGACCACCCACCACGCCCGGGCGGCCATCCGCGTGCCGAGTCTGCCCAACGGGCCGCTTCGCTGCAGGGACAACGCCGCGGTGTCCGGCGGGTGGCTGTCGGTACGGGTTGACGCGGTCATCCGGTTTCCTCCAGATATGGACTAGGGGTATGTCGTCGGGCATGTGCCACCGCGGCCCCGTGCCGGGGACGCTCGATCAGGTGGCGCCTGGAGTGCCAGGTTCTGCTGCGCCGTCGCAACAACGTCGGCGCCGTCGAGGAAGCGGATCCCCGAGCCGCCGGATCTTCCGCATGTGGGTATCTCCTCGAACGACACTACCAAAAAATACCCCATGGGGTATCGTCGTGCGGGCGTGGGTGAAGGGGAGGGCCTGCGCTTGCGTGTCAGACCGCTGCCCGAGCTGCGGTTCGCCAGTAGCGGCAGGGGCGCGTTGCAGCAGTAGGTGAGCGGTGTTTCGCCGGATACCCCCACGGGTAGTCGGGCAGGATGAAGGGAGGACGTGGATGCAGCCGCCCGTCGGAACAGCTGGAGCACGTGTTCCGGTCGCTGGTGGGCTCGGGTGATCCTCGCGGCGGGTTTCGGGCTTGTGATCGGCGTGACGCTGGGTCTGCTCGGCGCGGGTGGGTCCATTTTGGCGGTGCCCGCCCTGGTCTACGGGATGGGCGAGCCGGTGCGCCAGGCGATCCCGGCGTCGTTGGTGATGGTGGGGCTTTCGGCGATGGGTGGGGTCGTCCCCCGGTTACGTCAGGGCATTGTGCGGTGGCCGATTGCGGGGGTGTTCGGTGCGGCAGGCGCGGGAGCGGCCTTCGGTGGAGCAGCCGTGGGCCGGCTGGTGTCCGCGCAGGTGCTGCTGCTGGCGTTTGCCGTCGTGATGGTGGCCGCGGCGGTGCGGATGCTGCTCGGGCCGACCGAACCGCGCGGGGCGTGCACCGTCTCTGGTGGGAGGGTGAACTGGCGCTCGTGTCTGCCCCGGGCACTGGGTGTGGGTGCGGCCGTCGGATTCTTGACCGGCCTGTTCGGCGTCGGCGGCGGCTTCCTCGTAGTGCCCGCCCTGGTCCTGATGCTCGGGCTGGACATGCCGGCCGCGGTTGCCACCTCCCTGCTCATCGTGACGATCAACTCGATCGCCGGACTGGCGGCTCACTGGGACGCGGTGACCGAACTGGACTATCCCGTGGTCGCGGCCTTCACGATCGCCGCCCTCGCGGCGTCGGTGGCCTCGGGCAGGCTTGCCGGCCGCGTGGACGCCGACCGTTTGCGCCGCTGGTTCGCCTACCTGGTGATCGCGGTCGCGGTGTTCGTCGCGGTTCAGGCCCTGATCAACACCAGCGCGCTGACATGAGAAATCAGACGGAAAGAAAGGAGTGGATGATGCAGGTCGAGGAGCTCTACCGGCGACGAAACGAGGTACAGCTGGTGGACGTGCGCGAGCCCGAGGAATGGCAGGCCGGCCGCATCGAGAGCGCCCGGCACATTCCGATGGCCGAGGTGCCCACCCGGCTCACCGAGCTCGACACCACGCGGCCCGTGGTGACCGTGTGCCGCAGCGGTCACCGCAGTGGACAGGCAGCCGAATTCCTGCGGCAACAGGGTTATTCCGCGGAGAACACCGACGGTGGGATGCAGGCATGGCAGGAGGCCGCACTCCCCTTCACCACCCCTGACGGCAAGCCGGGAAGGGTGGCGTGAACCATGTGGTTCCAGCAGTTCTACCTCAACAGTCTCGGACACGCCTCCTACCTGATCGGGGACGAGAAGACCGGTCAGGCGCTGGTGTTCGACCCCCGCCGCGATGTGGAGGTCTATCGACAGACGGCTCGCGACCGGGGGTTTCGAATCACCTACGCGTGTGACTCCCACGGGCACAACGACTACCTGTCCGGGTTAGGCGAACTGGCCGGATCCGCGCACCCGCCGCAGGTATGGGGTTCAGCCGCCGGCGAGCTGAGTTACGCACACCGGCCGATCGCCGACGGCGAGCAGATCGAATTCGGCGACGTCGGCATCGAAGTGATGCACACGCCCGGGCACACCCCCGAGCACATCAGCCTGCTCGTCTACGATCGCTCCGCCAGCGCCGATACCCCGGCATTGTTGCTCTCCGGCGGGGCGCTGCTTGTCGGTGACCTCGCCCGCCCCGACCTGCTCGGTGGCCAGGAGCAGGCCCGCCGCCACGCCGAGGTCTACTGCGACACGATCCAGACCAAGCTGCTCACGCTGCCCGACCACGTCGAAGTGTTCCCCACACACGTGGCCGGATCACTGTGCGGCGGCAACATCGGGTCCCGCCTGTCGACCACACTCGGATACGAGAAACGCACGAACGCGACCCTGGCCGAGGTCGCCGAGAAAGACGAATTCGTGCGGCAATGCATCCGGCTGGACAACCTCCCCGCCGTGCCCCCGTACTGGCGGCGTATGCGCACCCAGAACATGGCCGGCGTCGACCCCCTCGGCGTACTCACCGAGCCGCCGCCGTTACCACCCGATGACGTCGCCGCTGCCCTCGACGGTGGCGCCGTCGTGCTCGACACCCGCTCGTCGGAAGCCTTCGGCGGTGGCCACATCCCCGGCGCCGTCAACGTGGGCCTCGGCTCGTCCTTCGCCACCTGGGCCGGCACCGTGCTCCCCGCCGACGCGGAGATCCTGCTCGTGCTCGACCGCCCTGGGGATCTGTGGGAGACGGTCTGGCAGCTACTTCGGATCGGCTACCGCATGCCCGTCGGGTGGCTGGCCGGGGGCATGAGCGCTTGGCGCACCTCGGCACGGTCGCTCGACCGCACCCCGCAGATCACGGTGGACGAGCTGAAACGCAGGCTTGACGAGGACGCGATCACCCTGCTCGACGTGCGTCAGCCCGCCGAGTGGGCCGCCGGCCACGTCACCGGCGCCACGTTCATCACCGGCGCCGAACTACCCGACCGGCTCGACGAGGTCCCCGCGGACAAACCTGTCGCCGTCACGTGCGGCAGCGGCTACCGCTCGTCGGTCGCCGCCAGCCTGCTCGCGCGAGAACGCGACATCCCGGTGATCAACGTCGCCGGCGGTATGACCGCGTGGCAGCGTGCGAGCTACCCGACCACAACCTGACACAAGCGCTCTCTCATGGAGGACTGCGATGGATTACACCCGTACTATTACCCTTGACCTGCCGTATGAGCAGGCCGTGCCGACGGTGAAGGAAGCCTTTCAGGAGCAGGGGTTCGGCACGCTCACCGAGATCGACGTGCAGGCCACCCTGAAGAACAAGCTCGACGCGGACATGGAGCAGTACGTCATCCTCGGTGCGTGCAATCCCCAGCTCGCGCACCGCGCCCTCGACATCGACCGGCAAATCGGACTGCTGCTGCCCTGCAACGTCGTGGTCCGCGCCGCTGGCGACAACCAGACCCTGGTGCAGGCCCTCGACCCTCAGGTCATGGTCACCGTGCCCGAACTCGACGAGCTCCAGTCCATCGCCGACGACGCCGGACAACGCATCCACGCCGCCCTGCAGGCACTCGCTGCCTGACCGTAGCGCAGGGGCGCCGGGAAGGACGCGACAGTTGTCCACAAGAGAGGGAACACGATGACGAGTGCGGAGAGGCAGGCTCCCGTAGGCGCGGCGCCGGCAGGCCTCCAACTGCCGGGCATCGTGCTGGGCGTGGGGCTCGGCGGGTTCGTCGACGGCATCCTGTTGCACCAGCTGCTGCAATGGCATCATATGCTGACCAGCACGAACACCGACAATATCGGAGTAGAGTACTACGATCCCGAAACGGTGTCGGGCCTGGAGATGAACACCGTCTGGGATGGCGTCTTCCACACCGTGTGCTGGCTCGCCGTCCTGCTGGGCTTGGCTATCCTGTACTCCCGGGTCACCCACAACCGCCGCCAGGTGTGGACTTCCCGCGTGCTGTGGGGCTGGATCCTGGCGGGCTGGGGCATCTTCAATCTCGTCGAAGGTGTCCTGGACCACCACATCCTGGGGATCCATCACGTTCACGGCGGCCCTCATCAGCTGTGGTGGGACCTCGGCTTCCTCGTCATGGGCGCGTTCCTGCTCGTCGGCGGCTACCTGCTCCAGCGCAGTGGCCGACCCGTCGACCCCCACGCTGTCAGCGGTGGGCAGGCAGGACGACATGACTGATGGGCCACGACCCGCATCCACCTGATTATGGCGCAACCAGCAGTGCCATCCAGCTGCTGCTGGTCACGCTCACGCTCCTCGTCTGTGCCGGGGTCTATCTTTACCTGGCACGGCGTGCCCGCGTGAGCAACCCGGTGCAGGGCTGGAGCCGGTGGCGCACGGCCAGTTTCCTCACCGGGCTCTTCCTGCTGGCCGTGGCGCTGCTGCCGCCGGTCGCGGCATGGGCCCACACTGACTTCCGTGGCCACATGGCGCAGCACCTGCTCATTGGAATGTATGCCCCACTCGCCCTGGTGCTTGGTGCACCTGTCACCGTGCTGCTGCGGGCCCTGCCCACGCTCCGCGGACGCCAACTGACCGCCATCCTGCACAGCCGCCCGGCCCATCTCCTGGCCCACCCGGCAACCGCCCTGATGTTGTCCACCGGCAGCCTCGCGGTGCTGTACTTCACGCCGCTCTACACCGCGATGACGAGTCAGCCGACCGGTCACTGGCTGCTGCACGCCCACTTCCTCTTCGCTGGCTACCTGTTCGCCTACGCCATCGCCGGCCCCGACCCCGCGCCCGCGCGGCCCGGTGTCCGCACCCGGCTGGTCTACCTCGGCTGCGCCATCGCGCTGCACGCCGTGATCTCGCAGTTGATGTACGGGGGCTTCTGGATCAACATTCACGCCCCGATCGTCGAGGTCCGGGGAGGCGCCGAGATCATGTACTACGGCGGCGACATCGCCGAACTCCTCCTCGCCGCTGCCCTCGTCGCCACCTGGCGCCCCGAACGGCACCCCGCCCCACCGCGGACAGGCCCAGGCCGCTTGGTCACCAGCCTGAGTCGTGGCCTCAGTGGTCGTCCGCGCGAGCGCGCGGGGCCGGCCGGTGTGGGCGGAGCAGGCGGAGGTGTTCGGTGTCACCGAGCAGGTCCAGGCGCCGGTGCAGGAGTGGATTGTCGGTGGACTGGCTACGGTGGCAGGCGATGGCTTGATGGTGGCGTGTCCGGGAGACGGGCAGGGTGAGGTCGACCAAGTCAGGCGGTGAGCCAACCAGGGGGCTGCCGAACTCCGGGTTGAGCTGGTCGGCGACCTGGGCCGGTAACGTCCAGCCGAGGACGGGCAGACCCAGATGGTCGGCGGTGGCCAGGGCAGCTTCGGTGGCACGGACGTGGTCGGGGTGGGACGTCACGCCGGTGGTGTCGAACGCCAGCAGGTAGGTCGGTCTCACCTCGGCGGCCAGCGACTCGACGTGACCGGCGAGTTCGTCCACGGACACGTCGGTCAGGCCTCCGTCGGGGTAGTCCAGCAGGACGCTGCGCTTGACACCGAGTACTGTGGCCGCCGCGTCCAGCTCGTCGGCCCGTAATGCGCCCAGATCGGCGTGCTCTCCGCCCAGGGTGGAGGCCTCACCGTGGGTGAAACACAGCACCGTCACCGACGTTCCCGCAGTGGCCAAGTGGTCGAGCACCGCGCCAAGTCCGAACGATTCGTCGTCCGGGTGCGCGACCACCGCGAGCACGGTGTCTGCCGCGTCGAGCAGGTCACGGGCCTGCTCTTCCCTGCTTCTTGCTTGCGCATCCTGTCCCATACCACCGTTGTACGCCCGGGGGTATGTCGCCGCCAGCTGAACGACCGCGCGGTCGATACGTGGAATGCCAGCCACTGCGAGACTGTTATAATACCCAGGGGGGTATGAGAAGGAGGTGCATGATGGCAACAATCGAGCTGGCTAATGACACTTTTGACGAGGTCATCAGCGCGGATGGCATGGTGCTGGTGGATTTCTGGGCGGCGTGGTGCGGGCCGTGCCGACAGTTCGCGCCGGTGTTCGAGCGCGCATCCGAGCGTCACGAGGATGTCCGGTTCGGCAAAGTGGACACTGAGGCGCAGCCGGAACTGGCGGCGCGGTTCGGTATCTCCTCGATTCCCACCTTGATAGTCGCGCGTGATGGCGTGGTGCTGTATGCGCAGCCCGGTGCGCTGCCGGAGAGTGCGCTCGAGGACCTGATCGGGAAGGCCCGCGAGGTCGATATGGGCCAGGTTCGGCAAGAACTCGCCGAACAGTGACCGTGATGATCCGATCGCGATCGTCAGCGCGGACGCCGAGTACCCGAATCCCGTGGAGCGGGGCCTGCGACCAGACAACGTCTGAGCTGAAGATTGTGAGACGAGGAGAAGCAAGATGGTAGACATCATCGCACTCGACACGCCCACGCTGGGCGACCGTAGCTACCTAGTCACCGATGGCGACGTGGCGTTCGTGGTGGACCCGCAGCGCGACATCGACCGATTCCTCACGCTCGCCCAGCAGCGGGGTGTGTGTGTCACCGACGTGTTCGAAACGCACATTCACAACGACTACGTGACCGGAGGGTTGGCACTGGCGCAGGCCACCGGAGCGGCCTACCACGTCAACGCGGCTGACACCGTGTCCTTCGATCGCCAGCCGATCAGTGACGGCGACGAGGTACAGATCGGCCCGGCGATGCGGGTACGCGCCTTGACCACCCCAGGCCATACCTTCACGCATCTGTCCTATGTGCTGGAAACCCCCGGCCGCCCACCGGCGGTGTTCACCGGCGGCTCGCTGCTCTACGGCTCGACCGGGCGGCCGGATCTGCTGGGGACCGTGCACACCGAAGAACTCGCGCACGCGCAGTACGGCTCGGCACGGAGGTTGGCCACCGAACTCCCCGACGATGCGGAAATCTACCCCACCCACGGGTTCGGCAGCTTCTGCTCGGCCACTCAGGCACAGGGCGAGCAATCCACCATCGGCCAGGAAAAGCAGACCAACCCCGCCCTGACACAGGACGAGCAGGACTACGTCCACTCCCTGCTGCAGGGCCTGGACGACTACCCGGCCTACTACACCCACATGATGCCGCTCAACACTGCTGGGCCACAGGCGCCGGATCTGTCCCCGCCGGAGCAGGCCGACGCCCCCGAGTTGCGCCGACGCCTCGAGTCCGGTGAATGGGTGGTGGACCTGCGCACCCGGACCGCGTTCGCGGCCGGCCACGTTCCCGGCACCCTCAACTTCGGCGCCGACGGCAACTTCGTCACCTACCTCGGCTGGCTGATCCCCTGGGGCACCCCGTTGACACTGTTGGGCGACACCGCCGAGCAGGTCGCCGAGGCGCAGCGTGAACTGGTGCGCATCGGCCTCGACCGCATCGAAGCCGCGGCCACCGGCGACCCGCACGAGTGGTCCGGCGACACGCCCCTGGAGTCGTTGGCTGTCGCGGACTTCGCCGACCTGGCCACAGTGCTCCACCACCGTCCGGTCGTGGTCCTCGACGTGCGCCGCAACCAGGAATGGGCCACCGGTCACCTGGACGGCGCCGTCCACATCCCGCTGCACGACCTACTCGACCGGCTTACCGACGTCCCCCCCGGCGAGGTATGGGTGCACTGCCGCTCCGGCTACCGTGCCTCCATCGCCGCCTCCATCCTGGCCGCCGCCGGCCGCCATGTCGTCGTGATTGACGACGACATTGACCAGGCTGCCGCAACCGGCGCCCCTTTCCGTGCCGCTGCCCAGCACAGTGCGGTGACGCGCTAACGGCGTTAGCCACTGGCATTGGCCGTGACCAGCGCGACCGAGTACAGCATGACACCGTTAAAGCAACCCACACGTCAAGGAAGATCATCATGGATTACGCCCGGACGATCACGCTCGATCTACCGTATGAACAGGCCGTGCCGACGGTGAAGGAGGCGTTTCAGGAGCAGGGGTTCGGTATGCTCACCGAGATCGATGTGCAGGCCACGCTGAAGACCAAGCTCGACGCCGATATGGAGCCGTACGTCATCCTCGGCGCGTGCAATCCCCAACTCGCGCACCGCGCCCTCGACATCGACCGGCAAATCGGACTGCTGCTGCCCTGCAACGTCGTGGTCCGCGCCGACGGGGACAACCAGACCGTGGTCCAGGCCCTCGATCCCCAGGTCATGGTCACCGTGCCCGAACTCGACCAACTTCAGCCCATCGCCGACGAAGCCGGACAACGCATCAACACCGCCCTCGACGCTCTGACCCACCGCAGCGTTTAGCGGTGCCTCGGACCGTGAAACCCGCAGAGGCGACGCAAGCACGGGCGACTGGAGTGTGACGACCATGATGGACGGTTCCATGATGGGCTGGTTCTGGCTCTGGCCAGTACTCCTGCTGATCGGACTAGCCCTGCTGGCCTACCTGATCTACCGGCTCATGCAGGACCGACACGGCGGTGCCCAAGAGGGCACCTCCTCCGCGCACCGGATCCTCGACGAGCGATATGCCCGCGGCGAGATCGACGAGCAGGAGTACCGCAGCCGACGAACCGACCTGAACTGAGCCAATCAATCAACCGACACCAGCCATTGTGCTGCCGTCAAGGACAGCCGGAACGTGGAGTATGACCATGAAACCTCCCAGATTTCCGTTGATGCCACTACTGCCCATGGGGATGATTGCTGCCCTCGTCGTCCCCAACGTGCTAGTACTTCGGAGGCTTCGCGCTCTCGAAATCCGCTTGCCCGATCTGGCGCAGTAGCGGTACCGAAACCCAGGCACCCTGTGCTTGTTAACCCGGCGTCACCGTAGCCAAAACCCCGGGCTGAATTACATTGGCTCGCACGCCGTGTCTTGCAGACGACGCTGATGTCCACGAATTACGGCGGCCGGTGTCTCGGACCGGGACCTCCCCCGTCAGCTCGCGCTACGATTGATGGTCGGAACGCCCCAGCAGTGAGGCGCCTACTCGTGCCATCCCTCGTTCGAGCAAGCCGAGTACGGCAATGGTTTGAGCAGGCCTGCGAAGGGAAACCCGGTGGACCAGCAATCAGTAGGCGATAGAGGAGACGTCATGATGCCCCGCACGCTGCGCTCAGCTGCTCTGTCGATCGGCGCCACCGCCCTCGCTGCCGCTCTCACCATAGGGAGTGTCTCCCCAGCAGCCGCTGCGTCGGAGAACCGTGGTGCAGGTGCTGACCGCTGCCCACCGGGATTGGCCCAGGCAATGCAGGAGATGATGGACAGCTCAGCCATGCAGCAGCTCATGCAGAATGCCAAGGACAACCCTGCCTTGGCGCAGGCGATGCGGCAAATGATGAACTCTCCCGGTATGGCGCAGCTCATGCGGGATTGCGGAATGCGCCCCATGTGACCCGCCTGCTGCTGTGCACCGAGACATCCAAGGAGAGGTTGGACCGCCTGCGGTGCGATCGCGATCGCCTTACCAGAAACCGGCTCTCCTGCTGTCGGGCCAGTTCCCCAGCATGGTCTTCGAACACTTGCGGGTCGGACCACGAAGTTCATGCCCGAATCCAGCATCAGATGCGCCACGTCCGGTAGCTCGACCTGTCGCGCGACAACTCCCGTTGCATCTCGAAGCCATCGGCGGGGCCGGGTCAACCGCAACAATTCATCTTCGATGCCGAGGTCGAGTTCGAGTTCGAGCAAGAACGCGATCGGGTAGCCGTCTTCGTGCCGACGCGCCGTAAGCATCGGGGCGGACCATGCCGCCGAAGAGCCGGCCGCAGCGCAGCTCGGACCACCACGCGGTCAGTCGTCCGCGGGCGGCGCCGGGCTGTCGGCTGAGTGCGACGAACCGCTGGAAGCGGTCGACGACGCGCCCCTTGAACAGGTCGAGCAGGCGGTGGTTGGCCGCACGCATGGTCGGGTGGCAGAGCTCGACGACCTGCTGCACGTTGACAAGTAGGAGGTGGACCAGCGCTCACCCCCGGTGCGGGCGAGCCGGCCACGCCGGAAATTCCGTTCGCGTTACGGACCCTGACGGGTTGTGCGGCGGGCTAGGTCGGCGGCGTAGGCGGCGCCAGACCTATTGGCCTGGTGGGCCCAGTATGTGGCGGTGTTGATGTGGATGCCGAGCAGCTTGCTGAGCACGACTGGTGGCAGCTGGCTGGCGAGGTCCATGAGGACAGTGCTGCGTGCGGAGCCGGGCCCCGGATACCCAGTGGGTGAAGTCTGGTCATGAGGCGGGCGGCGCTGATCGGCCGTCCCGGAGCGCCTCCGGGAAACAGCCAACGGATGGTTGGTCGGTGTGGCCGAGGACGGCGTGCCCGCGCCGGTCGTCGGCGAATTGGCACACGAGACCGTCCAGCGGACTGGGCAAGTCCACTGGCTCGGCGCCCAGCACGATCCGAGTTTCGCCATCCTCATGGACGATCTGGTCACGTCTCAGTCGGGCTAGTTTGGACAATGGCTGCCCGAACAGAAGCAGAAGCAGGCCAGGCCCGAAGCGATCTTGCACGGCGACGCTGTTCTCGTGCAAGAGGCGGCGGACCAGAGCCACTTCAGTAGCACCGACCCCATCGCGACGTCGAGCAGGAGGACGGCGAGCCGCCAGACTACGTCGCAACGGTGACCGACCGCACGCTGCATCCGATCGCCGTGCTGTGCCTGCTGGAATGCTACGAGTACCAGGCCAGCGGCACGATCGTCGGGCACCAAGCGAGGCGCACGATTGGACACGTCGCTTACGCGAGACGGTGCTGACCCGGCTGCCCGCCGAGGCCAAAGCGACCGTACGCCATGGCACCGACTATGTCCCGGCCTACCGGCTTCTAGCTGCCTACACCGAGACACCCTGGGGCATCGCGGAACTCGACCAGATCCCCGAAGTCGGCGACGGCGTCATCGAGGTCCCGGTGATCCAGAAAGGACTGCGCGCGGAGGTCCTGACCGGCCCGATCCACTGCCCCAACAAGGGCCTGTCCTACCGCGTCCGCCACGTCACCATCCTCGGTGTTGGGGAAGACCGGACGCTGCCAGCCTTCGCCCCGATCTCCGAACCCTCCGACGACGCGCCGAGCGTCTACCTGTTGTTCCAGTACGGCCGCTACGTCGTGCGCCCGGCAGACGCTCCGCCCGGCAAGTGGTTCATGGCCTCCGGCGCTCACCTCCACACGGGTGATGGGCGCTGGCGCGAGCTGATCGGGCACTGACTGCCCATCCCGCTGCACGACCGCACCGAGCCCTAGCCGGACCAGCGCCAACCGCAGCTGTGGAGTCCACCGACCCGAGCAAGCCCTGCCCATCGAGGAGTTGAACCATGCCTTCACACGACGAACTGCACGCCCGGCTGTTCCTTCTGCGCGCGGCCGAACCACCCGCGCCCGCCCTTCACCACTACGTCGCCGTCCACGGGCCGGTCGACGCCGTCGCGCAGATTCGGCGCGGCACCGCCCCCGCCGCCGTGCTCAGCGAGGTCACCCGGCCTGACGCTCGGATCGACGACGACCTGCGGGCACTCGACAACTGCACGGCCCGCCTGCTCAAGCCCGAAGACGGCGACTGGCCGCTCGGAAGGCGGATCGGCCTAGCCGGCCTCGGCGTTCCGCTCGCGCTTTGGGTGCGCGGCAGCGGTTCGTTGGCCGAGCTCACCAGCCTCGCCGTCACCATCACGGGCGCCCGCGCGTCGACGGAGTGCGGAAACACAGTCGCGGGGGACGTCAGTTACAAACTCGCCCGTGCCGGGGTGACCGTCCTCAGCGGCGGCAGCCTCGGCGTTGACGAAGCAGCGCACCGCGGCGCACTGGCCGCAGACGGCAGGACGGTCGTCGTGCTCGCCAACGGGGTTGACCGGACCCATCCGCACCAGCACGCCCGGCTCTACCAGGCGGTGATCGAGCAGGGCGGGTTGCTGGTCAGCGAGTACCCGATCGGCACACGACCGACCCGCATCCGGTTCCACGCGCGGTGCCGGCTGTTGGCTGCTCTCGCCGCGGCGACCGTCATCGTCGAGGCAGGACAGCGCAGCGGTGCCCTCGCCGTGGCCCGTGCCGCTGGAGAACTCGGCCGCCGGGTCTACGGCGTGCCGGGCTCGATCCACTTCGTGACGTCGAAGGGCGTGAACGAGTTGCTGCGCACCGGCGCCGCCACCGTGGCCAGTTCGGTCGAGCACATCAACTACCAGGAGGGAGTGCGATGACCGGCCCGGACGCCTTCCTGACCGCACTGACCGCCCTCGACCTGCCGCCCGAGTGGCAGGTCGAGGTGGCCATCCGTCCACGACGGCGCAAGACCGGCATTCAGGTCAATCCGGAGGCGGCGCCGTGCTGATCCCACCGACGGCCACCCCGGAGCAGGTTGCGCGGTTTGTCGGCAGCCATCGTCGATGGATCCGCCGAGAAGGTCGAGAGAGCCACGCGGTTGGCCCCGGATCACGCGGTAAAGGAGCTCGTCGACGGCGAGGAGTTCGACCTGCTCGGCCAGCGTTACCGGCTCCAGCTCGTCGACGCCTCGCCCGCGGGCACCGCACAGCTGCCTCTGACCACGTCCGACGGCGTCTTGTCCGCGCGGAGGCAGCGGCCAGAGCTGGTCCGCCGGGCAGTGATCGGGCTGTACCAGCAGGTCGGGCTCGCTTGGTTGCGCCGCGAAGGGCGCCACTACGAACTGGACGGCCACATCGCCGGCCTGAGCTACGCCGTGCGCGACCTCGGACGGCGCCCGTTAGGGCATCTACGAGGGGCCGCCGAAGCAAACGACGACGCTGCACTGGGCCGTGTTCGGCCTGCCGATGCGGCTCATCGAGTACGTGCTCGTCCACGAACAGGCGCACGCCACCCAGCCAAACGGACGCGCGCCCACGGCCGCGCATGACAACGGCGGATGTACCTCTGGATGCCGGACTGGCAGCAGCGCCGAACGGAACTCGCCGAGGTCGGCCGTCACGCTTGGCTCGGCGATTGAAACCGCAGGGCAAGAGGGGCGCATTGGCACAATCTGGTGGGTCCCGCGCCGGACGCAGTGCGAACAGCCAGGTCCGGCGCGAAACCCACCAGATGTCGAACTGGAGTGTTGTCCTCTACAGCGTGATACAACATGGAGTGCGGGTCGACACGATCTGCACCACGAGCGACCTGGAAGGAGGCAGGAAGTGGACAAGGAACAGCACTTCGAGCTGCTTCGGGAAAGTGCTGCCGAGGTCAAGGAACTCCAGGATCGGCTCCAGAGCGTCCGTGATCAAGAAGCAGCGCTTCAGGCCCAGCGGGTCACGACACTCGACGAGCTCAAGAAGGCCCGTGACGTGCGGTTCGATCGCATGACCGCGGCCATCGAGGACAAGGTCCCGAAAGCGCAGGTCGCCCGCGCCCTGGGCATGGACCGGACCAACCTGTACAAGCTGCTCGAAGGCAAGGAAACCGAACAAGACACCACGGCCGGCTGACGTCCGCGCTATCGCCGAACCGCTGGCGACCACGCTCAGGCGCCGGCCCCAACGCATGGAGGATGGGTGTATCTACAGCGGGTGGCTGTGCGCGGGTTCCGAGCTGCCGGCGACGAGGAGATCGTCTGCGAGTTTCCCGGACGCTTCTCGCTGTTGGTCGGGGCGAATAACGCTGGCAAGAGCACGGTGGCGGACGCGTTGTACCTGGCGCACCCGCACAGCTTCCCGCAGATCTCTCGACCCACTGTCGCCACCCTCGCCACCGCCCCGCCCCGCCAGATCGACATCTCGTACGCATTCAGCGCCGAGGCGGACGAGGGCCCGGTCGGGCAGATGTTGCAGAACCTCGCGATGCCGGCACCGACTTGGACCCGTCAGCTCGAACGGAACCTTGGCCGCGTCCGCGCGAAGACCGTTGGTTCGGAACCTGAAGAGTTCGACGCGCTGCGGCTCATCTACCTGCCGGCGTACCGCAACCCGCTCGACGAGTTGGCCCGCCGGGAGGCGCAGGTCCTGATCGAGTTGTTCCGCGCGGAGCAACAAGCCCGCAGCGGCCATCGAAACTTGGCTGACCTCCGCTCCCGCGCGAGGAGACTGCTCGATGCCCTCACTAAGACCGGCCTCATCGAGGCCGTCGAGCAGCGCGTCCGCGGTCACCTCACCGCGCTGTCGTCCGGAGTCAGCCACCAGTTCGCATTCGTCGGGGGGCAGGTTGTCGACGACGCGTACCTCGCCAGGGTGCTGGAGTTGCTCCTGGGCGCTATCGACGACCGAGCTTTCGCCCAGCGACTCGAAGTATCTGGCCTGGGATATGTCAACCTGCTGCACATCGCCGTCACCCTCGCCGCCATTCCGGACATGACCAAGTCCGCCGAGGCTCCAGAGGGAGGGGACGCGGGAGCTGACGAGGACGGAGCCGATGCGGGCGCTCAGGAAGGAGCAGATGAACTCACTGAAGCAGAACGGGACGCCCAACGCGAAGCTGAGGCGGAATCGCGAGAAGACGCGTTCTTCCCTGATCGGTTTCACGTCACGGTCGTTATCGAGGAGCCCGAGGCGCACCTGCACCCGCAACTGCAACACGGCCTGACCCGGTACCTGCGGCAAATCACCTCCGCACGGCCGGAGCTTCAGACGATCATCAGCAGTCACGCAGGCGACATCATCTCGGCGTGCAAGCCGGATGAACTGGTCGTGCTGCGGCGGCTGCAGGACGGACGACGCGCCTCGCGCGTCATGGCCACCATGCCCATTCACGACAAGAAGCGAACCTTGCGGATGGCACGGCTGCACCTTGACACGACCCGGTCGTCCGCGCTCTTCGCGGAGCGCATGATCATCACCGAAGGCGTCACCGAGGGGGCGGTACTACGGCAGTTCGGCCGCTTCTGGGCCGGACCCGACGACCTCAAGCGCCGGTTCATCGAGGCGCTCACGATCACCGTGATGGGCTGCAAGCCAGGCCGCTGGCCAGTCGACCTTCTGGCGGCACCTGGGCACGAGATTGCCAGCCGCATCGCCATATTCACCGACACCGATAAGCGGCCTCCCGAGACCTTCACCCAACCCCAATGGCTCAGCAAAAGCGATCCCCAGAACGTGCAGGGCTTCTACAACCAGCCGACGCTCGAACCAGCCTTCACCCCCGGCAACGAGGAAGCCGTGCGCGAAGCCCTGACACAGATCAGCGTCACGCCACCTGAACCCTTCACTCCCGACGCCATCGACACCCTTTTCGCCACCACAGGCAAGAAGCGCAAGGCCGAGTTCGCGCTCGCCTTCGCAGACGAACTCATGCGCCGCAGCGAAGACGGCGAACATGTCACGGTGCCTGAACACGTGGCAAAGATGTTCGATTTCCTCTACGCCGCCGCAAAGGACGACGATGCCGACCCGATCGCCGCTGACCTCTGAACAGCGCGCCGCCGCGACGACCACGGCGAACCGCGCGTTCATCGTGGCAGCACCAGGATCAGGGAAAACCACCGTTGCCGCAGAGCGATTTGGCGTGATCCGGTACGACACTCCCACCGATCTTCGCAGGATCCTGGCGCTCAGCTTCACCAGATCGGCGCGCGGTGAACTCGCTGCTCGAATCCGTCGCCGCTGGGGTAGCGGAGCGCTCTCCTGGCCCCACCAAGCCCTCACGCTCGACACACTGCACTGCGAAATCCTGGCGTTTCTCCTGCGACGGCAGGTCATCTCCTGGATGGGCGACCATACGGAACTAACCGTTCTGGACACGTGGAGAGGGCAGACCGGGGCCCGCTGGATGTCGAAAGAGATGGACTACCGGCGGATCGCCGTGCTGCACGGGACCACGGTCGGATCGCATGGCGTCAAGATCACGAGGCCCGACTACAACATCGGCGCCAAGAGACACTTCGAGGAGCACCTGGCGGCTGGACGATGTACGCACACCGAAGTGCGTCAGATCATCGCCGCTGTTCTTCGACGCGCCGAACTGCGCATGGAGGTAGCCAAGTACCTTACCGCTACCACGAAAGCGATCATCGTCGACGAGGTGTTCGATGCAAACGAGCTCGATCTCGAACTCGTTCGTCTCGCGGCGTCCGCCAGAATCAGTACCACTGTGATCGGTGATCCTTGGCAGGCGCTGTACGACTTCCGTGGTGCCCGTCCAGAGCTCGTTCCCCAACTTGTGGAACACGAGGGGTTCGAATCTTTCCCCGTCTCGGCGTCTTTCCGCTTCGAGACACCGGCGATGATCGGCATCGCCGAGTTGGCGCGAGCACACCGACCGATCGCTCTCGACGTGACCAACGACGCCACCGAATGCAACGTAGTTCTCGCGCACAGGTGGGACAACCTCTGGACAGGCCCCGACTGCATCCTGCCTTTGTCATTCGGCCGATTGGACAACCAAACTGATGCCGCGATCGCGCTTCTGCTGGACCGGCTCGTGCAGGGACACTTCGGACACGCTGCAATCTACGCCGACGAAGCAGCAGCGCTGCTCGGTCTTGAGCCAGACATAGTCCGCGCTGAAGGAGCCCTCCTTGGAGCAGTACTTGAAACACTCCGACCGGCAACCACGCAAGCGGCTACGGCAGCGATCACAGCACTCAGGGCGGTACTTCGCCTACTTGGAAGCCCTCGCCAACTCCGTCGCATGCCAGAAGCCGGGGAGGCTGTCCAACTAGTACTGCAACGGCAGTTGGTCGTCGTGTGGTAGATCATCGTTGTGGTGGTCGATGTGGTGATGGGGCAGCTGGATCGGGTTCATGATCGGATCGCGGGACGGTTCAGGCGGTCGGAGCCGCGGGGCCGGGCTCGGGAGTATGTGTCCGGGCTGGTCGCGGGGTTGGAGCGGAAGAACGGCTGGACACTGGCGGAGCAGTCCGGTGAGGTGTCTCCGGATGGGATGCAGCGGTTGTTGCGCTGGGCGGACTGGGACATCGACGGGGTGCGTGACGACGTGCGGGACTACGTGGTCGAGCATCTCGGCGAGCCGGGCGGCGTGCTGATCGTGGACGACACCGGGTTCCTGAAGAAAGGTGTGCG
>NZ_FOKG01000013.1 GCF_900111885.1 Amycolatopsis marina
AGGGCCCAGTCGATCCCGCAGCCGGGTTGTTCGGCGGCCATCCGCTCGGCCGCCTTGCGGTAGGCCTGCAACGCCGACCCCGGAATCCCCAACGCACCCACGGACGGTTCGGGCAGCTCGTAGGCCGGCAGGGTCTGCGGCTGCGCGGCGTCGGGCAGGCTGCCGTTCACCGCGACCGGCGTGAGGCCCGTGTCCGTTCCGCCCTGCAACGCGAGTACATCCGAGGTGCCGGGAACCTCACCGATGTTCTGGACGCTCGCGAGGTTGACCCAACTGGCCGCCCCACCGGTCGCCGCCACCGCGGGCAGTACCGCGAGTGTGCCGGCCAGCGCGGCACTGGCGGCCTTGTGCCGCACCGCCGCCTTGCGGACCGCGCCACCGACCGCTCGGGGTCCTCGATAAACCCGCACGCCCCAGCCTCCCCTGACGAACACGTCGAACCTGTCCGGAATTTCCGATCCTCGTCCGGCGGGTGTGAAACCCCCGTATTCGGACCCTCACAGACTCGCATCGCTACCGGCGCACACGAAGATCTCGACAACAAATGACCGGTGAATTGCTCCATCTGGAGCAACGGGACCGACCGGGACGGGATCGTTACCGCGACGTGTCCGGCAGGACAGCCGAACTCGTGTCCGGCTTCCTGTCCGGTTCCGGAGCCGCGCAGTCACCCGAGGGCCATTCCTCGCTGAGCAGCCGCACGGTCTCGTCGCCGAACGGGTTCACCCCAGGGCCCTTCGCCAGGGTGTGTGCCAGGTGGACGTGCAGGCACTTGACCCGCCCCGGCATGCCGCCCGCCGTCACCTCGTGCCCGAGTGACTCGATGGCGTCCCGCTCGGCCAGGTAGGACTCGTGGGCCCGCTGATATGCCGCCGCCAGCTCCGGGTCCTCGGCGAGGCGGTCCGTCATCTCCCGCATCACCCCGGAGGCCTCCAGCTTCCCGACGAGCGAAGCCAGCCGGGGACAGGTCAGGTAGTACAGCGTCGGGAACGGGGTGCCGTTCTCCAGTCGCGGACTGGTCTGCACCACGGAGGGGTGGCCGCTGGGGCAGCGTGCGGCGACCGCCCGCAGCGCCCTCGGCGGCCTGCCGAGCTGCTCCGCGATCACCTCCCGGTCGTGTTCGGTGACCGGTTCGAACTGCTGCGCCTCGCTGTTACCCACCCGGGAAGGTTAGCCGCGTGGGCAGGGCAGGCCTTCCGGGTGGTCCCGGCACAGACGTCGGGTCCACGGCCGCGGGCCTCAACGCGGGGTGGCCTGGATGATCGTGTCGAGCATCGTCCTGGCGGATCGCAACTCGGTGATGGCGGTGGTGATCCGGTCGCGCTCACGGTGCAGGTCCGTCAACAGGTCTGGACATGCCGCAGCCAACCCGTTTCCGGTGTCGACGGTGCACGGCAGCACCTCGGCGATGGTGGTGGTGTTCAGTCCGGCGGCGAGCAAGGTGCGGATTCGGCGCACCCGTTCCACATCGGCGACGCGGTATTCGCGGTATCCGCTCGGTCGCCGAACCGGCCGCAGCAGGCCTTGCTCCTCGTAATAGCGCAACAGCCGTGGGCTGACATCGGTCCGCCGAGCCAGTTCTCCGATACGCACGCCCAGCTCCCTTGACTCTCACATCGATGTGAAGGTTTAGCTTCAGCGTACGGAATTCACACCAGCTGTTCGAGAAGTGAGGGCTCATGAATCGACGCACGAACGCATCGGTGACAGTGATCGGACTGAACCCACGCGGAACGGCGCTGGCTCGCGCCCTCACGGCAGCAGGAACTGCCGTGACGGTGTGGGACGAGGACACCGTCCTGGCCGACACGCTGCCCGCACGCGGAGTCTCCCGCGCCGACTCGCTTCGGACGGCGTTCGCGGCGGCGTCGCTGATCCTGCTGTGCGTCGAGGACTACGACGCTGTCCAACGCGTCCTCGAACGAGCCGAGTCGCACGTCGGCGGCGTCGACGTGCTCAACCTGACCTCGGGGACGAGCGCCGAGGCCGAGCAGGTCGAGGCGTGGCTGGACGCCAGGGGAAGCCACTATCTCGACGCCGCGCTGATGGCCCATCCCGAACACGTCGGCAAGCCGGACACGGTGCTGGTCTACAGCGGCTCGGGCGAGGTGTTCGAACGCCACGAGACCCTGCTCGCGCACCTCGGCGGCGCTACCTACCTCGGGAAGTCCGTCGGCACCGCGGCCCTGTACGACGTCGCGATGCTCGGTCTCGCCTGGGCCACGCTGATCGGCTTCCTGCAGACCGCAGCCCTGCTCGGCACCGCGCAGGTCCCGGCCGCCACGGTGGCGCCGTTGCTGACCCGCTGGCTGTCCACCACGGTCAGCGACGTCATCGCTGACTACGCACGGCAGGTCGACGAACAGCACTACCCGGGCGACGAGGAATGGCTCGAACTCGACGCGCCGCTCATGGACCACCTCATCGAAGCCGGACGAACCCGTGGCCTCGACAACGCTCTGCCCGAACTCATCAAGTCGCTGACCGACCGGGGAATCGACGCGGGCCACGGCAGGAACAGCTTCGCCAGCCTGGTGGAGGTCCTCCGCGGCGCGCCGACCGGCTAACGGCCTGCCGTGCCTTCCCACAGGCGTTGGTACCACGCGCCGTCCACCTCGGGCTCCTGATCGGGTGCCGGCTGCGCTGCCTTCGGCTTGTCCTCGGGCAGCTGCACCATGTACGGCGTCTCGCCGGGCATGACGTAGCGGAGCCTGCGCCGCGCTTCCGCCTCGATCTGGGCCGGATCCTCCAGCTGCGCCTTGCGGCGCTCCCAGTCGGCGACCTCCGCCTCGAGCTCCGCCTGACGCTGCTCCTGCACGGTCATGTCGGAACGCTGGGTCAGGTACGTGCGCAGCGGCACGGCGACGGTGAAGGCCAGCGCGCACACCACGATGGCAGCCACCGCGGCCCGCCTCGTGTTGGAGAGGCCGAGCACCTTTGCCGCACCGGAGGCCCGGGTCGCACTCAGGCCCCTCCTGAGCCGGGCCCTCCTGCCGTCGCGCCTGGTGCGATCACGCTGGGTCCGTTCGCGCTCAGGACGGCGTGGGGACGAGCTCTGCGCCCGTCCCCCGGCGCGCCTGCTCCGCGGCCTGCCCCGCTCCGCCACCGAGGATCAGCTCTCCGGCGTGAATCTCGGGAAGGCGAGGTCTCCCGCATACCGAGCCGCGTCACCGAGTGTCTCCTCGATCCGCAGCAGCTGGTTGTACTTCGCGACCCGCTCACCACGAGCCGGCGCGCCGGTCTTGATCTGGCCGACGCCGGTCGCGACGGCCAGGTCGGCGATCGTCGTGTCCTCGGTCTCGCCGGAGCGGTGGCTCATCATGCTCTTGTAGCCGTAGGAGGTGGCCAGCGAGACCGCGTCCAGCGTCTCCGAAAGGGTGCCGATCTGGTTGACCTTCACCAGCAGCGCGTTGGCCGCGCGGCGGGTGATGCCCTCCTCGAGCCGGTCCGGGTTGGTGACGAACAGGTCGTCGCCGACGAGCTGCACGCGCTCGCCGAGCTCGGCGGTCATCCGCACCCAGCCGTCCCAGTCGTCCTCGCCGAGCGGGTCCTCGATGGAGACCAGCGGGTAGGCGTCGACCAGTTCGGTGTAGTAGCCGATGAGCTGCTCGGCACTGCGCTTGCTGCCCTCGAACGTATAGGCGCCGTCGGAGAAGAACTCCGTCGCGGCGACGTCGAGCGCGAGCGCCACGTCCCGGCCGGGGACGTACCCGGCCTTCTCGATGGCGGTGACGATGATGTCGAGCGCCTCGCGGTTGTTCGCCAGGCTCGGCGCGAAGCCGCCCTCGTCGCCAAGCCCCGTGGAGAGGCCGCGGCCCTTCAGCACCGACTTCAGCGAGTGGTAGACCTCGGTGCCCCAGCGCAGTGCCTCACGGAAGGACTCCGCGCCGATCGGCGCGATCATGAACTCCTGGATGTCCACATCGGTGTCGGCGTGCGCGCCGCCGTTGAGGATGTTGAGCATCGGCACGGGAAGCACGTGCGCGTTCGGCCCGCCGAGGTAGCGGAACAGCTCCAGCTCACAGGAGTCGGCCGCCGCCTTGGCCACGGCCAGCGAAACGCCGAGGATGGCGTTGGCGCCCAGCCGCGACTTGTCCGGCGTGCCGTCGAGGTCGACCAGCTTCTGGTCCACGATCCGCTGGTCGACGGCGTCCACACCGACCAGGTCCGGGCCGATCTCGTCGAGCACGGCGGCCACCGCGCGTTCGACACCCTTGCCGAGGTAACGGCCACTGTCCCCGTCACGCAGTTCGACGGCCTCGTACACCCCGGTCGACGCCCCGGAGGGCACGGCAGCGCGTGCGAGCGTCCCGTCGTCGAGAGCCACCTCCACCTCGACGGTCGGATTGCCCCGCGAGTCCAGAATCTCGCGGGCGCCTACCTGCTCGATGACAGCCACGCCTTGCTCCTCACCCGGTTGTGCCAAGCCAGTTCAGATCCCAGCGTAGCGGCCAGCGCTGATCACCCGTTGGAGGCACGCAGGTCAGTCGTGACGTTCCCAACAGGTGATCGGAGCAGGAGTGACCGAGGTCACCGGCCTCAGTCGGGCCGCACTTCCTGCCAGCCGGTCGGGAGATCGACCGTGTCGGAGATCCACTGCCAGAAGGCCCAGTTGTTCCCACCGCAGTCCTGCACGGTGAACAGCCGCGCGCCGTACGGCTGATCCTGGGGCTGGGACACCTCGGCGTGCTCGCCGAGTGCCGCACACACCCGCTCGTACTGGGCGTCGACATCGTCCACGTAGATGACATTGAGCTGGCCGACCGGACCGTCGACGCCCTTGGCGTCCCAGTAGTCCGAGCCCACGCCCGTCAGCTGTATCTCCGCGGTGCCCGCGAGGAGCGTCGCCTGGAAGATCGCGCCTGCCGAGTCCACGTACCGCACCTTCTCGGTGAAGCCGAAAACGCGGGTGAGCCATTCGACGGCGGCGTTGGCATCGGCGTAGTACAGATACGGCGCCAGTCCGAGATAGCGGGGCGCCGAATCGATGTTCTCGGGGTCCGTCATGGCGGACAAGTTCATCACACCTGTCTTTCGCAGTGGTAGCTGACCCGCGGATATCACGCGCAACTATTGCCGAATTCCATCGGCCGGGCATGATCAAAGTATTCGCCGGGGCCCCGGTCGTCGGGCAGTCCGGTGAATTCCGACTCGCTGTACGCCGGTGCCAGCAGGCCACGGCGGGTCGGCTCGCACGCCATGGAGTAGACCCCGATCTGCCCGCCGCCGAAGGCGATCCCCCGATCCCGCTCGTACCAGCGCGAACCGGTACGGACGTCGTAGTCGACATCGGCACGGACCATCGCCACCGCGTCGAGCGGCGACCTAAGTCGCGTCTGCGCACCGGGATCGAACGCATAGGCGAACACGTAGTTCGTGCGGATCGTCAACGCGCCGTCCGCCCCTTCCTCTGCCCACATCCTGCCGCTCACCTTCGGCTCGGCGGGCAACAACCGGAAGGCGGGGTCGATGCGGGTGGCCAGGGTGCCCGGCCCGTTGTCGCCCTCGCCCGAGAACTCCGCCCGGCGCGCCTCCCGCTCGGCGGGCGCCAGCATGGACAGGTACGGCTCCACGTCACCGCCCTCGATGACCGAACGCTCCAGTCGCGAAATCACCAGCAGGTCGCGCACATCGGCCAGCGCCGCGGCAACCTCCGCCGCGGTGTGGTCACCGACCGCGGCTGGCTCCGGCGGCACTATCCCGGCCGCTCCGTCCGGCCAGTCCTGCGCCGGAGTGCCCGCGAAGGGACGTTCCGGATCCAGCTCCCACGTCACGGGAAGACCAGCAGCGGCATCCGGCGAATGCTTCGTTTCGTCGGGCCGCGCGAGGTAAAACCCGCCCGCCACGACGGCGAGCAGGACCCCTGCCAGCAGAATCGACCGTCCGGCAGGGAACCGCCGCCGCGGGCCGCGGAGTTGTCCCAACTGAAGCCCTCCCAGTTTCGTTTCGCTTGGTGATCGGCATTGCTGTCAAGGGTGTTAGCGACTCGCGGGAGGCGGTAACGTCGAGCGGACCATGGTTGAGCAGGAACCAGCACCGCAGGAGCCCGGGGAAGATCCGCTCCGGGCGTTCCGGCAGGCGGAGAATCTGGTTCGCACACGACCACTCGACGCGTTGAAGGCGCTGGAGCCCGTGCTCGACGCCGAGCCGGACAAACCGAGCGTGCAACTACTCGCGGGACGCGCCTACTTCCATTCAGCCCAACTGCGGCGCGCGGAGCGTGCACTGTCCCGCGTGGTCGAACTCGACCCGGCCGACCACTACGCGCGGTTCGTTCTCGGCAGGACTCTGCAACGCCTCGGTCGCCTCGTCGAGGCGCTCGGCCAGTTGCGGATGGCCTCGGCGATGCATTCGGCGCCGGAGTACCAGGACGCCATCGGCGAAGTGAGCGCTCGGCTCACCCTCGACAATCCGTGACCAGACACCAGGTTTGCTATATCGGCAACAAATGTTGCCAATAGTGCCCTGGGTGGCGGACTGTGGTCCGCGGAGGTGGTCGAGATGACCGAGACATACGACGTGGTGATCGTGGGCGGTGGAGCGGCGGGGCTCAGCGCGGCGCTGGTACTGACCAGGGCGAGACGAAGGGTCGTGGTCGTGGACGCGGGAAATCCCCGCAACGCCCCAGCCGCGCACCTGCACGGGTACCTGTCCCGTGACGGCCTGGACCCGCGCGAGTTGCTGCGCGTCGGCAGGGCGGAGATCGAGGGCTACGGCGGCGAGTTCGTCGAGGACGTCGTCACCCGGATCCGGCATGACCGGTCGGTGGAGCTGGCGGGCGGTTCCGTCCTCGCGGCTCGGCGGGTGCTGGTGACGACCGGGCTCACCGACGAGCTGCCGGAGATCCCCGGAGTCCGCGAGTTGTGGGGTTCCGACGTCCTGCACTGCCCGTACTGCCACGGGTGGGAGGTGCGCGATCAGCCGATCGGGGTGCTCGGCGGCTCCCCTCTGACCATGCATCAGGCGCAGCTCATCCGGCAGTGGAGCAAGGACGTCACACTGTTTCCGCACACGATGGACCTGACCGACGACGACCTCGCCAACCTGCGAACACGCGGTGTCGACGTGGTTCCCGGCAAGGTCGAGCGGCTGCTCACCGAAGGCCATCGCCTCCGCGGTGTCCGCATGGCTGACGGCACCGAGGTACCGAGAAGTGCCGTGTTCGTCGGCCCCAGGTTCGTCCCCAAGGACGCGTTGCTGGGCACCCTCGGCTGCGAGCGGGACGAGAACGGGCAGGTCCGGGTCGACCGATTCGGTCGCACGAGTGTGTCCTGGGTATGGGCCGCGGGCAACGCTGTCGACTTGTCGGCACAGCTGGTCAGCGCGGCGGGGGACGGATCTCGGGCCGCGATGTCGATCAACGCCGAACTGGTGCACGAGGGCGTCTACACCGCGGCGTGACGCCGCTATCCGGTGGTCGCCTCGGCGTAGGCCGCGGCGCCGCTGAAGACGTCCTGGCCGTACTCCACGGACTGGTTGTACGCGAGCACCGCGTCCCACCAGCCTCGTGGAGTGCTCAGGTCGGCCCCGCCGGAGCAGAGGAAAGTGGCGGCGGACAGCGCGGCGTCGTCGATGTTGTGCGGATCCGCCGGGGCGCCGTCCCTGCCCGCCCTGGTGCCCCATTTCGCCCAGGTGGCAGGGAGGAACTGCATCGGCCCGACCGCACGGTCCCACTCGGTGTCGCGGTCCAGCTTGCCGCCGTCGGAGTCCGGGATCGCCCGCACTCCTGCCGAGCCATCGAGGGGCACGCCGATGATGGGTTTGGTGGTCGTCCCGTCGTCTTCGACATCCGCGCCGCCGAGACTGCCGTGCCGCGACTCGACCCTGCCGATCCCGGCGAGCGTGCCCCAGGACAGCCTGCAGTCGGGCGCGGCCGAGCGCATCCACATCTCGGCCCTGCCGTAGGCAACGAGCACGCGGGCGGGAATCTCGGTGGCCTCCGCGACCTCGTCGGCCCAGCTGTCGAGTTCGGCCTGGTCGGAGGCGTTGAGCCGATCCTCGGGTGCGGCACGCGCGCGCTGGGGCACCTCGGCCCGTGGCTGCGGCCTGCGCTCCTGCACGACGACGTCACTGCCGTCGCCGGCCGGGTCGTCGTAGCGGTGGATCCCGATGGTCAGGATGAGCACGAGGCCGGTCGCGACCAGGCCTAGTGCGAGCAGGATCCGGCCGACGTACCGGCGCGGCGGCTGCCACGGTTCGCCGGGCTCTCCTGCGGGACCGGAACCTGATGGAGTGGGATCGACCACCCGTTCAGGTTACGTGGGCCAGTACCGGCGCCAGCCATCCGCGTCCAGGGCCGCGGGCTCGACACCGTCGGCGCGCGCCGCGCGCTCGGCAACTCGCACCCGTCGGGCGAACTCCTTGGCCACGGACCGCAACCCGCCCTCGGGGTCGATCCCGGCTCTGCGCGCGGCGGCGGCCAGACGGAAGATCCTGGTGGCCTCGTCGGTGGCGGCGGGCATCAGGTCGAACGGCACCCCGGCGCGTCCGGTGCGGTGACCAAGCTTGCCGGCGAGCGCCACCGCGGGCTGACCGAGCGCGACACCGTCCACAACAGACTCACGGCGTTTCTCGGTCTGCTTGAGTTCCTCCCAGCGGACCTGCTGGTGCTCGGCGGTGTCCACCCGCTCCCCGTCCGCGAAGACGTGCGGGTGCCTGCCGACCAGTTTGGCGACCAGGTCGTCCGCGACGTCGTCGATACCGAAGGGGTCCCCTTCGTGCTCCGCGGCGACCCGCGCGTGGAAGAGCACCTGGAGCAGCACGTCACCGAGTTCCTCGCGCAGCGCGGGCCGGTCGCCCTCCTCGATCGCGTCGAGCAACTCGTAGGTCTCCTCCACGAGGTACTGGCGCAGTGAGTCGTGCGTCTGCACCGCGTCCCACGGGCATCCGCCCGGCGACCGCAGGCGGTCCATCACCTCGACGGCACGCACGATCGGCGGCACCGGCGCGGCGACAACGGCCGCACCTGCCGCGATCAGCGCGGCGGCGCCGGCCTCGTCGACACTGGCCGCGATAAGGACGACGCCGGGAAGACCGACGAGTTCGGCAGGACTCGGCGCCGGTTTGGCGTCCAGCTCGGTTCTCGTCGACTCGGGCAGATCCGCGGCGGCGAAGACCGACTCGGCCGTCCGCAGCACGGGCCACGCGCCTGCCGGGAGCACCCCTGGCAACGTGGCCGAGACGAGCACCACGGTGGGGGGCGAAACGGTCATGGCTGCACGGTACGCGGCTGCAACTGGTAGCCGGTCAACTCGTCCTCGCTGGCGGCCACGGTCATCGCGGTCTGGTCCCAGACGCCGTACCGCGGGTTGATGCGCACGCCGAGTTCGTCGGCCAGCGGCTGCAACATCCGCAAGCCGACCTGGTAAAGCATCTGCGGGTCGGACTGCGCGGCGGCGTCCGAACCGGAGCCGGCGGCGCCGGAAACCGTCCGCTCCCGCACCAGCGCGACCAGCCAACCGGTCTGTTCCCTGCTGGGCTGGATGACCAGCACATCGCCTTCGTCAGCGCCGAACACGGCGCTCACGGCGAGTTCCGGACTGGCCTGCAACGCCTCCGCGAGGCTGAACCGCTCGTCCAGCACCTGGTGGCCACCCGACTGGATGATGGACGCGGCGTTGCCGGGATCGGCGGAGATCCGGCGGCCGAGATCGAGCGCCGCGTCCTCCGCGGTGGCGCCGGGGCTCTCGCTGCTGATCGTGGTGCCGATCAGGCTGACGGAGAGGCGGTCGACGTACTTCTGGCCGAGCTGCTGCAGCAACAGCTGGTCCCCCGCGACGTCGTCAAGCCGTTCCGGTTCCACCCGGACGGCTCGTGCGGCGGCCTCGCGACCACCGCTGGAGTTGATCAGCTCCGCGATCTGCTGATCATCGGCCCGCAGGCCGTCGCGCTCCGCCGCGACGGTGAGCAACTGGTGCACGACCCGGCTCTGCACGATCTTGCGCGACTCGATGTCGAACTTGCGCTGCTGCTTCGCCTGCTGCGCCTCCGGCACGTTGTCCAGCAGCCACTGGATCTCCTGCTGCACATCGTCGAGGGCGATGGAGCGATCGCCGACGATCGCGGCGGAGGTGGCCTGACTGGGCCCCGACCCGCAACCGGCGAGCACAAGAGCGGTGGCAACAGCGGTAAGCAGCACCCGAGGGCGGCCGATGATCCTCGTCACAAGCCTTACCCTCTCACAGCCCCACAGGGCAATCGCAAGACCGGGTAGTCACCGTTCGGCTCGTCGCACTTTCCCGGGAAAGTGCGACGGGGTCGGCACGGCCGTACTCGAGTGCCAGGCGGGCAAGCCAGTCCCTGGAGTCGGCCTGTTCGTGCATTACTCGCGGCCCGCCCACCACGCCGCGCAGCGCGTGTTCATGGACGAACACCCGGAAGCGGGGTGGCAAGCGGCGACGCAGGACTCGCTGGCGTTGCAGGCGGGCGCGCACGAGCAACTCGAAGCGGTCCTCGCGTACTCGCCCGCCCCACCGCAGCAGTTCCCGAACATAGGTCTCCGATTGCAGCAGTCAGTGCGGCCACCGCCCCTGCGCTGTCCCGCATTCACTACATCGGATGCTGGTTTGCCACGGGGGCAAGGCGGACAATGTCAGCCGATCCGCAGCCCCATGGAGGTGGCGAGCACGAGCGCCTGCTCCGGGTCGATCAGCGCGCCGGTGAGTTCCGCGTGATACGGATCGAGCGCCTCGATGTTGCTGCCTCGCAGATCTGCCTTGGTGAACTTCGCGCTGTGTAGCTGCGCACCGGACAGGTCCACGGTGGCGAACGCCGCCTCGGCGCAGTTCGCCCCCGTCAGGTCGGCCTCCCGCATCCGCACCCCGTGGAAGCCGCACCGGCGCAGGTCGGCCCCCGGCAGTCCGACGAACGACCAGTCCCCTCCGGTGACCCGCATCGGCCGCAGCTCCGACTCCTGGAACCGGCTGCCCACCAGTTTGCAGCCCTCGAACTCGGTGTCGAAGAAATTGCACCGGGTGAAATCGCAGCTCGTGAACGCGGTGTCGAAGTGCCTGGATGCGTTGAACCAGGCGTTGCCGAAGGAGCACTCGTTGAAGACCACACCCCGCGTCGTGGCCTCGGTGAAGTCGACCTCACTGAACGTGCAGCGCTGATAGCTGCGGCCGGACCACTCCTCGCCGTACCAGTCGTCCCGGGTGAAACTTTCGTCCTCGATCAGCTCGGTCACCCCGGGAGGCTAGCCCCCGGAACTGCCAAGTCAGCCGCCGGAACTGCGAACTCGAGCTCCGGAACTGCCAAGTCAGGCGGGAGTGGGGGCTGGTTGGCGGGTGAGGGCCTGGAGGAGTTGGGTGCACCAGGCTAGGAGGGCCTCGTCGCGCAGGGGTGGGGCGCCTATTCGACCGCCTGCTGCGCCTTCCGTGGGCTTGGGCACCGAGACGGTGTTGGTGACCGCCTTGTAGACCGCCTTGGGGTACAGCCGCTTGAGCTTGACCAGCTGCGAGTCGGCCAGCGGCAAGGGCGCGAACCGGATGGTGTTGCCCTGCGCCGTCACCTCGGTCACCCCGGCCGCCCTGCAGGCGTGCCGGAAGTTCGCCACCGCCAGCAGCCTGCGCACCGAGGCCGGTGGCTGACCGTAGCGGTCGATCAGCTCGTCCAGCACCGCATCGAGGCCATCGGCGTCCGGCGCGGCCGCGATCTTGCGGTAGGCCTCCAGCCGCAACCGCTCGCCGGGCACGTAGTCGTGCGGAATGTGCGCATCGATCGGCAGGTCCACCCGCACCTCGGCAGGAGCCTCTTCCTCCTCACCGGTGCCCGCGCCCGCATGCTTGCGGAAGGCGTCGACGGCCTCCCCGACCAGCCGGACGTACAGATCGAAGCCGACACCGGCGATGTGCCCCGACTGCTCCGCACCGAGGATGTTGCCCGCGCCGCGGATCTCGAGGTCCTTCATCGCGACCGCCATGCCGGAGCCGAGTTCGGTGTTCTGCGCGATCGTGGCGAGCCGGTCGTGCGCGGTCTCGGTGAGCGGGGCCTCGGGCGGGTAGAGGAAGTACGCGTATCCGCGCTCCCTGCCACGCCCGACGCGGCCGCGCAGCTGGTGCAGCTGCGCCAGCCCGAGCATGTCGCCTCGCTCCACGATCAGCGTGTTCGCGTTGGAGATGTCCAGTCCGGTCTCCACGATCGTCGTGCACACCAGCACGTCGTACTCGCGCTCCCAGAACCCCTCGATGATCTGCTCGAGCTTGTGCTCGTTCATCTGCCCGTGCGCGGTGACGATCCGCGCGTCCGGGACCAGCTCGCGTAACCGTTTCGCGGCCTTCTCGATCGACGAAACCCGGTTGTGCACGTAGAAGACCTGACCGTCGCGCAGCAGCTCACGCCGGATCGCCGCACCCACCTGCTTGTCGTCATAGGCACCGACGTAGGTCAGGATCGGGTGCCGGTCCTCCGGTGGGGTCAGGATCGTGGACATCTCGCGAATGCCGGCGAGACTCATCTCCAGGGTCCTCGGGATGGGTGTCGCCGACATGGTGAGCACATCGACGTGCGTCCGCAACGCCTTGATGTGCTCCTTGTGCTCGACGCCGAACCGCTGTTCCTCGTCCACGATGATCAGTCCGAGGTCCTTGTACCGGACGCCCGTCTGCAGCAGGCGGTGCGTACCGATCACGATGTCGACCTCGCCGCTCGAGAGCCCTTCCATCGTCTGCTCGGCCTCGTGCGGATCGGTGAACCGCGACATCCCCTTGATCTTCACCGGGAACGCGCGCATCCGCTCGATGAAGGTGCTCAGATGCTGCTGCGCGAGCAGCGTCGTCGGGACCAGCACCACGACCTGCTTGCCGTCCTGCACGGCCTTGAACGCTGCCCGCACAGCGATCTCGGTCTTGCCGTAGCCGACATCGCCGCAGATGACCCGGTCCATCGGAACGCTGCGTTCCATATCGGACTTGACCTCGTCGATCGCGGCCAGCTGGTCACCGGTCTCGACGAACGGGAAGGCGTCCTCCAGCTCTGCCTGCCAGGGCGAGTCCGGCCCGAAAGCGTGGCCGGGAGCGGCCTGCCGCGCGGCGTAGAGCTGTACCAGCTCCGCCGCGATCTCCTTGACCGCCTTGCGCGCCTTTGCCTTGGTGTTCTTCCAGTCCGACCCACCGAGCCGGTTCAGGGTCGGCAGCTCACCACCGACGTAGCGAGAGACCTCGTCGAGCTGGTCGGTCGGGACGAACAACCGGTCACCGGGGTGGCCGCGTTTGGACGAGGCGTACTCCAGCAGCAGGTACTCGCGCGTGGCACCGCCGACGGTGCGCTGCACCATCTCCACGAACCGGCCGATGCCGTGCTGGTTGTGCACCACGTAGTCGCCGGACTTGAGCGCGACCGGATCCACTCCGCCGCGCCGCCGGGACGGCATCTTCGTGTTGAGGTCCCTTGTGGACTGCCCAGCCGAGGCGCCGCGTCCGGTCAGATCGGACTCGCTCAGGACCACCAGCGCGAGTTCCGGCGCCGTGAAACCGTCGGTGAGCCCGCCGCAGGTCACGGTGACCATTCCGCTGCGTGGTGGCTCGGTGATGCCATCGGCGGACAGCGTCGTCGGCACCTCGGCCGCGCTGAGCTGTTCCACGGCACGCGTTGCGGTACCCGCGGCCGGCATCACCAGCACCGCGGCGCCGCCCGCCGCCGCGTGCGCCCGCAGATCCGTGGTCGCACGCTCGAACTCACCGCGGTACCCGGGAACGCCGTCGATGGAAACCCGGTAGACGTCGCCCTCACTGGTCAGCTGGGACAGCGTCCACCACGACCTGCCGGTGTCGCGGGCGTGCCGCCCGATCTCCTCGAGGTCACGGTAGGCCGAGGCGCCGAGGTCGATCGGCGCCCTGCCGCCTGCCGCCGCGACCGACCACGAAGCCTCGAGGAACTCCTGCCCGGTGCGCACGAGGTCGTGCGCCCTGGCCCGGATCTTCTCCGGATCTGCCAGCAGGACGTGGGTGCCCTCCGGCATCGCGTCGGTGAGCAGCTCCAGCTCGCCCTCGCAGAGCACCGGGATCAGGGCTTCCATGCCCTCGCAGGGAATGCCGTCGGCGAGCTTGGTGAGCATCTCCGCCAGCGCCGCGTCGGAGGCATGGGTCTCCGCCAGTTCCCTCGCCCGCTCCTTGACCTGGCCGGTGAGCAGCAGCTCGCGACAGGGTGGCGCGATCACCTCCTGGATCTCCCCCGGCAACGACCGCTGGTCGGCGACCGCGAACGCGCGGATCTCGCTGACCTCGTCGCCCCAGAACTCGATTCGGCACGGGTGCTCGGCAGTGGGGCCGAAGACGTCGAGGATGCCGCCGCGAACGGCGAACTCGCCGCGCTTCTCCACCATGTCCACACGCGAGTAGGCCAGCTCGACCAGGCGCTCCAGTACGCCCTCGAACTGCTGTTCCTCACCGACCCGCAGCTCGATCGGCGCGAGCGAGCCGAGGCCGGGCGCCATCGGTTGGATCAGGCTGCGGACCGTGGACACGACCACGCGCAGGCCGCCGTGGTGCGGTTGGGTGAGCCGGTGCAGCACCTCCATCCGTCTGCCGACGGTGTCGGCGCGCGGGGAGAGCCGCTCGTGTGGCAGCGTCTCCCAGGAAGGGAAGTCCACTACCGCGTCGGCCCCCAGCAGGCTGACCAGGGCAGCGGTCAGCTCGTCGGCCTCCCTGCCGGTCGCGGTGACCGCGAGCACCGGGCGGTCGGCACCCCCTGCGCTCTCCGGCGCGGCCAGTGCGGCCGCGACGAGCTGGCGGGTGGCCGTGGCCCCCTCGAGCTCCAGGTGAGGTGCGCCGACGCGCTCCACGACACCGCGCAGCGCGGGATCGGGCAACACCGCGGACAACAGTCCGGACAGGCAAGCAGGGCTGGTCATGGTCACCAAGGGTTCCCCTTACACACGGACATACCCCTTCCCTGGACCAGCGGGGTAAGGGGTCTGACCCCAGGGTACGTGCGCACCCGAACGTCGTGTCCGCAGGTCTCATACGGCGATCAGACGCGGATGAGGGAATGCTGGCCCCATGCGTGCACGAAAAGCCGGAATCGCGACGCTTCTCCCCCTTGCCGCACTCGGGGTCTCCTGCGGCAGTGCCCAGCCGCAGGATCTGCCCGGCCCCGCGCCCGCGACGAGCAGCGTGGCGACGGCGCTGAAGGTGGAGGAGGTGGCGGGCGGTCTCGAACACGGATGGGACGCCGGGTTCCTGCCCAGCGGCGAGGTACTCGTCCCGCAACGCCCCGGCCGGATCGCGCTGGTCTCCGGGACCACGCCCGGCTCAGCCGTCACGGAGGTCCAGGCGGACCTCGCCGACGTGTACGCGCGGGGCGAGGGCGGTCTGATGGGGCTCGTGGTGCATCCCGACTTCGCCGAGACCCGCCGGTTCACCACCTGCCAGACCCACCAGGAGAACGGCCAGCCGGTGGACGTGCGGCTGGTGACCTGGACACTGTCGCAGGACGGGAGCAGCGCGGAGCGCGGCGCCGACCTGTTGACCGGCCTGCCGCTCAACTCCAGCGGACGGCACTCGGGCTGCCGCCCCGCGATCGGCCCGCAAGGGGAGCTGCTCGTCGGCACCGGCGACTCCGCCGCGGCGCCGGTGCCGCAGGACCGGAGCAGCCTCGGCGGCAAGGTGCTGCGGATCGATCTGGAGACGGGCGCGGCACTGCCGGACAACCCGTTCGCCGACTCACAGGACCCCGCCGAACAGCGCGTCTACAGCTACGGTCACCGCAATATCCAGGGAATGGCCGTACGACCGGGGAACGGTCAGATCTTCGCCGCCGAGCACGGCCCGTCCGTGGACGACGAGGTCAACGTGATCCGGCCCGGCGGCAACTACGGCTGGGACCCCTCCCGTGGTGGCACCGAGGAGTCCTATGACGAGAGCGTCCCGATGACCGACACCGAACGGTTCCCGGACGCCGTTCGTCCAGTGTGGACATCCGGGAGCATCACCGAGGCGATCTGTGGCGCCGCCTTCGTCTCCGGTGGGCAGTGGGGCGGCCTGGACGGTGCGCTCGCCGTCGTGGCGCTGAAGGGGCAGAAGATGCTGCTGCTCACGCTGGACGAGTCCGGCGAGGTGACCGAGGTGACGCTACCACCCGAACTGGAGGACTACGGCAGGTTGCGCTCCGTACGCAGCGGCCCCGACGGCGCGCTCTACGTCACCACGTCCAACGGCGGCGACGACAAGCTGCTGCGCGTAACCCCCACTCCCTGACCCACCGGCTCCCGCACTTTCCCGGGAAAGTGTCGGAGGCGGGGTCGCACTTTCCCGGGAAAGTGCGGGACGGGATGTCATCGGTCTGTAAGACGTCGGGGGGCATTTGGGACGTGGGAATGCGTCAGGATGGGCGCACCAGCTCACAGGAGGTCATCGATGGTCGGGGTTCGTTCCTTCGGCAGCGCGTTCAGCGGGATCGCGCTCGCCGCGGCAGTGGTCATGACGCTCGCCGGGTGCGGGGGTGAACCGGCCACCACGGACGATCCTGCCGCGAGCGCTCCCGGCACCACCGCCGTCACGACCCCGGCCGGATCCGCCGAACCCGCGGAGCCGAGCGAGCAGCCCGCCACCGTGGCGGAGGAGCTGAACTTCACCGCAACCACTCTCGACGGTGAGCCGTTCTCCGGGGCGAGCCTGGCCGGCAAGCCCGCGGTCCTCTGGTTCTGGGCGCCGTGGTGCCCGAACTGCCGCGCGGAGGCCCCCTCGGTCGCGAAGGCGGCCGACGCCAACTCCGTCACGTTCGTCGGCGTCGCCGCCCAGGACGGTCCCGACGCCATGCGCGATTTCGTGGACCAGTACGGCGTCGGCAACTTCCAGCACCTCGAGGACGAGAACGCCGACATCTGGCGGCGTTTCGGCATCACCTACCAGCCCGCGTACGCCTTCGTCAGTGCGGACGGCACGGTGGATGTCGTCAAGGACCGTCTGTCCGAAGAAGACCTGAACTCCCGCGTCGAGCAGCTCGGCTCCTGACGCGATGGACGTCGAGACACTCGGCTTCGCGCTCGCCGCTGGCATGGTGGCCAGCGTGAACCCGTGCGGGTTCGCGATGCTGCCCGCCTACCTGACCCTCGTCGTGACCGGCACGACGGAGACCACCGGCACGTCGAAGGCCACGGCCGTCGGCAGGGCGCTCGTCGCGACGGCCGTCATGGCCACCGGCTTTCTGGTCGTGTTCGGCGCTTTCGGGCTCGTCGTGGCCCCACTGGCCAGTTCCGTGCAGGAGTACCTGCCCGCGGTGACCGTGGTGATCGGCGTGGCGATGCTCGCGCTGGGCGCGTGGATGCTGGCGGGCAGGGAGATCACCCTGCTACTACCGAAACCGTCGAAGGGCGCGCCGACCGGCAGGCTCGGCTCGATGTTCGGTTACGGCTTCGCCTACGCCATCGCGTCCCTGTCCTGCACCGTCGGCCCGTTCCTTGCGGTCACCAGCACGACCTTCCGCGGCGGTTCACCACTGGAGGGAGTCGTCGCATACCTGGCGTACGGCGCGGGCATGGCACTGGTGGTCGGGGTGCTGGCCGTCGCCGTGGCGCTGGCCGGAAGTGCCGCCACGCGGAGCACGCGCCGGATCCTGCCCTACGTCAACCGCATCGGCGGTGCGCTGCTGGTGCTCGCGGGGCTCTACGTCGGCTACTACGGCGCCTACGAACTGCGTCTGTTCCACGGTGGTGGCTCCGCCGACGACCCGGTCGTGAACGCCGCGGGCGAGATCCAGTCCGTGCTCGCGGCGTGGGTGGACGGCATCGGGGCCGTCCCGTTGCTGATCGCGCTGGCTGCCCTCGTGCTGCTGGGCTTGGGAATCAACAGGCGGCGCAGCCGGAAACGCAAGGCGGAGCGCGTCAGCTGAGCTGCAGCTTCGGCTTGTGCTCCAGGTGGGAAAGGCCGTTCCACGCCAGGTTCACCAAATGCGCGGCGACCTCGTCCCGCTTGGGCTTGCGCGCGTCCAGCCACCACTGACCGGTGAGCGCGACCATCCCGACCAGCGCCTGCGCGTACAGCGCGGAGAGCTTGTCGTCGTAGCCGCGGGCGGTGAACTGCTGGCCGAGGATGTGCTCGACCTGGCTGGCGATGTCGTTGAGCACCGTCGAGAAGGTGCCCCCGGCACTGGCGACCGGCGAATCCCTCACCAGGATCCGGAAACCGTCGTGCGACTCCTCGACATAGCTCAGCAGCGCGGTCGCCGCCTGCTCCAGCATCACCTTCGGGTGCCCACCGTGCAAAGTGGACACCATCTGGTCGAGCAGCAGCTGCGTCTCCCGGTCGACGACTACGGCGTAGATGCCCTCCTTGCCACCGAAGTGCTCGTACACCACGGGCTTGGACACGTTGGCGCGGTGCGCGATCTCCTCGACCGAGGTGCCGTCGAATCCCTTTTCCGCGAAAAGTGCGCGGGCAACGTTGAGCAGTTGCTGCCTGCGCTCGGTCCCGGTCATCCGCACACGGGTCACCGGGGCGCCTGGTCGCACCCCGGTGATCGCCGCATCACGCTTAGCCCGCCGTCTCGCCGCCACACGCTCGAGGGTAAACCCCGTGCGTCAACTCGACGTGGTTGACGTCGAAAGACGCGCCAACCGCTGCGGTGTCGGCCAACGGACGTTGTGGGCCCAGCCGACCTTCTCGAACAACCAGATGACCCGTGCCGAAATGTCGATCTGCCCGCGCTGCACACCGTGGCGCGCCGAGGTGGGATCTGCATGGTGCAGGTTGTGCCAGGACTCCCCGAAGGACAGGATCGCCAGCGGCCAGAAGTTCGCCGACTTGTCCCTCGCGGTGAACGGGCGCTCGCCGAGCATGTGGCAGATCGAGTTCACCGACCACGTCACGTGGTGCAGCACGCACACGCGGACGAATCCGGCCCAGAAGATCCCGGTCACCACTCCCCAGAACGACCAGCTGATCAGCCCGCCGAGAATACCGGGCAGCACCAGGCTGAGCACGGTCCACAGCACGAAGAGGCTGTCCACCTTCTTGATGTCGGGGTCCCGCAGCAGATCAGGCGCGAACCGCTCGGCGTTCGTGCTGTCCCGCTCGAAGAGCCAGCCCATGTGCGCGTGCCAGAAGCCCTTGGCGATCGCCACCGGGCCCGTGCCGAACGCCCACGGCGAGTGCGGGTCGCCGTCGCGGTCGGAGAACGCGTGGTGCCTGCGGTGGTCGGCCACCCAGGTGATCACCGGCCCCTGTACCGCTGTACTGCCCGCGATCGCCATGGCAATGCGGAGCCAGCGCTTGGCCTTGAACGACCCGTGGGTGAAGTACCGGTGGTACGACACCGTGATCCCGAGGCCGGAGATGGCATAGAAGATGACGAACAGCCCGACGTCGACCCAGGTCAGCCCCCAGCCCCAGGCAAACGGAACTGCCACGACAAGGGCGATCAGTGGAGCGAGGACACCGAAGTACACCGTCGCCTGAACGGTGTTCGAGCGCTGACCGTCGATTACTGGTTTCGGTCCCGATGCGGCCGGCGGCTCGCCGGATCCGGCGGAGCGGTCGAGGGTTGCCGTCATTCAGTCACTTCTTCCCACGCGTGACCCGACAAAGGGTCGCCTTACCTACGATGCCGTAGGTTACGGTACAGGAGGTTTCCCATCTCAGACCAGACCGAAGCGGGCCTTCTTGGCGGGGAGCTTCGTCACCCGCGCACGTGCACTCGATTCCGGCGGAATCATCGCAGGTCAGCGAGCCGAGGGCGGCGATCGGCAGATCCCCGAACAGGGCCCGTATGAGTGTGACTATCCTGACCAGGCACGATCCGCCGTAGTGTAATTGGCAGCACTTCAGATTTTGGTTCTGACAGTTCAGGTTCGAATCCTGGCGGCGGAGCGGGTCCTTCGGAGACGGGTTGACGAGGGGGTGAAGGCGGCTGCACGACGAGGCTCGCGAGCCACGTGACGCATCCGGCCCGGCGTTGGGCGACATGTCCGATGCCTGGCTGCTCGGTCGTGCCCGCGAACTCAACGCCATCGTGCAGCGCAGCGACCGCACCGAGCAGCTGAAGATCATCGGTACGGTGGACGAGCTGCTGGAGGAGACCCAGCGGCGCGGCGAGCCGATTCTTATCGCGCAACTGCTGCGTGCGGCGTCACTGGCCCGGCTGGTCACCCGCGGGATCGCGCTGGAGGCCGAACCCCTGCTCGACGAGCTGCTCGCGCACACGCGCAGGCATGGCCTCGCGCTCCTGCGTGCGGACGCCCACGCGATTCGCGGCAGACTCCTCGTGCTCTCCGTGCAGGAGGACGCGGCGCTGACCGAGATCGCCAGAGCGCTGGCCATTCTCGACGACTCGCCCACTCCGGACGTGCAACTTGGCAGGCGGGCATGGGATCGTTTGCTCTCCTCCGCCCTGATCGACTGCTGGATCGTGCTCAACCAGCTCGGGGTCTACGAAGCCGCCGAAGAGGTGATCGCCAGGGCGCACCAGGCGGTCCGGGACAGCGCGGGCCCGCACGAGATCACGCTGCAGCTGATCAACCGGGTCAAGATGCTGCTCGGCTGGGGGCTACGGCTCGAACGCGTCGGGCGCGACGAGGAAGCCGGCGAGAAGTTCCGCACCGCCGCCTCGATGGCGATCGCCGTCGAGGCCCCGTTCGCCGAATCGCTGTTCCCGCGGCAGTCCGGGGTTCCGGCCGTCGATCAGGTCGGCGTGCTCGCCGCTTCTCTCGCGCTGGCCGCACCGAGCTCAGCGCATATCGACCGGTTGAGCAAGCTCAACGCCGAGCAGGGCTGGCCGCACGAGCACGTCATCGTCACCATCGCACTGGCCCGCTGCCTCGACGGTGACGGGCGCAGGGACGAGGCGATGCGCCTGCTGATCGACGCGCAGCACCTGCAGGCCGAGGACAACTCACAGCCGTCGATGCGGCTGAACCTGTTCCGCGAGATCGCCCGGCTCGGCAGTGCGGGTGCCATCGACACCACCGCCGGGACGGCCGCCCTCGACGGCACCGGCGAGATCGACAGCCCGACCGACAACAGGCCCGCGGCGCTGCTCGCCGCCTACTCGGCCGCGCTGGAAGCCGAACTCTGGTCGTTGCGGGAGTCGCAGATCGCCACCCTGAACACCCGCCGCGAACACGAACGGCTCTCGGCGGAGCACGGCGCGATCACCCAACAGGCGCTGCAGGACCCGCTGACCGGCCTGCCCAACCGCAGGGCACTGGACGACCGGCTGCGGACGCTGGCCGGTTCGGTCAACGCGCAACCTCTCGCGGTCGCGCTGGTCGACCTCGACGGCTTCAAGGACGTCAACGACCGGCATTCCCATGCCGAGGGCGACGACGTGCTCAGGGTCGTGGCCAGCACGCTGCGCGACGCCCTGCGCGGTGACGATCTGGTGGCGAGGTACGGCGGCGACGAGTTCATCGCACTGCTGCCGGGGGCGCCGGTGTCCGCCGCGAAACAGGCGCTCGGCCGCGCGGTCACCGCGGTCGCCTCCCTGCCGCACCACCTTTCGCACGGCGTGACCCTGTCGGTCGGCCTGGTCTCGCTGCGTCCGCAGGAACGTGCGGAACAGGTGCTCTCCCGCGCCGACGCGGCGATGTACCAGGCGAAACGGCGTGGCGGAAACCAGATCGCGTCCGCCACGGCCGCGGTGGGCGACCCGATGGGCGGCTGGTCCGAGGACATCACTCCAACCGACCCCACGTGGGACCTCGAGGAACACACGTAGGATCCTGGCCCGGTACGGAAGCCGCCAGTCAGGTGACATACGCAAGTAGCGTGTGACCCGACGATGTCGTCGAACGAGGAGTGCTGTGACCGGCCCGCTGAGCACACTGATCCTTGCTGCGGGTGAGGGCACCCGCATGCGTTCCGCCACGCCCAAGGTGCTGCACCCCATCGCGGGGAGACCGCTGGTCGAGCACGCCGTGCGCGCCGCTGCCGGTCTCGACCCCGATCACCTGGTCGTGGTCGTCGGGCACGGCAGGGACGCGGTGCGGGGGCACCTCGACACCGTGAGCAAGGCACTCGACCGCTCGGTGGGGACCGCGGTTCAGGAGAGCCAGAACGGAACCGGGCACGCCGTCTCCTGCGCATTGGCCGAGTTGCCCGCCGACCTCACGGGGACCGTGCTGGTCAGCTACGGCGACGTTCCGCTGCTGGACACCGAGACCCTGGCCGCGTTGCTGGCCGAGCACCGGCAGGGCGGCAACGCTGTCACCGTGCTCACCGCCGTTCTCGCCGACCCGTCCGGCTACGGGCGGATCCTGCGCGACGGCGACGGCAAGGTCACCGGCATCGTCGAACAGAAGGACGCCAGCGAAGAGCAACTGGCCGTCACCGAGATCAACTCCGGGGTGTACGCCTTCGACGCCACGGTGCTCGCCGACGGCCTGTCCCGGCTTTCGACCGACAACGCCCAGGGCGAGCTGTACCTGACCGACGTGCTCGGCATCGCGCGTGCCGACGGCAGGCCGGTCGGCGCCCTGGTGGTGGACGACCCCTGGCTCACCGAGGGCGTCAACGACCGGGTTCAGCTCGCCACGCTGGGCGCCGAACTCAACCGGCGGATCGTGCGCCGGTGGCAGCGCGAAGGGGTCACCGTCACCGATCCGGCGACGACCTGGCTGGGTGCCGACGTGAAGCTGGCCCGCGATGTCGTACTCGCTCCGGGAGTCCAGCTGCACGGCGCGACGACCGTCGGCGAGGGCGCCCACATCGGTCCGGACTCCACGCTCACCGACGTGACCGTCGGGGAGGGCGCGACCGTCGTTCGCACGCATGGCTCGGACTCCGTCCTCGCGGCCGGAGCCAAGGTCGGACCGTTCGCCTACCTGCGGCCAGGCACCCGGTTGGGGGAGAACGGAAAGATCGGCACCTTCGTGGAGACCAAGAACGCCGACATCGGGCCGGGCTCCAAGGTGCCGCACCTCACCTACGTGGGGGACGCCACGATCGGCGAGCGAAGCAACATCGGATGCTCCAGTGTGTTCGTCAACTACGACGGCGTGAACAAGCACCACACCACCATCGGCTCCCATGTGCGGCTCGGCTCGGACAACATGCTCGTCGCCCCGGTGACGGTCGGCGACGGCGCATACAGCGGTGCCGGCACGGTGATCAGGCGTAACGTTCCGCCAGGGGCGCTCGCGGTGTCCGGGGCGCCGCAGCGCAACATCGAAGACTGGGTCGTCCGGCGCAGGCCGGGCACCCCCGCAGCCGAGGCGGCCGAGGCCGCTCGTGCCGTGGAGCAGGAAAAGAACGCGCAGGATCCAGCAGCACACGACGGGGAGTCGCCAGCATGAGCCCGAAGTCCGGTACGCCGCAGAAGAACCTGATGCTCTTCTCCGGTCGCGCACACCCGGAGCTGGCCGAGGAAGTGGCCAAGCATCTCGATGTCACGATCACCCCGCAGACACTGCACAACTTCGCCAACGGCGAGATCTTCGTGCGGTTCCAGGAGTCGGTGCGTGGCACCGACGCTTTCGTGTTGCAGAGCCACACCACACCCATCAACGAGTGGGTGATGGAGCAACTGATCATGGTGGACGCGCTCAAGCGCGCGAGCGCCAAGCGGATCACCGTGATCATGCCGTTCTACCCGTACGCGCGGCAGGACAAGAAGCACAAGGGCCGGGAACCGATCTCGGCACGGCTGATCGCGGACCTGTTCAAGACAGCGGGCGCGGACCGGATCATGACGGTCGACCTGCACACCGCGCAGATCCAGGGCTTCTTCGACGGCCCCGTCGACCACCTGCTGGCGCAGAACGTGCTCGCCGAGCACATCAAGGAGACCTACGGCAACTCCGACATCACGGTCGTCTCCCCCGACTCCGGGCGAGTGCGGCTGGCGGAGAAGTGGGCGCAGCAGCTCGGTGACCGGCCGATCGCGTTCATCCACAAGACTCGGGACCCGGACAAGCCGAACGAAGCGGTCGCCAACCGCGTGGTCGGCAAGGTCAAGGACCGGCTCTGTGTACTGGTCGACGACATGATCGACACCGGCGGCACGATCGTGAAGGCCACCGAGGCGCTGCTCGAGGAGGGTGCGTCGGACGTGGTGATCGCGTCGACGCACGGCATCCTGTCGGACCCCGCGACGGAGCGGCTGTCGAACTGCAAGGCGCGCGAGGTGATCATCACCAACACGCTGCCGATCCCCGAGGACAAGCGATTCCCCTCGATGACCGTCCTCTCGATCGCCCCGCTGCTGGCCCGCGCGATCGAGGCGGTGTTCGAGGACGGCTCGGTGACGAGCCTGTTCGACGGTAGCGCCTGAGGCGGCAACGAAACCGGCACCGCACGACAACCGTCCGCCGAAGGCGCCGCACGCATCCCGGGACACGCTTTACGTCCCGGGATGCGTGCAGCGCACTTTCCCGGGAAAGTGCGAGGCCTATCGAGGTCGACACCTTGATCCAGGGCACTTTCCCGGGAAAGTGCGACGCATTCCCGGGCAGGCCGCTACGCGGGCGCACTGGTAGTTTCGCCCCGGCCGCGACAACAGAAACGGCTGCATTAGACTGTGCAGGTTGTCTCGGCGAGGCGGGCTCCAGCGCACGCGGTGCCCGACGTAATCGACGCGGCGGCTTGAGTAGCCACGCGCCCGTGCACGCCGGAACTCGCCGCCGAACAGCCAGTAGCACACCGCCTGATCCCCACCGCAAGGAGAGCAAGACCGTGTCCGAGGTACGTCTGACCGTCGAGCCGCGCACCGAGTTCGGCAAGGGCGCCGCGCGTCGTACGCGCCGTGCCGGCAAGATCCCTGCGGTGCTCTACGGCCACGGCGCCGACCCGCGGCACCTGGCACTGCCCGCCGTCGACTTCGCCCGCGTCATCAGGGAGAACGGCAACAACGCCGTGCTGACCCTCGATGTCGCCGGTGCCGCGGCGAAGGCCGAGAAGGGCACTGAACTCGCCCTTACCAAGACCATCACCGTGCACCCGCTGAAGAACTACATCGAGCACGTCGACCTGCTCGTGGTCAACCGCGGCGAGAAGGTCACCGTCGAGGTGCCCATCACGCTCGTCGGCAACGCCGCCTCCGGCACCCTGGTGCACCAGGACCTCGACACCATTCAGGTCGAGGTCGAGGCGCAGGACATCCCCGACCACCTCGAGGTCTCGATCGAGGGCGCCGAGGCAGGCACCCAGATCCTCGCCGCGGGCGTGCTGCTGCCCAAGGGCGCCAGCCTGGCCACCGACCCCGAGTACCTGGTCGTCGCCGTCAACGAGGCGCCTTCCGAGGCGTCCATGGAGGCCGACGTCGACACCGAGGGTGCGGGCGTGGTCGAGGACCAGCCCGAGGCCGAGAGCGCGTCCGAGTAACCAGTTCATGGAGCAAGATCTGCCGGGGGCCGGCGAGCAGGTACTGCTCGCCGGCCTCGGCAATCCCGGCCCCCGCTATGCGGGCAACCGGCACAACGTCGGATTCCTTGTGCTCGACGAACTCGCCGGCCGGATCGGCGGGAAGTTCAAGGCGCACAAGGCAGGCGCGGACGTGCTCGAAGGACACCTCGCGGGCCGCAAGGTCGTGCTCGCGAAGCCGCGCTCGTTCATGAACCTCTCCGGTGGCCCTGTCGCCGGTACCGCACGCTTCTTCAAGGTGGACCGCTCCGGTGTCGTCGTGGTGCACGACGAACTGGATCTCCCTTACGGCGCACTGAAACTGAAGCTCGGCGGTGGCGACAACGGCCACAACGGCCTGCGCTCGATCACCAAGTCGTTGGGTGGCAAGGACTACTATCGCGTCCGCTTCGGCGTCGACCGTCCGCCCGGCCGGATGGACCCGGCGGACTACGTCCTGAAGGACTTCTCGACGGTGGAGCGACGCGAACTGGCACTCAACGTCGATCGCTGCGCGGACGCGGTCGAAGCGCTCGTGGGCTCCGGACTGACGGCGGCGCAGAACCAGTTCCACGCGGGCTGAGCCGACTCCGGCGGGGAGACGTACGTCACCCTCACAACGGTATCGCCTGTCACAGAGCGTTTCCCCTGACTCACCCAAAGGCGTTGGATGACGCACCTGTTCGAGTCGACGGGTGCCCCGGGGACTGGCGCCACCCCCACTCTCAGGGCTAGGACGGAATACGGGACACGCACCCGAGCTGAGCCCAGGAGAGAGTTCAACGATGTCGTTTACCGCTGACGACGCCGCGCGCGTCGAGTTCGGCAACGCCCCAATCGGCCGTCGTGGCTACGCCAAGGACGACGTCGACGGATTCGTCCTGCGCATCGCGCGAACTCTCGCCGGGGAGGATGACCTGACCGCGGCCGAGGTACACCACGTCGAGTTCGGCAGGCCGATCATCGGCAAGCGCGGTTACGACGAGCGACAGGTGGACGAGTTCCTGGACGAAGTCGAGACCGAGCTGCTCAACCGCAGCGGACTGCACCCCACGGGCCACCAAGTGCCCGAGGCTCGGCAGCACGACCAGGCCACCGCGCCCGGCCGTTGGCGGCAACCGCGTGTCCCTGCCTCGTTGCACGAAACGGAACACCGGTAGGCCATCCGAAGCCAGACAACTTCATTTGCGGGAGCAGCAATGGCAGTGACCGCCGAAGACGTGCACAACGTTCGGTTCGACCGCGCTCCGCTCGGCAGTCGCGGGTACAACGAGATCGAGGTGGACGATTTCCTGGACAGAGTGGCCGCGACCCTCGACGGCGAGGACGAGGTCACCGCCGCGGACGTGCACGGTGTCGCGTTCAGCAAGGCACCGCTGGGCAAACGCGGATACGACCAGGCTTCGGTCGACGACTTCCTGCGCAGGGTGGAAAGCACGCTGGTAGCGAAGGTTCCCGCCGACGCGGCCCTGCACGCGCCCTACATCGCCCCCGCGCTCGAACACAGCCACGCACGCAAACCACTGTGGCGGCGCGGGCGCGGTTAGCTAGTGGCCCGTGCGGGTTCGTCGATCGCGCGCTTCTCAGACGCGACCAGCTACTCGGCCTTGGCCCCGGAAGCGATGCGGTCGGCATACAGTTCGGCCGTCGCGGCGCGCCGGACCTTGCCGGAGGGCGTCTTGGGCAGGTTCCCCGGCCCGAGCACCACCACGGCGTAAGGCCGCGCGTCCACAGCCGACCTGACCCTGGCAGCGACCTCCTTTGCCAGTGCCCGCTCGGTGTCGGCGTCACCGGCCAGTTTCGACTCGAGTACGACGGCGAAGCGCTCCCGCTTGGTGCCCGCGTCCAGCCGGACGGCCACGGCGTTGCCCGCGCGCACGCCGTCCACCGACATGGCCGCGCGTTCGATGTCTGTCGGGTAGATGTTGCGCCCGCCCATGATGATGACGTCCTTGGCCCGGCCGCAGATCACGATCTGCCCGTCCACCAGGTACCCGAGGTCACCGGTCGCCAGCCAGCCTTCGGCGTCCTGGGTGTCCAGCGGACCGTTGACGGTCAGGTATCCCGGCGTGACAGCCTCGCCGCGCAGCCGGATCTCGCCGACCTCGCGCTCCCCGAGGCGTTTACCGTGCTCGTCGACGATCTGTGCCTCCAGCCCGGGCAGCGGCCTGCCGAGCAGTGCGAATGCGCGCACCTGATCCGTGCCCCTGCGCGGATCGTCCTCGGCGACAGGGACCGCCCTGTTCTCGCTCTCCAGGGCAGCGGCATCCACGACGTCGAGGGTGAGACCGCTGTTCAGCGGCACGAACGAGACGGCGAGCGTCGTCTCGGCCATGCCGTAGGCCGGGAACACCGACTCGGGAGACAACTTGAACCGGGCACCCGCCTCGGTGAACGTCTGCACGGCGGTCTCGTCGATGGGCTCCGCCCCGTTCAGCGCAATCCGCAGGCTGGACAGGTCGTAGGCGTCGTCGTCCTCGACCCGGGCGAGCCGCCTGCCGACGATGGCGTAGGCGAAGTTGGGCGCCGCGGTCGCGGTGGCGCCGTACTTGCTGATGAGCTTCGGCCAGATCAGCGGGCCCGAGAGGAACTCGACCGGGGTCACCTTGACCAGCTCGACGCCGAAGGTCATGGGCACTGTCAGGAAGCCGACCATGCCCATGTCGTGGAAGGTCGGCAGCCAGGACACCATCACGTCGGTGTCGAACTCGAACTCCGCGGCCTCGACCATGGCGCTGATGTTCGAGAACAGGTTGCGGTGGGTGATCCGGACGGCCTTCGGCTCGGCCGTGGAGCCGCTGGTCAGCTGCAGCAGCGCGGTCGACTCCTCGTCGACCTCGACCGGCTGCGCCAGCGGTTCCGACCCGAGCAGGTCGTCGATCATCCGGAAGCCGATGCCGCGCTCGGTGAGCACCGGCGCGAGCTGGTCGAAGGGCTCGCCCAACAACACCAGCTCGGAGCCGATCATGCGGAGCACCTGCACGGTGTCCTCGGCCCACTCGGCGAGATCGGTGCGCTGCGTGGGCTGGTGCAGCATCGTGACACTGCCGCCGGCCAGCCAGGTGCCCTGCACGGTCGGCGCGATCAGCGCGGGCGCGGCGGCCAGCACGGCGACGGAACTGCCCGGGGTGAGGCCGTGTTCGACCAAACCGCCCGCCACCCTGCGGGCCTGCTCGTGCACCTCAGCCCAGGTGCGGCGAACGGGCTCGTTCGGCTCACCGGTGACCATGCCGCGCTGCTGACCGTCCCCGGTCGCGGAGGCGACCATCGTGTCCACGAACCGACTCATGGCGTCACCTTATCCACACGCCGATCGGAAGTTCGCGTCACTCCACCGCTTCGGAGATCTCCAGCCATCTCGACTCGACATCGTCCTTTTCCGCGCGCACCGACTTGAGCTCGGTGTTCAGCTCCATCAGCCGTTGCGGATCCGTCGCGGCGGCGGCAAGCGCGTCGTGCAGCTTGGTCTCCTTGCCGTCCAGCACACCGAGCCTGCGTTCCAGTTTGGCGAGTTCCTTGCTGGCGGCCCTGCGCTCGGCCGCACTGGCCTTCGCCGCCGAACCCTTGCCGGTGCCCGCGGGAGCCCCGGCCTGGGCCTGGTGGACGTCCCGGCGAGCCAGGTACTGCTCGATGCCACCGGGAAGGTGGGTGATGTGCCGGTCGCCGAGCAGGCCGACCACGGTGTCACACACTCGCTCGATCAGATACCGGTCGTGCGAGACGACCACGAGGGTGCCAGGCCAGGAGTCAAGCAGATCCTCTAGTTGTTGCAGGGTGTCGATGTCCAGGTCGTTCGTCGGCTCGTCGAGTAGCAGCACGTTCGGCTCGGCCATCAGCAGCCGCACGAGTTGCAGGCGTCTGCGCTCGCCGCCGGAGAGGTCCTCGACCGGCGTCCACTGCCGCGCGGGCGGGAAGCCGAGCTTCTCCGCCAGTTGCGACGCGGACAGCTCCTGCTTGCCGAGCACCACCCTGGCCGCGACATCCTCGACCGCTTGCAGTACCCGCATCTGACCGGGCAGATCGTCGAGTTCCTGGCGCAGGTGGGCGAGGCGCACGGTCAGCCCCTGCTTCCGCCTACCCGCCTCCGGTTCCCGCTCCCCGGCCAGCAGGCGCAGGAGCGTGCTCTTGCCCGACCCGTTCACACCGACGAGCCCGACCCGCTCACCGGGACCGATACGCCAGGTCTCCGATTCCAGCAGCGTGCGGTCCCCGACCGTGAGGGTGATGTCCTCCAGCTCGATGACGGTCTTGCCGAGCCTGCGCCTGGCGAACGACAGCAGCTCGACGGAGTCCCGCGGCGGGGGCACGTCGGAGATCAGGGCCTCGGCCGCCTCGATGCGATAGCGCGGCTTCGAGGTGCGCGCCTTCGCCCCGCGCTGGAGCCAGGCCAGCTCCTTGCGGGCGAGGTTGCGCCGCTTCTCCTCCAGGGTCGCGGCCAGCCGCGCCCGCTCAACCCTGGCGAACACCCAGTCCGCGTAGCCGCCCTCGTACTGCTCGACCTTGCCGCCGACGACCTCCCACGTCCGCCCGCAGACGGTGTCGAGGAACCAGCGATCGTGCGTGACGACCACGACCGCGATCCTGCGGGCGAGCAGGTGGTCGGCGAGCCAGCGCACACCTTCGATGTCGAGATGGTTGGTGGGCTCGTCGAGTACGACGAGGTCGAGTTCGGCCACCAGCGCGGCGGCCAGCGCCACCCGCCTGCGCTCCCCACCGGACAGCGAACCCGTCGGATTGTCCAGTCCGAGCGCGGAAATGCCCAGTCCGTCCACGATAGACCGCACTCGGGCATCGGCGGCCCACTCGTGTTCCGCACCGAACTCGGCCAGCACGACCTCGCCCACGGTGCTGCCCTCCGGCAGCTCGGTGCGCTGGGTGACGACCGCCATGCGCAGTCCGTTCACCCGGCTCACCCGGCCGGAGTCCGCGGGTGCGACCCCCGCGAGCACCTCGAGCAGTGTTGTCTTGCCGCCGCCGTTGAGACCGACGACACCAATCCGGTCGCCCTCGGCGACACCGAGCGAGACGCCGTCGAGCAGTGGGCGCACCCCGTAGGACTTGCTCACGGACTCCAGGTTGACCAGGTTGACCATCGTCTCAGCTGAACCTCTCCACGACTTCGAAACGTACTGCGACTACGGGGGTTGAATCGTCCACGCTGAACCCAGGATCGCCGAGGGCAGCGCGCATCTCGTCGCTGTGCCAGAACTCCTCGTGTCCGGCGCGCCATTGGGCCACGCTGGTGTAACCCTCACCCTCGCCGATCGCGTGCTGTATGTCTACTTCGGACAACGGGACCACGTGAACCTCGGTCGTCTCGATCACCGCGACCCCCGCGCCCGCCGAGTCGATCACCCGTTCCCGCTCACCGACTCGTGGCAGCGGCTCACGATAGTGCTCGTACTCGGCCAGCAGCCCGGTTGTCGACGTCTTCTCGCCGCTCAGCACAGCCGCGACCAGGCGGTCCCGCAGCGGCCCTGGGAAGGCGAACTCGGCATCCCGCATGTCACTCACGCTGTTCCAATCGGTCGTGGGCTTCTCGGCGGCTCGTCACCGTTGACGACCCTGGCGCCGGGCACCGGCCCGTGTGCGACGCGCACCGTGCGGCACACGCCCGCACCGGCGAGTTCGGCCGCCACCGACAACGCCGCCTGGCCGTCCATGCAGAGGAACGCGCAGGTCGGCCCCGACCCGGAGACGATGCCGGCGAGCGCGCCCGCGTTCACCCCCGCCCGCAGGGTGCGGCGCAGTCCGGGCCGCAGCGACACCGCGGCGGCTTGCAGGTCGTTGCCCAGCAGCAGTGCGAGCTGGTTGGGATCGCCGGAGGCCAGCGCCTCGACAACGGGCGCGTGCGATCCGACACGCGGCGGGTCGCCGGCCTCGCGAAGGCGGTCGAGCTCCCCGAAGACCCGCGGCGTCGAGAGGCCCTTGTGGTCGAAGGCCAGTACCCAGTGGAACGTGTGCCGGGACAGCACCGGGACGAGTTGCTCACCCCTGCCGGTGCCCAGCGCGGTGCCGCCGTACAGCGCGAACGGCACGTCGCTGCCGAGCTTCGCGGCGACCCCGGCGAGTTCGTCGCGGGTGATGTCCAGCCGCCACAGCGCGGCCAGCCCGACGAGCGTCGCGGCGGCGTCGGCGCTGCCGCCCGCCATTCCGCCCGCGACCGGGATGCCCTTGCGCAGCACCACGCGGACCTTCGGTTCCTCGGCGGGTTTGTCGCAGTAGGCTGCCAGCGCCTGCACCGCACGCCAGGCGAGGTTGTTGGCGCCGGTCGGCACCACGTCCTCCCCTTCGCCGTACACCTCGACGCCCGAGTCCTCGGCCGCGGCGACGGTGACCTCGTCGGTCAACGAGAGGGCGTGGAAAACGGTGTTCAGCTCGTGGAAGCCGTCCTTGCGCAGATCCCCGACCGAAAGATGCAGGTTGATCTTCGACGGAACCCGGACCGTGACGGGAGGCGGGACGACTGCGAGCACGTGACCAGCCTACGTGCCCACATACCGTCACCGTCTGAGGCTGGGCACACTCGGCGGTTATGTCACTTTCCCGGGAAAGTGACATCCTTGCGTGCGCACGTATGTCACTTTCCCGGGAAAGTGCGCTTCGTCGTCCCCAGCCGCTGTTCCTACGCGGCGGCGATCCCCTGGGGGCCGAGTCCCTGCTGCGTGACATGGCCACCACGCTCGGCGATCCAGGCAAGGGCGGCGTCCGCCCGCTCGCCACGCAGGCCGAGCCGGAACCGCGCGACCGGTGTGTCACCCACGCGCGTCAGCCCGCCGCCGATGGTCGCGAGTTCGATACCGAAGCGGGTGGTGGCCTCGGGCAGCAGCGCGCCGACCGTGGCGAACCCGATCAACACCACGTCCGCCGTGCGGTCGTAGGCCGCGGCCTGCGTCCTGGTGGTCTCGATGGCAGGCAGCAGCGCCTGCGCGGTCCTGCTCGCGGGGTCGGACAGCAACGAGAGCACGTTGCCGCTCTCCACCAGCGACCCCTGCTCCAGCAGCGCGATGTCGTCGCACAGCTTGCGGGCAACCGCCGCGTCGGGTGTGGTCACCAGCACGGTCACACCGAGTTCGGCCCTGGCCCGGTCGAGCACCGCCAGCACCGCGCCCGACTCCTCGGGCTCCACTCCGGCGGTGGGATCGTCGGCCAGCAGCACGGAAGGGCCGGTCGCCAGCGCCCGTGCCACCGCGATCCGTCTGCGCTGTCCCGGGGTCAGGTCAGCAGGGTGCTGCCCCGCGCGCCTGGTCAGGCCGACCAGGTCGAGCAGCGTGCCGACCTTCCTGCGTCGCTGTGGCCCGTCCAGGCCGAGCAGTTCGAGGGGCGCCGCGACGTTACCCGCCACAGTGCGCTCGCCGTGCAGCTCGGCACGCTGTGGGAGGACACCGAGTTGTCGACGGGCCTCACGCAGGCGCCTGCCGTCGAGCGAACCGGTGTTGAGCCCGTCGAACCGGACGACGCCACGGTCCGGGCGCTCCTGCAGCGCGACGCAGCGGGCAAGGGTCGACTTCCCCGATCCCGATGGACCGACGACGCCGAACAGGGAACCCGCACCGACATCGATGCTCACGTCGTGCAACGCACGCACCGGTTCGTCCGCGCCGGGGAAGGTCTTGCTGAGGTTTTCAACGGTGATCACAACTGCTCCAAAGCCAGGTACGCCATGGCGGCGCGCTACCACGTCGGGTGCGCTGCCACCTCGAATAGACCGTCCGCAATGGACAGTCAGCGAAGACGAGAAAAGGATCAGACGGAGGCGGTGTGGCTTCGACACGCACTCACGGTGCGGCGGCCTTCATCGACTACTCGGCGTCTGGTCAACATTCGGGACCTGTACACGGATTCCTCCATCGGTCCTGGCGGTAGCACCTGCCCGGGCTCGGGTGGTTGCTGCGGCGTCGGCGAGCCAGGTCTCTCAGCCGCTCGGGATGGATGCCCTTTGAGTAGACCCGAAACGGACGTCACAGCGCAAGTCTGTTGACTCAAATCACACTGCTGGAGGGATCCTTCATGGGGCGCGTGTGCAGAACGCACACCCGTGTCCATGGGATGCACACGCCTGTCCGCGAATCGCGAACTCAGCGGGCCGCGGCTATTCGGGCGAAGTCCTCGACCGTGAGTTGCTCGCCCCTCGTGCGAGGGTCGATGCCCGCGGCGACCAGGATGCGCTCAGCGTTCGCGGCGGAGCCCGCCCAACCGGCCAGTGCGGCACGCAGCGTCTTGCGCCGCTGTGCGAACGCGGCGTCGACCGCGGCGAAGACGGCCGCGCGGTCGCCCTCCGGTACGGCATCGCCGCGCTCGAACGACACCAGCGCGGAGTCGACGTTGGGGACCGGCCAGAACACCGAGCGCGGAACGGGCGCGACCTTGCGTGCCTGCCCGTACCAGGCCAGTTTGACGCTGGGGACGCCGTAGGTGCGGCTACCGGGCCCCGCCGCCATCCGGTCGGCCACCTCGGTCTGCACCATCACCAGGCCGCGAACGAGCGAGGGCAGTTCGGCCAGCAGGCCGAGCACCACGGGCACCGCCACGTTGTACGGGAGATTGGCGACCAGCGCCGTCGGCAGCTCCGGCAGATCCGCGGCGCGCAACCGGAGCGCGTCCGCGGGGAGCACGGTCAGCCGGTCGGCCACGCCGGGTGCGTGCTCACGTGCTGTCGCGGGCAGCCGGTCCGCCAGCACGGTGTCGATCTCGACGGCCACGACGCGCGAGCCCGCGTCCAGCAGCCCGAGGGTGAGCGAGCCCAGTCCGGGGCCGACCTCCAGCACCACGTCGTCATCGCCGACGCCGGCCAGTTCCACGATGCGCCGCACCGTGTTCGGGTCGTGCACGAAGTTCTGCCCGAGCTTCTTGGTCGGCCGGACATCCAGCTCGGCCGCCAGCCTGCGGATCTCGGCAGGGCCGAGCAGGGTGGTCGCCGACGGTTCACTCACCGGGCAACCATAGCCACCCAGGTCATGCCGTCGATCAGAGGCCGAGCTTGCTGGAGCAGTGCGGCCAGGCGCCGTACCCGCCACGGTCGTCGCGCAGCTTGGTGGCGATGGCGATCTGCTGCTCCCGGCTGGCCTGGTGCGGGTACGCGGCGTATTGGTCGCCGCCGTAGGCGTCCCAGGTGCCCTTGTCGAACTGCAGCCCGCCGTAGTAGCCGTTGCCGGTGTTGATGGCCCAGTTGCCGGTGGACTCACACTGGGCGAGCCGGTCCCAGACCGCGCCGTCGGAGATGACCGGCTGTTCGGGCTCCTTGGTGCCGACCCGGACGACCTTGGGCTCGGCCTCCTTGACGACCTTGGCGGAGAGCTCCTCGCGGGCAACTTCCTTGTCGTTCTTCTTGGTGATCCGGTAGGTGACGATCTGCTCGCCCGGAACACCCTCCTCCTCGACCTTCTCCTCGCCGACGAGCATCGAGGAGTCCTCGATCTCCTCGACCGGAGGCTCGATCTCCTCGGTCTCGTTGATCACCGAGACGCCGGTGCGACTGATATGCACATCGGCGCCGTCGAGCAGCTTGAAGTCCAGCCCACCCTCGGCCTTGTCCTCGGCGCCGAGCGTCAGGTTCAGCTCGGCGAGCAGCTCCTCCGTGGTCACCGCCGTGGTGGTGAGCTGCTTCGGCTCGTTCCCGCCGTCGAAGAGGGTGATGTTCTTCAGTGTCTTGACGTGCAGGGTCATGCCGTCGAGGGGCACCTCACCGTCGGGGGCCGTGGAGAACCACGTGCCCTCCTTGACCAGGTCCTGCAGACCGAGCTGGCCGAGCGCCTCACCGACAGTGGTGGCACGCACCCACGACTCGCGCGGGGTGCCGTCCACGATGAGGTTGAGCTGACGCCCGCGCTCGAGTTTGATGACCCCGCCGTCACCGACGGCGGTCTGCGGGGAGGGGGAAAGCGCGTCGTGCGCGCCGACCGAGAGGCCCGCGTCCTGGAGCACCTCGCCGACGGTGTCGCCGAAGCTGCGCACCGTCTGCTGCTGACCGTCGACGTCGACGGTCACGCTCTTGTTCATCGCGAGCGCGGCGGCGCCGCCACCGGTCAGCGTGATGAGAACGGCAAGGATCGTGCCCTTGAGGAAGCGCTTCTTCCAGGTCCTGGTCGCGGCCAGCAGGCCGGACTCGACGGGCTCCTCATCCTCGGCGGCCAGCCCGCGTCCTGACCTGTCCTCGCTCGCCTCGTCCGGTACGACGATGGCGGGCAGCATGGTGGTCTCGGCGTTGATCAGCCGGATCAGTTCGTCGACGTCGATGTCGGCCTCGGCCATGAGGTCGTCGGCCTGGGGGCCCAGCGCGGTGAAGACGTCCTGCGGCGTGACCCGGGGGTCCGGCGAGTAGTCGAAGTAGTCGAAGCCGGCTGAGCCGCCGTCAGGGCGCTCGAGAGTCGCGACACCTGCAGCGTGCGATGCGTCGGGGCGCGCGTCTGCTCGCCTGGAACTACCAGTCACTGGGTCGATCCCTTTCACAAAGAGGCCGTTGCCTTCATCCCGGCGCGCAGGTTCGCACGCACCGGACCTTCGGGCTCCCGCAGCCAGCGCCATCCCTCGTGACCCCGGAAAGTTCCCGGCGCCACTTCCCCGACGTGCACCGACGTGACTGTGGGCGTGCCGCTCGAAACTCGGTGTCGAGAACCGAGGGGCACGATCACGGGACAGTAACGAAGGCTGGCGGGTTCCGCAAACACCCCCTGGAATGTCGTGATGTTCGTCACTCCACCAGGTAGGCGCTTGACGCTCCCCGAATGTCGCAACGTGATCAACACGGCGTAATCGATCTCAGCGTCTGTTGACAAACGCGCGTCACGAGATATTCGGGGCACCCTCGTGACACAACTCCCGTTCATCAGCAGGCTCTCAGCCGAAAGACCCGGTCAGCGGTCGCGTCGACGGCTTTGGCGACCTGTTCGACCGGTTCACCACGCAACTCGGCGAGCCCGCGGACGGTGTACGCCGCGCAGTACGGTTCGTTCGGCCTGCCCCGGAACGGATGCGGGGTCAGGAACGGCGCGTCGGTCTCCACCAGGAACTGCCCCTCGGGCACCAGCTTGGCGGCTTCCTGCAGCTCTCGCGCATTGCGGAAGGTGACCGGGCCCGCGAACGAGAGCACATAGCCCGCCTCGACGCATCTGCGGGCGATCGCGGCGTCCCCGGAGAAGCAGTGGAACACCACGTCGTCCGGTGCGCCCTCCTCGGTCAGGATGCGCAGCACGTCCTCGTGCGCGTCCCTGTCATGGATCATCAGCGGCTTGCCGAGGCGCTTGGCGAGGTCGATGTGCCAGCGGAACGCCTCCTGCTGGGCGGCGGCCGGGGAGTAGTCCCAGTAGTAGTCCAAACCGGTCTCCCCGACGGCCACGACCCGTTCCCCCATGGCAAGACGCTCCACTTCGGAACGCTCGGCCTCGCCGAAATCCTTGGTACGAGTGGGATGCACGGCGACCGCGGCGAAAACCCTGGAGTCCCAGGTGGACGCCTCGACGGCCCAGCGAGCGGCCGCGAGGTCGTCGGCGACGGTCACCACCCTGGTCACCCCGGCGGCCTCGGCCCGATCGACCATCGCCCTGACGTCCTCTGCGGTGGCAGCACCGCACGCGTCCATGTGGGTGTGCGCGTCGACCACCGGCGCCGGAAGCGGATCCGGCACCGGTGGCAGTTCAGCCTTGCTCAATGGGTGCCCATTCGGGTCCGGTCTCGCCCAGCTTCGGGTCGAGCTTCGCGAACAGCGGGGACGGCTTGGCCAGTGGCCGGCCCACCTCGATCGGCTTCGACTCCCAGCTGGCCTGCTCGGTCGTGTAGTCCCCGGTGAGGATGGGGTTGATCCGCCCTGGGATGTCGAGGTCCTCCACCTCCCGCAACTCCGGTTGCGAGGCCCAGATCCCCGTGCCGCCGAGCGCCTCGTGCACCTTCTGGGCCGAGTGCGGCAGGAACGGGGTGAGCAGCGTGTTGGCGTCCGAAACGACCTGCAGCGCGGTGTGCAGCACGCTGTCGCGCCGCTCCGGGTCCTCCTTGAGCTTCCACGGCTCCTGGTCGGAAAGGTACTTGTTCGCCGCGGACACGACGCGCATCGCCTCGCTCGACGCCTGCTTGAAGCGGGAACGCTGCAGATGCGCGCCGACCGTGTCGAACGCCGCCCTGGACAGGGCCTTGAGCTCCTCGTCGGCCTGCTGCGGCGCCTGCGGGCGAGGGACGGCACCGTTGTTCTTGTGGGCCATCGAGATCGAGCGGTTCACCAGGTTCCCCCACTCGTTGGCCAGCTCGAAGTTCGTCCTGCGGACGAACTCCTCCCAGGTGAAGTCGACGTCCTGGGTCTCCGGACCGGCGGCCGAGATGAAGTACCGCAGGGTGTCCGGGCCGAACTCCCGGAGGAAGTCGTGCAGGTAGATCACCGTGCCGCGGGAGGTGGAGAACTTGGAGCCGCTCATGGTGAGGAACTCGCTGGACGCGATCTCCGTGGGCAGGTTCAGCTCACCGTAGGGACCCGGCACCCCGCCCTTGTCGCCCTGGCCGTTGTGGCCGAGCAGCAGGGCGGGCCAGATCTGCGCGTGGAAGGTGATGTTGTCCTTGCCCATGAAGTGCACGACCTGGGCCTCGGGGTTGCTCCACCACTCCTGCCATGCGTCGGCGTCACCGGAGCGGCGGGCCCACTCGACGCTGGCCGAGAAGTAGCCGATGACCGCGTCGAACCAGACGTAGAAACGCTTCAGCGGCTCGTCCCGCCACCCGTCCAGCGGGATCTTCACGCCCCAGTCGAGGTCGCGGGTGATCGGCCGGGGCCGCATGTCGTCCACCAGGTTCCTGGTGAAGTTCAGGACGTTGGGCCGCCAGTCGGTCTTGGTGGACAGCCACTTGCCGAGCGAGTTGGTGAACGCGGGCAGGTCGAGGAAGAGGTGCTCGGTCTCGACGAACTTCGGGGACTCGCCGTTGATCCTGGACACCGGCCGGATCAGGTCGGCCGCGTCAAGCTGGTTGCCGCAGTTGTCGCACTGGTCGCCGCGCGCGCCGTCGTAACCGCAGATCGGGCACGTGCCCTCGATGTAGCGGTCGGGCAGGGTCCGGCCCGTGGAGGGGCTGATCGCGCCGGTGGTCTTCTTCGGCACGACGTATCCGTTGCGGTACAGCGAGAGGAAGATCTGCTGGGTGACCTCGGTGTGGTTGCCGGTAGTGGTCCGCGTGTAGAGGTCGTAGGTCACCCCGAGACCGCGCATGTCCTCGGCGATCACCTTGTGGTACTTGTCGACCGTCTGCTGCGGGGTCAGCCCTTCCTTGTCCGCCTGGACCAGGATCGGCGTGCCGTGCTCGTCGCTGCCCGACACCATGAGCACGCGGTTGCCGGCCATTCGCTGATAACGCGCGAACACGTCCGAGGGGACGCCGATACCGGACACGTGGCCGATGTGGCGGGGGCCGTTGGCGTAGGGCCAGGCCACCGCGGTCAACACAGGGGTGCTCATGCCTGTTTAGCCTACGGATAGCGTTCTGGCTGTTTTTCACGAGGGAGCGGAGGCGACGGGTGTCGGCGACTCGGTTACTGGTGCTCGGCGTCGTCCAGATCTACGGGCAGGCCCACGGCTATCAGGTCCGGCAGGAGTTGCTGTCCTGGAACGCGGACAAATGGGCGAACGTGCAGCCGGGCTCGATCTACCACGCACTGAAGAAGCTGACCAAGGAAGGACTGCTGGAGCTGGTGGAGCCCACCGGCGAGCCCGGGGGCCCCGATCGCGTCGCGTACCGGGTGACCGCCTCGGGCGAGGCACAGTTCGACCGGCTCCTGCAGACGATGCTCGCCGAGGTGCGCGACGACAGCGGCGGCACCGACCTCGCCGCCGCGTTGTCGTTCCTGCCCGCGTTGACCCGTGAGCGCGCGATCAGTTTGCTCACCTATCGCCTCACGCAACTCGAAGGAAAGAAGGCCAACCTCGACGCCGTGCTCCTGCACGGCTCCGACTGGGGCCAGCCGGAGCACGTCAACGCGCTCTACCGGATGTGGCTGAGCCAGATCGAGGCCGCCCGCACCTGGACGAACGACCTGATCGAGCGCCTGCGCGCCGGGGAGTACGCGATGGCCGATGACACCGACCCCGCGTCCTACCCGCCGAAGTCTCCCAGCTAGTCAAGTTTGACCAAACGTTGAGGCGTAGGGCACAGTGTCGACGTCACCAACTAGTCAAATTTGAATACCTTAGGGACTTCCATGATCAAGGCACGCGGCCTCGCGCGGCGGTTCGCCGCCCGGGGCCGGACCGTCGACGCCGTCCGGGGGGTGGACATCGATGTCGCCGAGGGCGAGCTCGTCGGCTTCCTCGGGCCGAACGGTGCGGGCAAGACGACGACCCTGCGCATGCTCACCACCCTGCTGCGGCCCACCTCGGGTGCGGCGACCGTGGCCGGCTGTGACCTCTTACGTGACCCCCTCGGGGTCCGCAAGCGAATCGGGTACGTCGCACAGGGCGGCGGAACCGCACCTGAGTGCAAGGTGAGCGAGGAGATCGAACTGCAGGGCAGGTTGTACGGGCTGAGCAAGGCCGACGCGCACCGCAGGGGCGCCGAACTCACCGAACGGCTCGACATCGCCGACCTGGACCAGCGGCTGACCAAAACGCTCTCCGGTGGCCAACGGCGCAGGCTCGACATCACCCTCGGCCTCATCCACGATCCGAAGCTCGTGTTCTTCGACGAGCCCACAACCGGACTCGACCCGCAGAGCAGGGCGAACCTCTGGGACCACATCCGCAGGCTGCGGGCCGAGCACGGGGTCACCCTGTTCCTCACCACGCACTACCTGGACGAGGCCGACTCACTGTGTGACCGGATCCTGGTCATCGACAACGGGGAGATCGTCGCGGAAGGCTCCCCGGACTCGTTGAAGGCCAGGGTCTCCGGTGACGGGGTGACGATCGGCGTGCCCGCGGAGTCGGTACCGAGGGCCGCCGAGGCAGCGGCCAAGCTCGAAGGTGCGCACGAGGTCACGACCACAGAGGACACCGTGCGGTTCCGGGTCCCACGTGGCGACACGGCCCTGCCGGAACTACTGCGCGCGCTGGACACGTCCGGAGTGGTGATGACCTCGATGCAGGTGCATCGCCCCACGCTCGACGACGTGTTCCTCACGCTCACCGGCCGTTCGCTGCGCGACGCCGAAGCGGGCACCGGCAACCAGACCGCGTCCTCTTCGGAGGTGTCCCATGTGGCGTGACATGTGGTTGATCTTCCGCAGGGACATGACGGTGTCGCTCCGCAATCCGGCGTGGCTACTGATCCAGATCATGCAACCGCTGCTGTACCTGGTGCTGTTCGGCCCGTTGATGGAGCGGATCGTCGAGAGCACACCCGGCTTTCCGCCCGGCGATGTCTGGCTGATCCTGACTCCCGCGCTGATCGTGATGATCGCGCTGTTCGGCAGCTCGTTCGTCGGTTTCGGACTGCTCGCGGAGTACCGCACCGGCGTTGTGGAACGGCTGCGGGTCACCCCGGCCAGCAGACTCGCCCTGTTGCTGGGCAAGGTCGGCGTGAACGCCGTGCAGGCGATCGCCCAGGCGGTGATCATCATTGTGTTGGCGTACCTCGTCTTCGGCCTGCGTGCGCCCATCGGCGGGATCGTGCTGTGCCTGGTCATGGTCGGCCTGCTCGCCGTGACGCTGGCGTCCTCGTCGTACGCGCTCGCGTTGCGACTGAAGAGCGAGGAGGCCTTCCCCGCGCTGCTCAACGCGATCCTGATTCCGTTGCTGCTGTTGTCGGGAATCCTCATCCCGATCACCGTCGGCCTCGCTCCGGCGTGGCTGTACAACCTGTCGCGGATCAACCCGTTCAGTCATGTGGTCGACGCCGAGCGAGCCGTGTTCCGGGGCGACATCAGCATGGACACCTTGTTCACCGGAGGGCTACTGCTTCTGGTGATGACCGTGCTCGCGGTGCTGTGGGGCGCCAGAACGTTCCAGCGCGAGAACGCCTGAACAGTCGGATACCGATTATCCCTGTTGGCGCGTTTGTCCCGCCTCGACGCGTCAACAGGGATAGCCTCACAACAATGACCATGCAGGACCCGGCGCGCGGGATAAATCTGACCCACCACGAGGTGGTGGACGACTGGCACGCCGTTCGCGCCGACGGTGTCAACTTCGCCAGTATCACGATCACCGAGAGTGCCAACTGGAGCGATCCAGCCGCTGCACGGAACCTGGGGGGCGCTCAGCAGGCCGGATTGCATACGGGTGGCCGGCATTTCGCCCGTCCCGGTGGAGCGCCGGATCAGGCCGAGCACTTCGTCCGGATCGCGAAACCGCTCGGTGCATTCGCCCCCGGCTCCCTCGCACCGGCGCTGGACGTCCGGGTGGAGGGAGTGGACGATCGATTCATCCGCAGTTGGATCAAGACGGTCCGCCAGGCCACGGGCATCCGCCGCGTACTTGTCTACGCCGACTTCGAGCAGTGGTCGCACGCGTTTCACCCGGACAAGTGGGCCGACTCCGAGGTGGTGCTCTGGCTGGCCCGGCACAACGGGATTCCCGGCAGACCCGGCTGGTTCCATGCCCGACTCGGGCTGCACCAGCACGAGCACGGCCGGGACGCGCTCGTCTATCCCTTCACGCTGACCGACGTGCTTCTCTAGTCTCCCTGGATCAGCCTGCTGCGCATGAGAAAGACGTTGTACGGCTCCCACTGGGAGAGCAGGAAGTAGATATCCGGCCCGTCGAGGGCCCAGGGATGCAGGTAGCCGCCGTAGAGCGCGGGATGGTCCCGGCCGGACACCACCACCTCGCCCGGAGACCACGGCCCGGTGAGTTCCTCAGCTGCGCGCAGCACGATCGCGGCCCGGTCCTCGTCCAGATGCATCGCCAGCCAGCATCCGAAGTGGACGTTGTACGCCACGGAGAGCTCCCCCACCGGACCGTCCAGCACCGGTACCGCCGATGACTCGTGACCGGCCCATTCCCGGCCGGTCCAGTACTCGTAGGCCGATGACCGAAGAATGTCCGCTGTGTGGACCCTGGCGAGGTACCCGGGTCCGAACCGTCCTTGCGTCGTGCCGAACAGGTAGACGTGCTCGCCGGAACGGGCGAAGGCGCCGATCTGGAACCGGCTGTTCCTGCCCCACTTGTTGGACCAGCGCGCGGCACGCGGTTTGGCCCAGGTGACCCCGCCGTCGGTGGAGACGGCCACGCCCGAGTAGTTGGTGCGCCAGGTTCCCGGGCGGCCCCACTCGCGCACGGACATGTAGTGCACGAACTGGTTCCCGTCGACGGCGATGCCACTGTTCGGGATGATCGTGGCCTCCCGGCCGCTGCCCGAGGCGATGACCTGGGTGGCTCCCCCGTCCGGACGGGCCACCACGTCGTCGAGCAGCAGCCCCCGGTCCAGATCGCGGTTGCTGGAGAAGGCCAGCACGTTGCACCGCCAGTCGGCGTCCGGCGGGCCGGCGCCGTTCCCGCCCCAGCCACGGCCGTAGGTGTCGCCAAAGAGCACGAACACCCTGCCGTCCCCGCCGTCCCAGAGGATGCCGAGGTCGGTCGCGAGAATGCCGAACCGTTCGTCGGTGCGGTTGACCGAACCAGCCCCGGTCACCGTGGCGATCTGCGTGGTCACTTCTGGTACGAGCCGAACGGACATGGTCGCGACGCTACCCAGTGCGCACGTGGCTCGCCGGTTGGCGAGATCGCGGCATCAGACCCGAATTCCGGCCCACCGGGCGAATCGGGCGAGCGAGTCGGTCGTGCCTCGCTCAGCGCTCGCCAAGGCGCGAACCGTCTCCCGCACGGCCGGATGGTGGCGGGTGTTGTGCGGGGCGACTCGACGGGCGGCATTCAGTTGCGCCAGAGCCTCCGTTCGGTCGCCGTGCAGGGCCCATGCCCTGGCCATGTCGATGTGGTGGTGACCGACTCGCTCCGGTCGACGTGGATCGACAACGTGTACCCGCGCGGCGCGGCCCACTGCTTCGGTGCCGTCGTAGTACTCCACGGGGACCGCGCACCAGTGCACCGCGATGTTCGTCGCGCTGGCATCGATGTTGTAGTACGGAGTCTCGGGTGGCCGAAACTGCTCGGCCAGCGCCCTCGCCTCGTCGAGAAAGCCGTCGGCCTGCTGCCGGTCGCCTGCCCTGGCTGCCAGCACGGCGGCACGCAAGTTCAGTTGCACGGTCAGTGCGCGCCCCGCCCGCCGCGTGCCGACATGCTCCCGAGCGCGACTGATGACACCGAGCCCGGAGGCGTACTCGCCGTGCTGCAGGTGCCCACTGGAGCGGTGATAGGCACTGATCGCAATGCGCAGCGGGTCGCCCGTCTCCGGCGCGAGCCGGATGTGCCGCTCGGACGCGACGGCGGCGAGGTCCGCCTGCCGGAAGCGTCCGGCCACGGTGGCCGTCATTCGGTACGCATCGTGTAGTGCCGCTCGCGCCCGTTCGCCGGAATGTCCGGGCTGCTCGGCCAGCACATACAACTGGTGGAGCAGGTCGGGCAGTTCGTGCGCGGCCGTCGCGTACCGAAGTCCGTACACATGGTGGGCAGCGGCGGCGAGGCGGCCGAGGACCGGCTCCAGCCGCAGCGCCGGTCCCTCAGGGGCGGGATCGTCGTAGGCATCGAGCGCCGTACGCAGCGCGCCGAGGTTGGCGAGTTCGCCTGCGGGCTGTTCCACGATCTCCCGCTCGTCGGTGCCATAGAGGTGCGACGGGCGCAGTCCGAGCGCCCGCGCGGCTCCGGCGACGAAGGCCGCGCTCGGCGGAACGGCACCCTGCTCGACCTTTTTCACGAGTGACAACGAGAAGTGCGCGCGAAAAGCAAGCTGGTGCTGTGTGAGTCCACGCAGTTTGCGAAGTTGGCGCAACCGGTCCCCGACGCCGACCTGCTCAGTCATTGTCACTCCGCTCGCGATTGTCCCTTCGCTGTCCCTCCAGCCTTCCATACGGCGGCACGCTGCGACATGTCCAAGACCAACGAACGGAGCGGTGAATGTTCTGGACAGACAGAGTGCGCCGACGAGCTGCTCGGGCGGTCGACCCGGCCCTGGTCGACCGCCCGATTATCGGCGGTCTGCGACATCGCATCCCAATGGCCGTCCCACCAGCAGACAATGCGATGATGACACTGCTGTGCGGCTTTGAGCATTCGGAGGAAGCCAACCGGCCTTCACCGCACATCTACGACTGCCACGCCTGCGAGGACGTCCACCGCGAACACCAGGACGGACCGCAGTGATCGAACGCGACAGGGAACTCCTCGCTCGCCTGCGCAGGGTGAACTCCAACCTCGGCACGGTGGTGGTCGAGATCATGGCGCAACAGGATGGCGGCGAATTGCCCCCGGACCCCTTGCGCTTGCTCGGGCGGAACTTCGCCGAACTCGGCGACGAACTACTCGCCCGCGCGGCCGAACGTGACGCCGTGGTGCTTGAGGGAGAGGTCCTGGATCCGCCCGCGATCCATTGATCCACGCTTCGACCGTACGGGCCGAAGGTCGCCAAGGCGGTAAGGCGACAATGTGGACATGCGGTTGGTGCGCAGGGTCCTGCGCTCGGAGGTCTCCCCGGAACGGGCGCTGCTCCTGCTCGAGGCGCGCGCTCGTGCCCGTGGCCTGCCCGCGCCCGCCGCACTGTCCGGCGAGTGGTTCGCCTCCCGTGCGGTTCTCGTACCCAGCCTCGCGACCTCACCGCTCGACAACGCCGGACACGCCTTCGCCGCTGTGGCCCGGAAGGTCACCGTGGAGCCGGGCTCCACCGACGGTGCGGTCGGCGGCGGCTGGTTCGGCTACCTCTCCTACCAGCTCAGCGACCCGGAGGGCCGAAGCGCGCCGCTGCCCGCCGCCATCGGTGGCTGGGCCGATCACGTGCTACGGCTCGACGCACGAGCGCAATGGTGGTTCGAGGCTCTGGTACCGGCGGACGAGCCGGAGCCCACCGACCTCGCCGACGAACTGGAGGAGCTACTGGCCGGGCCGGTTCCCGTCCCGACCGGCTGGACACCGGCACGACTGGCTCGGCCGGACTCAACGCTGCACGAGGACGCGGTCCGCTCCTGTGTGCGGGCCATTGAGGCGGGTGAGCTGTTCCAGGCGAACATCTGCAGCCGGTTCGAGAGCACCTTCGACGGCTGCCCTGCCGAGTTGTTCGCCGAGGGTGTCCGGCGGATGCGGCCCCGGCGCGCGGCCTACCTGTCGGGCGAGTGGGGCGCCGTCGCCTCGCTGTCGCCCGAACTGTTCCTCGCCCGCTCCGGCCGGACCGTCCGCTCGACGCCGATCAAGGGAACCCTGCCACGTCGTGGCCCCGGCGACGACCTGCTGGCCGCCCGCCTGCGCGAGTCCACGAAGGACGTCGCGGAGAACGTGATGATCACCGACCTGGTGCGCAACGATCTCGGCCGCGTGTGCGAGACCGGGAGCGTGCACGTGCCCGACCTGCTCACCGTCACCCCCGCACCCGGCGTGTGGCATCTAGAGTCCACAGTGGAAGGCACACTGGCAGTCGGCAACGACGACGCCGACCTGCTCCACGCCACGTTTCCGCCGGGCTCGGTCACCGGCGCGCCGAAGCTGCGCGCACTGGACCTTATCGCCGAGCTGGAACCGGTCGCGCGCGGTGTCTACACCGGTGCGGTCGGCATGGTCTCGCCGATTGCGGGGCTCGAGTTCAATGTCGCCATCCGGACGTTCGAACTGCACGACGGCAGGGTCTTCCTCGGGGTCGGTGGTGGCATCACCGCCGAGTCCGACCCGGCCGCGGAGTGGCAGGAATGCCTGCACAAGGCGGCTCCGCTCGAAGAACTGCTGCGGACACCACCTCGCCCCTAACCCAACCACCACCCCACGCCCGTCACTTGCTGGTGTCGAGGACCAGCTTTCCGGTGGTGCCGCGGGACCTCAGCGCCTCGTGCGCCGCACGCGCCTCGGACAACCCGAACACCCCGCCCGAGATCGCCCGCACGTCACCGGCGAGGGCCAGCTCGAACAGTTCGGACATGGCCTCCCCGAAGACGTTGCCCGGCAGGGTGAAGGCGTGCGGCAGCCACATCCCGGACACGGTGGTGGAGTGCTTGAGCAGGGTGGGCAGTACGACGGGCTTCGGCTGCTCCCTGCTGGCCATTCCGAAGAACGCGAGCCTGCCGAACGGGGCGAGTGCCGCAAGGCTTTCGTCGGTGACCCTGCCACCGGTCATGTCCAGGACGATGTCGACGCGCTCACCGCCGTTGGCCGCACGCAGGGCCGCGGTCATGTTCTCCGCGCGCGAGTCCACGGCCTCGTCCGCGCCGAGGCTCCGCGCGAGGTCGCGCTTCTCCTGGCTGCTCGCCGTGGCGATGACCCTGCCCGCGCCCCAGGCCTTGGCGAGCTGCACCGCGATCGTGCCGACACCGCCCGCTGCCGCGTGCACGACCACCGACTCACCCGCACGCAGGTGTGCGTTGCGGCGCAGCAGCATCCAGGCGGTCGTGCCCTGCACGATGAAGGACAGGGCGGTCAGCTCGTCAACGCCGTCGGGAATGTCGTATGTCCGCGCCGGATCCGCCACCGCGCGCTGCGCGTAACCGCCGCCGTCGATCAGGGACACGACCCGCCTGCCGTCGCCGGTCCTTCCGGCGACCTCACCGCCGGGCACCAGCGGCAGCTCGCTCGGCGCGAGGTAGGTGTTCTCCGCCTGGTGGGTGTCGGCGTAGTTCACTCCGGCATGGGTGACGTCGACGAGGACCTGCCCCTCGCCCGGCTCCGGGTCCGGCAGTTCGACCTGCCGCAGCACCTCGGGCCCGCCGAACTCGGTGACCTGCACAGCACGCATGAAATGACCACACCCTTCTCGCTCGAATGAGACGATCCTACATATGTCTCAATCAGCGATGAGACATACAAGTGATATGTTTCATCGGTGGCACCATCCCGTCCCGATGCCGCCCGCGCCCACGCGGTTGCCCGAGACTGGTTCCTCGCGGGCAGGCGCATCGACATGCGCGACCTCGCCGCCGAGGTGGGGGTCAGCCGCGCCACGCTCTTCCGTTGGGTGGGCAACCGGGACCAGCTGCTCGGCGAGATCCTCTGGTCATTGGCCGAGCCCGTCTTCGACCGCCGCTACCGTGCGCGCGCCGAGACGGGCGCCGATCTGGTCGCCGCCACCGTCGGGGAGTTCGCCGCGACGGTGAACGCCGACGAGGCGTTCCGCGGCTTCCTCCGCGCGGAGCCGGAACGGGCGCTGCGGGTCCTGACCACGAAGGCAGGCGGCGTCCAGCAGCGCACGATCACGAAGCTGGCCGAGGTGATCCGTGAGCAGGTGCACCTCGGCAACCTGACACCGCCGTTGCCCGTGCCGGACCTCGCCTACCTGGTGGTCCGGATCGCCGAGTCGTTCATCTACACCGACGTCATCACCGGCGGGCAGCCCGACGCAGACAAGGCGCGGGAGGCAGTCGCCGCCCTGCTGCGCTGACTTCGAAGGGAGCCCGCAGGAACTGCAAATTCGACCGTCGGAACTGCCAACTCGGGCCCCGGAAGTGCAAAGTCGGGTCAGGGGCGGGACTGGAGGACCGCGTCGTAGAGCTCCTTCTTGGAGACGCCTGCGGCCGTGGCCACCTCGGCGGCCGCGGACTTCATCCGTTCGCCCGCCGCCACACGGTCGCGCACCTCGGTGACCAGGTCCGCCATGCTCACCTCGCGCGGCTCGGCGCCCGCCAGCACCACGGTGATCTCCCCGCGGACACCGTCGGCCGCCCAGTCCGCGAGCTCCGCGAGCCCGCCCCTGCGGACCTCCTCGTAGGTCTTGGTCAGCTCCCGGCACACCGCGGCCCTGCGGTCCCCGCCGAGGGCCTTCGCGGCATCGGCGAGCGTCACGGCGAGCCGGTGCGGTGACTCGAAGAACACGGTGGTGCGCTCCTCGCCCGCCAGTCCGGCGAACCAGCGCGCCCTCTCCCCACTCTTGCGCGGGGCGAAGCCCTCGAAGCAGAAGCGGTCCGAAGGGAGCCCGGACAGCGCGAGCGCGGTGGTGACCGCGGAAGGGCCGGGCAGGCAGGTGACCGGCAGGTCCTCCTCGACGCACGCCGCCACCAGCCGATAGCCGGGGTCGGAGACGCTCGGCATGCCGGCGTCGGTCACCAGCAGCACCGTCTCGCCGTCCCGCAGCGCACCCAGCAGCTTCGGCAGGCGGGCCACCTCGACGTCCTCGTAGAAGCTCACCACCCGGCCTGCCGGGGTGACACCGAGTGCCGTGGTCAGCGACCGCAGGCGCCGCGTGTCCTCGGCGGCGATGACGTCCGCCGAGCCCAGCGCCTGGACGAGCCGCGCGGACGCGTCCCCCATATCACCGAGCGGGGTGGCGGCCAGCACCAGCCCACCGGCCGGTGGCCTGCTGCTCATTCGCACTCCTCGCGTTGTTCTCGGTACCGATCCAGGCTAGCGCGCGATCGCGGTACCGAGGCACGGACGACGATCTCACACGGCGGGGCCTACGATCTCTCCTCGTGACCGCGCTGCTGACCCGCACGTCCGGGGACGGGGCACGTCCGGATCCGGAGCCGTCGACGCGACCACCGAGCGATCGCGAGGCGACCCTACTGGGCAGGCCCATGCCAGGCGATCGGGCCCGCGCCCTGATCGTCACGCTCGTACTCACCGCCATCGGCGGCATCGTGCGACTGCAGAACCTCGGCTTCCCGACCGACAAGGGCGCGCCGGTCTTCGACGAGAAGCACTACGTCCCGCAGGCCTGGCAGATGCTGCGCAACGGCGGGTACGAGGACAACGCGGGCTACGAACTCGTGGTCCATCCCCCGGTGGCCAAGCAGCTCATCGCCGTCGGCGAGTGGCTGTTCGGCTACAACGGCTGGGGCTGGCGCTTCAGCGCGGCGATCGTCGGCACCCTGATAATCCTGCTCACCATCAGGATCGCAAGACGCTTGACCCGGTCGACGCTGCTCGGCGGCGTCGCGGGGATCCTCGTCATCTGCGACGGTGTGCTGCACCTGCAGTCCCGCATGGGGATGCTGGACATCTTCATCACGGTCTTCGTGCTCGCCGCGTTCGGCTGCCTGCTGATGGACCGCGAGCAGGTGCGGGAACGACTGGCCGTCGCCGTACGTGAGGGCTGGGTCGACGAGAGCCCCTACGGTCCCCGGCTCGGCTTCCGCTGGTGGCGGTTCGGCGCGGGAGTGCTGCTCGGTCTCGCCACCGGCGTCAAGTGGTCGGGCGCGTACTACATCGTCGCGTTCGGTCTGCTGTGCGTGGCCTTCGACATCGCCGCCCGGCGCGCGGCCGGAGTTCGCAAGCCCTGGCTCGGGGCGCTGCGGCGCGATCTCGGCCCCGCGATGTGGAATCTCGGCGTGATCGCCGTGCTGGCCTACCTGAGCACCTGGTGGGCCTGGTTCGCCAGCGAGACGGCGACCGATCGCAACTACGTCGAGATGGAGAACGTGGCCGCGGGCCCGTTCGGCTTCGTGCCCAACGCACTGCGCTCGCTGCTGAGCTACACGTTCAACGTGCTCGACTTCCACGAGTCGCTGTCCACACCGAAGGACGATCCGCATCCGTGGGAGTCGAAGCCGTGGACGTGGCCGATGGGCCTGCGGCCGATGCTCTACTACTTCGAGAACGGTGACAACGCGGCAGGCTGCGGCCAGTCGGAGTGTGTGCGGGCCACGATGCTGATTGGCACACCCGCGTTGTGGTGGCTCTCGTTGCCGATGATCGGCTGGGGTCTGTGGCGCTCGGTGTTCCGCGCGGACTGGCGCTACGCGGCCGTGCTCGTCGCCTACCTGGCCGGCCTGCTGCCCTGGTTCCTCAACCTGGACCGGCAGATGTACTTCTTCTACGCGACCCCGATGGCGCCGTTCCTGATACTCGGCCTGACACTGGCGCTCGGCCAGATACTGGGCAGGGCTCGAGCCGGAGTCGAAAGACGCGGGACAGGTCTGCTCGCGGTAGCCCTCTACACAGGACTGGTCGTCGCGAACTTCGTCTGGTTGTGGCCCATCCTCAACGGGGACTCGATCACGAACGACCACTGGCAGTCGCAACTGTGGCTGCCGTCGTGGAAATAGACCGCCACTGACAATTCTCGGCGAACGAGGCTGACAAAACGCGACAGGCTTGTCACCTGATACGCCTATTGCCGGAATCGAGAAAGCCGACGACGGTGGTATAGACCACTTCACCGACGAAGGGTTTTGCCATGGTTGGTCGCAGAGCGTTCCTTGCCGGTCTCGGAGCAGTGGCGCTGGCAGCGCCCACAGCCACCGCGTGGGCGAGCCCCGGACGCAGATCCGCGCAGGCAGGCCTTCCGCTCACCGTGGTGAACAACTCCGGCGAGTTCGGCAACGGTTCCATCCGGATGTACATCGTCGGTTCCGATCTGGAGACGAAGACGCAGTCTCGGGTGACCGCCGACGGCCGACTGGTTCCGGTGTCGTTGTCGGACAACGGCTCCGACGGTTTCGCCGACTACGCGATCCCGTTGGCCGGCTCGGGCGAGACCATGCTGAGCCTGCCGAGCATGTCCGGCCGGATCTACTTCGCCCTTGGTGGGGAACTGAAGTTCAGGGTCGTCGCCGACGGCAACGGCAATCCGGCACTGCAGTACCCGGCGGGCTGGGTCGAGTCCGATCCGAACTTCCGGCTGTTGCACGACAGCGTCGAGTTCACCTATGTCGCGCCGGGTGTCGGCGATCTCAATCCCGGCATGTACTGCAACACGACGATGGTCGACCAGTTCAGCGTTCCGCTCGCCATCAGGCTGGACGGTTCCCGTTTCCAGACGACGGGAACGCTGGTTGCCGGCGGCAGGCAGAAGATCTTCTCCCAGATCCGGGCCCAGGCTGGCTTCTCGTCACTTGTGGTGGACGACCTGCGCGTTCTCGCACCGGGTCACGGGCTGGACGCGGGCCGGTTCGACAGCGGCTACTACCGTTCCTATGTGGACAAGGTTTGGCACACCTACCGCGGAACCGACCTGCGGATCCGGACGAACAGGGGACTGTTCACGGGCAGGGTGGATTCCGCCGACCAGTTCACATTCCTCAGCGACGGCGGCGAACGAACCGCACCATTCGCCAGGCCCAGCACCCGGGACGTCCTGTTCTGCGACGGCGCACTCACCTCGCCGAACGACGGAATCACCGGCCCTGTCGGAGCCATTCTCGCCGCCGGGCTCAACAGGTCGACACTGCACAGCCATGCCGACCAGCCGACGACCGACGCGGGCTCCTTCTACCGTGATCCCGTCACCAATCACTACGCCAGAATCATGCACGCCAACACAGTGGACGGGCGGGCGTACGGCTTCGCCTACGACGACGTGGCGGAGTACGCCTCCTACGTCCAGGACGGCAGCCCGTCCCGGTTCACCGTGACCCTGACGCCGTTCTGACCTGGTGCCGCGTGACGACAACTAGCGGATCCGGGGCACGATCCGGGTCACCGGGCCGTCGGCCGATGTCCCGGACCGGGACAACCAGCCCTCGATCTCGTGTTGCACGGACTTCAGTGTCGGCCGGTTGCGCGGTTCCGGATCGAGCGACGCGATCAGCAGCCGGGCATGCACGCTGCGGCGCGGGAGCCGGGACGGCGGTTCCGCCCGCGCGGCGGCCATGAGTGCCGCCATCGGGGTCTCCCGCGTCCCCCTCGGCGGGGTGCCGGACAGGGCATAGCTGACGGTCGCGGCCAGCTGCCAGGCATCGGAGGCCGGGCTGGCCGCGGCCCCGGCCGCTGTCTCCGGCGCGACGTAGTCCGGGGTGCCGATCATCATTCCGGTGGCGGTCATCGTGGAGTCGCCCTTGCTGCGGGCGATACCGAAGTCGATCAGGTGCGCCAGCCCCGCCGGGTCGAGGATGATGTTGGACGGTTTGACGTCCCGGTGCAGCACGCCCTTGTCGTGGGCGGCGGAGAGCGCTCCGGCCATCGTCGCCCACAGCCTGCCTGCCGCGATGTCGTCCAGCGCGCCCGCGGAGTCCACGACGGTGGCCAGCGGCTGCCCCTGCAGGTACTCCATCACGAGCGCGAGCCCGTCCGGCTCCTCGACCAGGTCGTACACCCGCACACAGTTGGGGTGGTTCAGCGCCGCGAGCGCCCGCGCCTCGCGCTGCATGCGCTCCTCGGTGTCCCGGTCGGGAGCGTGCGCGATCTTCAGCGCCACGGTGCGGCCGAGCTGGTTGTCCACGGCCTCCCACACGGTGCCGAAGCCCCCGTGGCCGAGCCTGCGGACGCGGCGGTAGCGGCTGCTGCCCGACTGCCCCGCTCCGGGCGGCAACGGCACCGGGCCCGGGGCGGCCGCGAGCGCGGCGGGCGCCACCGAGGTCGGCGGGTACTGCTTCGGGGGCTGCGGCGGCGGTGCGGGCTCGGGCTCCGGTGGCACGTAGGGCGGCGGCTGGGGGCGTTCCGGTGGCCGCTCCGGCTGCTGCTCCGAGCGCTTGATTGCGCTCCAGCTCGGTGGGCCGATCAGCGCGACCGGGATGATGCCGAGCACCGTGATCGGCAGGAAGCCGAGCCAGAGGTGCACAGCCGTATTGGCCTCGACCGGCACGGAGAGGAAGAACAGTGCGACGAAGGAGCCCCAGAAGAAGCGGCCCGGCCAGCTGGGCCCGCGGCGGAACGCGGAGCGCGCCTGCAGCGCGATGAACAGCAGGGCCAGCAGCGGAAGACCGACCAGCGCACCCAGGTAGTAGCCATAGGCGAGCGCGTCGTTCGACGGGTAGAACAGCACCTCGTAGACGTTCTGCCCGCCGCCGAGGTACTCCGACTGAACTCCGACGAAACCGCACAACTCCGTCTTCAGCGAGTCGCCGTTGCCGCCGAGCCCGGTCGGATCACCGGAGAACGCCGCCCGGTAGATCCCGGAGATGCCGTTCATCAGGAGTAGTGGCAGCAGCAACACGAAGAGCACGGCGATTCCGGCGAACACGGAGATCGTCACCGCGTTGTAGCGGTTGCCGGTGCCCTTGCGGATGATCGCGACGGTCACCGCGCCGAGTACCGGGAAGAGAGCGATCAGCGCCCCGGCGGTGCTGGTCGCCCACACCCAGTCCCCAGGGCAGAAACCCGGGGCGAAGAGCTCATAGGCCAGCACCAGCAACGAGCTCGCGAATGAATCCACCCCTCGCTCCCTCGCTGTCGCCGGTCCGGCCGATCCGATCGAACGCGTGCCGCGTCACACGGTCACGCCGCCACACAGTATGGCGCGTGGCCTACTGGCGGGGTTGCCCGGCCGTCAGGTTGGACACGTCTACGCAACCCTCGCGGCTCGAGCGCACACGGTTCATGATGAGGCGAGCAGACCGCTCGATGCCGTAGGAGGAGAGCCGATGGGTGCGTACGCCGAGACCTTCCGCCACAGCCTGGAGGATCCGGAGGGTTTCTGGCTGGAGGCGGCGAAGGCGATCGACTGGACCCGGCCCCCGACCCGGGCACTGGACGACAGCGCCGCCCCGCTCTACCGGTGGTTCCCGGACGGGGAGCTGAACACGTCGTACAACGCGCTCGACCGGCATGTGGCGGCCGGGCACGGCGGGCGGACCGCGCTGATCTACGACTCACCGGTGACCGGAGCGAAAAAGCGGTTCAGCTACGCGGAGCTACTGGACCAGGTCGCCCGGTTCGCCGGTGCGCTGACCTCGCTCGGAGTCACCAAGGGCGACCGGGTGATCATCTACCTGCCGATGGTGCCCGAGGCCGTGATCGCGATGCTGGGCTGCGCCCGGATCGGAGCCGTGCACTCGGTGGTGTTCGGCGGCTTCGCGCCGAAGGAGCTGGCGGCCAGGGTCGAGGACGCCGAGCCGAAGGTGATCGTGGCCGCGTCCTGCGGAATCGAGCCCACCAGGGTGGTGGAGTACAAGCCGATCATCGATGCGGCACTGGCGACGACGGAGCACCAGCCCGACCGGGTGGTCGTGCTGCAGCGCGACGCCGCACGGGCCGACCTCGGTGAACGTGACCTGGACTGGGCCGGGCTGATGCACGATGCCGAGCCCGTGGCCCCGGTTACGGTGGCCGCGACCGACCCGCTCTACGTGCTCTACACCTCCGGCACGACGGGCAAGCCGAAGGGCGTCGTGCGCGACACCGGTGGGCACGCGGTCGCGCTGACGTGGTCCCTGCGCAACGTCTACGGCATCCAGCCCGGTGACATCTGGTGGACGGCGTCCGACGTCGGCTGGGTCGTCGGTCACTCCTACATCGTCTACGCGCCGTTGCTGCTGGGCGCGACGACCGTGCTGTACGAGGGGAAGCCGGTAGGCACCCCGGACGCGGGCGCGTTCTGGCGGGTCATCGCCGAGCACGGGGTGAAGGCGCTGTTCACCGCGCCCACCGCGCTCAGGGCGGTCAAGAAGGTGGACCCGGACGCGGCCGAGCTCGCCAAGTACGACCTTTCCCGCTTCGGCACGCTGTTCCTCGCGGGGGAACGGCTGGATCCCGAGACCTACCACTGGGCGCGCGACACCCTCGGCGTGCCCGTCATCGACCACTGGTGGCAGACGGAAACAGGTTGGCCGATCTCGGCCAACCCGCGTGGCCTCGAACCGCTGCCGGTCAAACCGGGCTCGTCGACCGTGCCGATGCCGGGCTGGGACGTGCGGATCCTGGACCAGAGCGGCGAGGAACTCCCGGCAGGGCAGGAGGGCGCGATCGCGATCCGGCTGCCGCTGCCACCTGGGGCGCTGCCGACGCTGTGGGGCGACGACGAGCGCTATGTGGAGGCCTACCTGTCGCGCTACCCCGGCTACTACCTCACCGGGGATTCCGGGTATCGGGACGCCGACGGCTACCTGTTCGTCATGGGCCGTACCGACGACGTGATCAATGTGGCGGGGCACCGGTTGTCGACCGGATCGATGGAGGCGGTGCTCGCCGCCCATCCGGCGGTGGCCGAGTGCGCCGTGATCGGTGTGCGCGATCAGCTCAAAGGTCAGCTGCCGCGTGGTTTCGTCGTCCTTAAGTCCGGTGTGGACATTGAAGAGAAGGTGCTTCGGGACGAGCTGGTCGCCGCGGTGCGCGCGGACATCGGTCCGGTCGCGGCGTTCCGGGACGTCGCCGTGGTGGACGCGCTGCCGAAGACCCGCTCCGGCAAGATCCTGCGCAGGACGATGCGCGGGATCGCCGACGGCCGGGACGAGCCGGTGCCGTCCACCATCGAGGACCCGGCGGTGCTCGACGCGCTCCGCGAGGTGTTGCGCGGACCGGCCTGAGTCCGCGCGGCCCGCACACGCGCACTTTCCCGGGAAAGTGGGCCTCCGAAACTCGCACTTTCCCGGGAAAGTGCGCCCGCGTTAAGCCCGGAGCTGGGGGCGGAGCAGCCGCGCGCGGCACTTTCCCGGGAAAGTGGGCGGGTGGGGTACGGGCGCCCCTCGACGGACGAGTACTCCAATTGGCGGATTTCCCCGGAACGAGATTGGTCTATACCTTTACGGGTCTCCTCACCCCGTATCGGAGGTGTTCTGTGCGTAAGCGCATACCCGTGACCAGCCTGCTCGCCGCGGCGACGCTGGGTCTTTCCACCCTCGGCCTGTCGGCTGGGATGGGCACCGCGGCGGCGACCCCGCCGACGTCGTCCACGGCGTCACACGGCCAGCAGAGCTTGTCGGACGTGATCCCGGCACCCGTCGAGGCCAAGTCCAACCCCAGGGCCGACTTCTGGCTCAGTCCGTTCACCCACATCCGCACCCAGCCCGGCTCGGCGGAGGCCAAACAGGTCGGCAAGTACCTCGCGAGCACCCTGCGCCCCGCCACCGGATACCCCCTTCCGGTGACCTCGGCGAAGCACTCCTTCCTGCCGAGTATCTCGTTGCAACTGGGCAAGACCGACCCTCGCGTCGGCGACCAGGGGTACCAGCTCGACGTGACCAAACGCGGCGTGACCATCAAGGCCAACACCGCCGACGGCCTGTTCTCCGGCGCGCAGACCCTGCGTCAGCTGCTGCCCGCGCAGATCGCCGCGGACTCCCCGCAGCCGCGGATCTGGAAGGTGCCGGGCGGCAGCATCGTGGACTACCCGCGGTTCGAGTTCCGGGGCGCGATGCTGGACCTCGCCCGCCACTTCCACGAGCCGGACGAGATCAAGGCCTACATCGACCACATCGCCGCGTACAAGATCAACTACCTGCACCTGCACCTGACCGACGACCAGGGCTGGCGCATTCAGATCGACAGCTGGCCGGACCTCACCACGAAGAGCGGCGGCCCCGGCACCGGCGTCGACGGCGAAGGCCCTGGCTTCCTGACCAAGGCCGAGTACGCCGACCTGAACGCCTACGCCGCGTCCCGGCACATCACGATCATCCCGGAGATCGACATGCCGGGGCACACCAACGCCGCTCAGCACGCCTATGCCGAACTGAACTGTGACGGGGTCGCGGTGCCACCGCGCACCGACATCGAGGTCGGCTACAGCTCGCTGTGCATCGACTCGGAGATCACGTACACCTTCGTCGAGGACGTCATCCGCGAGCTAGCCGAGATGACCCCCGGCCCGTACCTGCACATCGGCGGGGACGAGGCGCACGCCACCACGGACGAGGACTACAAGAAGTTCATGGACCGGGTCATGCCGATGGTCGCCAAGTACGGCAAGACCATCTACGGCTGGGACGAGATCATGCAGGTGGACCCGCCCACCTCGGCCGTTGGGCAGTTCTGGGACACCGACGGCCAGGACGCCGACGTCGCGGAGGCGGTCGCCAGGGGCAACAAGATCGTGCTCTCCCCGGCGAACAAGGCCTACCTGGACATGAAGTACAACGAGAACACCCGGCTCGGACTGAAGTGGGCGGGCTTCGTCGAGGTGCAGGACGCCTACGACTGGAACCCGGGCAGCCACGTCCAGGACGTGCCGGAATCCGGGGTACTCGGGGTGGAAGCTCCACTGTGGTCGGAGACGCTGCGGACACTCGACGACATCGAGTACATGGCGTTCCCGAGGCTGCCCGCGATCGCGGAGCTCGGCTGGTCCACTGAGGCGAGCCACGACTGGGAGTCGTTCCGGCAGCGGCTCGGCGCGCAGGGACCGCGCTGGGAACAGCAGGACATCAACTTCTACCGCTCCCCACAGGTCGACTGGCAGTAACCACCGTCCCCAGACCGGGAATTCGTCGACGAATTCCCGGTCTGGGGCACTCAGCCGGCGGTGGGGCCGTCCAAATCGGCCACCTCGGCGTCGGTGAGCAGGCGGGAACGGATCAGGAACCGCACGCCCTCCGGCGCCTCCAGGGAGAACCCGCTCCCCCTGCCGGACACCACGTCGATGGTCAGGTGCGTGTGCCGCCAGTACTCGAACTGCGGACCGGACATCCACACCGGAACATCGGCGATCCCGGGCACCACCAGATCACCGAGGTGCACGTCGGCCGCGCCCGTGCGGAACTCGCCGTGCGGGTAACACATCGGCGCGCTGCCATCACAGCAACCGCCGGACTGGTGGAACATGACCGGGCCGTGCTGCTTTACGAGCCGCCGCAGCAGCTCGGCCGCGGCCTCCGTCAGGTCGACCCGCCTTGCCCTCATCACGTCCGCCTTCCCTTCCTCGCACTTTCCCGGGAAAGTGCGAGGCCGCTTGCGGGCACGTCCAGGTCACCGGCTTGCCCCATCGCACTTTCCCGGGAAAGTGCGATACCGCGCGTGCGCAACTACGACACCTCGTGGCGGAAGTGCGCCGCCGATCAGAAGAAGCCCAGCGCCTGGTCGGAGTAGCTGACCAGCATGTTCTTCGTCTGCTGGTAGTGATCCAGCATCATCTTGTGGTTCTCCCTGCCGATGCCGGAGGCCTTGTAACCGCCGAAGGCCGCGTGCGCGGGGTAGGCGTGGTAGTTGTTCACCCACACCCGGCCCGCCTGGATGTCACGGCCCGCGCGGTAGGCGACGTTGCCGTCGCGCGACCAGACACCCGCGCCGAGCCCGTACAGGGTGTCGTTGGCGATCTTCAGCGCGTCGTCGTAGTCGTCGAACCTGGTCACCGACACCACGGGCCCGAAGATCTCCTCCTGGAAGATCCGCATCTTGTTATCGCCCTCGAAGATCGTCGGCTGCACGTAGTAGCCACCGGAGAGCTCGCCGCCGAGGTCCACCCGCTCGCCGCCGGTGAGCACCTTCGCGCCCTCCTGCCTGCCGATGTCGATGTAGGACAGGATCTTCTCCAGCTGATCGTTGGAGGCCTGCGCGCCGATCTGCGTCTCGGTGTCCAGCGGATGGCCCTGCTTGATCCGCTTCGTCCGCTCGACGACATCGCCGAGGAACCGGTCGTAGATCCCGGACTGCACCAGTGCTCTGGACGGACAGGTGCACACCTCGCCCTGGTTCAGCGCGAACAGCGTGAAGCCCTCCTGTGCCTTGTCGTAGAAGGCGTCGTCGGCCGCCGCGACGTCGTCGAAGAAGATGTTCGGGCTCTTGCCGCCGAGCTCCACCGTGACCGGGATGATGTTCTCGCTGGCGTACTGCAGGATCAGCCTGCCGGTGGTGGTCTCCCCGGTGAAGGCGACCTTGCGCACCCGGGGGCTGGAGGCCAGCGGCTTGCCCGCCTCCACGCCGAAGCCGTTGACGACGTTCAGCACGCCGGGCGGGATCAGGTCGCCGATCAGCGAGAGCAGGACGTGGATCGAGGCCGGGGTCTGCTCCGCGGGCTTGAGCACGATGGCGTTGCCCGCCGCGAGTGCGGGTGCGAGCTTCCAGGTGGCCATGAGCAGCGGAAAGTTCCACGGGATGATTTGGCCGACCACCCCGAGCGGCTCCTGGAAGTGGTAGGCCACGGTGTTCGCGTCGATCTGCGAGATGCCACCCTCCTGGGCACGCAGCGCACCGGCGAAGTACCGGAAGTGATCGATGGCGAGCGGGATGTCGGCGGCAAGGGTCTCCCGGACCGGCTTGCCGTTCTCCCAGCTCTCGGCGACCGCGATCCGCTCGAGGTTCTGCTCCATCCGGTCGGCGATCCGGAGCAGGACGTTCGCCCGCTCGTCGGCCGACGTCCGGCCCCACGCGGGCGCCGCCCCCTCCGCGGCGTCCAGGGCTCGTTCGACGTCGTCGGCCGTACCGCGGGCGATCTCGGTGAAGGGCTGCCCGGTGATCGGGGTGGGGTTCTCGAAGTACTGCCCCTTCGCGGGCGGCACGTACTCGCCGCCGATGAAGTGGTCGTAGCGAGGCGCGTAGTCGACGACGCTGCCTTCGGTGTTGGGTGCCGCGTACCTGGCCATGAGCTGTACCGCCCTCCTGCTGCGTTGCACGAGTCCTGCTGGTGGCGGCGACAGTAAGGAGGGCAACGTTGCACGCACGTTGCAGGCTCGTGAGCGGCGTCACTACTGTCGTTGACATGGCGGTGCGGCCGACAGCCGAGATGCTGCGCGATCCGATCTCGTACGCGCGGCTGCTGCGTCGCGTCCACGACGAGGTCCTCTCCGGCGAACCGGCATCGCACGCCCCGCGCCCGGTGATCTCGGAGTCCTGGGACCGTTCCCTGGCCGCGCGCGTCGACCCCGACAGCAAGCTGCCGCCGCAGGTGTACGGCCGAGGAGAGCTCGACGACGTGCGCGCCGCCCACCCGCTCGCCCCCGTGCTCCCGCTGCTGCGCGAGACGCTGGTGAGCATCGCCGACGACGCCCAGCACATCATGATCGTCACCGATGCCGGGGGACACATCCTCTGGCGGGAGGGCTCGACCGGCGTCTGTGTGCGGGCGGACCGCGTCGGGCTGGCCGAGGGCACCCGGTGGGCCGAGGAGGCGATCGGCACCAACGCCATGGGCACGGCATTGGCGACCGGTGAACCGGTACAGATCTACTCCGCCGAGCACCTGGTGCGCACTTACCACACCTGGACCTGCGCGGCGGCACCGTTGCGGGACCCGGAGACCGGCGCGCTGCTCGGCGCGATCGACGTCAGCGGCCCGCTGCGCACCGTGCATCCCGCGATGCTCGCGCTGGTCACCGCATCGGCCGGTCTCGCGGAGGGACAGCTGCGGGCCCAGCTCGCGGTGCGCGACGAACGGCTGCGCCGGACGAACATGCGGTACCTGGAATCGCTGCGCGGCGAGCCGGGCGCGCTGTTGTCAGCGACCGGCCGCGTACTCGCCACCGAGTCCTGCGAACAACTTCCCGCCACCGTGGAAATTCCCGCGAGCGGCGGCATGGTGGTGCTGCCCGACGGCAGGCTCGGCGAACTCGAACCGCTGCGGGAGGGGTTCCTGCTCCGGCTGCGGCGCTCCGCGACGCCGCGCGGCGCGGCGCCGGCGCGCCGACTGAACCTGACCTTCCTCTCCGGGAGCGACCCGGTGGCCACAGTGGACGGCAGGGAGATCCCGCTGACGCTGCGGCACGCCGAAATCCTCACCCTGCTGGCGCTGCATCCCGGCGGGCTCACCGCCGACCGCCTGGCCTTCCAGCTCTACGGCGACGCGGGCAACCCGGTGACGGTGCGCGCCGAGATCCACCGGCTGCGCACCCAGCTCGGTTCCGACGTGGTGCGGACCCGCCCGTACCGCCTCGCCGCGGACATCGACGCCGACTTCCTCCGGGTACGCGACGCCCTGCACAGGGGCGCGGCACAGCAGGCCGTGGGCTTCTTCGACGGCCCGCTCCTGCCGGACTCCGAGTCCCCCGCCGTACGGGAGGAACGGGAGTCACTCGTCGCCCTGGTCCGCAGGATCGTGCTGGACAGTGCCGACCCGGATGCACTCTGGAGCTTCTGGGACACCTCATGCGGGGTGGACGATCCGGAGGTCGTCGCCGCACTCTGCGACGCCCTCTCGGCCGCGGATCCCCGCAGGTACGTCGCACTCACGCACCAGGCGCGCCTGGCACCGTGACGGAGTGACGAGAAGCCGGCTGGCCCTCCTCACGGCGCTGGGGATAGACAACTTCGGCTCCGGTCTGTTCCTCCCGCTCACCCTGATCTACCTCACCCGCGTGGTGCAGCTGCCGCTCGGTGTCGCGGGGGCGGCGGTCACCACCGGCACACTGGCGGGGCTGCTGGCACCACCACTCGCGGGCAGGCTCGTCGACCTCGTCGGGCCGCGCGCCGTGGTGATCACCTCGCAACTGGTGCAGGCGGCGGGTGCCTGCTGCTACCTGCTGGCGGACGGGGTGCCCATGGTCGTCGCGGCGGCTCTGCTGATCGCGGGCGGACTGCAGCTCTTCTACTGTTCGCTGTTCGTCCTGGTCGCCGACGTGTCCCCGGAAGTGCTGAAGGACCGCCCGTTCGCGGTGGTGACCATGGTTCGGGCGGGCTCGTTCGGCCTCGGCGCACTCGTGGCGGGGGCACTGCTGACCGGCTGGGGGCCAGCCGGATACCAGCTCGCACTCGGGGCGAACGCCGTCACGCTGGTCGTCGCCGCGATACTGCTCGGCCTTGGAGTGCGGGCACCCCGGCCGGGCCCTGCCGCGCCAAGCGGGCGACGCCCCACGGGCCTGCTTCGCAACCGGCCCTATCTGGCTCTGATCGTCGTCTCCAGCCTGTTCGGGCTCTCCCTCGACTTCTTCCTGGTCGGTATGCCGGTCTTCGTGCTCGACCAGCTCGGCGGTCCGTCCTGGCTGCCGGGCGCGATCCTCGCCCTACTCACCACCGTAACCAGCTTCTGCAGCACTCTCGCGCTGCGCCTCACCCGGCGCCTGACCCGCACCGGGGCGATGTCCCTCGGCTCGGCGCTGTACGCGGTGTGGTGCCTCGTCAGTGTCGCCGCCGTCGCGCTGCCCCCGTCCTGGCTGCCCGCATACCTGCTGGCGACGACCCTGGTGATGGCCGCGGCGAACCTGGTCTTCGGCCCGCGTTCCAACGCACTCGCCGAAGCCGCGGCTCCCCGCGCGTCCAGGGGACGCTACCTGGCTTCGTACCAGTACGCGTTCGCCTCGGCCCAGATCGTCGCGCCCGCGGTGGTGGCGCTGTTCTCGGTTGCCGTCTGGTTGCCGTGGGCCGTGGTCGCGGCAGCGGCGGTCGTCGCCTCCGTCGGACTGCGTGCGCTGGCTCCCCGGCTTCCACCGCATGCGGTCGATCCGCGCAACTGACGCGCAAGGAGAGTCGGCTGGACAGGCCACGCGCGGTTGCCGAACAATGGCCGACGAATGAACTGCCGGTGAACGCGACGGAAGAGGCCCTGATGAGCTACGAGCGTTTCGTCGTGGTCGGCGACAGCTGCGCGGAGGGTCTTGACGACCCGTACCCCGACGGCAGCCGGTATCGAGGCTGGGCGGACCTGGTCGCGGCCAGGCTCGCGGCGGACAACCCCGATCTCCGGTACGCCAATCTCGCGGTTCGCGGACGCAGGCTTGACCAGATCATCAGCGAGCAGTTCCCCGCGGCCACCACGTTCCGGCCGGACCTCGTCGCCCTCTTCGGCGGCGGAAACGACGTCCTCACCGGCGGTTTCGACCCTGACGCCGTGGCAGGCAGGGTGGCGGAAGCCGTGGCAAAGCTGACCGCGGTCGCACCGACCGTGCTGGTGTTCACCCTCAGCGACCTGTCTCAGCGAATGCGCATGACCCGCGGCCTCCAGCCGCGCATCGCGGCGCTCAACTCCGCCATCCACAGCGCGGCTGCCACGCACGGCGCCCTCGTGGTCGACCTCGCCGACGACCCGTCCGTGCGCGACCTGCGCTACTTCGGGCCCGACCGGCTGCACCTCAGCGAACACGGTCACCGGCGACTCGCAGGGCATCTGCTGCGCAGGCTCGACGTGCCCTTCGATCGCGGGTGGCTGGAACCGCTGCCGGGCGAGCCCGCGCGGCCAGGAATGCTCGGGCACGCGCGCTGGGTCTGGCGCGAGGTACGCCCGGTCGCCGTCAGCCGGGTCCGCAACCGTCTCGTCGGACGCTCCCCCGGCGACGGCTTTCAGCCGAAGCGGCCGGAGCTCCGGCCGCTCGCGGCCGCGGAACTGGAGTCCTGACCCCCGCCCTCATAGAACTGATGGACGCGCAGCCCGGACAATCGACCAGAATACGGACGCGACCACCGAGATCATCCCGTTAGGTTCGCCGAAGACCACGTAAGGGCCTACCGACAGGCCATTGTGGAGGGGTGGCGATGACGGCGCAGTTGATCGAACCGGCGGGCGGATCAACAGGGGTCGGTCTGGTTCACCCCTGCCGCACGATCTCGCTGTCCGAACACGTGGATCCGCGCGGCAGCCTCGCCGTGGTCGAGACGGACAAGGACGTGGTGTTCGACATCAGGAGGGTCTACTACCTGTACGACCTTCCGGTCTCCACAGTGCGCGGCGCGCACGGCCACCGAAATCTCGAACAGCTGCTGATCGCTGTACACGGCCACTTCGAAGTCGAGTTGGACGACGGTTTCAGCTCGGCCACCGTCGAACTGGACCACCCGGCCACGGCCCTGTACGTCGGTCCGATGGTGTGGCGCAACCTGGTCAACTTCTCCCCCGGAGCCGTCGGCCTGGTGCTTGCGTCGTCCCACTACGACGAGTCGGACTACTACCGCGACTACTCCGATTTTCTGGCCGACGTGCGGGCACTGCGCCAGAAGAAGCGGCAACTGAGCTCGGTCCGGAGCGCTCCCCGGTGACCATCGCGGACAGAACGGTGCCGTTTCTCGATCTGCACGCGGCCCATCAGGAGATCACGGAGGAACTCGACGCCGCCTGGCGCCGGGTTCTGCGTTCCGGGAGGTACCTGCTCGGCTCCGAGACCGAGAACTTCGAGCGTGAGTTCGCCGACTACTGCGGCAACCGGGAGTGTGTGACAGTCGGGAGTGGACTGTCTGCCCTCGAACTCGCGCTGCGTGCGCTGGGCATCGGCGCGGGCGATGAGGTTGTGGTGCCCGCGCACACCTTCATCGCGACCTGGCTGGCCGTGTCGGCGACGGGCGCTCGGCCGGTACCGGCCGAGCCCGAGGACCGTACCTGCAACCTCGACCCGGCCGCCGTCACCGCGGCGATCGGCCCACGAACGGCAGCGATACTGCCGGTGCACCTCTACGGCCACCCCGCCGACATGGCGGAACTGGGGTCGATCGCACGCAGCAACGGGCTCGCCCTCGTGGTGGATGCGGCCCAGGCACACGGAGCGCGCCGCGCGGGAAGAACCGCTGGCTCGGAATCGCGGGCGGTGACCACCTTCAGCTTCTACCCTGGCAAGAACCTGGGCGCACTCGGCGACGGTGGAGCCGTGGTGACCGGTGATTCCGACGTCGCACGGCGGCTGCGTTTGCTGCGGAACTACGGCAGCAAGGAGAAGTACCGCCACCAAATCGCGGGGCACAACTCAAGGCTGGACGAACTGCAGGCGGCGATCCTCAGAGTGAAGTTGTCCCGGCTCGACGACTGGAACAACCGGCGCAGACAGGTCGCCCAGCGCTACCTCGCCGGACTCGCCGGAATCCCGGGACTGACCCTCCCCGTGCCCGCGGCACAGACCGACCCGTCCTGGCATCTTTTCACGGTACGGAGCCGGAATCGCGACGCGCTCGGCGCGGCGCTGGCCGGACACGGGGTACAGACCCAGGTTCACTACCCCGTTCCACCGCATCTCAGCGAGGCCTACGCGGCTGCCGGGTGGACGACAGGAGACTTTCCCGTCACCGAGCGGATCTCCCGAGAGGTACTGAGCCTGCCGATGGGACCTCACCTCATTCGGTCCGATGTGGACTACGTGCTGGACAGTGTGTACCGATCGACTCAGCGGTGACACCGAGGGCCGCCATCGCTTTATGCGGCTGTTCCCACGAACAACCCCCGTCCGGACGGACCCCCTGGCACGTACTCGACCGTCAGGCCGGCCGCGACGAATGCCCGCTCGTACTGGGACCGGTCGAAAAGCGTGATCCGATGCTCGCCGGTGAAGTGGCGGATCCCCTGCTCCGGATGGCCCACGACATAATGGATTCGCATCAGCGTCGCCGTCCCGTCGAGCACAGAGTGGGACATACGCGCGATCGTCTGCTCGCCCGCGCGGACGACATCGCTGGAGACATAACCGGACAGGAACGACTCCGGAAAATACCACGGTTCCACGACAACGACACCCCCGCCGGTGAGGTGTGCGGCGAAACAGCGCAGTGTCGCGTCAAGCTCCCGTTGGTCTCGGAGATACCCGATGGAACTGAACATGCACGTGAGTACGTCGAACCGGTCATGCAGGACGAACTCACGCATGTCGCCACCGTGAACTGTCGTTTCCGGCAGCCGCTCCGCCGCGATCTGACGCATGTCAGGGGAGAGCTCAAGACCCTCGACGTGACTGACCTCGGCGGTGAAATGCCGCAGATGCGCTCCCGTGCCGCAGGCGACGTCGAGCAGTGAGTTCGGTGTGCGGTCGAGCCGGTCGCGCGCGAGGTCCAGCACGACGCGAACCTCGGCGCGATAGTCCTTCCCCCGCCCGAGGTAGATCGCGTCATAGATCTCGGCCAGTTCGCGCGCGTACCCCTGATCCACGCTCACTTGTCACTCACCCGGCTCTCCCATGCCCACCCTGGAGGAACATCGCAACGAGCCTCGCTGAACCGAATTCGCTCGTCATCCACCGGGCTACGGGCACCTGCGGCGTTCACCTCCGTCATTTGGTGGATACAGCCGCTACGTTTCGCATTGGTGAATACCCTCCGTGACTAGATCCCGGGGTGAATTGCCGATGCCGTCAAGGTGGCCATACGCGAAACAAGGACAATCAGGGCTGCGGAAGTGAAAAATTTACACATGCAAGCTCGCGCATCGGCGAAATGGTCTGAACCACAAAACCGCTCATCGAGCATACCCGAGGCGAGTCGTTCCCGCAGAACAACCGCATTGAATTCCTCATGTATTGAACTCGGCGCAGCTAGCCCGAAAGTGGCAATGATGATCACTCAGGGGAAGGGATGTGCGGCTTACGTCACTCGACTTGACGTATTCTGGTTAGCGATTAACCTTGAGCGTGCTTTGGTCGCATCGGGCGATATGAGTTACTCGTCACCACGCTGCGTGACCGCACGGACTCTGGGGAATCAATGGTAAATATCGGATTGGTCGAAGAATCGGGCAAGCTGAACGACGACGAACGCAGACTCTCCTGGATTCACGCACTCGACCTCAGGAGATTCCACATAGAACTCACCAGGACGACGTCGACGTTCGAGGAAGCGATGCTCGGCGCTGCAGGACCCACTCGTCCGGACGTCTGGATCCTGCCTTCGGCGGCGGTGACGGGCTGCGCCAACTGGCACCGGCTGTTCGGCGATGCGGACGAAGCGGAGAGAGCGCGGGTCAAACCGGTGGTCGCCGTGTGTTCGGGTGAGCCCTCGGAGATCAGCGGGGTACTCACCCGCGGTGTGGCCTCCGTCGTCCGTTCCGATGACTCGCCGTGGCATCTCGCGGCCGCGATTCATTCCGCGTCGGCACGCCATCTCTTCGTGTCGCCACACACGTTGAGCAACTATCGCAGCGACATCATGGATCTGTTCTCCACTCCTTCCTCGGAACGGCTCGACTCACTTACCGAGCGCGAACACGACGTGCTGGTCTGTCTAGCGCACGGCATGTCCAATCCGATGATCGCGGCGCAACTGCACATCACCAGGGCGACCGTCGGCTCGCATGTGTTGCGGATCCTGCGCAAGCTGGCGGCGGCCAACCGAACGGAAGCAGCGGCGATCGCCCACTCGATCGGCCTGGTCAAGGCGGGGCGGAACAAGGTCGCTCTCTGAAGTTCATGGAGGTGCCCACCCCGCCTCGCGATGTGCGTGGCGGGGTGGGCCTTGCGCAGAATGAACGATCAGATTCGCTTCTCCCACCGGAAGAAGCGCCGAGCCGCGACCGCGCCGATCGCGGTCCACACGGCGAGTACGCCCAACGCCGGCAGCGCGTCGACCAGTTGCGCGGCGAAGGAACCGGCGTCGCCGTAAGCGATCTGGGCGAGGTCCACCAACGCGCCCCCGGGTGTGACGAGCTGTTCGACACCCGGTCCCTCGGCCCCGTTCGTTCCCGCCCAGACTCCCGTGGCGAGCAGGAAAAGGAAGAACGGCATCGCGGCCATGTCGGCCTGTTGAGTGCTGGAGACAAGACCGGTGGTCGCGAAACCGAACGTCGCGCTCAACGCGACGCCGAGCAGGATGGCCAGCAACAGCACCAGCGGATTCGCCGGTACCGCGGGACCGAAGACTCCCACGATCACGACGATCAGCAGGCACTGCAGCACTCCGAGCACGATCACGGGCGAACTGACCCCGACGAGAACGGTGCTGTCCGCGACTTCACCACTTCGCAGTCGCTTCAGGTACAGATCCTCGCGCCTGCTGGTCAGGGCGAGGGTGGTGGTGATGTAGACGGTCATGCCGAACATCAGCAACAGTTGCATCGCCACCGGGAATGCCCAGCCGAGCGCGCCGAGGTTCTCCCTTCCGAAGTAGACCAGCGCGGCGGCCATGCCGATCGGGAAGATCGTGGCAGTGGCGGCCACCGCCGAGTTCCGGCCGAGGAGCTTCACCTCGGCGAGGAACAGCGCCCTGAGTTGCCTACCGACCAGATTCATCGGACACTCCCGTTCCCGCCGACCGCGGGTACGCCCGGAAAGGGCAGCACCTGACCGCGATGGCTGTCGACCACTCCGTGGAACACGTCGTTCAGCGAGGCGTGCTGCGCGCGAAACCGCAGCAGCGGGAGCTGATGGGCGCTCTGCCACTGCACGACGGCGCGCAGGTCGCTCTCCAGGCTGGAGGTCTGGACGTGCACGTGTCCTCGCGCCAGCTGATCGGCGTCCAGTTCCCCGGTGAACTCGGGCAGATCCAGCTCGCTCGCACCGGACGGCAGGTCGAAACTGATCTGCGCACGCTCCTGGCTGAGCACGTCGACCAGGCTCCCCGACACCGCGATGCGACCTTCATGCATGATCGCCAGCCGATGCGCCAGGCTCTCGGCTTCGTCCAGGTAATGCGTGGTCAGCAACATGGTGACCCCCTCGGCCAGCAGTTCGCGGATGAACTCCCATGCTGTCTTGCGCGACTCGGGATCCAACCCGGTCGTCGGCTCGTCGAGGAAGAGCACCCGCGGCCTGCCGAGTGTGGCCAGCACCAGGTCGAGTCGTCTGCGCTCGCCACCGGACAACTGCTTCACCCGGACGTCCCTGCGGTGCGCCAGGTCGAGCCGTTCCAGCGCCGCACCGGTGTCCGATCGACGGGAACTCATGGCCTGCCACAGGGAGACGGTCTCGGCGACGGTGAGGTCACCGGCGAAACCACTCTCCTGCAACATGATCCCCGTTTGGCTGCGCAGCTGCTTCCGTTGCCGGAACGGATCCAGCCCGAGCACGCGGACCACACCGGACGACGGCCTGCGGTGGCCCTCGATCGTCTCCATGGTCGTCGTCTTGCCCGCGCCGTTCGTCCCGAGCAGCGCGAACAACTCACCTTCGTTGACCTCGAAGTCCACCCCGCGCACGGCTTCGAAGGAGCCATAGGAGCAGCGGAGGTCGTTCACCTCGATCAGTGGATTCTGCACACCTCGACGATAGGAACCACCGGACGGGCCCTACCAGGGCCGAGGATCACCACTACCGGTGTGCGACACACCGGACCCGCATGACAGATGTCATTCCCGCGATGCTCCGAAAGCGAGGAAGGGGACGGACGTGCATGCTGTACCCATGTCCGATGTGCAGGATGTGCGCGAACCCGGCGGAATGAGCTGGCTGCGCCGCTACATCTGGGCCTCACTGTCGTTCAGCGGCCTCACCGGACTGGGACTGGTCGCCATTGACCTGTTTCGCACGGACTTCGGTGTGGTCAACACGATCCTGCTGGCCGCCGCGTTGACCGCGGCAGCGGTGCAGCGGATCCGGTTTCTCGGGTACACCGCGAACGCGGTCGCGTTCGAGGCGCGCAGGCCCACCGAGCAGATCCTCACCTCCGCGTGTGCCGTGGTGCTGGCAGCCCATGCGGCGCGCTACACGACCTGGCCGGAGGTGTGGGCGCTGCTGCCCGCCGTGGTCGGGGGCGCCGGTGTCATCAGCGCACCACGGGCGGTCCGCTCGCGGCTCGCGTACGGCCTCGTACTGGCGACCGCGGCGACCGTCGCGCTGGCGTTGCACTGGCGACGAATACCCGGCGTCGAGATTCTGCCCGCGGTGGGCGTTAGCGTCCTCGTGGTGGCGGTCTTCGTCGTGATCGACCTGTTGACCGTGCGTTTCTGGGACCTGGTGCTGGAGCTCGACCACGCCCGCGCGCTGGCCGGTGAGCTCGCGACGGCGCGGGAACGACTGCGGTTCTCCGCCGACCTGCACGACATCCAGGGCCACTCCCTGCAGGCGATCATCCTCAAGGGACAGCTGACGGAACGGCTGATCGGCAAGGACGACCAGGCGGCAAGGATTCACGCGGCCGAACTCACCGAACTGGCCCGCGCGGCACTTGCCGACACCCGCAAGGTCGCGCACAGTTACCGCAGGGTCGGCCTGCGCACCGAGGTGGCGAACGCCGTCGAACTCATGCAGGCGGCCGGAATCGAGGTGGAGGTGCGCGGTGAGGTCGCGGCCATCGCCCCGCCGCTGCAGCAACCGTTCGGTGCGCTGGTCCGCGAGGGAACCACCAACGTGTTGCGGCACAGCAGGGCGACGCGCTGCGTACTGAGCATCGAGGTGTCCGGCGGAACCTCGGTCGTCCGGCTGGGTAACGACGGAGTGCGACACGTGCCGGACACCGTGAGCGACGGCAGTGGGGTACTCGGCCTGCGCGAGCGGTTCGGCACAATCGGCGGTGAGGTGACCGCGGCCCAGACCGGCCACGACTGGTTCGAGTTGACGGGACGGGCACGAGAGCCGGGGAGCGAGCGCAGATGATTCGAGTGGTGCTGGTCGACGACGAGGACCTCGTCCGGGGTGCGCTGGCGACGTTGCTCGATCTCGAGGAGGACATCAGCGTCGTCGCGCAGGGCAGTGACGGCGAGGAGGCGATCGAACTCGCGCGTCTGCACCAACCAGACATCGTGCTGCTCGACCTGGAGATGCGGGTGCTGGACGGGCTAGCCGCCGCCGAGGTCATCCTGCGCGAGCTGGACATGCCCGTGGTGATCGTCACCCGGCACGCGCGGCACGGCGTGCTGAAGCGGGCGCTGACACTGGGGGTCCGCGCGTTCGTTCCCAAGGTCACCCCGGCGTCGAAACTGTCGGCGATCCTGCGTGACGTGCACGCGGGCGGGCGCTATGTCGACCCCGATCTGGCGGCGACGGCGCTCACGGCCAACGCCTGCCCGTTGAGCGAGCGCGAGCTGGAGCTGTTGCGGCACAGTCTCAACGGCGACACGATCACGACCATCGCCGAACGGACCCACCTGGCACACGGCACCGTGCGCAACTATCTGTCCTCCGCCATGGGCAAGCTGGGCGCGGACACGCGTTACGGGGCAGCGCGGCGCGCGTGGGAGGAAGGCTGGATCTAGGCTCCGTCAGCGGCGTTGCTCTGCCACGAAACGTTCCAGCCGCGGTACAAGCTCGGCGGGGGTGGGCTGTGCCAGCATCTCCGCACGCAACCTCGCCGCTGCCTCGGCGAATGACGGCTCCTCGAGTAGCCGGAGCAGGTGTTCGCGGACCGACCGCGGGGTCATGGTCGGTCTCGGCTGGCACAGCCCCGCACCCGCTTCCGTGATCAGGTCGGCCTTGATTCCCGTGTCCCAGATCTCCGGAATGATCAGCTGCGGCACACCCGCCCGGATCGCCGTGCTCCAGGTTCCTGCCCCACCGTGATGGACGATCGCCGCACAGCTGGGCAGCACGGCGTGCAGTGGCACGAATTCAACGACGCGGACGTTACGCGGCACCTCCCCGAGTGCTCCCCTCTCCTGCCCGCTCGCCGTCACGACGACCTCGACGTGCAGATCCCCGAGAGCGCTCAACACGTCCCCGAAGGACACCGTCGTCCGCCCGCGGCCATTGCGCGCGGAAACGCCCAGTGTCAGGCAGACCCGTGGCCTCGAAGGGGATTTTCGCAGCCAGTCCGGCAGCACCGCCGGGCCGTTGTAGGGCACGTACTGCATCGGCAGTGATCGGCCGCGGACCGGAAGCCGGACAGCAGGGGGCTCCTGATCGATGGTCAACTGCCCGCCGACGACCTCCTCGTCGAACTCACACCCGTGCCGATCGAGTGTCCACGTGAGCCATTCCGCCATCGGGTCGTCCCGCTCCGGAGCCGGTACCCGCGCCAGTTCGGCGAGGAACTGCTGTCTGACAAGGCCGAGAACATCCGCTGACCAGAGCAGCCGCGCGTGTGCCGCCCCGCTGACCCTCGCCGCTATCGCGCCCGCCCACGTGAGCGGCTCCCAGATGACGAGGTCGGGACGCCAGTCGCGCGCGACCTCCACGAGATCGTCGATCATCGCGTCGTCATTCAGCCCGGCGAAGAACGAAGGGACGAGCATCGTGTAGAAGCCGAGCAGGTCGTGCGGATCCCACTCACCCGCACGCAACGCGGTGAAGTCCACCTGGGAAGCTCCGGTTGCGGGCGCAGCCGGAGCGGCTGCGCCGACTCGGCCGCCGGACAGGCGGTCGTCCTTTCCGACCTCGACCGCGGTGAGTCCCGCGCCGGTGATGGTGTCCGTCAGCGCGGGCCGCGACGCGACCCGCACCTCGTGCCCAGCGCAGCGCAGCGCCCAGGCGAGCGGAACCATCGAGTGGAAGTGCGTGCTGTGCGCGATGGTGGTGCACAGCACCCGCATCGGTGTCCCCTCGCTCATCGCCGCATCACCCGCATCTCCGACAGCGCTCCCGTCACCGGTGACCTGCCGCGCCTGCGCGGCGGACCCGAAAGTCCGAGCCCGGGATGACGGCCCAGCAGGGTGTCAACGGCGAATTCGACGGTCATCGACAGGAGCGGACGGATCAGCGCGTACTGCGGCTCGCGAGCCAGTAACCGGTCCGGCGCGCCAGTTGCGGTCACTGGCACGACGACCTGCTCGTCCGTGGCCACCCTGTGCCCTTCGACATCGACATCGGTGTGCGCGACCCGAGTCAGCAGCCGCAGCGGGGGCCAGCGCAGCAGCGCCCCGTCCACCGGACCATGGTCCGTACCGACGCTGAGCCGGTGCGCCACGGAGCGCGCGATGACTGTCGGCGCCGTGGCCAGGAAGAGCACACTCGCCGCCATCATGCCGCCCAGCGTGTCCCCGCTCGCGCCGTGCTCCGCGAGCAGCTCCTCCACCTCTCGCGTTGCCCACGACAGTGCGAGCACGTCCGGCAGGGTCTGCGGGCTGACCATCGCGTCCGGCACCAGCCCGAGCCCGAGCTGATGCCCGGCCAGGACGGCACGTTGCCCGTCCTGCAACCCCAGTACGTCCGCGAGTACCGCAGTGGCCAGCGGGGCGGCGTAGGCGTTCAGCAGATCGAACTCCGTACGTGTGTCTGCGCCCTCCAGCAGTTGCTCCGCGCGACGGCGCACCGCACCGGAACTTCGCCGCAGCGCCGCCTGTCCGAGTACCGGGCGAACCGCGTCCACCATCGCCTGCTGGACCGCGCGTTCCTGGGCGAGATGCGCCCGCGGCAACGGAAGTACCTGCAGGTGGGCCTTGCCCCCGTCGGCGCGGCGGAAGCCGAATCTCTCGTCTGCCAGCAGCCGGCAGGCCACGTCGGGATCGCGCACCATCCACGCCCCGAGTTGGCTCCGGGACACGGACGGCCGGGACTCGCCTCGCGGTGCGGTCGACAGGCGAGCCGGGTAGTCACGCAGCAGTTCGGCGAACCAGTCCCCGGCGAGCGCCTCCTGCCAGATCACCCCGCGGATCGCCTGCAGCCGCCTGCCGAGCTCGTTGCGGCTCAGCGTGCCCAAGTCGCCTCTTCACGGTGGGCATGCCCGTCCGGAGCGACCCAGTTCTCCAGGATCGCGCAAACTCGCTCCACGCCACGGTCGCTGCGCACACAGCGGCCGACATCGGCGGCCCGCCCGCGCATCCGTGCGTCGCCGAGTGCCTGTGCCACGGCCTTGCGCAGGCGCGGCGCGCTGAGCCGTGCGCCGGGCACACCTTTCGGCGCCACGCCGAGATCGGCCATGGTGGCCGCCCAGAACGGGTGGTCCACGAAGATCGGAACCACCACCTGCGGCACCCCCGCCCGCAGCACCGCCGCGCCGGTCCCGAAGCCGCCGTGGTGGATCACCGCGGCCGCACGGGGAAACAGCCAGGTGTAGTCGACGTCGTGCAACCGCAGTACCCCTTCGGGCAGGTCGTCCTGGGTGGGTCCGTCGACCACCACAAGCCTGCGCCCCGCGGCACGTACCGCATCGGCAACCAGCTCGAGGCTGTTCTCCGGGTATGCGGGCCACAGCGAACCGAACGAGAGGACCACGGGTGCTGGCCCGTTCTCCACCACCTCGACCAGCTCCTGCGGCGCCTGCCACTCCCGGTCCCAGAACCAGTACCCGGCCATGTGGTTGGTCGCGGGCCAGTCGGGCGGTGCGGGCAGGACGGCCGGACTCTGCAGGTAGAACGTGGGCCGGTCCCGCTCGAGCGCGGAGAACGGCGTGCGCGGCCCGAGCGGTGCTTTGCCGAGACGTTGCCGGTACGCGTTGACGATGGGCCTGCACATCCGCCACTCCGCCGCCTGTGAGATGTGGTGGCTCAGCCTGTTGTACCAGCCGCCGAGCGGAAGTCTCGGCGCGCCCATCGCGGGAAAGGCCGTCGTCGGCGTGTTCGGATACCAGGAGACCAGCGCCCACGGCACGTCTGGTGGTTCGGCGAGGTAGGCGTTGCGGTTGAACACCGAGCTCACCACCAGATCCGCGTTCGCGAAGGCGGGGCGCACACAGGCATCGAGCTGCGCCGTTCCCGCGGCGGCGGCCTCAGCGGTCTGCCTCGGCATGGTCCGGGCGAGCCGGAGAGCCGAGGGGCTCCTGCGTAACGACTTGATCAGTTCCGGCGACTCGAAGTAGTGCTTCGGGCTGCCGGGCACCGGGAAGTACTCCAGGCCCGCCTCCCTGGTCAGATCCCGGAAGTCGGCGTGCGTCGCCAGCCGGACGTCGTGTCCTCTTTCCCGCAGCCCGGCGCCGAGTGCGAGGAACGGCTGAACGTCACCTCTCGAGCCGATCGCCACCAGCGTGACGCGCATACACCTCGCCTCCCTTGTGGATGGTCAACGCCGCGGGTCCGCGGAGGACTTGCGATAGCGGGTGATGTGGCGGTGCGATCCGGGAACGAACGGCGAGCGCTCCCAGTCGCCATGGCGTTCGATCTTCTCGAAACCGGCAACCCTGGCCATCAGGTCCAGTTCGCTCGGCCACGCGTAGCGGCTGAGCTCGGTGAACGTGGAGACCGAACCCGCCTTGATCGTGGTGTGCACCTGCGCCAGTAGCTGCCTGACCGGATCAACGCTGATCGTGTCGAGCATGACCTGGTCGCTCGCGAGGTTGCGCACCTGGAACTCCGGCTTGACCAGCTGATGGAAGTACGAGGGGTCGTAAACCTCCACCAGGAGTGTGCCGCCGTCGGTCAGGTGCTCCCCCGCCCTGCGCAGCCCCTCGATCTGCTGCTCCGGATCGGGCAGCATGAACAGGGTGTTGCACACCACGTAGCAGAGGTCGAAGTTGCCGTCGATCACGTGCTCGGCGAAGTCCGCCCGCACGGTCTTGACCGTGCCTTCGGGATCCCGCTCGTGCAGCTTGTCCAGCATCGGCTGGGAAACCTCGACGGCGTGCACCGAGAAGCCCTTGCCCGCGAGTGGGATCGCGACGCGGCCGGTGCCCGCACCGAACTCGACCACGCGCGCACCGGGTTCGAGCAGTGCCGCGATGAAGTCCACGGTCTGTGGCGTGTCGAACGAAGGGTACATCCGGTCGTACACTTCGGACAGTGCCTCGCCATAGGCCTCCGGCCTCAGCTGGTGGTGCACAGGTCCTCCTCTTCCGCCTCCGGCTCCCGGCTGGTGTCGAGCGAGTGAAAGTCGGAGAGGAACAGCATCCGCGGTTCGATGCTCTCGTCGTGTCCGGCGGACTGCGCGATCAGGAACTGCACCCGCACGCCATCGGGGTGGTGCTCCACCTGGTTCGTCACGAAGTTCAGCAGGGCCAGATAGGACACGGTGAGCTGAATGCGCTCGACCTCCTTGACCTTCTCACTGGCCTGCAACAACTCCGACGCGACATCGAACAGTGCCTTCTCCATCCGGCGGGCCGGGTGCCAGATCATCTGCATCAGGGTGCGGTCCTTGGAGATCTCCTGCTCGCGCCATGGCGTGAGCTCCCCGTTCGCGAGCTTGTCCCGGTACAGCACGTTGAAGTCGTGCCTGGCCGGGGTCGGGGCGAAGAACCGCCAGTTCGGAATCGCCATAGAGGTCGGGTCGATTCGCTTGCCCAGCGGATGCGGCCGATTGGCCTGCTGGCACAGGGTGAGGGCGAACCAGCTCCCAAGCACCCCGTAGAGGCCCCATCTACGGACCGTGCCCCAGGTCGGCCTCCGCGCCGAGAATCCCGACATCACACCTGCCTGCCTTTCCTGATGCGCTCTCATGGCCGACTCCGAAGGCTCTCGGCGTGACACTCGCGGGCCCACCGCACGAGGTCGATCACATGCGTGGCCAGTTCCTCCCGCATGACCAGCGAATCGTGCTCCGCGGTACGGACCACCTCGTGTCTGCCGACCTGCGTGAGCCCGGCCAGTTCCGCCTGCATACGGCCGTGGGCCAGATCCATGGATGCCTGCTGTCCCGCGGTGACCACGCCGACGGGCAACGTCGGGGCCGGCGTCACGGCGTGGGCCTCAGCCGCCCAGCGGGTGTGCCACAGGCCGAACTCGCGGCGGGCGGCAGCCCACGGTTCGGGCCTTCGCATGACCCGGCCGCTGGGCTCGACCAGTTCGCCCGGCAACTCGCTGATCGCCCCAAAACCGTCGTCGTCGCCGAGGATCCGCAGGCGGGCCCGCCAGTACATCGTGGATATTCCTTGTTTCACCAGTGGCATCCCCTCCCGCTGCAACGCAGAACGTTCCAGCTGATCGGGGTGGGAGGAGTCGACGAGCACGATTCCGGCCAGCTCGTCGGCGTGCCGCCCGGCGAACGTACGCGCCAGTAGCCCACCGACAGAGTGCCCCACCAGCACGTACGGCCCTGACATGTCCAATTTCCTGAGCAGGGCGACCGTCAGGTCGTTGACCTCCGCCGCGGTGATCGGCGGGTTGCGCTGGCTGCTCCACCCGTTCCCGGGACGGTCGTAGGCCAGGCACGAAGCCGTGCCCTTCAGCGCGCGCAGCACCCACGCCCATTCGGTACATGGACACGACAGGGCACTCTCGAACACGACGGTGGGGCCGCGCCCGCCTCGCTCCACGAGGTGATGGATCCGTTCCCCGCCAACCTCCACGAAATCGCCGGGAGCCGGGGGCCAGTCCTCGGGAGCACGAGAACGGACAGCGGCGAGCGCGGCGGTGGCCGCGGCGCCTACCGTGGCCGAGATCCCGAGGTAGCGCAGACCGCGGCTCATGATGTCGAACCCCCAGTCAGTTCCGCGCTCCGTGAGCCGCGGTCGGCGCGGCCCAGCGCGCGGGAGAAGTGGGCGACCGCCGGGTATGTAGCCACAAAGGACCAGAAGAAGCGGTTGAGTCCCATGAACCGCGCGTTGCCGACGTGAAACCCCATGCCACTGAGCAGAATCAGCCGCGCGATCGGCTTCGGCGCGACCAGTACCAGCGGGAACAACACCTCGGCGAGCATGACCATCCACGCCAGTCCCTGCGCGGCGATCTTGTTGTCCTTCGTCATCTTGTAGAAGAACTTGTCGCCGTAGGTCCGCGTCCGGAAGATTCCCGTGATCGCATCGCCGCTGCGCCAGACCGGCGAGGTCATCTTCACCGCTCCGGAGGTGAAGTAGGAGAGACAGCTCTGCGCCGCGATGAACGCGAGTGCGGCTTCACGTGCTCGCCTGTCGTGCGGAAAAGCCTTTTCCAGAAGGGAAACGGCGAAGTTGATGAAGGCGAAGTGGTCCGATCCGTCCAGCCCGTAGTTGCTGCGCAGGTTCAGTGCGGCGGCGGTGCTTGTCATGCCGGCGAGCGCCGTACCGCGAACTCGTCTTCCTGCTCGTGGGGCGAGCAGTCCGAGCCCACTGATTGCCCGCGTCTGCACGACGCGGACGATCTCCGGGTATTTGAGCACCCTCTCCAGATGCCGCCCGGCGCCACGGTTCAACGACAGCATTCTGGTGCGGGAGATGGGCCATCCGAGCAGACCGTTGTCGTCGAGCGATTTCGATGTGGACAGTAGTTCCAGCGCACTGATGGTCGCTCCTACGGCCGTGAGCTGCTCGACACGACGGAACGCGTGGTCGACCTCGTCCTTCGGCAGCTTGTTCCAGCGTCGTGAATCCGAACGCAACCGCATGACTCCTCCGACCTGTTAGCGGTGATCATCGCCGCGTACCGGTGCTGCGGTACCGCAGGATCGAGCCACGAACCTACAGCCGGCAACGCTCAGGACTCGTCCGTCAATCAACGGCATTCGCCGTTGTGGGCCTCAACCAGATAGCGGACATCGAATGCGGCTACGCCTGCTGGACCACAACCAAAGTAGGTGAGTCACCGTGAGTGGCTGCGCGGCCATGATCCCCGTGTTACATCTGGAAAAAGCGCAGGTGCCTGGTCTCGGGTAGGCGTTCGCGGCGAAGTCCTGTAGCGCCAACGGAAAGCTGAGATACTTCGTGATAACGATGGGAATGATCGACGAAAGGCCAGCCGGGACGGAATACAAGCAGTTCTTCTCCTGGCTGCAGGCTGTTGACCTCGCCAAGTTCGACATTTCGATCAGCAAAGTCTGCAGCACGGTGGAGCAGGCGGCTGAGATCGTCGACAGCGCGGGGACGGACGTGTGGGTGCTGCGCGCCCGGGCCTCGTTGCGTGCCAGACCCCTGCACCGGCTGTGTGGTGACTCGGTACCCAAGGATCTTCCGCAGCCGATCGTCGCCGTCTGCGACGACGAGGAGGACGTGGCCAGGGCGCTGGAGCACCGGGCCTCCGCGATCGTGCTGGAGGACGACTCACCATGGCAGACAGCGTCGGCGATTCACGCGGCCGCGGCACGAGAGCTGTTCGTCTCACCGAGAGTGCTAAATCACTACCGTCGGCAGTTGCTGGAGCTGATCACATCCCCGTCGTCGTCCCGTATCGACGCGCTGACCAACCGGGAACACGACGTTCTCGTCTGCCTGGCCGAAGGCAGCTCCAACTCCGAGATCGCCCGACGGCTGTTCATCAGCCGCGCGACCGTCGGCTCACATGTGCTGAGTATCCTGCGCAAGCTCGACGCCTCGAACAGGACCGAGGCGGCCGCGCTGGCCTACAGGTACGGGCTGATGACAACTCGACGGAGGCACGCCTGAGTCCGGTCAGCCACCTCGCTTCCGCATGATGAAGCCGATCAACGCCCCCAGTGCCATACCGATGACGAGACCGACGAGTATCTGATCGAAGAGCATGCCGGTGACAAAGCCGACGAGCGCCCCGATACTGGTCAGGTACTCGACCGTGTGCTTTCGGGTCCCGGTGTTCTTCGAATTCATTGTGATCCCCTTTTCAACTGGAATTAATTGTGCGGGTTGTTCACAAGTCGGCAGACGGGGCCGCCCGGAGAGGGCCCCCGCTGTGGCATGCTGTTTCTGCCACAGTAGGGGCGGCCGTGGCGACCGACTGCCGACGAGGCCAGTACGTGGCAGCACGTCAGCGGTGAATAACCCGAGTTCTGAATAAGACACTGTGGCCACGCCTCGATGATGACACGGAATGGTCACGGTGTCCAAATGGACGGAGCTCGTCAGGAGCAAGGTCCTGACGAGCTCCGCCTTTGTGTTAATTCAGCTACCCGAGCGTCACTCGCGCAGGCCTGCGGCGCGAATGTTGAGCAGTTCGGCCCCGGACTTTCCGGAAAGACCCCGGACCTTGCCGGTCGAAGCCGTTTCCTGGCCGACGAGGTCGGTCACCATGTTTCCCGCCACGTACAGCACGCCTGCCGCCGTCACGAGCGCGGGCGTGCCGAGCACCGGCGCGGTGCCGTTGGCCCGCTCGAGCGGGCGGAGTGTGCCACCGTTTTCCGGAACCGCCGCCTGGGCAGCTCGCTCGATACCGTTCATTCTGCTACCTCCATTTCGATCAATATTTATTGACCGTTGAAAATGCTACTGATGTGGTGTCGTATCGCATCCATCATGTGAACCATTCTCGGTTTGAGAACTTCATCGCGGCAGCAGTGATCTTCGATCGGGCATCGCAAGGGACGCCACCAATGGACCTTCGGGACAGTCCGCGTCCAGCAGTGGATTTGAGCCGTCGAGGGCGCCGCGAACACGCGCGAGTGTTCCGCCCGATTCGCGTGAGCTGAGCAGTCCTGTCAGATTTCGTACCAGAGTGTCCTCGTTTTCGGACTGGCGTTGCGAGTCGAGGCAGAATTCGGCGAACTCACGCACCCGGCCGAGGACGTCGTCACAGGCCTCGGAGTAGTTGCGCAGCGTCCCGGTCGGCCCGGCGGAGTCCAGTTCGGACTCGACCGCCCCCGCCGCGGCATGTGCCGACAGCATGGTCAGCGCCGCCGGTGAGAGGAACAGCGGATCGGCCGCGCCCGCGGCGTCACCCACACTCAGCCAACCCTGCCCCGCCAATGCCGACGAGCGGTATCCGGACCAGAGTTCCCGATCGGCCGAGGCGGGCCTCTCCGCTGCCGGCCGAAGGCGTCCCCGCTCGACTATGCCTTCGCCGAGCGGGATCACCCACGTCCACGCATCGCCGTCCGGCGCCCTCGCCGTCACGAACGTGTGCGGATCAACGGGTTCCCGCAGTACGTCCACCACGACGTGTTCGCGCTCGATCGAGTACAGCTGTCCGGTCTCCGAAGTCGGTCCGGCGAACACACCGGCCACCACTCTGCCAGACCCACTGGCGTCGACGACCATCCCGGCCGCACGTACCGCCTCCCTGCCGTCGTGGTCCCGATGGCGTACGCCGACGACGACGTCACCTTCCATGACCGGACCGAGAACGGCCTGACCTTTGCGGACGGACGCACCGAGTTCGGTCGCGCGCACAAGCAGAAGGTCCGTCAGCTCGCGGCAGCCGATGTGGAACCCGTACCCGAACGGACCGGAGTCAGCGAGCGCGCTGCGCCACGGACCTGTGCCGTTGCCCCAGTCCAGCTCGGCGAACTTCGACCGGACCGCTCCGCAGGCGAGAAGTCGCGCACGAAGGCCGAGTTCGGTGAGTACGGGGTGAACGCCCGCGGGCAGCGCCGCCGCGCCGGTAGGTCGCGACTGTTGCCTACGCTCGAACACGGTGACCTGCCGTCCGCGCAGCGCGAGCAGCGCCGCGACGGTAGCGCCCGCGACGCCACCGCCGACGACCACCACCTCGGGGGCGACGACATCCGACCGTCCCGCGGGCATCAGGACGACGCCGCCGTGATCCGGTCCGGCACGGATCTGCCGCCCAGCGCGTGGAACTCGGAGAGGAACACCATGGTCGGTTCGTCCTCCTCCTCGTATCCGCCGGAGACGGCGATCAGGAACTGTGTCCGTAAGGCCTCGGGATGATGCTCACGAGTCGTGACATGTGCGAGGAGCGTCAGGTAGGGCACCGACAACTGGACGGTCGGATCGGCATTGCCGTCGAGCTGTCCGTGCTGGCCGATGAACCGCAGAAGTTCGGCTGATGTGTCGAACACCGTCTTCTCCGCGCGGCGGTGTGGATGCCAAACCGAATGCAGCAGAGTTCGTTCCTCCAGGGAGCTGATCTCCCGCCATCCCGTGAGCGTGCCGTCGGCCAGCTGGTCGCGCAGCAACAGGTGATGATCGTGGATACCCGGATTCGGCGCGAAGAACCGCCAGTCCGGGACGATGAGATACAACTTGTCCCACCGGCTGCGCCTGCTCTGGTCCCGGTACAACTTCTGGCCCACCACGGTGAGTCCGAACCAGGTCGCGAACAAGCCGTACAGCGCGCCACGAGCGGTCTTGCTCGTCATCGCACCTCCTCCGTCGTGCCTGTGCCACCGGCCACTGCCGACCCGGCCGCCGACTCGCTGATCACCTTCCGGACGGTGTCGGCCACCAACTCCGCCCACCGCCGTTGCAGCACGAGTCCGAAGTGGCTTGCTTCCTGTGCGAGCACGGGGAAGGCGCCGTTCGACAGGGTGAGCAGGTCGTCCTGGAGCTTGCGGTGTGCGACGTCGTTGCGCAGGGACTCCCCGGAGATCACCACGCCGACACCGACAGTGCTGGGGAACCGGCCCCGTACCAACGCCCGGGGATCGGCGGTCTTCCACGACACCAGTTCCGCGGCCGCGGCCCGCCAGGTCGCACTCACGTGCAACCGCGCGCGTGCCGCAGCGGCGGCTTCCTCCGGCAGATCGCTGAACTGCTCGCGTGCCTGTTTCCGGCCGAGGCCGAACAGCGCCCGCGCGGCGGAGAGCTTCAGCGACTGTTCCAACCAGGCCATACCGCGCCGCTGAGTCGCCGACCGCCGCAGCTCCTCAGGATGCAGGGCGTCGACGAACACCACACCCGCGACGTCGTCCGGCCAGGTTTCCGCGTAACACCTGGTGATGAGCCCGCCGAAGGAGTGCCCGACCAGCACGACCGGCCCCTCGACGCCGAGCGCGGTGAGCAGCTCGCGAAGCTCACCTGCCAGTCGCGGCACGGAGCGCGGCCCACTTCCCGGTGTGCTCCAGCCGCAGCCTGCCCGTTCGTAGGCGATCGTCTGGACGGACTCCCCCAGCGACCGTTGCACCCATTCCCAGGTCTGCAGTGGCGAAGCCAGCCCGCTTTCCAGTACGACCGTGGGGGCGGCCGACCGGGCGCCGTGTTCGCGTACGTGCCGGCATCCGGCACCGACGCCGACAAGGCGCCCGGCCGGTTCGCCGTAGTTGGTGGTGGACATGATCGTCAGTGACCTCCCGGTACCGCGGGCAAGGAGTCCCTTCCCGTGAGCGACACGTCGTTCGTCTGGTCCGCGTGGAACTGGATCGAGGTGAGCCGCTGATAGGTCGGGCTCGTCCGCAGCAGTTGCCGGTGGGTGCCGGTCTCCCGGACTCGGCCGTCCTCGAGGACCACGATCTTGTCCGCGTCGACCACGGTGGACATCCGGTGCGCCACACTGATCACGCAGCACTCGCTCGCGATGTTTCGAATGCTGTGCCGCAGCGCCAGTTCGGAATCCGAGTCGAGGTTTGAGGTAGCCTCGTCGAGCAGCAGCACCGACGGCCTGCGGATCAGCATTCTGGCGATCGCAAGACGCTGCCGCTGGCCACCGGAAAGTCCGACTCCGCTGTCACCGATCCGTGTGTCCAGTCCGTTCGGCAACCTGCCGACGAACTCCTCGAGCCCGCTCAGTTCCAGTGCGCGATCGATTTCGGCTGAGGTGGCATGTTCCTCTCCGTACACGAGGTTCTCGCCGATGGTGCCCCGCAAGGTGATGCTTTCCTGCTGGACGTAACCCACGAGTCCGCGCAGAGCATGCACCGGGATGGCTTCGATGTTCTCCCCACCGAGCAGGATCCGGCCTCCCTGCGAGGGGTAGAAGCGCATCAGCAGTTGGAACAGTGTGGTCTTGCCGGCGCCGGACGGCCCGACGATCGCGGTCAGTCCCCGTGCCGGCACGGAGAAGGACACGTCCCGGAGTGCGGGCTCCTGCTCGTAGGCGAAACGGACTCGCTGGAACTCCACCCCCGCGACGCCGCCGTTGTCCACGGGCGAGGCGGCAGCGTCGGCAAGGGCACTGTCCTGCCGAACCTGTTCCTCCTGGTCGAGGGAGGCCAATTCGTTGATCCGGCCGATCGCACCTCTGCCCTGCTGGAACTGTCCGATGCCCATGAACAGCGTGACCAACGGGGACACAAGATAGAACAAGTACATGATGAACGCGGTGAGGTCGGCCGGGTTCATCGAGCCGGTGGCTACCCTGCCCATGCCGGTGACGATGACCGCGGCGAGTGAAGCCTGCAGCCCGAGGCTCATCGCGGGGGAGAGCAGGGAACCCAGTGCGCTGACCCGGATGCCGGATCGGCGGGCCGCCAGCGCGAGGCCACCGATCCGCTTGCTCTCCAGGGATTCGGCCCTGCACGCCTTGACCGTGCCGAGCGCCCCGATCGCGCGATGCAGATCCGCCCCGAAGTCACCCATGATCGCGCGAACCCGTTGCGCGGCGATACGGAGCCTGCGCGCCAGCAGCAACGAGACCACGCTCGACACCGCCATGCAGATGGCGGTGACCCCCAGCAGCAGCGGATCGATGAGATACATGAGCACGATGCCGCCGACGAGCATCGCGGAGTCCACCATGATGGTGGCGACGCTCTGCGAAAGCGCGACCTTCAGCATCGAGGTGTCGGCCACGATTCGCGAGGCGATGTCACCGAGCCGAAGTGCGCTGAACCTGGCGAAGTCGGCGAAGAGGACGCGATCGATGAGCGCCGTTCGGGTCTCGTAGACGATGCGCTCCCCGGTTCGGCCCATGGCGTAGGCCTGAACGGCCGTGAACAGCGCTTCGGTGCCGAACAACAGGAGCACCAGAACGATGGGCAGGACCAGATCGGAATTCGACCCGACAGCCGAGATCAGCTGGCCGATCAGTGCGGGCTGGGCAAGCCCTGCCGCGGCGGCGACAAGGCCAAGTGACACGCCTCCGGCGATCTTCCCCAGATGCCTTCTGGCGATGGCACCGACCCAGTCGGGATTGCCGTGGGCATCACGTCTTCCTGGTCGCGACGAGGGCACTTCGGCAGTGGCCCCCTTCACCGTCGCCACGGTCACCGGTCCTTCCCTGGCCCGAGTGAGCGTGAGCAGTAGACGATGGCCGGATAGGTACCGAGGAAAGCCCAGACGAACCGGTTGAGCCCCATGAAGACCGCGTTGCTGACGTGAAACCCGGCACCGACACCGAGCAGCGCGCGTGCGACCGGCCGTGGTGACACGAGCACCAGTGGGAAGAGCATCTCGCCCGCGATCGTGACCTGTCCGAGAACGCGAGCCAGCTTCGGCCGGTCCCGCAGGACGGAAAAGGCCAGCCGGTGCCCGAACATTCTGGTGCGGAAGATGTCCCGGACGGCAGTGCCGTCCCGCCACACGGGTGAGATCAGCTTGGCCGCGCCGGCGATCCCGTAGGACAGACAGGACTGCGCCGCGATGAACCACAGGCAGGCTCGCCTGGCCTGTGGATCCGAGCCGAACATCCGGCTCAGCGCCAGCGTGGTCAGCGAGATCGTCAGCACGGTCTCGGAACCGTCCGAGCCGTAAGGGCTGCGAGCGTGCACAGCGAAGTTGGTACCCGCCAGGTAGGTCGCCGCAACCGTCTTGCTCTGCGCGGTCGCGTTCGGGTTGATCAACGTGGCCGCGGCGAGCACCCGCATCCCGAACAGGGCTTGAATCCCTGGCTTGTCGAAGACCGTCGCGAGCGCCTTCTCCGACTTTCCCGTCATCCAGCGATACCGGGTACGGGCTGTGTCCCAGCTGAGCAGCTCACCCCGATCGAAGTCGCGCGAGGAAGCCAGGTACTCCAAAGAGGACACCGCAGCGCCGAGCCCGGTCAACTGCTCGACCATCGTCAGCGCCTTGTCCTGCTCGCTGGAGCTCTGCGCGTCCGACGAGGTGAATCGCTTTTCCAGGAAAGCCGAAATAGACACGCGACACCATTCCCGTCTGCGAGAGAATTGGGGGACGTGGCGCCACGGATTCAACCGTGGCGCCACGTGCGTCAACTAATCAGTTGATGCTGGCCACGCGCATTCCCAGGAGCTCGTCCACGGAGCCGTAGCTGGGCACCGGCCCCGTCGGCGACACCTCGTCGGCGTGGTGGTCCTCCACGGCGTCGGAGATCAGGCCCAGGGTGAAGACGACACCAGCACCGGCCGCGTAACCCGCGTATGCGGGCGTGGCGAGGACGGGGCCCACCGCGGAGGTCACCTGCAGCGGGTTCAGCACACCGTCCGCGTTCTGGTTGGCGAACGCCTCGACATTGCTCATAGCTTGTCTCCTAAATGATGGGGTTGCCTTGCCCGAACAAAGCTAGGCGCCAACGTTCTCGCGCTCATCCACCAGAGTAAGGATATGGAGATGAAAATTGACTCATCAATCTGTCCATCTCTTCCTTCCGGGGTATCCACTCTGTACCTGTACGACATTCGATGATGACGAGTTGTTCACAACACGAGGGGCGATACGTAACTGCCGAACTGTGCCCGCGCCACCTCGCGTTCGGCAGCCTCACCGAAGACCGGTTGCTGCGCCAGGGTCTCGCTGTCTCGCCAGCGGATCTCCAGTGGATGACCAGAGTAGAGAGCCGAGCCACCCGCCTTGGCGAACGCGAACCGGACCGCGGCCAGTGCCGTGTCCTGGGCGTGCAACTGTGCGGCCGCCAGTGCGACGCGTCGGCTGCGCGAGAGGGCGGGATGCGCGGAGGGCAGGCCGTTCGGCTGCGGTGTCTCCGCGAGCAACAGCGCCCTTGCCGCACGGAAGGCCGACACCGTCCGGTTGAGTTCTCGTTGCAGCACAGGCTGTTCCGCCATCCGTTCCACTGATCCGAGCCGGGAGCGATGGCGGGCTGTTGCGGTGAACTCGTACAGCGCACGACGCGCGAGTCCGATTGCCACCCCGGCCGCCGCGTGTCGGTGCAGCAACGCCGTGGGCAGCGTCGCTGAGCGCGTCGACCGAGCCGGACCGAACGGATCGACGACGCCGGCCGGGTCGATCAAGGCGTTGTCGATCAGCACCTCGTGACAGGCTGCCGCACCGAGTCCGATCACCTCGGTCGTCGCACCGATCCGAACCTGTTCGGCTGGCAACAACACGGCCACCGGCCCGTCTTCCGAGCGCACGTAGAGCACGAACCAGTTCGCTTCGGTCGCCCCCGGCACCGCGGTCCAGCGGCCCGAGACCCGGAACCCGGACGTGTCGCCTTCCAGTGACCCGCACACGGAGGACGACCCCGTGACGAAGGAGGCGGCCGCGACCCGCGCCTGCGCCGGTGGTTCGGCCCAGTGCAGTACGCGCGCGTGCTGTGCCGAGGCAAGGAGCCACCCCGCGGACCCGTTCGCGTATCCGATCGCCTCGCAGGCGTACAACACGGTGGCCGGATCGCCGAGCGCGGCGCAGGACAGGTTCAGCAGGCCGGCCGACCGCAGCGTGGGCAGGACCGGTGCTCCGTCCTCGATGCCGTCCGCCACGGCTCGCGCGGCCGAGACAACGTCATCGTGTCCCGACAGCTGGTGCTGACTGTCGACAACGGCGGTCATGGTGCTCCCGGTCCTCGTGTCTTTCACGCTCGTGCGGGCTCGCCGATGAAACGGCGGGCGTTGCGCTCGTAGACATCGTCGCTGAACGCGAGGTGCTGGCCGGTCCCGTAGATGTCGCGCAGACACCGTTGCAGGACGCTGTTCGCGGGTTCTGTCGCGGCGGTTCCGGCCAGTCTGGCCGCGCGCCCGACAATGCTCTTCGCCGTGTCGACGACGTGTCTCAACACCAGAGCAAGGCGTGCTTCCGAGCGTGTCGTGAGGCGATCGCCCGCATTCAGCTCTCGCCAGTATCCATCCACTGTGGAAGTGACCAGACTGCGCGCGGCGGCGAGTTCCGTTTCGAGCCGGGCCAGGTCGACACCGAGCTCTTGCGCCGAAACAGCGGCATCGCCTGACGAGGCCAGCGTGCCGAGTTCGTCGAGAGCTCCCCGGGCGACGCCCAGCGGATGCCCGGCCATGAGGACACCCTGGATGTTGTACGGGCTCAGCCGATGCAGCGGATCGGTGAAGTTGGAAGAACCCGAGAACAATGGGGCGATTCGGTGGACCGGAACGTCCACATCGGTCAGCAGCAGGTCGTGACTGCCTGTTCCCGCGAGCCCGGCGACGTCCCAGGTGTTCAGGATCGTGGCCTCGGTCCATGGTACGAACGCGAGCATCGGCTGTGGGTTGCCACTCTCGTCCGGTACCGTCACCCCGCCCATCAGCCAGTCGGCGTGCAGGCAGCCACTGTTGAAGCGCCAGCGGCCGTTGACCCGGTAGGTGCCGTTCCCCGTGGGTTCGGCGGTGCCGGAAACAGCGGTGGATCCGGCGAGGACGAAACCGTCGTCCTTGCCGACAAGGTCCTGCAAGCTCGACGCGGGGAGCCAGGCCGCGTAGGCAGACTGGTTGCCGATCAGGGTGCACCAACCCGCCGCGGCATCGGCCTGGCTCAGTTGCTCGATGATCTCGACGATCGTCACCGCGGGCAGATCGAGGCCACCCAGGGACCGAGGGACACCGATGCGGAACAGGCCGCATTCCCGTAGTGCGGCGACAACTCCGGGATCGAGCGACGACGCGCGTTCGGAACCTCGCGCGCTTCGCCGGATCAGCGGTGCCAGCGCCCTGACCGCCCGCACCGGGTCGGAGTGCCCGCAGGCCGAGTCGACCACGCGGCTCCAGGCCTGAAGCGCGTCAGCGAAGGAAGGGAGCTGTCGCCAGTGTGCGGCCAATGGCTCGGGGAGCGGCTGCTCCAGCTCCCAGGTGAGCACGCAGGGCCCGTCCTGCTCCGCGACCTCCCAGGACAGTGCGGGACCCGGTTGCTCCGCGAGGCTCAGCATCGCGCCTCGATCGTGCGTGAACATCGAGAACTCGCAGGTGTCCCCGTCCCTCGACATCCGGTATCGGGACTGCCTTCGTTCACGACCGAGGAACTCCACTCTCGTGGTGCCATCACCGAGCCACGGCCAGGACAACGGCGTCCGCAACACCGACCACACCCGTCGCGCGGGCACGGCGATGTGCTCTGCCTGCGTCATCGACTGGCTCATGGGACTCCGGAGCGATGCGTTGGGACCACGTGCTCCTCGAGACTATGTTCCGCTCAGAGTGGCGGCCTCCGTCAATCGACTGATTTCACCGTCCGAGCATCCATGCATCACCGGATGCGCCCTGTCCTGGAATGGCCTTTGTGGACCATTTCCTTATCACACAGGACCACACCGGAGGTCTTCGAAGGGGCGAGGAACCGGGCAGCGGCCCGACTCACCTCGGTGGCACTCACCCCTGCGAGCCGCTCGCCGTGCTCGGCGAACCAGCAGAGGTCGGCACCCTGGTCGTCCAGTTCCGTGATCAAATCCGCGACTCCGGCCGCTGAGGTGAGCGCGAGTCCTTGCCTGCCCAGGGTATAGCGGCGGGCTCGATCGACCTCGGCACCCTGAATCGGATCGGTGGAAATGCGGTCGAGCTCTCGATAAGTCTCCTCCAGCGCCGCCTTCGTGAGTTGCGTGGCGACCTCGAAGGACACCACCAGCAGTGTCGTCAGGCGCCGGTGCATCAGCATGGAACCCGGCGTGTACGCGAAACCGTTGCGTTCGCGCAGATTCTCCACCAGCCGTGCGGAGAAGTATCCGCCGAGCACGAGGTTCGCGAGTTGCAGCGCCGCGAAACGGGGATCCAGCGGTCCGATGCCGGCCATGGCGAGACGAACCGAGGACTGGACGGCGTCCGGCCGGTGCACGATGTCCGCGGGACCGGGTACGAAGGACGGTGCGGGAGGCGCCTCCGGTACCGGACCGGTGTGCTGCCAGCGATCCAATGCTGCGTGCGCGAGCCGTACCGCCACGTCCGGCCGGAGATCGCCGACCAGTACGAGTGTGGCGCCCGCAGGACGAATGCGCTCCCTGTGCAGTTGGGTGAGGTCTACGCGGTCCACCGCGAGCACCTGCGCCGCTTCGGGACTCGCCGCGCCGTACGGATGCTCCGGGTAGAGCCTGCGGTTGAGTTCCTCGTGGACGACGAGGCCGGGCTGGTTCTTCGACACCCGCATCGCGTGCGCGATCCTGGCCCGGGCGACGGTTACCGCGTCGGCGGGATAGACCGCGCGAATCACCACGTCGGCGAGAATGCCCAGCAGTCGTTCCGCGTGCTCGGTGAGTGCGCTTCCCCTGATCAGCAGGTTGTCGGCGTCGGCAGAAGCGTGCAGTTGCCCGCCGATCTCGTGTAGTGCCATCTGCAGGTCACCGCGTGCGCGACCGGAAGTGCCGGACAGCATCGTCGCCGCGACGAGCACCGCCGCCGCGCCGGGTGCGCCGGTGAACGGCACCCGCAGCCGGACCTCGAGCAGCGACGTCGCCCGCTGCGCCGCGATCACGCGCAGGCCGTTGGGCAGCACCTCCCGCGTCCACGACGGCGGGGTGAGCGGTGCACAGGGCTCGATTCCCGGCACCTCGCTGACTGCTGTCATGTCCCTGTTCCCGGAACGACCTCGACGACGGCCCGCCGATCCGGCACCAGTGTGGCGGCTGCCGCGCTCACCTGCTCGGGTCGCAGCCCGGCGATGAGCCCTGGCAGTTCCGTGGCGAATCCGGGCCGATCGCGTTGCTGGGCGAACCTCGCCATCCAGAGCGCCCCCGCCCGTAGGTCGTCGAGGTTGCGGGCGATACGCGCGGTCATCCGCGCCAGTACGCGAGCCAACTCGCCGGGCTCCAGGCCGTGCTCGGCAACGCGCGCACACTCCTCGTCCACCGACCGGAGCGCCGATTCCACCTGCCCGTCCTCCTGGAGATACGCGCAGACAGCAAGACCGGTGGGATCGCGTACGACGAAGGGATCGTCGAGCAGGTTCACCGCGGCGCCGACGTTCACCGCTCTGCGGTCGGCGTGCACCAGCCTGCGCGCGAGCCGTGACTGTTCTCCCTCGCCGAGCACGTCGGCGAGGACCACGAACGCGAGGAACTCCTCGACGTCGGCCAGCGGATCGGGCACGCGCCACCCGCAGGCGAAGGCAGACAGCGGGGCGCGTGGGTCGGAGTGCTTGCGGTGCCGGGAGGCACGGAGACCGGGTTCGGCGAAATCCCGCGGTGCGGGGGTTTCTCCGGCCTCGACGTCACCGAAGTAGCTCTCGACGAGGCGCAGAGTGTGTTCGATGTCGAGGTCGCCCGCCACGACGAGCACGGCGTTGCCAGGGCCGTAGTAGCGCAGGAAGAACTCCTCCGCGTCGGCGACGGTGGCCTTGCGCAGCCCCTCGAACGATCCGTAACCGTCGTGCGCGTTGGGAAAGGTGCTGAAGAGCACCGGCCGCAGGTGTCTGCGGGGAAATCCGCCGTACGGCACGTTCAGCACGTTGTCGCGGATCTCCTCGGCGACGACGTCGACCTGGTTGCGCAGATTCGCCTCGGTGATCCTCGGCCCACGCATGCGGTCAGCCTCCAGGAACAGCGCTCGTTCCAGGCCACCCTTCGGCAGCGTCTGGTGATACACCGTGCTGTCGGCCCGGGTCGAAGCGTTGAACGTGCCGCCCGTCTCCTCGATCAACCGCGCGTGGCCGAGCTTGTCCACGTTCGCCGACCCCTGGAACATCAGATGCTCGAAGAGGTGGGCGAAACCGGCCTGGTGCCGGGGCTCGGACCGCGTGCCGATGTCATAGGACACCGCGACGCACACCGCCGGGACCGCCCTGTCGGGAGCCAGGACGACCCGCAATCCGTTGGGCAGGCGGGTATCGAGGTACTCGCGGGTGGGTGCCGTCACCCTTCGATCGGCCAGCTGGTCAGGTTCTCCGTGGGACCGCAGTCGCTGACATCCGTCTCACCACGACAGATACGCAGGTACGCGGTGGTGGTCGGGGTGGTGTACCGCCCGCGAATGTCGACAGGGACACTTCCGGCGCCGCAGACCGTGGCGTTTTTGCGTTCCGGACCGGGAGCGAGGTCGAAGATCCAGCGAACCCAGACGGAGTAGCAGCCGTCACCGGAATTGCGCAGTTCGCCCTGCACCACCAGTTCCCTGTCGAAGATGGAACTTCCTTCCACCCAGCGGGTCCCCGATGCCTCAGCCGTACCGTGGGATGTCGACCACTCCACGGCGTCGGCGCTCGTCTCCTGCGCACTCGCGGTCGGCGCCAGCGCGAGACCCAGTGACGCGGAGCAGGCCAGCCCGGCCATTGCGGTGGAAAGACGTCGGGTGGCACGGGTTCTGGTCACGGTTCCGCCTTTCGTCGACTGTGCTCGGTGCTGACGCCTCGATGACGCTAGCCAGCATCGTGGTCCGACGGCATCAGCCATTGTGCGGAGATTCCGTGGTGCGGGTCGACGGCCCCTTTCAGCGGGAAGTGCCGTCTACGCGAACTGGGAGCGAACCGCCCGGATGCGTGACCAGGCGGCGCGCACATGGCTCATGCCGGTCGCGGGGGCGCCGATGGCCATCCGCAGCACGACCCGGCCACGGACCTTGGTGTGACTTAGGAACATGTCACCGGAGTCGTTGAGCGACTCCATCAGCCGCATGGTGAGTTCGTCCGCGCGTTCCGGATCGGTTTCTGTCCACAGTGGCCGGAAGCAGACCAGGCCGAAATGGTGCGGGTCGAGCACCTCGAAATTCGGATCGGCACTGACCAGTGCGGCGAACTCGTCGGCCATCGCGATTCCGGCCCTGATGTGCGCCCGCAATCCCTCCGCGCCGTACCACCGGATGACCGACCACAGCTTGAGCGCGCGGAAGCGCCGTCCCAGCGGAACCTGCCAGTCGCGGTAGTCGATCACCTCACCGGATTCCGACGCGGTGTTGCGGAGGTACTCAGGGAGCGCCGACAACGCCCCGATCAGCGGTTGCCGGTCCGCCACCCACAGCAGCCCACAGTCGAAGTTGGTCAGTAGCCATTTGTGCGCGTTGCTGGCGTACGAGTCGGCGTACTCGGCCACTCCGTCGTTGATCCAGCGCATCTCCGGGCAGATCGCGGCAACCCCGGCGTATGCGGCGTCGACATGCAGCCAGACATCGTGCGACCGACAGATCTCCCCGATCGCCCGCACCGGATCAATCGCCGTGGTGGACGTGGTCCCGATCGTGGCACAGACGAACACCGGCACGGCACCGGCCGCGATGTCCGCACTGATCAGCCGTTCCAACTGACGCGGGTCCATCGCCAGCGTGTTCGGGTCGACGTCGACGATCCGCACGTTGTCCGTTCCCACGCCGCAGATGCGGCCTGCGCGTTCCACCGAGGAGTGAGTCTGTCCTGAGACGTACATCGTGTACCGGACTGGCCGCGGTGCCGAGCCGGTGCGCTTACGCACCCTGTGCAGAGCCGCGAGCAGCGCGACCAGCACCGCGCTGGAGGCCGAATCCTGGATCACGCCCCCGCCCGCGCCGTCGGTGCGGAAGTGACCGGGCAGACCGAGCAACTCCGCCAGCCAGTCCACGACGACGGTCTCCAGTTCGGTGCACGCGGGGCTCGTCGCCCACACCATTCCCTGCACACCGAGTCCCGCCGAGAGCAGATCGCCGAGAATGGCCGGGCCGCTGGCGTTGGCCGGGAAGTACGCGAAGAAGTTCGGATGCTGCCAGTGGGTGATCCCGGGAAGCACGATCCGTTCCATGTCCGCGAGCACGGCATCGAAGTCCGCACCCCGCTCCGGTGCGTGCGCGGGCAACGCGGAGCGCACCTCGCCCGGTCTCGCGGGTGAGCGCACCGGGCACTTCTCCACATCGACGAGGTAGTCGGCGATCCAGTCCACGACCCGCTTGCCGTGTTCGCGGAACTCCTCGGGCGTCATGTGCCCCGCGTGCTGCCTGCCGGGCTCCTCCGGTCGCGTCATGACGTGAGCCTAACCATCGCCGCACTGACCCCTTGACCTCTACATTACTTTAGGTTTTAGCCTCGTCGGCACCGGGATTGTCGGTGGACGCGGTTACCGTGACCGCGACACACACCGCCCGGCTCCGCCGGACACCACAGTGGGGGCCTTGAATGAGCATGGAAGTCACAGCGTGGCACTCGCTGTACAGCACGATGCACGCGGAGGAGGAGCGCAGGCCGTTCTCGATGGCGACCTTGCGCCGGATCGGCCGTTTCGCCGCGCCGCACCGCCGCAGGCTGCTGATGTTCCTCGTGCTCAGCACCGCGGGGGCGGCGCTCGCGGTCGCCACGCCGGTTCTCGCGGGCCGTGTCGTCAACACGATCGTGGACGGTGGTGCGGTCGGCACGGTTGTCGGCCTCGCCGTGCTCATCGCCGGAATCGCGGTCCTCGACGCGGCGATGGGCCTGCTGACCAGGTGGCTGTCCTCGCGCATCGGCGAGGGCCTGATCCTCGACCTCCGCACAGCGGTGTTCGACCACGTCCAGCGCATGCCGATCGCATTCTTCACCCGCACCAGGACCGGAGCGCTGGTCAGCAGGCTGAACAACGACGTGATCGGGGCACAGCGGGCGTTCAGCAACACGCTCTCCGGGGTTGTCAGCAACCTGGTGACCCTGGCACTCACGCTCGTGGTGATGCTCGGGATCTCCTGGCAGATCACCCTGCTCGCGCTGCTGTTGCTGCCGGTGTTCGTGCTGCCCGCGCGAAGAATGGGCAACCGGCTCGCCCGGCTCGAGCGGGAGGCGGCCAACCACAACTCGGCGATGAGCACCCAGATGACCGAGCGGTTCTCCGCGCCGGGCGCCACCCTGGTCAAGCTCTTCGGCAGGCCCGCGGAGGAGTCGTCGGAGTTCGCCGCGCGGGCGCAGCGGGTGCGCGACATCGGCGTGCGTACGGCGATGGTGCAGTACGTCTTCATCACCGCGCTCACACTGGTGTCCGCGCTGGCGCTGGCGCTGGTCTACGGCCTCGGCGGGTTCTACGCACTGCGCGGGCAGCTGGACTCGGGTGCCGTCGTGGCACTGGCACTCCTGCTCACCCGTCTCTACTCCCCACTCACCGCGCTGGCCAGCGCGCGGGTCGAGGTGATGAGCGCGCTGGTGAGTTTCGAGCGAGTGTTCGAGGTACTCGACCTGAAGCCGCTGATCACCGAGAAGCCGGAGGCCAAGCAGGTGCCCGACGGGCCGGTGGCGGTGGAGTTCGACAGCGTCAGGTTCAGCTACCCGTCGGCCGACAAGGTGTCACTCGCATCGCTGGAGGAGGTCGCGACGCTCGACAAGCGTGGTGGTGTCGAAGTGCTGCACGGGGTCTCGTTCCGGGCCGAACCGGGACAGGTGGTGGCTCTGGTCGGTTCCTCCGGGGCGGGCAAGTCGACGATCGCGCAGTTGCTCCCGCGGCTCTACGACGTGGACAGTGGCGCCATCCGGCTGTCCGACCTCGACATCCGGGACGCCACCGCGGAATCGCTGCGGCAGACGATCGGCATGGTCACCCAGGACGGTCACCTCTTCCACGACACGATCAGGGCGAACCTGATGCTGGCCAAACCGGACGCCACGGAGGAAGAGGTGTGGGACGCCCTGCGTCGTGCCCGGCTCGCCGATCTCATCGCGTCGCTGGCGGACGGGCTGGACACCGTCGTCGGTGAGCGCGGGTATCGGCTCTCCGGCGGTGAGCGGCAGCGGCTGACGATCGCCAGGCTGCTGCTCGCCGGCCAGCGGGTGGTGATCCTCGACGAGGCGACGGCGCACTTGGACTCCTCGTCCGAGGCGGCCGTGCAGGAAGCACTGACCGAGGCGCTCGCCGGCCGGACCGCGGTGGTGATCGCACACCGACTCTCCACGGTTCGCGCGGCTGACATGATCCTCGTCATCGAGGAAGGTCAGGTCGTCGAACGCGGAACGCACGACGAGCTGATCGAACTGGGCGGGCGGTATCAGGAGCTCTACCGGACCCAGTTCGACCAGCCTGCGGCAGCGGCCACCGTGTGACGTCCCTACCGGACGTAGTGCAACAGCATGACGCCGCTGTCGCCGTAGGTGGTGGTCTCGGCAAGGGTGAATCGGTTGAGCTGGAAACCGCCCGCGAACAGCGGGATCCCCTTGCCGATGACCACCGGGTTGAGCTTGATGAAGAGCTCGTCGATCTCCGGCAGCAGGGCCGCGGCGAGAGTCCCGCCGCCGCACAGCCAGATCCCCATACCCGGCTCCCGCTTGAGCCCTCGCACGGTCTTCAGCGGATCATCGGCGACGAACCGGACCGCTGAGCCGGGGTCGGGGGTGAGGGTGCGGGAGAACACGTAGTGGCGCAGGTGGGGGTAGGCGTCGGGGATCCCGACGTCCAGCCCCATCTGGAAGGAGCCTCGTCCCTCCAGCACGGTGTCGAAGTTGATGTTCTCCGGCGCGACGCCGAGCATCTCCCTGACGTGCACGGGAAGCATCTCGGGAAACTTCGTCATCAGCGGCTGCGCGTGATCCCCTTCGAGGGGAAAGATGTTGCCGCTCGGATCGCTTCCGTCCGGACCCGCGATGTATCCGTCGATCGTCGAGGCGACGAGGTAGGTCAGTTTTCGCAACGCGGTCTCCCGGTGTCGATCGAGCTTTACCACTCCGAACGTAGCACTACACATGAAGTGGTTCCACGGATTTGTTTCGCTCACTGACTCCGTACGCGAGGACGAGCTTGAGCAACAGCACCGCAGGCAGCCATTCCATCGCGGGCGGGGCGGGCACGACGTGCGCCGCGACGGCCGGCCAGGGCCCAGCCGTACCACCAGAGACCCCACCACCACACGCCGCCGGGGAGTACGAGTTTTCGCCCGGGAAGGCAGCGGGGAGTGATAGAAGCGCCTAACCGAGTCGAGACCGTCGGCCACCACATCAGCGCCCGAGATTGGCCTCCGCCAGCTGCGCCGCCGCTACCGATAAGCAAACGGCGCAGCCGTCATCGCAGGACACAGAAAACGCCGCGCATGAGGCCTGTCGTCATGCACGGCGTTTTCCGCAAGTTCTACCCAGTAAACACGTCGACTGGAGCGAAGCTAGCCGATGGAGTAGCTGCGAGCGAGGAAGCCAATGTTTGGCATGTTCGTTCGAGTGGACAACATCTTGACTCTGCCACTGCTCTTACAGGACGAGCTGGAATAGAGCAAAACGACATAGTCGCCCGACACATTCATTGCCGAGCTGAACGTGTCCGTATTGGCCCGCTTGCAGCCTGAACTCTTCTTGTACGACTTCTTTGTGCCACGGTAGTTCGTACCTGTCCAGCTACAGAAAACGTTGCTGCCATTGCAACTGCCCGCCGCAAGATCCACCGCTGGCTCGGCGACCGCACCCGCGGGCGCCACGACCGCACCGGTCACCACCAGAGCGACACCAGCAAGAAGAGATCCAGCACGTCGGAGAATTCGACTCACAAACAAGCTCCCATCGCGCGAAGTTCAAACAGCAGAAAGAAAAGCCTTCCCTCCGTCCCTGGTCGAGATACGGACATTCCATCGGACTGTTGAAATGGTACTGACGTCGCGCAACCTCCTTGTTGAGCGCGCTCCGCCCGGCCAACCACTCGCCATGGCTACTGCACCGCCCGAAGGCAGCGAGCGGCCTGGGCACGGAAGGCATCGGCGAGTTCGGGTGGGCCGCTGACGAGGGTGAAGTCCGTGCCCACCGACGTGATCATCCAGACCAGTGACGAGGGACTGTCCGCGCCGAGGTGCAGCAGGCAACTGTCCTCGTCAATGGCTTCGACAACTCCCATCCCCGGCCATACCCGTTCGGCAACGGCCCCGGCGGACTCGTGCAGCGTGACGGTTGCTTGGTACGGCCAGGTCCGCGAGGACAGCTGGTGTGCAAGGTAGGTCGCGACATCGTCGTACGGTGGCTGTCTTGGCGTGAAGCGCGGCCCGGTGGGAGTACGTGCGACGAGCCGGTCCACTCTGAAGGTGCGCCAGTCGTCCCGGTCGATGTCGAAGGCGACGAGATACCAGTGCCGGCCGAAGCTGACCAGACTGTGGGGTTCGACGGCTCTGGTCGTTTCGGCGCCATGGTGGCTGGTGTAGTCGATGCGCATCCCTTCATGACGCCGGCAGGCTTCCGCGATACTCATCAGGGTTTCCGCCGACACCTGAGGGCCGGGTGCCGCACCGGCACGGACAGTGGCTGTGTGCAGGGTGTTGACGCGATGCCGCAGTCGGGACGGCAGCACCTGCTCGAGTTTGCTGAGCGCGCGCAGGGACGCCTCCTCGATGCCTGCCACCGAACCGCCGGCGGCAGTCCGCAGGCCCACCACTACGGCCACGGCCTCCTCGTCATCGAGCAGCAGCGGCGGCAGCACCGCGCCCGCACCGAGCACGTAGCCCGCGGTGCCCTGGACGGCGTGCACGGGATAGCCGAGGTCGCGCAACCGCTCGACGTCTCTGCGGACCGTCCGCGTGGTCACGCTGAGGCGTTCCGCCAGTTCCGTACCCGACCACTCGTGGTGGGTCTGCAGGAGCGACAGCAGTTTCAGCAGTCTCGCCGAGGTTTCCAGCACACCCGGAATTATGCTCCATCCTTAGGAACAAAGCTGTCCTAAGCGGCATTTAGTGTTCCCATCATGACGAACACACAGCCGGAGATCCGGCCCTTTCACATCGACATCCCCCAGGCACAGCTCGATGACCTCAAAGCGCGCCTGACCAATGCCCGGTGGCCGGATGAACTCCCCGGCGTCGGTTGGGACTACGGCATGCCCGCCTCGTACTTGAAGCAACTTGCCGAGTACTGGCGGACGACCTACGACTGGCGTGGCCAGGAGGCAGAACTGAACTCCTACCCCCAGTTCGTCACCGAGGTCCAAGGGCAGCGGCTGCATTTCGTGCACATCCAGTCGCCCGAGCCGGACGCGCTTCCTCTCGTGCTGACGCACGGCTGGCCTGGGTCCTTTGTCGAGTTCCTGCCCGTGATCGAACCGCTGACGAACCCGCGTGCACACGGAGGTGATCCAGCGGATGCCTTCCATCTCGTCATCCCGTCGCTGCCCGGGTTCGGCTTCTCCGGCCCGACCCTGGAGGCAGGCCACGCCAATACCGAGATGTATGCAAAGGTCGTGGCCGAGTTGATGACGCGGTTGGGGTACGACCGGTACGGCACGCAAGGTGGCGACATCGGGTCCTTTGTGTCCCCCGAACTCGGCAGAATCGCGACCGAGAACGTAGTTGGGGTACATGTCAACGGTTTGCTCACCATCGCCGAGTGGGACGCCGATCCCGGCGGTCTCGACGACGCGGACCAGCAAAGGCTGGCGGCGCTGGAGAATTTCGAAGCGGTCGGCGGATATGCGGCAATCCAGTCCACCCGGCCACAGACACTGGCGTTCGGCCTGCACGACTCGCCGACCGGACTGCTGGCCTGGATCACCGACCTGTTCCACACGTTCTCGAATCCGGCGAAGACACTGCCCGAGGACGCGGTCGACAAGGACCTGCTGCTCACCAACGTGATGATCTACTGGCTGACCGAGACCCTCGCCTCATCGACCCGGCTCTACAAGGAATCCCAGCAGTGGGGTGCGGCACTGACGAACTCGGGAGTGCCGACCGCCTGTGCCCTGTTCCCCGGCGATATCACCATTCGGTCCATCGCCGAGCGACAGAACAATGTGGTGCAGTGGTCGGAGTTCGATCGTGGTGGGCACTTCGCGGCGATGGAGGCACCGGACCTGCTGGTCGGCGACATCCGGGAATTCTTCCGAAAAGTCCGTTGAGACGGAAGCTGATCCAGCAGTCCGAGTGCTGCTGGCGGACGACGACGAGCCGGTCGCGGTGTCCCTGCGACGCGGGCTGAGCCCGTACGGTTCGAAGTGGACTGGGTACACACCGGCAAGGAGGCACCGGCGGCACCGCCCGCACAGAACGCGAGGTCATCGCGCGCATGCGGGCGGTGTTGCGCCGGGTGCGGTCCACCGAACCGGTTCCGGAGGAGGAACGGCCCGATTCCCATGCCGTCGGCAGGCTCATGATCGACCGGCGGGCAGCCGATGCTTCGCGGTCGCCGCGTTCACGGTCCTCGGCACCGTTGTGCTCAGCGACCAGTTGCGCGGCGATATCGAGGATCCGTACGTCGGAAGCGCGCTGTCCAGCCTCGCCGACGGCAGGAGTAGACCGTGACGCTCAGGTCCTGACTGCCGAGATCGCCGGACGCCACGGCCGGGCGTGCCCGTGTCGGGCAGGAACGCGCGCGGAGATGGCGGGTCGCCATGGCCGGGTCGGGCCCGGCCGTGACGCCGGTGTGTGTGGCGCGGCGACCGCGGTGCCGATGGTGCCGATGGTGGCCGCCGCCACCACGATTGTGCCGCCGAAAGCCCGCAGCGCGGTGCGTCGGTCGACCGCTCCCGCCGCTCTGGTCATGTCGTTGTGCCGCATATCGAGGTTCCTCCTGGTCAGTGTTTGTCGTCGATCAGTTGCCGGACAACGGAAGCGCGGATTTCAGGGGCGAGGTCAGCCTGGTCAGCAGCGACGGCTCCAGATCGATACCGGGAATATCGACGCGGGCTGCCTCCACCCGCGCCGTGCCATCGAACAAGGTCTCCATCTGCGTGTCGGCCGCGGCGATGTAAAGCGTGCGCCGGTCGGCCCCACCCAACGCGCAGGTGATGCCGAGGTGGCCTTCGGTGTGGGTCTTAACCTTGTCGGTGACCTTGCCGTCCGGTGCGACCCGGCGGACTTCGCCTTCGAAGGGCACCGCGACCCAGATCCCGCCTTCGGCATCGATCACCAGGCCGTCGAGGACCTCTTGCTGCGGGTCCTCGAACTGCCGGAAGACCCGCTGGTTGGCCAGTCCGCCGTTGGCGTCGACGTCGAACAGGGTCAGCCGGTTCGCGAACGACTCCGCCACGACGAGCTGTGTACCGTCCGCGGTGAGCTGAATGCCATTGGGTGTCCACATGTCCTCGCCCGCGGTCTCGATCGTGCCGTCCGGATGGACGATGACGACGTGGGAGGGCTTGGGTTCCTCGGTGAACAGGTCGAAGCCGATCTGGCTGATGTAGGCGCGGCCATTCGGCGCGACCCACATGTCGTTGGCGCCGACGGCGACGTCGTTCAGGTCGGCCACGACCACACTGCCGCCGGTCGGCAGGATGCGGCGCAGGGTGTTGTCGGCCTGCCCAACGACCAGCGTTTCCCCTGTTGCGGGAAACCCGAGTCCGGAGGGATGGATCGGCTCGTCCAACGCCAGGTTCAAGCCGGAGCCGTCCGGCTTCATCCGGTACACCTTGCCGAGGGGAATGTCGGAGAACCACACTTCGCCGCCGTGCCAGCGGAAGCCCTCGAGGTACTGAAATCCGTCTCGGACGATCTCAGCGCGCCGTACGTTCATTCTCGCTCCTTCGTCGTGGGCACCTTCCTCGGGGCCCGTGCCGGCATCGGGATCACCACGACCCGCGGTGCTCCGACTAAGTGAATCTGCCGTAGGCAAGTGTCGACAAGTGAACCACATGTTGACGACATCGAAAATGGGTGTTTATCGTCAATCCGTCGCCCGGAGCTCGCTCGGCTACGTCTGCGGAGGTTACGCGCATGGATGCTCGAGTCCGGGCGGTTGAAGCGAGAATATCGCCTCTTCCGACGCCAAGGATCGATGGAGGCTGCGACGGAACTGCCGGGGCCGAGGTGTGCGAGGCGCTGCGGGACGCGTGGGTGAGCTACGGATCCACGCAGCAGGCATATGGGCGCTATGTGTATGGCTATTTGGCTTCTCGCCAACCAGTGGCACCATGGCCGGCACGTCAGGAACAGGTGCGTCTTACAGCGCGGGTGGGCAGCGGGCAGGCGAGTTGAGCGAGGTACGCCGGAGGCGATGATGACGACCGAGGACATCGTCCGAAATGCTTCACCCCGGGGAACCCGGCAACGGATTCGGCGCGCCGTCATCATTCCGGCCGCGACCGACCCAGTTCACCGTTTCGGCTACGACCAGGTCTCGATGAGCGACGTCGCCGCCGCGGTCAACGTCGGCCCTTCGGCGCTGTACCGGCATTTCGCGAGCAAGCCCAAGCTGCTCACTGCCGTCGTGGTGGTGGAAGAAATGCAGCCGTTCCGGGAGGTGTTCTCAGCGCCGGATGCGTCTACCACATTGGATGATTTGGTCACCGGTCCTGCCACTGCGGCCGCTGAATGCAGGCTGCTGGGCCCGCTATGGCAGCAGGAGGCCCGGAGTCTGCCAGAACCGGACTACGCGACCTTGCGTTACGAGGTGCGCGCGACCGTCGGCATGCTGGCCGGGCTGGTGCGACGGAACCGCCCGGAGTGCACCGAGGCGTGCGCGAACTTGCTCGCGCAGGGCGTCTGTTCCGTGATGTGCAGCCTGTCGACACGTGGCGGAGAACTCCCGAAGGCTGATTACCAGCGGCTTCTGCGCGCCGTCGTCACCGAAGTGCTCACTGCCGAGCCCGCGCCCACGGTCGCAAGGCAATCCCGGCCCCGGATGTTCACCCCGAGTTCGCGCCGGGAACGGTTGCGCACCGCGGCCATCGCGCTGTTCGTCGCGTTCGTTCGCGGCGACGAGTGGCTGCGCCACGACATGTATCGCGCGCTGGAGCGGGCCATTGATGTCGTCGACGCACTACGACGGCTACTGGTCTCCTATGTGGACTTCGCGGTAACCCGCAGCGACCTGGTCGATGTCCTGGTCGCCGAGTCCCGGCACCTTCTCGAGGCTGAGCGCTCAGATTTCGAGCAGTGCAGGCGCTCCTCCCTCAGCGAGTGGGTCCAGCTCGTGCGCGACGCGAGAGCGCGGACGCCGGAGGCCGAGCTAGGGATTCGGGTTGAGACGGTGCTGACCCTGATCAATGACATCGCCGTACCTGGCACCTACGAGAGGAGCCCGGCGTGCTGGAGACCCTGAAAACGCCGCCCGCGACGATGCTGCTCACCGACCTCGGAATCTCGTCATGACGATCACGGGCACCGACGTGCCGGGGCTGGGGTCCGACGACACGGAGGACGACCGCGGCATCAGAGTGGCGAAGACCTGCGAGGTGGCGCCCGGTCAACGGGTGGAATTCTGGAGTGAGCTCATCTCCTCCTTCCACTTCGACATGGAGTTCACGCTGCCGCGGGCCGAACGCTTCCGGAGAAAGGTGCTGTGTCGACGGACCAGCGGCTACCAAATGCTCGGATGGTCGTCCGACGAGCAATGGGTACGCCGAAGCCCCCGCCAGGTTCGAGCGGACGCCGATGAGGACTACCGACTTCTCATGCTCGGCTCAGGAGACCTCTTGTTCCGGCATGGTGACGACGACGTGCGGATTCGGCCGGGCACTGGTGCATTGCTCACCGCGCGTGCCCCGCTGGAGTTCGCGCAGCGCAGCCCTGGGCACGGTCTTGTCCTCACCTTTCCCGGCCGCGAGATCACCAGCAGGTTGGACGGGACCGCCGAGCTGGGCGCGTCGCTGGATTTCACGGCCGGCCTCGGCCGCGTCATTCGGGAGATGTCGGCCGGACTGTTCGCGGAAGCAAAAAGCCTGACGAGCCGAGAGTTCGACGCCGTCTTCGACCGGCTCGTCGACCTCGTCTGCCTGCTGATCATTGGTGACGACCGGCCAACCGCCGAGGGGCATCTCGCGGAGATCGAAGCGGCGGTACGACGCCACGTCCGGGCCAACGCCGGTGATCCGGCGCTGAACGGCACCGCGATAGCGCACGCCCTCGGCTGGTCGTTGCGGCAGGTCCAGGTCGCCATGCAACGTGCGGGCACGACGCCGAGGGACCTCATCCGGGAGGAGCGGCTCAGGCTGGCGAGAGCGCGACTGAGCAGTCCGGGGCACCGGCACGCCACCATCGCCGAGGTCGCCCACCATTCGGGGTTCTCGTCACTGAGCGCGTTCAACAGCGCGTTTCGCGCGCAGTACGGTGTCCGTCCGCGCGAACTGCGAGGGTCCACCCGGCGCGCGATCGGCTGACGAGGAAAGGGTGCCTACCCCGACTTCGGTGGATGGAGGCCCAACGTCGGCGATCCACACGACCCTGCGGACGGATACGCGGCGAGCGCCGTCACTCCTGCGCTACGGGTCGAGGACCAGATCGCGGTGGGCCGAGTCCCGAACTGCTGCCGTCCCTGCGCCGCGCCGCAGGTCCTGTGCGTGCGCGCGGGAGAGCGCCACCACCCTGCCGCATTACGTTCACGTCACTTCGGCGCGAGAGCGTCCGTATTCGAGAACGATAAGGAGTTGAGCCGATGCGCAACGTCACAGCGTGGGCCCGCCGGGTCGCTCGGTGGGTGTGCTGGCCTGCGGTGGTGCTGCTTGCGATGGCAATGGTACCCGCGGCGGCGACGGCAGGTCCTGGCACCAAGAGCGATCGAGAATGGTTGGACATCGAGATCTTCACCGACGTTCCGGATCCGGGGCATCCGGAGGGGATCCTGGTCGCTCCCAATGGCACGGTCTACGTGGCCACGCACCAACATGCGGTCGAGACGCCGGGACCGCCGTCGAAGATCTTCGCCTACGACCGCGATGGCGAGTTCCTCAGGGAGTATGTAATCGAGGGCCAGGACCTGGAGAAAGGTCCCGGTTTGGTCGGAATGGGCATGGACGCCGACGGCCTGCTCTACGTGATCGACCGCAATCCCTACCGGATCATCACAATCGATCCTGAAACGGGCGAACAGAGCGACTACGCCACTTTCCGGGACGTGCAGACCTGTCTTCCACCGCTCACCCAGGAGGAATGTTCGGAATCGCTGCTGAAGCGCAACAGCTTGCCGGACGATCTTACCTTCGCCGAAGACGGCACGATGTATGTCACCGACGTACGGCAGAACCTGATCTGGCGAGTGCCACGTGGCGGCGGTGACGCCGAGGTGTGGTTCACCGACACCCGTCTGGACAGCGTCTTCGGCCCCAACGGCATCGAGGTCATGCCGGACGGCGAGACGCTCATGTTCGTCCAGTCATTCACCGGTCCCTTCGACGGTGTGCCGCCACGGCCGGACACCGGACGCCTCTACACCCTGACCGTGCAGCCGGATGGCAGTCCCGGTGAGCTTGACCTCTTCTGGGAGAGCGAGCCCGGTGGAATCCCAGACGGCTTCGCGATCGCGCAGTCCGGCAACATCTACGTCGCGCTCGCGGTCGCCAACTCCCTGGCCGTGATCTCCCCAGAAGGCGAGGAGTTGGGGCGCAACCCCGCCAACCACGTGGAGAATCTGCTGCTCGAGGTCCCGATGGACAGCCCAGGAAGCGTCGTGTTCCTCGACGACCGGGTGCTGGTGACCAACCACTCCTTCCTGGTCGGAAACCCGAACAGTTTCGTCGTCTACGACATCTACGCGGCAGAAAAGGGACTGCAGCCGTTTCGGCCACAGATCAACTAGAGGCACCGGCACTGCGCCGATCGGGCTGGGCCGATGTCCAGTCGGAGCAGAAAGGCTTAGCCACTCGGGGTCCTTACCCCGGTTCCGGTGGATAGAGGCCCAGCGTCGAACGTTCGGTGTACTTCTCTTCCCGGCCGGTGTAGGTCAACTTGTCGAACAGTGGTCGCGGATCGACCTCCGAGTTGGTGGTGGCGGCGTAGTAGCCGTCGCCGGACAGGATCAGCCGGTCGTTGTCGGCATCGACGAACAGCCGCCGTATCGTGCGGTCGCTGCGATGGAACAACACCCGCTCGTTGGAGACGGTGCCGTCCGGGGCCATGTCGAACGCGATTACATAGGGACCGATGCCTGCGGACCCGTTCTCGGACCAGCTCAGCCGAAAGTAGGTTTCGCCGGTGTAGTGCACGAAATTGGCTGGGATGAGCTCTGATCCGTCGGTGAAGTACTCGAGGCCGCGCGGGTCGTCCCCGTCGAACGCCGAGTCGAGGATGCGCAGTGTGTTGTCCGCGGAAACCACCACAGCCGACTTCATATCGGGCAAGAACCCTCTCATTTGGACGAAGGTCCGGCGCAGATCGTTCCGCGGCTCGGCGGGGGCGGCCACCTCTCCTCTCAGCTGTGGTGGCGCCCCGGAGGGATCGGCGGCGGTGACCGAGAGAATCTCCCACCTCGCATCCTCCTTGTCCCAGGACTTCTTGTCGTCGGTTCGCGACATGAACCAGACTTGCGACCCATCCGGGGAGAACTGGGGGAGCGCGTATTCCATCCGACCTTCACGCGGCGCCGCGACGGATCCGGTTTCGGCGTAGGCGCGGGTACCGTCGTCGACTTCACCCACCCTCACACCTCCGTCGGCGCCGATCCACGCCACCCGGCGGAAGTCGCGCGAGAATGCGTAGTCGCCCAGCGTAGGCATCCGTCGCCTGTCTTCTCTGGTCACGGTGAGGTCGAGTCGCAGCCGCTCGACCCCGTCGTCAGGGTCATGGAATGTCAGGTAGGCGTTCATTGGGCCAGCGGCCCAACTGGACGGCACGTTGAGTCGCACGAATCCGGACAGATCTGTTGCGGACAACCTGCTCGTGGATTCCGCCTGACCGCCATCGCACGCCGACAGCACCCCAACCGTCGCAGCGGCGAGCACGACCGCCAGGTGACTACGTAGCGTTCCCATGGGCCGCTTCCCCTTCAAACGCTCGATGACAACACCGCACGACACAGCATTCCTTGCACTACTCGGATTCCTGTGGATAGAAGCCAAGCATTGTTTCGGCGTGGAACTTCGGTGTGGGTTCGGCGTGGGTGAATGTTTCGAACAGCCGCTGCGGATCGGCATCGGAGTCGACGCCTGCGGAGTAGAAGCCGTCGTCTGTCCACAAGATCAGCCGGTCGTTGGCGGCATCGACGAACACATTCCAGATGGAGGTGCGACGGTAGTGAAAGAGCGTCCGCTCGTTCGAGACGGTGCCGTCTGGATTCATGTCGAAGGCAATCAGGGCCCGGCCATCGCGCTCGCTTGCCGGTCCGTTCTTCGTGTCACTGATCCGGAGGTAGCTGCGACCGGCGTAGTGCCTGAAATTCGCCGGGATGACCTGTGACCCGTCACTGAAGTAGTCGAGGTCACGGCGGTCGTCACGATCGGACCTGCGCTCAAGGACGCGCAGCGTGTTGCCCTGGGAGATCTGGAACGCCGATTCGCTCGTATCCGCCAACAGGCTCTGGCCCAGGTCGCTCACGGACTGGGCCGGGGCCGGTAGGTGTCCTCGTTGCCGCGGTGTCGATCCGGAGGGATCGGTGGCATCGATCGACAGAACCCGCCATGACGCGCCATCCTCGCGCCACGCGGGCTTGGCTTTGGGCCGGAGCACGAACCAGATCTGTGACCCGTCCGGAGAGAACTGGACCTCCCCGTACTGCATGGAGTGCCCTTCCGGACTTGGCTGGGGCGGCGGCACGGCTCCAGCCTCCCTGTAGGCGTGGGTACGGTCGTCCAACTCGGCCACGCGTACTCCATGGTCGAACGTCCACGCCACCCGGCGGAAGTCAGGTGAGAAACTGAGGCTCAAGGGCCTTGGTACGTAGCCGTTGTCGTACTTGGTGACGTTGAGGTCCAACCGCACCCGCTCGGCGCCGCCGTCGGAATCATGGAATGTCACGGAGACGTCCCCGCTGTCCCGGACTTTCGGCACGTGGAGTCGCACGAATCCGGACAGGTCTTTCGCGGACAGCCCGCTTGCGGACTCGGCTGGGTGGCTGTCGCAGGCCGGCAGCACGGCGAGGGCCATAGCGGCGAGCATTACGGCCGTGTTCCTGCGCGACATTCGCATGCGACGGGTTCCTCCAATGGCTTACACGCCCACTCCTGGCCTGTTTGGGTCGGCCAGCGCTCCGTGTGCGCCACTCGGAATCCGGACGGCACGGGGTCGCGGCCGCAGCGGCCACCGCTCGATCGTGCCGAACGCGGCAGGCAGCACACGCTGCCCGCGAGCGCCCGAGTCCGGCGGGAGGACACACTGGTCGGCTGCCACACCTCGCTCGTGGCGAGTACCGGGTACGGCTGCGCTACGGGCCGGGTCGAGGTGGGCCGGGTCCCGAGCTGGTGCCGTCTTTGTGCCCCGCCACAGGTCCTATGCGTGCGGAAGAGCGGGGCCCAGAACGAGATCAACCCCCGACCGCATTACCGCAGGCCAGGGGTTGATTCTTGCTACATCTTCAACTGGTGGAGCTGAGGGGAATCGAACCCCTGACCTTCTCGATGCGAACGAGACGCGCTACCAACTGCGCTACAGCCCCTTGGTGAAGCGCGACGAGCATAACAGTCGGGCGCGACCCACCTTTCAAGCGGGGTGGCTACTCGCCCACCGCCCTACGGAACGGCAATTGCCCCGGGTCGTTGAGCTCATGGAAGGCCGGATCCTCGTCATCCAGGTCGAGCACGACGGCCTGGCGCCGGATCCGCGAGGTCGGCACCGGCTTGCGCTCGGCACCCACGATCTCGCGGCGATACTCGGCCACCTCGATCTCCTCGTGCGACTCGAACTCCGCCATGCCCCTGCGGTCGCGGGCTATGGCGTTCATCCTGGCCAGCCTGCGCTGCCGGATCTCCTCCTCGATACGCACCTGCCTGCGCAGATACGCCAGATACCCGACCAGAGTGACACCCGCCGCCCCGTTGGCCCACCACAGCGACGACCAGAGAAACACCGCGGCCACAGCTGTGATGATCACGACAGCGATCAGTGACAGCACCACACGCTGCCGGTATGCGTACTTCGCCTTCGCGGCGATCTCCGCGGCCTCCGGATCGAATCCGCCGCGTCCCGGGCGGTATCGACGCGCCGAACGGCCGGCCGAGGGCACACCGGTGCCACGTCCCTGGGGGCGCTGCTCCTCGAGTGTCATCGACTCCTCGTCCACGAAGTCCTCGTGGACGTTGTCCAGTTCGTCCGGTTCGTCGTCGAAACCGTCGTCGAACTCGTCCTCGAGATCGACGGGGTCATCAGCATCGTAGTCACCGACATCCAGGTCGGCAGCGCGCTCGACGGGCGCGTCCTGATGAGTCTTGTCGGACATGGCGAATCCCTCCCGCCCCCCAGCAGGTGCAGCGAAAACTCCGCGTGTTCCCCCGGCCCGCACGACGCGGGCCGCCAACGCTGAGTCGTTCGTCTGCGCGATTTCCTGACGCTTGCGCGCGACCATCGGAACCAAAATTACAAGCCACGCTGCAGCCAGCGCGACGATGATCAACGAGCTCGGCATCTCCCGTCACCTCCCCCGACCTCTGTCCCTATGCCAAAGCCGGTTCATGCACTGGCTTGTGCACAACCATCCTTGTCTCCTCTTGTCACGCTAGCCACAGGAGTCACACGAGCGGGAGCGCCACGCCGCATGGAAACTTGAAAAGTCATCACTGAACTAGGTGAAATCAAGATGATGTGGTATCGGCCTCAAACAGCCACCACACACGGCTGGATCAGCGCTGGTCAAGCGTGTTCGGCCCGTCCCGAGCGGACGAGCCGCGCGCACAGGCCGTCCTCGACCTCCTCGGCGGTCACCGCGAAACAGAGATGGTCCCGCCACGCTCCCGCGACGTCGAGATAACGCAGGAACAGTCCCTCCTCCCGGAAGCCCGCCTTCGCCAGCACCCGCAGACTCGCCCCGTTCTCCGGCCGCACGGTCGCCTCCACACGGTGCAACCCTGCCTCGCCGAACGCGTGGTCGACGGCCATCGCGACAGCCGCCGTCGCGACCCCCTTGCCTGCCAGTTCCGAGGACACCCAGTAGCCGACCCAGGCCGAGCGCAGCGACGCCCGGATCACGTTGCCCAGCGTGATCTGGCCGGCGAACACGCCGTCGACGGTGATCGCGAACGGCAGGCACAACCCCTGCCTGCCCAGCCGCCGCAGACTCGACCACTGGGGCAGCCATGCCGTGATGGAATTGCGCTCGTCCCACGCCCCGGGCGCGGTCGGCTCCCAGCGCTCCAGGTACACGCGGTCCCGCAGCCGCAGCCTGCTCCACTCGCCCGCGTCCCGCAGGCGCACCGGGCGTAGCGCGACCACTCCCGCGGGCACCCGGAGGGCGCCGGGACGCGCAGGCCATCCGGGGTGCCGCGACTCGATCTGGTGCGTGGTGCCACTCGCCGGTGTCGACATAGCGCTATGTGCGCTGGGCGAGGAAAGTCACCTTGACCTGCTCACCCACGGATACCTCGGTGAGGTCCTCGTCCACCGTGATCAGGCAGTTCGCCTCGGCCAGCGACGCCAGCAGATGCGCGCCGGATGTCCCGAGCGGCTGCACCAGGTACTCACCGTTGCCCTCGTCCCGCAGCAGTTGCCCGCGCAGGAAGCCCTTGCGCCCCTTCGTCGAGGTGACCGGCGAGAGCAGACGAGCACCCACCACGCGCCGATGCGGGTTCCTGGTGCCACGCGCCGCCCGGATCAGCGGCCGGATCAGCACCTCGAACACCACCAGCGCGCTCATCGGGTTGGCCGGGATCAGGAACGTCGGCACCGAGTCCGGGCCGAGCCTGCCGAAGCCCTGCACCGAACCGGGGTGCATGGCGACCCTGGTCATGTCGATATCGCCGAGATCGGCCAGCGCGGCGTGTACCTCGTCACCGATGTTGCCACCGGCTCCGCCCGCGACCACCACGATCTCCGACATCAGCAGCCTGCCCTCGACGATCTCCTGCAGCCGCTTCGGATCACTCGGGACGATGCCGACCCTGCTGACCTCCGCGCCCGCGTCGCGCGCTGCGGCCGACAGTGCATAGGAGTTCACGTCGTAGACCTGGCCCACCGTGGGCGTGCGGTCGATGTCGACCAGCTCGTCGCCCACGGACACGATCGACACCCGTGGGCGCGGGTAGACGAGCACCTTGGAGCGGCCGACCGCGGCGAGCAGCCCGACCTGCGCGGAGCCGATGGTGTCACCCTGCCGCACGGCGACGTCGCCGATCTGCACGTCCTCGCCGGTCCGCCGCACGTATCCGGCGGACGGCACCGGTCGGTGCACCGTCACCTTGGCCTGGTGCCCGTCGGTGAACGACGTCGGCACGACCGCGTCGGCCAGCGTGGGCAGCGGTGCGCCGGTCGCGACCCGAACCGCCTGACCCGGCTGCAGCCTGCGCGGCTGCCGCGAGCCCGCCGCGATCTCGCCGACCACCGGAAGCTGCACCGGCTCGTCCCCGACAGCGCGGACGTCCACGCTGCGGACCGCGTATCCGTCCACCGCCGCCTGGTCGAAGCCAGGAAGCGCGTGTTCGGCGACGACCTCCTCCGCGCACAGCAGTCCCTGCGCCTCGGAGATCGCGACGCGCACCGGCCGTGGACGCACCGCGGCACCGAGCACGGCCTCGATCTGGGCCTCCACCGACCGGAAGTCGGTGGCAGGCTCAGCGGAGTCCAGTGCCTCCGGTGCTCCAGGGGCGGGAATCGGTTCGGGTTCGGTCATGAGCGAGGGTTTCCGATCCGTTCGGCCAGCCAATCACGTAGCGACGGTCCGTAGTCCGGGTGTTCGAGGGCGAAGTCGACGGCCGCCCGCAGGAAGCCGCCTGGGTTACCGAGGTCGTGCCGTCCTCCGTCGTGGACGACGACATGCACAGGGTGCCCCCGCTCGATCAACAGCGCCACCGCGTCGGTGAGCTGCAGTTCGCCGCCGGACCCGGGGGTGATCTGCTTCAGCGCGTCGAAGATCGCCCTGTCGAGCAGATATCTGCCCGCCGCCGCGAACGTCGACGGTGCGTCCTCGGGTGCGGGCTTCTCCACCATCCCGTGCACCCGTTTGACGTCGGAGTCGTCGGTGTCCTGCACGTCGAACACCCCGTACGCGGAGATCTGCTCCTTGGGGATGTCGAACGCGCAGAGCACGCTGCCGCCGTACCGCGCCCGTACCTGTGCCATCCGGTCCAGGACCCCGGTGGGGAGCACGAGGTCGTCCGGCAACAGCACGGCGACACACGTGTCCTCGTCGGCGAGGTTTCCCTCTGCCTGCGCGACGGCGTGCCCGAGGCCGAGGGCCTCGTGCTGGATCGCCACCTCGACGTCCAGCAGCCCCGGCGCCCTGCGCACCTTCTCCAGCAACTCGGTCTTGCCCTTGCGTTCCAGCGTCTGCTCCAGCTCCGGAGCTTCGCGGAAGTAGTCGACCACTGCTTCCTTGCCCGGCGAAGTGACGATCACCAGGCGTTTCGCGCCCGAGGCAGCCGCCTCGGCGGCGACCAGCTCGATGCCCGGTGTGTCGACCACAGGCAGCAGTTCCTTGGGCACTGCCTTGGTCGTCGGCAGAAACCTCGTGCCAAGGCCTGCGGCAGGCACGATTGCGGTTCGGAACGTCTGGTTATTCGCGGCGCCCGTCATGGGCGCAAAGCCTAACCTGGCGACGTGCACCCCCGCGGCAATGAGCGCCTGAGCAAGACGGAGTGGCGCGCGCACCTGCTCGCCCGGCGGGCCGGCGTGCCGCCTGCCCAGCGGGCGGCCGAGGCCGACGCCCTGGCCCTCGCGACGGCAAGCATCCAGGCTCGAACCGTGTGCTGTTACGTCCCGTTCGGCGATGAACCCGGCTCGCTCGCGCTGCTCGACGCACTGCGTGATCGGGGTGTCCGCGTGCTCCTGCCGATCGTCCCTCCTCGGCCCGGCCCCCTCGACTGGGCCGAGTACACCGGTAGCCCACTCCTGGTCCAGGGCCGATTTCGCGGGCTAATGGAGCCGGCGGGCGAGCGGCTCGGGTCTGCCGGAGTGGCAGCCGCCGAGGTGGTTCTGGTGCCCGCGCTCGCCGTGGACCATCGCGGTGTGCGGCTCGGCAGGGGCGCGGGCTTCTACGATCGGACTCTGCCGCTCGCGCGACCGGGGACGGCGTTCGTCGCCGTGATTCGGGACACAGAACTCGTCCGGCGGCTGCCCGCCGAAGCACACGACACGCGGATGGATGCCGTACTCACACCCGGACGGGGGATGCTGGCCCTGCCCGAACGAGGCGAACCGTGAGTGGATCTGGCCGGACCAGGTGTGCTGTGATGTGGTGCCCCACCCGTGACCTGCTGTGACGAATCCGTGTTTGCGCTCGGGGAATGTCGTCCCGCAGAATTGGGTTAGCACTCTCGCGGATCGAGTGCCAACTCGCGAAGGAGCCCCCGTGCCCACGTACCAGTACGCCTGCAAGGAATGCGACCACCGTTTCGACGCGGTCCAGTCGTTCTCCGACTCGAGCCTGACCGAGTGCCCCCAGTGCTCCGGCCAGCTGCGCAAGCTGTTCGGTTCGGTCGGCGTGATCTTCAAGGGCAGCGGTTTCTACCGCAACGACGCCCGCTCCGACTCCGCGAAGGCCTCGAGCAAGTCGAACGCGAATACCGGCGAGAGCAAGAACGGCGACTCCGGCGACTCCGGCGGCTCGGCGAAGTCGGAGTCCACCAGCAGCTCGTCCACCGACTCCTCGTCCTCGTCCTCGTCCTCGTCCTCGGGGGCAACGTCGTCCGGGTCCTCGTCCTCGTCCTCGGGGGCGTCCTCGTCCTCGACGAAAGCTGCCGCCGCGTCCTGACCGGACCACCGGTTCTGTCCACATCCCCTGAGTTGTCCACAGGCGCGTGATTCCGTCCTTCCGGTTCACGCGCAGGCGCCCCTAGCGTCGATCGGGCCGGGCGAGGACGACTCGCCTTCCGCGGGCCGAGACGGGGGTTGTGATGAGGACAGCACGTCCAGGAAATCCGGGAAGATCTACGGCAGGGCCTTCGGCTACCGGATCCCGCTGTCGACACCGCTGGCGGGCCTGGCTCGGACCGCTTGCCACGGCACGACCGTTCACCCTCGCGCGCTGGGCGTTGTCAGTGGTGCTGCTGGTGCTCGCCACCGTGCTGGCGGTGCACCCTGCCGCAACAGGGGTGGAGCCGTCGATACCCACTCTGGTCGCCGCCCGTGACCTCTCGCTCGGTACCAGCCTCGCCCCCGGCGACCTACGTGTCGTCGACGTCCCCGCGCCGCTGCGCCCGAACGGGGCCATGGACTCGCCGGACAACGCATTGGGCCGTCCGCTCGCCGGAGCGGTCAGGGCCGGTGAGGCACTGACCGACGCACGCCTGGTCGGTGGCCGCCCAACCGCTCCGGGCACCGCAACAGTGCCGGTTCGCCTCGCCGACCCGGGTATCGCGGGTCTGCTGCAGGCCGGCACGAAGGTCGGCGTCGTGACGACCGGTACCGAGCACCCGGTTCCGCCGGTGGCCAACAGCGACCACGCGGACGACCTGGACACCGCAACCGTGCTGACCGTGCTTCCGAGTGCCGAGCGCGAGCAGGACGGCCCGCTGGTACTGCTCTCCGTGCCGCTGGCATCAGCCACCGCATTGGCGTCGGCGTCGCTGGGACAACCCGTAACGGTTACGCTCCGCTAGGCGGTGCCCGGGTCCATAAGGGAGAGACCGCCACTCACCCACCGTCCCGACACCACTCAGGAGAGCACTGTGCTGAAGGGCTTCAAAGACTTCATCATGCGCGGCAACGTCGTCGACCTCGCGGTCGCCGTCGTCATCGGTACCGCGTTCACCGTGATCGTCACGTCATTCACCGAGGGTCTGATCAAGCCCCTGATCAACGCCTTGGGCGGTGCCGACGCGGGGCAGGGGCTCGGCTTCAACATCCTCAGCGAAAACGATGCCACATTCCTCGACTTCGGCAGCGTGATCAACGCGGCGATCAACTTCCTGCTGATCGCCGCGGTGGTCTACTTCGTCATCGTGCTCCCGGTGCAGAAGGTCCAGCAGCGGCGCAAGCGCGGCGAGGAAGCCGGCCCCGCCGCACCCACCGATGTGGAACTGCTCACCGAGATCAGGGACCTGCTTCGCCAGCAGCAGGGCCGGAGCTGAGTTTGTCCGAGAGAGCGTCTGAGAACTGACGTTGCGTGGTCACGATGATCCGTGGAACTCGGCCGACGAAGTCCCGCTATCGAGGCGGCAGGGCGCGTTCTTCTGCTCACCGTCACAAGTCAGCTCGATCCTCAGCCGCCAACCGAGCAGAGCCAAGGGCGGGCAGTTTCTACCGGTCGTGGTGCGGTGGCCGGTTCTCCAGATGCCAGTCATCGGAGTCCCGGCCCCGCACACCGGGCTCACGCTCGTCCGAGGTGGTGTCCGGAAGTACCTCCCCGAAGACCGCGTCGAGTTCCCGCTTGTCGGGTCGACGGGGAGGTGAAGACGAGTCACCGGGCGGGACGGGCCCGCCAGGCCGCTCTGTCACGCCTGGGCTTCCTCGAGTCCGGAGAGCTCGCCGATCACGAACGGCACCAGACCGGACAGGGTCGCCATTCCATCGCGAACAGCGGCACGGGAACCGGCCAGGTTGACGACGAGGGTGCTGCCGGAGACGCCGACGAGGCCGCGGGAGATACCGGCGTCCACCGCACCGGCGGCGAGGCCCGAGGAGCGCAGCGCCTCCCCTATGCCGGGGATGGGGCGGTCGAGCACACCTGCCGTGGCATCCGGCGTGACGTCGCGTGGCGACACCCCCGTGCCACCGACCGTGATCACGAGGTCGGCGCCACCGATCACCGCGGTGTTGAGCGCATTGCGGATGGCGACTGTTTCCGCGTGCACCACCACGGTGCCGTCAACGATGAAACCTGCTTCCTCGAGCAGTTCGGTCATCAAGGGGCCCGCGGTGTCCTCGTTCTCACCATGGGCGGCGCGGTCATCGACAATCACCACGAGAGCGCGGCCGAGGCGCTGTGCACTGCGTTCCATGAACACCACCGTAGCCGGTTCGGCCATCCCCGTCGGAGACAGCCGGACCCAGTGCGGCGGCCATTCGGTGAACCCTCGAAACCTGACCGAAGGCTTACGGCCGGTTCGACGGTGCTGCGCCCCTCACCGCCGCGTCCTAGCCTGTTCCTCGTGCGAATTCTCGTGACCGGTGGCGCCGGCTTCATCGGATCCCAAGTGGCCGATCTCCTCACCGAATCGGGTCACGAACCGGTGTTGCTGGACAACCTGCTGCCGACCGCCCACGGGCCGGGCGGTGCGCCCGCGTACCTGGGCGGGCACCGGTTCGTCCACGGCGACGTGACCGATGCGGGACTGCTCGCCGAGCTGTTGCCCGAGATCGACGCGGTCTGTCACCAGGCCGCGGTGGTCGGCCACGGTGTCGATCCGACAGATGCCCCCGCCTACGCGATGCACAACGACTACGGGACGGCGGTGCTGCTGTCGGCGATGTACACCGCAGGGGTCGGCAGGCTCGTCCTCGCCTCGTCGATGGTGGTGTACGGCGAGGGCCGGTACGCCTGCCCCGAGCACGGCACGGTGGCTCCGGCACCGCGCACGAGGTCCGATGTCGAGGCGGGGAGGTACGAGCCGCGCTGCCGGGGCTGCAAGGCCGAACTCGCTCCCCGGCTCGTGCCGGAGGACGCCCCGCTGGTCCCGCGCAGCACCTACGCCGCGACCAAACTCGCCCAGGAACACCTCGCGGGCGCGTGGGCACGACAGAGCGGGGGTTCGGTCTGGGCACTGCGCTACCACAACGTCTACGGCCCCCGAATGCCACAGAACACCCCCTACGCGGGAGTGGCCTCGCTGTTCCGGTCCGCCCTGCGCCGCGGGGAGTCCCCGAGCGTGCTGGAGGACGGCAGGCAGCGTCGCGACTTCGTGCACGTCAGCGACGTGGCAAGGGCGAACGTGCTGGCGCTCGAGTCAGCGGCCCCCGAGGGTGAGCTGACCGCCGTCAACGTCTGTTCCGGCCACCCACACACCGTGGGCGAGCTCGCCGTGGAACTGGCCAAGGCATGCGAGGGGCCCGCACCGACGGTCGTCGGTGGCGCTCGCCCCGCCGATGTGCGGCACGTCGTCGCCGACCCGGCGCTGGCACGGAAGTTGCTCGGCTTCGAGGCGCGCACCGGATTCGCCGAGGGCATCGTGGCCTTCGCGAGCACCCCCCTGCGCGAGCCCGCAACCAGCTGACGGCCGTTCCGCCGTCCGTCAACGGGCGGCCAGCGGCAGCCGGACCTCGAAGCGGCACCCCTGCCCGTGATTGCGCACCCCGATCCGGCCCCGGTGCGCCTCGACGAGTCCCTTCGCGATCGCCAGCCCGAGCCCGCCGCCTGTGGTTCCTCCCGATGGCTCGGGAGTGCGGGCCTGGGTGCCGCGGAACGCGACGTCGAAGACCCGGCCGATCTCGTCCTCCGGAATGCCACCGCACGCGTCGTCGACGGCCAGCAGTGCGTCCACTCCGTCGATGCCGAGCTGCACGGCAACCGTTCCGTCCGGGGGCGTGTGCCGGATGGCGTTGGAGACGAGGTTGCGCACGACGCGCGCCAGTTCGGGATCGCTGCCCGCGACGACGGGCCAGGTCTGTGCCGTGGCCAGCACCCGGACCCGTTTCTGCTGGGCGAGCGGGGCCTGCGCGGCGACTGCGTCGCTGACCACCTCGTGCAATGGCACAGCGGAGAGAGTGAGCTGGAGTGCGCCCGCGGTGATGCGGGAGAGCTCGAACAGGTCGTCGACCATCGCCGACAGCCGCGCCGTCTCCCCGCTGATGCGGTTCGCATACCCCGCCACGTCGCTGGGTTCGGCGACCACACCGTCGGCCAGCGCTTCGGCCATCGCCCTGATCCCCGCCAGCGGGCTACGCAGGTCGTGACTGATCCACGCCACCAGCTCCCGGCGGGAGGCCTCCGCGGCCCGCTCCCGGTCCCTGGCCTCGCGTTCCCAGACACTGCGGCGGGCGATCGCGCGTCCGAGCACGATGGCTGCGGGAACGGTGACCGCGGCGACCAGGAGGCAGACCACCAGCATCGTGGTCAGCGCAGGAGTGAACATGAACCCACTGACGCCGAGCACGCCGACCAGCGTGGCGACCACCGGAATCAGCACCAGCACGGTCAGCGTGCTGGCCAGCGAACCCCGGCGAAGCCAGAACAGCACCAAGCCGCCGATCACCGCCACCGGAAGCGCGAAGAGCAGCGCGAACGGCAGGATGTGCCAGACGTGGGTGAGCAGTTCGGCGAGTGATTCGCCCGACTCGATCATGGCGAGCACTGGGCGTTGTCCCCGGTTCCACAGGGGTCGTAGCGGTAGCCGACTCCCCACACCGTGGCCACGCGCACCGGTTTCGCCGGCTCGGGTTCGATCTTCTCCCGCAGGCGGCGAACGTGGACGGTCACTGTGGACTGGTCACCGAAGTCCCAGCCCCACACCCGTTCCAGCAGATCGGACCGGGTGAACGCGGTTCCGGGATGGGTCAGGAAGTAGGCGAGCAGGTCGAACTCCCGTGTCGTGAGCGGCAGGTTCGAGTCCGCGAGCCATGCCTGTCGCGCGTCGAGTTGCAGTCGCAGGTCGCCGTCCACCAGTTCGGCCACTACGGGTTCTTGACGGGGCATCCGGGACCGGCGCAGCACCGAGACGACCCGCAGGGTGAGCTCGCGAGGGCTGAACGGTTTCGTCACGTAGTCGTCTGCCCCCAGCTGGAGGCCCGCGATCCGGTTCTCCTCCTCGCCGAGCGCGGTCAGCATGACGACCGGGACCTCGCTGGAGTCGCGGAGCCTGCGGCACACCTCGAGCCCGCTCATCCCCGGCATCATCACGTCCAGGACCACCAGGTCCGGCCGGTGCTCGGCGAAACTGAGTAGGGCCTGTTCACCGTCACCGACCACCCGCACCGTAAAGCCCGCGACCTCGAGGTACCGGCGCACGACATCGCGGACCGTCTCGTCGTCGTCCACGACGAGGACCTGCCCGGTCTGCCCGAGTTCGTTCATGCCGCTCATACCTCTTGCCTCACTCGCCGGCGGGCTGCACATCGCTCAATGCCGTACCCGATCCAAACACGGCGCCGGTCGCTCATGTCCCTTGCCTCACTCGCCGGCGGGCTGCACATCGCTCAGTGCCGTACCCGATCCGAACACGATGCCGGTCGCTCATCTTCCCTCACCACACCGTCAGCACCAGGTGGTTCACCGTCAGCGCGACCACCGCCTGCCCCGCGAGCCACCAGCGCCGAGTAGGCGGCGGCAGCAGCGCGGTCAGCGGCAGCAACCACACCGTGAACGGCAGCCAGATGCGCTCGACCTCGGCCTTCGACAGCCCGGACACGTCCGCCGCGACGATCATCAGCAATGCCGCCCCGCCGAGCACCAGCGCCCCGTCCCAGCGCCGAATCGGTGTCCGCGCACCGGCACCAATCCCCCGGCGCATCGCGACGACCACGGCGGGTCCGACAGCGATGGCAAGGCACGCCACGTTCGCCCACACCCAGTAGGCAAAGGGCCGCTCACTCGCGATGCCCTGGTAGTAGCGCTCCACGACCAGGTGATAACCGTCGAGCCACCAGAAACCAGCGAGCGCGAACGCCGCGACCACGGACAGAGCACCAACCAGGGCCCACGCCAACGCCCTGCCACTGCGGCTCGCGAGCACCACGGCCAGCGCGAGCACGCCGAGCAGCACGAGGCCGTAGGACAGGAAGATGCCGAAGCCGAGGAGCACGCCTGCGATCACGGCCAGCGGTATCGCGGAGCGGGCCCGTTCCGCGAAGGCCCTTCCGGACAGTGCGAGCACCGCGATCGCGCTCGCGGTGACGCCGGCGAACAGCGCGTCCGCGGAGACCGCGATCCACACGGCTCCTGGAAAGAGCACGGCAAACGGCAGCATCGCGCGCGCCGCCGCCGGACTGCCCAGCGCCCGCACCGTCACCGGCACGGCCACCGCGACAAGGCAGCCAACGAGCACGCACGCCCAACTCGCGGCGGTGCCGCCTGAGAGACCGAGGCGGTCGAGCCAGACGAACACCAGCGTCGCCCCCGGTGGATGGCCGGACACGTGCGTGGTCCACGAGTCGGGTCGGCCCTGCAGAATCCGGTCGGCGAAGGTCTGCACCATCGCCGGGATGTCGGTGATGCCCGGCACCTCGTGCAGGTACTCCGTGGGGTGGTCGAGCCGGTGGGTGAAGCCGCGGGTCCAGCCATCGACGAGCGCGAGCGCGAGGGTCCAGCACAGCGCGGCGAGATAGCTCAGCGACAGCGCGCCGTGCCAGGGCAGTTTGGCGGCGAGCGCGGGACCCCAGCCGATGACCGCGAACGCGACGAGCAACGCCAGCGGAGTGCCTGGCCCGACGTGGGGCAGCCAGTGGCCGAACAACGGCGGCGCGGGGGCGAAGATGACAACGCCGGAGCCGTCCCGGTTGAGGTACAGCCCGACGGCGATGGCGACGCCGACCAGCACCGCCGCGAGCCCTACGACCACCAGATCCGCCCACGTGCCGGATCCGCGTCTCGTTGCCGGTCCGGGCTCCGGCCTGTCTGGGGAGTCGACCACCGCCGCACGATAGCCGCAGCGTTGGCTCTTCGTCAGCCCGGCCGACGTATCGTCAGGACTCGGTAAGAACTGGCCACTCCGTCGGGCCCGTCAGGATTCCGTAAGCACAGCAAGGCTTTCGGCAGCGTCCACGTCGGACTTAACCTAAGGAACGTGGCAACCGAAACGATCGACGTCGTCCTGCCCTGTCTGAACGAGGCAGGCGCGCTTCCCGGCGTGCTCGGCGGTTTGCCATCCGGCTACCGGGCGATCGTGGTCGACAACGGTTCGTCTGACGGTTCGCCCGCCATCGCGGCGAGGCTGGGCGCACTCGTCGTCATCGAGAACCACCTGGGTTACGGCGCCGCGGTGCACACCGGCCTAGAGGCCGCCACCTCGGACGTCGTCTGCTTCATCGACGCCGATGGCTCTCTCGATCCTGGCGACCTGCCTCGGCTGGTGGCCGAGGTGCGCACGGAGGGTGCCGATCTCGCCGTGGGCAGGCGGGTGCCGGCCGAGCGAGGGGTGTGGCCGTGGCACGCGCGGGCCGGCAACCTGCTGCTGGCCACGGTGCTGCGCAGACAGGGCCTTCCGGTGCACGACATAGCGCCCATTCGTGCGGTGCGCAGGCAGGCATTGCTCGATCTCGGCGTAGCGGACCGGGCATTCGGGTATCCACTGGAAATGCTGATCAAAGCGGGCAGAGCGGGCTGGCGGGTGCGGGAGTTCGACGTGCCCTACGGCAGGCGTGCGGCAGGCACGACCTCGAAGGTCTCCGGCTCGGTACGGGGAACCGCCCGCGCCGTGCGGGACATGGTGAAGGCGCTGGGGTCGTGAGCACGAGCCGGTTCTGCCTGCTGGTGGTGGCGAGGTCGCCGGTCCCCGGCGAGGCGAAGACACGGCTGTGCCCGCCCGCCACCGCGGAACAGGCGGCCGACATCGCCGCGGCCGCGCTGCTGGACACCCTGGACGCCGTGCTGGCGGTGCCGGACTCCGTGCCCGTTGTGGCGCTGACCGGCGATCTCGCGCACGCGTCCCGCTCCGCGGAACTCGAACGGACGCTGGCGCGGACGACCGTGCTGGCACAGCGCGGAGACAGCTTCGCCCAGCGGTTGGTGAACGCGCACCTGGACACCGCGCGACTCCGGCCACGCAGGCCGGTGCTGCAGATCGGAATGGACACGCCCCAGGTGAGTATGGAACTGCTCGCGGGCCAGGCCGCTCGGCTCCTCGCGGGTGCCGATGCCCTGCTCGGGCCCGCGAACGACGGTGGCTGGTGGGCACTCGGCCTCCGTGAGCCGGTGACCGCGAGGGCGCTGGCCACGGTGCCCATGTCCCGGCCGGACACCGGAGAGCTGACCCGGCATGCGCTGCGCTCCGCGGGTCTCAGGGTCACCAAGGGCCCTACGTTGTCCGATGTGGACACCATGGCGGACGCGGAGTCGGTCGCGAACACGTTGTGCGGCGGCCGCTTCGTGGAGGCAGTCCGGGCAGTGCGGCTGGACAGTCAGTCCGGGTGACAGTGGCAGGCAAACCGGGCGCCGAGTTCGACGGGGCGCTGCTGGGCACCCCGTGCTGGCTGGAACTGTTGAGCGGCGAGCGAGTGGCACTGCCCGTACACAGATGGCGGCTGCCGCCAGGCCGGGGCGACCAGTTCCTGCTGTCCCGCTGCTCGGGTCCCACGCTGGATGTCGGCTGCGGGCCAGGACGGCTCACCGCCGCCCTCGGTGAGCGGAAGGTGCCGGCGCTTGGCATCGACGTCTCGGCCACCGCGGTCCGGCTGACCAGGCAGCGCGGAGCACTGGCGCTCCATCGTGATGTGTTCGATCCCGTACCGGGCGAAGGCCGATGGCGGCACGTGTTGCTGGCCGACGGCAACATCGGCATCGGTGGCGACCCGGTCGCGCTTCTCCTTCGGGTGCGGGAACTGCTGGCCGAGCGGGGCACCGCACTGCTGGAACTGGAGCCGCCCGGCCGTGGGCTGCGCAGGGACCACGTGCGGGTGCGGGAGAACCGAGGTCAGTCTCGTGGCCCGGACCACTGGTTTCGGTGGGCCTGGCTCGGCCTGGACGCGTTGGACGCGGTGACTTCGGCCGCTGCCCTGCGCGTCAACCGGACGGCGGAGCTCGGCGGCCGGTGGTTCGCCGAGCTGGTCCGGGCCTGACGAAGGTACCGCGGACGAGGTGATCGTCCGCGGTACCGCCGTTGCTGGTCTCGGCCGCGGTCGCGGCCGAGCGTCTGAGGGTCAGTGGCGCGGAGCGCCTCCATGGGGGGTGGTGGTCGGGTGACGGGTGGGTCAGTTCGCCTCGACCGGCTTGCCGCCGAGGGTGACGTCCACAGTGTCGCCGCTGGCGAGGGTGAAGGTGACGCTCTCGTTGGGCGCCTTGGTGCGGATCGCCGCGACCAGCGTGTTCGCATCCTCGATCGGCCGGTCGCCGATCTTGGTGATCACGTCGCCGGGCTTGAGGCCTGCCTTCTCCGCGGGGCTGTCGGGCTCGATCTCGCCGAGCACGGCGCCGCCCTGCGGGCTGTTACCGACCCTGGCCCCGATGTAGGTCTGCTTCGCCTGCCCGGTGTCGATGATGTCCTCGGCGGTCCGGCGCGCCTGGTCGATCGGGATGGCGAAACCGATACCGACGTTGCCGCCTTCCGACTGCTGTCCCGGCAGCCCGCCCGACTGAGGGCTGTAGATCGCCGAGTTGATACCGATGACCTGCCCGGACATGTTGACCAGCGGCCCGCCGGAGTTGCCCGGGTTGATGGCGGCGTCGGTCTGCACCGCATCCATCACGGTCGCCTGGTCACCGCCGCCGCCACCCGCGCTCACCGGCCGGTGCAGCGAGCTGACGATGCCGGACGTCACGGTGCCCGCGAGCGAGAACGGGGAACCGATGGCCACGACCCCCTGCCCGACGTTGAGGTCGTCGGAGCGGCCGAGCTCGGCCGGGGTGAGGCCGCTGACGCCCTCGGCCCGCACCACTGCGATGTCGGTCGTTGGGTCCCTGCCCACAATGGTGGCCTTCGCCTTGTCCCCGTTCTGGAAGGCGACCTGGATCTGACCACCGTCGGCCGCGGCCTGGACAACGTGGTTGTTGGTCAGGATGTAGCCGTCCTCGCTGATCACGAAGCCGGACCCCTCACCGCTGCCGGCGCGGCCGGTCACCTGGAGCTGCACGACACTGGGCAGCACCTTCTGCGCGACGGACTCGACACTGCCTGCCGGGGCGTTGCCGGTCTGCTTGGCGGGCTGCGGAGCGTCGAGGGAATTCCCCGCGCCCCCGCTCGTGGCGTCGCCTGCGACGAGGTATCCGGCCGCGCCACCCGCGCCGCCACCGAGCAGCAGTGCGAGCAGTGCGACACCGGCCACCAGCTTCCCCGGCCCCTTGCCGCCACCGCTCTTCCGCGGCTGGGCGCCTGGTGGCTGCGGGTACATCGTGGCGGTCGAGGACATGGGGGACGGGTAGTGCACCTGTTCCGACATGCCTGGAGCGGCGGGGTACCCACCGGCCTGCCCCGGGCCTGCGTAGGGATTGGTTCCCTGGCTCTCGGCGCCGAGGGGTTGCTGCTGCGACGGCTGCGCGTCGGCCTGATGTTCAGCACCTGGAGACCAGGCTCCTGGCGCGGGCTGCCCGCCCGCTGCCGGGACGCCTCGGGGTGGTGTGCTGGCGTCGTCCTGCGCCGGCCAACCGCCTCGCTCGACGGTGCCGGGCTCCTCGGGTGTCGCAGCCTGACGGTCCTGAGCTGTGGGGTCGTTTTCGGTCATGTCACCACCATGCGCGTCGGTCCTGAGAGCATGCTGAGCTGAGCCTGTGAGGCGGATGCGCAATTCGACTTACCGAGTTGCGTTCGTCCACTCAGCCGGCCGATCGCAGCCGCTGCGCGATCTGCTCGGGAGTGGCGTCGTTGATCCACACCGCCATGCCCGACTCCGAACCTGCAAGATACTTCAGCTTGTCGGCGGAGCGCAGCACGGAGAACAGCTCCAGGTGCAGCCAGCACTCCTCCCTGCCGCGGTTCACCGGTGCCTGGTACCAGCCTGCGACGTACGGCAACGGCCGGTCGTAGAGCGCGTCACAGCGGCGCAGCACCTCGAGGTAGACAGCGGCGAAGTCGTCGCGCTCCTCGGAGGTCAGCGCGGGCAGGTCCGGTACCTGCCGGTGCGGGACGACCTGCACCTGCACCGGCCATCGGGCCGCCGGCGGGACGAACGCGGTCCAGTGCTCACCTTCGGCCACCACCCTGCTGCCGCCACGGCGCTCGGCGGCCAGCACGTCGCCGAGCACATGCCTGCCGGTGTCGGCGCGGTAGCTCCTCGCGGTGTCGATCATGCGCTCGGTGCGGGGCGTGACGAACGGGTAGGCGTAGATCTGGCCGTGCGGGTGATGCAGGGTGACCCCGATCTCCTCGCCCCTGTTCTCGAAGGGAAACACCTGTTCCACGCCGGCCAAAGTGGATAGTTGCGCTGTCCGGTCGGCCCATGCGTCGACAACGGTGCGCACCCGGCCCTCGCCGAGCTGCGCGAAGGAACGGTTGTGGTCGCTGGTGAAACACACCACTTCGCACCGGCCGCGACCGGGCGCGACCGGCACAATGCCAGCTCCATCCACAGTAGACGACTCGCCTGGCACATCGAGCGCGAAGGACGGGAAGCGGTTCTCGAAAACCGCGACGTCGTAGTCGGACTCGGGGATCTCACTCGGCCGGCCTGGTGCACTGGGGCACAGCGGGCACAGGTCCGCGGGCGGCTTGTAGGTACGGGTCTGACGGTGGGCGGCCATCCCGACCCACTCTCCCGTCAGCGGATCGCGGCGGATCTCCGAGGAGGCGGCGACCGGCGGCAGGTCCCGGGTGTCGCGCGCCTGCCGAGGTGTGGCCGTGCCCGACTCGTCGAAGTAGATGATCTCGCGACCGTCAGCGAGGTGACGGACGGTCTTCAGCACGCAGATTCCTCCGGCAGCTCATCCGCCCCAGGCACCGGGGCGATCATCAGTTCGCCGACCCTTTCGGTCAGCACGTCTCGAGCCGACTGCGGAAGGCCCGCGTCGCTGACGACGGTGTCGGCCTCGTTCAGGTCGGCGATGGTCGAGATGCCGACCACACCCCACTTGGTGTGGTCGGCCAGCACGATCAGCTTGCGACCGGCCTCGACGAGGGCGCGGTCCGTCTCGCTCTCGGTGAGGTTCGGGGTGGTGAACCCCGCCGATTCGGACATGCCGTGCACACCGAGGAAGACCAGGTCCAGGTGCAGGGTGCGCAGGCTGTGCACGGCAACGGGTCCGACCAATGCATCGGACGGGGTCCGGACACCGCCGGTGAGCACGACCGTCCGGTCGGACTGGCCGGAGGCGCGCAGCACGTCGGCGACCTGGATCGAGTTCGTGACGATGGTGAGACCGGGGACCGAATCGAGCGCGTGGGCGAGTGTCCAGGTGGTCGTACCCGCGGACAGCCCGATCGCCGTGCCGGGCCGGACCAGGGTCGCGGCCATCGAGGCGATCGCGTTCTTCTGGGCCCGCTGCCGGACGGACTTCGCCTCGAAACCGGGCTCGTCGGTGCTCTTCCCCATCATCGAGGTGGCGCCGCCGTAGACCTTCTCCACCAAGCCGCGACCGGCCAGCACGTCGAGGTCACGGCGCACGGTCATGTCGGAGACGCCCAATTTCACGACAAGGTCGCTCACCCGGACGGCCCCGTCCCGCCGGGCCTCCTCCAGGATGATCGCCTGCCGTTGCCGCGCCAGCACCCGCCAACTCCGTCCCCGCGCCATTGTCAACTACACAAAATCCTACACGATCAAACACCTGGGGCGGGGAGGTGCTCGGAGTCCTTCAGCCGGGAATTCCTGGCAACCGGATCGTGAGCAGGGCGCCGCCCTCGGGTGCGTTGGCGGCGTAGACGGTGCCGCCGTGTCGTTCGGCGGCCTGTTTGACGATGGCGAGCCCGAGGCCGGAGCCGGGCAGTGTGCGTGCCTCGGAGGATCGGTAGAAGCGGTCGAACACCTTCGGCAGGTCGTCCTCGGCGATCCCGGGCCCGGAGTCGGCGACCTCGAGCACGGCGGTGCCGTCCCCCAGCGGGCGCAATCGGACGCGGACCACTGAGCCCTCGGGAGCGAACTTCACGGCGTTGTCCAGCAGGTTGAGCACGGCCCGTTCCAGCGCGCTGGAGTCTCCGGTGAGCACCCAGGGCTGCAGCTCGACGTCGAAGTCGATCTCCCCGGCGCGCCTGCGGGCACGGTCCAGCGCCCGCTCGACGGTCTCCACGAGTTCGACACGTTCGAACTCGGCGCGGGGTTCGTCCTGCCTGGCCAGCTCCACGAGGTCGCCGATGAGCTGGGTCAGCTCGTCGAGCTGACCGCTGATGTCGGCCTCGATCTCGTCCCTGTCCTTTTCTGACAGGGATGCGGTCTGCGAGCGGCTCGCGGCGAGGAGCAGTTCCAGATTGGTGCGCAGGGAGGTCAGCGGGGTGCGCAGTTCGTGGCCTGCGTCGGCGACGAGTTGACGCTGCCGTTCCTGGGACTCCGCCACCGCACCGAGCATCGTGTTGAAGCTGTGGGTGAGCCGAGCCAGCTCGTCGTCGCCGCTGACCGGGATCGGCCGCAGATCACCGGTTCGGGACACGCGCTCGGTGGCGGACGTGAGTCGTTCGACGGGACGCAGGCCGCCGCGCGCGACCGCGGTGCCTGCGAGCGCGGCGACGACCACGCCCGCGCCGCTGATCAGCAGCAGCACGAGGGACAGTTCGGCGAGGGTGTGCTTGGTGGGGCCGAGCGACTGCGCGAGCACCATGGCCTCGCCGACACCCGACGGCAGGGCGATCACCCGCGTATCGGTGGCGGTGTCGGTGCGCAGCGAGTAGGGGGACTCACCCCGGGCCACCGCGAGTTCGGGCTCGCCCCACGGCGGCTGGCGGCCCTCGCCCGGATAGACCAGCTGCTTTTCGTCGGAGTAGAGCAGGCCGATCTGGATGTCGGTACTGGCCAGGAAGGCACCGGGGATCTGCTGCAGTCTGCTCTGCACCGGCGGAGTCTCCACCGCGGAGGTGGCGCGCTGGATGAGTGTGTCGTCGATCTGCTGGTAGAGGTTGTCGCGGACGGTGAGGTAGGCACCGAGCGACACCAGGCCGACCGCGCCGGCGACGCAGATGGCCGCGAGCAGGGTGACCCTGGCTCGCAGGGAGAAGCGGCGCCGCCCGGCCGGAGCGGACGGTTCCGCGACGGAAGCGGCACTGCTCACGGAGGGGTCTCCCGCAGCACGTAGCCCACGCCACGCACGGTGTGGATCAGCCGGGGCTCACCGCCTGCCTCGGTCTTGCGGCGCAGGTAGCCGACGTAGACCTCGAGGGCATTGCCGGAGGTCGGGAAGTCGTAGCCCCACACCTCCTCGAGGATGCGGCCGCGGGTCAGGACGTGCTTCGGATAGGACAGCAGCAGTTCCATCAGGGCGAACTCGGTCCTGGTGAGGCTGATCGCGCGCTCTCCCCTGCGAACCTCCCGGGTCCCGGGGTCGAGGGTGAGGTCGGCGAAGCTGAGCACCTCGGCCTGCTGCTCGGACTGGCTCTCGTTGCCCGAGCGGCGCAGCAGCGCACGGAGGCGGGCGAGCAACTCCTCTAGGGCGAACGGCTTGGGCAGGTAGTCGTCGGCTCCCGCGTCCAGTCCGGAGACCCGGTCGGAGACGGTGTCGCGCGCGGTGAGGACGAGAATCGGCAGGTCGTCCCCGGTGCTGCGCAGCCTGCGGGCGACTTCGAGACCGTCGAGTCTTGGCATCATGACGTCGAGAACCATCGCGTCGGGGCGGTTGGCGATGATGGCGTCCAGGGCCTGCGCCCCGTCGCTGGCGAGCTCGACCTGGTAGCCGTTGAACTCGAGGGACCGACGAAGCGACTCCCGGACCGCCCGGTCGTCGTCGACAACGAGAATGCGCATGACCACAGTCTTACTCGCGAGTCTGAGCCGCTGCTGAGAACACGCGGGTGCGGGCACTCGGAGTCACTCGGCTCCGGTACCCCTGGCGACGGGTGCGTTCCACTTCCGCCAGAGGGCCAGCACACGCACGGTGACCACGACGGCGGCAGCGAGCACGGTCACCGGCGCGGCGGGCAGACGCAGCAGGTGCCCGACGCCGACCAGGACGGCGCCCGCGAGAGCGGCGAGGGCGTAGATCTCCTTGCGCAGGACGAGCGGGATCTCGCGCAGGAGGACGTCGCGCAGGGCGCCTCCGCCGATCCCGGTGGTCATGCCGACCAGGCAGGCGGTGTAGACCGGAGCGCCTGCGTTGAGGGCGATGGCGGTGCCGGAGGTGGCGAACACGCCGAGGCCGACGGCGTCGGCGAGCAGGACGGCCTTGCGCAGTTTGGCCAGCACCGGATGGAAGGCGAAGACGGCGAGAGCGGTGGTGGCGCCGACGGCGAGGTAGGGCCAGGTGCGCAAGGTGGTCGGCGGGTTGATGCCGAGCAGGACGTCGCGAATGATGCCGCCGCCGAGGGCGGTGGTGATGCCCAGCACGACGACGCCGAAGACGTCGAGCCGGGCCCACACCGCAGCGAAGGACCCGGAGGCGGCAAACGCCACCAGCCCGAGCATCTCCAGCGCGTAGAGCACGCCTTATTACTAGTCGATCAGCCCACCGCGATAAGCGAGCAACGCCGCCTGCACCCGGTTGGCCGCCCCAATCTTGGACAGGACGGCCGAGACGTAGCCCTTGACCGTGGCTTCGGACAGGTGCAGCTTGCTGCCGATCTCGGCATTGGACATGCCCTGACCGATGAGGCCGACCACCTCGCGTTCCCGGTCCGACAGCGAGGAGAGCAGCTTGCGCGCCGGCTGGGCGGCCCGCTGCTCGTCGCGATGGGCATGGACCATTCGAGCGGCCACCCCGGGGTCGAGCACGGCCCCTCCCCTGGACAGGTCGCGGACCGCACGCAACAGCGCGGCCGGGTCGATGTCCTTGAGCAGGAAGCCGTTGGCTCCGAGGCGGAGGGCAAGGCTCACGTACTCGTCGATGTCGAACGTGGTCAGCATGGCCACGTAGGGGGGATCGGGCAGCGCCTGGATGGCGCGGAGCGCGCGGATGCCGTCATCGGCGGCGCGCATCTTGATGTCGAGCAGGGCGACATCGGGGTGGTACCGACGAGCGGTCTCCACGGCCGACCTGCCATCGCTGGCTTCTCCGACGATTTCTATGTCCGGCGCTCCCGACAACATGGCGCGCAAGCCCGATCGGACCAGGTCCTCGTCGTCGGCAAACATGACCTTGATCAACGACGCCTCCGGAACGTGTGGCGGGGTTCACCCGCTTGTGGTCAACGAGGCTACCCATTGACGCTCCGTTGACGTTAACCACACACCCACCTGGGCGAGCCGCAGCCCGATCCCGCCGCGCCGATACCACCCGCCGCCCGGTACGCTAGTCGCGCACGTCCCCGCCCTCGTAGCTCAGGGGATAGAGCACCGCTCTCCTAAAGCGGGTGTCGCAGGTTCGAATCCTGCCGGGGGCACACAGGTCAGAGGCACTTTCTGGAGATCCCCGACCTCTCGCGTGGTGCCGTACGTGGTGCGAGTCACGAGATGCAAACTCAGCAGGCCCAGCAGAGGAACCGGCCGGATGGCTATTGGATAGCCGGAGCCAGCCCAGAGGCCGCCGAGTATGCCTATGTGTCACGCCGAGCCCGTGATCGGATGCCATGGGCAGCACTCGCCACAGCCGGTGCGTACAACACGATGACTCACCTCGGTACCAACGATTGGGCAGCCTCGGCACGAAGCCAGACAGCGAGTTGCACGCCGAGTTGGAGCACGCCCAGACATGGGAATCCGACAGCGACCCGCACGGCCAACAGCTCCCACGCGCGAAACGCCACGACGACAAGAGCCTCGCCGCCATCCGCTTCTCCGACTGAGCCCACCCCCGCCTGACCTAGGCAAACGGTCCGCAGAGCCGGTGTGCTCAGAGTTTTTTTTCTTGTTCAAGGCGGCGCCTGCGGCGCCGCTGATCCGGCCCTCATCAACTCGAACCGCCAAGCGCGGGCGTGCGGCTGCCGCCGGTCCCGCGCGGCGGTTCGAGCAAGGCCGGGCAGCACCGCAAAAACAGAAGAAGATGTCCTCGCCGGACGGGCAGGTCTCCGGGATGGCGAACAGGACTTACCTGTAGTCTAGTTGGCGAGGTCTTGGTGCAATGATCGAATGAATTGCGTTAGTCCTTCCGGTTGCGCTCTACCGACTAGAAACTTGATTTGCCGATCGGGCGACGAGCAGTGGAGAGTGATCTCTGATTTACGTGGCCACAAAGTCGATGATCCTTCACTTAGCCAAACTTCGTTCGGGTTTACTTCGTCTCCCTCATCAATCGTAACAAATCTCAAGTTTCTTCTCGGCCAGACAGTGACGTCTACAGGTTCGAGTTCGCTGGATTGAAACCGTGCAGCTGAACCGTCAGACCATCGAGCTTCATTCACCGTTAGCTCAGAGAAAACGATCGCACTACCAGACACATTGCCGTCGTCTGTAGTTTCAGTGCGAAGGTAGTAGTAGTTTATTTCCTGACCTTCAATGATTGCAGCCAGTCGATATATTACGTGCGGTGGAATCAGGTCAGATTGACGTCCTGCTGCTTCCTGGAAGGCTGCCATGACCGCCTGGGGGAGCGTGCTATTCACGGATCCCACCTTTCACTAGAAGAGTGTTCGGAGGCGATTGCCGCCGACTGCCTCTAGCTCACGTCGGTGTTGGTGTTGGAGATGTTACTCACCCTGAGCCAAAGGCCCTGACTGCCAGGTCGCCATCTGACGCAGTCAAGGAAGGGTTCGAAACTCTTCCACTACTGTAGGCGTGGCGCCTCAGGGGTGCTTAGATCCAGTATGGAATTACTTACGCTAGCTTTTTCGCTGCTGGCCGCCTTGTCGGCCAGCATTGCGGCGGGCTGGATGTGGCTTGATCGGCCACATCGATCCTGGCGAATAACTGTTAGTCGCGACCTATTGAAGACGACTAAAAATGGGAATGTTGAGAAACTAGGAATTGGCAGCAAGGAGGACAGTCATGTAGCCACAATTACACTATGCGCGACGGGAACAGCGATTCTTCACGACGTTGATGTCAGAGTTTGCGGGGCAGATTTCACGCACATTGACGTTGAGTCATCAGTAGATCGCATGGTGCCAGGTGGCGAACCTATACGGGTCGACGTAGACATACCGGAAGCGAGTAACGGGGAGGCTTACCTTGAGGTGATCTGGCGTCGAAATCGACCACGCCGGATGGATGGCGAACGAATGAACCTCAGGTCCCTTAGCTGGTCTGACTGGAGATGGAAGTGGTCAAGTCTACGATGGGTTCGGCAGCCAGGTCAGCCACTGCACAAGGGTCGGTGGTCGCGCACCAAGGGCTTATGGGTGGAAAGATACAGGCCACCACGCGTGCCGATCCCTTCATGCTTCACTGAAGATCATCATCAGTCGAAGTGAATTGCAGAGCAAGCATGGTTCGTTCGGGGAGAGGAGATTCAGCGCACGGGCTAACTGTGCGCTGCTGATAATGAGGTAGGAAATCGGGTCCGTGTCACATCTATGCCACATGGTAAGCGCAGAGCACGGCAACCCGTTGCGAGTCGACGAGATCGGTTGCCACAGCTTAAACCTCAACTCGGCCCAGAATCGGAGATTAGAAGACTGATTGGCAGGTCAAGGGGCGCAGGTTTAGATCCTGTCAGTCGACCGGCAGAAGGCCCGTGGTCACGCACCAGGTAGTCTGGAGGCTCTGCAGCCCTACCCTCATTCGCCACGCGTTCGCGTGTTCACGTGACTCTCAGGAGCAAACGCGGGAGGCTGTACAACGTGCCGAGTACTGTGAGTGGCCTACTGCTGTTCGTCGCGCTGATGCTCCCAGGGTTCGCGTACCTAGTGGTCAAGGAGCGCGCTGGCACGGAGCGTCGCACCTCGCCGTTCCGCGAAACGGCCGCCGTTGTAGCGGCCAGCGTCGCGTCTGAGCTAGTCGCGTCCCTTGCGTCCGCAGTGCTCTGGATCAGATTCATCGATGTGAAGCGCCTAATAAGCAGCCCCGGTGCGTATTGGCGAGCAGAACCACTAATCCTGGCACTATGGGGGGTTGGGCTGCTCGCACTGGCGACTATCATTGCCGCCGCAGCGGCATGGCCGTGGCTACGGAAGCACATGCCGGGCAGTTACCCGCACTCGTCGACAGTTTCGGCTTGGTGGATGATTTTCGAGGAATTCGATCCGACTTCTGTAAAGCACGTTGGTTGTGAACTCGATGACGGCTCGTACATCGAAGGCAGGCTGGTATCATTCAACAACAATGCGGAAGATGCTGAAAATCGTGACCTTGTTCTAAAGGAGCCAATAAAGCTCCGACCAGCAGGGAAAATGCGCGAAACCATTCCCTACGGTGCACACGTGGTTTGCGTCTCCGCACGACGTATCGTAACGATGTTTGTCACGTACTCCGACCCAGATAACTGTGATCCGCCTACTTTTCCGGGGACGGAGGTGGCGGAGGAGGCGGCCGTCGCTGATATTGAGGCCCACCCTTCGAACCCACTGGCTTCTGGCCCTTCTGTCCTCCCGTAACCCGTTGCCCTCGGTTCTCCTGACGCTGACCGAAGTCTTCGCGGCGGCGACGCTCTGACATTACAGCTCCCTAGACTCCACTCAGCACATTGCCATCCGCACAGTCGGCGTCCGAGTGCAAACAGTACGGGTTGGGCGAACTCGAGCCGCCGAGCGTGATAACTACCCCTCAACACGGAACTAAAGGGCTCGCCAGGGCGGCCAAAATATTGTACGCCCACGGAGTGCGGGGACACAAGAATACTCAGCCACAAGTGCCCAGTTGCGGCCCGAAATAGCTTACAGGAGACCATGGTCAGCCATCGCGATCGCAGGTTTGCTTTCGCTACTTGTGCAGCTAGTGGCGCGTGAACGAGACCCTCGGCAGACGTCAAAACAGATCGATCGGAAATCGACCCTGCGGTTGCAGATCGCAGCCGAGCACCTGCCTGCGTGTCAAATACATGCCACTGGGCACGACAGCAAGCCATCACAAACGATCACACCCGACGGATGACATCGGGCAGGTCAGACACAGAATCGCGGGCCGCACGCCTGGTTAGTCAAGGTTGTACAAGATTAAGGGGACGTTGGGTCACGTCCGAGCAGGATGCAGAGTCACCGCTGACCACGATCGGCCTTGAAGGGTTATCATGGTGGCATGACTGCGGCAGCATCGCACCACGATGGCCCCCCGGACCGGGAGGAGTTCGACTCCCCCCGAGCGATCAGGGCTGCGCTGTTGCCTGAAGAGGTCCCCTCGTTCGATGCGGCGTATCAGCAGGCGCTCCGAGAGGCAGCGGAGACGCTGAGCCTGGAAGCGCTGCATTCGACGCTGGCCAACTGGCGGCGCATCGCGCGGATGACACAGGCGGACCCGGCCGGGCACCGCAGGATGCTGCAGCAGGCCGAACGGACGTTGCGCACCGGGCAGCCGCCAGAGAACGGGATCGAGTGGAAGCAGCTACGGGCTGAGTTGGGCGTCTGACCTTCCTGTGGCTTATCGCATCGTGATGGACCCGCAGGTCCGCTCGCAGATCCGCACCGTTCCAGCCGAAACGTTGCCCCTACTGGCCGACGCGATGGGCGTCCTTGAACTGACCCCGTGGAACGGCCGCCCCTACAACGAGGCCGCCCCGGACAGCTGGATGCGGCAGCTCGACATCGCCGACGGCCGTGGGTTCATCACCTACCTGGTCCTTGACGATCAAGACCGAGTCGACGTGCTGAACGTAACCTGGCTCGGATAGCCAGCCCATCCGTCAGACAGGCATCTCAAACCCACCCTTTTCCCTGCCTAATCGACGACAGATGACGCCATTTGAGAGTGATCGTCACCGGTTTGCCCTAACGAACATGCCAGGTCATAGGTACTACTGCCCATCAGTCGGTGACAACGACAGACGTTCCGCGATAAAGCGGTGTCGCAGGTTCGAATCCTGCCGGGGGCACGCAGGTCAGAGGCTTGGTTACAACCTCCCGGGACGGGAGTCGCTACTTCTTCCTGAAGCCGACCATCGTTGTGATTGTCCCTAGACCTGCGAGAACACCGACGGCGGCGAAGGCGGTGTGGAAGCCGTCGAGGCCCGTTCCCGCGACGAGGACTGTCGCGACGACGGTGACGCCGAACAACGCGCCGATTTGCAGCGCGGGGACACAGAGCCCGAAACCGATTCCGGCGAGCAGGAACGCCGGAAGCAGGCCGATGAGGTAGTTGCCGTCGGCGGAGACCTGGGTGAGCCACACCATCGCGGTGGCCAGCAGAGTCAGACCGGTTGCCAGCATGCCCCGGACGCTCATGACGGCTGTGGGGCGACCTGCGGCGGATGCGGACACGAATTCGGTCAATGTCGTGGCCAGCCATGCGAGACCTGTTTGCCTTGGCGAGTAACCGAGTTCCTGCTGCATCAACAGCGCCCCGAGGAAGATTAACGAGAAGAACACACCGAAGGCGAGCAACGCGGTGAGGTTCACTGCGACGAGTGTGCGGTTCCTGAGCATTTTTCCCGGCACCAGCGGGGCGGGTGAACGCCTCTCGATCGACACGAACGCGGTCATCAGCACGCCTGCCGCGACAAACCACGCCAAGGTGGAGACCGAGGCCCATCCGTGGGTGGCGGCGTGGTGGAGTGCGTAGACGGATGTCAGCAGAGCACCGGTCACCGCGCTCGCTTCCGCGACGTCGAGCCGCCTGGAACGGCCACACGCGAAGATACCGAAGGCCCGGTTGCGTTCCCGCCCCTCCCGGAACGTGGCGGCCACCAGCGACAGTGCGGCCGGCGCGATGCGTGCCCCGTCCAGTCCCTGGAGGCCGCGCGCGGTGATCAGCACGCCGCCGTGCTGCGCCAGGCCCGCCACGAGCGGCGCGGGGGTGAACAGGCTGAGGCCGGCGAGAAAGACGCGGCGTCGTCCCAGCAGGTCGGTCATCCTGCCGCCGACGAGGAGGAATCCGCCGGTGACCAGGCCGTAGGCGACGACCACCCCATTGCACGGTCCCTTGGTTGACGCCGAGGTCTCGCTGGATCGAGGGCAGGGCCACGTTCACGATGGCGATGTCGAGGTCCACCATTGCCTGGTCCGCGCATGCCAGGCCAAGCACGAGCTTTTGGCGAGTATGCGCCGCCTTCCGGGCGCGACGGTGTGCACGAAGTTCATGGCGGGCTTCCCTTCGACTCGTGGCGGATCAGCGGTGGTAGCTCGGCATGGGCTGGCCGACGCCGGTGGTGATCAGCTGCGGCAGGCTCTTGGTGATGTAGAAGGTCCAGCCGGCCGAGCACGCTTCGAAGCAGGCGGATTCGGCCGAGGAGAGGCCCTCATGTGTGAAATGCACCGTCGTGCCCTGCTCCGTGACACCGATGTCGAAGACGACGGTGGTGCCGGTCCACTCGTCGGGGTCGTCGACGAAGGTGAGCAGGGAGTCCACGCAGCGCCACACCATCCGCCTGCCCGGCACGACCTCGGTGAGCTGAAACCGGGCGAAACGGATGCCCTTCTTTGCTAGGGCGGTCTCACCGGCGTACTCGCAGTCGTCGGTGAAGACGAACTCATCGTGCAGGGCGGCCGAATGGCCGATGAGGTTCTCGCTCCACCACCCACGCACGTTGGTGACGGCCTCGAAGACCTCCTCCGGCGTCCGGTCGACGGTCATGGTGGCGGTCAGGTACTCGGTGTTCGACATGGGTTCTCACTTCTCTCGTTTGCCGGCATTTGCCCACCGACGAAGGAGAACGCCCACGATCGACATCGACGCTGAAGAAACTCGAGAAAAATCTACGACAGACGTGAACAAGCCGGTCAGAGGCTACAAAGACGTGCCTTCAGGTAACGCCGCTCGGCGTCGGTCGGCGCCAGTTCCAGCGCCTCCTCGTATGCCGTGGCTGCCTCGGTGAGGCGGCCGTCCCTGCGGAGGAGATCGGCCCGGGTGGCGGGCAGGAGGTAGTAGCCGTCGAGCCGGCCGGACTCGGCAAGCTCGTCGACGAGCGCGAGCCCCGTGGAGACGCCCTCAGCCATCGCTACGGCCACGGCGCGATTGAGGTCCACGACGGGAGACGGCGCCAGCCGTGCGAGCTCGGCGTAAAGTGCGGCGATCTGGGGCCAGTCGGTGGCGTCCGCGTCCGGAGCGGTGGTGTGACAGGCGGCTATCGCGGCCTGCACCTGGTACGGCCCGAAGCGCCGCGTGGCCAGTGCTTCGTCGAGTGTCGCGACCCCCTCGGCGATCAGCACGTGATCCCACTGGGACCGGTCCTGGTTCTCCAGCGTGACCAGGACGCCGTCGACGGTGCGACTCGCACGACGGGCCTCCAGCAGCAACATCAACGCCAGCAGGCCGCGCACCTCGGGCTCGCCGGGCATCAGCCGGACGAGCGTCCGTGCCAGGTGAATCCCCTCGGCGGCCAGCGCCCTGCGCCCGTCCTGCTCGTCGTAGCCCTCGTTGAAGATCAGGTACAGCACCGCGAGGACAGCGGTCAGCCGGCGCGGCAGGAGCTCCGCGGGTGGGACCCGATACGGGATCCCTGCCTCGACGATCTTGCGCTTGGCACGCACCAGGCGTTGTGCCATGGTCGGCTCGGCAGTCAGGAACGCCTTGGCGATCTCACGCGTGCTCAATCCCGCCAGCGTGCGCAACGTGAGCGCGACGCGGGCCTGGAACGGCAGCGCCGGATGACAGCACGTGAAGATCAGCCGCAGCCGCTCGTCCGGAATCTCCTCCGACGTGGACTCGATCGGCACCCGCTCCAGCACAGCGAGCTGCCGCACCTTCGCCGCGCCCTTCGTGTCCCGCCGCAGCTGGTCGATCGCCCGGTGACGGGCCGCGGTCGTGAGCCACGCACCCGGACTGGACGGAACACCGTCGCGCGTCCACTTCGCCAACGCGGCGGCGAACGCCTCCTGCGCGCAGTCCTCTGCCAGGTCCCAGTTCCCGGTCAGCCCGATCAGCGTGGCGACCACCTGGCCCCACTCGTCCCGATACGCCGCGTCGACCGCGGCACGAACCGTCTCCGGCGCGGTCACTCCCATACGGGGCGGACCTCGATACAACCCCGGCTCGCGTAGGGGTGCAGCGCCGCGAGCGCGAGCGCGTCGTCGAGATCGGCACACTCGACGATGTCGATACCGCCCACGAAGTCCTTCGTCTCCGCGAACGGGCCGTCGGACACCATCGTCTCGCCCTCCCGGACGCGGACTGTCGTCGCGGCCGCCACCGGCCGCAGCCGCGCGCCGCCGAGGGTGCCTCCCCGCCGGTCCACCTCCGCGTCGTACGCCTGGAACGCCGGGTCCGCCCTTATCTCCTCCATGGACGGCGACGTCTTCTCGTCGTCACAGATCAGGAACACGTACTTCATGGACTCACATGATGCCCGAACCGGCGCAGGCGTGATCGGCACTGCGGGAATCAACTCATCTGGGTCGCAGACGGCGGCGCGCCCAGCCAGCACCCGGAATCACCGCGTGGGAACGCCCTGCTTCTTCGACCCGTCTCGGCCGTCGGTCTCGTTCTACCGAGACTCCGCTAACCCGGCGATCACACCGGCCAGTTCGCCCTTCGGACCCACCCCGAACCCGGCGGACCCCGAACGAACGATCCGCTCGGGCACCACATCAGCCAGTCCGTAGTACACGGCGCCATTCTTGGTGGACACACTCAACGGGCTGCGTTCCCGGACAAAGTTGGTTCGTGGGTCGGGCTCCTCCGCCAACTCGGCCCAGCGGGCCAGTTCCAGCCGGACGATTCCCTCGACCACTGGAACGTCCTCGGGGAACGTCCCAGTCACCGTGGGGCGCGTGACGACGACGACCGCAGCGATTTCCCCTGTTCCCGCAGCCACCTTCAACTCGATGTAGCCCGCGTTCGGGCCGCCGTCGCGCTGCTCGAAGTAGCAGTACAGGCCCTGGACATCGGGGCCGAACCTGAGCGAAAGCGGGAGATAGTCGTCCGTCTCGTCCAGCAGATCGGCCGCGGAGGATATCCCCGTCACGGTCACCGGCATCGTTTCACCTCTACTTCTTGCCCACCCACCGCGCATGGTAAACCGCAGGCAGCATGCCTTCCTCCCGCGGTGGGCCGATCTTGAGCTCCCAGCCCTCGGAGACGAATATCTCGTCGAACTTGGGCGCCCCGTTCTCATACGCCTTGGACAATGCCTTGCGCAACGTGCCCAGCTCCCAGTGCATCTGTACATTCCTCAGCTCCGGGCGTACCGCCTTGCCGTTGAGAAATTCCTCGATGTGCTTGGTGCCGTTCGGATGCATCCAGACCTTGAGGCCGTTCTCCAACTCGAACTCGAAATTCCTCGGCAGCTTCGTCCCCGGATAGAAGTCATCCGTGGCCTTCATGAACTTGTACACGGTGTTGACGAGGCAATTGTGCACCAACAACTGGGCGTCGCTGATGTAGTAGTTGTGGTCGCCTTCGACTTCGAAGTTGTACACCGTGGTAGGTCCTGCCGACCGGGTGATCCGCTCGATCATCGGCCGCGCGCCGGTCAACGACTCCAGCCGGTCGCCCGGTTTCAGCCCGCCAGCTTCCACCCAACCACGGTTCACAGCCCAGAACGGGTGCTGAGGGGTGACCTGAATATCCACACCGCCCGCTGTGATCGTCAGGATCTCGTCCGCCTTCTTGGAAAACAGGCCGACGACCTGACGCAGCTGTGGTTGGCCAGTTGTCGTGCTGCGGGCCCAGACCCGATCCCCAACCTGGACCTGCTCGATCGGCTTCGCCCCGGCACTCGTGGCGACCGGCGCGCCTGCCGGAAAGCAGTTGCAGTCGCTGAGATTGTCCACCCGGTTGAGCAGGTTGCGCGCGGTCTGGCTCTTCTCGAGAAACCGGGCGATGCCGCCTGCCACCTTGGCGATGGCACCGCCAACCTGGGGCAGCTTCGCCAATATCAACAGCAGCGATCCCGCGTTCACGACCGTCCACAAGCAACTGACGATGTCGCCTTCGCCGAAGCATTTCCGCGCATCCTCGACACCGATCAGCTCGAGCAGGATGTCGGCGCCGTTCTCCTTGATGAAGTCGAGAATGCCCTTGTTGGCGGCCTCGATCGCCTCCTTGTACTGCTGAAGCAGCTCTTGCCCACCCGCAGCGAGAAGCAGCTCTTCCTCTTCCGGCGTCAACTCCGCCTTGCCCGCGCCGTCGCCCGAGTTGGCCGCCTGCTCGGCGCGGCGTTGCTGCTCGGCCTGGCGTGCGGCCTCTTCGGCCCGATCCGCCGCCTTCCCCGCCTCGACGGCACTGGCGAAGGCGTTCTTCGCCGCTTCCGCCGCTGCGATGGCGTGCTGCTCGGCGCTGGCCGCGGCGGCTTCGGCCGCGGTGGCGTCGCTCTCCGCTCGGGTGGCGGCGTTGCGCGCCGCCGCGGCATCGGCCTCGGCAGCGGACGCGGCGGAACGTGCGGCGGCAGCGTCCTGTTCGGCGGCAGCGGCCGACCGGCCGGCGATCGCCGCGTCCTGGGCCGCGGCGTTCGCGGCCCGGCGGGCCAATCTCGCGTCCTCCTGTGCCTGGGCGTCGGCCTGGTTGGCTCGGGCAGCGGCGGCACGGGCGGCGGCGCCATCGGCCGCTGCTTCCGCGGCTGCCTGCTGTGCTTCGGCGGCAGAGCGGGCTGCCGCCGCCGAGGACGCGGACGCGGCCGCTGCCGCGTCGTACGCGGGTTTGACCTCGGCTGCGGCACGGTCGGCCGCTTCCTGGGCCAGACGAGCGGCTTCCAGCGCCTCCGTGGCCCGCTGCTGGGCGGCAGCTGCCTGTTCGGCACCCACCTGCCTGGCCTGGGCGGCCACCAGCAGCACGAAGTCCGCGCCGATGTCGTCGTCGGTGAACGGTGCGACCACCACGACGGCGGTGTCCGCCGGAGCAGTGATGGCCTTCGACGATTCCCTGGCAGCGGTCGACGCGCGCAACGCCAGGTCCGCCTGGGTGGCCGCCGCGACCGCCTCGGACGCAGCCGCGTCCGCCTCGGCCTTCGTCCGCTCGGCGGCCATGAACGACCGCATCGCCTCGGCCGCCGCCTGCTGCGCCAGATTGCGCGCGGTCCGTGCCGCCTCGGCGGCCTTGGCCTCGTTCGCCGTGGCATCCGCGGCGGCGGAGTTGGCGCGCAGCGCCGCGGCATGGGTGGCAGCGGCTTCGGCTTCGGCCTGGTTCGCCGCGGCGTTGGCGCGGGCGGCTGCGGCGCGAGCCTCCTCGGCGGCAGCACGGGCGCGGGCCGCGGCACGGGTGGCCTCGGTGGCGGCTCCGCGTGCCCCCGCCGCTGCCCCGGTCGCGGTGTTGGCCGCGGCACGGGCGTTGCCCGCGGCAGTCCGCGCGGTGGTGGCGTCGCCCCTGGCGGCGATCGCCGCGTCGCGGGCGGTCGCCTCGTGCGCGGTGCCGCGCCCGGCGGCGGCCATCGCGTCCATGGCCGCGGCACGGGCGTCCGCGGCGCGCTGCGCGCGCTCGGCGGCGTGGGCACTGTCGCGAGCAGCCGCGGCGTTGCCCTCCTCGGCTCGCGCGTTAGTCTCGGCCTGGGCTGCGATCCCGTCCTGGGCCTCGGCACGCTGCCGTGCGCTCGCGGCGATGGCCGCCTGCGTGTCGGCCTCTCCCCTGGCCGCGCGGGCCACTGCGGCCTGGCTTTCGGCGCGCTGCCGCGCGGCGGCGGCATTGGCGCGTTCACGTTCGGCCACGGCCCGCGCCGCGGCGGCCTTCTCGGCTTCCCGCTCCGCGGTGACGCGGTGCTGACGGGTACGTTCGGCAGCTGCCCAGGCTTCCGCCTCGGCGGCCTCGGCTGCTTGGCGAGCGGCCTTCGTTCGCGCCGCCGCGTCCTTGGCTGCGCCGGCTTGGATCCGCGCGGCCTCGGCAAGGTCGGCTGCCGCCGCCGCATGCTCCTCGGCGTGCGTTCGCCACTTGCGGGCCTGCTCGGCGTGCCGTTCCGCGCGCTCCTGCGCGTTGCGCGCCTGGTCGGTGTGTGCGGTCGCGTCGATCGCGTGCGACGCGGTCTGGACGGCGGCCACCGCGGCGTCGGCGGCCGCGGCCATGCCCTGTGCCATCTGCGCCCACTGCGTGCCGTACGGCATCCCGGTGTCGACCAGCACGTCCGCTTGGACCTGGGCCTGAACCGCGGCCTGCCGCGCGTCCGCGGCCGCGGCCCCCGCGTTGCTCAGCTGGCGGGCGACCTCTGCCTTGACCGCGTTGAAGGAGTCCGGCGGGTGCTGACCGCCCGCGGTGTTCGCGGCGAGAATCTGCTCGGCCCTGCGGGCCTCGTTGCCCGCCAGGATCAGCGCGTTGGACGAGCGCTGCAGCGCGTTGACGCCGTCGCCGTGCTCGATGAGCAGGACGCGCCGCGCCTCGTTCGCCCGTGCGGAACGCTGCGCCAGCTCGGAGAGCTTTTCGGCGGCCTCCTGGCGAGCGCGTTCGTCGGCCAGGAACTGTTCCCGCGCCGCGGCGTCGGCTCTGGCGGCATCCAGGTAGCCGGTGGCGAGGAACTGGGCGATCGCCGCATCTCCCGCGTCGAGAGCGACCTGGGCGGCGCGCTTGACCTCGGGGCCACCCGCACCGACCAGCATCTGCACACGGGCCCGGTTCCGGTCGGCCAGATCCTCCGCGCGCTGTGTCGTCGCCGCATCGCGCTGCTCGGCGATTTCCTTGCCATAGGCCAGGAACTGGGCCCGATCGACATCACTGCCCGCGAGCACGCGGTCGACCTCGGCTCGCAGATAGGGCCCGCCGGTTCCGCGCAACGGCTCGATGGCCGCGAGGTTCTGCCGCGCGGTCTCCGCCTTGCGCGCTTCGGCCCGCTGCTGCGCCTCCCGCAGCCCGGTGTTGAGGAATGCAAGGATCTCGGCACGGCCACCCTTTAATGCCTCGGCGGCGGCTTCCCGAACCTCGACGTCCTCGGCCAGTTCCGCGTTGTCCGCCACCAGCTGCCGGAGCCTCGGGTCGCCGGTGTCGGGCACTCCCGTCGTGCCGTCCCACTCCTCGTAAGGATCCGGTGGCATCGGCCGCGGCGCCGAATCGTCCTGCGCGGTGGCCAGCTCCGCGGCGAGGTTCTGCCGCGGGCCAGCCGTCGGTTGCTGGACCAATGTCACGAGTAGCGCGACCGCGAGCAGCGCCACCCAGACCCGACGCACAGCGCTGAAATTCATTCGAACTCCCCCAGGAGTGAAGTGGAAGGGCCCGGCACCCATCGTGGATGGTGGAGTGCCGGGCCCGTGGGTTCGGCTGTGCGTGATCAGGTGCGGTAGTCCCACGTCCGGCCCGTCGCCGGATCGTGGTCGATGTTGCCGTGCTGGAACGTGCTACGCCGCAGATTGCCCACCGCGTGCTCGTCCGCGGTCGGGAATCCGAGGTACGACCGTTCCCAGCCGAGCGACTCCCACTTGGTGCGAATCGCGCCGTACACCAAATGCGCGCCGGTCGCCTCGCTCCAGTAGATCGACGCACCGCGCTCGAAGTGGTTGAACGCCCCTGGCGAGTTCGGCGTGCCTGTCGAGTCGTTCACCGGCAGCAGCCACTTGTGCCCGCCGACCGAGCGGTACTTGGTGAGGATCGGCCCCCACACGTTGTGCACGCCGGTCGCCTCGCTCCAGTACGCCCGCGAGTTGGCGAAGTCGCGGTACCGCACGGCGCCGTCAACGACCTCGGTGGCCTTCGGGTCGCCGACGAAGGCCCGCCACTTGTCGTCGTTGTACCAGCGCAGCATGATCTTCGTGGTGACAACCGGGTCAGGGCCGACGACCTTCCAGGAAGCGTCCGTCTTGTACAGATGGGCGTTCCCGTCCCAGGTGAACTTCCCGCTGTCGTTGGCCGCGTACAGCGCCGCGCCGTAGTGTCGCAGGAACCGGCCTGGCAACGCCTTGGACTCCAACGACACGTCGGAACCCGAAAGGCCCGCACGCGGGCACCACGTGGCGTCCAATTTGAACTGGTCGCTGCCGTCGCTGGCATGCAACTTGACCCGGTAGTCCTGCTGGCGCAGGTAACTCCCCACACGAGTGGCGGATTCGAACGAGTAGCAGTTCGCGTCGGCAAGGCCTGACACGACCTTCCAGGTAGCCTCGCCGAGTGGTGCCTCTCCCGCCGTCCCCTGGGTGCCGGTGGTGATCCAGGCGTCGCCCCCGCCGGAGCGGACGTGCCAGCCCTTGACCGACGGCGTCGTGGTCATCAGCGCCTGTTCGAGCACGCTGTACTGCGTCTCGGACAGGAACTTCGTCACCGCGGCGGGTCCGGCGGCCAGCGCGGCGTTCGCGGCGGCCACCAGACGCGGGCGGACCCGGCCTGCTTCCGCCTTCGCCTTGATCTCACGCACCTTCTGCCGGTCGGCCTCCTCGCGCGCCGCCTTTTCCCTGGCGGCGTCGCGATCGTCGGCGGCGTAGATGCCGGTGCCGATGAACGTCGCCCAGTCGACCGGATCGGTGCTGCGCAGGGCCGCGTCCGCGGCCTCGGCGACCTCGGCATGCCGCGGATCCGCCAGCTGCGGCGTGGCCAGAAGCTGGCGGATGAAGTCGTCGTCGGACAGCACCAGCCAGCCTTCGGGCGCCACGATCGCGAGCACCGCTGCGGCGTTCTTCTTGGCCTGCTTGGCGGCCAGCTCGCGCGCCTTCTCTTCGCTCTCCTCGCGCGCCTTCTCGATCGCGTCGGCCTGGTCCTGCAGGTGCAGGTCGAAGATCGTGGTGGTGATGAAGGTCCTCCATGCGGTCGCATCGCCGCCCCACGCGGTGGCCGCGCCCTCCCTCACCTTGGGCCCGGTCGAACGCCGCCAAACCTGGTAGACGAAGTTCTGGTCGTTGCCGTCCAGCATTGCGGCATCGGCCGGGATCTCGGCGAAGGCCGCCGCCTTCTGCCGGGCCTCCCTGGCGAGACGGGCCTCCTCCACGCGCCGGGCGTACTCGATGTGGTCGCGATCGACGAATTCATGAACACCGGTGCGAATGAACGCGGTCGCGTCCGGCGCGTCCGGCGCGTCCACCGCGATCCGGTAGACCCGGTATGCCTCTGCTCTGGTCAACGGGTACTTGTCCGGGTTGATCCGGTCGTAGACCTTGAAGACGAAGTTCTTGTCACTGAGCATCAGCCACTCGTCGGTGGCTTCACCGACCTCGATCGCCCGGACCGCACGGACCTTCTCCACCTCGGTCGACTCGGGGACCGAGGTGGTGGCCGGGTCGGGAACCTCCTGGGGGACAACGGGTGCGCCCACTGTGGCCCGCTCACCCAACCCGGTGGCCGACGATGGTGGCAGACTCCCCTCCGGTGTCTCCGCGTGCGCCACGACTGGCGCGGCCAGGCACGCGAGGACGGCCATCACCGTCACACCGCGAACTAGTCGTCTTTTGTAGACAGACATGCTTCACATCCCCTGTGTCTTCCCAACGATCGACCCAGCTTTCAGGCCTGATTCTGAACTCGCTGCTCAGCTTCCCTGGATTGCCGCAGCACGGACTCCCAGTAGGCCGCCTGCTGGGCGGCGGCATTCCGTTCGGCCAGCCAGGCCGTCTCCGATTCGCCGGCTGGGTCGAGGATCGCGGCCCAGTTGGGGCCTTCCGCTGCCGTCGCCGCGGCCAACACCGCACGCCAGTTCTCGGCCTGGCGCAGGGCGAACTCCTCCGCGTCGGTCCACCCCGAGCGAGCGGGCCCGGTGTGCTCGCCGACCTGCCGCCACGCCTGCACAGCGGTGGTCTTGGCCTGCTCCTTGGCTTCCTCTCCCGCCTCGCGCGCTGCCTGCTCCGCGGCCTGCGCGTCGGCGATGAGCCGTGTGAGCGTCGCTCGCCAGGCCATGTTGTCGTGCGCGTGGCGCATCCGGAAGACCTCCAGATCCAGCCGGGCGCCGGTGGCCCATCCGTAGGCGAAGAACTCGACCAGATCGTCCTCGGTCGCGCCCTCCCGGACGGCGTGGGAGGCCGACAACCGGACCTGTTCACCCGGGTCGTCGGTGGACAGCAGCCGGACATAATCCCAGTCCGCCTGGACCAGGGCCCGTTCCTGCTCGCCCACCGCATCGCGGTATTCACGGTCCCGTGTCCGCGCGTCTTCATAGCCACTGCGTACGAACAGTTCGCGCTCGGAGTCGGTCGCATTGCGTCCCAGCAGGCGCCCTGCTTCCGCGTGCACCTCGGGCGAGTACTCGGCCGTGGTCGTCTCGTACACCCGCCGGATGAAGTCGAGATTGCGCGACCGGCGTTCCTGCGCCCGGCTCACCGCGTAGTCGTAGCCGGAGTCGATGAAAGCATCGATGGCGGCGTCGGGAGCGCTGCTGATCAGCGCCGACCACGCGGCCGTCCGGACCGTGCTGTACGGGTGAGCACTGGCCAGGTAGCGCACCCACACCCAGTCGGCGGACGGCTCGTCGGCGACAGGCGCCGCGACCGCAGGTGTCGCCACGGCCCCGGCCAGAGCGAAGAACAAACAGAAAGTGGACAGCACAAACCGTTTAACCGCCGACAAGATCGGCCTCCCCAGTTTCCCCCAGGAGCCGGCACAACCAGCTCTCCTGCCGAGAAATTAGCGGAACGGCTGAACCTCGCACAAGCGAGCGAGCGAAGAATGGGCCATTCAGCGCATCGATCGCATCGGCGGGACCGCGCGGCGACACCATCTCACTTCCACGGTGGCGTTCCTCCGCTCATCTCACGTGGTCACGCCCATGGTGATCTCGGCAAGGTATCCGCTCACCGGGTCGCCGGTCAGCGCGAGCAGCGACCGCGGGCCGCCGCGGGGGAACAGGAAATCACCGTCGTTGTCGATTCGCGCCTCGGTTCGTTCCACGTAAGGGGGGATCGCCGCGACGGCGGCGATCACCTCTTCCGCGAAGTACAGCTGGCCGGTGTGGATCTCGTCGCCACCGAGGTGCACCTTGACGTGAATGTGGACCGTGCGGTTGTCGTACCAGCCGGGAAAGACTGTCGAAAACGTGGCGACACCGGCCTGGTCAGTGTGCTGAATTCCCCGCAGGAATCGGCTTTCGTCACCATCCCGCACTCCGGAGTAGACACCGTGCGCGTCCGCATGCCAGATGTCGACCACGGCGTCCTGTAGCGGAGCACAGGACGATGCGTTGACGACCGTGACACGCAGTTCGACCGGTACGCCAGGACGTCCCTCACGAATATCGCGCCGCTCCAGCGCCGTATCCACGTAATACGGCCCCTCGGTGCCCTCTGGCGTCAGGACACAACTCGGAACCGGTCGGCCGTTCGGGGCTTCGGTGGAGCCGCATCCCACTGTCGCCAACCCGAGTCCCATCGCGGCCAGCACGGTTCTGCGGTTCGGCTTCGTCCGGCTCATACCCGCACCCGCTCGGCAACGGGGGCGCGCGGTCCCAGCCGACTGACGAGGGCGTCGACACTGTAGCGACCAGGACCGGTGACGGCGAGCACGACACAGGCCACTGCCAGCACGAGTACCAGTTCGAAGCCACCGTTCTCCACGAAGATCCCGTAGGACACATGGATGAACGACAACGCGCCGAGCATCAGACCGGCAAGCGCCATGGCGACAAGACGGGTGAGGCCCCCCAGTGCGAGTAGCGGGCCGCCGATCAACTCGACGTACACGGTGAACGGTCCGGCGATCTCCGGCAGCGGAATTCCCGATTCCCGTTGCATTTCGACAACCCCGGAGACCCCGAGATTCCGCAAAGCGTCCAAGCCGTGCGCGAAGAAGACGACGGCGAGTGACAGCCGGGACAGGAGAACGGCACAGTCGGTGAGTGTGCCGGGGGGACGCTTGGTGAGCAGTTCCGAAGCGCGCATGGCTACCTCCACATGGAAGATGAACTTGTCTACAAAGGATGGTCTTGCGTCAGCCGCGTGGGCCGCTTGACGGCCGAACGCCGATCAGGTCTCCATAGCCGGCCAGGCCCATTATCTCGTTCTGAACTCGCTGATGTACCGCGTTCACCTCGGTGAGCAGTTCGGTGTCCGCGCCGACGAGGGTGCGCAGCGGTCGTCGTCCGGCAGGCATCTGTGCCAGTCGGACGACGGCGTCGGCCACCTCCTGCGGAACCGGGCCCGACGGCTCCTGGAGTTCGTTCTCCACCCGGTCGGCGAGATCGCCGTACTCGGCACGCCGACGCGCGTCATCCCGGGAAAGCCGGCGAAGATAGTCTCGGTAGAGAATCCTGGCGTTGTCGATCAGGTCTGTCGGGTACGCGCCCGGTTCGACGATGACGACGTCCACCCCGCTCTGCGACAGCTCGTACCGGCTGACCTCGGCCATCGCCTCCATCGCCCACTTCGCTCCGTTGTAGGCGCCCTGGAACGGAAAAGCGATCCGGCCGACGCCGGACGTCAGCTGCACGATCAGTCCTTCACCCTGGCTGCGCATCGCGGGCAGGACAGCGCGGTTCATCCGCAACTGACCGAAGACATCGGTCTCGAACACCTCCTGAACCTGCTCGATGGTCATCGTCTCCAGCAGTGCCGGATAGAAGATCCCGGCGTTGTTCACCAGCAGGTCGATGTGGCCCGCGCGCCGAAGCACGCGCCGCACTCCCGAATCCACCGAGCGCTCGTCGCGTACGTCGATCTCGACGACCTCCAGCGCAAGGCCCTCGCCGCGGGCAGCGCGCCGGAGTACACCCGCGGGGGCCGCGTTCTGCCGATGTGGGTGCCGCATCGAGGCGTAGACCTCGTAGCCGGTGCGCGCCAGCGTGAGCGCGATGAGCCTGCCGAAACCACTGCTGGTTCCGGTGATCAGTGCGACCTTGCCGTCCACCCCCTTCGGGTCCCGCGCGTGCGCCTCCTCCGCCGCCGCACCAGTCGACAGGACAGCCGCGGCACCAAGGGCGCCGATTCCGCCGATGACGGTTCGGCGAGTGATGTTGCTCGGCCCGGTGTCGGGCACCGGACCTGCCTCTTCGCTGTCGATGATCAACACGACCTCCAAGTAGTTGCATGACTGAATAGTTTCGTATCCCTACCGTGGCATGTTGCAACTATTTGCGTGAAGCTACAGTGTGGCCATGGCCGAAAAGACACCCCGACCGCCGTCATTGCTGGCTCAGCCGTCCTACCTGGCTTCACAGGTGTCGAAGTTCGGCCGGCGCCAGTTGGAGGCCGAGCTGGCGGAACACGAACTGCTGCTCGGGCACCAGGCCATCCTCAGCGCCCTCGACGACTTCGGCTCGCTTTCGCAGCAGGAGCTGGCGGATGCGCTCGACTTCGACAAGAGCCACCTGGTGGGCAGGCTCGACCTCCTGGTGCGCCGCGGCCTCGTCAGCCGGGCACAGGACCCGAGCGACCGACGCCGCAACAACATCACGCTCACCCCGGCCGGCCGGTCGCTCATGGACACACTGCGACCGATAGCCGTCGAGTCACAGCAGGGCTTCCTCGACGCGCTTTCCCAGACTGAGCGGGCCACCCTCATCGCCCTGCTCCAGCGGGTGCTGGCCGCCAACGACGCCGTTCGCTGACTGCCACATCGGCCTGCGTGAATGGCTAACGTGTGTGCATGACCGTGCTTGACAGTCGAACGCTCAACCGAGCTCTACTCGCACGCCAGTTGTTGCTGCGCAGGCAAGCCATGCCGGTCTTCGACGCACTCGAGCACCTGGTGGGACTGCAGGCGCAGGAGCCGCTGGAGCCGTACGTCGGCCTGTGGAGCCGCTTGACGGCGTTCGACCCCGCTGAACTCGTCGAGTTGCTGGAGCAGCGCAGGGCCGTCCGCACACTGCTGATGCGCCGCACCCTGCACCTGGTCACCGACCGCGACTGCCTCCTACTGCGCCCGGTGCACCAGTCGCTGCTGGTCGCACGGATGTGGTCCACGCTACGCCGCCGCCTGCCAGGGGTTGACCTCGACGAACTGGCCCGCTTGGGCACACCGCTCTTCCAGGAACAACCCCGCACGGTGTCCGACGCGGGGCGCGACCTTGTCGACCGCTGGCCCGGCGCGACTGCCCGCGATCTCGGCGACGCGCTCAGCTCGCTGGTGCCACTCGTGCAGGTGCCACCACGCGGCGTCTGGGGCAAGAAAGGGCCTGCACAAAACATCACCATCGAGACCTGGTTGGGCAGCCCGCCTGGGCCGGAGTCGTCATCTGCGGTGGACACGCTGATCCTGCGGTACCTCGCCGCCTACGGACCCGCTGCCAGCGCCGACATCCGGGCCTGGTCCGGTCTGAGCGGACTGCGCGAGGCCGTGCAGCGGCTACGGCCTCGGCTGCGCTCGTTCCGTGACTCCCGTGGGCGGGAACTGCTGGACGTGCCGGACGGTCCGCTGCCCGACCCGGACACCCCGGCACCGCCACGCTTCCTGCCCGCGTTCGACAACGCCGTTCTCGCCTACGACGACCGGAGCCGGATCATCGACACCGAGCACCGCGGGCTCAGCGTCGAAGGTGCCCGGTTCTTGCTCGTCGACGGCCGGGTCGCCGGCACCTGGGCCGTCTCGACGAAGAGCGACGTCGCACTGCTGCGGATCACGCTGTTGTCCCCGCTGGCACGTCAGGACCGTGACGCGGTGGTGGCCGAGGGAGAGAGCTTGCTCAACCTACTCGGCGACAGCGCGAGCAACCGGCGCGTCGAGGTCATGGAGCATGGAGTCGGTCGAGGATTCTCGCCAGCCCGTCGATGACCAGGTCGAGCCCGAACGAAAACTCGTCCCCGTACGCGTAGCCCGGCTTCAGCGCGTGGCCTGTGATCATCTCGGTCAGATGCGGGTACGCATCCGCAGGCATCCGGGAAGCGATCGACTCCGCGATGTCCTCGACCTCCTCCGAGGTGTCGAACGGCAGACTCGACTCCTGCAGAACGAAGCCATAGATGTAGCTGTCGAGAGCCGAGAACGCGTGTGCGGCCATCGCGATCGAGAACCCAGCACTCCGAAGGCAGCCGATCACCCGGTCGTGATGACGCAACGTCGCCGGCCCCGGGTTGCGCCGGGAGTCCAGCAATCCCAGTGCCCAAGGGTGACGCGAGAGCACAGCACGGGCGGAGAACGCCCGGCTGCGCATGGCGGCCTTCCAGTCGACCGGACGCGCAGCCGCCGAGTCAGGCAGTTCGATCTCGCCGAAGATCAGGTCGACGATGCCGTCGAGGATCTCGTCCTTGTTGGCCACGTGGTGATACAGCGACATCGCCTCGACGCCGAGCTCCTCGGCCACCTTCCGCATGGTCACCGATGCGACACCGCGCTCGTCCGCCACGCGCACCGCGCCGGAAAGGACCCGGTCCCTGCTCAACGGGGTACGGGGCCGCGCCTGCCGTTTCGGGTTCGATGTCACCTGTGCTCTCCCTGGGTTGACTGCCTTACGCATGTAAGGATAACCTCCACTTCTGCCTTACACTCGTAAGGCTCTGTCAGGTGAAGGACATGAGCATGCGTGAAGGACGAGATGAAGCCATCGACCGGCGCCGCTTGAAGGTCTGCATCATCGGGGCCTCGGGAAAGCTCGGGCGCTACATGGTCCAGCACGCGCTGGACCGGGGCTATGAAGTCGTGGCCGTGTGCCGGGAGAAGAGTGCCGGGAAGCTGGAGGCGTTCGCGGGCCGGATCACTGTCCTCCCCGGACAAACCAACGATCGGGAAGTGATCCGACGGGCTGTCGCAGGTTGCGACGGAGTGCTGGCGGTGCTGGTCCCCTGGGGCGTGCACGGCTATTCGACCGGGACCGCGCAGGCAGTGCTCGACTACGCACCGGCGGACGCGCGGCTGGTTTTCTCCTGCGGGTGGCACATCAGCCGGGACGGCAGGGACCTGTATTCACTCAGGCTTCGCGCACTGGTCAAGGTTTTCAGCGCGGTGGGCCGCCTCACCCGCCTCCTGGACATCCGCGACCAGGAAGAGGCCTGCCGACGGGTGTTCGCCAGTGAGAAGCGCTGGACCGTGGTGCGCGGCAGCGACCTCGAAGAGGGCGAGAGCCAGGGGCTACCCGTGTGGAGCCGGCACGTCGGTGACCCGATCCTCGAAAGCAACACAACCCGGCGGATCGACTACGCACTGTTCATGGTGGAGGCGCTCGTGGACGACGGACTGATCCACGAGGCCCCGGCCATCGTCGGCTGCCGGACACCCTCCGCGCTGGCGAACGGGCCGGGCGCTACACGAGAAAGGTGAACAGCGGACTGTCCGGCGAGACCTTCTCGATGCGATGCGGGGCCGAATCCATCCGCTTGAGCATCGGCTCCAGGTTCTCCGGCGCTCCCAGTTCGATCCCGACCAGGGCCGGGCCGGTCTCGCGGTTGTTGCGCTTGACGTACTCGAAGAGCGTGATGTCGTCGTCAGCACCGAGCACGTCGTCGAGGAACCGGCGCAGCGCGCCCGGCTCCTGTGGGAACTCCACCAGGAAGTAGTGCTTTCGGCCCTCGAAGACGAGTGCGCGCTCCACGATCTCGGCGTAGCGGCTCACATCGTTGTTGCCACCGGAGAGGATGCACACGACGGTCGCCCCCTCGGGCAGACCGAGGTCGAGCCCGAGGGCGGCCGACGCCAGCGCTCCCGCGGGCTCGCTGATGATCCCGTCCGACTGGTAGAGGTCCAGCATCTCCACGCAGATCTGCCCCTCCGGCACGGCGACCAGACGTGGCCTCCGGTCCGCCGCGACGGCGTAGGTGTGCTGCCCGACCTTGCGAACAGCGGCACCGTCCACGAACGGATCCACTTCCGCCAGCGGGGTCGGCCGTCCCTCCGCGAGTGCGAGCGCCATGCTCGCGGCCCCATGGGGTTCCGCCCCGATCACCGTCACACCGGGGTTGCTTTCACGCAGCCAGGTCAGCGTTCCGGCGAGCAGGCCGCCGCCACCCACCGGGACGACGATCGCGTCCGGAGGGTGCCCGAGCTGCTCGATGACCTCCTTGACCACGGTCCCCTGCCCGGCGATGGTGCGCGGGTCGTCGAAGGCCGGGATCAACGTGGTGCCGGAAACCTCCGCGTAAGCACGTGCGGCCGCGGCGGCCTCGTCGTACGTCTCACCCTCCACGACGATCTGGACATCCCTGCCACCGAGGCGGGCGACCCTGTCGCGCTTCTGCCTCGGTGTCGTTCTCGGCAGATACACCCGGGCCGTGACGCCCAGCGATGCGCACGCGAACGCGACACCCTGCCCATGGTTGCCCGCGCTCGCGCACACCACACCGCGTTTCCGCTGCTCGGCGGGGAGACCGCTGATCAGGTTGTAGGCTCCACGCCCCTTGTACGATCGGACCGCATTGAGGTCCTCGCGCTTGAGCCGGACGTCGAGCCCGTACCGCTGTGACAGCCGCTCGTTGCGCTGCAACTCACTCGGCGGGATCACCCCGGCGAACCGCTCGGCGGCCGCAGCGACGTCCGCCGCGCTCACCACGGTTGCCTGCGTGGTGTTGTCGGACACCGTCGGGTCCTCCTGTCGTTTGTGTACACCGCGGGTACAAAGTCGCCTGATTTCGGGCAAGACCCAGTAGTCTACCGGGCGAGCAGCGTCCACTGTGCATCGCTTCCGGTGGGCGAGGTCATAAAGTACGCCAACGCCCACCCGAACGGCCTCGACGTCACTCTGACCAGTCGCGCGACCAGCGTCTGCGACGTTCCTGTTCGCGAGTGATCCATTCCGCTCCCTCGGCTGCCACCGATTCGAGAATCGGCAACGCACTTTCAATACCCGACGACTGGAGCGCGACCAGGAACAACTCCGACTCGTTCTCGAGCGTATCGTCGAACTTGCTCCTGAAGTTTTCCGCCACCACCGTGAGGTGCTGGCCGTTGACCAGCGAAAGACGGAAGGTCCGGCTTCGCAACCGTTCCACCTCCTCTGTCTGCGGCCCCTCCCCCTTGGTAGTACGCATACCGCTCTCCGTCACGGTGGCGGAGGCCAAGGCGTTGTACTGGAACAGGTTGCGCCGCTCGTTTTTTGCTTCACCCGTCAGGAAGTCCAGCTCGACACGTGCCTCACGTACACCGCTGCTCGTGAGCAGGAAGATTTGAACCATGTAGGACGAATACCGAGGTGGACCGTGCGGCACCCGTGCGCGCATGGCATCCTTCGCCCCCTCGGTCATCACAACATGCTCAACGAGGTCATGGCTCGTCAGTCCGGCGCGCTTGACGACGTCTGTCTTCAAATAGATCTTGTCCAGTGCCAGCCACCGAGCCATTTCCGCGTCAGTAGGCCGATCCGCAAGAACTTTCAACCATTCCTCGTATCCCCGCATCTCCTCCTTGAAGAGTTGTTCGGCCTCCGCCCGGCCGATTTCGTCAGCCTTGCGAAGGCCGAGTACCCGAACAGTCCCCTTGGCCGCGAAGAACCCGCCAGCTCCAATGAGCACAGCCGCCGAACCCTGGTCTCCGCCCAACAGGGCCAGCAGGCCTACAACCGCGATTCCGACGCCAACGCGGAACAAGATCTTCGTTCGAGCGGGCAAGGCAAGTGTCGAGCGAAACTGGAAGAGGGCCTCCGAAGTCCACCCCGCGGCCACCCGCCTCGCGTGCCAGCGGATCAGCCAGCTGATCGCACCTGGAACGACCTGGGCATTCCCGTACAGATCGACGAATCGGCGCTTCAGATGCGCACGAACACCCTCGGTGTAAGCAGGCCAGTTGCCTGCGATGTGTGGCCGCGCCTCGCTGAAACGCACATCGACCAGCCGGTGAACCTCCCGAACGAAGTCGGTCGACACCCAGTGTCCGGGCGAGCGAGCTTCCAGCGGGTGCGCGGGCGGACTGACCTCGCGCAGCTTTGCGGCATAGCGAAGTGTCAATGATTCCCGCGCACTGCCGTGAACGACCACCAGGTACCCGCCTGCCGCGAGCAGCAGAACACCGAGCACCACACCGGGGGAGAACCGCCCGGCGAACAGGGCGGCCACGCCCAGCAAGACAAAGAAGCCGCCAACCAGTGCCCTACCCCAGTCCCCCTGCTCCGCCTTCTTGGCGGGGGCAGCAAACCGCCTCGGCCTGGCCGGATCCTGTTCGAAGAACTTCCAGGCCCGCGATCGGCGATTCACCTGCATACGTTTGGTCACCACGTGATGTGCCTGCGCGGCCTCGAGCCGTTCCTGGATCACACCGCCGAGAACCATGTCCAGGTGGCGAGTGATCTCATACTGCCGTTCGTCCGGCAACGAGCCGAACGCGTCGAGAGCGTCCTGCAGACCGCCACCGTCCAGCCGGTCGTCGACTTCATGCCGCATATAGCGCAGAAGCCGCCACACCATGTCGAACGCGTTTCGCCAGCCATCCTGTTGCAGTGAGCAGCAAATCTTGCGAGCGTCGACAATGCCTGTCAGCAGGTCACCGTGGATCTCGTGCAGCGACCGGTCACTGAGCACTGACAGGAGATAGTAGTAGGCCCGCTCCGTTGTGGCGTGCCCGTCCCACAGCAGTGAGCCGAAGATCTTCTCGGCAAAGCGCGGGGTCCCACCCGCGAGGTGGTTCAACCCGACGTCGTGCTTGCGCTCAGGTGAATCACCCTGATGAAAATTGTAGACGGATTCGTGGTGATGGAACGTGCTGTCGCCGTACTGCACCCCCACCTGTTGTTCGACGTACGCGCCTTCGGACGCCACGTTCTGGTTGTCCATCGGAGGGAAGCCGCGGAACGCATCGGACTCCGGTGTGAAAGTCATCGGTGTTCTCCCAGTTGGCTCGTGCTGATCCCGCCGAGATTGATCCCGACCTGTTGGCCTACGCGAGCGTTTCCGCTTGCTTTGTTGATGGTTCGTATACTCGAAGGCACCGACGACGATCTCTCCTCCTGTCGGCCGGTTTCTTCCTCCAGTGCCGCAGCGAGTGCGACGGCGAACGCTGCGGCGTTGCGTGCCGCGACCCGCTGACCACCTTCCCGGTCGGTGGCCGCCTTGGTGCCGTCAGCCATGTCGCTGACGCCGCGGACGGTCAGCATCGGCACCTTGCCGCTGAGATGGCCCGCCAGCGCGAAGCCCGAACTTTCCATCTCAATGGCTATCGCGTCGTTGTAACCACCCCGGATCTGTTGCGCCAATGGCGAAACCTTCGAGTTCAGCAGGACATCACCCGCTGCGACGGGTTCGAAGTGGACGCTCGGCACGTTGTCACTCGTCTCGTCGTGCGGCACCATGCTCTCCCCACCGACGAAGCGCCAGGCATCGTCGCGAGGCAGCCTTCTGGCCACCTGCTCCAGCGCGTGAGACGCCTCCCAGGCACGTGGCCTGGCCAGGAACTCGTCATCTTCGCTGCGCCCGCCGTGATACGCGTAAACCTTGGTCGCGACGACGACGTCCCCGATCTCCAGCCAGTCACGAAGACCGCCCGCCACGCCCACGAACAACATCGCGGACGGCGAGAACTCCGTGAACGCTCGCTCGGTCAGGGCAGCGGCGGTGAGCGCCCCTGGACCGGTCACACCCAACGCAACCCTGCGATGTGGCCGACAGCCAAGAGATCCCACGTCGAACAACGTTCCAGCAGCGTGCCTGTGCACTTCGGTGCCGGTCATGTGTTCCAGCACGGCCTGATGTTCAACCTGCAATGCGGTCAGTATCACGATCATCGACTAACTCCAACGCGTCTGTCGTGAGTGTTCCCACTCGTATTTGCATGAGGAGATGAGCGGATGGCGAATCCGCGGTACAGCCAGGCCGAACTGCTGCGGCAGGAACAGCACTTACCGCGTGGAACTCAGAGGGAAGCACGGGCGGTGACGCCGCAGTGGAAAGGACCGTAACCGAACGGGTGACTTCTCGTCAACCTGACATTAATGATGATCAAGCTCGTCTCCGTACCGGAAGGTATGGTGTGAAAAGTGGACAGACGACCGCCAGCGGTAGTCAAGCGGTCACCGAAAGCGAAGAAAATGCCTGACGACACATGGAAGATCCCCGAGATCGCAGTAGCGGTGGATCTCGCGATATTCACCGTGCGCAACGGCACATTTCAGATCATGCTCGTCGAGCGGGGCATCGAGCCCTATCTCGGCATGCGCGCTCTACCAGGCGGCTTCCTGAACAACTCGCGGGAAGCCGTCGACGCCGCGGCCATTCGCGAACTGGCCGAGGAGACCGGCTTGGACACGGACCAGTTGCACCTGGAGCAGCTTCGAACTTACGGGGAACCCAATCGAGATCCCCGTCAACGCGTGGTCACGGTGTGTTACCTGGCGTTCGTGCCCGGACTGTCGGCGCCCACGGCGGGTGGAGACGCTCGGACCGCGGACTGGGCAGCCGTGAACAATGTGTTGGAGCCACGGACTCGACTGGCTTTCGACCACAAAACAATCGTCGAGGACGCAGTGGAACGTGCCAGAAGCAAGCTCGAGTACACGACACTGGCCGCCGCATTCTGCGGACCTGAATTCACGGTGACCGAACTACGCGAGGTATACGAAACGGTTTGGGGCGAAGACCTGGATCCGCGCAACTTCCACCGCAAGGTCACGGGCATCGAAGACTTCCTCGTCCCGACCGGAGCCCAGACCACACGCCAGGGAGGGCGACCCGCTGCGCTCTACCGACGGGGCCCGGCACACCTTCTGCACCCGGCGATGTTACGTCCGCCGAAACCGAAACCCGCCGACCGAACCTGCTGAACATCGCGTCACACACAATTCTGCGGTGATCGAATCCGATGACGACGTCAGGTGACAGGAAGTCGGACACAGCGACCCATTGCGCCACTCGGGCATCGCTTCGCCCGACGACTGCCGGCGCTCCGGGCAGATACCCGTGGTAGGCCACGCTGACCACCCTGCCTCGCGGGTCACGACCGGGTTCGTTGTAGCAACCCAGGCGCCGCAGCCGATTTCGGGGGAACACCAGGCCTGTCTCTTCGGCGAGTTCCCGTAGCGCGACGTCCCGTGAACGCTCCCCCGGATTCGCGAAACCGCCAGGCAACGCAATTGCCGCACGGAACGGCGCCTTCCCTCGCTCCACCGCCAGAACCGACAGCAGCCCGTCCTGCCTGCTGAATAGCACCACGTCCGCCGTGCGTTTACCTCGCATGAGCCACGCTCCCTCGGTCGACATAACCCCATGCTAGGTTATTGTCATCTTGACATCAACCCCGAAAGATGACTATTTTGGCCTACTGAAGCCATTTGTCCTTCTGACAAGAACGGTTGGTGCAGCCATGGAGATCCGTTGCTCACTCCGACTCGCGATCCGCGCGGCCGCCTTGCTGTTCTGCCTTGGAGCGGTTTTCGGCGTCGTCACGGCCGACTACGCGAACGGTCAGGAAGCGTCGGACGGCGGTCGCATCATTGGCGGCGTCAAAGTGGTCGCAGGTCCCGCCCGGTAGAGGGCCGCGGGACGCCCGTTGGCAGTGGAGCGCTTTCCCCCCGTAGGCACGATGAACCCGTTCGCGTCTTTGACTTTTCGATGGAAGTTGGGCCTGTCCAGCTCAACCCCCCAGACGACCTCGTACACTCCGCGCAGCTCGCCGATCGTGAACTCCTCGTCACAGAAGGCGGTAGCGACGGTGCGGAACTGGAGTTCGTCCCGAGCCAGTTCCAGCGCATCTCGCAGAATCTGATCATGGTCGAACGCCAGACCCGCACGCTGCGCCTCGGCGACGGGCACCCATTCCGCCGACTGCGCATCGGAGCCTGCCCTCGGGAGCGGCAGGTCCGGTGCGATGGCGAGATAGGCGCAGGTGACAACTCGGGGGCTCCGGGGATCGCGGCCCGGCGCGGAGTAGACCGCGACCTGACGCAGGTGCAGTGCGCCGGCGTCGACGCCGGTCTCCTCGGACAACTCCCTGGCCGCAGTCTCGTCGAGACTCTCTTCGCCCCGGAGGAAACCACCGGGCAACGCGAGCTTGCCCGCGAACGGCTCGTTCCCGCGTCGCACCAACAGCACACAGAGCCGCTCGTCCCGAATGGTCAGGATCACGAGATCCGCGGTCAGCGTGACCCTCTGCCGTGCTCGACTCATGGCCGTGAGACTACTTCGTGGCGTCACAGGCCGTCATGAACGTGATGTGCTCGCCCGCCCCCTCGGGATTCTCGGCCACGTAGGTCTGGTTCCTGTTGCGGTTGGTCAGAGCCCAGTGCGTGTCCGCGGCGCGGATCGAACCCGCTCGCCGGGGACACCGTGATAGGCGATCCGCAGCCGGCAGTCCCGGCCTGTCACCGGTGCGCTGGGTTCCCCCGGTCAGCTTTGGCATCCCTAAAGGAGGACGGAATCGACGGACAGATACCTCAACTGGTGCGCGTCCGCCGTTCGGCCCACCGGCCCGGAACGGCGTCCGGAGTCCGCCCGGCAGGAGATAGCGGGCATTCACCGCCGTTCCGGCTCGCTGATCACACCCGACACGACCAGACGCGCCAGCGCGGCCAACTCGTCCGGCCCGTGATCGACCTCGTCGCCGACCGCAGCGCTCATCTATTCATCACCGAATCCCAACCACAAGCTGACCGGCCAACTCCGGCACTTCGCGGCTGAAAATTCCGGGCCCGACGGCCTACGCTCTCGTCAAGTTCCATACCGGTGAAGGAGACAACCGTGCGTCACGAGCCAGCCGGAAACCAGCACACTCGACGTGACCTGTTCCGTACCGGTGGGGCCCTGCTTGCCGCAGCCGCGGCGGCCCCGCTGTTACCCGCCACGGCGGTCGCGCGGACGCGGCCGGTCGCTGCCGGACCCGCCGGACCCGCGGCAGGCTGGCAGTCGGACGTCGTGCACTACGGCTCAGGCGGCAAACTGGTCTACGTCGCCGATCGGAACGGCAACCGGATACCCGACTTCAGCTTCGCCGGGTACCGCAACGGCGAGGCACCCCTGCCCGAGATCCCGGCGGTGCGGACGATCGGTCCGGTGTCGGGCGACAACACCGCGCACATTCAGGCCGCCCTCAACGAGGTCGGCCAACTGGAACCGGACGAGAACGGTTTCCGCGGCGCGGTACTGCTGCGTCCCGGCACCTACCGGGTCTCCGGCACGATCCGGGTGAACCGGACCGGTGTCGTGCTGCGCGGCTCGGGCGAGAGCGTCGACCCCGCCATCGGCACCATCATCAGGGCAACCGGGAGCTCCAAGCAGACGTACGTCATCGAGGTCGGTGGACAGACCGACGAGTGGACCACCGAGGTGCCGGGCACCAGGACCGACGTCACCTCCGACTTCGTCCAGGTCGGCTCCCGGACCTTCACCGTCGCCGATACCTCTCAGCTCTCGGTCGGCGACAACCTCATCATCAACCATCCCTGCACGCAGAAATGGCTGAACGCGATCGACGGCGGCGGAACGGGAGACAAACCCTCGTGGGGCGTCGGCGAACGGCCCATCATCTACAACCGCTACATCAGGGATATCCAGGGCAAGGAGGTCACCGTCTGCGCCCCGGTGTTCAACCACCTCGATCGCTCACTGGCACAGTCCTCCGTGTACGTCTGGGACAACACCGGGCTGGTGCACGATGTCGGGATCGAGTCGCTGCGGGTGGACATCCAGGCATCCGGCGCCGAGGACGAGAACCACGCCCAGAGCGGCATTCGGCTGCGGCGGGTCGAGGACGCGTGGGTCCGGGACGTGACCGTGCTGCACTTCAGCTTCGCCGGGATCGACACCCGCGCCGCCACGCGGATCACCGTGCGGGACGTCCGCGCCAGCCATCCCCGGTCCCGCATCGCGGGAGGCAGACGGTACAACTTCAACGCCGGGGCCCTCGCCCAGCAGGTGCTGTTCCAGGGCTTGTGGGCAAGCCACGCACGGCACGCCTTCGTCGCCAACGGCACCAGCCGCACTTCCGGTTGTGTCTGGCAGGACGGTTACAACGACAGCGGCTACAGCGAGAGCGGCGGCCACCACAGGTGGAGTCAGGGCCTGCTCCTCGACAACATCAAGGAACTCAACAGCAACAGCGGGCGTGGACACGTCATCGCCCTGCACTGCCGTGGCGGCCAGGGCACCGGACACGGCTGGTCCTCGGTGCACAGCGTTGCCTGGAACTGCACGGTCGACAACGGCAAACACGTTGCCGTGCAACGGCCGCCGACCGCGCAGAACTACGCGATCGGCACAACCGGGAAGGCCAACGCGAACGGCTGGACCAAGCAACCCGCCGGCCACATCGAGGGCACGAACCGCGGCGGGCTGGAACCGTCCTCCTTGTACAAGGCGCAGTTGTCCGAGCGGCTCACATGATCCGGTGACCGCGCCGCGCCGCTATCCGGAGTTCCTCGCGTAGAGTCGACGAATCCGGGGAACGAGCTGCCTCCACACAGGACGCCACATCCAGCCCGGCAGGATCGGTCCGCGTTCCTCGTGGGCGACCCGTCCGCGCCGATGGGCCAACCAGCTCGCCGATCCGGAGTCGTAGGTCAGCCGGTACTCGACGGCGCACACATGGCGGACACTCTTGTAGCCGTAGTGCACCGGCGCGATCAGCCGGACCGGAGCCCCCTGGTCGGCGGTCAACGGCGCGCCGTCGAGGGTGTCGGCGAAAAGCACATCCTCGGCAAGCGCATCGGCGAGGGACAGGCAACTCCGGTAGCCGTCCAATCCGACGAAGACCACCCACGCGCAGTCCGGATGCGGCCGGACCAGCGCACTGAACAGCTCGTGTACGGCCCGGAAGGGAACACCACCCCAGAGCAGATCGGTTGTGCTCCACGTGGTGACGCAGTGCACGGCACCGCGGCGCTCGCACCTGCCGAGCGAGAGCAGCACGTCAGCGAGGTCGACCTGGGCAGGCTTGCGCACCGTCCCGGTCACCAGGACAACCGGGCGGTCCGGCACAGCAGGCCGGATCATCGCGAACCGCGGCAGCCCAAACCTGCGTAATGGGGCGGCTTCCTGCCCACGCGGCAGATCCGCCGACTCGATCGCGGCCATGGCGTCATACTAGAGTACTCATTCTAGAATAGCTAGACTAATATCTGTTCATGCCTCGACCGCGCATGCACAGTGATGACCGCATCCTCGACGCCGCTCGCGACCAGTGGATCTCCGGCGGCGATGCGGCCACGACCGCCAGCGGAATCAGCAAGGCCAGCGGTGCCCCCGTGGGCTCGCTCTACCACCGATTCGGTTCGCGCGCGGTGCTGCTGGCTCACCTCTGGACTCGCACCGTGCACCGTTTCCAACAGGGTCTACTCGATGCCGCGGAGAACTCGGCTCCGGGCATGGAACGCGCTTGCGCGGCCGCACGATGGCCGGTCGAGTTCTCCCTCCTGCAGCATGCGGACGCCCGGCTGCTGCTACTGACCCGGCGCTCAGAGCTGCTCGACGAACACACCCTCCCTGAAGAACTTCGCCAACGGCTCGACCGGATCAACGAGCCGGTCGCCGCACTCGTCCGCCGACTGGCCACTGAGATCTTCGGTAGGCCGACTCCGGAACGCTGCGAGTTGGTCACGGTCGCCGTCATCGACCTGCCTTACGGTGTCGTTCGCCGCCATCTCGGCGCGTCCACCCTCCAGCCCAGCCACCGCACGTTGGTGTCCGACGCGGCTTACGCGATTCTCCAACCGGCAAGCGCGGCAAGTGGCGGGAACGCGACCGGGAACACGTCGGGCGGGCATTGAGGTCGCCCAACCGGTGCTGCCGATGAGTGGGCGGGCGCCACCCAGCAGGGTTGACGCCCACCCACTGCCGGTCTGCTCAGTTGGCAGGCGCGCGACTCGGTTCCCGCCGGGTCCGCACCTCCTCCTCCGTCCCCGGCTGCTCGCCGTCGGCGATGCCGAAGCGTTCGTGCACGCGGCGCAGCGCCGGCGGCGCCCACCAGTTCGCGTCCCCCGCGACACGCATGAAGGCCGGGAGCAGAACGCCGCGGATGAGCAGGGCATCGACCAGTACGGCGACGGCCATTCCGACACCGATCATCTTCAGATACACCACTCCGCCCGTCGCGTACACGGCGAACGACAGTGCCAGTATCACCGCCGCCGTCGTGACCAGCGGCGCGCTTCGTTGCAGACCGAGCGGCACCGCCTTCCGGTTGTCACCGGTGCGCAGGTACTCCTCGCGGATCCGCGAAACTATGAACACCTCGTAGTCCATCGACAGTCCGTAGACGATGCAGAACATCAGAATCGGCATACTCGCCTCTAGGGTTCCCGTCGCGCTGAAACCGAGCAGGCCCGAAAGGTTGCCGTCCTGGAAGATCCACACCAGGACGCCGAACATCACCGACATGCTCAGCAGGTTCAGCACGGTCGCCTTCAGCGGCAACAGGACGCTGCCGGTCATCAGGAACAGGATGACGAAGGTCAGCACCAGCACGAGACCGAGGACGAGCGGAAGCCGGGAGGTCAGTTCGCCGCGCCAGTCACTCGTCTCCGCCGGGTTACCGCCGATCAGTACCTCGAACGGTGGCGCTACGGCGCGCACCCGTTCGATCAACTCCTCGGGATCGCCCGCAAGTGCTTGCTGGGACGGGATCGCGGTGAGGTAGGTGCCACCGCCCGCGTCGAAACGAGTCCGGTCCTGCCGCGATCCGGCGAGCTCGCCTTCGACGAACGTTCCCGCCGCGGAGTCGACCTGCCCGATGCCGTCCACTCTGGACAGCGCTTCGGCGTAGCCTGCGACCGCTGCCGTGTCGGCTCCCGAATTCGACGCGACCAGGTACAGCGCGTCGGACTCCTCCTGGGCGAAGTTGCTCCTGATCTGCTCCGCTGTACCACGGCTTGCGGAGTCGGCTGGCAGGATGCGCGCGTCGGGCATGCCGAAGCTCAGGCCCACGACGGGGGCCGAGAGCACCAGCACGACGAGCAGCATCAGCCCGCCGCTGACCACGGGCCTGCGCATCACCGCGGTGGCGAGCCGGAACCAGCCACCCCCGGAACCGTGTCGCACAGAACCCGGCCTGCGAGCCGCGCGATGACCGAGGCTCGCCAGCGCGGCGGGCAGGACCACCAGTGCTCCGAGTACCGCTGTGACCACGACGAAAGCCCCGCCGTAACCGAAGGACCGCAGGAAGGACAGCGGGAACAGCAGGAGTGCGAGCAGGGAGGTCGCCACGGTGAGCCCACTGAACAACACGGTTCGGCCTGCCGTGGTCACGGCCACGACCACCGCATCCTCGACACTGCTGCCGCGGGCCAGTTCCTCGCGGAACCGGGCGATGAGGAACAGGCAGTAGTCGACGCCCAGCGCCAGGCCCATGACGAGTGCGATGTTGGCGGCGAACGTCGAAACGCTGGTGAACGCCGCGACTCCCCGCAACGCGGCGAGCGTGCCGACGATGGAGAAGATCCCGATTCCGAGCGTGACCAGCGCGAGCGCGAACCGCCGGTAGAACAGCATCAGCAGGAGCAGCACCGCGGGGAGGATGATGATCTCGGCACGGAGGAAGTCCTGCCGCGACTGTGCGCCGATCTCCCGGAAGACCTCGTCCTGCCCGCCTGCCCGCACGCGGAGCGGACCGGACTCGCCCGCGTACTCGGTGGCGAGTTCACCGACGCGCTCGCGCGCCTCGTTGACCTCCCCAGGCACCCGGGCGAGGACGAGCGCCTGACGGGAATCGGTACTGCGCAGAGCCGGACTCTCCGCCCGAGTCCAGTAGGACCCCGCTTCGCCGACCCCCGGCTCGGCGGCGAGGGCGCGGGTCAGTTCCTCGCCCGCGGCGCGGATCCGCGGATCGTCGACGGTTCCCTGCTGGGCGGTGACCAGCAGCACGAGATTCGGCGGTCCGGTCTGGAACTGCTCGGCCAGCACACCGCGTGCGCGGTCGGATTCCGAACCAGGCGCGTCGATGCGGGACAGCGAAAGGGCGTTGAGTGCGCCCGCGCCGAGAATGCCGGTGAGCACGGTGACCAGGGCGGCCACCGCGAGCACCCAGCGTCGGCGGCGCACGGTGAACCTGCCGAGCCGTTCGAGCACGGGAGGACGGCGGGGCGGGGACTCGGACACGATGATCTCCTCAGGAGGCACGACTGGGAACGCGGTCTCCCGGCGGTGGGGACGCGCTAAGCTGAAAAAGATGAGTGATCGCTCGCATTCAAATTACGAGCGTTTGCTCGTATTTGTCAACCGAGGGAGGGCCGATGCCGGGACAGCCGACCGAACGCAAGCGGCAGGCTCGCGGTCAACGCAGGATGGAGCAGCTCGCGGATGCGGCGGCGGAGGTGTTCGGCGAGGCGGGCTACGCGAAGGCGACGACCAACGCGATCGCCGCGCGTGCGGGAGTCTCCCCCGGGACGCTCTACCAGTTCTATGCGAACAAGGAGGCGCTGGCCGAGGCGCTGGCTCAGCGCTACCGCGCCGCATTGCGGGCCGCCCACGACAAGGCATTCGACCCCGACTTCGCGACGCTGCCGCTACCGGACTTCGTGGAACGGATGGTCCGACCGATGATCGAGGTCAACCTCGCGAACCCCGGGTTCAAGGCGCTGTTCACCGCGTCGGACATGCCGGAACACCTGTCCGCCCCGACACGCCGGCTACATCAGGCGGTCGTCGGAAAGATCGCCGAGGTACTCGCCGCACGGGCACCGGAGCTGACACCGGAGCACCGGACGACGATCGCCGTCGTGTCCACACAGATCTTCGGAGCGCTGCTGGGCACCGTGGTGTCCGCACCCGAGCAGGAACGCGAGAAGTGGATCACGGAGCTGAAACGAGCCCTAGTGGCCTACCTCAAGGCGAACCTGGAGACGTGAGCACTCACGCCGGCAGGCGGCGCAGAGCCGCCGGGGGCCGACCTGCTTGACCGCTCCCGACGACCGGGGGCGCCCAGACATCCTGATCCCATTCGCATCTCGGTGTACACCGTTTCGAGCGACGTACGTCGAGATACGTACCCGGTCAGGGACAGCGGACCGATGTCGTTCCCCCGCCGCGACCGTAGCGTCAGGACGGTCAACGTTCCGTCTTGTCGGGGGAAACCGATGCGCAGAAACAAACTATCGATGGCCGCCTCGGTGGCCTATGTGTGGATCGCCATGGTGGCGTTCGGGGGGATTCTCGTCGAGACCATCATCATCTACCCCAATGTGTTCCACGACGTGCCGCGCTCACTGGCCGAGTCGATGGACTTCTTCGTCGTGACCGGTCCCGCGGACTTCTTCCCGCCGATGGGCGCGGTGACCGTGCTGGCCGCGATCACGACCGTCATCCTCCTCTGGCCGGCCCGGCGTGCGCGACTCTGGGTCGGCGCCAGTCTGTTGTCCCTTGTGGTCGGCGAGTTTCTCTTCTCCATGCTGTTTTTCTGGCCGCGTAACGACATCATGTTCGAGGAGGGCATCGCGGTGCACTCGGTGGAAGTCCTGCGGCAGGCCGCATTCGAGTTCCAGACCGGGCACTGGGTCCGGCTCGCGATGAGCGCGCTGACGGCCTCCCTGGCCTTCACCGGTCTGCTGCGCTACCACCGGGACACCATGGCAGTCGACGTCGAACCGGCCACGATCCGATGACGGGCAACGAGATGGCACAGAGCCGAGTACGGCGAGTAACCGGACTGTCCCTGCTCACCCTCATCGGCCTGGCCGCACTGGCCGTGCCACGAGTGGTCGCACACGACCTCGATCTCGTCGGCCCCGTGGTCAACTCGGTGCTCGTCTTCGTGCCGATCGCGATCTGGCTCGCGGTCGTGCTGTGGAATCGGGCGCAACGGCCCTTCGTCGCCCTGCTCGCCGTGGGAATCGCCTACGGCGTCCTGGTCGCGGTGACCCACCAGGTGCTCTGGAATGAGTCGTTCCAGGGGGAGCCGCCCGCGCTGGGCGGCAACCTCGCCGGGGTGCTGGCTCCCGGGGCAGAGGCAGTGGTGTTGCGGGTCTTCGCGTTCTTCAGCAGTGTCCTTACCGGAACCGCTGTCGGGGCCGTGACGGGCGCGGTCGGCTGGCTGCTCGCCAAGCTCGTGCCGGGCTTCCGTCCACGACACTAGTGCCCGACCGAGAAAGGTGGCGACGATCAGAAACCTCCTCCGCGACATGGTCCCCGCCGACCGGCGCGGTCTTGCGGTCGACACCGCAGTCGCCATGCTGGTGCTGGTCGTCGTCGGCACCGCCATCTCGGCCAACTACGGTGACGAGTCCGCCGAGCCGGGGTTGCCCGCCTATGCCTTCGGCGCACTGTTCGGCGGGCTCATGCTCGTACGCCGCCGCTGGCCGGTCGCGACGCTGCTCATCACCGCGGTCGCCCTGCTCGGGTACTACATGCTCGCGTACCCGCCCATCGGCCTCGCCCCTCCGTTGGCGGCAGCCCTCTACTCCGCCGCCGAACAGGGCAGGGTGCGCTGGTCGATCGGCACGGCCTGCGCACTACTCCTGCTCTCCACGACGGTGCGGATCTTCGAGGGCGACGACCTCGCGTACTTGCTCGGGCTGGAGTTCGCCACTTCCGCGGGTTTCATGGCCGCTGTCATCGCGCTCGGCGACAGCGTCCGGTCACGGCGGGGCTGGCAGACCGCGTTGGCCACACAGGCCGAGGCCGCGGCGCTGGACCGGGAGCGGGAGGCCGCGAGCAGGGTCGAGCAGGAGCGCCTCCGCATCGCGCGCGATCTGCACGACCTGCTCGCGCACACCGTGTCGGTGATTTCCCTGCACACCGACGTGGCCAGGGAGGCGTTGCGCGACGACCCCGCCACGGCCGAGCGGTCGCTGACGGCTGCCCGCACGGCCTGCAGTGACGTGGTCCGCGAGCTGCGGGCGACCCTGAATGCGCTGCGGGCGCCGGACGGTGAGGAACAACCACCGGCGCCCGGCCTCGCCCGGCTGAACTCACTCGTCGAGGCCGCGACGGCTGCCGGGCTCGACGTCCGGCTCGACGTGCAGGGCGAGGCCGTCCCCCTGCCGGTGATCTCGGACGTGACGGCCTACCGCGTGGTGCAGGAATCGCTGAGCAACATCCTGCGCCACGCGGACGCGCACCGCGTCGAGATCGACCTCGACTACCGCGGCGACTTCCTGCTGCTGCGGGTCGCCGACGACGGCAAGGGCGTCGCCCCGGACGGCGGAACCGGGACGGAAGGGTGGGGCATCATCGGCATGCGCGAGCGGCTCGCGCTTCTGCATGGCAGTCTTCGGGCGACGAAACAACAGGGTGGAGGATTCGTGGTCGAGGCCCACATGCCGCTACGGGTCGACGCGTGATCCGCGTGGTCCTGGTCGACGACCAGCAGCTGGTGCGGGAGGGGCTGCGAGCCCTGCTGGAGCGCGCCGACGACATCACTGTGGTCGAGGACGCCGACGACGGTGACGCCGCGTTCGAGGTCGTCACGAGACAGCGACCGGACGTCGTCCTGATGGACATCAGGATGCCCGGCACCGACGGAATCGCCGCCACCAGGCGGATCGTGGCTGATCCTGCCCTGCGGCACGTGCAGATCGTCGTGCTCACGACGTTCGACACCGACGAACACATCCTCGACGCCGTACGCGCGGGAGCCGCGGGATTCCTGTTGAAGGACGCCTCCCCCGAGGACATGCGCGAGGCGGTCCGAGTCGTCGCGCGCGGAGAGGCCCTGCTGTCCCCCGCTGTCACGCGGCGGGTGATGCGGGCGGCCGCGGCCAGCCCGTCGCCGCCCTCGGCGGACCGCCTCGCCACCCTGACCGAGCGGGAGAAGGAGGTCCTGGCCAAGGTCGGGGCCGGCTGCTCGAACGGAGAGATCGCGGGCTGCCTGCACATGAGTCCCGCCACCGCTCGCACCCACGTCAGCCGCCTGCTCGCGAAACTGGCCGCCCGTGACCGTGCCCAGCTCGTCGTACTCGCCTACGAGACCGGACTGATCGTTCCCGGCGAACGGTGAGCTCGGAATTCCGCTTCCGCTGCCGGTTTGCGCGCTCGTGCGGCGGGTAGTTCGACAGGTACCCACCGACGAAGGATTCGTATGATGGACGTACCGCAGAACAGCGACCTGGATGCTGCGGCCGCCGATCTCGCCGCGCAGGCCGAACGGGCGACTCACGGCCTGTATCACCGAACCTGCGGCGAGGAGTGCGTCGACGGTCCGGCAGAGGTCTACCACGTACTCGGGTCACTGAAGTTACTGGTCAACAGCCTCTCCCGCAGCCTGCCCGAGATGAGCAGGTGGCTCGAGCAGAAGATGTGGTCGGGCGAACTGGGCGACGAGGACAGCGAGGTGAGCTTCGAACGGCTCGCGAGCTCGGTGTTCGACGCGACCACGGCACTCGCGCGGGCCCATCTGGTCAGCGCTCAACTGGGGCAGGAACTGGAAATGGCCGAGACCGCCAGCAGGCAGCTCGCCAGCCCCTGACCCTCCGTAATGCACACTACGGCCGGGCCTGCCGGCCCGGCTGTTCCACACTCCAGGCGTGGGACCCGAGTTGCTCGTCGAGTGGCGCCGCGGTCAGCCGGTTCGCCAGCGTCGACATCGTGTACGCCCCGATACCCAGCACCACCTCGAGCGCGTTTTGCCTGCTGAAGCCCGCGGCCAGAAAAGCTCGTAGCGCTGCGTCCCCAACCGCGCCGGCGCTGGTGAGGACCGCGATGGTGAACTCACGGACCGCGGCCAGCCGGTCGTCTGCCGGGGCCCGTTGCTCACGCAACGCGACGGCGAGTTCCGAGTAGTCGTCTTCCTCGCCCATCGCGAGCAGTTTCGCCGTGTGCATGGCGACACAGACATGGCACCCGTTGCGGGTCGCGACCGTCATGATCACCACCTCGCGCGCCAGCGGATCGAGCGTGGTCGTCTCGAACAACCCGCTGAGTTTCAGAAATCCGTCCAGCAAGTGCGGCGAAGTGGCCAGCCGCGCTACCGGAGCGGGCAGATAGCCGAAGCGCTTGCGCGTAGCCTCCATCGCCCGCTGCGCGGCGAGCGGCGCGGATTCGACGGTGTGGGCGGCGAACGTGTTCTCGGACATGTGCTCCCTCGACTAATCTAGACAACATGGTTGACCATCCACCCGAAACAGTAAACCAGGTTGTCGAATTTGCCAACTCCGCCGAGCCCGGCCCCGGCTGGGAACTGCCTCTCCTGCTGTTCGCCGGATTCCGCTCGCTGATCGACCGGCTGCACAGCGAACTGGCGGCGCAGGGGCACCCGGAGGTGCGCCCCGCCCACGGCTTCGCGATGCAGGCCATCGGCCGGGCCGGAATCACCGCGAGTGAACTGGGCAAACGACTCGGCGTTTCCAAGCAGGCCGCGGGCAAGACCGTCGATCGACTGGAACGTCTTGGCTACGCGCGACGCCTCGCCGATGACGCCGACAGCAGGCGCAGACTGGTTACACTCACCCCGAGGGGAATCGACGCGCTCACCCGCTCCGCCGCGATCTTCGAGCAACTGCGCGCCGAATGGGCCACGACCCTCGGCGACCGACGGCTGGGTGAGCTGACCGCCGGACTGCGCACCATGGCTCCGGCCGACGGTTTCCGGATGGACGTGGCGGGCTGGTTCGGCAACTGACAGTCCGGGATCGAGGGAACGAGGATCGTGACCAGTACCGTCGACGACGATTTCCTGACCAAGGCCGACCCGCTGCGCCGGGAGCTGTTCGCCCACTGCTATCGGATGGTCGGTTCGGTGCACGACGCCGAGGACCTCGTCCAGGAGACCTACCTGCGTGCCTGGCGTGCCTACGACAGGTTCGAGGGCCGCTCCTCGTTGCGCACCTGGCTCTACCGGATCGCCACGACCACCTGCCTCACGGCACTGGAGAACCGGCAGAGGCGGCCGATGCCCACCGGGCTCGGGGCGAGCGCCCATCCTGATGACGACGTCACCGAGCATCCCGAGGTGCCCTGGCTGGAGCCGGTTCCCGACACCATGATCGGCGCGACGCGCTCCGACCCCGCGACCATCGTCGCCACGCGCGCGAGCACCCGGCTCGCGCTGATCGCCGCACTGCAGCACCTGCCATCCCGGCAGCGGGCCGTGCTGCTGCTGCGGGACGTCCTGGCGTGGCGGGCGGCCGAGGTCGCCGACCTGCTCGGTACGTCTACCGCCGCGGTCAACAGCATCCTGCAGCGCGCACGGACTCAGCTCGGCCAGGCCGCTCCGGACGAGGACCAGATCACCGAGCCCACGACGCAGCACCAGCGCGAACTCCTCGATCGCTACGTTCAGGCCTTCGAGAAGAAGGACATACCCGCCATCGTCGAACTGTTCAGCACCGACATCGTCTGGGAAATGCCACCCCTCGCCGAGTGGTATCGCGGCCCCGAGCACGTGGGCAGGCATCTCGCCCTCCGCTGCCCCGGCGGAGCGGAGGACATTCGCATGGTGGAGACCAGCGCGAACGGCCAGCCCGCCTTCGCGCAGTACCTCCGCGACCCTGCCTTGCCGGGCGGTGACTTCCTCGCGTTCAACCTGCAGGTGCTTTCCTTCTCCGGGAACCGGATCACGCACGTCGCCAACTTCCTCGATCCGGCCCTGTTCGAGAACTTCGACCTGCCGATGCGGCTGCCCGGCTGACCTCGGCGGGTGCGAAGGGGTCCCTTCGTCGGTTGTGTGGTTTAGACCATTCGCGTTAAGTGGTCGCCGATCGTGTTCGGATCTCGCCGCACGAAAGGTGTTCCCACCATGAAGCTCACGTCAGCTCGGATCAAAGCCGGCCTCGCCGCCATGGCTGTCGCAGCCGCGATGGCCGTCGTCCTGCCCACGTCACCAGCGGCTGCCGCGGACTGCGCGCAGGCCTGGAACTCCTCGACGGCCTACTGGGGCGGCACGACCGTCTCCTACGGCGGGCACAACTGGTCCGCGAAATGGTGGACCCAGAACGAGATCCCGAGCACCGGCGGTTCCGGAGTGTGGGCAGATCAGGGATCCTGCGGCGGCGGCACTCCGACAGACCCGAATCCCGCCGGTTTCGTGGTGAGCGAGGCGATGTTCCAGCAGATGTTTCCGAACCGGAACTCCTTCTACACCTACAGCGGCCTGACCGCCGCGCTGAGTTCCTACCCCGCCTTCGCCAACACCGGCAGCGACACCGTGAAGAGGCGGGAGGCGGCCGCGTTCCTGGCCAACGTCAACCACGAGACCGGCGGCCTCGTCCACATCGTGGAGCAGAACACCGACAACTACCCGCACTACTGCGACACGAGCCGGTCCTACGGCTGCCCCGCGGGGCAGGCCGCCTACTACGGCCGAGGGCCGATCCAGCTGAGCTGGAACTACAACTACAAGGCCGCAGGCGACGCACTGGGCATCGACCTCCTGCACAACCCCTACCTGGTGCAGAACGACGCGGCCGTGGCCTGGCGCACCGCGCTCTGGTACTGGAACACCCAGAGCGGCCCCGGCACGATGACCGGACACCACGCGATGGTCAACGGCCACGGATTCGGCCAGACGATCCGCAGTATCAACGGTGCGATGGAGTGCGACGGCCGCAATCCCGGACAGGTGCAGAGCCGGGTCGACGCCTACCAGCGGTTCACCCGGATCGTCGGCACCACTCCCGGTGACAACCTGTACTGCTGACCGCCCGTCCGGCTGCCGGGGAAGGACATGCGAACAGGGCATGTCCTTCCCCGCTACTGTTGGGCAAAGTCCTCAGGGAGCCGGTGGAACGTGGAGCTCGATCTCGCCCAGGTCCGGGCCTTTGTGGTCACCGCGGAGCGGCGCCACTTCAGCCGGGCGGCCGAAACACTGTTCCTCAGCCAACAGGCGTTGTCGAAGCGCATCCGCAGGCTCGAGGAGACGCTGGCGAAACCGCTCTTCCTGCGTACGAACAGATCGGTGGAGCTGACCGAGGACGGCGAACGGTTCCTGCCGCACGCCCGCGAACTGATCCGAGCGGCCGACGCAGCGCTCGCCGCGATGTCGGCGGCGGAGCGGCCATTGCGGATCGACCTGATCGACAACCGCCTCGCCCCGATGCGCATGCTGCGCGGACTCGCCGAACGCGATCCGGAGCTGCGCGTCGAACGCGGCGCCCGGCATGGTCTCGCCAACGCACTGGACCCACTGGCGCTCGGCGAGATCGACGTGGCGTTCGGCCGGGTGCACGATCTCGGCCGGGACCTGCCTGCCGAGCTCGACCATCGTCTCGTCCGGCTCGAACCGCTGGTCGCCCTGCTGGCCCCGGAGCACCCGCTCGCGGGCGGCGAGACCATCAGGATGACCGATCTGCGCGCCGAAGGGATCTGGCTGCCGTCGCTGGCCGGGCCGGTGGAGTGGCTGTCCTACCTGCGGCGCATGTGCGCGGCGTTCGACGTCCCGATCGACTCGTCCGGCGTCAGCTTCGACCTGCGGCACACACTGGAACAGACCAGGTACGGCAGGAAACGGGTCACGCTGGCCGGGGCCGATATGGAACTCGCCCCCGACCTCAACCTGCGGGTGCTGCCGTTCGATCCCGCGCCGCTGTTCCCGTGGTCGGTGGTGTGGCGTAGGAACGGACAGCACCCTGCCCTCCGGCGGTTGCTGACCCTGCTGGGCCGAACGAGCCGGTCGACGGGCTGGTGCGACCACGATCCCGAGCGTTCCTGGCTGCCCGAGACCGATCAGGTCACGCTCGGAGATGCTTCGCGAACCAGGCGGTGAACTCGGCGTCGACCGTGGCCGCGTGCGGGGTCTGCGGCGCTGCATCGAGACCCGGCTCCTCGGCGAGGGCGTGCTCCATGGCGGGCACGACGACCAGCCGGGAACGCTCGCCGAGTACGTCGTGCAGCGCGGCGGCGGGCTCGCGGAAGGCGATGTCGTCCTGCTCGCCGACGACCAGCAGCACGTGGGCGTCGAGCTCACCCGCCCGGCGCACGAAGTCATACCGGTCGGCGACCGCCCTGGAGCGCTCGGTCCATCCGTAGGTGAGGCCGAACCGCCGCTCGTTGGCCGCGACGGCCGGAGCGAGCTGCGTGACCGGGCTGACCAGTGCCGCCGCGTCGATGGCCACCTCGGCGCGGGCCAGCACCTCCAGGGCGATCGTGGCGCCCGCCGAGCCGCCCGCGACTCCGACGGGGCCATCGGGAAGGGACAACTGGCACCGAAGCTCCGCCAGCACCGAGGGAAACTCGTTCGCGGCCTGCTCGGTCACCGGCTCCGCGACGTTGAGCACGTAGTCCTCACTCGCGCGGCGGAAGAACTCGTCGAAGCCACCTTCCGGCAGCCGCGCTCCCGCCATCGGCAGCCCCAGATACACCCGCCAGGCAGGCAAACCGGCCATCGGCAGCGCCGACGCCATCGCGACCGCTGATCGCGGCGCGTCCATCAGATGCCAGGTGAACACCACTGGCGTTGCCGCCGACACGTCGGCAGGCGGCAACGCCACGAACGGAACTCCGGCGGCGACACCCTGGATCTGCGGCGAGGTCTGCATCGTGATCTCCTCCATCCTTCGCCGGTCCGAGTGGTCCGGCTGCTGAGGACAAGCAAACCCCCGGGAAGTATCCGCCGGCCAACAGCTGTTCCAGGCCCGATGACAACCGGTGGTTGTGATCGACTCTCACGCGCCGGAAGGTTGCACCCACTCCACGAGTTCGATGATGACCCCGTTGGGATCGGTGACCTGGAGCAGCCGCTCACCCCACGGTTCCTCACGCAGCGGCATGGTGATGGTGACACCCTCCGCGCGCAGGCGCTTCTCCTCCTGCCCGAGGTCGGCGACCACGAACACGACGATCACCCCGGCCGCGTGCTGGTCGCGAAAGTCCACGGGCAGCATTTCCAGCCCACGACGAAGCAGGACGACGTTCATCGCGGCGTCGTCCCTTGCGAGTGCGGCGAAGCCGTCGGCGGACATGTCCTCGCGGAACCCGAAGTGGTCTGTCAGAAAGGTGCTCGACGCGGCGACGTCGTCAACGGTCAGGGACACAGCGGATGCGGTTACCTGCAAGGAAATCTCCCAGGATTCACGAGGAGGAAGAGTCGGACAGAAAACATTGTACATCGTACGTTGTACAATGTATAGGATAAGGTGATGGACAATCTGCGCATGCCTCCAGATCGCAGTAGCGCAGGGGACCCGGCTCGCACACTCGAACTCCTGTGGCGACAGCCCGGCCAGGGCGGATCGGCCCGCGGGCCGAAGCAGGGCAGGACCGTGGACGAGGTCGTTCGGTCGGCCATCGAACTCGCCGACGCCGCCGGACTGGACGCGGTGACGATTCGCAGAGTGGCGCAGGCCCTGGGCGTGTCGCCCATGTCCGTCTACACGTATGTGCCGGGCAAGGCGGAACTGATCGACCTCATGCTCGACGCCGTCTACGCGGAGATGCCGAGGCGCGCCCACGGCGACGCTCACTGGCGGGACCGGGTGACGGCCATCGCCAGGGCCAACAGGGCACTGTTCGACCTGCATCCCTGGGTGGCCGCGGTGTCGACCACCCGCCCACCGCTCGGCCCCGGACTGATGGCCAAGTACGAGCACGAACTGCTGGCCTTCGAGGGCGTCGGACTGGACGACGTGGAGATGGACTCCGCGCTCACCTTCGTACTCGGCTTCGTCCAGTCATCCGCCAAGGCGGCCCTGGACGCCCACGCATCCACACAGGACAGTGCGATGAACGACGAGGAGTGGTGGGCGGCCAACCAGCCGCTACTGGCGCGTGTCTTCGACGAAACCGCCTTCCCCACGGCCACCCGAGTCGGTTCCGCCGCGGGAGCCGCGCACGGCGGGGCACACAACCCCTGCCACGCCTACGAGTTCGGCCTGCGCAGAGTCCTCGACGGAATCGCCGTGCTCATCGAGGAGCGCGATCGGTAGTGCGGTATTTCAAGACGTGCTTGGAATTTCACCGGTTGTGACGATGGTGTGTGCGATGTCGCGCAGTTTGATGTTGAGGTCCTGCGAGACCTTGGTGAGCAGGGTGAACGCGTCTTGTTCGGTATACATGTGGCGTTCCATCAGGATGCCCAGGGCTTCACCGATGTCCTGACGGGTGGCGATCGCCTCGCGTAGTTGCGCCTCGTGCCGAGCAGTGGACAAAGCGACCCCGGAGTGGGAGGCCAGCAGCCAGCCGACGTGCTCCGAGTGTTCGGTGAAGGCTCCGGGCCGGGAGGAGTAGAGGTCCAGTGCGCCGAGTTCGTTGTCCCCCTCGACGAACAGCAGGAATCCCATCATGCTGCCCACCCCGAGTTCGCGGGCCTTCGGCGCGTACCGCGGCCACCGGCGCACGCTCGTGCTCATATCGCCGATGCGGAACGATTCCCGCTTGTAGTAGGCGGCGTCGAAACACGGGCCTTCGCGTAGTTCGCCCTGAATCCGATCGGAGGCTTGGACCACGTTGTCGGTGCGGGCCATCGTCAGCACACGGCCGCCGCGCAGCACCAGGATGCCCGCGGCCTCGCAGCCGTCCACCACCTCGACCGCGAACTCCGCGATCCGGTCCAGGGTTTCCTGCACCGTGGTGCGGCGTTGGAGGTCCCGGGCCATGTGCGCCAGTGATGTGGCGAGTTCTTTCCAGTCCTGCCGCTCCGCCATAACCCTCCTCACTTCTCAACCGCTGCGCTCCCTGTCAACCCTGCCGCGAATGTACGCCAACGGCCCGTTGCTTGACCCGTTCGTGGTGGGTTTTCGTCGTCGCCGGAGCCCCCGACACCGAGCGGGACCACCCCCACCCGGACACCCCAGCGAAACACCGTCCAACCCCTGGACACGAGACCGCGCTCCCCGCGACTGGGGCATGTCCTATGCGGTTCAGCGGGTCCGGTAGCGCGCGTAGATCAGTCCGCTGTCGAAAGCATGCTCCTCGGCCAACTCGAGATCGAGTCGCACGCCGTCGGGGAAGAACCGCTTGCCGCCGCCGACCACGCTCGTGGTGATGAACAGGTGGTACTCGTCCACCAGACCGGCCGCGATCGCCTGGGCCGCGAGGTTCGGGCCATCGACGGTGAGGTCGTGATCAGCTTCGGCCTTGAGCTTGCGCACCGCGTCCGGGTCGAAGGTCCGCTCGATCCTGGTCTTCGCGCTGGCGACCGACTCCAGCGTCGTGGAGTACACGATCTTCTCCGCGGCCTGCCAGTCGCGGGCGTACTGCAGGATGTGCGCCGGCTGGTCGGGCTCGGTGTGCGCGGTCTCCCAGTAGACCATCGTTTCGTACATCCGTCGGCCGTAGAGGTACGTGCCGACGGGGCGGAAGAGGTCGTTGATGAAGGTGTGCACTTCCTGGTCGTCGGCCCCGGTGCCGAGGCCGCCCTCCGCCGCCTCGGCGTAGCCGTCGAGCGAGGTGATCATCGAGTAGATGAGCTTTGCCATGCGTCTCCTCCGGGTACGACCGCCTCGGTCTGTCAGCGATCCCGCAGGTTATGACCTCAGCACGACCCGAAACTCATCGGTCGACCGGCCGGCTCCGAAGCCGCCGCAGCATGCGGGCGTCGCCGAACCCGACGACGCGGGCGGCCGACTCCACCGTGACCCCTTGCGAGATCAGATGTTCGGCGCGCTCCACCCGCAGGATCTGCTGGTAGCGCAACGGCGTGATCCCCGTTTCCCGCAGGAACGTCCTGGTCACGGTCCGCTCGCTGCTGCCGGACTCTCGTGCGAGTTCAGCGAGCGGCAGTGTCTCGGTGAAGCGGCTGTCAATCACGTCCTGCACTCGGTGCACGATGTCGCTGAGGTGCGCCCGGTGTCGCAGCATGGCGCTGGCCTGCCACTCGTCACCGTTGCGCCGGGCGTAGACGACCATGGTCCTGGCGATGCGCGCCGCGATCGCGGGACCGTGCCGGGCCGACACCAGATGCAGCGCGAGGTCGATTCCGCTGGCGATTCCGGCCGAGGTGACGATTCCGCCGTCCTCGGTGTACAGCACGTCCCGGACCACGGTCGCCTTCGGGTACCGGCTCGCCAGTTCGTCCTGCAGCTCGTGGTGTGTCGTGCACCGGCGCCCGTCCAGCAGGCCGGCCCGGCCCAGCGCTTCGGCTCCCGCGCACACGCTGGCGACCATGCCGCCCGAGGCGTGGTGCTCCCGCAGCCAGCGCAGACTCGACTCCGCCAGCGGCCCGGTGCGGGCGAGCCGGGGTGCCCGCCAGCCGGGCACGAGGACAAGGTCGCTCGGATCCAGCTCGGGCAGGCCCTCCCGCGCCCGCACCGGGAGCCCCTGCGCGGTCGGCACCTCGGCCCACTCCGCCACGTGGAGCAGCGTGTAGTCCAGGCCGAGGTCAGCCGCGCTGGAGAACACCTGCGCCGGACCGGCGAGATCGAGCAGGTGCAGCCCAGGAACGAGGAGGAAGACGACTCGGCTCACGATCCGGTCAGCGTACGCCGACGGTTCCCGCCACCTCGGCGATCGTGGCGATCCGGGCGAACCGGTGGGCGAGGGCGTACTCCGTGCGCGCCACGACGTCCTCGGTGGAGAGCGTGCGCGGGTCGGCGAGCAGCTCCTCGACCGAGCGGTCCCGCGGCGCGTCCGGGTGCGGGATGGGGAACGTCGCGGTCGCCTCGGTGACGAAGGTGACGTCGAAACCGAGGTCCGTGGCGACCCGCGCGGTCGTCTCACAGCATTGTTCGGTCTGGATACCGCAGATCACCAGCTCGCGGATACCCGCGACGGTGAGCAGTTGCTGCAGGTTGGTCGTGGTGAACGCGTTTCGGGACGTCTTAGTGAGAACCGGTTCGCCATCACGCGGGCCGAGCCCGGCCATCGGCCGGACGAACCCGCCGCTGGGATCGAAGACGTTGCCCGTGCCCGGCTCGGTGTGCAACACCCAGACCACGAGATCGCCGCCGGCGCGCGCGGCGTCGACGAGTACCCCTGTCCGGTTCGCGATGTCCGGGTTGGACACGGCGGTCCAGATGGGCCGTTGCTCGAAGGATTCCTGGACGTCGATGACGAGAAGTGCTCTGCTCATGCGGCGAGTCTTCCCCGGACGAACCCCGCTCGGCAGACACGATCACGCCGAGGTGCGGAACGATCCGGTCACGGAGACCGCGTCGATTCCCCGGCCGGCACGGTCATCCCGTGCCTTCCGGCATACGAGGCGACCGGCGGCGGGGTCCACCCTTCGGTCAGTTCGGGGCGCGGCCGGTACACCTGCACGCCGAGCGGCCTGCACACCTCGATCGGATCGCGGGCGTCCGGGCCCCACAATGGAACCGACAGATCACCCGCGGGACAGGTGGACAACGCGCACAACAGGTCCTGTTCGGCGAAGAACTCGAAGTGATCGCCCGCGCGGGCAGGCGATGCCTTCATGAAGTAGCGGTCCTCGTCGTTGAGACCGGTGCACTGAAAGACGTTCAGCACGTCGTGCACGTCGAACTCGGTCAGGCCGTACGGCAGCACCGCCCGTACCAGGTTGGAGTGGCAGTGGAAGTCGTAGTCGGTACCACTGAGGATCCGGTTCACGTACGGGTCGCAGCGGGTGCCGAGCAGGTCGTGCACCCGGCCCCCCTCGTCGTCCAACCCGTAGGCCTCCAGGCTGTCCGCGATCACGGTGAGCAGCGGGCGCAGGTACGGCAGCGTGGACCACAGCCGGTCGTACCTGGTGACGTGCGCGGCCTGCAACTGCCGCGTCCGCGAGGCCCAGAGCCGCTCACGCGGGTTGTGCCGGTTCCACACGTTCAGATCGCCCACCTGCGGGCCCTCCGGGGTGCTGATCCGGCACACGTGGCCCGCGGGGACCTCCCAGGCCCTGCCGGACCGGATCGGCAGCACGAAACTCTCCGCGAGCTCACGGCCGTCCTCCGCGGCCAACCGGTCGTAGAAGGGCTTGTCGACGTCCATGACGCTGCCGGGCAGTGGCTGGTAGGCGGCTTTCGGAGATCCCATGGCCGGTCAATCTAGTGCCTCGGCGACCCCTTCTGCGATGGCGACGGCGTGGGCCTGCCCAGGGCAGCGATGCGGCCCCGCCCCGAACGGCAGCCCGCCCGCGGCGAGGTCGAGTTCCAGTACAGAGCCGTCTTGGTCGATCCTCCGGGTGACCCGAACCGGTGGGTCGTCGCGCAGCACGTCCGCGACGACGGCGTCAGGCCCCCGATTCCCGCCACGCCGCACGGCGTCCACGGTGCGGGCCACCAGCGTGGCCGTGGCGTCACACGCCTGCACCAGCAGGCCGAGCACGGCGGCTGTGCGCTCGTCGGGGACCCCGCCACAGCGTGCGACCAGTTCCGCAACCGCACGGTCCGCCGCGGACAACGCGGCCGGATCGGTCGCGGTATGCGGGTGGTACGCCCTGCCGATCGCGGACACAGCCGGGGCACGGACCCCATGGATGCCCAGTGCCTCGGCGAGCAACTCGACCGGCGGTGTGTGTGGGCTCGCCACCGCCCGCGCTCGCAGATCGCCCGGTGACACCTCGCCGAGCAGCTCGACCGCAAGTGCCCTGCGCCGCTCGTGGTCCGCACCGGTACTGAACCGGGCCACGGTGCAGCGGAGCCACTCGATGCCGGCGGGGACGGGCGGGACGGCGAACCGGTCGTCGGCGAGCGTGGCCGCGACCGGGGAAGTGGAGATCTCCATGCGCGGAACCTACGAGCAGGACGGTTCGGTGGTGACCGAAATGAGCCAGGAGCAGAATCGGGCGTATGTCTCGGAGCACCGAACTCGCGGGGCTCGCCGGGTTGCTGGCCGACCGCACCAGGGCCGAGTTCTGCCTCGCGCTGCTCGACGGGCGTGCCTGGACCGCCGGTGAGCTGGCCACCCATGCCGGTGTCGCCGCCTCCACGGCGAGCGAGCACCTGGATCGGTTGATCGCCGGCGGGCTGCTGGTGCAGCGCAGGCAGGGCAGGCACCGCTACGTCCAGCTCGCGGGGCCGGAGACCGCGCAACTGTTGGAGACGCTGACCGCGCACCTCGGTCCACGACCAGCACGGCCGAACTCACTGCGGTCGGCCACGGCCTCCGCGGCACTGGCGCGCGGGCGCACCTGCTACGACCACCTGGCGGGCAGGCTCGGGGTGGCCATCACGGACGCGATGGCCGCGGGCGGACTACTCGACCGGCAACACGGCTTCGCGCTCACCGCGTCCGGAGTGGACTGGCTCACCGATGCGCTCGGCGTCGATCCGGTCGTGTTGCGCACGAGCCGCCGCCCGGTCGCTCGGGAGTGTCTGGACTGGACCGAGCGGCGGTCACATCTCGCCGGAACGGCGGGCGCGCAGATCCGGCTGCGGCTGAGTGCCAACGACTGGACCCGGCGAACCGGCAGCGGTCGCGCCGTCCGGCTGACACCGGCAGGCGCGACCGCACTGCACGAACTGCTCGGACTCGAGGCCGACGCGCTGGAACTGGTGTGAGTTCAGGCGTCCCTGCGGGAGAACACCGCCGTCCCCACACCGACCGCGAGCACCACGTAGACCAGCAGCACGACTCCCGCGCCCACCGGCGACAGGAGCGCGCCGGGCACTTCTCCGGCCAACTGCCTCGGCAGGTTCGTCAACAGCACGGCGGAAACCCTGTCACGCCACGACGACGGCAGGAACATCGCGATCACCGGCACGACGAACAGCAGGGCGGTCATGGTCACCAGGGTGCCCGCACTGGAGCGGAGCACCGTGGCGATCCCGAACGCCACAAGGGCCACGACCATCACCACCAGACCGTGGGAAACAACGAGCGGGATCATGTCCGTCGGTGTCTCCCACGGCGAGATCGGTCGCGGCCGGTCGCCGACGATCAGCCAGGTCGCGAGGAACGACAGCCAGGCGAGCACCTGACCGGCGACCAGAGCGCCGCCACCGAGCACCACGGTCCGCGCCAGCATCATCGTCCTGCGCTGCGGTGCGGCGACGAGGCTCGTCCGGATCATCCCGGTGCCGTACTCACCCGCGACCGCCAGTCCGGCGAGCACCGCGAGGCAGAACATGCTGAACGGTGTCGAGAGCAGCCCCACGTCGGCACTCGCGAAAATCGCCTGTTCACTCGGCGGCGAGTTGTCCCAGTCGGCGGTCATCAGGAACGCGATGACGGAGGTCAGCGCCAGCGCGACCAGCGCGGCTCCGAGCACGTAGTAGGTCGAGCGGACCGTCCGGAGCTTGGCCCACTCCGACGCCACGACGTCTGTCCAAACTGCTGTCCTCATCGGACACTTCCCTCCAGTCCTGCCCGGTACTGCACGCTTTCGTCGGTGATCTCCAGGTATGCCTCCTCGAGTGAGGCACTGCGCGGAGTCAGCTCGTGCACAGCGATCCCGTGCCGCACCGCGATGTCACCGATCGCCACCGCGTCGCATCCGGTCACCGACAGCGCGCCGTCCGGATCGGTCAGCACCACGGCGCCCGCGGCCTCCAGTGCCGCGCTCAGCTCTGCCGGTCGCGGGGTGCGAACCAGCACGTCCCTGTTGAAGCGGGCCAGCAGGTCGGTCATCGACGTCTCGGTGACGAGCCTGCCGCGGCCGAGCACGAGCACGTGGTCCGCCGTCAGTGCCATCTCGCTCATCAGGTGGCTGGAGACCAGCACCGTGCGCCCTTCGCTCGCCAGCGCGCGCATCAGCTCACGGATCCAGCGGATACCCTCCGGGTCGAGCCCGTTCACCGGTTCGTCGAACAGCAGCACCCCCGGGTCACCGAGCAGCGCGGCAGCCACCCCCAGCCGCTGCTTCATCCCCAGCGAGAAGCCGCCGATCCGTTTGCGCGCCACCCCGCCGAGCCCGACCTGTTCGATCACCTCGGTCACCCTCGCCCGCCCGATCCGGTTCGCCCGCGCCAGGCAGTACAGGTGATCGGCCGCCCTGCGCCCGCCGTGCACCGCTGCGGCATCGAGCAGGGCACCCACCTCGTGCAGTGGCCACCGGATCTCCGCGTACCGCTTGCCGTTCACCAGCGTTCGCCCCGAGGTCGGGTTGTCGAGCCCGAGCACCGTGCGCATCGTCGTGGACTTGCCCGCACCGTTGGGGCCGAGGAAACCGGTCACCTGCCCGGGTCGCACGGTGAAACTCAACTGGTCCACGGCAAGCGTCGAGCCGTATCGCTTGGTCAGTTCCGCTACTTCGATCATGCCCGCAACGCTGCCGGTGTCGGCTCGCCGGCACATCGAACCGGGGCCTGGAACCGCGCTGGGGAAGTCAGACCCTGGGTTGACGGACCGGGGCACGACGCGAAAGGGAAGGACACCGGCTAGCGTCGTCGGTGTGGCCGAGACCCGCGCACGTGAGGCGATGAGCAGAATTCGCGGTCTCCACCTGTACGTGCTCGATCTGGCCTTCGCCATCGCCACAACGGCGGTCTACATCGGATTCGCCCAGGGCGCGTCCGTCAGGGTGGTCCAGGACGAGCCGTGGCTGGGCTGGCTCGTCGCGGCCGCCGTAGGCCTCCCGCTCGCGGTGCGCAGACGGTGGCCGCTTCCGGTGCTGGTCGTCGTGGTCGCCGGGCAGTTGGCCGCGACCTTTCTGCACATGATCCTGGAGCCATACCTCGCCTCGGCCTTCGCGACCTACCTGGTCGGACTCGCCGAACCGGTGCGCCGCTCCACCGCCGGGCTCGTGCTGGCCATGGCGGGCTCGGCGACGGCGATACTGCTGAACCAGGGCGCGACCGAAAGTGACGCCACGTTCGCCGCGGTCTGGTTCTTCCTCGGCGCGGCGTGGGTCGCGGGACGCGCTGTCCGGAACAAGCGGGCCAAGATCGCGGCGGAGTCCGAACACCGGGCGAGACAGGCCGTCCTCGACGAGCGCCTGCGCATCGCCCGTGAACTGCACGACGTCGTGGCGCACAGCATGAGCCTGATCGCGGTGAAGGCAGGCGTGGCGCACCATGTCGCCGAGGACCGCCCCGATGAGGCCAGCGCCGCACTCGGGGTCATCGAGACCACCACACGGGAGGCGCTCGTGGAGATGCGGCACATCCTCGGCGTGCTGCGCTCGGGCGGGGAACTCGACACCGAACTCGCACCGGTGCCGGGCCTTGCGGGGCTGCCCGGGCTGGCCGAGCACGCGAGGATGGCCGGGGTGACCGTGCGGCTGGACGTCGAGGGGCAGGACCAGCTGCCGGACGGCGTGGAGGTCTCGACCTTTCGGATCGCGCAGGAAGCACTCACCAACGTGGTGCGGCACGCGGCGCCAGCGCACTGCCTCGTGCGGGTGCGGATCGGCGACGGTGCGGTGCGCATCGAGGTGACCGACGACGGACCCGGCCTCCGGCAGGCCCCGGATCGCCCTGTCCCCGGGCACGGCCTGATCGGGATGCAGGAGCGGGTGGCCGTGTACGGCGGCACATTCGAGGCGGGAGAGCGGGATTCGGGTGGATTCGCGGTGACCGCGACCCTGCCCTACGAGACCGGAGTCGCGACGTGAGCGAGGACGACCAGATCCGGGTGCTGATCGCCGACGATCAGGCGCTGCTGCGGGGGAGTTTCCGGGTACTGCTGGAGAGCGCGCCCGGTCTCACCGTCGTCGGCGAGGCGGGCAACGGCGCCGAGGCGGTCGAACTGGCCGGACGCGAGCGGCCGGACCTCGTGCTGATGGACGTGCGCATGCCGGAGATGGACGGCATCGAGGCGACGCGGCGGCTGTGCGCGCCGAACGCGTCCGGCGCTGCCGCTGCCGGGCCCCGTGTGCTGATCCTCACCACCTTCGATCTGGATTCCTATGTCTTCGCGGCGCTGCGGGCCGGAGCCAGCGGCTTCCTGCTCAAGGACACCCCGCCTGGCGACCTGCTCGCGGCGATCCGGGTCGTCGCCGCGGGTGACGGTCTGCTCGCACCGGCCATCACGCGGCGGCTGATCGCCGAGTTCGCCGCCCGCCCGCAGCCACGACGCGCGCCGCAGCGCTCGCTCGACGGCGTCACCGCGCGTGAGCGGGAGGTGCTGGCGCTGATCGCCACGGGTTTGTCGAACAACGAACTCGCCGCCGAGTTGCACCTGAGCATGGCGACGGTGAAAACCCACATCGGTCGTCTGCTGGCGAAGCTGGGCGCGCGCGATCGTGCCCAGCTCGTCATCGCCGCCTACGAGAGCGGCCTGGTGACCCCCGCACGGTGAACAGCGTCGAACTTCGGACGTCCAGGCACCAGACTCCCGGCCGTGGCAGGCGCTCAGCGGGTTCCGCTAGCCTGCGAGTACATCACCGAACGTGACGGGGGACCGAGGATGACCGACGGCGAAGACCGCTCACCGGACGCACCCCCTGGGGTCGACCTGGAGAAGCCGTCGGCGGCCCGGATCTACGACTGGTATCTGGGCGGCAACCAGAACTGGGCGGTCGACCGCGAGTTCGGCAGGAAGATCGAACAGCTCTGGCCGCACGCCAAGCACGGCTCACGGCACAACCGGCAGTTCATGAACCGCGCCGTTCGCACGGCACTCGACGACGGGATCAGGCAGTTCATCGACCTCGGTTCCGGCGTGCCCACCGTGGGCAACGTCCACGAGGTCGTCCGTGACCACCTGCCGGAGTCCGAACAGGCGAGCGTGGTCTACGTCGACTTCGAGGCGGTCGCGGCAGCACACGCGAGGCTGATTCTGGAACGCGAGGGCGCCACCGAATGGGCGGCCCTCGTGCAGCAGGACATGCGGCAGCCCAAGGCGATCCTCGACGACCCGGAGACCCAGCGGCTCATCGACTTCGACCAGCCGGTCTGTCTGCTGATGATCGCGGTGCTGCATTTCGCCGGGCCCGACGACCGGCCGCTGGACATCATCAGGGGCTATCTCGACCGGCTGTGCGCGGGCAGCTGGCTGGCGCTGTCGCATATGACCGTCCCCGAGGACGACCCCGAGGCCGCGGCGGGGGTGCTGCGGTTCGCCGAACAGTACAAGTCGACGGCCAACCCGGTCTGGCTGCGGCCCCGCGACGAGATCGCCTCCTGGTTCGACGGCCTGACGCTGCTCGAACCCGGGGTGACGCACCTGACGGACTGGCGTCCCGACTTCGACGCGGACAACCTGCCGCCGCGCGACCTTGCCGCGAAGCCGTTCGCCTGGTGCGGCGTCGCCGAGAAGCCCGAGTCTGCAGATTCCGGGCGCTAGAACTGCAAATTCGGGGCTCAGCGCACCGCCACCGAGAGGGCCTGCGCGATCTCCTTGCCGAGCGCGTGCGTCGCCGCCTGGGCCTGCGATCCGACCCGGACCACGATCGGCCCGCCGAACGGCTGGCGCTCCACCACCTCGATCCGCTCGCCGAGTCCGATCGAGCGCTCGGAGAGATACCGCAGCAGGTCCGGATCGGTGTCCCAGACCCGCACGATCTCGCCGACGGTGCCCGGCTCCAGCTCGTCGAGCAGGTGCGTGGACAGCTCCTCGACACTGCCGTCCATCGCCGGGATCGGGTCACCGTGCGGATCCCGCACCGGGTTGCCCAGCTTCGCCGCGATGCGCTCGACCAGCCGGTCGGACACGGCGTGTTCGAGCTGGTCGGCCTCGACGTGCACCTCGTCCCAGGTGTAGCCGAGCTCGGACACCAGGTAGGACTCGATCAGCCGGTGCCTGCGGAGCACGGCGCGGGCGAGCAGCCTGCCCTCCCCGGTCAGTTCGATGCCCCGGTACGGAACGTGGGCGACCAGCCCCTGCTGGGACAGCTTCGTCACCATGCCCGACGCCGACGAGGGGCTCACCTCGAGGCGGGTCGCCAGCGAGGTGTTGGTCACCGCCTCGCCGCGCTCCGCAAGGCCGTAGATCACCCTGAGGTAGTCCTCGATGGACGAGGACCGCCGATTCGTTCCATCAGGCATACCGCATACGATACGGCGCTCGTTCCCGCGCGGCGTTCAGTCCCGCGCGGGCCGCCACCGGTAGCGGGTCCAGCCGTGCACCTCCTGCGCACCGAGTTGCTTGTAGAACGCCGCGGCCCGGTCGTTGCCCTCCTGCATGTCCCACTCGACCCGCCCGGTGGTGCGGGCGCGCAGTTCGGCCAGCAGCTCACCGCCCAGTCCGTGCCTACGGTGTTCGGGGCGGATGAAGACATCGTCGAGCCAGATTCCCGGGCGTGCCTCCCAGGTGGAGAAGCTCCAGGTGCAGAACGCGAATCCGGCCACGGTGCCCGGCTGCCCCGGTGGCTCGGCGATCAGCACCCACGCCTTCGCATCGGCGCCGAAGAGGTGGCCGCGCATCTCCTCGCGGTCGAGGGTGAGCTCGTCGTTCCCCTCATAGCGGGCGTGCTCCTCGATCAGCGCGCAGATCTCCTCGGCATCGCCTTCCACGGCGTCGCGCACGGGCATGTGCTCTCCTTTTCCTAACTCTGGTACACCAGTTCACCGCCGATGGCGGTACCCAGCACGCGGACCGAGTCGAGGTTGTCCTCGTCGGTCGGGTCCGCCGACAACGCCACGAAGTCGGCCAGCTTGCCGGGTTCGAGTGTGCCGAGGTCCCGCTCCCTGAACGCCGCGTACGCCGAGCCCTCGGTGTACGCGCGCAGTGCCTCTGTCGGCGTCAGGCACTCGTCCGGCGCGAGGACCTGGCCGCCCGCGGTACGCCTGCGCACGAGGTCGGCGAGACCGAGCAGGGGCGCACCGTTCACCACGGGCCGGTCCGAGCTGGCCGGGAGCACGCAGCCCGCGTCGAGGAAACTCCGGCCCCGGTAGCACCACGCCTCCCGTTCGGGGCCGAGCGCCGAGCGCATGCCGTCGCCGATCTCGTTGACGAACCGGCCCTGCGGCACGGGGATCAGTCCCAGCCGGGCGAGCCGGTGCAACTCGGCGGGCGGAAGCACGCCGCAGTGCTCGATGCGATGGCGGTGACCGGCTCGCGGATGCGCGGCCAATGCCGCGGTGTAGGCGTCCAGCACGGCGGTGATCGCCCTGTCCCCGATCGCATGGGTGGCGATCTGCCAGCCCGCCGCGTGCGCCCGCCGAATGGTCTCGGCCAGTTCCTCCTCGGGGAGTTGGAAGTAGCCCCGGTTTCCCGGCTCGCCCGCGAAGTCGTCGTGCATAGCCGACGTGCGGCCGATCAGCGAGCCGTCCGCGAAGATCTTCATCGGGCCGATCCGCAGCCAGTCGTCGCCGAAACCGCTGCGCAGGCCCAGGTCGAGGGAGAACGCCACGTCGTCGGCCGGATCGTGCTCGAGTTCGTGCAGCACGCTCGAGGCCACCATCAGGGTGGACCGCACATGCAGCAGGCCCTCGTCCCTGGCCCGCTGGTAGGCCGCCACCTCACAGGGCGTCTCGCCGACGAGGCCACCGCCGACGCCCGCCTCCTGCACGCTGGTGATGCCCTCGGCGAGGAACCGCTGTCCCGCCCGGTCGATCGCGCGGACCACGGTGGCAACGGGCGTCGGATAGATCAGCGGCCGCAGCAGGAGCTGCGCCTGCTCACGCAGCAGGCCGGTGGGCGCGCCGTCGGCGTCGCGCACGAGGTCCCCGCCGACCGGGACGTGTGCCAGATCGAGCTGGTCGAGCACGCGGGAGTTCACCACGGACATGTGCCCCGAGGTGTGCTTCAGGCGTACGTGGTGCTCCGGCGCGGCCCGGTCGAGGCCCTGCCGGGCGGGATGGCCGCCCGCCAGCTTGTTCTGGTCGTACCCGCTGCCGACGATCCAGCCGCCCTTCGGTTCGGTCGCGGCCCTGCGGGCGACGGCGTCATAGACGTCCTCGACGCTCGCGCAGTGCGCGGGCCCGAGCGGCACCTCGTCCAGGGTCATCCCGAACCACGCCATGTGGTTGTGCGCGTCGTGGAACCCGGGCACCACGGTGGCGCCGCCCAGGTCGACTCGCCTGCGCGCCGCGAGTTCCACGGCCTCGTCCCCGACCGCGACGACGCGGCCGTGCAGCACGGCCATGGCGCGCACCGGCTGCCACGGGGTAAGCACCCGCGCGTTCTCGTACACCGCATCAACTCGCATGAGTGCCGACCCTATCGATCGATCGATCGAATGGCTAGGCTCTGCGCATGACCTCCGCATCGAGCACCGTCGAACTCGCCGTGGACGGCAGCGTCGCCGTCGTCCGGCTGAACCGCCCACAGCGACTCAACGCGGTCGTGCCCGAACTGGTCGACGACCTGCTCGCGGCCCTGCGCACGGCGGGTGCCGACGAGGAAGTCCGGGCGATCGTGCTGGCCGGGAGAGGCCGAGCCTTCTGCGCCGGCCACGACCTCAAGGAGCCACCGGCGGAAGGTGACTCGCGGACCCGGCTGGAGCAGCTGCAGGACGTCACCCGCTGCCTGCGTGGCCTGCGGCAACCGGTGATCGCCGCCGTGCACGGTTACGCGATCGGCGCGGGAGCCGAGTTCGCGCTCGGCTGCGACCTCGTGCTCGCCGCGGAGGACGCGGTGTTCGCCTTCCCCGAGGCAGGACTCGGCCTGAGCGTCACCGGTGCCGCGTCTCGGCTGCTCCCGTTGCTGGTCGGCCCGCTCAAGGCGAAGCGGTTGTTGCTGCTCGGCGAGCGGATCGACGCGACGACCGCGGCGGAACTGGGCCTGGTGAACGAGGTCCTGCCCGGCGATGCGCTGCTGGAGCAGGCACTCGCCTGGGCACACACGGTGGCCGAGCACCCACCGTCCTCGGTGGCGCTCGCCAAGCGCGCGCTGGATGCGGGCATCGACAGCTCGCTGGAAACCGCGCTGGAACTCGAGGTCAGCCACGCGCTGATCACCGAGCACTCCGCAGAGGTCGCCGAGTCCTCCGCCCGGTTCCGGTCCCGTTCCGGAGCGGACCGGTGAGCCCCGTACCCGAACTCGCCGAAGTCGACGATCTCGGCACCCTGCTGGACAGGGCAGCGGCGGCCTGGCCGGACAAGGACGCGTGGGTGTTCGACGCCACCGGTGAGCGGCTCACGTTCGCCGAGGTACGCCGCCGTAGCTCGGAACTGGCAGCCGCGCTCGCCGGAACCGGGGTGCGCCCTGGCGACCGGGTGGCCGTGATGCTGCGCAACCAGCCGGAGTTCCCGCTGATCTGGCTGGCACTGGCGAGGCTCGGCGCGGCGCTCGTCCCGGTGAACACCAACTACCGGGAACTGGACGGCAGGCACGTCCTGGCCCACTCCGCCGCCCGGTTCGCGGTCACCACACCGGAGTTCCACGAACTGCTCACCGCCATCGTCCCTGGCACCGCCGTGCGGCGGGTGCTCGACGTGGCGGAGCTGACGGCGCGGGGACCGTTGCCGGAGAGAGCTTCTGTCGCGGAGACGGTGGCGAACATCCAGTACACCTCCGGCACAACGGGCGCTCCCAAGGGATGCGTGCTGCCACACCGCTACTGGACCAATCTCGCCTACGGCCTGACCACGGAATTTCCCGCCATCCACGACGGCGATGTACTGCTCACCGCACAACCGTTCCACTACATCGATCCACAGTGGAACGTCGCGCTCGGGCTGGCGTCCGGTGCGACACTGGTGGTACTCGACCGGTTCCACCCTTCGACGTTCTGGGCGAAGGTGCGTGAGCACGAGGTCACCTGGTTCTACTGCCTCGGCCTGATGCCGACGCTGCTGCTTCGCGTTCCCGAGTCAGCGGCGGACCGCAGGCACCACGTGCGGGCGATCAGTGCCTCGGCGATTCCCCGCGATCTGCACGCGGAACTGGAACGCCGTTGGGGAGTGCCGTGGCACGAAGCCTTCGGCATGACCGAGACGGGCGGGGACATCCGGGTGTCCGAGGTGGACCACGACGTCTCGGTCGGCGCCGGCTGCCTCGGCAGGCCTGTTCCCGGCAGGGAGGCACTGATCGCCGACGAGGCAGGCCATCCGCTCCCGCGCGGCGAGACCGGTGAGCTGCTGATCCGCGGTGTGGGGCTGATGCACGGCTACCACGACGATCCGGAGGCGACCGCTCGCGCGTTCCGGAACGGCTGGTTCCACACCGGCGATCTCGCCAGGATGGACGAATCGGGGCGCGTGTTCTACGTCGGGCGCACCAAGGACATGATCCGGCGCAGCGGGGAGAACGTCTCGGCCGACGAGGTGGAGCGGGCACTGATGTTGCACCCCGGCGTGCGGCTGGCCGCGGTGATCGCCGTTCCGGACGAGATTCGCGGCGAGGAGATCAAGGCGTACGTGGTGCTCTGCGGCGACCACGACCCGTCCACCCTGCCGCCCGCGGAGCTGGCCGAGTTCTGTGCGGGCAAACTGGCCTACTTCAAGGTTCCGCGCTACTGGACGTATGTCGACGAGCTGCCGATGACGCCGTCGGAACGGGTGGCCAAGGGCGAACTGCGAAAGGCCGGGGAGGATCCGCGGATGGGTTCCTACGACAGGACGGACGGCACGTGGCGGTGACGGATCCGGTGCCGAGCCGGGAACGCGTGCGCAGGGCAGCGTTGAAACTCTTCGCGACACGGGGATTCCACGGCACCGGAATCCGCGATCTCGCGCAGGAGGCGAGATTGTCCCCGGCCAGCCTGTATCACTACATGGGCACCAAGGAAGCGCTGCTGGCCGAGCTCATGCGGGAGTCACTGCAGACGCTGCTCGACTCGGCCCGCGCGACCGTGGCCGACGTCACCGACCCGCGGGAACGGCTGCGCCGTCTTGTCGCCCTGCACGTCACGACGCATGCGACACAGCCGGACGAGACCCGCGTGGTGGACAACGAGGTGCGGTCGCTCTCACCCGAGCCGCGAGCAGCCGTCATCCGATTGCGGGACACCTACGAGGCACTGTGGGCAGACGCGATCGACGACGGCGTCCGCGCGGGGATCTTTCACACCGACGAACCATCGGTCAGCAGACTCGCACTGCTGGAGATGTGCAACGGCGTGGCCAGGTGGTATTCCCCACGCGGCGCACTGTCACTCGAGCAGCTGTCCCGCCACTATGCCCGGCTGGCACTGGGCGCACTCGGTGCCGGCGACGCAGTGGAGGCCGGAAAATCCCCCTGAACAGGGGGTAGAGGCGGATTCGGCAGCGTGTTGCGACCCGCTAACGCTTGCCCCGGCGGCGATGCTGGGGGACGCTCGAAGGGTGACTGAGGAAACGATCCAACTGGAACTCACCGAATCGGGCCTCGCACCTGGTCTTCCGGTGCCGACCGACCCTCGGGACCAGGTACAGGATGTGCCTTATCGCCCGGTCGAGTTCCGCGATGATGATCTACCTGCGGCCCTGGAACGTTGCGCCGGGTGGCTTCGGGACGCACAGCGGTGGCTGGGTGAACCCGTGGACGTTATCGCCATCCACCTGGACTACGACGAGCGTGAAGGTTCGCCGTACTACGACCTGAAACTGCTCTGCAACGAAGAAGACCTGGCAGGCGTTCCCCTGGCACTACGCGCTCGCAAGGACGACTGACAGAGAATCCGATTCACCTTGGGAACCGTGGGAGCGCCCACGGTTCCCAAGGTGGCTAGTGTCCGGCTCAGCCCAGTACTGTTCAGCCCAGCGCGCCGCTGACCTTGACGTGCCCCTTCAGCAGGTTGCGCGCGATGGTGCGGCGCTGGATCTCGTCGGTGCCCTCGTAGATCCGCAGCAGACGCAGTTCGCGATACCACCGCTCGATCGGCAACTCCCGCGTGTAGCCCATCCCGCCGTGGATCTGCATCACCCGATCGACGATTTCGTTGGCCTTCACGCCCCCGTATAGCTTTGCCATCGACTGTGCGTGCCGGGAGTCGAGGCCGGAGTCGACCTGCCAAGCGGCGTGCAGCACGAGCCAGCGCAGTGCCTCGAGTTCGACGCCGGAGTCCGCGATCATCCACTGGATGGCCTGGCGCTCGGCGATCGGCGCGCCGAAGGTCTCCCTGGTGTTCGCGTGCTCGATCGCCATCGTCAGCAGTCGTTCGCACGAGCCGATGGCCCTGGCGGGCAACAGGTACCGGCCCCGGCCGATCCACTGCATCGCCAGCTCGAAGCCCTTGCCGAGTTCGCCGAGGATCTGGCTCTCGGGCACCCGCACGTCCTCGAAGACCAGTGCGGCGGGGCCCCACTCGCCCATCGTGTCGATGTACTCAGAGCGCCAGCCCATCTCCCTGTCGACAAGGAAACAGGTCACTCCGCCGTTCGCCCCCTTCTCCGGGTCGGTGATGGCGAACACCATCGTGAAGTCCGCTTCGTTGCCGCCGGTGATGAAGGTCTTCTCGCCGTTGATGATCCAGTCCGAACCGTCCTTCTTGGCAGACGTGCGGATGTTCTTGGCATCAGAGCCCGCACCCGGCTCGGTGATCGCGAAACAGGACTTCCGCTCGCCGGAGATCGTCGGCAACAGGTAGCGCTCCTGCTGCTCCGCGTTGCCGTGGAAGAGAATGTTGTCCGCCGAGCCGCCGAACTGGAACTGCACGAACGAGCGACCCAGTTCCGCCTCGATCAGTGCGGTCATCACCGCGGACAGACCCATGCCGCCGAACGACTCGGGAGTCTGCACTCCCCAGAAACCTGACTCCTTGGCCTTGAGCTGCAGCTCGGTCAGTTCATCCCTGGTCAGTCCCGGCTCACCTGACCGCTCCCTGCGCAACACCTCCTGCTCGCGGGGAACGAGTTCACGCTGGACGAACGTGCGCACCCAGTCGCGCACCTCGCGCTCTTCGACAGTGAGACTGAAATCCATGGGAACGGCTCCTTCGACTACCCGGCGGTCGCACTACTAAGCGGTCGCTTAGCACGACCGTAACCTACGTCGGACACTGGCGGCAGCCCTGTGTTTGGCCGTACGTTCGTTTGGTGATCGACTGTGCCGTCTGGTGGGCGACTCCGATCGCCGAAACCGGCGAGTTCCTTCCGCTGCTCAGCCAGTTGGAGACCGAGCGGTATGGCGCCTACCGGCAAGAGCTGGACCAGCGACGTTTCCTGACCGGACGGGTTCTGGCGAAGACGCTCGTCGCGGCCAGACTGGGCGTCACCCCCGGCAGCGTACGGTTCGACGCGACCTGTGCGGACTGTGGCAAACACCACGGTCCGCCGCGGGTGCCCGACGCGCCGATCAAGTTCTCGATCTCGCATTCGGGGGAGCGTGTGGGCATCGCACTGACCGACCGGACCCCTGTCGGTCTCGACGTCGAGACGGCAAACAGGCGCGCCGACGAATCACTGATCGACTACGCGCTCAGCGACGAGGAGCGCCGGGTCGTGCACGCCCTTCCGGAGGACGAGCGTGCGAACGCCTTCTTCACCTACTGGACCCGGAAGGAAGCGGTGATGAAGGCGACCGGCAAGGGCCTGCGAATCCCGCTGCGGGGCATCACCCTCGCCCCGCCCGGCGAATCCGCCCACCTGCTCGCCTCGGACGACGAGTCGCTCTCACCGGAACGCACGAGGCTGGCCGATCTGACGCCCGGCTCCGGTTACCGCGCTGCCGTTGCCCTGCTCACCGACCAGGAGATCGCCGTCACCGAGCACGAGTGGTCCCCCTCCTGACGCGCGTTTGCCAACAGGCCGTCAGAAGTCCAGCTCCAGCCCCATCGCGCGCAGCAGGGTCTGGAACTTCGCCGAGGTCTCGGCCAGCTCCGCGTGTGGCTCGGAGTCGGCGACTATCCCGCCGCCCGCGTACATCCGCAGGCCGTGCCCGGCCACCTCGGCGCAGCGAATCGCCACGGCCCACTCACCGTCGCCCTTGGCGTCCACCCAGCCGACGGTCCCCGCGTAGTACCCGCGCTGGAACGGCTCGAGCTTGCCGACGAGTTCGCGTGCGAACTCGGTGGGGGTGCCGCAGATGGCGGGTGTCGGGTGCAGAGCCGCTGCCAGTCGCAACGCCGTGACGTCGGGGTCGATGAGCTCACCGCTGATCGTCGTGCCCAGATGCCACACGGTCGGTGTCGCCACCAGCGAGGGTTCGGCAGGTACGTGCAGGTTCCGGCAGAACGGTCCCAGTGTCTGCACCACGGCCTCCACGAGCACGGCGTGCTCGGTGTGGTCCTTCGCCGAGGCGAGCAGGGCGTCGGCGTTGGCGGCGTCCGTCGCGGGGTCGTCCGAACGCGGGGCCGATCCGGCGTGCGGGTGCGCGAGCACCGAACGACCGGTGCGGGAGATCAGCAGTTCCGGAGTGGCACCGACCAGATCGCGGCCGCCGGGCAGGCCCGCGGCGTAGGTGTACCCGTTCGCGTTGTCCAGCACCAGGTTGTGCAGGATCGTCGCGGGGTCGACGGGATCGGCGAACTCGACGTCCAGCGCACGGGCCAGCACGACCTTGCGCAGCTTGCGGTGCCGCAGCATGGTGATGGCCCTGGACACCGCCTCCACATGCCGCGCGGGCTCGGGAACCGAGCGTGAACCGATGGGAATGCCCACGGTGCGACGCGGCAGACCGGCGACGCCGGGATGCGCGGGACCGGCGATCCTGACCCGCTCGGGAAGCACGATGCGACCGGGAGCCCCCGCGGTGGCCGTGGTGTCGAAGGGCAGTGCGCCCGCGGCCAGACCGGCAGGCGAGTCGGCCAGTGCCGCTGCCGTGTGCTCACTCAGCCGCACCGCGTCGATGTCGGTGAACTCGGCGGCCTTCCCCGCTCCGAGCAGGGTGCGCCGCTTGGTGGCGAGGAAGAAGTCTCCAGCCTTGTAGTCGTCGAGCAGTTCCTGCGCGGTTGCCGCCTGACTCTCGACACTCTCGTGCGTCACGCTCACCGACCTCAACTCCTTCACGCGCGGGATCTCCGCGCCCGTCCAGTCCAGCATGCACCCGTGCGGGTGACACGACGGACCGGACCTTCAGTGAGGTCGGTCATGCGCGGTTCGCAAACCGGCAATGCGCGCAGGAGTATTTCTCGCGCGGGGCCGGGGTGCTGCACACCCCGGCCGCGCGCGAGTTCGAAACGCTCCGGCTTGGGCTACTTGAGCGCTTCGAGCAGAGCTTCGCGCTGACGCTCGCCGAGACCGGCAGCACGCCGGTCCGGGTCGATGCCGGCCTGCTCGAGCAGCGCCGCCACCTTTACCGCGCCAAGACCCGGTACAGCCTTGAGCAACTGGGTGACCTTGGTCTTGCCGATCGTCTTGTCTTCCTTGGCCTTCTTGAGCACCTTGTCGATGCTCTCCTTGCCGGACTTGATCGACGCAAGCAGCTCGGAGCGCGCCTTGCGAGCCTCGGCCGCCTTGGCCAGGGCGTCCGCACGCTGCTCCGGAGTCAACGTAGGCAGAGCCAACGCACTAGTCCTTCCTTCTCAGGTGTCCACCTCACGCCCGGCACCATCGCGGTGAAATCCGGCCGGAGGCCCTCAGTGGCAACAGCAGACCCGCATTGCTTGCAACTGCAAGCGCTGGTAGGGCCACCCCGCCACGGCCCCAGTAAACGCCACCTGCCGTTCGCGTGTGACACCGACACGCATAAATGACCCGGTAGAGCACAACCGGCCACAACGCCACTACCTGGCGCAACCTGCGAGCGAGGCCATCACCCGGCCCAGTGGGACCACGCAACGGTTGTGCATCGTGCACATGTCACGCATGCCCGAGTCGCATTAGAGTCGCCCGTGACTTGGTTCACTGAGAGGTCCTGGACAAGACACACTGTCGAGCGAGCAACGATGCGGGAGTCACGATGTTGAGCACCATGCAGGACGCACAGCTGTCTTTGGCGGATCTGCTCCGCCACGGCACTACCGTCCACTCCGAGAGCGAGGTCCTCACCTGGACGGGCTCGGAATCCCGCCGCACGACGTTCGGTGAGATCGGCAAGCGGTCGGCCAGGCTGGCGAACGCGCTGCGCGGCCTCGGCGTGGACGGCGACCAGCGGGTCGGCACGTTCATGTGGAACAACGCCGAGCACCTCGAGGCCTACCTCGCGATTCCGGCGATGGGCGCCGTGCTGCACACCCTGAACATTCGCCTGTTCCCCGAGCAGCTGGTCTTCGTCGCCAACCACGCCGAGGACCACGCCATCATCGTGGACGGCACGCTGGTGCCACTGCTGGCGAAACAGCTGCCGGAGATGAAGACCGTCAAGCACGTGATCGTGGCGAACGGGGACGCGTCGACCCTGCAGGCGCCGGACTCGATTCAGGTGCACTCATACGAGGACTTGCTCGCGGCGCAGTCGGAGACCTTCGACTGGCCCGTTGTGGACGAACGTTCCGCCGCCGCGATGTGTTACACATCCGGCACGACCGGTGATCCGAAGGGTGTCGCGTACTCGCACCGATCCATCTGGCTGCACTCGATGCAGGTGTGCATGAGTGACAGCATGCGACTGTCCCAGGCAGACAAGTCGCTGGCGATCGTGCCGATGTTCCACGCGATGTCCTGGGGTCTGCCCTACGCCGCGCTGATGGTCGGCGCGTCGCTGGTCATGCCGGACAGGTTCCTGCAGCCGGGCCCGATCGCGGAGATCCTCGCCGCGGAGAAGCCGACCATGGCGGCCGCGGTGCCGACCATCTGGCAGGGGCTGCTGGCCCACCTGGATGCCAACCCGCAGGACATCTCGCACGTCCGGGAGGTGGTGGTCGGCGGCTCGGCCGCGCCGCCCGCGATGATGCACGCCTTCGAGGAGCAGTACGACGTCCCGGTGCTGCATGCGTGGGGCATGACCGAGACCTCGCCACTCGGCAGCGTCGCCCGCCCGCCCGCTTCGGTGAGCGGGCAGGAGGCATGGGCTTACCGCTACACGCAGGGCCGGTTCCCGGCCTCGGTGCGGGCCAGGCTGATCGGCGACTCCGGCGAGGAGATGCCGTGGGACGGCGAGAGCGTCGGCGAACTCGAGGTGCAGGGGCCGTGGATCGCCGGGTCGTACTACGGCGGCGAGTCGGTCGACCCGGAGAAGTTCCACGAGGGCTGGCTGCGCACCGGGGACGTCGGCAAGATCACCCCGGACGGCTTCCTGACGCTGACCGACCGCGCCAAGGACGTGATCAAGTCCGGCGGCGAGTGGATCTCGTCGGTGGACCTGGAGAACGCCGTGATGGGCCACCCTGCCGTCGCGGAGGCCGCGGTGATCGGCGTGCCGGACGAGAAGTGGGACGAGCGCCCACTGGTCGCGGTGGTCGTCCGCGAGGGGCAGAACGTCACACCCGCCGAGCTGCGGGAGTTCCTCGCCGACAAGGTCGCCAAGTGGCAACTGCCGGAGAACTGGGCCTTCGTCGAGGAAATGCCGAAGACCAGCGTCGGCAAGTTCGACAAGAAGCGGCTGCGCGCCTTCCACACCGAGGGCAAGCTGGACATCAGCCGCCTCTGACCCGGCCACACCGGTAGGGCCTGCTCCAGCAACATCGTCGGAGCAGGCCCTACCGGATGGACCGTTCACCGGCTTTACCTGGCCGAGGACGTGTCGTCGTTGTTCAGCAGGCTGGCCTCGATGCCGCCGAGCACGAGAGCGAGTCCGTCCTCGAAGGCGATGGGGCCGTCCGGCGGGCCGCCTTCGCGGATGGCAGCCAAGAGCGTGGGGGTTTCCCGGGCTTTGTCGAGGTCGACCGGTGGGGGCTCGTCCCGCCCATGGCGCGCCTGTTCCTCCAGGACGAAGCCGGTTATGTAGGAGCCGAGTGTGGTGATGGCGCGCATCGCCTGCACGGGAGTGAATCCCTGGAGCACCAACGCGTTCAGCTCCTGATCGAACATCACGGCGATGCCGGGTCCCGGACTGCTTCCGGCTATGAGACGGGCGCCGTCGCGATGAGCCAGGAGGATGTCCCGGCGTTCCCGAGCCCGGCGGACGAGCCAGTCGCGCCACTGCTCGCCCGCACGCGGCGGGCCGAGATCCTGCCGCGCTTGGATGGACCGGGCCATCTCGTCGAGGAGTTCCTGCTTGTTGCGGAAATGCCAGTAGAGCGCTGGGGACTTGACCTGCAGCCGGGCGGCGAGCCTGCGCGTCGTCAACTCGTCGAGCCCGACTTCCTCCAGCACCTCCAGCGCCGCACTGATGATCGTCGACCGGTCCACTTCGCGTCCTGACCTCCTGTCTGCAGTTGCTTCCTTACCAACGATAAGGCATCCTCATGACTTCGATGGTTTATCAACGATAAGGAAAGCCATGTCCCGCGCGCGTTCCACTCAGCTTCTACTGACCTGCGGCCTGATCGTCTCGATGCTGTTCGTGGGAGTGATCCTCGTCGAGGGCGCGCTCCGCGCTGGTTATGAGCCGCTGCACCGCTTCGGCAGCGAGCTCGCCCTGGGCGAGCGGGGATGGGTGCAGATCGCCAACTTTGTCGTCAGTGGGCTACTCGTCCTCGGGTTCGCCCTCGGCCTGCGCCGGGTGCTGCGCGACGGCCTCGGATCGACAGCTGCCCCCGCACTCGCGGCCGTCTTCGGGATATGCCTCATCACGGGCGGCGTCTTCGTCACCGACCCCAAGCCCGGCTACCCGGAAGGCAGCGCCGGAACGGCCGAACCGACAGTGCACGGCCTGATCCACGACGCCAATCCCATTCCGTTCTACCTGTCACTGATCGCCCTCATTTGCGTGCTGGCCCGGCGCTTCGCGACCGAACCCGGAGGGCGGCCCTGGATGTGGTTCTGCGTCGCCACCGCGATCGCGGTACCGGTGACCTTCGCGATCGCCGCGGGCCTCTACGACGCCGAGAGTCAAACCGGGACGTACCACGGGCTCTGGCAGCGGATCAACCTGGCCATCAGCCTGGGTTGGTTCGGCGTGGTCGCGATGCGGTTCCTGCCCAGATACGCAACGGGTGCACACGCCGGCCCGGAGGCGATTTCAGCGCGCGGCTGAACATGATGAATTTTCGCGTTTGGCTTCCCTGGCGTTCACCGCTCGGTTAATCTCGTGCGGCACCGTGAGGTTTCCTGCACCGTCCGCACATCGACTGGGGAGCGCCGTGGCCGAACTGACTCGCAGAGGATTCGTCAACGCGGCCGGGCTTTCCGGCGTCGGACTGTTGCTGTGCACCCCCACCGCGAGCGCGATCGACCGTGTGCTGCGGGAAACGACCCGGCGCACGATCGCCCCGGCGGGCACCACCCTCGAGTCAGCGGCCGCACCGGTCAATTCCGGGCCGCGCTACACCCGGCTCACCTCGGGGCCGGGCTGGCCGCTCGTCGTGCGGCAGGAACTCGTGGCGGGCAAGGCCGACCGGGATGACCGGCGCACCGGCCTCGCCTCCTTCGTGCAGTTCACCGATCTGCACGTCACCGACACGCAGTCGCCCGTCCGTTTCGAGTACCTGCACTCCTTCACCGGTTCCGCCCACCGTCCACAAGAGACGCTAGGGGTGGTCTCCACGGCCGCACTCGTGCGCCGGGTCAACGATCTCGGCGGCGGCCCCTTCACCGGGCGGCCGTTGGACTTCATGATGACCACGGGGGACAACACCGACAACCACGAGCAGATCGAACTCTCCTGGTTCCTCGACCTGCTGGGCGGCGGCAGCATCACGCCCAACACCGGTGATCCGAACCGATACGAAGGCGTGCAGGACTCGGGATCGTCGCACTACTGGAATCCGGACACGGTGCTGCGGGACGACTACACGGAGAAAGGCTTCCCGCACCTGCCAGGACTGCTCGACGCCGCGATAGCGCGGTTCTCCTCGCCTGGCCTGGACATCCCCTGGTACTGCACGTTCGGCAACCACGACAACACCCCCGTCGGCACACTGCCCGCCAACATCCCGGGCATCGAGTACTTCTACACCGGCGAGCGCAAGGTGATCGGCAAGGACGAGCGCACCTGCAGGGCGCTGGCGTCGGCGATGGAGAAGCCAGGCGGCTCGCTCCCGGTGGCCGAACTCTTCGGCGGTGGCGGCACGATCCGCAAGGTCACCCCCGACGACCGGCGCACCCCGTTCAGCACCGCCGAGTTCGTGCAAGCCCACCTCGACCCGGCCAACGCCGGACCGGGACCGCACGGGCACGGTTTCACCGAGGCCAATGCCGACGGCCGCGAGGTCTACTACACCTTCCGGATCGCCCCTGGCATCACCGGAATCAGCCTCGACACCACCACACTGGCCGGCTTCGCCGACGGCTCGATCGGCCTTGCCCAGTACCTCTGGGTCGAGCGAACGCTACGGCGCGCCAGCTCCACCTACTACAACGTGTGGGGCAGCAGGGTCACCCAGAACGTCAGTGACGAACTGTTCGTCCTCTTCAGCCATCACACGAGCGGCACGATGGGCAACGTCCTGCCGGACTCACGCAACCTGCTCGACCCACGCCTGAACGGGGACACCTTCGTCGGACTGCTCAACCGGTTCCCGAACGTGCTCGCGTGGGTCAACGGCCACACCCACCTGAACAAGGTCGTCGCCCACCCCGGCAACACGCCGGCACAGGGGTTCTGGGAGATCAACACCGCCTCGCACGTCGACTTCCCGCAGCACGCGCGGGTGATCGAGGTCGCCGACAACGCCGACGGCACCCTTTCGCTGTTCACCACCCTGGTCGAGTCCGACGCGCCCTACGCCGCCGACTACGACGACACCTCTCCCGGAGCCCTGGCCTCGCTGTACCGGGAACTGTCCTACAACGACGTGCACGCCGACCTCAGCCGGGCAGGTTCCGCGGCGGACCGCAACACCGAACTGCTCCTGGTGCACCCACTGCGCTGACGACCTCGCCATTACCCCGGGAGTAATGGACCTACTTCGGGCGCCCGTGCAGGCTTTCGGCATGGACACCGAAGGAACCGCGCTCTTCCACCGCACCATGCCGTTCACCGAACGCCTCGGCGTCCGGGTGCTCGAACACGCGGCCGAGTTGGTCCGCAGCAGCGTGGCGTGGGACGAGACGCTCTGCACGCTCGGCGGCGCGCTGCACGGCGGCGTGCTGATGTCACTGGCCGACGCCAACGCGGCGGTCTGCGCCTTCCTGAACCTGCCGGAGGGCGCACAGGGCACGACCACGATCGAGTCGAAGACCAACTTCCTGCGCGCGTTGCGGTCCGGGAACGCGGTCGCCTCCTCCCGGCCACTGCACCCGGGCCGCAGGGTGATCGTCGTGGAGACCGAGATCCACGACGACCAGCACTCCCTGATCGCCAAGGTCACCCAGACCCAGGCCGTGCTCTGACCGGACCTCGCCGACGAGTTCGCGATTAGTCCAGACAGAGGTTTACAACACGGAGAAGAAGGGAGAAAATCCTCCACTACCTTGCTAGTTCGGAGAGTGGGAGCGATATGCGCGGACGTGCCGTCACGATGATGCTGGTCCTGACGATGGCGGCGATGGCCGTACCCGCGGCCGCACAACCTGCCGCGCGGCCTTCCACCACCCCGGCGAGCGGGGACGAGTCGATCGACTACCACCAGTGGGACTCCAGCAGAGACTTCGCGAAGGGCGTGCGCGACGGCGTCTCCCTCGGCGCGGGCGGGCTCAGGATCAGCCGCCCCGCGGGCACCATCCAGCGCAGTGAACCCGCACTCGGCACCAACCGGACCTACGAGTTCGGCACGTGGACCTCGCCGAGCTACAAGCCGGGCTTCGATGCCACCGAGCTCATCGCCTCCTGGAGCGCGCGCACGCCGCGCAAGACCTGGTTGCAGGTCGAGGCCAGCGCCAGGACCGCGCAGGGAGACGACACCAACTGGTACGTGCTCGGCCAGTGGGCGCACGGCGACGACGACATCCAGCGCACCACGGTCGAGGGCCAGCGCGACGAACACGCCACCGTCTTCGTCGACACGCTGGCGACGAAAGCGGGCGTGACTCTGCGGTCCTACCGCCTGCGGGTCACCCTGTACCGCGAGCAGGGCAGCAGGACCACGCCGGTACTGCGCGCCGTCGGCGCGATGACCTCTACCGTGCCGGACCGCTTCGAGGTGCCCATCTCCGAGCCGGGTGCCGCACGGGGAATCGAACTTCCGGTGCCGCGTTACGCGCAGAATCTCCACAAAGGACAGTATCCGGAGTACGGCGGGGGCGGGCAGAACTGGTGCAGCCCGACGGCCACGCAGATGGTGATCGAGTACTGGGGCCGGAAGCCGAGTCAGCGGGAGCTGTCCTGGATCCCGGCCGGCTACACCGATCGCAGCGTCGCGCATGCCGCCCGCCACACCTACGACTACTCCTACGAGGGCACCGGAAACTGGCCCTTCAACACCGCCTACGCCGCGCACTACGGGCTCCGCGGCCACATCACCCGCTTGCACTCACTGGCGGAACTGGAGGGCTACATCGCCAGGGGCATCCCGGTGATCACGTCGCAGTCGTTCCTGGAGAGCGAGCTGGACGGGGCGGGTTACGGCACCGCTGGACACATCATGGTCGTCGTCGGGTTCACGGAGGACGGTGACGTGATCGCCAACGATCCGGCGTCCAACAGCAACGCCGGGGTGCGCAACGTGTACGACCGCGCGCAGTTCGAGACGATCTGGCAACGAACACAGCGCATCGACGCGGACGGTGACGTGGCCGGTGGCCCCGGTGGCGTCGTCTACGTGATCAGTCCCTGATCCAGGCCCGGCCGTCGGCCGGGTCCTGTTCGAGCAGCTTGCCGGGGTTCAGGATTCCCTCGGGATCGACCGTGGCCTTGACCGCACGCAACACCTGCAGGCCGAGTTCGCCGATCTCCGCACCGAGATAGGGAGCATGATCGACGCCGACAGCGTGATGATGCGAGATGGTGCCCAGCGGGCGGTCCTGCCCCTCGCTGATCGCCCTGGACGCGGCTGCCTTGGCACGTTCCCACTGACCCACCGGATCCGCACCGTCCCTGGCGGCCAGGGTGGTGAAGTACAGCGAGGCGCCGGTCTCGTACGCGTGCGAGATGTGGCACATCACCACCGCGCCGCTCGGCAACGCACCACGCAACGCCGCGCGGACCTCGTCCCGCAACCGGTCCAGACTGGACCAGTAGGTCGCCGTTTCCAGCGTCTCGACGCAGACGCCGTGCTCCATGAGCGCATCGCGCTGACGTGGCCCGTGGAAACGGCCACGACGCCACGACTCCCCCGGAGCCGTTCCGATGGAGACCGCGCCCGCCGCGCGGAGCAGGCGCACGGTACGGCGACGACGCTCGGCGATCCGGCCACGTGACGATCCGTGCCAGCCGAGGACGAGCAGACAGGGCTCCCCGACTCCGCGAGCGGCGAGGTAGCGGCGCAGGGCGAAGATCTTCCAGCCGGAGTTCAGCGACAGGGACACCTCGGTCTCCTCGCTGTCGGAGAGCCGCGTGATATCCGCCAGCAATCCGGCCTGTGCCATTGCCCGCACCGCGGCACTGCCCTGCTGCCAACCGTTCAGCACGAAGGCCTCGTACCGCTCCACCCCGGGCAGCGGCCGCACCCGGACCTCGACCTCGGTGATCACCCCCAGTGCACCTTCACTGCCGACAGCCAGCTGCCGGAGGTCGGGTCCCGCCGCCGAAGCGGGAGCCGCACCGAGCCGCCACTGCCCGCGCGGGGTCGCGAGACGCACCCCGGTCACCATGTCCTCGAACCGGCCGTATCCCGAGGACGCCTGACCAGCGGACCGCGTGGCCGCGAAACCACCGATCGTGGCGCGCTCGAACGACTGCGGCACGTGGCCCAGCGTGAACCCGTGCAGGGCGAGCAGACGTTCCGCCTCAGGTCCACGCACCCCTGCCTGCAACACCGCCGTCCTGGAAACCGGGTCCACCGACACCAGCCGGTCCAGCCGAGCCAGGTCGAGGGCGATCACGGACTCCTTGCTGCCACGCAGGGCGTTCACCCCGCCGACCACGGAGGTGCCACCGCCGAACGGCACCACTCCGACATCGTGCGCGGTGCACACCTCCAGCACCCGCTGCACCTCGTCGGGGTCGGCGGGCAGGACCACCGCATCGGGCACCGCGAGCCCCAGTGCCGGATGCCGCCTGCGGATCAGGTCCAGGTACGAGAGCCCACCTGCCCGGCCGAGGCGCTCGGCCCGGTCGTCCAGCACGTTCTCGCGGCCCACGACGGCCAGCAGATCCGCCGCCGCATCGGCGGGCAGCCCGGACACCGGGACGGCGATCGCCGAATCGGGTGCGACCGCTTGTTCGGCTGTCTCCGGCGTCAGCGGGCCGATACGCTCGGAGAGCCAGCGAAGGGCCTTGGCGGGAAGCTCCGCGGCCGAGGCACCCTCAGGCGTCCAGGTGCGTCGAATGCGGTGGTCAACAATGTCGTTCACCGCTACAGTGTGACACATGGAGCCCAAACGTCACAGCGACCTCGCCACCGGTAGTGCGCTGTCCGGCACGCGTGCCCGCTCGGCCGCATCCCGAGTCTCCGACGATGTGCTGCTCGACGCGGCCCGCACGTGCGTGCTCGCCAGCGGCGTGCGCCGCACCACCCTCGCTGAGATCGCCCGCACGGCCCACGTCAGCCGGATGACGCTGTACCGACGCTTTCCGGACGTTCGCAACGTCCTGGCCGCGCTGATGACCAGGGAGTTCGGCGCCCTGCTGCGCAGCGCCAGTGCCGGTGCGGCCACGGCGGCCAGCGCACGGGAACGACTCGTCGACAGCTCCGTCGCCGCGGTGCACGCCCTGGTCGGCGACCCGCTGATGCGCACGGTGCTCGACCTCGACGCCGAACTCCTCATGCCGTACGTCGTACAACGCCTGGGAGCCACCCAACGTCTTGCCGAGCAGGTACTGACCGCCCAGGTCGCGGCAGGCCACCAGGACGGCTCCATCCGCAGGACCGACACGGCCGCACAGGTGCGGGCAGTACTGCTCGTGGTCCAGTCCTTCGTTCTCTCCCTGCGCCCGGCCACAGCCGACGTCGACGAGGCCGCCCTGCTCGCGGAGCTTCGGCACATCCTGGACACCACCCTGCGCCCGGGGTCCGCGAGATGATCCACGGCTCGCTCAACGCGGACCGCAGACGCACCGAACTCGAGCGCATGGCCGAGGGCGAGACGGTCGACGTGCTGGTGGTGGGTGGCGGTGTCACCGGAGCCGGGATCGCGCTGGACGCGGCATCCCGGGGCCTGTCGGTCGCGCTGATCGAAGCCAACGACCTCGCGTTCGGCACCTCCCGGTGGTCCAGCAAACTGGTACACGGTGGACTGCGCTATCTCGCCAAGGGCAATCTCCCGCTCGCCCACGAGAGCGCGGTCGAACGGCACATCCTGATGACCAGGACCGCTCCGCACCTGACCCGGCCACTCGGCCAGGTCTTTCCCTTGCTGCCACAGACATCACGAGCGGAACGCGCGATCGTCGGCGCGGGTCTGCGGGCCGGGGACGTACTGCGCCGCGCGGCGGGCACGTCCTCGGAGGTACTGCCGAGGCCCAGGGCGATCCCGCCCGTCGAGGCACTCGCACTCGCGCCTGGCCTGCGCCGCAGTGGCCTGCGTGGCGCACTGCTGTCGTACGACGGCGCCCTCACCGACGACGCACGCCTGGTGATTTCCCTCGCCAGGACCGCGGCGGCGTTCGGCGCCAGGATTCTCCCCCGGGTGCGGGCGAGCGCGCTGGACCGCGACAGCGTGCTGGCCACCGACGAACTGACCGGCGAGACACTCGAACTGCGGGCACGCCAGGTTGTCAACGCGACGGGTGTGTGGGCGGGAAAGCTGGTCCCCTCGGTCCGGCTTTCACCCTCCCGTGGTTCACACCTCGTGCTCGACACGGGAGCAACCGGTCTCACCGGCACGTCCGTGCTGGTGCCGGTTCCCGGCGAGCACAACCGGTTCGTCTTCCTGCTGCCCCAACCCGGCGGCAGGCTGTACCTCGGTCTCACCGACGAGCCGACACATGGTGACCCGCCGGACGTGCCGGTGGTTCCGCAGTCCGATGTGGACTTCTTGCTCGCCACGGCGTCGACGGCGCTCGAAAGGGATCTCAGGGAAGCCGACATTCTGGGACGGTACGCGGGGTTGCGGCCGCTGCTCCAGGCCGACGGGAACACGGCGGACCTCTCCAGGAAGCACGCCGTGCTGACCTCACCGGAGGGCGTGCTCACCGTGGTCGGCGGCAAGCTCACGACCTACCGGAAAATGGCCGAGGATGCCGTAGACGCCGCGATTTCGGCGGCGGCGCTGGAGGCGGCACCGGCGCGCACGCGATGGCTGCCACTGCTCGGCGCGACCAGGAGGGACCGCCTGCCCGCGGTCCAAGCGCCCGCACGCCTCGTGGAGAAGTACGGGATCGAGGCCCCACGGGTCGCCGCACCCGGCGAACTGGACCCGGACCTCGCGGCACCGCTGTTCCCGGGTTGCGCGGTCACGGCTGCCGAGGTGGTGTGGGCCGTGCGCCACGAGGGAGCACTCGACGCGGCCGACGTGCTCGATCGAAGGACACGACTCGGTCTCATTCCGGATGAACGGGCAGCGGCCGAACCCGTCGTGGTGAATCTGGTCCGGCGTTCGCTGGCCGGGCTGCGGAACCGGTAGCACCGCCAAAGTTGACCTTTTTTCGGGTTTTTGCCAACGTACGGTTGTAAAGCGGGTCCAGTACTGGACCCTGGATAAACCACTGGGGGCCGGGGGCACGCTCCGTAGCAAATCAGGCACGATTCTGGTCAAGAACAGAACAGGCTGCCGGCTCACGACCTGACAGATCTCGCGATTGTGCAAGGAGCGTATTCCCGTGCCAGACAACACGCTGGAGATCGATCGGATCTCCAAGCGGTACGGCGACATCGTCGCCCTCGACTCGGTCAGCTTCGACGTCCGGCCGGGTGAGCTGTTCGGCTTCGTCGGCAGCAACGGCGCCGGAAAGACCACGACCATGCGGATCGCGCTCGGCGTGCTCGCCGCCGATTCCGGTGAGGTCCGTTACAACGGCCATCCCATCAATCACGAGACCAGGACGCGTATCGGCTACATGCCGGAGGAGCGCGGGCTCTACCCGAAGATGAAGGTGCTCGACCAGCTCGTCTACCTGGCGCAGCTGCACGGCCTCAGCACCAACGAGGCGCACAAGAGTGCCGAGGAGTGGATTCTCCGGCTCGGCCTGCGCGAACGACGCGGTGACGAGGTGCAGAAGCTCAGTCTCGGCAACCAGCAACGGGTTCAGCTCGCGGCGGCCCTCGTGCACCACCCCACCGTGCTCGTGCTGGACGAGCCCTTCTCCGGCCTGGACCCGCTCGCGGTGGACGTGATGAGCCAGGTGCTGCGGGAGAAGGCGGCCGAAGGTGTGCCGGTGGTGTTCTCCAGTCACCAGCTCGACCTGGTCGAACGGCTCTGTGACCGGGTCGGAATCATCCGGGCAGGACGGATGGTCGCCACGGGTACCGTCGACGAGCTCACCACATCCGCGGCCACCCAGCTCAGGGTCGGCGCGCCGCACGCGCCTGAAGGCTGGGCCGCGCAGCTGCCCGGTGTTCGCGTGCTCTCGCAGAACGGGTCCGGCACGCTGCTCGAGCTGACTCCGGAAGCTGACGACCAGGCCGTGCTGAACGCCGCGCTCGCCACGGGACCCGTCACCGAATTCAGCAGGCGACGTCCCTCGCTCACCGAACTGTTCCGCAGCGCCGTCTCCGACGACACCGCTTCCCCGGAAGGAGAGGCCCGAGCATGAGCACTCCCACGACTACTCCGGCAACGGGGAACAGCCGTTCGGTCCGGCCGCTGACCGCGATCCGCCTGGTGGCTCAGCGTGAGCTCAACATGCGGCTGCGCACGAAGTCCTTCGTGATCGGCACGGCCGTGATCCTGCTGGTCCTCGCCGGCTACCTGCTGCTGCAGGCCTCCCTGTTCAGCGATGCGGACAAGAAGGAGGTCGGGCTCGCCGGGCAGGCCGCGGGCATCGACGCCCCGCTGCGGACACAGGCCGAGCAGCTCGGCCAGGACATCGAGACCACTCAGGTGTCCAGTGTGGAAGCAGGACGCGAACAGGTCGCGAACGGCGATCTGGACGCGGTGGTCTCCGGTAACGCCGCGAGCCTGCAGGTGCTGGTCAAGTCCGAACTGGACGAAGAGCTTCGCGTCCTGCTCAACGCCATCTCGCAGAACGAGGTGCTGAACGCGAAACTTGCCGAGGCGGGCGTCAACCCGGCGCAGGTGATGAGCGAGGTCAACGCGGCGCAGGTCTCCGTCACGTCGATCGAACCAGCTGACCCCGAGCGCGGCCAGCGGATGGCGATCGGGCTCATCATGGTCTTCCTGCTCTACATGAGCATCGTCACCTACGGAAGTCTTGTCGCGCAGGGCGTGGTCGAGGAGAAGGCCAGCCGGGTGGTCGAGATCCTGCTGTCCACCGTGCGACCGTGGCACCTCCTGCTCGGCAAGGTGATCGGGCTCGGCCTTGTCGGGCTCGCCCAGCTGGTGATCCTGGCCGGCGCCGGGCTGGCGATGGCGACCGCGACGGGAGTGCTGACCCTGTCCGGTGTGGCCACCGGCGCGATCCTGTGGGGTCTGCTCTGGTACCTGCTGGGCTTCTTCCTCTACGCCACGATCTTCGCAGGCGCGGGATCCCTGGTGTCGCGACAGGAGGACGTGCAGTCGGTGGTGACACCGGTTTCCATGGTGCTGATCATCGGGTTCATCGTGGGGCTCAACCTGATGATCCAGGACCCCGAGGGCACTGGCACCGAGGTCCTCTCGATGATTCCGTTGCTCTCCCCGGTGCTGATGCCCGGCCGGATCGCGACCGGAACCGTTCCAGGCTGGGAGATCGCGGTCTCGATCCTGCTTACGGCGGCAACGGTGGCATTGTTCACCTGGCTCAGCGGGAAGGTGTACCGCAACGCGGTGCTGCGGACCGGCAGCCGCGTCAAGCTCACCGAGGCACTGCGCGGCTGATTCGGCGCGCTACCCGGTGATCCGGCCGTAGCGCTCCAGTGCGACCCGGCGCTCAGGTGCGTGCTCGACCATGGGCGCCGGGTAGCCGCTCCACTCGGCAGGCGGCCGTTTCCAGGGCTGGTGCACGGCTTTGCCGGCGATCTGACGAAGTTCCGGGACATACGTCCGCACGTAGTCGCCCGAAGGATCGAACTTCTCTCCCTGCGTCACCGGATTGAAGATCCGGAAGTAGGGTGCGGCATCGGTACCCGATCCGGCCACCCACTGCCAGTTGAGCTGGTTCGAGGCGAGATCGCCGTCCACGAGATACCGCATGAAATGCCGAGCTCCCCAGCGCCACGGCAGGTGCAGGTCCTTGATCAGGAAACTGGCCACCACCATACGGATCCGATTGTGCATCCAGCCTTCGGCCAGCAGTTGACGCATTCCCGCGTCGACGATCGGATAACCCGTGCGACCCTCGCGCCAGTGGTCGAACGCCGCCCGTCCGGCCGCTCCGGTCTCCGTGACCATCGCGTCGAACTTACTGTCCAGGTTGTGTCTCGCGGCGTCCGGACGGTGCCAGAGGACGTCGGCGTGAAACTCCCGCCAAGCCAGCTCACCGCGCAACGTGTCCGGACCCGTGCCCTCCTGGCCCGCGAGCTCGGCGAGCAGGGTGCGTGGGTGCAGGCAACCCCAGCGCAGATACGGCGAGAGCCGTGTGGTGGCAGGCCGGTCGGGGCGGTTCCGGTCCTCGGCGTACGCCGCCAGTCCATGGCCGAGAAAGTCGTGCCAGAGAGCGAGGGCCGCATCCTCACCCGGTTCGGGCAGCACCATCCCTGCGGGTGCCGGAGTGTTCGGCACCTCGGCGGCACATCCGAGCTTCGACGACTCCACCCATTCCACTGTGGACCTACCGGTGTCCGCGGGGGCAGGCCAGCCGTGGCGGAGCCAGGCACGGAAGAACGGCGTGAACACCAGATACGGCTCGCCGTCCGGCTTGCGCACCCGGCCAGGGGTGACGGCGTACGGCGAACCCGTCCGCACGAGTTCCACGCCGTCCAGCGCCCGCTCGACCTCGGCGTCGCGCCTGCGCCCGTAGGGACCCGCGTCGGCGCCGATATGGACACTGCAGGCGTCGACGGCCGCCACGATGCGCGGCACAACCCGCACCGGATCGCCCCGGACGACCAGCAGCCTGCCGCCGAGCTGGGCGTCGAGGGCACGCAGACAGCCGTGCAGGAACGCGGTGCGCGCGGCCCCAGCAGGGGCGATCAGCGCGTCGTCCAGGACGTAGAGCGCGAGCACACCGGACGAGGCACGGGCGGCGGACAGCAGGGCCGGATTGTCACCCAGCCGGAGATCACGACGGAACCACAGCACCGAGGGCACAGCCAGACACTAAGTGCCCGACCAGCTCGCCGCAGATCGGGCCGTAAACGCGGTCAGGGCCGCCCTGCGTCGGCAAGGCGGCCCTGACGGATCAGCTGAGAACCGGAGTCAGCGCTCGGTCATCGGAACGTAGTCCCGCTCCTTCTCGCCGGTGTAGATCTGCCGAGGACGGCCGATCTTGGTGGCCGGATCCTGGATCATCTCGCGCCAGTGCGCGATCCAGCCCGGCAGCCTGCCGAGTGCGAAGAGGACGGTGAAGTACTTTGTCGGGAAGCCCAGCGCGCGGTAGATCAGGCCGGTGTAGAAGTCGACGTTCGGGTACAGCTTCCGCTCGACGAAGTAGTCGTCGGACAGCGCCGTCTCCTCCAGCCGCATCGCGATGTCGAGCAGCTCGTCGTTGCCGCCGATCTTGCGCAGGATCTCGTCCGCGGTCTTCTTGATGATCTTCGCCCGCGGGTCGTAGTTCTTGTAGACCCGGTGCCCGAAGCCCATCAGGCGGACACCCTTCTCCTTGTTCTTCACCCGCTCCACGAACTTGGCGACGTCACCACCGTCGTTGCGGATGCCCTCGAGCATGTCCAGCACCGCGGCGTTCGCGCCACCGTGCAGCGGACCGAAGAGGGCGTTGATACCCGCGGAGATGCTGGCGAACAGGTTCGCCTCGGACGAGCCGACCAACCGGACGGTCGACGTGGAGCAGTTCTGCTCGTGGTCGGCGTGCAGGATGAAGAGCAGGTCCAGCGCCTTCGCGACCTCGGGGTCGACCTCGTAGGGCTCCGCGGGCAGACCGAAGGTCATCCGCAGGAAGTTCTCCACCAGGTTCAGCGAGTTGTCCGGGTAGAGGAACGGCTGACCAATCGACTTCTTGTAGGCGTACGCCGCCAGCGTCGGCACCTTGGCCAGCAGGCGGATGGTGGACAGCTCCACGTTCGGTTCGTCGAACGGGTTGAGCGAGTCCTGGTAGAAGGTGGACAGCGCGGACACTGCGCTGGAGAGCACCGGCATCGGGTGCGCGTCGCGAGGGAAACCGTCGAAGAAGCGCTTCAGATCCTCGTGCAGGAGGGTGTGCCGGTTGATCCGGGAGGTGAAGTCCTCCAGCTGCTGGGTGTTCGGCAGCTCGCCGTAGATCAGCAGGTAGGAGACCTCGATAAAGGTCGAGTGCTCGGCAAGCTGCTCGATCGGGTAACCCCGGTACCGCAGAATTCCCGCGTCACCGTCGATGTAGGTGATGGCCGAGGAAGCGGAGCCGGTGTTCACGAAGCCGGGATCGAGGGTGATGTACCCCGTCTGCGCCAGCAGCTTCCCGAGCTCGATACCGGGAGCGCCCTCGACGGCCTGGACCACCTTCAGTTCGTGCTCGTCGCCGGTGGGCAGGCGGAGCGCGACTTTCCCGGTACCGGTCTGCGCCCCCGTGTTGGTCGCGTCGGACATGCAGGTCCCTCTCACGGTCACACGGGACGGCGGTGCCCACAGGTTGCGCAGGTCACCTCGTCAGCACGCGAGCAGGAGTCCTCTCGCCGCACACCGCCCCGCTGGGGTATGAATTCTTCCCTACGCTAGTCCACAAATAGCTGTGCGCGCAGCCATTGAGTTACCCACAGCTAAGGGTTTGGGACCAGGTTCACACGCCGGAGGCCGTCAGCTCCGCTGTCCACGGTGGTTCGGCGCCGCTCCGGGACACGGTGACGGCCGCGGCCCGTGCCGCGTAATCCAACGCCTGGCGCCAATCCGCCTCGGCCAGCGCGGTCAGGTCACCGGCCTTCCGCTGGTGCAACCACGCCAGCAGGGCACCCTGGACGGTGTCGCCCGCGCCGATCGTGTCGACCAGCGTCGCCGGAGCTGTGGGCATCGTCACGTCAATTCCCCCCGCGGTCAGCACGCTCAGGCCGTCCCCGCCTCGGGTGAGCACGACGGCGTGGACGCCTGTGTCCAACCACGACCTCGCCGCCTCGACCGGGTCGCCCCCGCCTGCCAGCCACGCCGCGTCCTCCACGGAGAGCTTCAGCAACCGGACGTGCGGCAGCCAGGAGGCGAACCGGGCCCGGTAGGCGGCGCCGTCGACGATCAGCGCCTCCCTGATGTTCGGGTCGAGCGCCGTGAGGACCCCGTCGGCCGCCGCCCGCCGAAGCACCGATTCGTACGCGGTGGCCCCTGGTTCGAGCACCATGCCGAGCGTGCCGAGCGAGAGCGCGAAGGTGGACTCCGGCAGCGGGCCGGGGTCGCTGACCAGCCGGTCGGCGGTGCCCTCCGTGTAGAACGTGTAGTGCGCCGAGCCGGTTTCGTCGAGCGCGACGACGGCGAGCGTGGTCGGTTCGGCACCACGCTGGACCATGGATACGTCTACTGAGGACTCTTCTAGCCGCTTCAGCAGAGCGATGCCGAACCGGTCGTTCGACACCCTGGACAGGAATGACACCGGCGCTTCGAGCCTGCCCGCGGCGAGCGCGACGTTGTACGGACCACCGCCGAGTCGCGGCCACAGGGGCCGCACTCCACTGTCCGGATTGGACTCTCCTGGCACGAGGTCGACCAGTGCCTCTCCACCCACCACGATCACGTCGCGATGCTATCCCGCCGCCTCAGTCGGCGGCCAGCCCGCCGAGCAGCACGTCGGCGAGGGCCCGGAAGGCCTCGGCGTCGCTCACCCCGGCGCGCTCACCCACCACCCCGGTCTGAATGGCCTCCACGATCAGCCCGGCCATCTCCGCGATCAACCCGGCGTGCACGTCGCGGAACGCCCCGTCGTCGACCCCCTTCGCGATGAACGCCCGGATCCGTGCCGCCGCGGCCTGCGAGTTCAGCTCGTAGGCCTGCCGAGCCGGGGCGAACGCGGCGACGTCACGCATGAACTCCGGCGAGGCCCTGTGCAGTTCCTCCGCCGCGCCGGAGAGGTAGGTCTCGATGAGTTTGGCCGCGTCGTCGACCCCGTCGATCCGGCGTTCGATGCGTTCGGCCGCGCCCTTGAAGAAGTGCCCGACCACCCGGACCGCGAGCTGCTCCTTGCTCGCGGCGAGTGCGTACAGCGTCGACTTCGAGCAGTGCATGCGGGCCGCGAGATCCTCGAGGGTGAATTCCACGAACCCCTCGGCGAGGAAGAGTTCCTCCAGGTCCGCAAGCAATGCCCGCTGCCGGTTGGTGAGCGGCCTGCGGGCCGGTGATCCGGGAAGCACGACCGAAGCGTACGCGTCGACAGGTCCCATCCCCATACAGTACCGTAGAGAGGTCCACAGTACTGTCTTCAGTACTTTCAGCTCTTGCGGAGGACCTTCATGCTGGCGGACCGACTGCTCCCCACCACCGAGGCGGCGGACCTCATCGCGCTGACCCGCGAGATCGCCCGTGACGAGCTGGCGCCGCTCGCCGCGGAGTACGAGGAGGCGGAACGCTTCCCGCGCGAACAGTTCGCCCTGCTCGGCAAGTCCGGCCTGCTCGGCCTGCCCTACTCCGAGCGCTGGGGCGGCGGCGAGGTGCCCTACGAGGTCTACCTGCAGGCGCTGGAGGAGATCGCCTCGGCTTGGATGTCGGTCGGTGTCGGACTCTCGGTGCACACGATGTCCTGCTTCGCGCTGGCCCACCACGGCACGGACGCGCAGCGCGACCGCTGGCTGCCCGCGATGCTCGGCGGCGAACTGCTCGGCGCCTACGCGCTGTCGGAGCCGCACGCGGGCTCGGACGCGGCAGCACTGTCCACCAGGGCCCGGCGCGAAGGGGACCACTACGTCATCAACGGGACAAAGGCGTGGATCACCCACGGCGGCCAGGCCGACTTCTACACCACAATGGCCCGGACCAGTGAGAGCGGCGAGGAGACCGGCAGCGGCATCAGCTGCCTGCTGGTGGACCGGGAGACGCAGGGCCTTTCCGCCGCGCCGCCGGAGCGCAAGATGGGCCTGACCGGCTCCACCACATCGCAAATGATCTTCTCTGACGCGCGGGTGGAGACCGACCGGCTGATCGGGGCGGAGGGTGAGGGACTGCGTATCGCCCTGTCGTCGCTGAGTTCGGGCAGGCTGGGCATCGCGGCCTGCGCGGTGGGTCTCGCACAGGCCGCGCTCGACGAGGCCGTCGCCTACGCGAAGGGCCGGGCGCAGTTCGGCAGGAACATCATCGACTTCCAGGGCGTCGAGTTTCTGCTGGCGGACATGGCCGCGGCCGTGGAGTCCTCAAGGGCCACCTACCTCGAAGCCGCCCGCCGACGCGATCGTGGTAAGCCGTTCCAGCGGCAGGCGTCGGTGGCCAAGCTCGTCGCGACCGATGCCGCGATGAAGGTGACCACCGACGCCGTGCAGGTACTCGGCGGCGCCGGCTACACCAGGGACTTCCCGGTGGAGCGGTACATGCGCGAGGCCAAGGTCCCGCAGATCTTCGAAGGCACCAACCAAATCCAGCGTCTGGTCATAGCCCGCGACCTCAAAAACGCCTGACTTGGCAGATCCGGGGCGCGAGTTGGCAGATCAGCTCTCCTGGTAGCGGCGCTCCGCGACCACACCCTCGCCCCGAGCCTCGTCGAAGTGGTACACCTCGCGGCCCCGGACGAACACGCGCATGGCCCGGTTCATCACGTCCAGGGGGTCGCCGGACCAGATGACGACGTCGCCGTCCAGGCCTGGCTTGAGGGCGCCGATGCGGTCCTGCAGTCCGAGGATCGCGGCCGGGTTGACGGTGAGCGCGCGCAGCGCGGTGTCAGTGTCCAGCCCTTCCTTCACCGCCAGCGCGGCCTGGTAGACGAGGAAGTTGATCGGGATGACCGGGTGGTCGGTGGTGATCGCCAGCTTGACCCCCGCGCGGGCGAGAATGCCTGCCGAACGGATCGTGCGGTGGCGCACCTCCACCTTGACGCGGCTGGTGAACAGCGGCCCGAGGATGACCGGGATGTTCCGCTCGGCGACGAGGTCGGCGATCAGGTGCGCCTCGGTGCCGTGGTTGAGCACGAGTTTGTAGCCGAACTCCTCGGCGAGGCGGATCGCGGTGACGATGTCGTCGGCCCGGTGCACGTGCTGGTCCCAGTAGAGCTCGCCGTCGAGCACCCTGGCCAGCGTCTCCAGCGTGAGGTCGACGTCGAACGGCTTGCCCTCGGCGAGCGCGTGGTCCCGCTGGGCGGCGTAGTTGCGCGCCTTGGTGAACGCCTCGCGCAGCACGGCGGCGACACCGAGTCGCGTCGAAGGGGTCTTGTCCTTCTCGCCGTACACGCGCTTCGGGTTTTCCCCCAGCGCGCTCTTCACGCTCACGTCCTCGGCGAACACGATGTCGAAACCGTTGCGGCCCCAGGTCTTCACGCCGACGGTCTGCCCGCCGATCGGGTTACCCGAGCCCGGCTTGATCACCACACTGGTGATGCCACCGGTGAGTGCGTCGTCGAAACCGACCTCGTAGGGGTCGATGCCGTCCAGCGCACGGAACCGGGCGCCGTTCGGGTCGGTCATCTCGTTGGTGTCGTTGCCGGACCAGCCCTCGCCGTCCTCGTGCACGCCGAGGTGGGCGTGCGCGTCGATGAAGCCGGGGAGCACCCACGAGCCGGAGGCGTCGATCAGCCTCGCCTCGTCCGGGATGTCGACGTCGGCCTCGGTCCCCACGGCGACGATCTTGCCGTCGGACATGAGGACAGTGCCGCCGTCGATGGGGTCTCCGTCGACGGGAACTACATAGCCACCAGTGATCGCGCTGTACATAGTTCGACACGCTAACGAATTACCCGCCCCCAACGCCACCACCCGCCAGTCACGATCCAGCCACCTCGCACTTTCCCGGGAAAGTGCGATCCGTGCACGCGCAAGTACCGCACTTTCCCGGGAAAGTGCGAGGGGTGGGGTGGGCTCAGAGGTGGACAGCTATGCCCCAGCTCGCGGTCCAGGTTTCGGCTGGGGCGAGGGTGATGAGGTCGGTGCCGGAATTCAGTGCGTTCGCGGGGCAGGTCATCGGCTCGATCGCCACCGCTCGGCCCCGGCCGTTCAGCTCGGCGGGGGTGAAGACCTGGGCCCACCGGAAGTCCGCTTCGGTCCAGACGTCCACGGTCGTGGACTCGTGGGCCAGCAGGTGGTGGTGACGGCCGTCAACCCCGGGCACCAGGCCGCCGAACGCCGTGTCCAGGTCGAGCTCACCGACCCGGACACCCGAGCGCAGGTCGTACTCAGTGCCCTCGACGTCCTGCTCCTCGCCGTAGGGCAGCTGTTCGTCGGCCAGGTACGGACGCACCCGCGCGGCGGGCAGGGTCAGCGTGAGGTCGTCGGTGGGCACGTCACCGATCCGGAAGTAGGGATGCGTGCCGACGCCGAAACCGATCGGCGAGTCCCCGTCGTTGCGCACCTGGTGCGTGACGGTCAGCTCGCGAGGCGCCAGGTCGTAGGTGATCACCGCATGCAGCGGCACCGGCCAGCCCTCCTGCTCAGGGATGTCGATCGACATCGTGACCGAGGACTCCGCGTGCTCCAGCAGTTGCCATTCCTCGTGTCGGGTGAGGCCGTGGATCGCGTTGCCCCGGGCCTGCTCGGTGACCTTCAGCTGCTGGGGCTCACCGTCATAGGTCCAGCGGGCGTCCTTGGTCCGGTTGGGCCAGGGCAGCAGCACCTGGCCGGCACCCTTCGGCGGCTTCTCGTCGGCGTCGAAGGACTCGAGGTACGGCACACCGCCGATCTCGAAGGCCCGCAGCCCGGCGCCGATCTCGGTGACCACCGCCCTGGCACTGCCCCTGGTGAGTTCGAACTGTTCCCCGGTCGGATTTCCCATGCCAGCGAATCTACCGGCGGGTGATCTCCAGCAACGCGGCCCAGGAGGCACGATCGACGACGAGCACCCCACCTGAGCGGTCCTTCGAGTCCCGGAGCGCGGTCACCTCGGGCGCGAAGGCGACCTCCACGCAGTCACCATTGTTGCCGTTCCCGGTGTAGCTACTCGTTCGCCAGACTGCTCCAGAAAAATCCACAGTGGACATACAGACCGCCTCGCTCACATCGCCTACATCTGCGTAGCCACCGTTTCGATGAACGCTACCGAGTCTTCCGGCGTCAGCGCCTCGGAACGCAGCTGGTTCAGGACCAGCATAACCGCGCGTAGCTCGTCCGGTTTCTCCACGTGGATCGCGCCTGTCGGGTACTCGGCGTAGAGCAAGTCCGGGTCCTCCAGATCGGCGAATCGCAGGATCGTGAAGGCGCCTTCCAGACCGGAATGGGCTTTCGGGGTGTAAGGAAGAACCTGAAGAGTGACGCTGGGCAACTGGGCGGCCTCGACTAGGTGCCGAAGTTGTGCACGCATCGCGGTTGGGCCACCCAACGGTCGGCGCAACGCGGACTCGTCCACGATCGCGGTCAATCCCAACGGCGACTCCTCGTCCCGAAGTCGCTCCTGGCGGTAAAGCCGTGCATGTACCTGGTTTTCCAGTTCGTCCGGCGTTCGACGTACCGAGCCCGACGCGAAGACCGCGCGCATGTAGTCCTCGGTCTGCAGCAGTCCCGGGACGTAGACCAGCTGCGAGGTCAGCACCTCGACCGCCTCGGTCTCCATGCCGATGTAGCCGCGATCCTTGATCCCGTACGCGTGCCACCAGCCCTTGCGCTTTGCCGCTCTGGCGAGGTCGAGCAGGTCCGCGTCGTAGTGGTCGTAGAGGTCCATCATCGAGCGGACCAGGTGCACGTCGGCGCGGCTCTCGCCCTTCTCGATCCGGCTCAGGCTGCTGCGCGTGGTGTCCAGCCGGGCCGACGCCTCCTCCAGGCTCATCCTGGCCCGTTCCCGCATCTGCCGCAGCCTGCGTCCCAGCCGCCGTTTCCGCAGCACCGGGCTGGTGCGAGTGCTCACCCCGTTACCTCCCGTACCCGAGTGATCACGCGATCATGCCGTACGGGAACGACGATCTGGGATTCTCAGCGCCGCCAATTCACTACGGAGCCGATGGACGCGACTGTTGCCGAGCGCGAATGGCAATGTCGAGTCCACCGATGGCAAACACATGCGCACAGCGGGCAAACACATGCGCGTGGACGGCAATCACATCGGTTTCGGCTGTGGAGGTCCCGGCACCAAGGCCCGGACACCGGCCAACGCCTGCTGGGCCACCGCCCGGACGTACGGCACGAAGACGGCCGGGTCGGCGTGGTCGGTGAACGGGATTCGGAGGTCCTCGTCCGGGCCGATTCCGGAAAAGGCTGTGTGGTAGGTGACCCAGTCGGGGAACAGGTCTTCCGCGAACTCCTCGATGTCTCGTTTCCACCACCCGGGCCGGGTGTAGTCACTCGAGCCGATCCGCTCGCTGACGACGGTCGCGAACTGGTACTCACCGAAGGGTGTCGGAGTGAAGAGCATCCGGTCCGGCAGATACAGGCACAGGTCCACGTCCCAGTTTCCCGACGGCAGGTGGTCCACCGGCACATCCGGTGGCGTGTCCAGCCCCGGGAAGTCGGACACGTCGGGCCAGTCGAAGTCGACCCACCAGCCATGCAGCACCTCACGCGGCTTGTCGTCGATGACTGCTCTCCCAGGCCGGCCCGCCTTCTCCAGAACCGCTGCCGTAGCAGTGATCCCCTCGATCACTGTCCGCACGGCTTCCGCCCGTGCCTGTTCGTTGCGAACCGAGTCGTGACTACCCGCCTGCCGCTGTTGCCACGCCTCGAACCGGGCCTCCGCCTCGCGCTGGCGGCGCTCCCATTCCCGCCGCGACCGCTCGGCCTCCGCGAGCCGGATCGCCTCCTGCTCGGCGACCCGCTGCTCGATGACATCCCGGACCGGTTGGTAGACCGACACAGCCGCCCGTACGCGCTGCAGATAGCGCGCCTTGGCCTCGTTGTACTTCGCGTCCGCCGACCGGCGTACCAACGGCCGCCTGCGCCATCGCCAGGTCCGCCATTTCACCCGGTTCAACTCGGCCACGGCCAGAGCGACCTCGTCCACATACACTGTCGCGGCGGCGGTCCAGCCAGTGATCTCATCGGCTGTGCCGAGCACGTCCACGTACTCGTGCGACAGACCCTCTACGCCCAGTGCGCTCGCTACGTAGCCCGTGCGCCAGTCCAGCTCTTTGCGAAACCAGTACACCGTGAGCTGGTCGTCCTCATCCACCGAGTACGTGCGCCACGTCATCCGCATAGCCGAGCGGCGTCCCCGGGTCATCCTTCCAGGTCCTTGGCGTCGAGCTGCGGCGGCCGCTCGTGGCGGGCACGCATGATCAACCAGTTGACGCCCCACAGTACGAGCCCGACGGCGAGCAGGATCGCGGCCACCGTGTAGTCCCGGGCGGGACGACCGGACAACGGGCTCACCAGGTAGAGGCAGAAGATCGCGGCGAACACCGGGATAGCGGTGGGCGCGCGGAAGTGCTTGTGCTCCACCTTCTCCCTGCGTAGTACGAGCACGGCCACGTTGACGACGGCGAAGACCACGAGCAGCAGCAGTGCCGTCGTCCCGCCGAGCACACTGATATCCACTGTGGACACCAGAACGATCGCGATCGCGCTGGTGAAGAGAATCGCCACCCAAGGACTGCGCCGGAACGGGTGCACCGAGCCGAACTGCTTCGGAATGATCTTCTCGTTGGCCATGCCGTAGAGCAGCCGGCTGGCCATCAGCATGTTGATCAGCGCGGAGTTGATGACGGCGAACAGTCCGAGTGCGGAGAAGATCTCGCGTGGCATACCGGGCGCGCCGACGTCGATCACCTTCAGCAGCGCGCCGCTCTCGGCGGCCTTCAACTCGTCGGCGGGTACGAGCAGCGAGGAGGTCACCGACACCAGGATGTAAATCGTGGCGGCGATGACCATGCCCCACAGCATGGCCTTGGGGAAGATCCGCACCGGGTCCTTGCACTCCTCGGCCATGTTGACCGAGTCCTCGAAACCGACCATCGCAAAGAACGCCAGCGAGGTCGCCGAGGTGATCGCCACCAGCCAGGTCTGGTCGGCGGTGTCGATCTCGACAAGCCTGCCCGGCTCCCCGCTGCCGTTGAGTACCGCCCACACGCCGACACCGATGATGATCAGCAGACCGGCGATCTCGATGCAGGTCAGCACCACGTTGGTCTTGACGGACTCGCTGACCCCCCGGAAGTTGATCAGTCCGAGTCCGGCGATGAAGAGGATGGCCACCAACGGCATCGGGGAGCTGATGAACTCGGCCAGGTAGGTGTCGCCGAACGCGACCGCGGCCGAGGACGCGGAGGTGATCCCGGAGCACATCACCGCGAACGCGACCATGAACGTCAGGAACGGGATCCGGAACGCACGGTTGGTGTAGAGCGCGGCGCCTGCCGCCCTCGGATACTTGCCGACCAGTTCCAGATAACCGAACGCGGTCATGAAAGCGACCGCGAAGGCCAGCAGGAACGGCAGCCACAACGCGCCGCCGACCCGGCCCGCGACCTGCCCGGTCAGGGCGTAGATGCCGGTGCCGATGATGTCGCCGACGACGAAGAACAACAGCAGTTTCGAACCCATCACCCGCTTGAGCGCGGGCTGCCCGGAAGGGCCGGTCTCGACGTGCTCCGTGCGCGCATCCGCCATGGAGCAAGAGTGTGCCCGACCAGCGAGGTCAGCGACAGACCGACTCGCTCATGACTTCGTCATTCACCCACCGGACGGTCTCCGGAGGGCGCGCGGTAGCGCCAGAACGCGGGAATCAGCGCGACGGCCACGATGACGACCACGATGACCAGCACACCGCCACCGGCCGCGGCGACCGTGGTGCCGACGCCGGCCGCGGCCCAGCCGTGCGTGACGTCGGCGATCCGGGGCCCACCCGCGACGACGACGGTGAAGACGCCCTGCAACCGCCCGCGCATGGCATCGGTGGTCGCGGTCTGCAGGATCGCGCTGCGGAAGACCATGCTCACGAAGTCGGCCGCGCCGCCGATCGCGAGGAAGAGCACCGCCAGCCAGAGCGAGTCGGCGAGCGCGAAGCCGATGATCGCGGCGCCCCACACGCAGATGGAGATGGTCACGGCGACGCCGTGCCGCCCGATCCGGGTCAACCAGCCGGACGCGAGCCCACAGGCGAGGGCGCCGAGCGGGAGCGCGGCGTACAGCCAGCCCAGTGCGAGCCCGCCGCCGGACGGATCGCCGAACGTGCGCTCGGCCATCTCCGGAAAGAGCGCCCGCGGCATGCCCGCGACCATCGCGATGATGTCCACGAGGAAGGACGCGAGCAGGATCTTTCTCGTCGCGAGGTAGCGGAAGCCGTCGAGGACGTCGCGTAGCCCGGCACGGCGGGTCGGGCCTTCCAGCGGCGGTAGCGCCGGCAGTTTCCACACGGCGAGCAGCGCGAGGGTGAGGGCGACCGTGTCCAGGAGGTACAGCGTGGACAGCCCGAGCACCGGCAGGAGCGCTCCCGCGAGCATCGGCCCGAGCACCGCGCCGAACTGCATCATCGTGGCGCCGAGCGCGACGGCCGAGGGCAGCAGGTCGAGCGGGACGAGCCGGGCGATCACGGCGCTGCGAGTGGGCATGTTGACCGCGAAGAACGCCTGATTGACCCCGAGCAGTGCGAGCACCACCCAGACGGAGTTCACGGCGAAGTAGGCCTGCGCCCAGAACAGGACGGAGGTGGCTGCGATCCCGGTGTTCGTGACCAGCAGGAGCTTGCGCCGGTCCACGGTGTCGGCGATCGCGCCGCCCCAGAGACCGAACACGAGCAGCGGCACCAGCGCGACCGCGCCGGTCAGCCCGACGTAGCCGGACGAGCCGGTCAGGTCGTAGACCTGCTTGGGCACGGCGACGGTGGTGAGCTGACTGCCGATCGCCGTGACGGCGGTGGAGACCCAAAGCCGCCGGAACGCCGGAACGCGCAGCGGGCGGGTGTCGACGGTGATCGAGCCGAGCACCTTGCGTGCTCCCCTGCGCTCACCCGCCCCTGTCGCCACAGATCGTTAGTTTACGGCAACTAACGAGGTGGTTTGCTGCGGACTACGGAGCGAGGCGCTCGACGGACCAGCCGTCTTCGCTGCGGACATAGCGCAACCGGTCGTGCAGCCGGTCCCGCCTGCCCTGCCAGAACTCGACCACGTCGGGACGGATGCGCCAGCCACCCCAGTGCGGCGGGAACGGGACCTGCTCGGTGTCGGTGAACCGGCGCTCGATCGCGTGCAGCGCGTTGTCCAGCGCCCTCCGGTCGTCGACCACCCGTGACTGGGGTGAGGCCCATGCCCCGAGCTGCGACCCCCGCGGCCGGGAGGCCCAGTACGCGGCGGTCTCGGTGACGTCGACCTTCTCCACCTCGCCACGGACATTCACCTGCCGGTGCAGCGGGTACCAGGGAAAGGTGACCGAGGCGTACCGGGTCGCGGTGAGGTCGTGGCTCTTGGCCGAGGTGTAGTTGGTGTAGAACACCACTCCGCGCTGATCGAGACCCTTGCACAGCACCGAGCGCGAGGAGGGTTTGCCCTCGGCGTCGGCCGTGGCGAGCACCATCGCGTTGGGTTCCGCGACCCCCGCGGACTCCGCGTCGTCCAGCCAGGCCTGCAACTGGTCGGCCCACGTCGGCGCAAGTGCTGCCTCCTCGAGCGCACCACCGTCATAGGCCACCCGCATGCCCGGCAGGCGTACCGCTACGTCACCGATTCCGGTGCTTCCGTCCATGTTGTCCAATTCCGGCATGTCCGCCCAACCTCCGCGCCCACGAACAGCATTCGGCCTCGGCCCTATCCAGCCGACGGTAGGGCGTGCGGGGGTCGTGGGGGAACCTCCCTAACGGTGACACCTGACACTTACTTACTCCTACCTCACGGTGCATCCGTCTTCCGGGTGATTGCCGCGATCATGATTCCCTTCATCTCCTCGGCGATCGCGGCCGCCGGAATGGGCGGATCGTGGGCCTGCCACTCCCGGAGCAGGCCGGTCACCGCCCCGACGAGCGCGATGGCCGTTAGCCGGTAGTCCCGCCGCGGCGCGATTCCGTCCTCAGCCGCCCGCTCCGCCTCACCGCAGATGAAATCCGCCCAGCGGCCGACCCACTCCTGATGCTGAGCCTCCAGCGCGGGGCTCACCCCCACGGCCTCGACGTAGTTGAGGCGGGGCAGCCGGGGGTCGACGGCGACGGTCGCGACGAAGACGTCCACCAGCTTTCCGATCCTGGTGACCACGTCGGCCTCGGCCACAGCGCCTAGCTCCACGCCCACGCGGACCATGGCCATGTCGTTGATCCGCGCGTGCAGGGCCAGCAGCACGTCCTCCTTGCCCCGGAACTCCTCGTAGAAGTTGCGTGTGGACACCCCCGCCCGCGAGCACAGTTCGGCGATCTTCGTCGCCTGGTAACCGGTCGAGGTGAACTCGTCGAGCGCGGCGGCCAGCAGCCGTTCCCTGCGCTCGGCCCGGCGGCGGCCGGGAGCGACCCCGCGATACATCCGGCCCGGTTCCTCGGACATGCGGCCTCCTAGATCGACGGCTTATTTGGTAACGCGAATTGCCAAATACGGCCGCCTGGTCTACATTGCGAAAATCTCAGTTACCACTGTAGCTTGCGTCACACGGAGGACATCGTGGTTCGTCGTCTGCTGGCTCCCTTGCTTCTGGCGGTGACGCTGCTCGTCACCGCCGCTCCCGGCGCGGTTCAGGCGGCAGCCACCCCGCCCGCACCCGCGGAGGATCCCTTCTACCTTCCGCCCGACCCACTGCCGGCCGTGGCACCTGGCGACATCCTTCGTCAGCGGCCGGTCGACGTCTTCGCCGAACCGCTGCGGGTGCTGCCCGCACCGGTAAGGGCCTGGCAGTTGCTCTACCGCTCGACCTCCGCGACCGGAACGCCGAACGCCGTTTCCGGCACGCTGCTGGTTCCGCCGACCCCGTGGCAGGAGGGTCCCCGCCCGCTGGTCACCTACGCCGTCGGCACGCACGGCCTCGGCGATTCCTGCGCCCCGTCCTACAAACTGCGCACCGGCACGGAGAACGAGATCGCGCTGATCGCCCAGGCCCTGCTCAAGGGCTGGGCTGTCGTCCTCACCGACTACGAGGGCCTCGGCACTCCCGGCACCCACACCTATGCGACCGGGCAGTCGGAAGGGCGGGCCATGCTGGACGCGGCGCGGGCCGCCGCGAAGGTGCCCGGCTCCGGGCTGTCCTCCTCGGGGCCGGTCGGCATCTTCGGCTACTCCCAGGGTGGGCAGGCCGCGGCGTTCGCGGCCGAACTGCAGCCCAGCTACGCGCCGGACGTGCGCGTCGTCGGCGCCGCACCCGGCGGTGTTCCCGCCGACCTCGCCGAGGTGGCCAGGTTCAACGACGGCGGAGCGGCCTTCGGTCTGGTGATCGGCGCGGCGACCGGGCTCTCCAGCGCCTACCCGGACGTGCCGTTCGCGGAGATCCTCAACGACCGCGGCCGCGCGCTGGTGCAGCGGGTGCGGCAGGCGTGTGTCGTGGAGCTCGGGGCCGCGGCTCCGTTCGCCCGGCTCCAGGATTTCGTGACCATCCCCGACCCGCTGTCCCACCCCAGCTGGCAGGCACGGCTCGAGGAGAACAAGGCCGGTCAGGATCGGCCCGGCGCACCGATGTTCCTGTACCACGCCGCGTACGACGAGCTGATCCCCTACAGGACCGGGAAGGCCCTGCTCTCGCGGTACTGCGACCTCGGGGCAACCGTGCAGTGGCAGCGGATCCCGCTGGCCGAGCACATCATCGGCGTCTCGGTCGGCGGGCCGATCGCGATGGACTGGCTCGGCTCGCGCTTCGCCGGAAAACCGGCCCGGAACACTTGCGCGGGTGGAGGATTTACCGCTGGTTGACCCCCTGGACTGAATCGTTCTCGTAATCGTGACCGAAACCACCACTTGTTTCGATTGCTCCCAGGCGGCCGGAGGGGCAGTGTTTGTCCATCCGTGCGATGGGGCACGCCACACGCGTTCGCCCCCGCACGCCTTGCGAGAACTTGCCGGGGAACGTGTATCGAAAGGTCTTCTCACATGACGACGCCCACGCCTGTCTCAACCGGTCAGTCTGCTTCCGCCGAGCAGCCCGATGACGGGTTCCGGCCTGGCCTGGAGGGCGTCGTCGCCTTCCGCACGGAGATCGCCGAACCCGACCGGGACGGTGGCGCACTGCGTTATCGCGGTGTGGACATCGAGGATCTCGCCGGAAAGGTCACCTTCGGCGACGTGTGGGGGCTGCTCGTCGACGGCAAGTTCGGGGAGGGCCTGCCACCCGCCGAGGCGTTCCCGATCCCGGTGCACACCGGCGACGTACGCGTGGACGTCCAGGCCGCGCTCGCCATGCTCGCCCCGATCTGGGGCTACCAGCCGCTGCTCGACATCAGCGACGAGGCCGCCCGCGACCAGTTGGCGCGTGCCTCGGTGATGGCACTGTCCTACGTGGCCCAGTCCGCGCGCGGCATCGGCCAGCCCGCCGTGCCACAGTCCACCGTGGACGAGGCGACGTCGATCACCGAGCGGTTCATGGTCCGCTGGCGCGGCGAGCCGGACCCGGCACACGTGAAAGCGGTGGACGCCTACTGGGTGTCGGCAGCCGAGCACGGGCTCAACGCCTCCACCTTCACCGCGCGGGTCATCGCCTCCACCGGAGCCGACGTCGCCGCGGCGATGTCCGGCGCCATTGGCGCCATGTCCGGTCCGCTGCACGGTGGCGCGCCCGCCAGGGTCCTGCCGATGATCGCCGAAGCCGAGCGGACCGGTGACGCGCGGGCGGTCGTCAAGGGCATCCTCGACCGCAAGGAGCGCCTGATGGGGTTCGGGCACCGGGTGTACCGGGCCGAGGACCCGCGCGCGAGGGTGCTGCGCCGCACCTGCCGGGAGCTGGGAGCCGAGCGCTACGAGGCCGCTGCCGCACTGGAGCAGGCGGCACTGGCGGAGTTGCGTGAGCGGCGTCCGGACCGGGCGATCGAGACCAACGTCGAGTTCTGGGCCGCCGTCATCCTGGACTTCGCCAAGGTGCCACCGCACATGATGCCCGCGATGTTCACCTCGGCCCGTACCGCGGGCTGGGCGGCACACATCCTGGAACAGAAGCGCACCGGACGACTGGTCCGGCCGTCGGCGTCCTACGTGGGCCCCGGCCCGCGCAGCCCGGAAGAGGTCGAGGGCTGGAACAGGCTCTGATTCTCCGGCCATAATCGGCGTTCGTCCAGGTCATCGCCACCGGCCAAGCATGGCCTCCGGCATGACCTGGACCCTGCCTCGGGCAGGCACAAACCTCGTTGACGCAGCACACGCGAGGCAGCCTGGCCCTAGGACTGCAACGGCAGTTGGTCGTCGTGTGGTAGATCATCGTTGTGGTGGTCGATGTGGTGATGGGGCAGCTGGATCGGGTTCATGATCGGATCGCGGGACGGTTCAGGCGGTCGGAGCCGCGGGGCCGGGCTCGGGAGTATGTGTCCGGGCTGGTCGCGGGGTTGGAGCGGAAGAACGGCTGGACACTGGCGGAGCAGTCCGGTGAGGTGTCTCCGGATGGGATGCAGCGGTTGTTGCGCTGGGCGGACTGGGACATCGACGGGGTGCGTGACGACGTGCGGGACTACGTGGTCGAGCATCTCGGCGAGCCGGGCGGCGTGCTGATCGTGGACGACACCGGGTTCCTGAAGAA
>NZ_FOKG01000041.1 GCF_900111885.1 Amycolatopsis marina
CCGCTGCACCTCAGACAACGAACTACGCGGCTCCATACAACTACTCCCCGAGAGTCAGAACTGAATTTTCAGTCCAACTCCCGGGGAGCAGTTCACTGGCGGGGGCTCCCTGTTTGGCTCAGCGCCTTTACGGGCCTGGTCAGTCCGCCACGGGGGCGACCTTGCCCTGCTCCCAGGCCTTGCGGCGCTCGGCCTGCAGGGCGGGATCCGCCACGGGCGCGGCCGACAGCAGCCTGCGCGTGTAGTCCTCCTTCGGCGAGTGCAACACCTCGTCGCGCGTGCCGACCTCGACGAGCTTGCCGTGCTGCATCACCGCGACGCGGTCGGCCAGCAGGTCCACGACCGCGAGGTCGTGGCTGATGAACAGGCAGGCGAACTGCAGTGTCTGCTGCAGGTCGAGGAAAAGGTCAAGCACTCGAGCCTGCACTGAGACGTCCAGGGCCGAGGTCGGCTCGTCCGCGATCAACAGCTTGGGGTCGAGTGCGAGCGCGCGGGCGATCGACACCCGCTGACGCTGCCCGCCCGAGAGTTCGTGCGGGTAGCGGTTGCGGTAGTGCCCGGAGAGCTCGACCTTGTCCAGCAGCGTCGCTACGCGCTGGTCGAGTTCCTTGCCTGCCAGCACCTTGTGCAGAACCAGCGGTTCGCCGATGGACTCGCCGATCGTCATCTTGGGGTCCAAGGTGGACGCCGGGTCCTGGAAGACGATCGAGAAGTAGCGACGCAGCGGGCGCAGTTCCTTCGCGGACATCTTGGTGATGTCACGGCCCGCGATCGAGACGGTGCCCTCCGTGGGATCGAGCAACCGGATCGCACAACGGCCCACAGTGGACTTACCGGAACCGGACTCGCCGACCAGGCCGAGGATCTCGCCCCGCTGGATGCTCAGTGAGACGTCGTCCACCGCCCGGTTCTTGGCCTGCCCGCGCCGGCCGGGGAACTCCAGCACCAGGTTCTTGATCTCCAGTGCGGGCGCGTCGGCCTCGATCTGGGACTCGAGTTCGGTGTCGGCTAGCCGGATCGCCTCCGCGATCGTTTTAGTCTCGGTCTCGCCCTGCTCCGGATCCTCGAGCAGGCGCTGCCCCTCGGGGCGGTGTCCGAGCACCGGCACCGCGGCCAGCAGCTTCTGTGTGTACTCCTCCTGCGGGTTGGCGAAGAGTTCACCCACCGGGGCCTGCTCGACGATCTCGCCGTTGTACATCACGACGACGCGGTCGGCGAGGTCGGCGACGACACCCATGTCGTGCGTGATCAGCACGATCGCGGTGTTCAGTGTGTCCCGCAGTTTGCGCAGCAGCCCGAGGATCTCGGCCTGGACGGTGACGTCGAGGGCCGTGGTGGGCTCGTCGGCGATGATCACCTTGGGGTCGCAGGAGATCGCCATCGCGATGACCACACGCTGGCGGAGACCGCCGGAGAGCTGGTGGGGGTACTGCTTGAACCGCTCCGTCGGGTTCGGGATGCCCACCATCTCGAGCAGTTCGATTGCGCGCCGGTCCGCGGCACTCTTGGCGAGGTCCTGGTGGGTCCGCAGCGATTCGCGCAGCTGCCAGCCGACGGTGTAGACGGGATTGAGTGCGGTCATCGGCTCCTGGAAGATCATCGCGATGTCGTTGCCGCGGATCTTGCGAATGTCCTTTTCGGCGAGTTCGCCCAGGTTGATGTCGCCGAGCTTGCGGTCACCATTGATCCGGCTGGTCTTCGGCAGCAGACCGAGCACGGACATCGAGGTCACCGACTTGCCCGAGCCGGATTCGCCGACGACGGCGACGATCTCCCCGGGAGCGACGTCGAATCCGATTCCTTTGACCGCATCGACGATCCCTTCCTCGGTGGGAAAGGAGATACGCAGATCCGAGATGGACAGGACGGAACTCGACGTGCCGGCAGGAATCGTCGTATTAGCTTCAGTGCTCACCAGTTGCCCTTCGTGGGGGTACACACGTCACGGAAGGTAAGCGTGACTCGCGCGAGGATATCTGAGGTGCCGCCGGATGTGACCACGACCAAAGAATTAATCTGAACCCGTGACCTCCCGAGAAGCCCGCAGGCTGTTACTTGTGCACGCGCATCCGGACGACGAGAGTCTGACGACGGGCGCGACGATGGCTCGGTACGCCGCCGAGGGCGTGGAGGTGACCCTGGTCACCTGCACACTCGGCGAGGAGGGCGAGATCATCCCGCCCGCGCTGGAGCAGCTGGGTTCCTGGGCGGCCGACCAGCTCGGTGGCTACCGGTCGGGAGAACTGGCCGCGGCACGCGCGGCGCTGGGTGGTCCGCGCCAGCACTACCTGGGCGGGATCGGCCGCTGGCGCGACTCCGGCATGGCCGGGACACCCGCGGCAGCGCATCCCAGGGCGTTCACCGGCGGATCGGCAGCCGAGCAGGCGGAGCAGCTCGCGATGGTGCTCGACGAGGTGCGCCCGCAGGTCGTCGTCACCTATGACGCCTCGGGTGGATACGGGCATCCGGACCACATCAGGGCGCACGAGATAACCATGGCGGCGGCAGGGGCCGCGGGCTCGGTGCGACGGATCTTTCACACGGCGGCGCCGGCGCGGGCGACCGAAGGTGGACTGGCGGCGTTGCGAGCGGCGGGTGACCTCCCCTTCCGGCTTCCCGATGAGGGTGAACTCCCAACGGTCCCGGACGAACTCGCGGGCACCGCCATCGCCGCGAAAGGGCATCTTGAGGCGAAGGTCGCGGCCCTGCGGGCGCATGCGACCCAGGTCACCGTGCTGGACGAGCGTCGCTGCTTCGCGTTGTCCAACGGCATCGCCCAGCCGCTGCTGGATGCCGAGTACTTCGTACTCGCCCACGGTCCCGCGGAGGGTGCGGAGAACGATCTGTTCGGCGGGCTCGACGCGTGAGCGCCGTGGCGATGCCGCCGACCCCACCGGACAGCGGCGCCCTGCGGCGAAGCCTGCTGCTTGTGCTGCTCGTCGTGGACGCTTTCCTGCTCGCCACGCTGGAGCTGTTCTACCTCCCGCTGCGCCTCGACGGCGTCCTCCTGCCCCGGATGGGTGATGTTCCGGTGCCGGTCACGGTGCTGGTGGCGGCCGTGACGACCCCCCTGCTCGTCACCCAGACCGCGCGACTGGTGCACCCGCGCGCGGCGATACTCCCGCTGGTGGTGTGGATCGCCACGCTCGTGGCGCTCGGCGTGTTCGGGCCCGGCGGAGACCGGGTACTCCTGCCAGACTGGCGGGCGCTGTTGTTGCTCGCCGGAGGAGCTTTGCCGGCTGCGCTGGTGCTCGGTGGAGCGCTGGGTCGCAGGCCGGTCGGGACGAGAGGAGCTGGGCGCGGTGGCTGAGGCGATCAGCGATGCCCAGGTGGTGGGAGTACTCCGGCCGTTCGTCCGGGCGACCGGCCCGTTGCTCGACGCGCTGCGGGAGTCCGATCCGCTCGGCCTGCGGGCGCGGGCGGCCCACCAGGCCGACGGCAACGAGGATCTGGACAAGGTCGACCCCGGAAAACGGGAGAAACTGCGGGGCGCACTGAGCTCGGTCAAGGTCCCCGGCACCGGTGCATGGGCGGGAATGAGTCCCGACCAGCGAACGAACTGGTGGATCAACCGGGTCGGCAGATTCACCTCGCTGCTGACCGCGATCCCCGGACTCGGCGGGGCGCTCGCGGACCGGTTGCCGGTCCAGGACGCCCTCGGCGCGGCCTCGCAAGGTCTGCTGCTCTGCGCGATCGCGGGTGAGCACGGCGTTACCGATCTCGGCGACCGGGTGCGACTGCTGGCCTGGGTGCTGTTCGATCGCGAGCTGGACCCCGCGCTCGCGGCGGGCCGCACGGATGAGCACGACGCCGCAGCCGAGGACGCCAAGGCCGAAGAGCTGACCGAAGAGCTCTCGGTGTCCTCCCGTAAGCACGGCAAGATCACCATCCGGGCGTGCGGCCGCACGCTCTGGCGGCTCGGCCGTTCGCTGCTGGCCTTTCCGGGCGAGCTGGAGAAGCGGCCGAGGGGCCGGTTCTACCACCGGCTGCTGGGCATGCTGCCCGTCGTCGGAATGGTGGCCGACTACTTCGGCGAACGCTCCGGGCTCAAGCGTGTGGCCCGCAGGGCCCGTACCTGGCTGGCCCAGCGACAGCACTTTCCCGGGAAAGTGCGGTAGTTGCGTGTGCACGTATCGCACTTTCCCGGGAAAGTGCGAGGGCGGCGGGGCTCAGCGCCAGAACATGAAGACGGCCCGGCCGAAGTCGGCGAAGTCCGCGTCGCCGCCGATGGCGCCGAAGAGGGAATCGGTGAATTCGAACAGCAGCCTGCCGACCCCGGGGATGCCGATGATCACGGCGAAAAGCACCAGCGGGGCCCACGGCCTGGCCTTCGCGCCCAGTTCCCGTGCCTGCGGGGACAGGTAGGGCTCGATCGCGCCGTAACCGTCCAGACCGGGCACGGGCAGGATGTTGATCACGAAGGCGAGAATCTGCACCGAGGCCAGGTACGAAAGCCCCGCGGTGAGCCCGAGCGGCATCTGCACGAACGCGATGACGATCGTCAACGCGATGCCGAGCGCGAGATTGCTCAGCGGACCTGCCAGGGACACCCACGAGGAGACGTTCCGGGAGCGGAGCATCCCCCGGTTGATCCAGACCGCGCCGCCAGGCAGCGGAATCCCGCCGATCGCGAGGATCAGCAGTGGGAGCACGAGGGAGAGCACGGGGTCGGTGTAGCGGCGGATGTCCATCGACAGATAGCCCTTGGCCGCGACCGAGTGGTCACCGCCCCGGTACGCCACGATCGCGTGACCGAACTCGTGCAATGTCAGCGACAGAGCCCAGCCGCCGATGACGAGAAAGAACACGCCCGCGGTACCGAGCGGGTCGCGTTCGACCGACTGTGTGATCGGATCGACGAAGGCTGCCAGCACACCTGCCGCCGTGGTGACGGCCAGGATCGCGAAGAACAGGGGACTGGGACGGACTGCTGAACGTTGCACGGCTCCAGTCTTCCGTATCCCGGTTGGGTACTTCCCGGCGTGTCCGCTTGCGTGTCGGGCCTCCGGTATCCCCCAAACTTGCTACTCCGCTTGACCTGGCCCCATGACACGGGTGTAATCACATTGATGTCATTCGCCGCCGGAAGGGGGGCGACGGGTGGCACCACCGGAGGCGGGAGCAGGGCGTGAACTGAGCGTGAGCGGCCCGCCGAAGGTGTTGCACAGCACCGGGAGAACGCCATTTTTCCGGTGCCGATTCAACACCGCCAGCCTGGGGAGTGCGTGGAAGCGAGGAGGCGGACGTGCGGTTGGAAGCAGATAGTCAGCGGGTGTCGGAGAGCGTGACGGTGCCTGGCCGAGGTGGGTTGTCGAGCGTGCCGGCAGGTGGCACGGAATCCCCACGTCTTCAGACGGATGGCAAGGAATGGGGGCACGTCATGGATTGGGCAGAGCGCCCTGAGCAGGAACTGGGTGTGCTGACCGATCTGTTCGACGAGCCCGAGGAGCAGGAGTGGCAGGACCGCGCGCTGTGCGCGCAGACGGACCCGGAGGCCTTCTTCCCGGAGAAGGGCGGCTCCACCCGCGAGGCCAAGCGGATCTGCCAGGGGTGTGAGGTCAAGGACGACTGCCTCGAGTACGCCCTCGCGCACGACGAGCGCTTCGGTATCTGGGGCGGACTGTCCGAACGGGAGCGTCGCAAGCTCAAGAAACGCGCCGTCTGAGAAGGTCCTGGAACGGGAACCGTGTGACGCGCTCCCGTTCCGGGACCTGGCTGTCCGACGACGTACGTACTCGGACGGCGCATGTGTGGCAGGTCGTAGGGTGAGCGCCATCCACCGACCAACTCGTTGACCGGAGGGGTTCTTGCCCCGCACTCCCGCATCACCGGCGCTGCGCAGCGCGCCCGTTCTGGCGATTCTGGTCTGTCACAACGGAGAGGCGTGGCTGCCTCTCGCGCTTTCGGCGTTGCGCCGCAGCACGATTCGCCCGAGGCATGTGCTGGCCGTCGACACGGGCTCCACCGACCGCACGGCTGCCCTGCTCGCGGACGCGGCCGGCGGGGAGAGCGGTGGAGCCGACCCCGTGCTGTCCGGCGTCCTCACCCTGAACGCACGAACCGGGTTCGCCGGGGCGGTCGCGGAGGCGGTGCGCCACGCGACCGAGCGCTGGGGTGATCCAGGCGCATGGTTGTGGCTCCTGCACGACGATTCCGCACCCGAGCCGGACTGCCTCGACACACTGCTGCGGGCCGCCGACGCCGCTCCGTCCGCAGGCGTACTCGGGCCACTGGCGGTGGACTGGGCCGACCCACGGCTGATCGTCGAGGCGGGACTGTCCACGGACGCGTCCGGGCACCGGCAGCACGTCTTCGACGATCGCGGCTCCGCTGACGAGCGGTCGCCGGAACAGAGCAGCGAGGTCCTCGCCGTGCCGAGCGCCGGTGCGCTCATCTCCCGGCGACTGTGGGAATCCGTCGGCGGCTTCGATCCCGAACTGCCGCTGCTACGCGAGGACCTCGACTTCGGCTGGCGTGCCAACGCCTCGGGCTCGCTCGTGCTTTCCGTGCCGAGGGCCCGGCTCCGCCACGCCCGTGCGGTGGCGACGGGCAGACGTCACGCCGACGCTGTGCCGGGCTCGCTGGCAGCAGCCGACCGTGCCTACGGCGTGCGGACGTTCCTGGTCAACTGTTCCACGCCCGCGTTCCTGCTCGGGCTGCCGAGGCTGCTCGTGCTGTGCCTGCTGCGCGGACTGGCGTTCGCGGTCATCCGCGACGCTGGTCGCGCGCACGCGGAGTTCGCGGTGCTGGGGTACCTCCTCGGCGGGCGCGGCGGGCTACGGTCCGCGCGGACCGAACGCCAGGCCAGACGCGGAGGTGCCGCCGCTTCCGTGCGCGGACTGTTCACCAGCCGGGCCACCCGTCTGCGCAACGCGGTGCGAGGCGGAGTCGTGCACCTGGTGCGGCGCGGAGTCGAGCGTGAGGCCGCGCTCGGCCGCCTGCCGGAGACGGTGGGCAACTCCTCGGGCGCGTCGGCCTGGATCCCGCCCGAATCGGTGCGGGCCAGGCAGGACGAGCAGCAGCCGCGTCCCGTCGGGCCGGACGCGCTGCCCGCGGGGGCACTGCGGACCGGCACTGCCCGCGGCACCGGTCTGCGGCGTCCTGGGCGCGGCATGGGCACCGTCGCGGTCACCCTGCCGGAGGAAACAGGCACGGACGAGGGGGCCACCGCGGACGCGGACCAGGTGGCGACGTCCGAGGACCAGCCTTCCCGACCCTCACCGGTGCGCCGTGGCGAAGGACGCAGGGAGAACGAGCTCGTCTTCGTCGAGGTGGACCGGCGGCGGATCCTCGCGGCGACGTTGTTCGCACCACCGGTGGTCCTGTTCGTCACACTGACCGGACTCGCCCTGCTGCTGCACGCGGACCGCCTCGGCCTCGACCTCTCCGGCGGCAGGCTGCTCCCGGTCGGTGACCTCGGCGAGCTGTGGTCCACGTATCTGGCCACCTGGCATCCGGTGGGTGGCGGAACCGCGGCGCCCGCGCCGGTCGCACTGGCCGTGCTCGGCGCACTGGGTGCACTCGTCGAACCGCTTGGCGGCCCGGCCGCGCTGGTGTCACTGCTGCTGATCGGGCAGCTCCCACTCGCCGCGCTGGTCGCCTACGCGGCCACGCGGCGACTACGGGTCGGTCGCTGGGTCAGGGCCGCCGTCGCCGCCGCCTACGCCCTGCTGCCCGCGGCCGTCGCGGGCGCCGTCCAGGGGCGCCTCGACGTCGTGGTGGCGCACATCCTGCTGCCCGCGCTGCTCGCCGGACTCCTCGCGGTCCTCACCCGATCCGGCGCCCGCTGGCTGAGCACCGCGGTGCTGACAGCCCTCGCCCTCGCCGTCGTCGGGGCGTTCGCGCCGCAGGCGCACGTACTCGCGTTGGCCGGTCTGATCGTGGGCTTCGTGCTGCTGCCCTCGGTCGGCACGACGGCGCGCCGGGTTTCGTCGATCGCGATCGTCGTCCTGCTCCCGCTGGCCCTGCTGCTGCCGTGGCTGCCCGCGCTGTTCGCCCACCCCGCCCTGCTGGCACACGGGCTGGACGGTCCGGACCGCGGCCTGACCACGGCCGCGGAACTGCTCGGGTTGGACCCCGGCGGGCCGGGAGCGTGGCCGATCGGCGCGATCGTGGTCGCGGCCGCCCTTGTCGCGCTGGTGGCGAGGCCGAGCAAGGGGGCGGGAGCCGGTCTCGGGGTACTCGCACTCGGCGTGGCCGGGGTGGCGGTCGTGCGGCTGGTCGAACTCACCCCTGTGTGGGGCGGCGAACCGGCAGCGGGGAACGCGGGAGTGCCATTGCTGTTCGTCGGAGCAGGGCTGCTGTGGATCGTGCTCTCGGCCTGTGTCGCGGGCCCGGCCCGGCCCGGCGCGAGTCCCGTGCCCGCGTTGCTCCCGCGCCTGCTGGCCGCGGGCGGCGTGGCGTGCCTGGTCGCGCTCGCCGTGTCCGGGGTGGTTCTCGGCAAGCAGGGCCCGTTGCGTGCGGGCGGCGGCCTGGAACTGGCCTCGTCCCTGTCCGCCGAGATCGCCGACACCGGCAGGTCTGTTCTGGTGCTCGCCGCCCCTGGCGAGCGGGTGCGCCAGGTCGGAGGCAGGTTGCCGCACTACGGGGACGACGCGCTGGTGCCCGTCGCGGGAACTCCGGAACGGCTCGTCGCGTGGCAGCAGGAGCTTCTCGCGGGATCGCGGGAGGCCGTCACCTCCGCCGCGGCGCACGGTGTGCTTTTCGTCGTGCTCCCGCCCGGCGAGAACGGGGCTGCGCTGCGGCAGGCGGCCGGAGACCTGGTCGGGAACGCGCCGCGGACAGCCGACGGCAGGCAGGTCCTCCGGTTGACTCCGGCAGCCGGGCAGGTCGTGCTCGTTTCGCCGGAACAGTCGCGGCGCGCGATCAGCGACCAGGCCCCGAGCGGGGAGCTGATGACCGGTGCCGCGGTCGCCGAGGTGCAGGCCGATCTGCCCACCGTCCGGGTCCTGGTCTCCGACGGCCCGGCAGGCAGACTGCTCGTCCTGGCCGCGAATCTGGAACCCGGCTGGCAGGCCAGTGTGAACGCCGAACCGGTGCCGATCGTCCAGGCCTGGGGGCACCAGGTCGCGGTGGCCGTGCCGACCCGGGAGGCCGAGGTCGTGGTCGAGCACCCCTCGGCACTGCGGGATCTGCTGCTGCTCGGCCAGGTGGCCGCCGTGCTGTTCACCCTGCTGACGGCGATCCCCGCGCGGCGTCAGTCGCCCTCGATGATGTCCGGTTCGACACCGAGATAGCCCGCGACCTGCTCGACCAGCACCTCGTGGACGAGTTCGGCGAGCTCGCCGGGGTCTTTCGCCCTGGCCTCGAGCGGGCGCCGGTAGAGCACGATGCGCGCCATCGTGGGCAGTCCCGCGCGGTCGACCCCGGCAGGCACCAGCCGCGACAGCGGCACCATGCCGTCGAGCAGCACGCCTTCCGGTGTCACGGGCCGGTTCCCGCGCGGAACCTCGGGCACGTCGTCCACCGCGACGTCGAGCTTGGTGAGTTCGTGTCGCCAGCGGGCCTCGATCGGCTCCAGCGCGTCCAGTACCAGAGCGTCGAACCGCTCGGCCCTGCTGGATGCGGCAGGTAGCGAGGCCGGATACAGCGGGCCGCGGAGTCCGCGCCCGTGCCGGTCCCGCCGCATGTTCTGCCGGGACCCACGAGAACCACGAGCCATCGCCACGAACGGACAGGGTACGCGGGAGGGAGGCGGCACCCGCACCGGGCGACGGGCCAGTGTGCCGGAAGCGGAACCCGGTCCCCGGGAATGGTCCGAATGGCCCACACCCCACGGGGAACACTCGTGCAAAATCGCGGTGTCGCCGGTGCGCCTGCGCCACTCCCCAGTCGCGAGCGGCTATGGTGCTCAACCGTGCCGAGCGTACGGAAGTGTTCGCGAACGGGCTGCCTCGAGCCCGCCGTCGCCACGCTGACCTACGCCTACAGCGATTCGACCGCTGTGGTCGGGCCGTTGGCCACGGCGTCGGAGCCGCACTCCTACGACCTGTGCGAGGAGCATGCGTTGCGGCTGACCGTGCCGAAGGGCTGGGAGGTCGTGCGACACGAGGGTGACTTTTCCGCGCCAGAACCCTCGAGTGACGAGCTGACCGCGCTCGCCGAGGCGGTGCGGGAGGCAGGACGCTCCGATCGTCCCGCGCCACAGGCCGAGCCGGACGGTCCGTCAGGACGGCGTGGTCACCTGCGAGTACTGCCCGGCCGCGGCTGAATCTCCCGGTTCGCACTCGCCTGGTCTGACGCACACCCGTTACGGGACGTGCTTCCCCGCATCGTCAGCCCCCGCCGGTAGGCTTTCGGCGTCGCAAACAACGGCTCGCCGAGAGTCGGCAACGGACAATGCGGGGAGAAGGCGTGACAGACCTGTCGGGGATCGTCAAGGCCTACGATATTCGCGGTGTCGTCGGTGACCAGTTGCACGCGAGCCTGGTCCGGGACTTCGGCGCGGCGTTCGCACTGCTGATCAAGCCTGATTCGCCGTCGGTGGTGATCGGACACGACATGCGGGACTCATCTCCCGAGCTGTCGAGTGCCTTCGCGGAGGGGGTCACCTCGCAGGGCCTCGACGTCATTTCGATCGGCCTGGCGAGCACGGATGAGCTCTACTACGCGTCCGGTTCACTGAACATGCCGGGCGCGATGTTCACCGCGAGCCACAACCCGGCGAAGTACAACGGCATCAAGCTGTGCCGTTCCGGTGCCTCACCGGTGGGCCAGGACTCCGGCCTCGCCGAGATCAGGGACACCGTGGAGCAGGGCGTTCCCGAGTTCGCGGGACAGCACGGCACCGTCAGCGAACGCGACGTTCTCGGTGAGTACGCGGACTACCTGCGCAACCTCGTCGACCTTTCCGGCAGCAGGCCGTTGAAGGTCGTGGTCGACGCGGGCAACGGGATGGGCGGGCACACGGTGCCCGAGGTGTTCGGCATGAACAGTGCCGCTGTCGGGGCCGCCACCCCCATCGAGATCGTGCCCATGTACTTCGAGCTCGACGGCAACTTTCCGAATCACGAGGCGAATCCGCTCGACCCGGCCAACCTGGTGGACGTGCAGGCCAAGGTGCGCGAGGTCGGGGCCGATCTGGGCCTTGCCTTCGACGGGGATGCCGATCGTTGCTTCGTCGTCGACGAGAAGGGGGACCCCGTCTCGCCCAGCGCGATCACGGCGCTGGTCGCGGTGCGGGAGCTGGCCAAGGAACCCGGCGGCGCGGTCATCCACAACCTGATCACCTCGAAGTCGGTGCCGGAGATCGTCGCCGAGCACGGCGGAAAGCCCGTCCGCACGCGGGTCGGTCACTCGTTCATCAAGGAGAAGATGGCCGAGACCGGTGCGATCTTCGGCGGGGAACATTCCGCGCACTACTACTTCCGCGACTTCTGGCGCGCCGACACCGGGATGCTGGCCGCGCTGCACGTGCTGGCCGCGCTCGGCGAGCAGGACCGGCCGCTGTCCCAGCTGACCGCCGAGTACCAGCGCTACTCGGCATCCGGAGAGCTCAACTCCACCGTTGACGACCAGGTCGCGCGCCAGATGGCCGTGAAGGACGCGTTCGCGGCGCGCAGCGGAGTAACCATCGACGAGCTCGACGGGCTGACGGTCGATCTCGGTGACGGGCGTTGGTTCAACCTGCGTCCGTCCAACACCGAACCGCTGCTCCGGTTGAACGCCGAAGCTCCGACGGACGATGCGGTCCGAGCACTCGCGGACGAAGTGCTGGCGATCGTCCGTGCGTGATCGGTCATCGGTGACAGTGCGTCTGAAGAGCGAGCTGGCCTGCGATGGTGGGCGGAAGAACGCGCGTGTGACGATCGTGCCGCGTGTTTCCGGACAGCAACTGCACACCCGGAGCGACCGCTTGGCCACGAACAGCGCTTCCCTTGCGTCTCATGCGGATAACGGTGGGTTTGCAGCGCTGGAAGCAATGGTATGGAGGAAGCATGGCTGTCACTCTTGACGAGCAGTTGCTGGAGATCCTCGCGTGCCCCGCACCGGATCACGCCCCGCTGCGCGTCGGTTCGCCCGGTGACCCACAGGGCGATGCGCTCACCTGCACCTCCTGTGGCCGGGTTTTTCCTGTGCGGGACGGCATCCCCGTCCTGCTGCTGGACGAGGTAGTGGCGGGGCCGGACGCCGAGGGTAACCAGGATGGCTCCAGTGTCGACGGTGCTTGATGACTCACTGCTCGACGATCCGGCGCGGCTGGCCGAAACCGACGTCGCCGGGTTGTTGCGCGCCGTCGCCATGGCCGGAGCGCAGGTCCGTGCGACGGTCGAGGCCGCCGCTGAGCTGGAACTGAGCGAACGGCTGGATCTGGGCAGGCCGAGGGCACTGGTCCTGGTGGCGCGTCCCGGTGTGAGCCGAAGCGCCGCGGACCTGCTCGCGAGTCTGCTCGGGCCCGGCTGTCCTGTCCCCGTGGTGATCTCACCAGTCGTGCCCAGCTGGATCGGGGCGCTCGACGTGGTTTTCGCCCATACCGATGACCCGCACGATCGTGAGTTGGCCGCGACGCTGGAGCGAGCTGCCCGGTTCGGCGCCACCGTGGTGCTCTCCGCGCCGCCGGAAGGCCCCGTCGCCTCTTCAGTGGCCGGGCGAGGGCTCGTGCTCGCGCCCCGGTTGCCGGTGCCACCCGAGCTCGGGTTCCCGAGGGCGCTGACGGCGGGTCTGCTGACCGCGAACACCCTCGGCCTACTGGTCGCTGATGTCGAGTCGCTCGCCGACCACCTCGACGGGGAGGCCGAGCGCGCGCACCCGGCGCACGAATCCTTCGTCAACCCCGCGAAACTGCTCGCGCTCCGGCTCGCGGAGCGCACTCCGTTGCTCTGGGGTCTCGACCACGTCGCCGTCGCGGTCGCGGAGCACGCCGCACACGCGTTCGCCACCCATGCGGCGCGAGTCTGCGACGTTGCCAGCCACCAGCAGGCACTGGCGCGTCCCGCGCTGTTGCGGACCGCGGTCGAAGGTAGTGCCGAGCGCAACATTTTTGCCGATCCCGACGACGAGTCCGGCTCGGTGGGGTTGGATCCGAGGGTGTTGTTGCTGGCTGTGCATTCCGGCCCCGCCGCGGACGCGGCGCGGCACCGGATGTCCGAGGTGCTGCCCGGCGCGGAGGTCATAGCTCCCGCCGAGCAGGTCGAGGCCGACGAAGCGGGCAGGGCCGCGGTGCTCGCACTGCGATTCGAGCTGGCTGCCGTCTATCTCGGTCTCGCGGCGGGAACCATCGGCGGGGCAGGCCGGTACGCCCCGGCCTGACCAGGCGAACCGGCGAGACCAGGGCTGGTGCCGGCGAGTCGCCGGCGAAGAGTTGAGGTGAGAAGTGGAGTTGCTGCGAGGCGCGGTGCGGCCGTACGCCTGGGGATCGAGAACGACGATCCCCGAGCTGCTCGGCCGTCCGGTTCCGGCGCCGCACCCCGAGGCGGAGCTGTGGATGGGTGCCCATCCTGGTGACCCGTCCTGGCTCGTCGACTCTTCCGGAATCGAGCGCAACCTGCTCGAACTGGTCGAGGAGGACCCGGTGGCGCAGCTCGGTGAGCGCTGTGCGAACCACTGGGGCGGCCGGTTGCCGTATCTGCTGAAGATCCTCGCGGTCGAGGAGCCGCTGTCGATGCAGGCGCACCCGTCTGCCCGCCAGGCGGCCGAGGGCTACCGCAGAGAGGAGGCGGCAGGCATCCCGCGGGATGCCCCGAACCGCAACTACCCGGACCCCACGGCGAAGCCGGAGCTGGTCTGTGCGCTGACCGAGTTCCACGCGCTCGCCGGTTTCCGCGACCCGCACCGGACTGTCGCGTTGCTCCGCGCCATCGAGACCCCCGGACTCACCAAGTACACCGAACTACTGGCGGGACAGCCTGATCCCGACGGTCTGCGGGCGCTGTTCACCACCTGGATCACGCTGCCGCAGTCCGCGCTCGACGAACTGCTTCCCGAGGTGTTGGATGCGTGCGTCCTGCACGTCAAGGATCACGGCGAGTTCGACACCGAATGCCGCACCGTGCTGGAACTCGGGGAGACTCACCCCCGTGACGCCGGTGTGCTCGCCGCGCTGTTGCTGAACCGGCTGACGCTGAGCGCGGGCGAGGCGATCTACCTTCCTGCCGGAAACCTGCACCTGTACCTGCACGGCACCGCGGTGGAGATCCTGGCCAACTCGGACAACATCCTGCGGTGCGGCCTCACCCCGAAGCACGTGGATGTGCCGGAACTGCTGCGGGTGGTGGACTTCGCCTGCGGCGAGATGCCGGTGTCGCGCGGCGAGGCGACCGAGCCAAACGCGCGCATGGCCGTCTACCGCACGGACGCGCCCGAGTTCGAACTCGCCAGGATCGAGTGGACCGACAGTGACGGCGAGGCGATCGAACTCGACTGCACCGGGCCGCAGATCCTGCTCTGCACCCAGGGTGAACTGGTTGCCCGCGCGAATGACGGAGCGACGATCGAGCTGCGCAGGGGGCAGTCGATGTGGCTCTCCGCCGCGGATCCGGTCGTGACCGTCCGCCCGATGGGCGCGAACGGCGCCCGCCTGTTCCGCGCGACCCCGGGAACCTGCCCCGACTGACGCCCCGGTCCCTACCGGAATTCGCCGACGAATTCCCGGCCCCGAACGGCAGCGCCGACGGTATCCCTCTAGGCTGCTCGCCGACGGTGTGGGCACGGATTCCCAGGGGGACATGTGGCGGCAAATGGTGGAACCAAAGCGATTCTGGCAGCACTGTTCGCCAACGCGGGAATCGCGGTGGCCAAGTTCGTCGGCTTTCTGATCACCGGCTCTTCGTCGATGCTCGCCGAATCGGTGCACTCGGTGGCCGACACGTCCAACCAGGGGCTGTTGCTGCTCGGGCAGAAGACGTCCCTGCGGAAGGCCACCAAGCAGCACCCGTTCGGCTTCGGTCGCGACCGGTACTTCTACTCCTTCATCGTCGCGCTGATGCTGTTCACCCTCGGCTCGGCGTTCGCGCTGTACGAGGGCATCCACAAGGTCCAGCACCCGGAGGAGTTGAACTCGGCGATCGTCGCCGTGGTGATCCTGGTGCTCGCCATCGCACTGGAGACCTACAGCTTCCGCACCGCGATCGTCGAGTCCAGGAAGGTCAAGGGCGACGCCACGTGGTGGGGCTTTATCCGCCAGTCGCGCACTCCGGAGCTGCCGGTGGTGTTGCTCGAGGACGCTGGCGCGCTGTTCGGCCTGGTCTTCGCGCTCATGGGTGTCGGACTTTCGGTGCTCACCGGTGAGCCGATCTGGGACGGCATCGGCACCATCATGATCGGCATCCTGCTCGGCGTCATCGCGATCATCCTGATCATCGAGATGAAGAGCCTGCTGATCGGCGAGGGCGCCACCGCACGCGAGCACGAGATCATCGTCGACGAGCTGACCGGTGGCCGGGTGGAGCGCGTCATCCACATCCGTACCCAGTACCTCGGCCCGGACGAGCTCCTGGTCGCGGCGAAACTCGCGCTGACGCCCGGTCTGCAGACCGCGGAAATCGCCAGCACCATCGACGAGGTCGAGGGTCGGGTGCGCGCACGGGTGCCCGCGGCCAGGCTCATCTATCTGGAACCGGATCTCGACCGCGGCCTGTGAGTCGCACGGACAACCCCGAGTGGGAAAATTTCTGTCGACCGTTAGGGTGACCTCCGACCCTGAGACCCAGGACATCCAGGAGGTCGACGTTGCCCGGAACTGGTATATGGCGGACAAAATCGGTCGAACAGTCCATAGCGGACACTGACGAACCGGACACGAAGCTACGCCGGAATCTGAGTGCCTGGGACCTCACGGTCTTCGGCGTCGCGGTGATGATCGGTGCGGGGATCTTCACCCTGACCGCACGCACCGCCGGAGACCTTGCCGGTCCCTCTGTGTCGCTCGCGTTCGTCTTCGCCGGGATCGCCTGTGCACTGGCTGCGCTCTGTTACGCGGAGTTCGCGTCGACCGTTCCCGTCGCCGGGAGCGCGTACACGTTCTCCTACGCCACGTTCGGCGAGTTCCTGGCCTGGATCATCGGTTGGGACCTGATTCTCGAGTTCTCCGTCGCGGCGGCAGCGGTCGGCAAGGGCTGGTCGATCTACCTGCAAACCGTCCTGCGCACCGTGTTCGGCGAGGACATCAGCACGCGGGTCGAGATCGGCGGAATCACCGCAGACTGGGGTGCGCTGCTGCTGGTGGTCGTGCTCGCGACGATCCTCACCATGGGAACCAAGCTCTCGTCCCGGTTCAGTCTGGTCATCACCGCGATCAAGGTGCTGATCGTGCTGTTCGTGATCGTCCTCGGTATCGCGTACATCAACCCCGACAACTACACCCCGTTCATCCCGCCGGCGGCCGAGGGCGCCGAGGCGGGAGGCGGTGTCGAGCAGTCCCTGTTGTCCGCGCTGTTCGGCAGCGCGGGCAGCGTGTACGGCGGATTCGGCCTGCTCGCCGGTGCATCGCTGGTGTTCTTCGCGTTCATCGGCTTCGACATCGTCGCCACCACCGCCGAGGAGACACGGAACCCGCAGCGCAACGTGCCGCGCGGCATTCTCGGCTCACTGCTGATCGTCACCGTGCTCTACGTGGCCACTTCGCTGGTGGTGTCCGGGATGGTGCCCTTCGAGTCGCTGGCCACGGACGCGGAACCGGAGGGGCGTAAGACGCTGGCCACGGCCTTCTCCGCGAACGGAGTGGACTGGGCGGCCAACGTGATCTCGGTGGGCGCGCTCGCCGGTCTCACCACGGTCGTGATGGTGCTGATGCTGGGTCAGCAGCGAGTGCTGTTCGCCATGTCCAGGGACGCACTGCTGCCGAGGGCGCTGGCCAAGACCGGCACCCGTGGCACGCCGGTGCGGGTCAACATCCTGGTCGGCGTCGTCGTGGCGCTCGCGGCGACCTTCTTCGAGGCGGACAAGCTCGAGGAGATGGTGAACGTCGGCACGCTGTTCGCGTTCATCCTGGTCTCGGCAGGCGTGCTGGTGCTGCGCCGGAAGCGGCCGGATCTGCCGCGCGGGTTCCGGGTGCCGCTGGTGCCGCTCGTCCCGATCCTGGCGATCGCGGCATGTGGCTGGCTGATGCTGAACCTCACCGTCCTGACCTGGCTGCGCTTCCTCGGTTGGATGGTGCTCGGTGTGATCGTCTACTTCGCGTACGGCAAGCGCCATTCCCTCCTCGGCCAACGCCACAAGTCCACCGAGGACCCGGCTGCCGAGCCCCCCACGTCAACCACGTCAGGCACCTCTCAGCCCCCGGAGTAGGAGCGCCTGCAAGTACCACCAAGCAAGATCAACGTCGCCGTTTTCCGTTGCCATCCGACCGGTTCGGACAGCGGAAAGCGGCGACGTTCGTCCGCGGATGACGAGCACCCTGTACGTCCTGTAAGGATGTTCACCCTGGGTGTCCAAAGTTGAGCGTGAAGGACTCGAAATGGTCACTGTTGTGAGTCAATACCGTTCTCGAGCCACAGACGGTGCGGCTGTATAGCCCATGTGAGGTAGTCTTCGCGCGCCGCACACCCCTGGGTGTATCTCCCGGCGTTCCCGTTTTGCCGCCCACATGCACAGGAGTTCCAGAATGCCCGTTGTCCGGAAGTCTTCGGTCCGAGCCGCTCTGGCCGTGGTACCGATGGCCCTTGCTGTCGTACTCGGCACCGCTGGTATGGCGCACGCGACGTACGACGAGGACCCGCGTGCGACAGTGCACGAGGGCAACGTCGACGCCGGGCAGAAGGACGCCTGCAAGACGGCGGGCCTGGAGGGCACGCCGCTGAAGGCGGGAGTCCTGGACTTCACCGAAGGCACCCCGAACGTCGACCAGTACCTCACCATCACCGGACTCGGCGATGGCGTCACCGTCAGCGGCATCGTGGTCAAGGGCGGTCCCGGCTACAACGTCTACGTGCCCGGCGAGAAGGGGCTTTCCGATGTCCCGCCGTGGACCGAGCTGCGGTCGCCGCTGAACAAGGGTGGCAAGATCCCCGCGATCAGCCACTGGTTCGCCTGCGGCACGGTGACGGTCCCCACCACCAGCACCACGACGTCGACCACCGACTCCTCGACGACCACGCCGCCGGAGAGCAGCTCCACCGAGCCGCCCGAGTCCACCTCCAGCACCTCGGGGGAGAGCAGCACCCCGGCCAGCACCTCCACGTCGGGTGTCGCGACCACGACCAGCACCCCCGCGGCGGTGCCCGTCGAGAACGCGAGTGACAACGACGACCTCGCCTCCACCGGATTCGGCAGCGGCTGGCTGCTCTGGGTCGGCGGACTACTGGTGCTCGGTGGCGCTGCCGTTCTCGTCCTGCTGCGTATCCGTCGCAACGCCTGACGCCGTTCGACGCCGAGGTCGGCCCAGGCCGGGCAGGTCGCCGAACAACGGCACCTGCTCGGCCAGTGGCCTCGGCGGCCTGCCGGGGGTTTCGAGTCCGGCGGCCATCGCGACGGCACGGTCCCATTCCGGATCGGCCACGTAGTCGGCGTGCCTGCGGACCCCGGCGACCCACCTGCGGCCGACCATCGGTGCCCGCATCGGATCGGGTAGCCAGTGGTCACCGCCGAGCACCAGCGCGCCGGTCGGACCCTGCACGGCGGGAGTCACCGGTCCGACCTTGCCGTCGACCAGGTAACCGACACCGAGCAGCCGACCCGCGGCCACCTGGTGCCGCCAGGTGGTGGCCCCGCCGCCGAACGTGTCGGTACCCCGGCACAGTCCGCGCCACCTCCCGTCCAGTCGGCCGAACAGACCGGCGAGGGTCTCGTGCGGCAGCACCGAGGGGAACGCGCGCTGGTACCCCCACTGCAGCGGGGATCCCGCGGTGAGCACGCCGAGACGTTCGCGTTCGTCCTCGGACAGGTCCGCGGCCAGCCTTCCCGCCGTGATCACCGCCAGCAACCCGCCGAGGTGGTAGCCGGCCAGCACCACCCGGGTGTTCGGTTCGGCCAGGTGCTCCCGCGCGCGAGCGGCGAGTTCCGGCATCACCTTGAGCGCATAGCACGGGGGCACCACCGGATGCGACGCACGCGGCCAGAACGAGACCAGGTCGGCCAGCGCGCCGAGGTGTCTGCTGCGCTCCGGTCCCGTCGCCGCCGTGTAGATCACCCGCAGCAGTCCGGCCGCGAGCGCGCCGAGGGTCAGCACTCCGACCCCGGACAGCGGCATGAGCCACGACGGCACCGCCCCGAAGCCGTACCTGACCACCACAAGGGCTGCGGCTCCACCGGACATCGCGACCGCGACAGCGAGCACGATCCGGTGCAGGTGCCTGCGCTCCCAGCTGGAGCGTGCCCATGCCGAGGCGGCCTTCTCCTGGTCGCATTCGTCGGGTTGCAGCATCCGTACCACCTCGGGCACGCCCCTGCGGATCCGGCGCAGCGGCACAGCCACCGCGAAGCCAAGCAGCCCGAGTGCCGCCGCCACCGCAAGGCCCCCGCCCCACAGCATCGTGATCAGCTCGTAGGACTCCGGCAGCCGCAGGTCCTGGCCGACCAGCCGCTCTCCGGCCACCGCGAGGCCGGCGCCGAAGCCGCCGCCGAGCAGGCCGGCCAGCGCCAGCACGGGAGCGGCGAGCCAGCCACCCGCCCACGGTCGCAACCGTCGCGGCAGGCCGCTCCAACTCGGCCGGGCCAGCAGTGCGGCCGGAGCGAGCAGGACGAAGAACAGGGCGCAGACGACGACCAGGGCGGCGCCGATGCCCTCCACGGTCGCGTCCGTTCCGTCGAGCGTCGGCGGCAGCGGGGTGGCGAGTACCGCGGCGGCCGTCACCGTGGCCAGCGCCAGTGTCAGCAACGTCCCCCGGACGACCCGCCCGATCACCCGGTACATCGGGGCGGCCGCCGCGACCAGGGTGATCAGGGCCAGGCTCAGCGCCGCCCACCAGACTCCGGCAGCCGGCACGGCGCCGGGAACACGCAGCGGACCGCCGAGCAGCAGCAGGGCGATGATGGCGAGCGCGCCCACCAGGTGCAGGCAACGCAGTACGGGTGTCCCCCTGTTGCTGCGCAGCTCGTCGCCGGGGAGGGCGGGGCCGGTCCGCGGCGGCCCTTCCTCGGTGGTCACCGCCCACTCCTTGATCGACACCCGATGCAGGACGTACACCAGCAGCAGTAGCGGCAGCACGCCGACGAGGGTCCGGGCAGGCGGGAACTCACGCAGCCAGGACGGCGCGGCGGAAAGACAGCGGGAGCCCGCGGCGAGGCACTGTGTCGCGAGCAGATCGAGGCTCACCACGGCCAGTTGGCTCACCAGCAGCATCGTCAGCAGCAGCGCGGCCATCCTGAGCAGGACCCGGCAGGCGCGGCCGAAGACCGCTGCCGCCCTGCCTCGCGCGGTTCCTGCCGGGCCGGCCGGAGGCAGCATCCAGAAGGCGACGTTGGCCAGGGAGAACGGGAACAGCAGCGCCCATGCGGCCTTGGCCGCCCCGCCCGACGTCATCCCGCTCCACAGGTAACCCTCCAGGGTGCGGGGAATCGCCCGGCCAAGAGCCTGGAGCACCGGGCCGGGGGCAGGCCTGCGCAGCCGGTCGGACGGGCGGATCACGCGGCCGACGCCGTCGCCCGCGACGTCGACCACACCCACCGAGTCGAGCAGCGCCTCACCACTCGTGCCGATCAACCCGGGGACGCGCAGCTCGACGACGCGGGTGTCGGGACCGGGAAGTGGCACGACGTGATCTCCTTCACAGGAACTGGCCGGTTCGTTCGGTGCACGACGGGCGGTGTCCGCAGTTTCACACGGTGGACCGTGGGTCGAACGGACAACGGTACTGTTTGACTGTCGTCGATCCTTGGAGGAAAACCCTTATGACCCCCGAAAGCGTAAGCACGCGTGAGCTGCATCAGACCCGTAATGGGGTGGAGTTCGCGGTGGCGGATCTGGGTGCGGCGGAGTTCGGCCGTAAGGAGATTCGGCTTGCTGAGCATGAGATGCCGGGGTTGATGGCGTTGCGGCGGGAGTATGCGGAGGTGTTTCCGCTGCGGGGTGCTCGGGTGGCGGGGTCGTTGCATATGACGGTGCAGACGGCGGTGTTGATCGAGACGTTGGTGTCGTTGGGGGCGGAGGTGCGGTGGGCGTCGTGCAATATTTTTTCGACGCAGGATCATGCGGCGGCTGCGGTGGTGGTGGGTCCGCACGGGACGCCGGAGGAGCCGAGGGGGGTTCCGGTGTTCGCGTGGAAGGGGGAGTCGCTGGCGGAGTACTGGTGGTGCACGGAGCGGATGTTGTCGTGGGAGGGCGCGGGCCCGGCTGGGTCTGATGATCGGGCCCTGCGAGCAGGCCCGAATATGATTTTGGATGATGGTGGGGACGCGACGATGCTGGTGCACAAGGGTGCGGAGTTCGAGCGTGCTGGGGTGGTGCCGTCGGCGGAGGATGATGATCCGGAGGAGTGGCAGGTTTTCCTGGAGTTGTTGCGGGCGTCGGTGGCGGCGGAGCCGGGGAAGTGGTCGAAGGTCGGTGCGGGGATT
>NZ_FOKG01000058.1 GCF_900111885.1 Amycolatopsis marina
ATCTCATGCTCAGCAAGCCGAATCTCCTTACGGCCGAACTCCGCCGCACCCAGATCCGCCACCGCGAACTCCACCCCATTACGGGTCTGATGCAGGGCGTCGACGGTGGTCAGGTCGCTGCCGGGCTGAACTGTGGTCATGAACTGAGTCCCCTTCACGTGTTGAAGTACTTGGCTTGCGGATGATGTGTCACGATGGCGTCGGTGGACTGCTCCGGGTGCAACTGGAACTCCTCGGAGAGCTTGACGCCGATCCGGTCCGGTTGCAGCAGGTCGACGATCTTGGCCCGGTCCTCCAGTTCCGGGCAGGCGCCGTAGCCGAGCGAGAACCTGGCTCCCCGGTACCCGAGCTTGAAGAACTCGGTGATGTCGTCGGGATCTTCGTCGGAAACGGCTGCGCCAGAACTCCATCGGAGTTCCGAGCGCACTCGCCGGTGCCAGTACTCGGCGAGCGCCTCCGTCAGCTGTACCCCGAGTCCGTGGACCTCAAGGTAGTCCCGGTAGGCGTTCTTCTCGAACAACTCGTTGGCGAAGTCGGCAATCGGGTCACCCATGGTGACCAGCTGGAACGGGACCACGTCGACGACACCCTCTGCCTCGGCCCGTTCTCGCGGACGGTAGAAGTCGGCGAGGCAGAGCCTGCGGTCACGCGGCTGACGGGGGAACGTGAATCGGCACCGCTCCCCCGCGTCCGGCGAGGGCGCGTCGAGCACGACGAGATCGTCACCTTCGGCGACACACGGGAAGTAGCCGTAGACCACGGCGGCATGCTGCAGGATGCCCTTCGTGGTCAGCTCGTCCATCCAGTACCGCAGCCGCGGTCTGCCCTCGGTCTCGACGAGTTCCTCATAGGACGGTCCGCCGTCACCTCTGGTGCCCTTCAGCCCCCACTGGCCGAGGAACGTGGCCCGCTCGTCGAGCAGTGCCGAGTACTCCGCGACCGGAACACCCTTCACCACCCTGGTGTCCCAGAAGGGCGGGGTGGGCACCGCGACGTCGGTGGCCACATCGGACCTGGCGGGTACCGGCTGCGGGTCCTCCTCGGTCTGTTTGGCTTTGCGGGCCTCGGCGATCCGCAGCGAACGTTCCCTGCGGGCCTTGCGCTCGGCGCGCTTCGCCTCGGCCTCGGCGTCCACCGGCTGCACTTCGCCGCGTTTGGCGCCCATGATCGCGTCCATCAGGCGTAGCCCCTCGAACGCGTCCTTCGCGTAGCGGACCTCGCCCTCGTAGAGCTCCGACAGGTCGTTCTCCACGAACGACCTGGTCAGTGCCGCCCCACCGAGCAGCACAGGCCAGCGTTCGGCGAGTCCCCGGGAGTTCATCTCCTCGAGGTTCTCCTTCATGATCACCGTCGACTTCACCAGCAGGCCGGACATGCCGATCGCGTC
>NZ_FOKG01000053.1 GCF_900111885.1 Amycolatopsis marina
CCCAGTCCTCCATGGTCAACACCTCCTGATCATGAGGAGGTGGTCAGATTTCCGCCGGTCAGACGGGGTCAGTTTTCACCCGGTGGCGACATCGACCAGGTCGCGCTGCGCGATCGCGATGACGCCAGGGCTACGGGACGAGGTGTTGCCGCTCCTACGGGTGCTGCGCGGTAGCCGCTTCTGGCCCGACGACAACGAACCCGACGACTTCGGTCACCGGGCCGCTCCTCTCGGAACGGAAGTGCTGCCGTGAAAGGGAGTACGCCGTGGTGATCCTGCCGACTCAGCGCCGCTCGTCCGAAGTGCCGCCGTCCGTACCGGCCCAAGCCGCCGACACTCCCACACTTAACGTCGACCACAGCGAGCTGACGCAATACCTACCCAGTCTGGGAGACCTCCCCGCAGCGGGGCTTCTGGCTCAGCCACTGGACGTCAACCAGGAGCGCGCCGCGGCGCTTCGGGCCGCGGCGCAAGGACAGCGCTCCGACGACGAGCATCTTGCGCTTCTGGACCGCGTCCTTGAGGCGCTGCGCCGCATCTGACCAAAACGGGCTCTACATGAACGCCGACCGCGCCGCACGTCCGAGCCGTGAGGTGACCATCTCCACCCACGTGGGGCGTGGTTCGCGCCGCATCCCTCTGAACTGCCGACCTACGCATTCAGATGTGCGAGCAGGTGCTCCAGCCTCCCCATTACCACGAGTTCATGATGCGTATCGTCGGCGGAAGCAGCCCGCTGATCCCGACGATCTCGGGCCCGCCCGAAGAGACAGGCAGTTTCTCGCCGCATTGGCTGTGTCGGATTGAGTTCGTGTCCTGTTCAGGCGACACAGCCTTCTCTTGTCTCGTTTCGAGGCCGTTGCCTGTGTCGCAAATCGCGTTGAGTGCTGGCCGGTCGTGGCTGGTTCAGGAGCTGAAGAATGGTCTCCGGCATGTCCTGCGGTTTGATCACTCACGGGGTGATCCGCAGGTGGGAGGGCTGCCGAGTTGCGCACAGCAGTACGATCGACGCGGCTACGTGGTCTCGTGACCTGTGCGTTCGCACCCGAAGGGTCAGGGAGAGCCTGGTGAAGGGAACGGGCACGTTGGACACGATCGATCCGCCGGAGGCAGCCGTCTCGATGGACTCCCCAGAGCCCGAGATGAGTGCAGAATCCTTCACTGTCCGTGCCGACGGGGCACTGGCCGACGCCCAGAGCGCCCAAACCCTGGTCACATCGGTTTTGAATATGCCGCCGGATGGCGTGGCCGTCGTCGACCTGTCCGCGGTGAACTACTTCACGATGGAAGCCGTCGGGCCGTTCTTGCAGCTGGTGCGCCGCTGTGTTGCCGACGGCCGAGCGCTGCGGCTCATTGCTTCCGATGCAGTTCGGCGGAAGCTGGAGACGATGGGCCTTGCTTCGACGTTCCCCCTGGATTCGCCCGTGTCACTCGGAGGGTTCGGGACAGCGGGAGATCCCGCGGCTGACGTCCTCGCACGAGACCCTCGCCCAGACGGTCTTGCCAGCCTCGTGCGTGCGGACACCCCAGTCCTCGGAGAGCTTGTCCACCAGGATCAGGCCACGGCCCCGCAGGTCCCCGAGCCGTGACCGGCCCACAACGGGTTGGTGTTCGACCACGCCGTCGTCGACTTCGATGAGCACCCAGCACGGCACGCGGTTGCGCCGTAGCCGTAGCTGGCTGGAACCGTCGGCATGGTCGTAGGCGTTGGTGAGCAGTTCGGTGCACACCAGCAACACCGCATTCAGATGATCTTCCGCGAGGTCGTTCAACGCTGAGCCGGCCCATTGCCGAACCTGCACCAGCAGCGGCACCTCGACGGAGCCGGGCAGGTCCAGGGTCAGCGGTTCGGGGGCGTCCTCGACACTCATCGGCATCTCCTCCGCAGGCAACGTGCGCCCTGTCTGCTCAAGGCGCACGCCGCTCGCTGGTACCCCCTCCCACGTGGGTCTAATACTGCAACGGCAGTTGGTCGTCGTGTGGTAGATCATCGTTGTGGTGGTCGATGTGGTGATGGGGCAGCTGGATCGGGTTCATGATCGGAT
>NZ_FOKG01000043.1 GCF_900111885.1 Amycolatopsis marina
AAGCGGGAAGCCTGTTCCAAGATGAGGTCTCCCACCCTTTGTGGGTTAAGGCCCCCAACAGACCATTGGGTTGATAGGCCAGAAATGGACGCACAGTAATGTGTTTTGAGTTGACTGGTACTAATAGGCCGAGGACTTGCCCACAAACATGCTACGCATCCGCTCTACAGCTCTGAAACACCACACCACCACCGGTCCGCCCGGTGGACAGGTGGTTGGTTGTTTCACAGAGTTACGGTGATCATAGCGCCAGGGAAACGCCCGGTCCCATTCCGAACCCGGAAGCTAAGCCTGGCAGCGCCGATGGTACTGCAGCCGAAGGGCTGTGGGAGAGTAGGACGTCGCCGAACACCCGTTGAAGAATGCCCGGAGCCCCGGTCGAGAAGCACACCTTCTCCCGGGGCTCCGCGCATTTCCACCCCACCACCGTGATGCCGATGCGGAGTCCTGTATGTCTCCTCGCACTCCTGGTAGTGCCGGTGGCGGTCGCCGTTCGGTGGCTCGACTCGCGAACACGGGAGTCGGGACCGTGGCCGGCTGACTGTTGGACTACGTGCGGCGGGTCGACGAGGGTACGTACCCTGTCCTTGATGCCTCCGTCGACACCCTCCTTGCCCCGATGGAGCACGTCATCCACGAAAGCGAGGCCTTGGTGTGAACGCTGAACTTCCGCCGTTCGTCAAGACCCTGACGGACAGGGTTGTGGCCGCCGGGCGCGGCGGGCACCGCTACGCGGCGATGATCGAGCAGTTCCGCAAGCCGATGGGGGCGTGGTCATGAGCACTGTCCCGTTCAATCCGCGCGCACTTCTCGCGGAAAGCCGTCTCGGTGTCCTGGCGACGATCAAGATGGACGGTCGCCCCCAGCTGTCGCCGGTCACGCCCTTCTACGACAGGGAAGCCGATGTCATCCACGTTTCGATGACCGAGGGCCGGGCCAAGACGGCGAACTTGCGCCGGGACCCACGAGCCGCGTTGGAGGTCACCAGCTCCGACGGCTGGGCCTGGGCCACAGCCGAGGGTACGGCGGTACTCACCGGCCCCGGAACGGACCCGCATGGCCCAGAGGTGGAGGCACTGGTGGACTACTATCGCCGCGCTGCCGGGGAGCACCCGGACTGGGACGAGTACCGGTCGGTGATGGTGTCCGACCGAAGGGTGCTGATGACGCTGCCGGTGGACCACGTGTACGGCGCCAGAATTCGCTGACAGCAGCCTGCCGATCGGCGTACAGGACCGCTCCGGTCACCGGGGGCGGTCCTCTCGATCGGAGATGGCGTCACGGCGGAGCTGGTCGGTGCGCCGCGAGACGACGCCGAGCTGCTCGGCCAGGGCGGCATGTTCCTCGGCCAGGTGGCCTCGTGCGTCGGCCAACGGGGACAGCAGCGATGCCGGGTCGTCCTCGCCCAGTGCCCGCTGCAGGCGGTCGGCGTGCATCTTGGCGGCCCCATCGAGGTTGCCGAGTGCGCTGACCTGCCCGGCGAGCTGACGCAGGGTCGCCGAGTTCCTTCTGGCCCAGGATGCCACCGCGCGGTCGCCCGCCCGTTTGTCCCGCTCGGCCCGTACGCGCTGCTCCCCGGTGGTCTCTCCGGTAGTCGAGGGCTGCAGTCGCAGGTACCTGCGTTCCGCGGCTTGTCGGCTCGCGACACCCAGCGCCGGTGCGAGTTCGGCCCAGCTCGCACCGGTGGTGCGGGCGGCGCTGATCAGTTCCGGTTCCCACTCGGCCAGCTGGGAGCGCAACTGGCGGAGGGAAAACAGCGCGGCGAGAAAGCGTTCGGTTCGGTGCCTGTCTCTCCCGGCCGGGCTCTCGGCGCCGGCCAGCACGTCCTGGATCAGCTGTAGTGACTCCGCCGGGGGCGAGTGCTCCTGAGGCTGCTCGTCACCGGCATTACCACACTCGGGCATGTTGTCATCCTTATGACGACTACAAACTTGTCATCGTTATGACGACATGCTAGAACAGAGATGCGCGTTGACACCAGAGCTGAGCTGCAGGAGGTGAAGACGATGTTGATGCGCACTGACCCGTTCCGGGATATCGATCGGTTCGCGAACCGCATTCTCGGGGCGACCGGTGGAACCTGGTCCCGGCCGGCATCCATTCCGATGGACGCCTATCGCGATGGTGAGCAGTTCGTGGTCTGTTTCGATCTGCCCGGTGTTTCGCCGGACGCCATTGATCTCGACATCGAGCGCAACGTGCTGACCGTGCGCGCGGAGCGGAGGCCGGTGGCGGCCTCGGACAAAGAGGTCGAGATGCAGGTTGCCGAACGTCCGCTCGGCGTGTTCTCCCGTCAGCTCTTCCTCGGCGACGCCACGGACACCGACAACATCAGGGCGGACTACGACGCGGGCGTGCTCACCCTGCGGATCCCGATCGCGGAGCGGGCGAAGCCCCGGAAGATCGAAATCGCCCAGGCGCAGCCGGAACGCAGGGAGATCGACGCCTGACGCGCCACCACGCCACACGATGTGCCATGTACTTCTCCCGCTGTCCTTCACCTGCTTGTCGTGGTCCCGCCGTCGGTGGGGCCACGACAGGCGTGTCGCAGAGAGGTTGGGTAAGACGTTGACCGCGATGATGAACGCGCCGATCGACACCGGCTCGAGTTTCGTCCGTGGACTCCGCGGCTACGTGACCGCGGTGGCCGCCGAACTCGGCGTCGGCTGGGAATCCTGCGCACTCGATCTGGACACACCCGTCTCGGCCTACATCGCCATGGACTGGCGGTTGAACCGCTTTCCCGACCGGGATGCGGCGCTGCTGTGGGACGAGCGCCACGGCTGGGCCGTGGCCGTGGAAACGCACTCCGGCGAGGACCTGATCGTGCTCGCATACCTCGGCGGGGGCAGTGCGGACGGCCTCGATTCGGTGGTCGCGAACCCGCGAGTGGTGACCCGGTTCCTCTCGGCGGTACGCGCGGGTGATCACTCGGTCGGCCAGCCGGACCCACCCGCCCTGCGGCCCGCGGGCAACCATGACGAACTGACCGCGCGGTTCACGCGGTTCGTGGAGCCGGTGGCGGCCTGAGGGCCTGTTGTGTGTGCGATGGAAGTGCGAACCGACGCATCGGCCCGGCCGGACCAGGTCACGGCCGCACTGGAGGAGTTGCGCGCCCGGCTGCTGGCCGAGGAGCCGCTGGAGCGGTTGCTGCGGGCGCTGGCTGACACGGTGGTGCTGACGTTGTCGGAGGTGGAGGCCGTCAGCATCACGCTCCTCTCCGCTGACGGTCCCTACACGGTGACGGCGACCGACGCGGGCGCGACCGGGGTCGACCAGTATCAGTACACCGCGGGCGCTGGCCCGTGTCTCGACGCCGCGACGCATCGGCGGGTGGAGCGAGGAGACGTCCACAGCGCCGGAGCACGCTGGCCGGGGTTCGCCGAGGGGGCGGCGCGCCGCGGATTCGGCGCGTACCTGTCCGTGCCGTTGGTTCTCGAGGACGTGACCGGCGCGGGTGGCGAGCTGGCGGGTTCGCTCAATGTCTACGGCCGGAGCATTCGTTGCTTCGACGACCACAGCGAGCTGTTCGTCCGGGGACTCGCCGCCACCGCGTCGGCCGCGATCTGCAATGCGCTGCGCTGGCACGGCGCCCGGCGCGAGGCCGTCCAGCTCGAGACCGCACTGGAGTCCCGTCCCGAGATCGAGCGGGCGAAGGGCGTGCTCATGGCGGTCCACGGCTGTACCGCGGAGGAGGCGTTCGCCCGGCTTGCCGACAAATCGCAGCGGACCAACACCAAGCTGTTCGACATCGCAAGAGAGCTGCTGGCCTCGTTGCGTACCTGAGGGCGCGATCGGCCCGCCTTCCAGATCAGCTGGACGGTAACCGGAATTCGTTGGCTACACTGGGTTTGACCACCCCTCGATTTCATTTTCCAGACTGCGCCGCGGCCCTCGGCTCCGGTCGTCCCACCGGTCTCCGTGGTCGCCGCGGACGTCGACTCCCGACGCCGATTTCTCAAGGAAGGTGCCCAGATGACGGCCATCGACAGCCGCGGAGACATGGTGCCACTGCCTGCCGAGTTCGACCGGGAGTGGCGGGGCTTCAACCGAAGCCAAGTGTTGTCCTATGTAGACAGTGTCGAGGCCGAGTTGCGACTCGTGGCGGCCGATCGGGACGCCGCTGTCGCACGGGCTGAGCAGTTCGTGCGGCATCTGGACGATCTGCGTGCGGAAAACGATCAACTGCGGGAGCGAATTGACCGAATTTGCCGTACGCCGATCGAGCCGGACGGCCTGCAGGACCGGATGCGGCGCATGGTCGAGCTCGCGAGGGAAGAGGCCGCCGAGATCATCGCGCGCGCCAGGGCCGTGGCGGAGGAGAGCTGGGCGAGTGCCGAGCAGGCCGCCAATCGGCTGCGCGAGCGGTACGACCGGCTGACCGACGAGCTGGACTCGTACCGGCGGCAGGCGGAGGCAGAGCAACGCGAGCTGCTGTGGCGGACCGAGGCGCAGGTGGAGGCGATGCGCCGCCGGACGGAACACCGCGAACGGGAGCTCGAGGAGCAGGCCGCGGCCAGGCGAAAGCAGATCGAGAACGACTTCGAGCTGGCGATGACCGAACGGCGGAACGAGGCGATGCGCGCCATGGATCAGCGCAGGTCCGCCGCGGAGGCTGAGGCCGACAAGCTGGTACGCGACGCGCGGCAGCGAGCGGAACGACTGGTGTGCGCGGCGCGTGAACAGGTCGACGTGCTCGCCGGGATCCGTGATCGCGCGGTCCGGCAACTGCGGACGGCCAGGGGACTGCTGGACGACGCGGAGGTGCTGCTGGTACCCGAGCAGGATGAATCCCCGCAGGCTGAGGCGGTAGGAGCCGGCGGCATCCCGGCAGCACGACAACCGGTCTGAGTGGTTCCGCGGGCGGGTAGGGACCGAGCATTCCGGGACATGATCCACAGGATTTCGGACATCGGGCGGGTTGCCGGGTCTTGATCGGTGCACTGTGAGGGCATGACCGAGCAACCGAAGACCGTCGCGTTCGTCGTGTATCCAGGCCTCACCCTGCTGGACCTCGCGGGTCCACTGCAGGTTCTCACCCCGCTGACGACTCGCGGACACAGCGTGGTGACGGTCGGGGAGACCCGTGGCGCCCTCGAGACCGACACGCCGCTGTCCGTCTCACCCACCCACGCGTTCGCGGACGTGCCCCAGCCGGACGTGGTGGTCGTGCCCGGCGGGGCCGCTCCGACGCTACGTGCGATGAGCGACGAGACACTGTTGTCCTACCTGCGCTCCGCCGCGGGCACCGCGACCTGGATGACCTCCGTGTGCACAGGGTCGCTGCTCCTCGGGGCGGCCGGTCTGCTGGAAGGCAGGGAGGCGACCACGCACTGGTCGATGCTCGACATGCTCGCGGCGTTCGGCGCCACCCCGGTGACCCGCCGCTGGGTCGAGGACGGCCCGGTGCTGACCGCGGCTGGGGTCTCGGCCGGGGTGGACATGGCGCTGCACCTGGCCGAACGGCTCGCGGGTGCCGACTTCGCGAAGTTCGTTCAGTTCGCCGTTGAGTACGACCCCGAGCCGCCCTTCGGGCCGCTCGACTGGAGCGGGGCGCCGAGAGAACTGTTCGCCGCCGTCGTGAACGCGTGGCTGACCGACGGCCTGGCACACAGTCCTGCCCTGCTCGCCCGGCTGAAAACGGCGGCTCCGCACGGTACCGAGTAAACGGCCACAGTCTCTTCCTGCTCCCGGTCTACTGGCAAAAACAACGGCACCGACCGTCTCCCAAGGGTTGACACCTGCGTGTAACCCACATATAACCAAACAAAGCCACATGGAGACGGCAAGGAAGCCACATGTACGCACAGGAGCGTCAGCAGCGGATCGTCGAGCGTGCCCGCGTCGAGGGACGCGCGGACGTCGCCGAACTGGCTGCCGAGTTCGACGTCACGACGGAGACCGTGCGCCGTGATCTCACGGTCCTCGAACGCCACGGCCTGCTCCGGCGGGTACACGGTGGGGCGATTCCCGTCGAGCGGCTGGGGTTCGAGCCAGGCCTCGCGGACCGGGACGCGGTGATGACCGCGGAAAAGGAACGGATTGCCAAGGCCGCACTGGCCGAGGTGCCGCGCGAGGGGGCGATCCTGCTCGACGCCGGGACCACTACGGCCAGGCTGGCCGAGATCTTGCCGAACGACCGGGAGTTGACCGTCGTCACCAACGCGGTTCCCCTGGTCGCTTCACTCGCGGTCCGGCCGCAGATCACCGTGCTGCTGCTCGGTGGCAAGGTGCGCGGCCGGACCATGGCGGCGGTGGAGGACTGGACGCTGCGGGCGCTGGCCGACACCTTCGTCGACGTCGCATTCCTGGGAGCCAACGGACTGTCCGTCGAACGGGGTCTGACCACGCCGGACACGGGGGAGGCCTCGGTCAAGCGGGCGATGATCCATGCCGCCCGTCGGGTCGTCGTGCTCGCCGACCACACCAAGGCGGGCAACGACTGCCTCGCCAGGTTCGGCGAGCTCGCCGAGGTGGACTGCCTGATCACCGACTCGGGTCTGGATGCCGAACTCGCCGAGCGGATCGCCTCGGCGGGTCCCAAGGTGGTGCGCGCGTGATAGTGACGATGACGCCCAATCCCAGTCTCGACCTCACCGTGGAGGTGGACCAGTTGCGGCGGGGGCATGTTCTCCGCGCCGAGCGGTCTCATCTAGACCCTGGTGGGAAGGGCGTGAACGTGTCGCGCGCGCTCGCCGCCCACGGCCGCAAGACGACCGCGGTGTTCTTCGCCGCGGGCGCCGAGGGTGTTCGGCTCACCGACCTGCTGGACGAGCAGGGTGTCGCCGTGCAGCGGGTGCCGGTATCCGGGGTCACGAGGACGAACCTCACCCTGGCCGAACCCGACGGTACGGTCACGAAGCTCAATCTGCCGGGGCCCGTATGCGGCGAGACCGACGGGGACGCCATCCTCGACGCGGTGCTCGCCGTCTGCGATGCGAGTACCGAGTGGATCGCGGGCTGCGGCAGCCTGCCCCCCGGGGCAGCCGCCGACAGCTACGCGAAGCTCGTCACCCGAGCCCGGGCCGCAGGTGTCCAGGTGGCGGTGGACTCCTCGGGGCCCGCCCTGTGGCACTGCCTCTCCGCCCGGCCCGATGTGGTCAAACCCAACCGGGAGGAGCTCGCCGAATGCGCCGGGTTCACCGTCCCGACGCTGGGAGCCGCGGTCCGAGCGGCCGACGAACTGCGAGCCAGGGGAGCGCGAGCGGTACTCGCGAGTCTCGGCTCGGACGGAGCCGTGCTGGTCGACGAGCACGGCGCCATTCACGGTGAGGCCGCCGTCGATGCCGCACGCAGCAGCGTGGGCGCGGGCGACGCGCTCCTCGCCGGTTTTCTGGCCGCGGGCGGAGGTGGTCGGGCAGCCCTTGCCACGGCACTCGCCTGGGGCGCCGCGGCCACCGGACTGGCCGGTAGCCGGATGCCCACACCAGCTGACGTCCGCCGTATCGACGTCATGATCCATCCCGCGGTCGACGCCGACCGCGTACTCGAGGAGGGCCGATGACATGGCCGAACTGATCACAGCCGACCTGGTGGACCTCGATCTCGCCGGCACCGACCGGAGTGAGGTCACCGCGTCGCTGGCGCGGCGGCTCGCCGAAGCGGGACGGGTGACGAACCTGGAGGGATTCCTCGCCGACCTGCGCAAGCGGGAGGAGCAGATGCCCACCGGGATCGAAGGCGGTATCGGAATTCCGCATGCCCGCTCGACACATGTCACCGAGCCGACCCTCGGCTTCGGCCGCAGCAGCGCGGGAGTGGACTTCGGCGCGGACGACGGACCCGCGCACCTGATCTTCCTGATCGCCGCGCCGGACGGCGGCGGCGATGAGCACATGACCATTCTCGCTTCGCTGGCGCGCCGCCTCGTGCACCAGTCGTTCCGGCAGTCGCTGCTCGATGCCGCCGACGCGGATGCCGTGGTGGACCTGATCCGTGTGGAGGTGTTCGGACGATGAGGTTCGTCGCCGTCACGTCGTGCCCCACGGGCATCGCGCACACGTACATGGCCGCCGAGTCACTGGAACAGGCGGCGAAGGCCGCGGGCCACGACATCAAAGTCGAGACACAGGGCGCGGCGGGATCGACCGCGCTCACCGCAGAGGAGATCGCCGAAGCCGACGCGGTGGTGTTCGCCGCCGACGTCGATGTCCGTGACCGGGAGCGGTTCGCGGGCAAGCCGACGGTCACCGCGGGTGTGAAGGCCGCGATCAACAACGGTCCGGCCCTGATCGCCGATGCCGTCCGCGCGGCGGAATCCGAGGGCGGCGAGGACAGGCGGGCACAGTCCGCGCCCAGTCCGCAACCGGCGGACACAGCCGAGGGACGCGCCGGAGCGGGCACCCGGCTGCGCCAGTGGTTGATGACCGGCGTCAGCTACATGATTCCGTTCGTCGCCGCGGGCGGAATTCTCATCGCCATCGCGTTCATGATCGGCGGCGCCGAGATCGCCGTGGTCGTCAACGGTGGCGAGTTCCAGGGCGTCGAGTACGCGGGCGTCAGTGAGCTCTCCGATCTGCTCGCCGAGGCGGGCATCGCCGGAGTGCTGTTCAAGATCGGCGCGACGGCCTTCGAGATGCTGGTGCCCATCCTGTCCGGGTTCATCGCGTTCGGCATGGCAGATCGCCCCGGTATCGCTCCCGGTGTCGTCGGCGGTCTGCTCGCCTCCGCGATCGGTGCGGGCTTCCTCGGTGGCCTGGTGTCCGGTCTGCTTGCCGGATTCGTGGTCATGGGACTGAAGAAGCTGAAGGTCCCGCGCGGGGTCGCCGGGGTCATGCCGGTGGTGGTCATCCCACTGCTAGCCACCGTGGTGGTGGGCCTGCTGATGATCGTGGTGATCGGCGAGCCGATCGCCGCGGTGCAGTCCGGGATGACTACCTGGCTTTCGGGCCTCTCCGGCAGCACCGCCTGGCTGCTCGGCGGCCTGCTCGGTCTCATGATGGCCGTCGACATGGGTGGCCCGGTGAACAAGGTCGCGTACACCTTCGGCCTTGCCGCGCTGGCCAGTGGCGACACGGTGGTGATGGCGGCGGTCATGGCGGCCGGAATGACCCCGCCGCTCGGTCTGGCACTGGCCACCGTGGTCCGCAGGCACCTGTTCACCAAGCCGGAAAGGCAGGCGGGGCAGGCAGGCTGGCTGCTCGGCCTTTCCTTCATCACCGAGGGAGCGATCCCCTTCGCGGCGGCCGACCCGTTCCGAGTGATCCCTTCGGTGATGATCGGCAGTGCCACCACGGGCGCCCTCTCGGTCGCATTCGGGGCCACGTCACTGGCGCCGCACGGTGGCATCTGGGTGGTCGGGCTCATCGGCCAGCCGTTGCTGTACCTGCTGGCGATCGCGATCGGCACCGTGGTCACCTGCGGCTGCCTGCTCATCGCGAAGAACATCGGCAGGGCGAAACTCGCAGAGCCCGCTGCGACCAGCACAGCCTCGGCGGGGACACCCACCCAGCCGGTCGGCGCCTGAGAGCGAGTCCGAGAACCGAGCCCATCAGCGCAAGTGCTGTGCGAGAACCCGCTTTTCCCTGGCGGCGTGATCGCGTCGCGGGTTCGCAAATGGGTCCCGAGAGAGCCGGAGGAGATCGTCATGATGGAACGTCGAGTAGTGGTCGGTGCGGGCGTCGGCCTGCACGCCAGGCCGGCCGCGCTGCTGGTGAAGGCGGCGGCCGCGCAGCCGGTGGTGGTGACCATCGGCAAGGACGACGGCGCACCGGCCGACGCCCGCAGCATCCTCTCGGTGATCGGGCTGAACGCCCGCGGTGGCGACGAGGTCGTGCTGCGGGCCGAAGGGCCGGGTGCCGAGCGGGCGCTGGACGAAGTCGCGGCGATCGTGGCCGCCGAGCACGGAGGCTGATCGGTGAGCAGTGTGTGTGGTGCGGCGGCACCCGGGAATGAGGCGGGAAACCCGCTGGCCGGGATCGGCGTGAGTCCCGGTGCCGCGGCGGGACCGGTGGCCAGACTCGCGGAGCCGCCCCGGTTGCCCGAGACCGACGGGCCCGAGCCGGACCTCGACGCCGCGCTGGAGCGGGGGCGGAGGGCTCTGCGGACCGTCGCCGAACTGCTCGACGAGCGCTCGGCGCGGGCAGAGGGACCGGCCGCGGACATTCTGCTCGCACAGTCGATGATGGTCGTCGATCCCGCACTGCTCGACCGCGTGCTGGCCGCGCTGCGGGCGGGACGCGGGCTGGCGACCGCGATCGACGTGGCGTTCGGTGGGTTCCGGCAGTCCTTGCTGGCAGCAGGCGGTTACCTCGCCGAGCGTGCGGCGGACCTCGACGACCTGCGCAACCGGGCCGTGGCGGCGGTCCTCGGCGTGCCGATGCCGGGAGTGCCCGATCCGGGGCACCCGTACGTTCTCGTGGCCCGAGACCTTGCCCCCGCCGACACCGCCACACTCGACCCGGCTCTCGTGCGGGCGATCGTCACCGAACTCGGCGGGCCGACCAGTCACACCGCCATCCTGGCGAAATCACTGGGCATTCCGGCCGTGGTGGCGTGCCGGGAAGCCGTGGTACTGGGTGACGGCGGCAGGGTGCTCGTGGACGGAACATCCGGCCGGGTCGTGGTGGATCCCGCCACGGACCTCGTCGAGGATGCGGAGTCGCGTGCGGCGCGCCGAGTCGCCGAGCTGGCGAACAGCAGCGGTCCCGGCCGTACCGCGGATGGAGCCTCGGTGTCCCTGCTGGTGAACATCGGCGGCGCGGGCGACCTCGCGGGTGCCGCCGCGACCGATTGCGAAGGCGTCGGCCTGCTGCGGACCGAGTTCCTGTTTCTCGACCGGGCCGCCGAACCGGGGCGCGCGGAGCAACGGCGCGGTTACGCGGACGTGTTCGCGGCCTTCGCGGGCCGCAAGGTCGTGGTGCGCACGCTCGACGCGGGCGCCGACAAGCCGCTCGGCTTCGTCGACCACGGCGCCGAACCCAACCCGGCGCTCGGCGTGCGTGGTCTGCGACTGGCGGTGCGTCACCCGGCCATGCTCGACGAACAGCTTGCGGCCATCGCGGCCGCGCGCGAGGACCAGGACGCCGACGTGTGGGTGATGGCGCCGATGGTGTCGACCCCTGCCGAGGCCAGGGACTTCGCCGAGCGCGCGAAGAAGCACGGTTTGCCGGTCGCGGGCGTGATGGTGGAGGTGCCCGCGGCCGCGTTGCGCGCGGAGCGAGTCCTCGCGGGTTGCGACTTCGCGAGTATCGGCACCAACGATCTCGGCCAGTACACCTTCGCCGCCGACCGGATGGCGGGTGAGCTCGCCGGGCTACTGGATCCCTGGCAACCCGCTCTCCTCGATCTGGTGCGGTGCACGGCGGCCGCGGGCACCGAGGCAGGCAAACCTGTCGGAGTCTGTGGCGAAGCGGCAGGCGACCCGCTGCTGTCGCTCGTGCTCGTGGGACTCGGCGTGACCAGCCTGTCCATGGCGCCGCCCGCTGTCGCGGCCGTGCGCGTCGCGCTCGCCGCACACACGCTGGCGCAGTGCGAGGAGCTCGCGGACCTGGCACTGACGGCGGACGACGCCGTGGCCGCTCGAGACCGGGTGGCCGCCCACGCACGACCGCGGTGAGGCCGGCCGGGCGTTGCCCTGGTGGTCAGGCTCCGGTGTCGAGGCCCTGGCAGGCCGAGGCCCGGCCGATCGCCTCGTTCAGCTCGGGGTTCGTCTTCAGGTCCTTGAGCGGACCGTCCGCGCTGCTCAGCTCGTCGAATGCCGTGCGGACCTCGCTGATGGCCTGCTGAAAGGAAGCCTCGTCGGTGATCTCGGCCTTGGTGAGCGTCGTCTTCGCCGACTCCAGCGCCTCCCGTTCCGTGGAGATGGTCTCCATGGCCTGCTCGACTGTGGCACCGCCGCCCTCCACCGGCGGAGTCCCCGCGGCCGTGATGGTGTCGGCGACATCGGACAACGCCGCCGACATCGACTCGAGGTAGGTGACGAGACCGTCCCGGGTCGCGTCGGGTTGCTCGGGATTGAACGCAGGCAGCTCGGAGAGGGTGTCCCCGCCGGAGCCCACGGACGCGCACACCTGCTCGGCCCAGGACACCGCCGCTGCGTTCACCTGGTCTCCGGCCGGGGCATCCGGTTCGGAACCGCAGCCTGCGAGTGTCACGGCGGCGCCAAGGGCGGCGAACGCACCGGCGAGTAGACGGCGAGTCATCGGGAGATCTCCTTCGGCGCGGGGAAGTGTTGCGTACCGGACCGGGGGTGGATTCCTCACGGCGAAGGAGTCCTGAATTTTCCCGGCGACGCGCACCCCGTGGCCGAAAGATTTCGTTCCGTGCTATTGCCGTGGGGTAAGGGATTGTTCTCATCGCCGTTCCGGTGACGGGACGTAAAGCTAGGGTGGGCGTAGGTGGGACGTCAAGACGGCTATTGGTTTTTGTGCTCCTCGTTTAGGTGTCTGCCGAGTTTTTTGTGAGGAAGTTGAGTATGTGCCGCGCGGGTTGCGGCAGGCGGCCGAGATACGGCATTCCCTGGTGGAAGCACGGTTGGCGCATCGGAGAGACCGCAGAGCTCTGTCTGTTTTGGCAGAACATGTCAGACGAGTGCCAACGTGGGTTCGTGATCGCGATGGATCCTGACAACTTTTCGGGTGTTTACGTTGTTCTCTCCCTCACATCTTGCGTGCATCGATTGCGCATCACTATCTTTCTCACCGGTAGGGAGTTGTGTGGACAACTTTCGAGCCGCTCCGAAAAACGTAAGATCGGATCAGTTCTCTCCCGGCTGCTCCGAAGTTTTTCGTATCAATGCAGATACCGCGGAGGATGTAGTGAAAAAGCGAAATGGAATGAAGAAGCTCGTGGCGGGTACCGCTGCGAGTGCAACAGCCGTCGGCGCTGTCGTCACCACCATGCTCCTCGGTGCCGGTGCCAGTTCGGCCGAGCCGGTGTCGCTGGAGCTGAACTACCAGTGTCCGTTCCCGCTGATCGGCACCCAGCCGATCAAGGTGATCATCAATGCCGACCTGCCCGCGACCGCGGAGGTGGGTACGCCGACGCCCGAATTCAACATCGAGGCGGTCTCGACCGTGCCCGCGACCGCGACACAGGGGCTGAACCTGGTCGGGGCGAAAACCATCGAGGGCACAGCCAAGGCGGAATCGACGGTGACCGCGCCGGAGGCCACGCTTCCGGTGACCGTTCCGACGACGATCGCCAAGACCGACATCCCGGCCGAAGGGGCCTTCGAGGTGCTGGCGACGGGCAAGACGCCGTCGCTGACCTTCTCCCAGGCCGGCGAGGCCAAGATCAACGTGGGCGACCTGCTGCTCACGATGACGCCGCGCAAGGCGGACGGCACCGAGACCGGTCTCGGCACGTTCGACTCGCCGTGCACCCAGGACGAGGGTCAGGACAACCTGCTGACCACGATCCAGATTATCGGCGGAGGGGGCCCCACCGACCCCACCGAGCCGACCGAGCCGACCGAGCCGACCGAGCCGACCGAGCCGACCGAGCCGACCGAGCCGACCGAGCCGACCGAGCCCACCGAGCCCACGGAACCGACCGAGCCCACCGACCCCCCGGGTAACGGCATCGACTACGGATACGACCTCGCCGGCTCGTCGTACATCAAGAAGCTCGACGCCACCACGGCACTGTCCGGCGGCGTGGACGCCAACCTGGAGCTGGCGACGGGCAACTTCACCGGGGATCTCACGCTGAACCCGACCACCGCCGAGGCCGAGCTGTTCGGCTTCGTCCCGGTGAAGTCGCAGGTGGAGTTCGTGCAGGAGGAAAAGGTCACCGGCACCCTGAAGAGCGGTGCGCTCACCGCGACGAGCACGACGACGATCAAGCTGCCCAAGGTCTCGGCTTTCGGCTTCCCGATCAGCAGCTCGCCGGACTGCCAGACCTCGAGCCCTTCGGAAATCCCGCTGGCTTCCGGTGAAGGCTTCGACCCGCTCGCGGGTGGCACTCTCAGCGGCACTTACACCATCGCGAGCCTGACCGGCTGTGGTGGTCTGAACGATTTCGTCAGCATGTTCGCCGAGGGGCCCGGCAACACCGTCGAGGTCAACCTGACCCCGAAGAAGTAACGCCAGCGCGTTCGGGGCCCGTTCCGGTTGGCAGACAGCCGGGGCGGGCCCGCTCGCGTGTCATCGACCATCCCATGTGGACATTTGCTGGGGCGTCGAAACGAGTGACCAGCACATGTGCACGACAGTGCCGTGTGCTGTCGGTTCCACCCTTGTACTCTCCGACAGTTGGTGAATGAGGGGCAGTCCGCGGCCGCCGAGCGGTCCCGGTTCCGCGGGCGGTGGCTGCCACCGGCCGCGATCGGTGACCTCGACCTCAACCAGTGCCCGCCGGGCCTGATATTCGGCGCGCAGGTCGAGTGTGCCGTCCTGGTCGGGGTAGGCGTGGGTCACCGTGTTGGCGAGAGCTTCGTACGCGGCCAGGGTGAGTGCCTCCACCTGGTCGGCCGACAGTCCGACGCTGTCGGCCCAGCCGGCCAGTGCGTGCCGGATCGCCGGTAGCCTTTCGGCCTCCGCAGGCACTCCCGAGTACTCCAGACATGCGGTCTTTCCGACCGCTGGGGGGTTGTGGCCATCGCGGTGCATGCGGCCGCTCCCTTGTGCTTGCCGTGTCGCCGTCGTCTCTGGTTACGACTACCCGCAGCACGTTCGTTAACTCGTCCGTGGTTCTATTTCGCCACTGTTGCCGTCACCGGGGGAAAGTGCGTCGGCGCGCGTTCGGTAGACGGGGATCTCCTCGTCGAGCCCGGTGAGCTGCAACGGCCGGAATGTCGCGTTGCCGTCGGCCACCAGCCTCACCTGTGTGCCTTCGTGCGCGTTCTGATGGGCCCCGACGAGTGCGGCCAGTCCTGGGGACGCCAGAAACTCGACGTCGGAAAGGTCGACCACCAACGTCACGGGCCGGTCTTCGAGCGCTCGGGCCAACTCCTGTTGCAGGTCGGGCGCGGTAAGCAGGTCAACCTCACCGGCCACCGCCAGTACGATCGAGCTTCCGCGGTCTTCTCGCGCCACCGTGAGCTGGCTGCCGGCGGGGAGGGACGGATCGGACGCAACCATGACCTTCAGTGTGCATCACGGCACAAGCCCGTGCAGGTTCGTGACGTCGAGATGGCGCGAGCAGCGCCGTTGGATAGAGTGAGCATCGGTTGAGTCACCAGCCTGTGGATCAAGCACCACGCCGACGAGGCGGGCGCTGGGTCGTTCCTGGTCACGTGACATCAGCTCACCGCCTTCGCGCGAGGTGCCCGGGACCTCCGTGTGGAGCAGGCCCGGTCCTTTCGTGCGGCAGGAACGGAGCGAACTCGTCATGACCGCGATCACCCCCTCGACCGGCAACGGCTCCGCCAGCGCGGACGCCGTCGAGCAGGCACGGCTGGCGGCGGTTGCCCGGTACGAAATCCTCGACACGCCGCGCGACGGCGCGTTCGATCGGGTCGCTGAGATGGCCGCACGATTGCTGGACACGCCGATCGCGACGGTGTCGATCGTCGACGCCGACCGGGTCTGGTTCAAGGCCACGCACGGACTCGACGGCGTGACACAGATCGGGCCCGATCCGGGACTGTGCGTCTCGGCCGTCCAGCACGACGGTCCGGTGTACGTGGTGTCCGATGCCGAGAACGACTCGCGCGCCAAGGCCAACCCGCTGGTCACCGGGGAACTGAGGATCCGGTTCTACGCCGCGGCGCCACTGGTCAGCTCCGACGGCTATCGGCTGGGTACCGTCAACGTGCTCGACACCCGGCCGCGGGACTTCGACGACGCGGACGCGGAGACGCTACGCGACCTGGCGGCCCTGGTGATGGACCAGCTCGAGTTGCGGCTGTCCGCACTGGTCATGCTGCGCCACGAGCGGTCGATGCGGGAGCAGGCGGAGCGGGACGCGGCCACCATCGAGGACTTCGCCGGCACATTGCAGCGCACGCTGCTGCCGCCCGCGCTGCCGAACGTGCCCGGGATGGAGCTCGCCTGCCATTACCACGCCGCGTCCCTGCGTGAGGTCACCGGTGACTTCTACGACGTGTTCTCCCTCGGCGACGGTCGCTGGGGGTTCTTCCTCGGCGATGTGGCGGGACATGGTGCGCCCGCGGCCGCCGTCACCTCGCTCATCCGGTACACGCTTCGCACCGCGGCACTGCACGACGCTGACCCCGTCGCGGGCCTGACAGAGCTGAACACCGCCATGCTGATGGACTCGCACAGCTCACAGTTCTGCACGGTGCTGTTCGGCATCGTGACCCCCGGTTCCGCCGGTGGATTCGACCTCACTCTCGCGGGTGGTGGGCATCCGCCCGCGCTGTGGCTGCGCCCGGGCGCCGACTCCGTGGATCAGGTGCGCCCGGTCGGCGGCATGCTGGTCGGCGCGCTGTCGGACGCGCGTTTCGTGTCCACCAGGTTGCACCTGGACGTCGGGGACACGCTGCTGTTCTACACCGATGGCCTCACGGAGGCCCGTCCGGACGGCGCGTTCTTCGGTGAGGACGGGCTGTCCGCCTTCCTGGTCGGCCGGACGCGTACGTCGGCGAACATCCTCGTTCGCGATCTGGCCGAACTCATCGGTGGATTCGATCCGGCACCCACCGACGACGTCGCCCTCCTGGCGATGACGGTCATCGACTGACCATTCCCGGTCCACTGTCGTCGCCGTAGGAAGGGATGGCCGTATAACGTCCTATACAGCGCGTCTGTCCTGCTGCCCCTGCGGCCGAGGAGTGCCCGAGTCGGGCGCTCGTGGCAGAAAAAGCGCGAAGGCCGCCGACAGGACGAGGACGGCCGAGATGATCCCGAACGCCGATCGGTAGTCGGCGACGAGGTTCTCCGGCGTATTGCCGGTGCCGCCTGTGACGGTGGCCAGTACCGCGAGTCCGAGCGCGCCACCGACCTGTTTCGCGGTGTTCGTCAGCCCGGAGGCGGCGCCTGCGTCGTGCTCCGGTACACCCGAGGTCGCTGTCGCGGTGACCGGGGTGTTGAGCAGGCCGGTGCCCGCGGACACGAGGATCGCCGGGCCGAGAATGCCGGAGAAGTAGTCGTCGGCGGCGGTGATCGAGCTCTGCCACAGGAAGCCGCCCGCGGCGATGAGGGTGCCGGTGATGATCAGCGTCCGGCCGTCGGCGCGGCGCATGAGCCTGGGCACGACCTGGGTGCCGACGAGGATGGTGAGCACCGTGTGCGGAAGGAACCCGAGGCCGGTGTGCAGCGCGTCGAGGTGCAGTACGTGCTGCATCGTCAGTGACAGGAAGTACCACATGGGCACGAGGCACGCGCCTGTCAGTACCAGCACGATATTGCCGACGGTGACGGTTCGCAGGCGCAACAGTCGCAGCGGAAGCAGGGGGACGGGCGCGAGCCGGGTCTCGACCACGACGAACGTCATCAGCAGTCCGGCGCCCAGCGACAGTGCGCCGATGGTGCCGGGTTCGCTCCAGCCGTGCTCCCGGGTACGCACGATGCCGTAGGCGAGCGTCAGCAGTCCCGCGGTCACCAACATCGCTCCCGGCAGGTCGAGCCTCCGCGTTCGGTGCCCTGTGCCTGTGGCGAGGAAGCGGATGGCGGGCAGGATGGCGAGTGCGCCGAACGGTACGTTGATCAGCAGCACCCAGCGCCAGGACAGGTACGTCGTGAGGACGCCGCCGATCAGGTTCCCCGCCGTTCCACCCGCGAGGCCGACGGCCGTCCAGGCCGCGAGCGCCCGGACCCGTGGGGCACCTTCGGGAAACGTGGTGGTGAGCATCGTCAGGCTGGCGGGGGCGAGAACCGCGGCGCCGAGACCCTGTACCGCGCGGGCGGTGACCAGGACGGCCGGTGTCTCCGCGAGTCCGGCGATCAGGCTGGACGCGGAGAACAACGCGAGGCCGATCAGCACGGTCCGCCGCTGGCCGAACAGGTCGGCCAGCCGTCCGCCGAGCAACAGGAAACCGGCGAAGACCAGCGCATACGCGTTGACCACCCAGGACAGGTCGGCGGTGTCGAACCCCAGGCTCTGCTGGATCGACGGAAGCGCGACATTCACCACCGAGACGTCGAGAACGACCATGAACTGGGCGGTACAGGCGAGGGTGAGCACCAGTCGCGCACTGCCCGGGTCCCGAGCCCGTTCGACGTTCATGGTACGTGTGTATCATAAAGGATTGGAAGCATGAGAGGAAGGACGGTCAGTGCCGAAGACGGTGGACCATGCCGAACGCCGCAGGCAGATCGTGGAGGGACTGGTGCGCGTCGCGGGCAGCGCGGGTCTGCACGCGGTGACCATGCGGTCGGTGGCCGCGGAGGCAGGCGTGTCACTGCGGCTCGTGCAGTACTACTTCCAGAGCAAGGCCCAGCTCATGCACCATGCGCTCACCCATCTCGAGCAGCAGAGCAACGACCGGTGGGCCGCTCGTCTGGCCGAGGTCGCCGACCCGCCGTCGGCCAGGTCTTTTCTCGAGGCGTTTCTCGCCGAAGCCCTCCCGGCCGACGAGCAGAGCCGGATTTTCCACCTCGTCTGGACCTCGTACGCGGTTCTGGCGATGTCCGATGAGGAACTCGCGGCACAGCCGTTCGTGGAGGGGCCGAACCGGCTCGAGCGGCAGATCGCGGAGGTGCTGAGCGAGGCGCGGGCCTGCGGTGAGCTGAGCGTCGACGTCGACGTGTCCGCCGAGGCCGCGAGGTTGCTGGCCCTCAACCACGGACTAGTACTGCAACGGCAGTTGGTCGTCGTGTGGTAGATCATCGTTGTGGTGGTCGATGTGGTGATGGGGCAGCTGGATCGGGTTCATGATCGGATCGCGGGACGGTTCAGGCGGTCGGAGCCGCGGGGCCGGGCTCGGGAGTATGTGTCCGGGCTGGTCGCGGGGTTGGAGCGGAAGAACGGCTGGACACTGGCGGAGCAGTCCGGTGAGGTGTCTCCGGATGGGATGCAGCGGTTGTTGCGCTGGGCGGACTGGGACATCGACGGGGTGCGTGACGACGTGCGGGACTACGTGGTCGAGCATCTCGGCGAGCCGGGCGGCGTGCTGATCGTGGACGACACC